>JANQNW010000003.1 GCA_028279375.1 Phycisphaerales bacterium
ACGCCCGAGCGCCATTCAGGCGCTCGGGCGATTTTTTGTGCGCTCACGCAGGTCACGAGTCTTCGAAAAGAAATCGCTCGCCATCGGTAGATGTTCGCACGATAATCGCGATCTGGAGGTTCTGAGCTTGATTCCGGTGGCGCATCGCATGCGAGGACGAAAAACACGGCTCTCGGCGTTTGAGAAGATCGTTCGGCTCCAGTCGAACTGGTTCAGATCGCGCGCGCTGTCCTTCCTGATTGCGCTGCCGGCGCTGCTGTCGGGAGCCGAAGTCCGGGCTCAGGTGTGCGAGGCCGCCTGGGACGACGATTTCGGGTTCGATGTCCACCTCCCCGCAGTCGGCATGCCAGGGCCAGACGGCGCGGTGTTCGATTCTGTTGTCTTCGACGACGGGACCGGCCCGGCGCTCTATGCCTGCGGCTCATTCGATGAAGCCGGCGGCGCCCTCGCGATTGATGTGGCGCGATGGGACGGCGCGGCGTGGAGTGCGCTGGGCGCCGGTCTCAACGGGGCCGCACACGCGATGGCGGTCTTCGACGACGGAGGTGGGGACGCCCTCTACGTTGCAGGGGGATTCACCGCCGCAGGGATCATCCAGGCGACTCGAATAGCGAAATGGGATGGCGCGGCTTGGTCGGCGCTGGGCGAAGGGCTGAACAATAAAGTCGACGCTCTTGTTGTCTTCGATGATGGCTCCGGCCCGGCGCTGTACGCCGGCGGCCACTTCAAAATCGCAGGAACGGAGAAGGCGTACTACGTCGCGCGATGGGACGGCGAATCTTGGTCGCCTCTCGGGGAGGGACTCGACGACAAGGTGTCCGCAATGGCTGTCTGCGATGTCGGCGACGGTTCGGCGCTCTATGTAGCGGGCGAGTTCAGTCAAGCGGGACAGGTGACCGCACGCCATATCGCCAAGTGGGACGGCGCCGAATGGAGTTCACTCAATACCGGTACAAATGAGCGCGTCGAGGCGCTCGCGGTCTTCGATGATGGCGACGGTGACGCGCTCTATGCAGGTGGTCGGTTCATCGCCGCTGGCGCCGCTGTCGCGAATCATGTTGCGAAGTGGGACGGTGTCTCATGGAGTCCGCTTGGCGATGGTTGTGCCGGCGACGTCTTCGCACTCGAGAGTTATGACGATGGAACCGGGACCGCACTTATCGTGGGAGGGTCGTTCACGCAGGCCGGCGGTGTGAGCGCCAGGACCGTTGCGCGATGGAACGGTGAGGAATGGGCGCCGCTCGGTGATGGGCTCAACTCGAGTCCGATCGACTTCACACCCTTCGATGCAGGTGACGGGATGGCGCTGTACGCCTGCGGCGCCTTCAGAGCCGTCGATAACGGGCCTATCGGGCGCCTCACGCGCTGGGATGGGACGCGCTGGTTCGAGGCCCAGGGCCGAGGGGTCGACGACACCGTCAATAGCCTCCACATTGTCCACCTCGAAGACGGACCGGCGCTTGTGGCCACAGGCCTGTTCGATCGTGTCGGCCTCGGTCACAACGCCAAGGGCGTCGCGCTCTTCGATGGCGAACAATGGGATCCGCTTGCCGGCGGGATCGACAACTTCGGGACGATTCACGCCGTGGAGGTTTTTGATAGCGGCGCAGGGCCGGCGCTCTACGTTGCCGGCGCATTCGAGAGCATCGGTGGCAAGATCGTTCGGAATATCGCCCGGTGGGACGGCGCCGCCTGGAACGCGCTCGCGACGGGTGTGAACCAGCCGGTCAATGCGATGGCCGTGTACGACGATGGCACGGGACCGGCGCTGTATGTCGCGTGCGACTTCAACGATGCCGGCGGCGTCGTCGTGAATCGAATCGCGCGGTGGGATGGCGCGACATGGACACCGCTCGGTCAACTCGGAGGAGGCCTTGGAGGGAGCGAGGTCAACGCGCTCGCTGTCTATGAATTTGGGTCGCAGTCGTATCTCGTCGTCGGCGGCGACTTTGAGTCCGCGGGCGGCCAGCTTATTCCGTATCTCGCGCTCTGGGATGGCGAAGAGTGGGCGTCGATCGATGGCGGTCCAAATGGTGAAGTCACACACCTTGACGTCATTGACTGCGGGTTCGGGCCCGAGCTCTGGTTGCGCGGCGAGTTCAACATGATCGATGGACAGCCGTGCTCTCGTCTCACCAAGTGGGATGGCGAGAACTGGGAGACCTGCAATGGCGGCCCGAGTTTTGGCCAGATCCTGGATTTTCAGTGCTTCGATGACGGCGATGGACTCGCCCTCTTCGCTGGAGGCACGTTCAGCGGCATCGGCGGCGTCGCGACCGGACCGCTCGCGCGCTGGGACGGCGTGTCATGGACTGGCGTCGGACAGATTGGCATTGATCGTGACGTGTACTCGCTGGCCGTCTTCGACGACGGACGCGGCCCTGCGCTTTTCATCGGCGGAACATTCAATGAGGCGGAGGGCCTCGCGGCGAAGAACATCGTGCGCTGGGATGGTGCGGAATGGAGCGTCCTCGGTCTGGGCCTCAGGCGCTTCACCACCGCCAATGCTGTCGCCATGGACATGGAGGTGCTCGAGACCGCCGACTCCTCCGGGCTCTATGTCGGAGGCGACTTCGACTTCTCAGGAACACCCCTCGCCTCGAACTTCGCCAGATGGAATGCATGCCCGCCGTGCGCAGCTGCCGATCTGAACTGTGATGGCGACATCGGCGCCGTTGATCTCGCGATTCTCTTGTCCCTCTGGGGCGAGAATGTTGACGCTGATCTCGACGGAGACGGCGTAGTCAACGCGCTTGATCTCGCGATGCTCCTGAGCGAATGGGGCGCTTGATGCGCGCTCCGACACTCCGATCTCTGATCTGCGTGCCCATCGCGATCATGTGTACGTGCGCGGCGACTGGGCAGACGTGTGATCCGGAGTGGGCCGACGGATTCGAGTACATCGTGAGGTCGCCTCACATCGCAATAAGTGGGTTTAACGGGACCGTCGTTGATCTTGAGGTCTTCGATGACGGGACCGGTCCATCGCTCTTTGCCTGTGGGGGGTTTGATCGCGCGATCAACGGTCCTGTCGAGCATATTGCGAGATTCGACGGTCGCTACTGGACCGCAGTCGGCGTTGGCATCGAGGGGATCGTCTGGGCGATGGCCTCATCGAGTGATGATGATGGAGCTTTCCTCTGCGCGGGAGGCGAGTTCGAACTCGCGGGGGGGATCCCTGCGTCGAATGTTGCGCGCTGGGACGGAGAATCATGGAGCACTATGGGTGAGGGGCTCCCCGCGCGCGTTTATACGATTGTTGTCCATGATTCTGGTGACGGACCGGTCCTCTATGCCGCTGGAGGAGTGAGTTTCACGTATGGTCCTGACGGCATCGGTTTCGTAGCCAGGTGGGATGGCGATGCCTGGATCCCCATCGGTTCCCAGTTCAACGGTCCGATTCATGACCTCGCGATCTTCGATGATGGAACGGGCGCCGCTCTCTTCGCGGTCGGCGAGTTCGAGTCTGTCGGGACGCTTGGAGCAGACAATATCGCGCGGTGGGACGGAGAGGACTGGTTGCCGCTTGGACAGGGTCTGAACTCAAGTGCGAGCGCGCTATGCGTGTTCGACGATGGAGACGGGCCCGATCTCTACGTCGGCGGGGTCTTCACAATGGCCGACGATGTCGAGGCCAACCGAATCGCATCTTGGGATGGCCAGCAATGGAGTTCGGTGGGCGGGGGACTCGCACAGGGCGTTTTCGACCTGGTCGTCTATGACGACGGCTTCGGTGCTGACCTCTACGTCGCCGGCTCTTTCACGCACGCGGGCGGCGCAGTCGTCAACCATCTCGCGCGATGGGATGGACAGGCCTGGAGTGCGCTCGATGAAGGAATAGACGATTCCGTCATGACGCTGCAGGTCTTCGATGATGGTCTGGGAAGCGATCTCTATGCCGGTGGATCATTCAGCAGCGCCAGCGGTTTCAAGGCCGGCGAGATCGCAAGATGGGACGGCGAAGCGTGGTTTCATGCCCAGGGCCGCGGCGTCGACGGCTTCATCGAGTCTCTGACCGCAGTTCAGACAGAGGATGGTCCGCAGGTGCTTGCGTTCGGCGACTTCGACGCCGTCGGACCAGCGAAAGAGACGAAGGACCTTGCGCTCTTCGATGGAGAGGAATGGTCCACGCTCGACGGCGGACTTACGTCGGGTGGGTCCATTGAGGCCGTGGCGACGTTCGACGATGGAACAGGCCCGAAGATCTACGTCGCCGGAGAGTTCACGGAGATCGGAGGATTGCCGGCTGGCAACATCGCATGTTGGAGCGACGGCGCATGGGACGTGATGGATGGCGGCGTGAACGCCGCCGTGCACGCGCTTGCCGTGTTCGATGACGGGACCGGCAGCGCCCTCTATGTCGGCGGCGAGTTCATCGACGCCGGCGGAGAGTTCGTCAGCCTCATCGCGCGATGGAATGGTGTTGCGTGGTCTTCGCTTGCCGGGCCCGGCTCCGGCCCGCTTGGATCGTTCATTAATGACATGGTCGTCTTCGACGATGGAGCTGGCCCGGCGCTGCATGTCGGCGGACTCTTTCCTTCGGCAGATGGTGTATCGGCCATGAATCTCGCAAAATGGGATGGATTCAACTGGTTCGAAGTGGGGGGCGGCGTCAACTTGCCGGTGACGCATCTCGATGTGCTCGATGACGCCAACGGCCAAGCGCTCTGGGTGCGTGGGCAGTTCTTTGCCGCGGGAGGACAGCCCGGTCTGGGAATCGCGCGCTGGGATGGTCTGCAATGGGACATGCTCGAAGGTGGCGTGACCGCATCATTGATCCATGATCTCGAGAGCTACGACGACGGGAGCGGCCCCTGCGTCTATGCGGCCGGCGAGTTCGACGCCATCGGTGGGATCGATGCAATGCGCATCGCGCGCTGGAATGGTGCGGCTTGGGCGCCGCTGACTCCAGTCGGCTCGACTGAACGCTGCTTCGATCTGGCGGTCTTCGACGACGGCGCGGGCCCGAAGCTCCATGTCGCTGGCGAGTTCGATGAGATTGGTGGTGTCTCTGCACAGCGGGTCGCAAGTTGGAATGGCTCGCAATGGGGTGTACTCGACTTCGGAATCCAACCAGCTGGCCTGGAAGAGGTGTATGTCAAGTCGATCGCTGTGACTCAATCCGCGAGCGGCGCGGCGCTGTACGCAGGGGGACGATTCGTGTTCGCAGATCAGAAACCGGCGTCCAGGTTCGCTCGATATGAAGGCTGCCCGATCTGCGACGTGACAGACCTGAACTGTGATGGATCAACAAGCGCCGTCGATCTCGCCATACTCCTCTCGCAATGGGGAACATCCGGAGACGCGGACTTCGACGGCGACGGCGTCGTTGGAGCGATCGATCTTGCAATGCTGATCAGCGCGTGGAACTAGTCACGATCCGGAGTCACTTGAACTCCGGATGCTCCTCGAACCAATCCAGAATCAGATCCAGCGTCATCGGCGACGACTGATTCCCCGTGTCGCGGACGTAGATGAAGCGCTCGCCATCCGGCGTGATCTCGAACGGTCGGTCGCCCCAGCTTTCGCGCGGCGTCGCCTGTTCCCGCGTGAGCACGACGCGCGGCGGCGAAATTGAGAGCGACGGCTCCGTCGTGATGCTCACGCTCATGAGATTGATCCGCTCAGGATCGACAAAGAAAAGCTCAGTTCCGTCTGGCCCCCACAAGAGACGGCTGCCGCCGTCGAATGAGACCGGATACACCCGCCCCGGCGCTTCAGGACTCTCGGCGGAGAAGGGCTCCAGCACGACCTGCTCCTTGCCGGACGCATCGGTGGTGTATGCAAGCAGGGCGCCGTTGGGAGACAGACTCGGCGCGCGCTCCAATGCGCTGGTTGCGACGATCGGGACAAGCGACGCTGGGATATCCTCCGCCTCCAGATCAACCATGTAGATGCCGTTCATCAGACTCTCGTCGTGCGTCTCATACTCGAAGATCATGTAGCGGGAATCCGGCGTGAACGTCGGAGCGTCCTGCATGCCCTTGCCGTCGGGCTCAGGGAGCGGCGTGAATGCGCTCGACTCGGTCGCGGGATCAATGAGCACGATCTCCCCATGCGCCGTGTTGAACCAGTTCAGGAATGACAGACGCCCATCTGGCAGCCAGTCCTCCGCGATCGTCACCCTGCCCGATGGATACACCGGGCGCACGAACCCCGTCTCGAGATCGACCGTGTGCACCTCCGGCGGACCCGCGGTCTGCAGGACCGAGAGGGCCAGCAACCGGCCGTCGGCAGACAACGAGAGCGAGCCGTTGAAGTCCCGGTCCGTCCTTGAAAGCACGGTCTGCTCGCCTTCGCGATCAATCGCGACGATCGGCGCGTTCAAGACATCGTCCGAGCCGCGCGCAACGAGGAGGTCGCCTCGAGGCGAGAGCGAGTACGACCGGTTAGAGAGCACACCCGAGATCAGTGGCGTGACGGGGCCGGTCACCGTGGCGCTGCCGATATCAAACGGCGCTGCGCACAGAGTTCTCCGCCTGAGGAAGACGAGGCGCCCGCTCGGCAGCACTTGCGCGGAGACTGCGTCATCGAGAACTTTGGTGAGCTCGCCCGTCGCCAGGTCAACGCGGAAGAGCGTCCAGCTGAAGTCGTCCTGTGACAGTCTGGCCCGACTCATCAGGATCGAGGTCTCATCGAGTCGCGCCGGCGCGCCGTTGTCGACCCAGCCATCGTCATGCGGAATCGTCGCGAACTCGGTGAACGCACCGGTGGCGATCGAAACGCGAGACAGCGTCGTTCGATCCTGGCTGAAGGCGACGATCTCCTCGTCCGAGAGCCACAGCGGGGCCTCGGCCATGCTGTATTCGCCGCCGGTGCGATCGACATAGACCGTCAGCGCCGGTCCGCCATCGACACTGACGCGCCGAACCTCTTCACGATCGGATTCGGGATCGAACCAGACGAATGCGAGTTGCGTGCCATCAGGAGAAAACCGCAGGTAGTGAACATCCTCGGTCCCAGCGAGACGCCGCGCACTTGGCTCGCTGAGATCCCGCACGAAGATCGCAGTCGTCGCCGTGGGCGAATCATCCTCCGGATCGATTGCGACATATGCGATCGTCCGGCTCGTCGGCGAGAACTCGAAAGCGCCGGTGCCATCGACACGCGTGTTCCTTCCGATCGGAATCGAAACATGCAGCGCCCCCTCGATAGCGGGGGACGGCGCCAGCGTGCGCTCGATGAAGAACCCGGCGGCGCCCGCCAGGATGATCGCGAGCAGCACGAGCGCCCAGCGAACAGGGGAAGCCCCGGTTCGTACGGCGCCCGCGCGCGTCGGCGCCGCCAGCGCCTGCTCGAGCTCGATTCGCGCATCACCGATCGCCTGAATCCGCTGGCGCTTGTCGCGCTGCAGACAGCGATCGATCAGATGGCGCGCCCGCTCCGGCGTGTCGGCGGGAAGCCGGTCGAGATCGACATCCTTATGGAGGATGGCGCCGATGGAGTCCGTCGCCGTCTCGCCGACGAAGGGGCTCGATCCCGTCAGACACTCATACAGCAGCACGCCGAAGGACCAGATGTCCGTGCGCTTATCAACGGTGCGCCCGCGCGCCTGCTCCGGGCTCATATACGGCGCCGTGCCGAGAACGGCGCCGGCCATGGTCGGCGTGTTCGGCGACAACGGGCTCGTCATCGTTGGAAGCTGACTGACCGACGATCCAGTCGAAGTCATCGTCTCACTGCGCGCGAGCCCGAAATCCAGCACCTTCGCGCGCCCGTCCGGTGTGATCTTGATGTTCGCGGGTTTGAGGTCGCGATGAATGACGCCCGCCTCGTGCGCCGCTTCGATCCCGGAGGCGATCTGGATCGCGATCTCCAGCGCATCGTGCACGGGCAGCGGCCCGCGATCCAGCCAGTCGCCCAGCGTCTCTCCTTCGACGTACTCCAGCACGAGATGCTTGCGACCCTCGAACTCTTCGACGCCGAAAATCCCCGCGACATTTGGATTGTTCAACGCAGCCAGCGTGCGCGCCTCGCGTTCGAAGCGCGCCAGTCGATCAGGATCGGACGCGAAAGTCTCCGGCAGCGCCTTGATGGCCACCGCCCGGTCCAGGCGCGTGTCATGCCCGAGGTACACAACACCCATACCACCGCGTCCAAGCTCGCGATCGATCGTGTAAGGCCCGAGTTGCTCGGGAAGCTGCGTCATGGCGGCGACATCCTACTGCATGCGCGCGGGCGAACTCGGCTCCACCCCTCTGGCCAGCACGATCCCGACCTACACCAACTCGACGAACTCGTGATCGTATGTGCTACTCTCTCGGTCGTGTCCACCGCGCCACAGCAGATCGGTCCATTTACAGTCCAGGCCGAGTTGGGCCGGGGCGGCATGGGCGTGGTCTACAAGGCGATGGATTCGCGCCTGGACCGGCCGGTGGCCATCAAGGCGCTTCCGGAGCACTTTGCCGACGACCACGATCGACTTGCGCGCTTCGAACGCGAGGCGAAGTCGCTCGCCGCGCTGAATCACCCGAACGTCGCAGGGATTCACGGCGTCGAAGAAGATGGCGGCGCGCGTTTTCTCGTCATGGAGTACGTCGACGGCGAGACACTGGCCGAGCGACTCGATCGAGGACCCGTCCCGGTCGACGAGGCGCTGGAGGTCTGCATTCAGATCGCGGCGGGTCTCGAAGCGGCGCACGAGGCGGGCGTCATTCATCGCGACCTCAAGCCGGCGAATGTGAAGATCAACTCCGAGGGCGACGCCAAGATCCTCGACTTCGGCCTTGCACGCGCTGACGAGGGCGCCACCGGCAATTCGTCCGCGAGCGAGATTGCGACTCTGACGTCGCCGCATTCCCGCAACAGCCCGACTGTGCCCGGCGCGATCCTCGGAACCGCGCCGTACATGAGCCCCGAGCAGGCGCGCGGGCGCAAGGTCGACAAACGCACGGACATCTGGTCATTCGGCGTCCTTCTCTACGAGTGCCTCACCGGCGCCTCGCCATTCGTCGGCGAGACGGCGACGGACTCCATCGGCGCCATCCTCCATAAGGACGTCGATCTCGGGCGCCTTCCTGCTGAAACCCCACGCTCCGCCCGCTATGTCATCGAGCGCTGCCTCCAGCGCGACAAGTCGCTTCGCCTCCGCGACATCGGCGACGCCCGCATCGAACTCCAGGGCGCTGGTGCGCATGACGAGTCCGCGCTGGAGATCACAAAAACGAAGAGCGCCGGAATCGCGTGGGCGATCACGTGCGCCATGACCCTCGCCGCCATCGCGCTCGGCGCTGTGCTGCTGCTTCGCCCGGCGCCCGAAGACGAACCGCTGGCGTTTGACCTCCTCACTCCGGATGGCCTCCAGATCTTCAAGCGCGCCGGATTCAGCTTCTCACCCGATGGCGAACGTCTGGCATACAGCGCCGTCGACAAGGACGGCGTTATGGGGATCTACATCAGGTCGCTCGCGACAGGCGAAGTGACGCGTGTCGAGAACGCCGGCGCCGGCGCCAGCCCAATGTGGTCTCCCGATGGACAATCGATCGCGTTTACCCGAAGCGGTCGGGAGATCTGGAAAGTCGATCTCGGCGGCGGGAATCCGGAGATGGTCGCCATTCTCAATTTCAACTACGCCGGCGGACACTGGCTCGAGGACGACACACTTGTGATCGCCAACGGCCGCGGACCGGTCGTCAAGGTGAGCGCCTTTGGTGGAGAACTCGAGCCTGTCATCGATCTCTTCCCCGAGACGGGCAACGACCTCGTTGGCTCACCGGACATGATGCCCGATGGCGAACACATGCTCTTTATGAACGAGGACGATGAGGTCGAGCGCAGCGGTCTCTACATCGGATCAATCAGCACCGGCGAGGCGAAGCGCATCCTTGCCGCCGAAACGAATGGCCGATTCGTGGAGCCGAACATCCTGGTCTACGGGCGCGCCGGAAGCCTCTATGCCCAGACGTTCGATCCGGATACCCACGAGGTCTCAGGCGATCCAATTCGCATTGCCTCCGATGTCTGGCAGGTCGAGTACCCGAATCGCACGCCCTTCGAGATCTCCGATGATGGCGAGTACCTCGCCTACTTCGACGGCGCGGCGACTGCAGAGGATGACCGGTTGGTCTGGGTCGACAGGGAGACCGGCGAGGAGACGGCGACGAATTTCACGGGCGAGTTCTGGACGCCGCGCATCTCGCACGACGGAACGATGCTCGCCATCGATCGAACGCGCGACCTCACGACCGGCGACATCTCCGTCATCGATCTCGCGCGCGGGAATGAACGCATTCTCACGCAGGAGTTTGACAACGAGTCCTCGCCGACCTGGTCCGCCGATGACTCGAAGATCATCTATTACCGCGGAGACAAGATCTATCAGATCAACGCCGACGGCAGCGAGGAACCGACCGTCCTGCTCGAAGGCGACGGCTCCTTCAGGCCATTTGACGTCTCCAGTGACGGCAAGTGGCTCCTCTACGCACAACTCGATCAGGGCGTGACGAGCACGAGCATTCTGAACCTGGAGACCGGCGAGTCATCGAGATGGCGACACGGACCCGGAGAGTTCAGACGCGGCGTCTTCTCGCCCGACGGCAAGTGGATTCTCTATGTCGCGAATGACCCGGGCGAGGCGCGACTCTACCTCGGCGCCTTCGACAATCCGCGCCTTCAGATCCCCGTCTCCCCGGGATTCGGATTCAAGCCTCGGTGGCGCGCCGATGGCAAGGAGATCCTCTATCGAGGCGAAGACGGGATCTACGCCGTCCCGGTGGCGCTGGGCGCATCCGGAACTCCGGAAGTCGGTGATCCCACTTTGATTCTCGAACTCGACAACGTGCGCGACTTCGCGATGACGCCGGACGCGTCACGCTTCCTGCTTATCAAGTTGCAGAACTCCGGCCAGAGTTCCTCGTTCCGTGTGATCAAGGACTGGCAGGCAGCTCTTCGGTAGTTGCGACGGAGCGGCAGTCCGCATAACGATCGCGCGATTCCAATAATCAATCCGCCATCCGCACGCGAGTTCTAAATCGCTCCGCGCGATCCATTTTCCCTTGCCACCCCAGGCGTTACGCGTCATACAGACAGTAGGAACCACACAACCGGGCGCCGGGGGGCTCCGGTTGGCGGCTCGTGTTCTCGCAGAACATGCGCCGTTGGCTCCGCGTTGAAGTAAGAGGGTACGAGGGAGAAACACGTCATGAGTCGGACATTCGTTGTTTCAATCGCCGCACTGGCGATCGCGTCGACTGCGCACGGCGCCTTTGAGGCGCATGACGCGTCTGTCGAGTTGCAACGCACCAGCTGGAACGTTGACATTGCGCTGCCCCAATTCGACGACATGGGCGGAACCCGTCAGCTCAAGTCCGTCAGTTGGCGGCTTGAAGGTCACGTCGAAGGCTCCGCCGCCGGCGAGAACCTCAACGCGACCCCCGCCGCCGTCACGCTCGAACTCGCTGCGGAAATCGAGCTTTTCTTCGGCAAGACGCTCCTCGATGTCGTCCTGCCACTGGCGGATGTCACCTTCGATGCGGAAGCCCACGACGGCCTCATGGACTTCGCGGGCGACTCCGGCGCCAGCTACGCCGGACTCATGAATGATGACATCGCAGAGAACACCATCTCCGATGACCTCGCCGGCTGGATCGGCGATGGCATGGTCACGCTTACCGGAATCGCCAGCGGGCGGTCCCGCAGTCTCGGCGCCGGCAACCTCGTGACCCAGTTCGCCACCGAGGCCTCCATGCAGCTCCGCATCGAATACGAGTGGACCCAGATCCCGGCCCCGTCCGCGCTTGCGCTCTTCGGCGCCGCTGGCGTCCTCGCCTCCCGCAGACGCCGATAAACGCAACGCAGAACCCGAACCCGCGGCCAACCTGCTGCTCACTCGGACCGATCGAGCGCGCACACAGAAGCATCGACACTCTTATCGGCGCTGCCGTGCGAACGTGCGGAATGCGCAGCCAATGTCGATTGGTCCCTTGACTCCAACTATGCCTGATGCACTCTTCACGGAGAGCGCCGTGGGCACGCGGCGAGGTGTTGATCGTGTGAGATTGACGCCTGATCACGCGCAGCGTGGTCAACAAAAGGGAAGAGTGGAGAGAGATGGTATGAAGGCAGCAAAGTTCAACATCGCGCTCGCGACAATGCTCGTCGCCGGCGCCGCGCACGCAGGGACCATTACGCATTCCGGCAGCATCGCCCAGATGACCACCGACTGGGAGCAGCTCATCAGCGTTCCCAAGTTCGATGATCTCGACGGCGCCCGCCAGCTGCAGTCCGTCATCCTCGAAGTCACCGGCGTGCTCGACGTCGACGCCGGCGTCGAGAACCAGGACGCCGGACGGACCTTCGTCACGCTCAATATCGACGCCGAACTCGCGCTCAGCCTCGATGGCGAACAGCTCGTCATGGCCGATCCCACCATGAGCCAGACCTTCCTCATGGACGCCTACGACCTCATGCTCGACTTCGACGGAACCAGCGGCGTTACGCTCAATGGCATGGTCACCGAGGCCACGGCACTCGAGACCCGCATGCGAAATATGACCGACCACCTCGAAACGTGGATCGGCGATGGGAACATAGAGCTCCTCGCGAGCGCCACCGCCATCGCCAGCCACAACGGCGGCGGCAACATCACGACCTTGTTCATGACCGAGGCCGGTCTCGACTGGAGAATCAGCTACCAGTTCCAGGACCTCCGGATCGTCCCGCTTCCCGGCGGCGCCGGACTCGCCCTGGCGGGCCTCACCGGAGTCCTCGCGCCCCGAAGGCGCAGACTCGCCTGAACACACAGTCTCCCCCTGTTTGTCTTGGATCCTGAGAACCCCGGCGATCACTGCGCCGGGGTTTTCCCATGCGCAGACGCCGAGCGCCGGCAGGGGGGCGCCGCCCGCCATGCAGCCCGCCGCCTCCCTCGATAGACTGCCGCCCGGTCACCAACACAACCAACCCCAACACCAGGCGAATCGAGGAGAGACCCCGATGCGACGCGCGAAGATCAGTGTCATCGGTGCAGGAAACGTCGGCGCCACGTGCGCCCACTGGGCAGCCGCCAAAGAACTCGGAGATGTCGTGCTCGTCGATATCCCCGATCGCGTCGGCGTCGCCCAGGGCAAGGCCCTCGATCTCTACTGCTGCGCTCCCATCGAGCGCTTCGATTCCATGGTCACCGGCACCAGTGACTACAAGGATGTCGCCGGCTCCGATGTCGTCATCGTCACCGCAGGTCTGCCGCGCAAGCCCGGCATGAGCCGCGACGATCTCATCCAGACCAACGTCAAAATCGTCAAGAGCGTCGCCGAGCAGGTCGCCGAATACGCGCCCGACTCCGTGATGATCATCGTCAGCAACCCGCTCGACGCAATGGTCTACACGGCATGGAAGGCCTCCGGCTTCCCGACCAATCGCATCGTCGGCCAGGCCGGCGCGCTTGATGTCGCCCGCTTCCGCGCCTTCCTCGCCATGGAGCTCGACTGCTCCGTCGAGGACATCAGCGCCCTCCTCCTCGGAGGCCACGGCGACGACATGGTCCCGCTCCCGCGCTACACCTCAGTCCACGGCGTGCCCATCAACCAGCTCCTCCCTGAAGAGACCATCACCGCCTGCGTCGAGCGCGCCAAGGTCGGCGGCGGCGAGATCGTCAAGCTCATGGGCACCAGCGCCTACTACGCCCCGGCCTCCGGCTCCGTCCAGATGGCTGAAGCCATCATCAAGAACAAGAAGCGCATCCTCCCCTGCGCCGCGTACTGCGAGAAGGAATACGGCATCGGCGGCTACTTCGTCGGCGTCCCCTGCATCCTCGGCGACGGCGGCGTGACGAAGGTCCTCGAGATCAACCTCGACGAGGGCGAGACGAAGCTGATGAACGAATCCATCAGCCACGTCAAGGACCTCGTCAAGGTCGTGACGGATATGTTCCCGGAGTTGGCGTAAGTCTTTGAGGATGAGGGTAGCCAGAAGCTATCCGTCTGGATGGACTTTCTAGACTGAACTCAAGATACCGAGCGCGCGCCTAGGGGATGTGAGTGGGACAAGTCGCGTTCCACATTCCGATCAACTCCGCGAGATCGGCGGCGTTAACGTTGCCGTCTCGATCAAAGTCTGCTGGACAGCAACCGTGCTGCGGGCATGGCTGCATCCAGTTGCCAACCAGCTTGGCAAGATCCCCAGCGCCTATCATCCCATCGCCGTCTAGATCCTCGATACATGACGGGAAGGGACCGATTGCCTCATACACATCAACTACGATCGCGCGTCCGTGATGCATGCCGTTTCCCGTTGCGCCTGAGTTATCCCATCGCCATGCCCCGATGATCAGATCCTCATTGCAGTCGTTCGAAACGAATCCATGCCGCATGTGTTTGCCGAGTTGCTGGAAGGCTTGTGTGCCTTTGACTTCTAGTGCAGCGGCTGCAGTGACCTTCTTATCGTCAAGAGTTAATGTCGGATCGCTCAGATCATTATCCGGAACATCTGACGACAAGTAGACCCACGCACCTCCCGTTTGGTTGTCTCCCTTGAATCCAACTGTAGTAGCCGCCATGGCGATGTCGGTGCGCCCGTCGCCGTCGAGATCGCCCAGCATGTCCAGTGATGCTCCAAACCGCCAGAATGGTCGTGGAAGCATCGTATTCGGATTGATCTCGCTCTGAAATATGTGCATCAACTGACTGGTTGAGTCAAACAATGCCGGATCGTGATCGTCGAATCCGGCAAATAGATAGACGCGACCACCTGCTGATGCTTCCCCTGGATTCCCAACTAACGGTCCGTAGTGTTTCGCGCCGATCATGACGTCACTGATGCCATCCTCAGTGAATAATCCGGCACAATACAAGTCCTTTCCTAGAAGCTGGCCATCGTCAATGCTGTCGAGATTATCAGGTCCATTAGGATCTGGGCTTCCAGGTTGTCGAGGGCCGATGACGATATCGACATCGTCCTCGATCGGGATCACAAGTTGACATGCGTATAACTGGTCAAGAGAACCGTTAGCATCAGAGTCACGGAGACCAAGGACGTATGCTGAGCCGGTTTGCTGCGGTTCTTCTTCGTCTCCAGCGGGCAACGGCGGCATGAGGCCCTTGGGCACTGGTTGCCGCCAGTTCGGTGCGCCGACGATCAGATCGCCGACGCCGTCGTTGTTAAAATCTCCTGCGGGAGACACCTGCTCGCCAAAGTTCGTATTGACATTCGTGCTCGCATCCGAGGTGACTTGGAAGAGTGTGCCTGCACTCGTAGATGCCCCCGCAGGCAAACTTACCGAACCACCCCCACCAAGGCTCAGGCTCGGCATCGTTACTCTTACATATTCCCCGTTCGGGAATGCAGACATCGGCGGATCGTTAGCTAACTCGAAGACTATCGGGTTCTCGGCAACGTTCGGTGGAAACGCCGAGATATTCGGCACCTCTGCCGGCATTAGATAGAAATACACGCGCCCCCGCATCCAGCCTAGTGCCTTATTCGCACCGGCTGCGAGATCGACTATCCCGTCGTCGTTGAGATCGCCAGCATTCGCAACGTTGTATCCCAATCGGTCGCCTACGAGTGAGCCAGTAGGATTCCCCATCTCGTCGAGCTTGTCGTAGACCTCGCCGAGAATCTTGATACTCGAACACTGATCAACATCGAGTGGGGTTCCAGAGTAGCTGGCCATTAACTCCGAAGTTAGGTGCACCACGTAAACGCCGCGCCTGTTCGAAGTTGGAGACGCGGCGCCGTCACCGGCTGCCGACATCGCAATGAGCGGCCTTTCAGTTCCGTTGTCATCAGGGTCAGCGCGAACACCGAGATTGTCGACGCCGAGTCCGAATGCATTCTGGCCGGCGTGCGTGAATTCAATGAGTGGCAAGCCCGTTTCGCTTGAAACGACGTAGACTCGCCCGGCATCGGTGAGAGTTCCCTCTGCATGGGGGGCGCCAACTAGGAGATCATTGAGCCCGCCGTTATCGAGGTCGAAATTCAAGGATGCGACTCTTTTTCCGGCCTGTCCATTGTCTTCAGTGCTTCGATAATCCGTGATGACCGCAGTCAAGTGAAGGTCAGTAATGCTGACCTCTCCCAACACCCCCGCACTCATCCCCCCAACCACAACCCCACAAACCAACCCACAACACAAGTTCATCTTCTTCGCCATCACCCTGTCTCCCATCTCATCAAGTCACGGCCAAAGCGCAACCACCAACAAAGACAGCGCGCTCCCGCCTGAGAGCTCAAGCCGAACCTAACGCGCGCGAACCAAATCCCGAATAGGTTCTTCACCTCGAATCGTGCGTGACTTCTAGGTGACTGACTGCATATTGTGTATCCCCTGGTAGGGGATGTCCGAGCATAGGTAGCGGGGCGATCAACGCCCGTCGATCATCCCACTCTGCACCCACGGCATTTCAACCCCATGCCCCACGCGCAAACGCATCCCCAGCTGCGCCGCATGATGCTGCACATGCCGAATGCTCACCACATGCAGCTCCAGGCGCGAGAACGGCCGCCGCTCAAACCCACATGGCGCCGACAGCGACTCCTCCGTCGCATTCGCAAGCGACACCCGCGCCTTCTCCACGCAGTGCTCGAGATACGTCAGCAGAAACGCGCGCTCATACAGATGCCGCTGCTTGCGATACTCCAGCTCCTCGTAATCACGAAACACATCCGCGTGTTCAACGTGAAACGCCTGTGACTTGAATGTCGCCTCATCCTCCCCGAGGTAGTAATCGCAATAGAAGAGCGCGTGAAACGCCGTCTGGCAGAACGCAAGCTCGATCACAGGCGCGTTGAAAGCTTCATCCGGACACGAATCGATGCACCAGCCCAGCGTCGAGAGCGCTGCCTCGTACTGGCTCAGGATCACCTGCGTCACCGTCTCGAGGTTCATGCCGCCTCCATCGATGTTCAGCGCTCTGCGAGTGTACAGCGAGCCTGATGGCGACGGCATCGGTGCGTGACTAGTCCCCCAGGTGCTTCCGGAAGAACGCCTCGATCGCGTCGACCGTCTCCGGAGTGAAGATGTCGTTGTGGCCGAGACCGGCCGGTTCGATGTACTCGTGGGGCATCTCGACCTCGATCGCCGCGTCCCGAAGTCGTCGCCCGTGGACAACCGGAATAGCGGTGTCCTCTGGCCCATGAATGATCATCAGCGGCGGATCGTCGGCGTCCACATGCGACATCGTCGCCGCCTGCGCCAGCATCTCCTTCATCGGCGCCATGGCGGGAGGAAGATCGGCGCCTTCGGGGAGCCCCATCATCTGTCGCATCAACAGATCGATGTCATGCGGCCCGCTGACTGCGACGGAGCAGCTGACAACCGGCTCACCCCCAGAATCTCCTTCGCGCATCGTCGGCTCGTTGCCGCACACGCCGACGAGCGCCGCAAGATGAGCGCCGGCGGAGTGGCCCCAGACGCCGATTGCGTCAGCGTCGATGCCGAACTCCTCCGCCCGGCTCCGCAGGAAATCCACCGCCGCAAAGGAATCATCGAGCGCTGCGGGAAACTGACCCTGCTGCATAAGGCGATAGTCGATGCTGACGGAGACGAATCCCCGCCGCGCCATCTCTTCTACCAGCCATCGACCATCGCGTCGGCTCCCTCCGGTCATTCCGCCCCCATGCACGAAGACGACCGCGGCTTGCGGTGCGGCGCCTGACCCACCTGGCTGGATGATGTCAAGGGCCAGAACCAGCTCCTGACCCTGCAGATCACGCACGCGCGCGTACTCGACGCCCTCCTGTGACCGGAGTGTGTTTGCAGCGGACGTGTCACTCCTCGCAAGAACCACCGGAGCGATGGCTGCGGCAATTGCACAAACGTGTCTGAACGCCATGTGAGTCTCCAGAACAGGAAAAGCGCCACGCGCCTCGCGGTTGCGGCGGCCCATCGGCAGTCGCTCTAGGCCGAAACTATGGCGCCGCGCCGTTCGTCTGCGTGAAGAATCGTGCGGATTTGATCCCATTCCTCACGCGCCACGAGACGCCGCACACGATGAAACGAATGGCCGAAGAGCCTCAGAAAATGCCGGCTGAAGTGAGCGCGATCAGAGAATCCGAACCGGGCCGCGAGATCGTACGAGTCGCGATCCAGTTCATCGAGCGCTCGGTAAAGACGCACACGATTCGTGTACGCGTTTACTGTCAGCCCGGTGTGCGACCTGAAGACGCGGCAGAAGTGGTGCGGTGACATATGCGCCTGCTTCGCCACTCGAGCGATGCCGATGCGCTCGTCAAGATGCGATTCGATAAACCGCCTCGCTGTCTCAATTGCCTCGACATGCGCATCCTGCGTCTGATGCCTTTTCGCCGACGCCGTCTCCCCCGCAGAGGATCCTGCGGCCAGCAGTGAATCATGCAGGATTTGAAGCGCGGTCTCTTCGACGACGACTGGATCCGGCGGTTCGCAATCCACGCAATACGCGAAGAGAATCCGCTGCCGGAGACACCCGGGTGACGACATCGCAGTCGGCTTTGACGAGAAAGCCGCTTCCACCGTGACGCGCTCTCCGAATGACGAAGCCACGGACGCCGCGAAGGCTGGCTCAAATGCCAGCCAGTCGACTCTCGGCGGAGCAGCGCCCTTTTCCAAGGATCCGGCGATGTTGGCCCCGACGAAGAACACCCGCGTTGGATCCAGCAGCCGCTCTCGCTCCTCAGCCCGTCGCGCGCGATACGAGCCGTGCGGAAACACGAGCGATGGCCAAGGCCCGGTCCTTGATGGCGCCGCCCTCTCGCCGGAATCTGCGGGCGCGCCGACGCGCCCGAGCGCGATGGTGTCGCTGCGATACAGCG
Source organism: Phycisphaerales bacterium (assembly GCA_028279375.1). Taxonomy (GTDB): domain Bacteria; phylum Planctomycetota; class Phycisphaerae; order Phycisphaerales; family UBA1924; genus JANQNW01. The sequence continues at coordinate 18,727 of JANQNW010000003.1, forward strand.
CCGGCCAGCAATCTCCCTCATTCGAGTCCATCCGCATGTTCACCATGGACGCAGCCGCCGAGTGCGACCTCCTGCCACAGGAGTCTCGTAGTTGAGCCCGCCGTCTTGTTTCTGAAACGTCAGAGTCGAATTCCATGACGTGGGTCGGACACCTGTGCGATCTGACTCATGGTCCCACGGCGGTGGAGTCACGCCCCAGGATCGGCCGCCGCGCACAGAAGGCGCCGTAGCCATCCGGAAACACGAGCTCGCCATAAGCGGTCTCGCGCGCCTCGCAGAACCCCGCGCGCTCCAGCGCATCGAGAACTTCGTCACGCGGCCGAATCCGCAGCCGATGCGTCTCATGCGATCGTCGGTACAGCTCCCCATCACGCACGAAGGACGTGATCTCACGAAGCAGTTCGCCATTCGCTTCCCGCGCCTCGGACATCGAAACCCAGTCCGAGTCCGCACGAAACTTCTGCACCGACCCTTGCCCCGCGCGCCCCGGCAGCGCGACATCGAAGACGAGCAGCCCACCTGGCGTCAGCGCCTCGAAGATCCTCCGCAGCAGCGCATCAAGCGACCCACTCGAATCCGTCACGTAGTTGAAGCATTCGCCGATCGCTGTCACGACATCAGCCGGCGGCAGATCAACGTCATGAAACGACCCACACACGAACGTCGCCTCCCGCGCCCGAATGCGAGCCATCTCGATCATGCTCTCGGAGATATCGATCCCCGTGACACGGAACCCGCGCGCAAGCAACTCCGCCGCCCAGACGCCGCCGCCGCACCCGAGGTCCAGCACATGCCCCGACTCGATCCCCGCGTCGAGCAACAGACTCAGAATTCCCGGCGCGCAATCACGCACGAATGACGAGTAGCCCGCATCGTGAATACGCGCAAGATCCTGGCCGTAGAACGTCATGCTCACGCCGACTTCTGATCGATCCCCGTCTGCTCGCTCGGCGGACTGAACACATCCAATACGACGCTGGTCTCCAGCGCTTCTGCAGCGTGCGGAACCATCGAAGGCAGATGCAGCGCCTCGCCCGACCCAACCTCGACAACCTTGACCGCATCGCCGCCGATTTCGAATCGCATGCGCCCGCTCAACACCACCGCGAACTGCTCATTCTCATGCGCATGCGAAGGCACGCTGAAACCAGCCTGCAACGTCACATGCGAGAGCATGGCCCGCTCTCCCATGATGCGCCGCCGCTCGAGAAGCTCCATCGGACTGTCCGACGGCATGTCCGACCATCGATACACGTGTGCGCTCATCTGCTTTGTCATCGGTCGCCTCCTGGCCGCGTGCGGCATGATGCGGAACGCAGCTCTGGGCACTGACAACGCCGCTCCGGAGCTGAGCTTGGCAGGCCGTGCCAGAGCGCTCGGGACTTCTCCGCGCCCACGCGCTCGCGAGGAACAAGATACACGAGGCGCTGCGACCCATCCGAATCCAGAACGCGAATCCCACGCCACTGCAGCGCTTCCGTGAATATGAGGCCGAGATCGGAGGTGGCCACGCTGCCATCACCAATGAGACCGCCGGCGCACGCGCTCGGAGCCGCAGGACACGCGCGCCTCAGCGGAAGCTGTCGCCAGAGCCGTCGATGACGCGCTGTGATTGAAACCGAACCTGAGCGTTCTCAGGATATTCCTACCGGTGCGGCCGCTTCCCTCGGGCGCGCCCTCTGCGGGGATTCAATCTGAGATCTCGCCGGAGCGCACACGCCACATCCCCGCCTCCTGCGCATGCGCTGGATCAGAAGACGCCGCATACCAGTCGTCATGAATGCCGGCGATCACGCGCGCGGCGTCACGCGCGCGATCAGACTCGGCCCCAAGCGCCAGGGCAAGCGTCTGGTATCCGTCCTCCCCGAGTTCCACCGCTTCTGTGTACTGCCCGACACCCGCTAGTGACTCCGCATGCCGCACCCGCAGCAACCCGCGCATCCAGTGACCCTCGGGAAGCGCGTCCCCACTCCCTGCGACCGCCGCGGCGCTGTACGGCAAAGCGCGGTCGTACTCACCCAGGTCGCGCAGGACGCCCGCGATATTGCTCTTCGAGACGAGGATGTTCGGATGGCCGGCGCCCAGCGACGCCTCGAAGATCGCCAGCGACTCGAGCATCACATCAAGCGCCTCCGCCTGTCGCCCTGATTCCTTCAATGCCATGGCGTAGCTGTTCAGCGCAGCGCCCGTTCCGTTGTGCGCAGGACCGAAGAGTTCGCGCGACCGCTCGACCGCCTCTTCCAGCAGCGGCAGCGCCTCCTCCAGCCGACCCGCTCGCTCCAGCAATGTGCCATGATTCGAAAGCAAAATCACCGATCGTGGATGCCCGGGGCCGAGCGACTGGCGCGCCACGCCAAGCGCTCGCGCCGTCACCTCAACCGCTTCATCGCGCTTTCCCGTCAGCTCGAGCACCGCCGCGAGACTACTCGCCGCCGCGATCGAGGTTTCATCATCCTCACCAAACGCCGCGACGCGTCGCGCAAGAACCTCCCGCTGAATGGCTTCGCTCTCGTCGAGCGCGCCCTGGTGCTGCAGGAAGACGCCGAGATTGCCCAGCGCGATCAGCACATCCGGACTCTCATCGCCATGCGCCGCACGGGCGCGCTCATGCGACTCCCGGTAAAACCGCTCTGCCTCATCCGGTCGACCCAGCGCCCGATACGTCGGCCCCAGACGCGTCAACACATCAAGCACAACGTAATGCGCCGGTCCCAGGTGAATCATCGCCAGTTCGTAACTCCTCAGGAGATGACGCTCCGCCTGTGGATATTCACCGAGATCGAAATACGTCGCGCCAATCGTCGCGCGCAGCTGCGCCTCGACGACCGGCATTCCTGCGAGAATCGCACCCGGCGCCACCTGCACATCGATCCGCGATGACGCCGCGTCCAGCACGTCCCGCATCGTCACGTCGCGACCCTGCCCCATCTCCGGCGACGGCCTCGCCGCGCCCAGAAGATCGATCGTCAGAAATCGAAGCATGGCCGTCACACGATCGCGCTCCGCCTCCGCCTCGACACGCAGCGCCTCGCTTCGCGCTTTTTCCTCCGCCAGCGCCTGATTCGATTCCTCAACCGCGCGCCGCTGCTTCAGCTCGCTCAAGGCGAATGACGCCGAGATCGAAGCAAAGAGCACGAGCGCCGCAGCCACAACAGCCGCCGCGCTCGACGCCGCCTTGTGCCGGCGCACGAACTTCTTCAATCGATACGACGTGCTCGGCGGACGCGCCTGCACAGGCTCGCCCCGCAGATACCGCCCGACATCCGCCGCAAGCTCCGAAGCCGACGCATATCGGCGGACGCGGTCCTTCTCCAGCGCCTTCAGCGTGATCCAGTCGAGATCCTGGCGCAATGTGCGCGCGAGGCGCTCCGGATCGCTTCGCCGACGCTCCGCATCTTCCGCGGTGCCTTCTCGCTCGGAGTCCGTCAGACGCGTGCTCGGTCGCCGCGGCTCGCGCGTGCGAATCGCCGTGCGGATCTCATCAAGTCCCGCCCGCCGATCGTGCAGACCAAACACCGTGCTGCCGCACAACAGTTCATACAACATCGCGCCGAGCGAATACACATCCGCACGCGTGTCAATATCCAGCGCCGAAGTGTCCGCCTGCTCCGGACTCATATAATCCGGCGTCCCGACGATGCGCCCCATCTCCGTGTGCACCGTCGCCTCGAGCAGTCGATCCGTCACCGCCTTCGCGATGCCGAAATCAATGATCTTCGGGGAAGGCGACCCGCCCTCTTCCGTCACCAGCACATTTGTTGGCTTCAGATCCCGATGAATGACACCCTTCTGATGCGCATGCTGCACGCCCCCGCACATCTCGACGAAAAGCCGCAATCGCTCCTCGATCGAAAGCTGACGTCGATCGCAATACTCCGTGATCGGAATCCCCGAGATCAGCTCCATCACGAAGTACGGCCGGCCTTCATGCACGCCGGCATCGAGAATCTGCGCGATGTTCGCATGCTTCATCAGCGCGAGCGCCTGGCGCTCCGCATGGAAACGCGCGATCACCTCTTCCGAGTCCGCGCCGGACTTCACGACCTTGATCGCCACGCGCCGTCGAACCGGCTCCGCCTGCTCAGCCGCATAGACAACGCCCATGCCGCCCTCGCCCAGGCGCTCCAGAATCCGGTACGACCCGATGCGCTCCGGCGTCTCGACGAGCGTCTCGCGAAATGACTCCAGATGACGCGTCGGCGCCGCCGCCTCCGCGCGCTCGTGACCGGCGAGAAGCTCCTGCAGCCGTGCGGCCAGCGCCGCATCTTCCGAGCGCAGCGCAGACAAGCGACGCTCGCGCGCATCCGGAGCGGCGTCGAGAAGCTGATGGAACAACTCCATCTCGCGCTGAAGTTGGCTCGGGCTCATGTGTTCCTTCCGCCGGCGGCGAACTCTCGCGCTCTCCGCATCAAGCCGCTGCTTGCGTTCATCAAAGTCCCAGGATGACCGCGTCGCAATTATGACAGCGCCTCCCCGGTCGCGCGCCTCGCAAAGGTCCACTGGCAGCGAATCTGAGGCCGACCCGGTTGCGTTGGATCCTCGACGAGGCGGAATCGCGCCGAGCCGCCGGAGCGACACGCCCCCGCGGTATCCGCGCGCCCCGCAGGCGACTCCGCGTCCTCCTGGCGCAGCGCCCACGAGGATGCGCCCCCGTGTCCCCCGGCCTCCGCCGGCGCCGAAGAGGACGGCGACCGGCGGAGCGTCGAGACGCACGCACGAAGAAGAGCCAGCGGCGCCCACAGCGGCCGCGCCTGGCAGGAGTGGCCGTTTCCACCGTCCAGCAGGGCGCCGCCGGGGCTGATCGCGTTTGGTGACGGGCCGCCGGTGAAACCGGCGAAACGCGATCCGCCCGACCAGGCGTGCTGGCTGAAATCCGTGATTCCATCGATCTGGGCTCGGAATCGCATGGCGCGTGCCTCCGTCGTTGGGGTTCCCTCAGAGACCGGCCCGCTCCCGCGCGGTTGGCTCCACCTCGTCTTGCGTAAACGACAGGGCGCACGACTCACACTTTCCTAATTTCTTTTTGACCTCTCTCTCAACTCCAAGGCGCCTAGAAAGGAAGGCAGCCGAGGCCGATCCCATGACCGCCAGCGACGTCACCATCCTGCTCGACCAGATGAACAAGGGCGACGCCGACGCCCGGCGCCACCTCATTGACGCCGTCTACGACGAGCTCCGGAGCATGGCCGCCGACAAGATGCGCTCCGAACGCGCCAACCACACGCTCCAGCCCACTGCCCTCGTCAATGAAGCCTGCATGCGCCTCCTCGGCTCGACAAACACCCTCCAGAGCCGCGCACACTTCTTCGGCGCGGCGGCAAAAGCCATGGAGCGAGTCCTGATCGATCATGCCCGCATGAAGAACGCCGCAAAAAGAGGCGCCGGCGCCGTCCCCGTCACACTCCTCGATGTCGGCGCATCCATAGAAGACGGCGCACTCGACCTCCTCGAACTTCAGGACGCGCTCGCCAACCTCGAAGAAGTCGAATCCGACCTCGCCAATCTCGTTCGCATGCGTTACTTCGCCGGACTCACCCTCGAGCAGATCGCGGAGATCAACGAGACATCCCTCGCGACCACCAAGCGTCACTGGACCTTCGCCCGCGCCTGGCTCTACGACAAGCTCAAGAGCGCGCCGGACGTCACCTGACATCCCCTGGCAGGGGATACCCAAGTCTGTTCGGATCCTGTACGGTCACTCCGCACCTGCAAGGAGCCGAACCATGCTCGCGCGCATCCAGTCTTTCGTCCTCACCGGAATCGACGCCACGCCCTGCGAGGTCGAAGTTGATGTCGATGTCCGCGGCCTCGAGAAACAGCAGGTCGTCGGACTCCCCGATGCGGCCGTGCGCGAATCCATCGAACGCGTGCGCACCGCCATCTCCAACAGCGGCTACCGATTCCCCGTCGCGCGCCTGCTCGTCAATCTCGCCCCCGCCGAGATCCGCAAGGAAGGCCCCGTCTACGACCTGCCCATCGCCGTCGGACTCCTCGCCGCCGACGGCACAATCGGCGACACATCAACCTCCGGCGCCGCGCACGAACCTCTCGACCATCGCCAGTACCTCTTCGCCGGTGAACTCGCGCTCGATGGTCGCGTGCGTCCCGTCCGCGGCGTCATCGCCATGGCCATGCTCGCGCGCGATCGCGGCTACGCCGGCGTCGTCGTCCCCGCCGAGAACGGACCTGAAGCGGCCGTCGTCGAAGAGATCGATGCGATCCCCGTCTCGACACTTTCTGAAGTCGTCGGCCTGCTCAATGGCCACCTCGAAGCGCGCCCGCTCCCGCGCGTCGATGTCGGCGCGCTCCTGCAACAGGCCGAAGCGCCCGTCGATTTCGGCGATGTGCGCGGCCAGGAAGCCGTCAAGCGCGCCATCGTCGTCGCAGCGGCAGGGGGGCACAACCTGCTGATGCTCGGCCCCGCCGGAACGGGCAAGACCATGATGGCCCGCGCGCTTCCCGGTGTGCTGCCGCCGATGTCCCCCGGTGAAGCGCTCGAAGTCACACGCATCTACTCAGCCGCGGGCCAACTCAAGGGCGGCAAGGAGTCCGGCGGCCTCGTCACCATGCGCCCCGTCCGCGCGCCGCATCACACCGTCTCCAGCGCCGCGTTCATCGGCGGCGGCCAGACGCCCAAGCCTGGCGAAGTCTCCCTCTCGCATCGCGGCGTCCTCTTCCTTGATGAACTCCCCGAGTTCCCGCGCACAGTTCTCGAGACACTCCGCCAACCTCTGGAAAACGGCGACGTCACCATCTCGCGCGCCCACGCCTCCTCCCAGTTTCCCGCGCGCTTCATGTTCGTCGCGGCGCTGAATCCGACGCCCAAGGGCGCCATGCCCGACGACGCCTCCAGCCAGCGCGAGATGGACCGCTACCTTTCGCGTATCTCCGGACCGCTCGTCGATCGCGTCGATATCCACGTCGAAGCGCCGGCCATCCCTTGGAAGGAGCTCTCCTCCCGCGTGCGGAAGGGAACGACATCAACACAGATGCGCGACACCGTGCTCAAGACGCGCTGCTGCCAGCTTTCGAGACAGGGCGCACAACTCAACGCAGGGCTCAAGGGCAAGGACCTCGACGACATCGCGCCCATGACCGAGAGCGCCACCGCCATTCTCGGCCAGGCCATCACCGACCTCGGCCTCTCCGCCCGTGCCTACGACAAGATCCGCCGCGTCGCCCGCACCATCGCCGACATCGAGGAAAAGGACCAGCTCGACACGCCCCACATCGCGGAGGCCGTGCAGTATCGCCTGCTCGACCGGCGGGTGTAGGGCCGGATGGCCAGGAGCCACACGCCTTCTCCCATCATCCCTGGTGCTGATCACGACGCGCGACAGCCCGCGCCTCGCGTGTATCATGCCTCCCCGCAGCGCACACGCGTGCGCTCATCCGGGGATACCTAGGGACAGGAGCGCCTCCATGAACTCGAATACGAATCCTTTCCATGTCGTCACTCTCATTGCAGCGATTCTCGCGTCTCTCGCGTTCATCAGCGCCGGCTGCTCCACGATTCCAAAGGAAAAGAACCGCGAGACATTCCTCGCCGAGTCTGACGCCGCGCTCGACTACTTCAAGGAAAATGTGCCCGGCCTCGAGCTGCAGATTCGCGAGTCTGCCGGCTACGCCATCTTCCCCGGCGTCGGTCAGTGGGGCATCATCTTTCTCGGCGGCGAGTTCGGTCGCGGCACCGTCAACACATCTGACGGCGGTCAGGTTGGCTGGGCCGCCGTCAACACGGCGTCCCTCGGTCTCCAGCTCGGCGCCCAGGGCATGAAGATGCTCGTCATCTTCGAGGATGACGACACCTTCGAAGAGTTCAGAGAGAACAAGCTCTCCGGCTCCGCCAGCGCCACGGCAGTCGCCGTTGACGCCGGCGCCGCAGGACAGGCCCAGTTCGTCAATGGCGTCGCCATCTACATCGGCGGCCAGGCCGGACTCATGGCCGGCGTCAATGTCGCTCTCGACTACATGCGCTACAAGCCCATGTCCCAGGGCGGCGAGATCACCAAGGAAGACTGATCCATGCCGACCGACGCTCTGATCAAGATCGCCTGCATCAGCGACGTCTTCTATCAGGATGACGCGAGGGAGCGCTTGCGAAAGCGCATCGGCGCCGCAAAGGAAAAGGGCGCCGAACTCGCGATTCTTCCTGAGATCCCACTCAATCGCTGGGCGCCCGCGACGACGCGCGCAAGCGATGACGACGGCGAGGACCCGGGCGGCCCGCGCCATCAACTTCAATCCGAAGTCGCGCGCGAGTTCGAGATCAGCATCGTCGGCGGCGCCATCATCAACGATCCGAACACGAAGCGCCGCCACAACACGGCGCTCGTGTTCGATGCCCGAGGCGAACTCGTCGGCACGTTCAGCAAGTGCCACGTCCCCGAAGAGCCCGGCTTCTGGGAAACGAGTCACTACGATCAGGGAACCGACATCGCGCCGGTCTTCGGCGACCGAGGCGAACTCCCGCTCCCCATCGGCGTGCAGATCTGCTCGGACATCAACCGCCCCGAAGCGTCGCACATCCTCGGCGCCAAGGGCGCAGAGCTCATCTGCAATCCGCGCGCAACCGAAGCCGCGACCTTCCACCGCTGGAAGCCCGTCTTCCTCGCAAACGCCCTGACCAGCGCCTGCTTCGTCGCGTCGGTCAACAGGCCGGACGCAGAAGAAGGCGTCCTCATCGGCGGCGCGTCAGTCGTCACATCCCCCAGGGGCGAGGTCCTTCTCGAGACGACCGACCACGTCGGCGTCGCCCAGATCGACCGCAGCGCCATCAGACAGGCGCGCTTCGACTATCCCGGCTATCTCCCCGTGCGCGCCGCGGACTACGCTGCCGAATGGAGCGCCATCGCCGATGAGGGCCCCGCCTGCGTCGCCGGCTATCCATCGCGCATGGAAACGCGCGCATGAGCGCGCAGCAGGGAACCATCAAGGCGATCGCCATCCGCACCGTCAAGATGGGACCGATGCGCGAAATTGATCGAGCCGAAGTCGTCGAAGGCGGCGGCATCACCGAAGACATCAAGGTCTCACCCAAACGCGGCGTGTCATTCATCAGCGCCGAGCAATGGGACGAGGTCACGCAGGAACTCGGCGCCGACCTCCCCTGGCACACCCGCCGCGCCAACGTCCTCGTCAGCGGCATGAACCTCAAGGCCCTCCACGACAAACGCATCAAAGTCGGCAGCGCCGTCGTCCACATCCTCGACGAAACCACGCCCTGCGAACTCATGGACGAACTCCACCAGGGCCTCCGCGCGGCGCTGACCCCAGATTGGCGCGGCGGCGTCCTCGGCCGCGTCGAACAAGCCGGCGAGTTCAAGCCCGGCGACTTGATCGAAACGATGGATGACTAAGCGCGTCGGTGCGCTCCAGTAGAATCTCACACAGATTCAACGCGGAGCCCCCATGCCCCAATCCCTCCTCCAGCTCACAACCCAACTCGCCGAGCAATACCTCGAAGGCGTCAACAACCGCTTCGTAGGCCCGCTCCCCGCGCAAGCCGACCTCATCAAATCAATCGGCGCCGATCTCCCAGCCAAAGGCGAATCACCCGAACACATCATCAAACACCTCGCGCGCGCAGCAGACCCCGGCATCGTCGCCAACGCCGGACCGCGCTACTTCGGCTTCGTCATCGGCGCCACGCTCCCAGCAGCGCGCGCCGCCGACTGGCTCGTCTCCACCTGGGACCAATGCGCAGGATTCGTCTCGCTCTCGCCCGCAGCCGCCGCGATCGAACAGATCGTCCAGCCCTGGACCCTCGATCTCCTCGACCTCCCGCGCGATTGCACAGTGGGGTACGTCACCGGCTGCCAGCAGGCCAACTCCATGTCACTCGCCGCGGCTCGCCAGGCCGTCCTCAAGCGCGTCGGCTGGAACGTCGCCGAGCGCGGCCTCATCGGCGCGCCGCGCATCCGACTCATCACCACCGCTGAAACCCACGGCACGATCAACCGAGCCTTCGCCATGCTCGGCCTCGGCGCCGATACAGCAATCCGAATCCCCTGCGACGTCCAGGGCCGGATGATCGCAAGCGCCCTCGAAGAGGAACTCAACAGGTCCGACGCCCCGACCATCGTCTGCGCGCAGGCCGGCAACGTGGACACCGGCTCATTCGATCCCTTCGAGCCAATCGTCAAAGCCTGCCGTGCGCACAACAACTGCTGGCTCCACGTCGACGGCGCATTCGGCCTCTGGGCGCGCGCCTGCCCCGAGAAAGCGCATCTCGCCAAAGGCGTCGAAGGCGCAGATTCCTGGGCCACCGATGCGCACAAGTGGCTCAACACACCCTACGACTGCGGCATCGTCATCGTCCGCGACCTTCCCAGCCTCCTCGTAGCCACCAGTTACAAGGGCGAGTACCTCGTCAAGTCAGAAACCGACCTCGACCCCTCCTGCGTCACGCCCGAAAGCTCCCGCCGCGCACGAGCCATCCCGCTCTACGCGGCCTTTAAAGAACTCGGCCGTGACGGCGTCGCCGATCTCGTCAGCCGCACATGCGCGCTCGCCCGCCGCGCCGCAGACCGATTGCAGCAGGGGGGCGCCAACATCCTCAACGACGTCGTCCTCAACCAGGTCCTCATCCACTTCGACCCGCCCGCTGGAACGACCGAATCCGACCACATCAACGCGATCGTCAGGAGCGTCCAGGAAGAAGGAACCTGCTGGCTCGGCGCCACGACGTGGCAGAACCGCAGAGCCATGCGCCTCTCCGTCTCCGCCTGGCCGACAACCGAGCATGACATTGATATCTCCGTAGATTCCATACTTCGCTGCGCGCAAGCCGATCACTAGAAGGTCGCGTTCGCGATCATGGAGGAGAAGCCCGTGGAATCCGCCGACCCGCAATTCAAACCCCGCCGCGGCCTCGACCTCCTCCTCCATCCCGCGACCAACAAGTCAACCGGCTTCACACTCGAAGAACGCCGCACGCTCGGCCTCCGCGGCCTCCTTCCCGCAAGCGTCTCCACGATGGCCACCCAGACGCAGCGCACCCTCGCGCGCATCCGGCGCAAGCACTCCGATATCGAACGCTACATCGCCCTCCGCGCCATGCAGGACCGCAACGAGCGCGTCTTCTATCGCACGCTCATCGACAACATCGAAGAGGTCATGCCCTACGTCTACACGCCCACCGTCGGCGAGGCGTGCAAGGTCTTCGCCCACATCTTCCGACGCCCACGCGGTTTCTACGTCACGCCCAACGATCGCGGCGATGTCCGAACCATCCTCGACAACTGGCCCGAGCCCGTCGTCAGAGTCGTCGTCGTCACCGATGGAGAACGGATCCTCGGACTCGGCGACCTCGGCGCCAACGGCATGGGCATCCCTATCGGCAAGCTCGCCCTCTACACCGCCTGCGCCGGCATCGCCCCCGAACACTGCCTGCCCATCATGCTTGATGTCGGCACAGACAACGAAGAACTCCTCGAAGATCCGCTCTACCTCGGCGTGCAGGACCGCCGCGTGCGCGATCACGACTACGACGAAATCGTCGATGAACTCGTCTGCGCCCTCACCGACAAATGGCCGGATGTCCTCATCCAGTTCGAAGACTTCCTCACGCCCAACGCCTACAAGCTCCTCCACCAATACGAACACAAGACGCTCTGCTTCAATGACGACATCCAGGGCACCGCGGCCGTCGCGCTCGCGGGCGTCTTCTCCTCCACGCGCTGCGTCGGCAAACCCTTCGAAGACCTGCGCATCATGTTCCTCGGCGCCGGCTCAGCCGCCACAGGCATCGCCGATCTCATGGTTGACGCCTTCGTGGCAGGGGGCCTCTCCACAGACGAGGCGCTCACGCGCCTCTCCTTCGTCGATGTCAACGGCCTCATCGTCGCCTCACGCACCGACTTGATGGAGCACAACCTGCCCTACGCCCACGATGGCCCCGAACTCCAGTTCCTCGACGCCATCAAACACGTCAAGCCCAACGTGCTCATCGGCGCCACCGGCGCGCCCGACACCTTCACGCAGGAAGTCATCGAAACGATGGCGCAGCTCAACGAGCGCCCCGTCATCTTCGCGCTCTCCAACCCGACGTCGCGCGCCGAGTGCACGCCGCAGCAGGCGTACGAATGGTCAGAAGGCCGGGCTCTCTTCGCCAGCGGCAGCCCCTTCGCGCCCCTCGAAGTCAACAACCGCATCTACCGCCCCGGTCAGGGCAACAACGTCTACGTTTTCCCCGGCGTCGGCCTCGGCGCAACAGCTGTGCGCGCCACGCGCATCACGCCGAAGATGTTCCTCGCCGCGGCCCTCACACTCGCCGAATGCGTCACGCAGACACAACTCGAAACCGGCGCGCTCTACCCGCCACTCCAGGACATCCGCAAGGTCTCCCTCGCGATCGCCATCGCCATCGCCGAACAGGCCTACGCCGAAGACCTCGCCCAGCTCGAGCGCCCTGAAGACCTGAAGGCCCACATCAAAGCGCAGATGTACGAACCGAAGTACTGATGCCGCTCTGAGCCTGATGTCCGATTTTGCCGCAACTCCGTCCTTGCGGCCATCCCCGTCCCGGGCGACCATTCCTTCATGCCAAGGAAACCCGCCCAGCGACGCATCGCCATGCTCATCCCCGAAGGCGCCGAGATCCTCGACGTCTCCGGACCGCTGAGCGCCTTCAGCGCCGCCAATCGCATCGTCCAGGCGCAACTCGGCCACTCGCAGAAGCCCTACATCCTCGAAACGCTCGGCCGCGCCGCCGGCCCCGTCGCCATGGCCGACGGCGTCCAGATGGTCGCCAACAAACCCTGGGGCCGCGTGCGCAACGACATCGACACACTCTTCGTCCCCGGCGCCGCAGACGTTGCGCCCATGCTCGATGCGCGCACGCTCGCCTGGCTCGAGCGCATGTCGGATCGCGTCCGCCGCCTCGTCTCCGTCTGCACCGGCGCACTCGTCCTCGCAGAAGCCGGACTCCTCGATGGCCGCAAAGCCACAACCCACTGGGAGTCCACGCACAAACTGGAAGCCCGCGGCGACATCGATGTCCACCCCGACGAGATCTACATCCGCGACGGCCACATCTGGTCCTCCGCCGGCATCAGCGCCGGCATCGATCTCACACTCGCGCTCATCGAGGAAGACTTCTCCCGCGCCATCGCCCAGGCCACCGCGCGCGAGCTCGTCGTCTTCCTGCGCCGCCCCGGGGGACAGGCGCAGTTCAGCGCGCATCTCATCGCCCAGGATGAAGAAGGCGACGAACTCGACGACCTCCTTGACTGGGCGCTCATCAACCTCGACGCCGATCTCTCGGTCACCGCCCTCGCCGACCGCGCCGCGATCAGCGAACGCCATCTCCGCAGGCTCTTCAAAGAACGCCGCGGCATGAGCCCCTCCGAGTTCGTCGAAATGGCCCGCGTCGACGCCGCACGCAGACTCCTCGAAGAGCCCGGCGCCTCACTCAAGGAAGTCGCCCACCAGACCGGCTTCCACACCGTCGAACGCCTCCGCCGCGCCTGCTCGCGACAGATCGGCGTCCTCCCCAGCGAATACAAGCGCCGGAACGCCGGCGAATCTCCGCACTCGATCAACTAACTCCACACAAGGAGCATCCCATGCTGCGAGCAACACTTCTCACGATCGTCCTGTCGTCACTCTTCTTCGTCTCCACAGCGGTGCGCGCCGACGACGCACAACTGGCGCTCAATGGCCTCGACCCCGTCGCCCTCTGTCATGGCGAAGAACTCGAAGGCAAGGAATCCATCGCCTTCGACCACGGCCATCTCCGCTATCACTTCACCTCAGAAGAAAACCTTCGCGCCTTCAAGGCCGACCCCGATCGCTGGGGACCGCAGTTCGACGCCCACTGCACCGCCATGCAGGGCGCTCGCGCCAACCCGTCACTCTTCACCGTGCACGAAACCCGCATCTACATGTTCGGCTCAGAGAAATGCCGCACACACTTCCTTGAGGACCCCGCCGCCATGCTCGAGCAGAAACCAACCGTCGCCATTCTCATCTTCCCCGGCGTCGAGCTCCTCGACTTCGCCGGCCCCGGTGAAGTCTTCGCCGTCGCCGGCCAGCACCACTTCGATGTCTTCACCGTCGCCGCAACTGCAGAACCCATCATCAGCGAAGGCTTCGTGACGATCACACCCGAGCACACGATCGAAAGCGCGCCCGTTCCCAATATCCTCGTCATCCCCGGCGGCGACGTCAGCGCCGTCAGGAACAACAAGGCCGTCGGCGCCTGGATCAAACGCGTCGCCCACGAAAACGACCACGTCCTCTCCGTCTGCAACGGCGCCCTTGTCCTCGCCGACCTCGGCCTCCTCGATGGCTTGAGCGCAACATCCCACTACAGCGTGATCGCCGGCTTGCAGGAGTTCGACGCCATCGACGTCCAGCCCGAAGCCCGCTTCGTGGACAACGGCCACATCATCACAACCGCCGGCATCTCCGCCGGCATCGACGGCAGTCTCCACCTCGTCAGCCGCCTCCTCGGCGAAGAAGCCGCCATCGAGACTGCGCGCTACATGGAATACGACTGGCGCCGCGAAGGCGGACTCGTCACTCACTGATTCATTCAGAGGCGCTCGCGCAGCCGAAGAATCCTCTGACTCTCTGATCCCGCCGGTCGTGTTCCACTGCGAGGGCCATGACCGGCGGTTTTTCGTTCTGGATTAGGTCTGGAAGAGGCCTGCATACAATCCACAAGATGCAGCCGATCGCGTCATACGACTTTCCGGCATACGTCGTGCACGTCGATGTCATTCCGGACCACGATGCGCAGCTTCTCTATACCCGCGAATGCTATTGGGCGATCGACGTCTGGTCACTAGTCGTCCATTACTGGCCAGAGGCGTTGCAGGTTCTCGCGGCCATGGTGCTTTTCGTTTCCATACTCAAGTACGCCCGGGTCCTTCGACGAAAGCGACGCGCAGGATCCGCATACTGCAGGAAATGCAATTACTGCCTTGACGGCGTTGACGCCGACTCCTGCCCCGAATGCGCGGCTGTCCTTCCTGCCAAGATGATGCAGGCTCGATCGCGCACACACCAGATCGCCATCCCGATCTGCATGATGCTTATAGCGATCGTGTTCATCGCCCTGCCCCACATTGTCAAGCTTCCTAGATCTGGAACGGTCAACAATTGGATCGATTGGGCATCCCGACCGCTGCTGGATGTCGCGACGAAGAGACAGTGGACAGCCGTGCTTGAGCATCCGAGACACGTCAATCGATTCCGGAGCATGGAAGCAAGGACACTGGCGATCCAACGCACCATCACACACTCATGGGGAACCCCATTAGATGTCGTAGCGGTCATCCCAAACGGCAACCAGCTGGTGGTCGCGGATTACACGGGTCGCTTCGAGTCTATTGCCCTCAATTCTGACGGGAAATCTTTCAGGATACGCAGTGTGCCAGAGCTGAAATCGCAGTTCTTCGAGCAGTCCCTTGTCGGTTTCCCTGAAGGAAATGAGGAAGTGTTCTTTGCATCGTTGAATACTGAAAAAGATCAGACGATTGTGTCTTCGATCAACTATGTGACCGGCGAGAGCCGGATAGTCCTTGCGACCGGCGTTGACAAGAGTCAACAGAGCGCGAACATAGAGATACGCTCTCTGCCGCGCCAGATCATCCTCGTCAACCGCGCGGAAGGCTCTCCGGTGCTACTCGATGCACATCATAAGTACTGGGATCACACAACTCCTGGTCTCTTGGTTCGCCCTCTTGAAGATCCAACGACCACGATCGGCGATTCGTCGCTGCCCAGCTGGTCAGGGACCGAGATCAGATCTGTCGGGAGGAGCAGTGCCGTGTTGCTCAGGTATCAAGGAGCGAGTGCGCTCAAGCTGGTCGATTGGCGTGATGGAGCGGTCCTGTGGTCATATGGAACGAGAAGCCGTGAGTCGATGTACTCATTCCCGGGAGAACTCGGTGTCTCATCGACTGGCAAGTTCTCGTGGGAGGCCTTCCACCCCTACGCCAACGAGAGAGAGATCCGGATGATGCATGTCAATGACATGGCCACCGGTGATACTCTCATGTCCATAGAGTTGCCTTTCGGGTTCTTTTATGATCCGAGAGGCGCGTTCACATCAGGTGATAAGTTTCTGTGTGTTCATGCATCGAACCCTATGCGCGGCCCGATTGGGCTATGTGTCTTCGATCTCGCGACGCTCCACGCGGACCCCGAGCAGTAGCGACGGAGCATCCTCCTCCGCCGCGCGCCCGAAAGACCGTACAGCGATCCAGAGTGTCTGATCCCACCGATCCGGTTCCACTGCGAGGGCCATGACCGGCGGTTTTTCTGCGCATCCGCGCGACCGGGTAGCATGCCGCCGTGAGGCGCCGGCAGTCCGGGCGACGAACGGCGATCACAAGGGAGGGAGAAACTCGATGCGCTGTCGTTGGAGAGTTTTCGGAATCCTCATTGCCAGCGCGCTTGCTGGATGTGCCGGCGATCCTGGCGCAAGCACTCAGCGTGGCGATTCACAATTCACAGCCGCAGCCTGGCGCGAGTCTCTGGGAGATTCGCTGCGCCGGGACGTCGGAGTCCTGGCAGACCGCTATCCATCTCGAAGCGTCCTTTCCCCGGACCGACTGGAAGCCTCTGCAATATGGCTCGAGAGCCGACTCGCGTCGATGGGATACGAAGTTCAAAGCGAAGCGTTCGAGCTGGTGCGGCCCAACGATGCGCCGATACCGGTGCGAAACCTCTACGTCGAAGCGCCGGCGGCAGGGGACGATGACCGCTGGCTCGTGATCGGGGCTCACTTCGATACGGTCGAGGGCACACCCGGCGCAGACGACAATGCGTCTGGCGTGGCCGGAGTGCTCGCACTCGCGTCGTACTTTCGCATGAACCCCCAGCCGATCGGTCTGCGCTTTGAGTTGTATACGAACGAGGAACTCCTGATTCGCGGCCAGAATCAGATGGGAAGCCTCCGACGCGCACGAGCGGCCCAGGCAGCCGGCGACGAGATCGTTGGCGCCATCATCCTCGAGATGATCGGCTACTACACCGGCGAGCCGGTGACGCCGATGGCCGAGCGCTTCGCGGCTCAGCTCGGCGTATCCCTTCCCGACAACGATCTGTTCCTGGCCATCGCAAGCTGGGAATCGGCGCGCGGACTGGCGGAGCGCATCGCTGATGAATGGAGCGGCCCCATCGCAGTGCTCCCCGTCCTGACGCCCGTCGGTGAACCGATGGCTGTCCGGTCTGATCACCGGTCATACCTGAGAGTCGGCGTTCCCGCAGTCATGCTCACCGACACCGCGGAGTTCCGGAATCCTCACTACCACGGCCCGGCTGACACCCCGGACTCCCTCAACTTCACGCACATGGCTGCAGCTGTGGACTCTGTTCGAGGCGTCATCGAGGCGATCAGCGCGGATCCTGAGATTCGAAAGGAGTCGCACTCCGTCGCGCAAGCCGCACAGGAATCCGAACGAGTGGAATGCAGGAATGCAGGCAAGACCCCAGTGGTCATCATGATGAGTGCGACGGGCGAGAGCAGGACGCTGGCGCCAGGAGAGAGCGACGTCGCAACGGTTCCGTTGGGCAGCGCCGTGAAACTGGCGGGCATCGGGTCTCTGCGCCTGGGACGTGACACACTGGTCTTCAGTGCAGACCGCGTTGCGCCACCGGTCCGGGTCCGTGTGCAGGGTCAGACCGTCACCAGATCATTCACGCGCGGAGGGTCGGCCTACATCGACAGAGACGGGCCAATCGTTCTTGAGATCGATCGAGTGGAGATCCGGATCACGCGACCCGAGCCCAGCCGCTCGCGGTGACGGCTGAGCCTCGGACCCCGGCCCGCCGATGAGTAGGCAACCTTCATGATCGCGCGCTCCTTGGAATACGACTGGCGCCGCGAAGGCGGACTCGTCACTCACTGATTCATTCGGAGGCGCTCGCGCAGCCGAAGAATCCTCTGACTCTCTGATCCCGCCGGTCGTGTTCCACTGCGAGGGCCATGACCGGCGGTTTTTCTGCGCGTCGCGAACCTCCGAATGGGCGCACCAATACCCCTTGTTCACAGATCTGACTCAGGTTCGCGTGCGGAGTTCCCAGAGAAACTGATATGTCGATTCTTCACCGACAAAGCCCCCAGAACGCTCTTTGAGATCGCTCCGATCTGCCTAGACTGAGTCCTTCAAAGGAGCGCGCGATCCCATGAAGCCCTCTCGCCAATTGGTCAACCAGACTGCATCCGCCGCTGTGCTCGTCGCACTAGCGGGCACAACGTGCGCCCAAATCAGCCCCTTCCCCGCCGTGATTGAACTGGCAGACCTCAATGGCGCCAATGGCTTCGCGATCGATGGAATAGATGAAGGAGGACGCAGCGGGATCGATGTTTCTGGCGTGGGCGATATCAATGGTGATGGTGTCGATGATCTCATCATCGGAGCGAGTTCAGCTGGTCCGGAAGGCAAGGCAACCGGAGAGAGTTATGTGATCTTCGGCGCGCCCAATCTCGGCGCCGGGGGGAGTCTCGATCTGAATTTGCTCGATGGCTTGAACGGCTTCACCATCATTGGCGCCGATTCCGGTGACAGCGTTGGGTTTGCTGTCAACGCCGCCGGTGATGTCAATGGCGACGGCGTCGATGATCTTCTCGTCGCTGCTCCCAACGCGGACTCGGATGATCCCCAGACAGGCGCATGCTATGTCGTCTTCGGCGCCAAGGGCATTGGGGCCAGCGGCACACTTCCACTAGCATCCCTGGACGGCACGAACGGTTTTGTCATGATTGGTGCTCTCCGACGCGGGCGAGCTGGAAACGAAGTGTCAAGGGCAGGCGATGTCAACGGCGATGGATTCGATGATGTCGTCGTCGCCGCACCATTCGCCAGTCCGAACTCATTCTTCTTCGCAGGACAGACCACAGTCGTATTCGGCGGCGCAAACATCGGCGCCGGTGGCGTCATCGAAATCGCGGGTCTGGACGGAACAAACGGATTCGTCAGCGATGGCTCATTTCCATCCGATCTCTCAGGCTCAGGCGTCTCTACCGCCGGAGATCTGAATGCCGACGGGTTCGATGATGTTGTGATAGGCGTGGGTTTCGGCGCAGACGAGGGATCATACGGAAAGAGCTTTGTCATCTTCGGCGCCGCTGATGTTGGCGCCGGAGGAGATTTCCCCCTGCGATTCATCAATGGCTCGAATGGTTTCTTCAGCCGCGGCCTTGCCGAGGGTGATCAACTTGGCTTTTCAGTCGCCGGCGGCCTGGACTTTAATGACGATGGCGTCTCGGACGTGGCGATCGGCGCCCCTGGGGCGGGGGATGAAGGCGCGTGCTTCATCCTCTTTGGGGATTCAGACTTCAGCACAAGTAGAGAGTTCGATCTTTCATCACTCAATGGCGCCAATGGTCTGCGGATCCAGGGTGTGAGCGCACATGATAATTGCGGCGCATCAATGTCAGCTGCGGGCGACGTGAATGGAGATGGAGTCGACGATCTTCTCATCGGCGCCCGATCAGCAAGCCCGCGTGGCCCACAATCCGGTCAGAGCTACATCGTGTTCGGCGGCGATGGCGTCGGCGCCGACGGTGTGATCGATCCGGCGTCGCTGAATGGCTTCAGTGGAGTCGCTATCAACGGCGCACATGAAGGGGACAGGAGCGGGTTCGCTGTCTCGTCAGCGGGCGATGTCAACGGCGATGGTGTCAGCGACATTATCATCGGCGCATATGGGGCGAAGCCCGACGGCGTCGAAAATACCGGTCAGAGTTATGTCATCTTCGGCCGGAATGAGCGAGCGTTCGGAGATGTCGACGGGAATGTCCGCGTGAATGCAAGAGACTTGGCTGACCTCCTCGGCTACTGGGGACCATGCCCCAACGACCCCGCCCCATGCGACGCCGACCTCGATGCCGACGGCGCCGTCGGCGCCTCGGACATCGCTTTGCTCATCGAGGCATGGAGCAGCTAGGCAGTAGACGTCTTGTCGCCTGTAACATGCGTTGATGTCGAGACGACTCCCACTGGCATTGATTCTGTTCCTACCCGCCTGCGCCTCATCAACAAGCGCAACACACTCCACCGCTCCCCCCGAAGCCATCACCCCCGACAACCAGATCCTCACCCGATCCCCACTCGCCCCAGACTCCCAGGCGCGCCTCGAACTCAAACTCGAAGACGCAGCGCGCGCCCACCGCGCAGACCCCACCGACGAAATGCGCATCATCTGGCTCGGCAGGCGCACCGCCTACCTCGGTCGCTATCGCGAATCCATCGACATCTTCTCCCGCGGCCTCGTCATCCACCCCGATAGCGCCAAGCTCCTCCGCCACCGCGGACACCGCTACATCACCACGCGCCGCTTCGACGAGGCAATCACCGATCTCTCCCGCGCAGCAGAACTCGAAAGGAGCAAACCCGACCAGGTCGAGCCCGACGGCCTCCCCAACAAGTTCAACAAGCCGCGCAGCACGCTCCACTCAAACATCTACTATCACCTCGCCCTCGCTCACTATCTCAAGGGCGACTTCGCGCGCGCAGCAGACCTCTGGCGCCACGACTACATCATCGCCACCAACGACGACACGCGCGTCGCAACCTCCTACTGGCTCTACCTCTCCCTCCGCCGCGCTGGCGACGACGCCGAAGCGATGGCCGTCCTCGATCGCATCGAAGACGAAATGGACGTCATCGAGAACTTCACCTACCACTCGCTCCTCCTCTCCTTCAAAGGAAGAACCGACGCCCAGGCCGCCAACGACTCCGCCCTCGCCGCCGGCGTCGAAGACGCCACCCTCCTCTACGGCCGCGCCGCCTTCGCCCTCGTAAGTGGACGCCAACAGGAGGCCGAAGCGCTCCTTAATAAGGTCACCAGCTCCAGCGCCTGGGCCGCCTTCGGTTATATCGCCGCCGAAGCCGATCTCCGCCGCCAGGCAGAAGCGCGAGCGGACTGAAAGTTCGACCCCAATCCCAGCCAAACCCGATCTTTGAGTTCCCCTGAATCGCCGATAGACTCAGTTCCCCGTCGAGTCTGGCCTCGGCGTCCGCAGGAGATATGCCGTGAACACGATGCTCAAAGACGCGCCCGCCATCCCCGCCATCCCGCAGGGAAGCGACGAGATGGGCGCCTACATCAACGACCTGCTCGCGCAGACCGAACGCAACAATCCTGCACAGCCCGAGTTCATCCAGGCGGCCCACGAAGTCCTCGAGACGCTCGTTCCCGTCCTCGACGCTCACCCCGAATACTGCGACGCGCGCATCCTCGAGAGACTCATCGAGCCCGAACGCGCGCTCCTCTTCCGCGTCCCCTGGATCGACGACGCAAACAAGGTCCAGGTCAACCGCGGCTTCCGCATCCAGTTCTCCGGCGCGCTCGGCCCCTACAAGGGCGGACTCCGCTTCCATCCCTCCGTCAACCTCGGCGTCCTGAAGTTCCTCGCCTTCGAGCAGATCTTCAAGAACTCCCTCACCACGCTGCCCATCGGCGGCGGCAAGGGCGGCTCCGACTTTGATCCCAAGGGCAAGTCCGACTCCGAAGTCATGCGCTTCTGCCAGTCATTCATGACCGAACTCTTCCGCCACGTCGGTCCCTACACCGACGTCCCCGCCGGTGACATCGGCGTCGGCGCACGCGAGATCGGATACCTCTTCGGTCAGTACAAGCGCCTGACCAACCAGTTCTCCGGAATCCTCACCGGCAAGGGCGAGAAGTGGGGCGGCAGCCTCATCCGTCCCGAAGCCACCGGCTACGGCTGCGTCTACTTCGCCGAGGAAATGATCCACGCCCGAGGCGAGTCCCTCGAAGGCAAGCGCTGCATCATCTCCGGCTCCGGCAACGTCGCGCAGTACGCCGCGGAGAAACTCATCCAGCGCGGCGCCATCGTGCTCACCATGTCCGATTCCTCCGGTTTCGTCCATGACACCGAGGGCATCGACCACGACAAGCTCGTCTGGATCCAGCAGCTCAAGAACGAGCGCCGCGGCCGCATCAACGAATACGCCGACCACTTCTCGACCGCCAGCTTCACGCCGGCCGACCGCGCACTCGACTACAACGCCATCTGGAGCGTCCCCGCCGACTGCGCCTTCCCCTGCGCCACGCAGAATGAACTGCGCATCAAGGACGCCGAGAACCTCGTCAACAATGGCCTGCGCCTCCTCTCGGAAGGCGCCAACATGCCCAGCACGCCCGAAGCCGTCGAGCGCCTCCTCGCCGGCGGCGTCCTCTTCGGTCCCGGCAAGGCGGCCAACGCCGGCGGCGTCGGTGTCTCCGCCCTTGAGATGGCGCAGAACTCGATGCGCGTCAGCTGGACGCGCGACGAAGTCGACACCCGACTCCGCGACATCATGAGCCGCATTTACAACGCCAGCGTCGATGCCTCCGAACGATTCGGCGCGCCCGGCAACTACGTCGTCGGCGCCAACATCGCAGGCTTCCTGCGCGTCGCCGACGCCATGATGGACCAGGGCGTCGTCTAAGTACGAACCCGTTCGTCGAATCTAGAAAAGCAACCGCAGCCCAAGCTGCATCGCGATCGCTGCGTACACGCCCGCGACCAGATCATCGACAAGCACGCCCCAGCCGCCCGGCAGCTTCTGCAACTGATTCGCCGGCGGCGGCTTGAAGATGTCCGCGATCCGAAACAGCACGAACGCGCTGCCCACCACGAGACTCACGCGCCAGAAACCGCCCTCTGCAAGCTCCGCATGCGCCTGCGTCAGTCCAAGCAGCGGAATGCACATCCCCGCCGTCTCGTCGATCACGACCTCGGACGGGTCCTTCTTGTTGAACCGCTCCTCCGCCCACGTGCCATAAAGCACGCACCCCACGCAGCTCAGCGCGCAGATCACCAGCATCGTGATCTCGATCGCCGGCCAGCCGACGCCCAGCAGCAGCATCGCCCATGCGATCCCCGCCGGAGGCAGCGAACCCCATGTCCCCGAAGCCGGACGCATGAACCCGAGCCCGAACGTCGTCACGATCATCGTGCGCATCATCACGACGCGCCCGCCCGCGCGCTCAGCGCCTTCGTCACATAGGGAACGCCCGAAACAACGGTCGCGATCACCGTCGCCCACACCAGCAGCGCAATCACCGTCTGCTGCCAGCCATCAATCGTCGCTCCACGCGGCTCAAACCAGATCAGCAGCAGCACGATCGGCACGACGATCGACTGCAGAATCATCTTCAGCTTGCCCGCCCACACCGCGCCGAACTCCACGCCGCTCGACTCCATCACGCTGCGGATCGAAGTCACCAGCAGCTCCCGCGCGATGATCACCACCACCATCCAAGGCGCCACCCGCGTCACCAGGTCCCCATCCGAGTTCGCAAAGTTCGGCCCGCACAGCATCACGAAAGCGCCCAGCACCAGCGCCTTGTCCGCCACCGGATCCATCACGCGCCCGAAGGCGCTCACGGCGTTCCACCTCCGCGCCAGGTACCCATCAGCCGCGTCCGTCAGGCTCGCGATCACGAAGACGATCGCCCCAGCCAGCAGCGCCCATGCGTTGTGCTCCGGAAACCGGTACATCGCCACGAGGACCACGAACACCGGCACGAGCGCCAGGCGCGACCACGTCAGCAGGTTGGGAATCGATTCCTTCTTCAAGTCGAAAGCCCGCGCCCCGATGCCGCCCAAATGCCGCCCGGTCTGCCCCCGCGCACGCCGCGATCGAGGCGGGCCGAATCCTACCCGAGATCCCGCGCCAAACCCCGTTTCCACGCGCGCAGGCAAGGCCCGCCGTGCTTGCTGGGGGCATCAGGCCGACCTATCCTGCCCGCTTCATGGGCGCCGCTGGCGACGCCCGAATCGCGCTCCGAAGCCGACTGAAACCGCCGACACAGACGGAGGAGTCCACCACCCGTGGATCCGGTCATCAGCCCTCTGATTCTCTTCGCACTGCTGGCGGTCGGCGCGCTCGGCATGGCCTTCGCCCTGCCAAGAGCAAAACCCTCACCGCAAGTCGTCGGCGCCCTCATCGCTGGCGCTGCCGTCGGCACGGTCATCCTCATCCTGTCCATCAAGGCAGGACGCCAGATCCCGAACCTCTTCTTCTACGTCTTCGGCGCCATCGCGCTCGGCTCGGCGCTCCGCGTCGTCACCCACCAGCGCCCCGTCTACGCCGCCCTCTTCTTCATACTCACGATCCTCAGCACCGCCGGTATGTTCCTCCTCCTCGCGGCGGAGTTCATGACCTTCGCCATCATCATCATCTACGCCGGCGCCATCCTCATCACATATCTCTTCGTCATCATGCTCGCGACGGAGACGCCGCGCGCTGAAGCCCTTGATGCTCTCAAGGAATACGACCTCGCCGCGCGCGAGCCCATCGCCGCGACCGTCGTCGGCTTCGTCCTGCTCGCCGTCCTGACGAGCATGATCTCCCAGGGCCTCCCGGGCGTCACGCCCGCGCGCACCGAAGCGAACACGGACGAGATCCTCGTTCAGATGCCGCGCAAGATCGAAAGAGCATTCGAAGAAGCTGGTTTCCGCGGCTTCCTCGCTTTCGGCGAGAACGAAGGCGCAGACATCACGCACTCGACCTACGACGTCGACTCCCGTACAGCCGCGCTCTGGTTCCCGGCCGATCTCCGCATCGCCGACCAGCTCGACAACGCAATCGCACAGCGCGATGGCGACGAGCCGGTCCACGATGGCGTCGCGGCGCTCGCGCCCGGCGCGCTCGCCCTCGTCGACTTCGGCGCTGATCCGAACGATCCGCGCCCGCAGGGGCTCCCCCAGGCGGGCGCCGAGATGCTCTTCGTCACGTTCCCGCCCAACCTCACGGGCGAGAACATCGAGCTCGTCGGCTTCGCGCTCCTGCAGGAGCACCCGCTCGTTATCGAACTCGCGGGACTCATCCTGCTCCTCGCCCTCGTCGGCGCCGTGATCCTCGCGCGCATGCAGGTCGAAGCGGCCGAGTCTCAAGTCGTCACCCTCGGCGAGACCATGGGTGAAAGGAGGGCGGCATGACCACCCTCGAACTCACCACCCTCGCGCAGTCCGGCGCCGAAGCCCTCGCGCCCATCACGCTCTACCACTACCTCTTCGTCTCGGCCGTCATGTTCGCCATCGGCGTCATCGGCTTCCTCAGCCGCCGGAACATGATCATCATGTTCCTCTGCACCGAGATCATGTTCCAGGCCGCCGGCCTGGCGCTCATCGCCTTCAGCAGGCTTCACTTCAATCACTCCGGCGATGTCTTCGTGATCATCGTCCTCACCGTCGCCGCCGCCGAGGCGGCCCTGGCGCTCGGACTCGTCGTCTACCTCTTTAGAAGGAAGGGAAGCCTGGACGCGCTCCAGTGGGCGCAGCTCTCAGGCTGACACATCACGTCGCTCGTGCTTGATCTCCTTCAGAACCTGCCCACCCTGACCACCCTCGCCGCCGAGGGCGCCGACGCCGCGCAGAGCGCCGGCATGACCTCCTATGAGTTCCCCGGCGTCGGAAAGGACTGGATGGGCCTCATCCCGCTGATGCCGCTCATCTCATGCGTGCTCTGCGGGCTCTTCTGGTTCCTGGGCGTCAAGAGCAAACTCCCCGCATTCACGACCGTCCTCTTCCTCGGCGTCTCGTTCGTTCTGACAGTCGCCGCCTACTTCCAGATTCATCCCGAAGGCCTCGTCCAGCGCGTCATGTGGTTCAACTGGCTCGCGCTCGACACCGCAAGCGAAGGCGGCGGCCTCTACATCGACTTCGCCTTCTACTTCGACTCGTTGACGATCCTCTGGATGCTCTTCGTCTCCGGCCTCGCGACGCTCATCGCGCTCTACGCAAGCGAGTACATGGCCGACGACAAGGGACCCGGATACTGCCGCTTCTTCTTCGCCTTCAGCCTCTTCGTCTTCGCGATGAGCTGCCTCGTCATGGGCGACAACCTCGTCCTTCTCTTCCTTGGCTGGGAGGGCGTCGGCCTCTGCTCGTATCTGCTCATTGGCTACTACTTCAAGAAGCCCTCCGCAGTCGAAGCCGCCAAGAAGGCCTTCATCATGAACCGCATCGGCGACCTCGGTCTGCTGATCGGCATCATGATGACCTGGACCCAGTTCGGATCACTCGAGTACAGCGAGATCTTCAGCCAGATCGCCGACCTCAACGCCTCCGGCGAGGAGATTCCCTGGGCGATCACCATCATTCCATACCTCTTCATGATCGGCGCCTTCGGCAAGAGCGCGCAGCTGCCGCTCTACACGTGGCTGCCCGACGCCATGGAGGGCCCGACGCCCGTCTCCGCGCTCATCCACGCCGCGACCATGGTCACCGCCGGCGTTTATCTCATCGCGCGAATGTATCCCTTCTTCGTCCTGAATCCGACCGCGCTGGCGATCGTCGCCTGGATCGGTGGACTCACGGCGCTCCTCGCCGCGACGATCGGCATGGCCCAGTTCGACATCAAGCGAATCATGGCCTACTCGACCGTCTCACAGCTCGGGTACATGTTCCTCGGACTCGGTGTGCTCACATCCGCCGGCGGCGCCTTCCACGTCTTCACCCACGCATTCTTCAAGGCGACGCTCTTCCTCTGCTGCGGCGCCGTCATGCATGGCTTCGCCGGCCAGCTCGACCTTCGCAAGCTCTCCGGCGTCATGAAGATGAAGGGCTGGGGCATCGTCGGCATCGCGATGCTCGTCGGCTGCATTAACCTCGCGGGCCTGCCCTTCACCGCAGGCTTCTTCTCCAAGGACATGATCATCGCCGAGGCGTTTGTCACGCCGGGCTTCGGACTCCTCGGCTGGATCGCGCTCCTCACCGCAGGACTCACGGCGTACTACACGTTCCGCGTCTTCTTCCGCGTCTTCATCGGACCCGTGGAGTATGAGCCCGGCGACGACCACCACGGCGCCGAAGAGTCGCAAGACCACCATGAGGAAGAAGCACACGACCACGGCCACTTCCATCCGCACGCACCGGGCTGGGCCATCAACGCAGTCCTCGCGATCCTCGCCGTCGCGTCAATCCTCGTCGCCGGCGTCTACTTCATGGGCGACCACGGCGGCTGGGCCGGAAGCATGGTCCACGACTCCACCGCTTACTACGAGTCGCCCTACGCAGCGCACGATGGCGAAGCCCACGGCTCACCCGCGCTCTTCGGGCTCGACCCGCACAAGGCGATGTACTACATCTCAGGCGTCGTCGCGCTCGTCGGCATCCTCTTCGCATGGTTCCTGCACCTCGCCGGTCGCAAGACCGCCGCAACGAGCAGGGCGGACGCGCTCAAGGTGAAGCTCGGACCAATCGCACGCGCCGCCGAGAACAAGTGGTACGTCGACGAGATCTACAACGCGATCATCCGCGTGCCGCTGCTCGTCGCGTCGCACATCTTCGCGCTCATTGACAAGCTCATCGTCGACGGACTCGTCGATGGCGCCGGCTGGCTGCCGCGCGGCGTCGCGAAGGGATTGCGCCCAAGCCAGAACGGAATCTTCCAGAATTACGCCACGGGCATGGCCGGCGGCCTCGCGTTGCTGCTGATCATTGTCTGGGCCATGTCGATGACAGGAGGGAGCGGCTGATGAGCCTCATTCTCCTGTCACTCATGGTGCTGCCGCTCATCGGCGCCGCGTTCATCGCCTTCAACAAGGCGGAATGGGCCAAGTGGCTCGGCCTCGGCTGGTCGCTCATCACATTCATCTGGTCCGTCATCGCCGCGCTCGCCTTCTTCGACTGGAGCGACTCCGGCTCGATGCAGATGATCTTCCGGCGCGAATGGATCCCATCCATCGGCGTCGACTTCAGCCTCGGCGTGGACGCCGTCGCGCTGCTGCTCATCCTGCTCACGACGCTCCTCGGCCCCATCTGCATGGCCGCGTCGTTCACAGCGATCAACGAGCGCCGCCGCCTCTTCTACGCCTCCCTCCTTGTACTGCAGGCCGCGATGACCGGCGTCTTCGCGTCGCGCGATCTCGCCCTCTTCTACTTCTGCTTCGAGTTCACGCTCGCGCCCATGTACGTGCTCATCAATCTGTATGGCAGCACGAACCGCCAGGCCGCGGCCACCAAGTTCTTCCTCTACACATTCACCGGCTCGCTCATCGCGCTCGCCGGTTTCCTCTACACCGGCTGGAAGGTCTCGCTCTGGAATGGCGGCCTGTGGTCCTTCGACATCGCCACCCTCACCGAATATGCAAGCCGCATGAGCGCCACCGAACAGACCTGGGTCATGTTCGCGCTCCTCGCCGGATTCGCCGTCAAGGTGCCGCTCTTCCCCGTGCACACATGGCTGCCCCTCGCGCACACCGAGGCGCCGACCGCAGGCTCGGTCATCCTTGCTGGCGTGCTGCTCAAACTCGGCACCTACGGCATCTTCCGATTCGTGCTGCCATTCACGCCTGTCGCCGTGCTGCAATACGCGCCGGCGATCGCGATCCTCTCGATCATCGGCATCATCTACGCAGGCCTCATCTGCTGGGTGCAGCGCGACGTCAAGAAACTCGTCGCATACTCATCCGTCAGTCACCTTGGCTTCTGCGTGCTCGGACTCGTCGCGCTCAACAGCGCCGGCATGGTCGGCTCCGTGATGTACATGGTGAATCACGGCCTCTCGACCGGCGCCCTCTTCCTCCTGATCGGCTTCATGTACGAGCGCTACCACACGCGTTCACTCAACGAAGTCGGCGGACTCGCAAGCCGCATGCCGATCTGGGCCTTCTTCATGGTCTTCTTCACGCTCGCCTCCGTCGGCCTGCCCGGCCTCAACGGATTCGTGAGTGAGTTCCTCTGCATGCTCGGCGCCTATCAGTCCGGCGCGACATGGGGCGTCGGCGGAACCGCCGGACCGCTCGGTCCCTGGTTCGCCGTGTTCGCCGCCACCGGCGTCATCGTCAGCGCGATCTACCTGCTCTTCATGGTCGGACGCATCGTCTTCGGACCGTTGCAGGAGCCAGCCGACCATCACGCCCACGAAGTGCTCCCCACTGATCTCTCGGTGCGAGAGATCTCAACGCTCGCGCCGCTTGCGATCCTCTGCCTGGTTCTCGGCGTCTACCCGGCGCCGCTGCTCATCGCGCTCGAAGGCCCCGTCGCCGAGACCGTCGCGATGTATGACGAAGTTCGCGCCAACAGCGCAATCGCCGAGGCGCCGCCGACCGTCGACACGATCGAAGGCGAGTCCGTCGTCCTCCTTGAGCGGGAGGATCTGCCGTGATCGAGAAACTGCAGCTGCTGCATCCCGAGATCGCGCTCTTCATCACGACGTGCGTCGTCATGATCCTCGGACTCTCGAAGTCTTACACGCTCCGCAAGTCCTGCGCGATCGTCACTGCGATCGGCCTCGTCATCACCGCGTGGCTCGGAGCCATCTCTCCAACCGCCGGCGACGACGCAGTGCGCGGCGCCCTCTTCCCCGGACTGCTGCCGTACGCCAAGACGCTGATCCCGATCGTCGGACTCCTGCTGCTGGCGATGCTCTCCGGCACCGTCGATCGCGGGCTCGAGCAGAGCGTCTCGCGCGGGAAGATCTTCGATCCGATTCGCGCGACGCGCGGCGAGTTCTACGCCTTCTTCCTCTTCAGCCTCACCGGCGTCATGCTCTGCGCCACCGCCGATGACCTGATCTGGCTCTTCCTCGCGCTCGAGCTCACCAGTCTTCCGACCTACATCATGGTCGCCATGAGCTCGCGCAGGTTGCGCGCCTCCGAAGCCGGCGTGAAGTACTTCTTCCTCGGCGCCTTCGGCGCTGCGATCTTCCTCTACGGCTTCGCGCTCATCTACGGCGCCTTCGGCACGACCAATCTCCCAGAAATCCGTGTCGCCATCGGCGCCGGACCCGTCGGCGCGGTCGGCATGGTCGGCTTCGTCATGGCGATCGTCGGCATCGCGTTCAAGATCGCCGCCTTCCCGATGCACTTCTACACGCCGGATGTCTATCAGGGTGCCGCGTCGCCCGTCTCGGGCTTCCTCGCGTTCGCGCCCAAGGCCGCAGGCTTCCTCGCCCTGATGATGATCGTCGGCACGATCGGCTGGAGTCACGGCGCCGGCGGCGGACTCCCCGAAGAGATCCGCACCCTCCTCTGGGTGATGGCCGCGCTCTCGATGACCGTCGGCAACGTGCTCGCGCTCCTGCAGACGAGCGTCAAGCGCATGCTCGCCTACTCCTCGATCGCGCACTCCGGCTACATGCTCGTGGGCCTCGTCGTCGGCCCCGGTCGCAGCGACATCGCCAACAACGGCGTCGCCGCGATGCTCTTCTACCTGCTCTGCTACGGCGTCATGAATGTCGGCGCCTTCGCCGTGCTCGCCTCGCTCCAGAAGCGCGCCGGTGAAGACGGACTCGTCGAAGTGGACACGCTTGATGACATTCGAGGCGTTGCGCGTCAGTACCCGTGGCTCGGCTGGGCGATGGTGCTCTCGATCTTCTCGATGATCGGGTTCCCGCCGCTGCTTGGCTTCTGGGGCAAGCTCATGCTCCTCACCTCCGCGATTTCAGGAGATGAGATCGCCCTCGCGCTCGTGCTCGCCGTCAACTCGGCGATCGCCGGCTGGTACTACCTTCGCATTGCTCGCGCCACGTGGCTTGAGCGTCGCCCCGAGCACATGGACGCGCCGCTGCTCACGCCTGTCGTCTCACGCCGTGTTGTCGCACTGGTGTCCGCCGGCGCCGTCGTGGCGATGGTCGTCGTCATCGCTCCGCTGCAGCGCGCAAGCGCAAGGGCAGGACAACCGGACGCGAGGCCGAGTCTCGTCGAGCAGATTGATGAGCCCGATGTATCGCCAGAGATTGAGCCCGTCGCGATGCGGGACTCGTCACGCGACGAAGGCTGACACGCGGCGTCACCCTGATCATGCCGGCTTGGCGCCCTTCTTCTCGGCGCCGCTTGACGCCTTGTTCGCCTTGTCGTTCAAGCCCTTCATGCCGCCGCCTTCCTGCACCACGATGCCCACGAGGCTCGAGACGCCCACAAGCAGCGGCACGATCAGAGGGTTGTTGTGAAGCGACTCGACGAGCGGTTCATTCCACGCGTCCACGCGCAGCATGACAGTCAGCGCGCCGACGCTCATCATCGTGGCGCCGACGACCGTCGTGAAGAGCACGATCACGAACTTGAACGCCATGAAGGCGAGCATGCCCACCACGACGAGCCCGACGAGCGCGCCGACGTAGTGAATGCTCTCGTCCCCGCCTGACGCCGTCCATCCGTTCGCGCCGATGAACGCGCCCGCGAGCCCGCCGAAGAGCGCGACGGCGAAGCGCAACCCAGGAAGCGCAACGACCATGAACAGCAGCGCCAGCGCCGGCGC
This sequence comes from Phycisphaerales bacterium, assembly GCA_028279375.1. GTDB lineage: Bacteria > Planctomycetota > Phycisphaerae > Phycisphaerales > UBA1924 > JANQNW01. Next base: position 49,904 of record JANQNW010000003.1, read on the forward strand.
CGCGACCTGGTGGCCGCCATTCATCTTGTCTCCGACCCACAACCCGGCAAGCGCGCCGAGCATGCCTGCAAGGATGATGATGACGCCCTTGTGCCAGCGCAGGCCGTTGAAGACGCAGATCGCGCCAAGGATCAGGAAGATCACCGCCCAGACGCCGTTGATCTGATGCAGCGTGTCTACGAGACGCCCCGGATGATTCAGCAGGTCGAGACGACCGGCCAGCGCCGACTGCAGGAGCGCCAGCGGGTTCTCACCCGTGTCGGAAAAGAAGGAGTCGTCGGATGCGCTTTGAGCAAGCGTTGTCAGGAGAGTTGTCGACATGGCCACGCCGCCTCGCTTGTGAGGGCTGACAGAAATCCCGGATGCAAAGAGTGATGCGCGGCTCCGCCGCCGACTTCCAGGCGCGAGACCAGCGCCGGGCGGGGGAAGTCGCGACCCTACTTATCGGCCTTGCGCGGCAAACCCGTCCACTGAACGACCGTCCCCGCCAGGCTCACGATGAGCCAGATGAACAGCCACAGGCGCGGCGAGGTCGGCAGCGCGTCCGTCCCCGGAAGTCCGAACGTCGTTATCAGGAACATGCCCGCCGGAATCCACACCGCGGCGCCAAGGAACGCCGTCGTCGCTGCGGCGACCTGCTTGGGTCGCCAGAAGCCGAACATGAACCCGAAGAGCGCTCCCGCGATCGTGGAGAAGGAGAGCAGCATCCGATCGCGATCCGGCAGCGAGGCCCACTCGGCGCGGGCCTCCTCGGCGAACGCCTGGATGAACGCCTTCGCGTGCTCGACGACGGCTTCCGCCGCTTCGTGCTCGAGCGACTCCTGAAAACCGTCGATCGTGCCGCCCGATCCACCAAGCAGATCGCTGATGGTGCCGTCCCAACTCATCTCCTCGGAAAGCCGATCTATTTCAGCAGCGAGATCTTCCTTCAGAGGCACGCCGTCGAGGAGCATCTCGTCTTCAGTCAGCGGCTCGGCGCTCTCGATTGGCGCCGGCGTCGGATTGAACTTCAGGTAGAACCCGGCGCCGACGGGGGCGCCCAGCGCCAGCACGATCGCAAGCGCCAGGGCCATCGAGAGCCGGAACATGAAGAGTCCGACGACGGCGCCGATGATCGCGCCGATCACCGTCGGATAGAGCGTGCCGATCTCCAGCGCCATGGTCGAGGGCGCCGCGAATCCAGCCGCGCCGCCGGCGGCTGCGAAAACCAGCGCGTAGAGCGGTCTGACGAGATGACGCCCGGCGATCCAGAGGAAGACGCCCGATAGGAACGCGGCGCCGATGGCGATAAGCCCGTCGATCCCCAGGACGGGGGCCGCAGGGGGCGGCGTCGCCGCCGCGAGCGCGGAATGAATCGTCTCTTGGAGCATGATTCGGCTGCGGGCGCAGGGCGCCCCAACAACTATAGATCGGAGAAGGGGGTGCGCCCTTTCGCAGAAAGGCCTGGATGTCCTTTGAAACGTCCGAATGCGTTCTCTGCGGCCTCGGCAAATTGGACAAGACCATCAATCTGTCGATGATGACCCCGTGAGAGACGACGAGAACACATCCGGCGCCGGGAAGCCCGCTGGGGGGCCGGCCGACGGCGCCCAGTCCGAGCAGCAGACGCCCGAGCTCGAGGCCCTTCGGGATCGCATCGACCGCATCGACGAGAAGCTCGTGGAGCTCCTGAACGAGCGCGCTCAGGTCGTTGTTGATGTCGGCGCACTCAAGCGTGATTCCGGGATTCCAATCTATGCGCCGCATCGTGAGGCAGCCGTGCTGCGCAAGGCGCTGGATCGTTCGAAGGGCCCGCTGCCCGGGCGCGCGATCGAGGGTGTATATCGCGAACTCATGAGCGGGTCGTTCGCGATCGAGCAGCCGCTGCGCATCGGATATCTCGGTCCGCCCGGTTCGCACAGTCACGCGGCCGCAGTGGCGCAGTTCGGATCGTCAGTGAGCTTCGAGGATCTGCACGAGATCAGCGGCGTCTTCACGGAGGTTGGGCGCGGTCATGTGGACTACGGCCTGATTCCGATCGAGAACTCCACCGGCGGCGGCATCGTGGAGGCGCTGGATGCGTTCCGCGATTACGCCAAGGATGTTTCGATTTACGCCGAGGTGCAGCTGACGATTCGGCATGCGCTCCTGAGCAACTCGCAGCCATCGGAGGTGCAGAAGATCTTCAGCAAACCGGAGATCTTCGGGCAGTGCCGCAACTGGCTGAGCACGCAGTATCCGAAGGCGGAGCTGATTCCGGCGGCGAGCTCCAGTCGCGCCGTGAAGATGGCGGCGGACGCGCACGAGGAGGACGCGAAGAGCGGCGTCGCGGCGATCGGCTCGGCGCTTGCCGGGCAGCTCTACGGCGTCAACGAACTCTTCGGCGACATCGAGGACAACCCGAACAACATCACGCGCTTCCTCGTCATCGCAAAGCAGGCGGCGCGACCGACGGGTGATGACAAGACGTCGATCATGTTCACGACGGCGGACAAGCCGGGCGCGCTGGTGAGCGTCCTGAGCGTGTTCGATCGGGCGGGGATCAATCTGACGCACATCGACAAGCGTCCCAGCGGTCGCGAAAACTGGCAGTACTCGTTCTTCATCGACGCCCAGGGACACAAGGACGACGACGGCTTCGCGTTCGTCGTGCGTGAGGCTGCGGCGCACTGCAAGGAATTGATCGTGCTCGGCAGCTATCCCCGCTCGTCGCGGATTCTCTGAAGCAAGAGGGGCGCGCTGTAGAATGCGCCGATGCAAAGCAAGGCGAAGACGGTTCCGGCGTATCTGAAGGAACTCCCCGCGGATCGGCGCAAGGCGATCTGCGAAATCCGGAAGGTCATCAACAGGAACCTGCCGAAGGGCTACAAGGAAGGCATGCAGTACGGCATGCCGACGTGGTCCGTGCCGCACAGCATCTATCCCGACGGGTACCACTGCGACCCCTCGCAGGCGCTGCCGTACGTGAGTCTCGCGTCGCAGAAGAACCACATGGCGCTGTACATGGCCTGTGTTTATGCCGACAAGGCGCATCGTGACTGGTTCGTCAAGGCATGGAAGCAGGCGGGGAAGAAGCTGGATATGGGCAAGTCCTGTGTGCGCTTCAGGAAGCTCGAGGATGTGCCGCTGGAGGTCGTCGCCGAGTCGATCGGTCGCGTGTCAGTGAAGGAGTACATCGCGTTCTACGAGACGGCAATCAAGGGCGCGGGTCGCAAGCGGCCTGCGAAAAAGACCTCGAAGAAGAAGGCGACGCGCAAGAAGGCCGCGAAGAAGGCGACCGTTCGCAGGAAGGTCTCGAAGAAGAAGACGGCGCGGCGTGCGGCGAAGAAGTCCACACGGAAGACAGCTCGGTCGCGGAGCGGATGACGCATCACTCCCAGAACGGTGCGAAGTGATCCCACGCGCGGGATTCGTGCTCTGTCTTGCGCAGCAGGAGCGTGTGCCAGTCCACGTAGGAAAGCAAGTCGCGCTTGAATCGCGTGGAGACAACGCGATCGGGATCGACGCCACGTTTCTCCGACTCGCACGGCCCGGCGACGAGCTGCTCGTTCGCTGTGACAGTGACAGGCTCGTAAGCGCGATTCGTGGTCAGGAAGAGGGCGAGTGTCTGGAGCGCCGGCATCCAGAGATCGTGCAGAGCGATGACGCCGCCGACCGGGAGGAGTTTGTCCACAAGAAACGCATCGACGAGGGCGGTGTCGAAGAGATGGGCGCCGTCGATGAAGGCGAAGCGGACGGCATGCTCTTCGCGCTCGAGGTCGGCGAGCATCGTGTGCGAGTACTCGCGTCGGAGATCGACGAGATCGGCGACGTCGGCGCGCTCGAGGAGCAACTCCCCGGCGCCATCGAGATAGTCGCCGGGATCGGCGTTGCGAATCGCGCCGGGCGCGCTGATCCCGCAGCGCAGGAGCCCGCGTGCCAGATGCAGGGTTGCGAGACCAGAGCCGAGGCCGATCTCGACGACGTGCGGCGCGGAGGTGTTCTTCGGTTCAGAATCGAAGGTCGCTACGACGGCGCGCTCGAGGAGAGCCCCACAGGGCCTGGGAATCGCGAAATCTCTGATCGAACGAAGGTCGCCGGCGCGGGTGACAATCGTCCCATCAGCGTGGGTCTGCTCGATCGCGTCTGCGCACGTCTCAAGGATGTCAGCGACCTGGGACATGGCTCTCACAGGGGTTCGATCAGATCAGGGCAGTTGCGTCGTCATCGACTCCGCAGCCTTCTCCATGACTTCCGTGTAATTCTTCGGGAATTCCCAGAAAGCCGATTCCTCGTTGAAGACCAGCCCGCGATCTTCCGCGTAGCGTCCATCACGAAGGAAGATGCCCAGATCCGAACTGACCCATGGATTCTGGTGGAAGTAGCTGTGGCCGAGGAATGAGCTGTGCCTCTTCTGGGCGAGCGAGACGTCGATCGCCTCGAAATGCGTCGAGACTCGAAGCGCTTCTCTCTCTTCGGGTGTCAGCCGTTCGACGGAAGCGCCGAGGCGTGTGTCGCCAAAGATCATCGAAGCGAATCCGAGCGCCTTGTCCGACGTGCTGGCGTACATCGCGACGTGTTCAGCGCACTCGTCGAAGCCGTCCATTGACGCGTTGATCGCCTGGAGCAGATCCATATCCGGCGCTGCGAGCACGACGCGGCCGATCTTGACCCGGCGCCTGAGTTCCTCGCGACTGAGGTTGTAGTGGATGAGACGCAGATCCCGGAGCGACTCGACGACCACGGGATTGCCGGCGCTGTGCGCGATGAGGTTGATGCTGGAGACGCTTGTCTCCGCGGCGAGAAACTCGAGGAGCTTTCTGAACTGGCGCGTCGCGTACGCGGCGTTGGCTTTGTCTTCCTGGTAGCTGAAGACGCTGTGCTTGGATGGCCATGAGAAGTTGATCATGACGCCATGGCGTCCGAGATAGTGCCAGAACTCCGCGGCAAGTCCGATGTTGTCAGTGTAGCTGGTGTTGAAGCCGTGGACGAAGATGTAGATGCGATTGGTCTGCGTGAGCTCAAACTGCTGTTCGATATCTGCGACGAACTGATCTGCGGGACTCCGGTCGGCGTCGGGCGCGGTCCAGTCGCGATCGAAACCGAGATTCGGCGGCGGCACGCTGGACCAGAGCACGCCGTATTCTTCGAATGCTCGAAGTCTGATGATGGGGCTGCTCGAGCGCCTCTTCTGGCGTGAGGCTTCGGCGAGCTCCTCCCAGGAATCTTCCTCTCCGATTCGCACGGTCGCCTTGCCCAGCCGCAGGCGCGTTGTGCGGTCATTCGTGTAATAGCGCGCGGGTGTGATATTGCCCGTCGTGCGCGGCTCGCGGGCGCTGACGACGAAGACGGGCGTGTCATTCGTCTTGACGGCGTCGGCGGTGTCGCGAAAGGGATCGACATGGCCATCGGCGATCACCGACGGCGTCGGCATGAGTCGCTGCTGGTGCGTGCAGCCGGTGGCTGCAGACAGGAACAGGGCGGCGACGGCGAGGCGCGATCTCATGATTCATCACTCCGATGACTGGAACGGTGTGTCACCAAGAATAATGGAGTGGATCGCAGCATGTCCCGGAGCTGGTGATCCGGCTCGGCGCCGGCGGATGCCTCCTACCACCGTTCGGCGATTGACCGATGGGCCTTCTCTGAGCGCCAGTATCGCGTGTGTGACCTGGAGACGGAGTCTGAGACGTCCACATAGACATCCTCGGCGACGCGTGTCCTGCGGTGTTCCGCGATGAGCGGTTCGATGGGCCACGCGATGGGGTCGTCTCGATCCCAGAGATTGATCCAGCGCGATCCCTCGACGGGCTCGCCGTGACTCCACTGTGACGTCAGTCCGAAGTCCGCGGGGTTGAGTTCCTTGTTCCTCGCGAGGATCTCGAGCACCGCGTCGCTGCGACAGGCGAGGAGGCTGATGGGCGATCCGAAGGTGATCAGTCGTCGCACGCGAAGGCGGGAGTCCGCGTGCGCCATTCTGCGGAGGCGCACCATGCCGCTCTCACTGGCTGCGACCTCGCACTGAGGCAGCTCGACGTATGTGTAGTCTTCGGCGCGAGTGAAGAGGGCGAAGAGGAAGTCGGCTGCGATGACCGAGCCGGCGCTGTGTCCGAGCAGTGTCAGGGACACGGGAACGGAGTCATCGCCGTCGGTCTCGCTCTCGATGTGATCAATGATCTGCTGCGCAACGGCGTCGCGCACGGCCGCCTTTCCCGCCTGAGAGACGTAGTAGAACATGTCGCCGAAGCCATAGAACACAAGATCGCGCAGCTTGTTGATTACGGCGCGCGCCGGATTGAGCGTGAAGTCTCGCTGGTCGTGCAACGCGGGCATCAGGCGCGAACCGAGCAGGCGCTGGGCGTCAGTGAGCAGCTGCTGTGATTTCGCGGCGCCGGGGTCGTGGTTCCATCCCCATTCGACACCGGCGTATCGCGTTGGCCACGCTGAGTTTCGCGAGGCGATGCCGTTGTGGAGCGCCTCGTAATCTTCGGTGTGATCGCGTCCTCGGAGATCGCCCGAGACGCCGTGAATGTAGATGATGATTTCCTGGGGGATGGTCATGGGCGCTCCTCTCCGGCGGACGCGTCGTTCGACGGCCACGAACCGGTCCAATAGCGGCCGACGAGGGAAAGGGCATCCCGATTCGGGTCGGCGCCAGTGAGATCCACGCCGAGACGTCTGATGAAGACATTTGCGGGCTCGTCGCTCGTGACGACCTCGGTCGCGAATACACGGAGGGCGGCGGTCAGATCTGGAAGCGCAGTGCTCGCGTCTGCGTATGTCCAGAGTCCCGAGGAGTTCATGTTGACATTCGCCTCCAGAACGAGTGCGGTCGCGGTGCGGAGAATGTTCTGCCGGGCTGCGACGGCGGTGAGCTGGATATGGCGCTCCACGCCATCGACCTTTGCGAGGGCGGCGAGTTCGCGTTCGGCCTGCGCCATCTGTTGAACGATCGACTTCACCGAGGCGAGTCGCGTGCCCCTGTCGGGCGTCCCGATGTCGTCGAAACGCTCCTCACCGCTCCACTGGGCCGCGTAGAGAAACGCGTTGTCGTAACGCAGGAGTGGGAGGAATGCGCTGAGGAGGAACTGGTCGCGCGGGAAGACCGCTGCTTCGGCGCTCTTGAGACTGGACATCACTTCCTTGTGGCGCGCTCGGAGATTTGCGATGGAGGTAGGCTCAGGGAGTGCTCCGGAGGCGGAATCGGGCGCGGCGTCGATCTCGAGCAGTCGTGCGTAGAACGCTGCTTTCCATTCCGACAGCAGCTGAACTGTGAGCGACGTGCCGAGTAGTCGATCCTGCTTGAGAGCGTTGCGCGACTCGTTGTTCGTATGGAGGGCGCGGAGCAGGACGACGACCTCGGTGTATCGCTTGTGAAGGCGCGAATAGTCCGAGTCGGAGAATCCGGTCGACAGACCTGATGGCGGCGGCGCCCATGTCGTCGTGCTCGCCGACGCATCGGCGGTCGCGATCGCATCCTGCGACGCGATCACGTTGTTGGCGCTGCCCGTGGCCTCGTTATAGATCTCGCGGGCTTCGCGGTAGGTATTGACGTGATCGACTGACGCGCAGCCAGAAAGGACGATTGTCAGCGCGCACGTCACCGCGAAAGTGAGGCGCGCGACAAATGTGGATGGGCGTTTCATGAGAGCGCTCCTTGGTGGGTCTTCAGGCCGCTTCGAGCATGCCGGTCATTTCGGGGATCGTGAGGCGCTCGCCCGCGCGGAGACGGGTCACGAGCGTCGCGACGCGCCTGGCGAACGCGCCGGACTGGGCGCCGGAAGACGCGATGAGGTCGTCGAGAAGGCCGGCGCGCTCCACGGCCACCAGCACGTCGTGCAGCACGTCGTAAGACAGCACTGCGTCAAGGCCTGAGATGCCGTCGCTCGTGACGGCCTTGAGAACGGTTGAGACCGCCTTGGCGATGGCCTCCGGCGCCTTCGGGTTTGCGCCTTCCGGCGTGAAGTCCTCGAGGACGCCGCTGGCGAGCACCGCGGCGACGACAGATTCGAGTCGCTCGGATCGCACCAGCGCCTTGAGGATGCCGCCCTGTTTGCCCGCGCCGGATTGCGCGATCACGTCAACGATCAGCGGGATGACGGCGGCGGCGATCTTCCGGTGTTTCGTCTTCGAGAAGAGCCACTCGGGGTGACTGGCGACGGCGCCGAGAGCCGCCGAGACGATCTCTTCGATCTCGGCGCGGGAGACATCGAACTTCCACTTCGCCGGCTTGTTCGGCGCCGGTTTCTCGACGAGCGCGTGCAACACGCTTGATGAGAGCTCGACCGCGAGCGACTTCTGGCCGGCGGACAGGGATTTGAGAACGAGCGGGCTAAGGTCGTTGATCCCGTGCTTGAGAACGAGGTACGAAACATTGGCGAGAAGCTCTGGGTCAAAGAGGTTCTCTTTGTTCGGATACAACTCGTGGAGCCCGGTCACGATGTTGCGGAGCCATGTGTTGACGGGCTGGCTCGACGTGCTGATGAGGTCGGGATGCTGCGCCACGACCTGAAGCGAGGCGTGGATCAGGTTGCTGAGTCCGTCGGTGGAGGCGATGCGGCGGAGGCCTGCGGCGAGGTCGACACCGACCTCGTCGTCATCGAGCAGGAGATCGATGAAGGCGGTACCGACGCCGGTGACGAGCGCCTGCCGTGACTTGTCCTCGAAGCCGAGCGCCTCGGGATTCTCGACGAGCGAGCGACCCGCTCCCTCAAGCACGCTTCGCAGCACGATGGAGCCGAACTTCTTGAGCCGGTCCTCCGCCTCGAAGACGTCCGGGCCCTCGAGTTTCTTGACGCGCTCGGCGAGATCGGACGCGATGCCCGTGACCGCGGTGCGAACGAAGTTCGACTTGTCTTCGGCGTCATCGGTGTCGTCGGAGAAGAGTTCGGGATTCGCGTTGATCGCCTCGACGCCGGCGGTGAAGAGCGCGATGACGATTGAATCCCAGCGCGCCTCGTCGAACTCGACGTCGTCAAGCCCCTTCAGGAACGAGTGCAGCGTCTTGCCGGTGGTGGAGTCGGTGGAGACTGCGCCCGGCACATGGACGAAGTAGTCAACGGCGATGCCGACAAGCGTTCCCGCGACGCGCTGGAGCGGGCTTGGCATCGGGTCTCCGCTTTCCCACTGGCGGATCATCGCCAAACCGGCGCGCTCACGCGCAGGCAATGCGAGCGGTTTGACGACGCCGCGCGCCATGTAGTCGAAGTACACAGCGACGATGCGGTCGGGATCGCGCGAGATCAGCGCGGGCTGGAAGACCGTATCGAAGGCGATTCGGGCGCGCGAGCCGGCTGGTTCGGCGGATGCGCTGAGCAGCGCAGCTTCAGCAGTCGTGCGCGGGCTGTTCAGCGTCGCGGGAAGCGGGAACGCGATCTCTTCACGGATTGTGTTTTCGACATAGATCGTTCGACCAGCTTTGGCGAGCTTCACGCCTGCCTGGATTGCAAAGAGAATCAGATCTGCGGTGCCCAGCATGGCGTAGTCTCCTCTGCCCGGCGGTGATACCCACGGACACTTCATTCCGTTGATGCACGATACCACCGAGTGAGTTCAGAACATCATTCTGCGCAGTCTCAATCAACAACCGCATAAGCGCATCAAGGTCGTGGCGCAACGTCAAATCCCGCATGAATTGTCCTTCGTCTGCTGATGTAGGGGATGCCTAGGTGGGGTCTGGGCAGTCGTGCAAGAGACAATGGCGCGCTTACCGATGGGCCTGTTGGTTGGCCGCAGTCGTCATAACTCACAGACGTTGTCGTCAACCTCTACAAGAGAGACTGGATTGCACTGGGGGCGGCATTGCTCAACACTCGATTCAGTTACGCCGGGTCAAGCGCGATTCGTGAGCGCTCCTGCGTTGTGGCATCACGCGTCACTCGTCCTCCGAGAAGAACGACTCGTCTTCGCCGAGTTCTCCCGGATCGGGGCCGCGCGCGATGAAGGTGACGGACTTCTTGAGGCGCGCGGTGTCGGGATGCACCTGCAAGCTGTACAGGTCGCCGTCGGCGGCCTTCACGCCGACGTACCGAATCCCGTTGAAGACCATCTCCTTGCGCGGCGGCGACACACCCGGCACGTGCATGACCACTCCTTCGAGGGTCCAGAAGAAGAGCATTTTCGCCCGGATCTGATCGCCCGGGCGCACGGCCGTCACGCCGTCGTGGTACTGCACCGCCAGGTTCGCGCCTCGTCCCAGCACCTGCTGGTCACTGTCCATCGGGCGTGATCTCCATGGCGGCGCCGGACCGGAAGAGAGTGGTGACCAATCCGGGATACCTCAAACAATCACTCGCTCCGCCAATGCGCACATTAGCGGATTGCGCGTGCATCCGTCCCCGAGTCAATCTGGTCGAGCAGGTCGCGCACCGCGGCTTCGAGCTGACGATCACGCCCGGCGACCTCGTCGGTCGGGGTTTGCTCAACGGGCACGTCGGGCTCAGCTCCGTACACGTCCATATCCCGCCCGTCCGCGAGGTACCAACCTCGGAACGGCCGACGGATGAACGTGCCGTCGATGAGTGTGAAGCCACCGGTGGAGATCACGGCGCCGAACGTCGTTGTCCCGATGAGGCGGCCTCGGCCTGTGGTCTTGATCGAGTGCGCGAAGATCTCAGCGTTTGAGAAGGAGTGTTGATTGATGAGCACGTTGATCGGTCGCGTCCACCCGTAGATCAATCGGCGGTCGCGAGGATAACTGTCGAGTTGGACCTCGGCGGGGTCGGCGCCGCGCGGGATCGTGTACGCGTGGCGCGGGGCCGTCAGGCTTGCGAGGAGGATGTCGGTTGTGAAACCGCCGCCGTTGTCGCGGACATCGATGACGAGACCTTCGCGCCCGTTGGCGGCGGCGTAGAGGTCACGCTCGAAGTCGCGGACGCTTGGCATGCTCATGCCTCGGATGTGGAGGTAGCCCAGTCGGCCCTTGCTGAGGCGTTCGACCTCGGCGCGCCGGCGGATGACCTCGTCGTCGTATCTGAGGTTGTTCTCGTCGTCGTAGCTCTGCGGCGTGACAAGCACGATCGCTTCCTTACCCGCGCGGTCCAGCGTCAGGAGCGTCTCGGCGCCTGACAAACCGGTCATCGCCGCGTTGAAATCAATCAGCGCGCCATCGCGCACGAGCGGGGCGCCGTTGACCGCGACGATCGTGTCGCCCGCGAGCAGGCCCGCTTCTTCCTTCGCGCTGGGACCCTTGTCCAGAACACGGGTCACTCGGAAGCCGGTTTCGGCGGCTTCGAGGTCAGCGCCGAGGTATCCGGTCCTGACATCATCTGCTGAGTATCCACCGCCGCCGCGGATGCCAGTGTGGCTGCCGTTCACTTCGCCGAGGAGGAGGGTGAAGACGGCGTTGAACTCGGCGCTGGTGCGCGCGCGCTCAGCCAGCGGCAAATACCGATCAACCAACGCGTCCCAATCAAGTCCCTTGAGGTTGTAGAACGACGCGCCAAACGTTCGTGCGCCCTCGAGGAACTTCTGGCGCTGTTCGGCCTTCCTCACGATGCGAACCTCAGCGGAGATGGGGTAGGTCGTCGCCTCGCCGCCGGTCGGAGGCGCGCTCTTGACCTGCCCGCCCTGGAGCGCCGCGACGGCGTCGCCGGTCAGCGAGACTTTGACGCCGCCGGTGGAGCCGGTCATGACGGTCTTTCGTTCGGCGCCGTCGAACTTGATTGAGTGGAGCACGTCTTCGTCGTCGGCGGACGAGCTGAATACGATCCGCTCGCCACCGGGGGTGAGCGCGAGGTCGCCTTCCGAGCCCGGAAGGGAGGTCACGCGACGCACCCGAAGCCACGCGTCGCCGGCGTCGAAGGTCATCGACTCGCGATCGTCGTCGGCATCTGCGTCCGCGTCCTGCTCTTCACCTGTCGAGGCCACGGGATCAAGGGGCTTGCGCGTCTTCGCCGCCTCCGCCGCTTCTCGGAAGTACTCAGCCAGCTCGTAGGGCTGCATGTCTTCGAGCGCCTTGTCGAGGTAGACACGGTGGACGTCGTAATCCCAGTTCTGCCCGGCCCGGTCGGACAGGAACACCAGGACCTTCCCGTCCGCGCTGACGCGCGGCGCCGTGTCGATGTCTGGGTGCTGGGTGAGGTTGATCGCGGCATCCGCGCTTTCGGCCTCCAGGTCGAGCAGCCAGATGTCAGAGTTGAAGTCCAGGTCATTGCGCGCGTACACGATGTGGCGCGAATCCGGCATCCACTGAACCTCGGGCGCGGACCATCCTCTGAAGATCACGCGCTCGGCGCCGCTCTCGATGTCGAAATGAACCAGATCGCCGAGCCCGCGAACGAACAGCAGCGAACGCCCGTCGGGTGCGGGGCTTGGGGCCGAGTCCCAGGTCTCGGCGAGGATGACTGGCTCAATCGCGAACGTCAGCGCGCTGGCCCATCGTTCGCCGTTCCTGTTGGGCTCGGCCTTGTCCTCATCCTCCTCGCCATCCTTGCCGGCGTCATCAGGCTCGGTCGCGTCCGCTTCGTCCTCGGAGTCAGCCTCTTCTTCGTCCTCCTTCACCGGCGCGCCCGCGAGATCCTCGCGCGAAAGCGCGACACTGGCGGCGTAGATCGACCCAAGCGATTCCTCGCTGTCGGCGACAAAGTAGAGGAGCGCGCCGTCAGGCGACCACGCAACTTTCGATTCATTCCACGGCGAGTTTGTGATCCGGCGTGTTGGCTGGTCTTCGTCGGTTGAGCGCAGCCAGATCTCGCCCCGGGCGACGATGGCGACTGCGTCACCCGAGGGGTGCCATGCAAACTCGCTTGCCTGGCGAGAGACGTCGATGACCTCGTGTTCCGAGACATCGTCATCGGCTGAGGCCACTGCGTTGACAGCGACCGGTCGCGCCCCACGTCTTGTGAGATCGAGCGTGTAGAGCGTATCCCAGACCACGAATGCGGCCTTGCTTCCGTCCGCGCTGACCGTGAGGTGATGGGCGCCGTGGCCAATGCTTGCCTCATCATTCGGGGCGAAACGCGTGAGTTGTGTGAGCGCCCCCCGGTCGGCGTCTGTCGCGCCGGGCGCCAGTCGGTAGACGTTGTTCTGTCCGTCACGGCTCGAGAGAAAGACGACCGAGCCATTCGGAAGCTCGTAGCCGGACCAATCGCTGCCCGCGTCTGTGGTCAGCTGGGTGAAGGCGCCTCCGGCGTCCATTCGCCACACGTCGGTGGACCCCGGGCCCCGGTAGGCGGGGCGGTTGGGGATGCCAAACCCGCGCGTGAACACCATCCCACCGTCGCGTGTCGGGATGGGATCGGCGCCGAATGCATCGGTGATCCGCTCGATCGGACCACCGTCGAGGGGCGCCCGGTACATGCGCGCATGGCGGAAAACACTTGGCTCGAGTCTGCCGCTGAACAGCAGGCCGTCGCCGTCCGCAGCGAACGCGCTGAGGGACTGCTCGCGATCCCACTCAACGACCCGCCTGGGGCTGCCTGCGATGAGCGCGGGCGGGGCGCCGCGCAACTCAACGGTGTAGAGGTTTCGCGCCCCGTCGCGGTTGGATTCGAACGCGAGCATCGAGCCATCGGGGCTGAAGGCGCTGCGGCGTTCATCGGCGGGGTGGCTCGTGAGTCGGGTCGCGACACCACCTTCTGCTGAGACGGCCCAGATGTCGCCCGCCCAGGTGAACGCGACGATCGAACCGTCAGGGCTGAGGGCCGGTTCGCGAGGGAGTTCCACGGTGTCAGCCACCGCATCCATGGCGCTGAATGCGAGAAGCAGGCCGATCACTGATTTCATTCGTGTCATCTCTTGTGGGACTCCTCTTGTTCTCGTTGCCCTGTTCTTCCGCCTGGGGACTCAAGTTCTCTCGCCTGACAGTCTGAGTCAATGTCCTGAACGTCAACAATCCAACCCTGAACTTCCCGGTGGGTTGCGAGCGGATCGTCGGGACTGACCCGGGCGAGATCATCCCAGGCAAGGGGAATCATGGCTCAGTCATAGGCAGCCCGGGGGTCGCCAGGGGGCGGCTCTCTGGATTTGCAGATCCAGGCACGTGGGCGCCAGATCGGGCGCCCGAGCCGGGTCACCCCGCGAATTCCTCGCGGAGGCAGTCGCCCGCTTCGGCCCCTTGTTTTGCGCTCTGACCGGCTCTGAGAAGCACAATCAGCGAACAACCCCGCGGGTTTCTGTCGAGCCTGACAAGAGCCGGAAGACATCTCCACCGTGCCGAGAGAGTAAGCGGTGAGGGCGGGATTCGAACCCGCGAGACCCTGACGGGTCTACCGGTTTTCAAGACCGGCGCGTTCAACCGCTCCGCCACCTCACCGTCTGGAGCGCTGCTCCTGCGTATGGATGATCGGTGGGCGGGCGCGGACAGTCAAGGAGCGCGGAGCGACGCACACTCAGGCGGCCCTCGGCTGGCCGGGATGGCCTTGCCGGCACTTCAGTCGCTTGCGCTGGCGCGCGCTGAGGGTGTGGCAGCGTGAGAGATCGGCGGGAGGATGGTCTTCGGGCGGCGGCGGCGCGGCGTGGACGCGCGTTGGCTCGCATTCGGCGGCAACGTGCTCCGGGGTCGTCTCCTCTTCGAGTTCGAGGAGCTGGGTCGCGGCCTTGCGCGCGGATTCGGCAGAACGACCTGGAGTTGCGGCGATGCGCTGGAGCGCCATGACGGCAGTGCGGCGCGTTGACCTCCGCTTGTGCGCCGCTCGAAGTTCGAGCAGATCGTCGAGGGCCTGCAGGCGCTCTCGTCCTTCCGGGGAGGAGACGATCCTGGCGAGAAGCGTGAGGGAGACGCCGTGCCTGGAGGCGATGTCGAGGAGCGCGTCGTCGCCGACAAGGTAGTCGTGGAGGATGGCGTCGAGGGCTTCCTCCGGAAGTGCGTGGGATTCGGATTGGGTGTGTGTGTTCATGAAGGGGATTAAGCCAGCGAATCAGGAGCGCTCAAGGGAAATCGCGTGGAGGTCGCCGGCTTCGCACATCGCGGAGCGCGATGCGCGCGCATGTGCTCGAGATTGACGCGCGGGGAGCGAGATACGAGCGGCGAGCGGGCGGTCTGAGCGGTGGATCTCGGGGCGCAAGGACCCTCTTGATCGGTCGCTCAACACAGGGCCTTTTCGGGGCTAGAGTGGGGGGGCATGGCTGTCGAGGCACAAGCCGGGAAGACGGACACGCGGGCGCGTCTCGTGGAGGCGGCGCGGGGGCTGTTTCTGAAGCAGGGGTACGCGGCCACGGGGATCGCCCAGATCCTGAAGGAGGCGGATGCTCGGAGCGGCAGCCTGTACTACTTCTTCCCGACGAAGGAGGATCTGCTGCTGGCCGTGCTGGAGCAGTACAAGGAGCTGCTGTGGCCGCTCGTGATTCAGCCGGTTTTTGATCGCGTCTCGGATCCGATGGAGCGGATCTTCGGCGTGCTTGACGGGTATCGGAGAATGCTGCTGATGACGGAGTGCGCCCAGGGCTGCCCGATCGGGAATCTGGCGCTGGAGGTGGCGGAGTCGCATCCGGCGGCGCGGACGCTGATCGCGGAGAACTTCGATGGGTGGAAGCAGGCGATCGAGCAGTGCCTTGATGATCTTGACGGGCGCCTGCCCGCGGATGTTGATCGGAAGTCGCTGGCGAGTTTCGTCCTGACGGTGATGGAGGGCGGCATCATGCAGGCGCGCGCGTATCGTGATTCGGCGCCTTTTGAGCAGGGCGTGGCGCAGCTGCGCGACTACTTCGATCGGATTCTCGACGACGGCTCGAACTGGTCGAAGGGATAGATGAAAGGAGCGCTCCGGGATCGAGCGCCAATTCGTTATGGCAAGGCCCAAACAGTTTGACTGCGGCGAGGCGCTCGGGAAGGCGATGGATGTCTTCTGGACGCAGGGGTATGAAGCGACGAGCGTGCAGGATCTGCTCGATGCGATGGAGATCAATCGCGCGAGCATGTACGACACGTTTGGCGACAAGCGCTCGCTCTTTCTCGAGGCGATGCGCTGTTATCTCAGCCAGGTGCAGGAGAAGCAGCGTGAACTGCTGACAGGCGCGTCGACTCCGCTGGCGGGCGTCGAGGAGTTGTTTGCATTCGCCGTGGGCTGCGCGGCGGAGGAGGGCTCGCGCGGGTGCCTGTTCACGAATGCGATCGTGGAGCTTGGGCCGCACGACGCGGAGGTTTCGGCGCTGGTGCGCGAGACGATCGCAGCGCTGGAGGGCGCGATGGTGGACGCGCTGGAGGCGGCGAAGCGACAGGGCGAGATCGAGCCGAGTGTGAACTCACTGGGCGCGGCGCGTCATCTGTTCGCATCGATCCAGGGGTTGATGGTGCTGGGGAAGGCGGACGTCGGGAGCGAGACGCTCGAAGACGTGGCGCGGCAGGCGCTTTCAACGCTGCATTGCAAGGGCTGAGTCGCGGGTCTCGGCGGCTTCCCCGGTGTAGTGCGCATCGAGGACGGCGCGCCAGTCGGCTATTGATTTCACGGCGATGAAGCCGCGGCGGACGGTCTCCGAGTCGGGGTGATGCTCGGCGAAGCGGATGCCGAACTTGCGCATGAGGAATGAGGCCTTGTGCTCGCCGTTGACGGCGGCGGAGAGTTGAAAGTGCTCGAGGAGCACATCGCGCTGTTCGGTGATGGTTGGCGTCGTTGGTTCCTCGCCCGCCATGAGTTGACGGGCCTGGCGGAAGATCCAGGGGTTTCCGATGCAGCCGCGCGCGACGCTGACGGCGCTGACGCCGGTGTATTCGATCATGCGGAAGATGTCTTCGGCGTTCCAGATGTCGCCGGAGCCGAAGACGACGCGATCGCGCCGCGTGGCAAGAACATCGCGGAGGACGTGCCAGCGGCTAGGGCCGACGTATTTCTGCTGGACAGAGCGGCAGTGGACGGTGGCCCAGGCGTAGCCGATTTCGTAGGCGGCGTCGAAGATGCGCATGAAGTTGCGCTCGGCGTCGGGCGTGTCATCCCAGGAGCGCCGGATCTTGAGCGTGGTGGGGACGTCTGCGGGGACGGCGTCGCGCACGGCGCGGAGGATGTCGATGGCGCCTTCGGGGTCGCGCAGCCAGTGCCCGCCGCGCGCTTTTGATTTGATCTTCTTGACGGGGCAGGCGAGGTTGACGTCGATGGTCTGGAAACCGGCGTGCGGGTCATCGTCGCTGATGTTGCGCTCGATCATCTTGCGAGCGCCGGCGGCCATTTCGTCGGGGTCGGAGCCCATGATCTGGCCGCAGAGCGGATGATCTTCGCGTCCGCCGGGAACGTTGTCGTGGAGTTCGCCGAGGTCGGCTTTGGCGAAGCCGCGGCCTCCGGCGAGGAGGGTGCGGTCGAGGAGCGCCTCGGTGACGCAGTAGGGGCAGCCGAGTCGTCGCGCGATGATGCGCATGGCGGCGTCGGAGTATCCGGCGAGTCCGGCCTGGAAGAAGGGCGCGTCGAATCCGGGGATGAGCGCCGGGATGCGGGGATCGATTTCGAAGTTGGCGGCGACATTACGGGCGCGGATGGATTCTGCGCCGGGGGCGATGGCCGGCTTGGGCGGCGTGGCGTTGCGTGAATTGCTTTCGCATCCCATCGCGGCGAGTATAGGCGTTGGGATGAGGATTCCAGCATTAGTCGTGGGTCTGGCGATTGCATGCGGCTGCTGCGCGGGCTGCGGCGTGCTCCAGCTTGGTCGTCTGCCGGCGAGCGATCCCTATCCGGCGGCGCTGGAGAAGGGGCCGACGCTCGACGTGCAGGTGGCGGTGGATCGCGAGCAGGTCTCGGTGACGCTGACGAACACGACGGCGCGGTCGTTCGAGGACACGACGATCTGGCTGAACGCGTGGTACGCGTTTGACATGCGGCCGCTGGCGATCGGGGAGACGCGCCGGATTCGGATCAGTCGTTTTCGCGACAAGTTCGGTGACCGGATGCCTGCGGGCGGTTTCTTCGCGACGCAGCGCCCGAAGCCGATCGTGCTCGCGGAGCTCGAGAGTGACGGCGTGATGTACGGGCTGATCGTGGTGCGCGGGGAGTCGGACTAGCGATCAGCGCACAACGCAGGCGCGAATCGCGTCGTCGATGATCCAATGAAGGTCTGAGAATATGCGCTGCTAGGGGCGCGCGCTGCGCGCGTGCGCATGAAAAAACCCACCATACCGGGGGAAGCATGGTGGGTAGGAGGGAAGAAACACGTCGCGAACAGTATAGCGGTCCGGGGTCGGGCATCCAAGGCAAATCCGCTCGCTGGGGTGTCCTGGGGGGTTTCAGGGGTGTTTCAGGCCTTACAAGTGGTGTTTTCGGCAGGGTTGACGGGCGCTTCGCCTTGTGTGAGGGAGGTCCCAGAAGCGGCTTGGGAGGCGAATAAAGGGGATCGGACGTTCTGCGCGCTTGATTGGGGGGGTCGCCGCGTCGATAGAGAGGCGCTGAGTCGCCGGAATGGCGCGCTCGGAACGGGGCTCAATGGGGAGTGTTCCCTGGAGATGGTGTCATGCGAATCCTGGTCGTTGACGACTCGGCGTTCATGCGTCGCGCGATTACCCGGATGATCGACGAGGCGCCCGACATGGAAGTTGTCGGGACGGCTTCTGATGGTCTGGAAGCGATCGCGCAGGTGAAGGCGCTGAAGCCGGACGCGGTGACGCTGGATATTGAGATGCCGAATCTCGACGGGATCGGCGCGCTGGGGCGCATCATGAGTGAGTGCCCGACGCCGGTGCTGATGTGCTCGAGTCTGACGACGGAGGGAAGCCAGGAGGCTCTGAAAGCGCTTGCGATGGGCGCGTGCGATGTGATCGCGAAGGACGCGAGTCATGTGAGCATTCACATCGCGGACATGAAGGACGATCTGCTCGCGAAGCTTCGCGCGATCGGTGGTTCGCGCAAGGCGATTGGAACGCGGAGCAAGAGTCTGCGGGCGCCTTCTCCCGAAGTGCGGATTGCGAAGGACTCCTGCGAGATCGTGTTGATCGGATCGTCGACGGGCGGGCCGCCGGTGCTGGAGACGGTGCTGAAGACGCTGGATCGCTCGATGTCGCGGCCGATCGTGATTGCTCAGCACATGCCGGAGCTTTTCACGCGCGCCATGGCGGAGCGTCTTGATGCGCTGTGCGATCTGCATGTGCAGATTGGTGAGACGGGGATGGAGCTGGCGCCGGGGAATGTCTACATCGCGCTTGGCGGGATGCAGACGCGCGTCGTGCGGTCCTTTTCGGGGCATTGGGCGCTGCATGTTGACGCGGGGCCGACGGACGAGCTGTACAAGCCGAGTGTGAACGTCCTCTTCAAGTCGGCGGCGGAGGCGAAGGGCGACGCGTGCCTGGCGATCATCCTGACGGGGATGGGAGACGATGGTCGCGAGGGGGCGCAGGCGCTTTCTGCGAAGGGCGCCACGATCCTGGCGCAGGACGAAGCTTCGAGCGTGGTGTTCGGGATGCCGGGCGCTGTAACAAAGGCGGGCCTTGCGTCGGCGAATCTGTCGCCGCAGGAGATCGGCTCGACGCTGCGCCGGTTGTGCGTGCGCGGGTCTGATGCGCTTCGCGCGGCGGGCTGAGAATGGGCTGAGGTCCGCATTCAGTCCTTTAGTCCGCATTTACTCCAACCGATAGTCCGATGGCGATCGCCCGCGTGTGCGGGTGTGATTTCGGACGCGCGTTTTGCCGCGGTTGGAGACAACTGATGACGACCCCGACGACTTCGGCTTCCACAGAGACAACGGGCGAAGAGATTACGAGCGTCGACAGCGCGCAGCTGCAGCTCGTGAGCTTTGTCGTTGGCCAGGAGGAGTTTGCGATCGACATCCTGTCCGTGCAGGAGATCAATCGCATGATGGAGCTGACGCGCGTGCCGCAGAGTCCTCCCGAGGTGGAGGGCGTGATCAACCTTCGCGGTCGGATCATTCCGGTCGTGGATCTTCGCACGCGATTCGGGATGGAGTCATGTGAGCGCACCGGGCAGAGCCGGATCGTGGTTGTCGAGGTCCTGGGTCGCGTGGTCGGGTTCATCGTCGATCGCGTGAACGAGGTGCTTCGGATCAGCCGTCAGATCGTCGAGGCGCCTCCGAGCATGATCGCTTCGATCGACTCCGAGTACATCTCGGGCGTCGGCAAGCTCGAGGATCGGCTGCTGATTCTTCTCGACCTGGAGAAGCTCTTCGCAGGCGATGTGCTCGGCGCTATCGACGAGACGCAGTCGGGTTCGTAACGAGTCGCGCGCAGCGCGTGTGTCCGGTATCCATCAGAAGAGAAGTTCGACACGATGAGCACAGCGGCCGGTCAACGAGTGCAGATGACAGATGCGCAGCTGAAAGAGCTGGCGGAGATCATCTACGAGCGCAGCGGGATTCACTTTCATCCTGAAAAGAAGTACGTGCTCGAGTCGCGTCTCGGCCGGCGTCTCGCCGAGCTGGAGATGGAGGACTACGACCAGTACATCCAGTTCCTGACGATCGGCCCGTATCGGGACGACGAGTTTCAGGAGATGTTCAACCGGATCACGATCAACGAGACGTCGTTTTTCAGGAATGAGCCGCAGCTGCAGGTGTTCGAGAACCAGATTCTCCCGCAGCTGATCGAGAGCCGAAACAGCCTGAAGCGCTTGCGCATCTGGTCGGCGGCGTGCTCGAGCGGTGAGGAGCCGTACACGCTCGCGATGATGGTGCATCGCACGCTTGGTGTGCGACTTCCCGACTGGCACATCGAGATTCTGGGCACGGACATCTCGCAGAAGGCGCTGGATGTCGCTCAGAGCGGCGTGTACACGTCGTATGCGATTCGATCGACGCCGCAGAACATCCTCGGGCAGTACTTCACGCAAGAGGGCGACGCGTACGAGTTGAAGGAGGACGTGCGTTCGATGGTGAACTTCGAGCGACACAATCTCAAGGACCGGCTGGCTGCGAAGCGGCACGGTTTGTGGGACGTGATCTTCTGCCGCAACGTGCTGATCTACTTCGACGACGAGATGAAGCAGAGCGTGGCGCAGATGTTCGAGGATCAGTTGACGGATGACGGGTGGCTCTTCATCGGTCATTCGGAATCGTTGCGCGGATTGTCAACGGCGTTCGAGGGCGCGTCGATTCCGCAGGGTTTCTGCTACCAGAAGGCCGTATGAGGGTGAAGCGTTGAGTGTTGTCGATCCCGAAATTCTGCAGGACTTCCTGACCGAATCCGGTGAGCTGCTCGAGCAGTTCGACCAGGACCTTGTGCTCCTGGAGTCGACGCCCGGCGATCCGGAGTTGCTGAACAAGGTCTTTCGCGCGCTGCACACGATCAAGGGGAGCGCATCATTTCTCGGGCTCGCCGAGCTGGTGAGCGTGGCGCATGCGTCGGAGGATGTGCTGAATCTGGCCCGGCGCGGCGAGTTGACGCTCGATCGGCGGATCATGGATCTGCTGCTCGACGCGGTGGACGTGCTTCGCTGTCACTTCGATGAGCTGGAGAACGGGCGTGGTTTGACGACGCCTGATCCGGCGCTGCTGGAGGCGCTTGGCGCCCTGAGCGGCGGCGCGCCCGCGCCTGCGCAATCTGAGACGCCGGCGCCGGAGGCGGCGCTCGAGGCGGGGGGCGACGACGAGGCGTCCGCTTCTGACACCGGCGTGCGCGAACTGGAGCTTCCGGAGAACAAACTCGATCTGATTGACTTCATGGTCGCGGACATCGAGGAGACGCTGCCTTCGCTGCAGATGTTCATCGATGGCCTGCGCGACACGGAGGATCGCGGCGCGGTCGGCGCCGAAGTCGGCGAGATCTGCGAGGCGCTTGCGCGGAGCGTGGAGTTCTTCGAGTGCGCGCAGATGGGCACACTGATCGATTGCCTGAGCATCGCAGCGGAGAACTTCGACGCGGTGGACGAGGCATGCATGGAACAGCTGGCGCCGCGCCTGCAGGGCGCGATCTCGGTGTTGACCGAGCAGGCGGAAGGGCTGTCCAAGCGAAAGGTCATTCAATATCCGATCAACGACCTGAGCGGACGCATTGCGGACCTCGTGCTGGGTCACGGGGTGGAGCCGGGCGCTGAGCTTCCTGCGGGCGCGGACGCCGAGGCGGCGCTGGCGATGGACGCGGTGCGCGGGGGCGATGCGAGTGACGCCCCGGTCGAGGAGGAGAATGGAACGCCGGCGTCTGCGCCGGAGACGAGTTCACCGACGGGCGCGGCTGCTCCGAGCGCGCCCGTTGAGCGCGCAGGTAGAGAGGCTCCGGGCGGCGCCCCCAAGGTCGAGCAGACCATTCGCATTGAGGTGAGCCGCCTCGAGACGCTTCTGAATCTGGTGGGCGAACTGGTCCTTCAGAAGAACCGCGTCGGCGCGCTGAGCCGTCGCGTGACGGATGACGACCATGTGTGCGCCGACACGCGCGAGGCGATGACGCAGGCGAGCAGCGATCTGGATCGCGTGACGGGCGACATTCAGCTTGCCGTGATGCGCGCGCGACTGCAGTCGCTGGAGCGCCTTTTCGGCAAGTACCCGCGCTTGATTCGCGACTTATCGCGGAAGACGGAGAAGAAGATCCGTCTGGAGATCGAGGGCGCGGAGACCGAGGTCGACAAGTCCGTGATCGAGGAGCTTGGCGATCCTCTGGTGCATCTCCTGAGAAATTCGGCTGACCACGGCATCGAGACGCCGGAGGAACGTCTCGATGCCGGGAAGCCGGAAGAAGGTGTGATTCGCCTGAGCGCTGCGCAGGAGGGCGATTGTGCGCTCGTCAGAATTATTGACGATGGTCGCGGACTTCCTCGCGAGCGCATTGTCGAGAAGGCGATCGAGCGCGGATTGACGACTGCGGACGAAGCGGCGCACCTTTCTGATCGCGAGGTGTTCCGTTTCATCTTGGCGGCCGGATTCTCAACAGCGGCGGCGGTCTCGGACTTATCCGGTCGCGGCGTCGGGATGGATGTGGTCCGGACGAATATCGAGAAGC
Organism: Phycisphaerales bacterium; assembly: GCA_028279375.1. Lineage (GTDB taxonomy): Bacteria > Planctomycetota > Phycisphaerae > Phycisphaerales > UBA1924 > JANQNW01. Next base: position 72,657 of record JANQNW010000003.1, read on the forward strand.
TGAAGGGCACGATCGACGTTGACTCCGTCGAGGGTCAGGGGACGACGATTTCGATTCGAATCCCGCTTACGGTCGCGATCATGCCGGCGATGATGGTGGGCGTAGGGGATGAGCTGTATGCGATTCCGCTGACGAACATCGTTGAGATCGTTCGTCCGGGCGCCGATGAAGTCAGCACGATTCGCGGTCAGAAGGTGATGACACTGCGCGACAGCGTGCTTCCGCTCGTGAATCTGCTTGATGTGTTCGACGCTGGCGGCGCGGGCGCGCAAAAGGCGTCGTTTGCGGTTGTCGTCGAGGTGAATGGTCAACGACTGGGCATGCTTGTGTCATGCCTCGTGGGGCAGCAGGAAGTCGTGATCAAGCCGCTGGATGAGATGCTTGCGCAATCGAAGGCGGTGAGCGGCGCGACGGTGCGTGATGACGGCGGGGTGAGCCTCGTCGTGGACATCGGCCGGCTCGTTGAGTCGGTGAGTGGATCCGAGGCGGGGACAGTCGCCTAAGGGACCTGGAAGGAGTTGGTCAGCGATGGAGACAGGGCATATCACACCGTTCATCCAAAGCGTGCAGAACGTCTTCGCGACGATGCTGCAGCTGGATGTTCAGGTTGGCGAGCCGGCGCTGAAGCGAGACGGTGGGGGATCCGACGTGTCGGCGATCATCGGCATGAGCGGCGACGTCGTGGGTTCGGTGGTTCTGAGCTTCCCGACGGAGACGGCGGAGCGCGTCGCTTCGCTCTTTACGGGCGAGCAGATGACGTGCGAGGACGCGGACTTCGCGGACGCTGTCGGCGAGTTGTGCAACATGGTGTGCGGCGGCGCGAAGGCGGAGCTTGACGGCAAGCGCATCAGCATTTCGTGCCCGAGCGTCGTGGTCGGGTCGAATCACCAGGTCGCGCGTCAGAAGGACATTCCGTGCGTCACGATTCCGTGCGAGACGGATTGCGGCGTCTTCATGATCGAGGTGGGGATTCAGTCGGTGGCGGTGGATTCAACCTCCGCGGCGGCGGCGTAATCAGGCGGACGACGAGACAGTTTTCTTTGTTTGAGAACCAGCTGAGATAGAAGTGATGAAGATTCTCCTTGTTGATGACTCGAAGACGATGCGGAAGATCCAGCGATCGGTGCTGACGCAGCTCGGTCATACCGAGATCGAAGAGGCGTGTGATGGTCAGGACGCGATGAGCAAGGTCGGCGCGTTCGGGCCGGACCTGCTTCTCGTGGACTGGAACATGCCGAACATGGACGGTCTGACGTTCGTCAAGAAGTACCGCGAGATGAATAAGGACACGCCGATCATCATGGTGACGACGGAGAGCGAGCGCTCGCGCGTCGTCGAGGCGATCAAGGCGGGCGTGAACAACTATGTCGTGAAGCCCTTTACTCCGGACGTTCTGAGTCAGCGCATCGATGAGACGCTGACGAAGGCGGGCGCGAGCGCGGGTTGATCGGCGCGCAGTCGGACGTCTGCGCCACGGTGTGCGCGGCGGGCGGCTGGACAGAGGGCGCTGCTCATGAGCACAGGAAGCCCCGAAGACAGCATCAAGGCGACAGTCTCTTCCGACAAGATGACTGCGACGCTGTCAATTGCGGCCGGCGCGGACCCGGCGATGATTACGAAGCAGCTCTGCCTGACGGCGCTGACCGACGCGAACGTCATGGTGACGCACGAGATCGACGGAGCCGTCGCGTCGCTCGTCGAGGCGGTCAACGCGTCGCCGGGCGAGGCGATCGAGCGCGTCGTGGCGACGGGCCTCCCGCCGGTGCATGGCGAGGACGAGCGGCTGGTCTTCGAAGAGGAGTTCGATCCGACAACGCTTGAGGAGGAGATGCACGAGCGGGAATCGGGCGGCGGGTCTGATTTCTACTCGCTCGTCTCCTATCGCCTCGCGAATGAAGGCGACCTGATCGCGAAGGTGCATCCGGCGGTCTCAGGCCAGGACGGAATGACGGTGACGGGGGACACGCTTGCGGCGAAGTCCGCCAAGCCGCTGGGACTTTCGCTTGACGACTCCGTAATGGTGAAGGGTGACGGCACCGTGGTCGCGATGGGCGACGGCGTCGTGCAGTACGTGAAGGGCAAGCTCTCAGTGCTGCCTCAGTTGACAGTCGATGAGAACGTCGACTTCAGCACCGGGAACATCGAGTTCGACGGCGACGTGCTCGTGAAGAAGTCCGTGAAGGACTGCTTCGAGGTGACGGCGGCGCGCTCGATCACAGTGCAGGGTCTCGTAGAGGCGGCGACGCTGCGATCGGGGACGGATCTGATTCTCGCCAGCGGGATGGCGGCGCGCGAGAAGGGCGTGATCGAAGCGGAGCGCGATGTGAAGGCGCGGTATCTCGATTCGGTCGCCGGCTTCGTGGGTCGTCATTGCGAGATCGACAAGGAAGTCGTGAACTGCGAGATCAGTGTGGGCGGGCGGTTCAGCGCTGAGCGCGGAGCGATCATCGGGGGCCACATGAGACTTTGCGGCGTGAGCGACGTCGGCGCGCTGGGGAGCGAGATGAGCGCCAAGACGACGGTGACGCTCGGCCGCATCGCAGGATTCGACGTGCTGCGCGAGCAGATCGAGGAGCTCAGTCCGAACCTGGAGGCGGCGCTCGAGAAGGTGCAGAGCGAGCACGAGATGCTCGACCAGAACAAGGGCGGGCTGACTGCGGATCAGAACGAGCGGATGACGGAGCTTCAGTTCAAGGTCTCGTCGATTCAGTCTTTGCTGAAGAGGCTCGAGGCCGCCCAGGCGAAGCTGAACGACGCAGAGGATCAGTTTGCGGAGACGGACCTGACGGTGCAGTCGCGCATTCATCCCGGTGTCACGCTCCGGCTGGGCGAGTACATCGCGGAGTTCGAGACGAGTGTGAAGGGTCCGGTGCGGATTACACTCAACGCGAGCGGTCGCCCGGTGATGGTTGATCTCGTCGGCGGCGTGGAGACGGATCTTCGCGAGCGCGCCCGCGTCGTCGAGCGGGAATCGCACGGAAAGACGGGGTCGATGGCGGCCTGACGTCGAGATCGGGTCACGCGGGGAACCGGCGGGGCTCTCTGAGCGAACATGACGCTGCGGACGCCCGAATGCGGGGCTTGTGGACAAGCTCCGGTCGCAGGCGTCAGAATCACGCTCATGAGCGCACGTTCATTTCAGGGAATCTGCGCAGGGCTGGCTCTGGCCGGCTGGCTGCTGGTGTCATCGTCCGGTTCTTTCCCGGCGTGGGGGGTCGCCCGCGCGCAGGGATCGGGGGCGCCGGCGGCGGCTGACTCGCGGATCGGGCGCGACGTGCTGGTGGTGCTGCTCAATGGTCAGCGGATGCGCGGCGTGCTCGTCGAGGAGACGCCGCGTTATGTGGTGGTGCGCGTGGGGAACATCAACTCACGGCTGACGCGCGATCAGATCCGGAGCCTGGTGGTGCAGCGTCCTGTGGAGGAGCGCTACCGGGAGATGCGAGCGATCATCGATGACACGGACGTCGAGCGCCTGCTTGTGCTGGTCGAATGGCTGCGAACACACGGCCTTCTTGATGAGGCGCTGCATGAGGTGCTGCAGGCGCTTGCCGTGGAGCCTGACAACGGCAAGGCGCTGAAGCTGAAGGACCTCGTCGAGCGGCAGATCGTGCTTCGCGCAAAGGCGCGGGAGGAGAAATCGGGCGAGAGCGCGGAGCGGTCGGAGCGGGGCGCGACACGCGCGGCCCGACGGCCGAAGCTCGAGGAGTTCCCGCTGCTCGATGAGGACCAGGTGAATCTGCTGAAGGTGTATGAGATCAACCTGGGGAATCCGCCGCGTCTGCTGGTGGGTCGCGACACGATCCAGAAGCTGGTCAATCGGAATCCGGACAGTCCGCTCGTGCCGCACACGCGTGAGGGTCGGGCAGCGTTCTACAGGAAGTCGCCGGAGGAGATCCTGGCGGTGATGTTCGACCTTCGTGAGCGTGAGTTGTATGGCGAAGTCCGGGTCATGGGGCTTCCCATTTCGCTGCGGCGCTTTCGCGATCATGTGCATTCGACATGGCTCGTGAACTCGTGCGCGACGACGAAGTGTCACGGGGGCACAGAGGCGGGGCGACTGCTGCTCTTCAATCGGAAGGCGACGAGCGAGGCGGCGGTGCTGACGAACTTCCTGATTCTGGAGCGATTCGAGCTTGCGGACGGGACGCCGCTGATTGACTACGAGTCGCCTGTGAAGTCGCCGTTGCTGCAGATGGCGTTGCCTCGGGAGGAGTCGATTCGGCCGCATCCTGATGTCTATGGATGGAAGCCGGCGGTTCGGAGCCGCGATCACCGTCGGTTCATGCAGGCGGTGGACTGGATCCGGACGATGCATCGGCCTCGACCGGAGCATCCTATTCAGTACGTGCCTCCGACTGCGAAGGCGGAGACGGAGACGCCATCGGGCGCGGATCGGTAGCGGGCGGGACTTGGCTGGGGTCCGTGCTACACTCCCGGCCCAATGAGGGCATTTGAGACAGTGAACAGGCGAGCTATGGATACGAAGAGAACAGGCCGGTGCGCGGCCGGTGTCGGCGTCGCGGCGGCGGTCGCCCTGGCGCTGGTCGCCGGGTGCGATCAGGGGCAGAACTCGGCGGATGTCGCTTTGCAGAAGGCGAGCTTTGAGCTGAAGGCGCTCTCGAGCGTGCGTCCTCGCGCGACCGGTCCCGAGACGCGGACGCAGACATACGAGATGGTCGTTCGTGAGTTGCAGCCGGTCGTCTCGAGCGGTGACAACGAGCAGCAGGTGGCCGCGGCGCGGATGCTGAGCAAAGCGCAAGCGGGTCTTGCGCAGATCGAGGCGGAGCGCGCTCTTGATCTCGAGTTCCAGTCGATGGATCTTGTTCGCGAGGGCGGGAAGCTCCTGCAGGAATATCGCCGGAAGATGGTGTACGCGGCGGCGCTCGTGGATCCTGCCGCGGGATCAGGCTCGGAGATCGAGGCGCTGCAGCGTCAGCGTGATGAGAAGGACGCGGAGCGGGCGAAGCTGCGCTCGGTGCGTGACGCGACGGCGAGGGCTCTGGACGAGCGGCGCGCCGAGGCGAAGTCGCTCTTTGATCAGGCATCCGGCAAGCGGAGCGAGGCCGGTTCTATCCGGGCATCGGCTTCGAACGCGAACGCGAATGACAGGCTCGAGATCATCGGCCAGGCGATTGAAGTCGAGCGTGAGGCCGATGCGCTCGAGGTCGAGGCGGAGTTAATTCTCGCGCAGGTGGCGAGGCAGGCGCCGGATCTTGCGATGCTGGATCAGCAGCTTCGCCAGATGGACAATGAGTCGGCGTCATTCGAGCGGAATGCGGCGCTGCTGCGAGATCGCGATCGGGCGATGCGCGAGCAGAGCGCAGCGAGCAGGGAGGCGGCGGCTGACGAGACGGCGGTGGCGATCAACGAACTGGTCACTGAGCTCGCGACCTTGCGATCCGGCGCGCTTGTGGAGCACTACGAGAAGGCGAACTCGGGCTTCGAGCGCGCGATCTCGACGTATCGAAAGGTGATGAGCTCGTCGCGCGGCAAGGACCGGTCGGTTGCGGCGCAGGATCTGGCGGGCTTGCAGAAGAGTCGTGCTTCGGCGATGGCGACGTGGATGAGCGGCGAGCGCCGGACGATCGAACTGCTTCAGGCGCTGGTGGATGTCGAGCCTGCGCTTGCACAGCGCGGCGCCTATGCGGGCATCCTGCAGGAGCGCGCGACGGTGATGGAGCTTGCGACGACGAAGATCCGCGAGTCATTCCAGGGCGCTGGGACGGCGCTTTCGGGCGCGGGCGAAGATGAGATGGCGCTGCAGGTGGAGGCGCTGATGCGGGAGGTTCTCGGCGAGGAGGCGCCGCCTCCGGTCGATGACGGGATGGACGAAGGCTGAACCCGAAGGGCTGAGACAGACAATCCGAGACGCGATCACGCAAGGGAAGGCTGGCGAGATGACGAGCACAGAGCGCGCGGGGAGCCCCGGAAGCGAGATCGCGTATCCCGAAGTGCAGATGCATGTGGTGCGTCCGACCGAGCCGGTGACGGGTCGGGTGGTTCGCAATGAGTTGTGCGTGGGGCGCAAGGCGGCGTCCTTCGTGCGGCATGTCGAGATCGATGTCTCGGGGACGCCTCTGGAGAAGTCGTTTCGCGCCGGCCAGTCATTCGGTGTGATCGCTCCGGGCGAGGACGCGAAGGGAAAGCCTCACAAGGTTCGCCTGTATTCAATCGCGGCGCCGACGGCGGGCGAGGACGGGAACGGGTGCGTGCTCTCGACAACGGTGAAGCGCGTCCTCGATGAGAACTGGGAGGATCACAAGCTCTTTCTCGGTGTCGCTTCGAACTACATCTGCGACTGCCAGGAGGGGGATGAGATCCTCGTCAGCGGTCCGAATGGCAAGCGTTTCCTGATCCCGGCGAAGCCGGAGGATCATGACTACGTGTTCATCGCGACGGGAACGGGCATCGCGCCGTTCCGCGGGATGCTGCTTGATCTGCTCAATAGCGGCTGCCAGAGCCGCATCGTGCTGATCATGGGCGTTCCCTATGCGACGGATCTCATCTATGACGATTTCTTCCGCGATCTGGAGTCGAAGCACACGAACTTCACGTACGTGACGGCGCTGAGCCGTCACAACCAACCGGACGGCAAGGGTCCGATGTACGTGCAGGGTCGGCTGGAGACTGACCGGGAGCTGCTGGCGCCGATCCTGCGGAGCGATCGCGCGCTGGTGTACGCCTGCGGGCTCGCGGGGATGGAGCTCGGGATTTTCCAGGAGATGGCTCGACTGCTGGAGGGAGAGGATCTGGAGCAGTACCTGCAATGTGATGCGGATGCGCTTGCTGACGTCGCATCGTGGACTCGGAAGATGATCCACAAGCAGGTGAAGCCGACGCGACGCGTGTTCCTCGAGGTGTATTGAACGCGGGATCAGGAGCGGAACGCACGCGTCATGGCATCGACCTTCGACCAGGACCAGTTGATGGAGCACATCGATGGCGACCTCGAGTTTCTCGAGGAGAGCATCGAGATCCTGCAGGAGGATGGGCCGGCGCTGCTCGCCGAGATCCGCGCGGCCATCGATGCACAGGACGCGGAGGCGCTTGTTCGACCGGCGCATACGCTGAAGGGCATGTTGGCGAATTTTTTTGCGGGGACTGCGAAGGACGCGGCGGCGGATCTCGAACGGAGAGCGCGCGAAGATCGCCTTGATGGGGCCGCGGAGCTGCTGGTTGAGCTCGACGCCGGACTTGCGCAGTTGGGAGACGAGCTGCAGGCATTCGTCGGGGCGCGCCGCGAATGAGAATCCTGATCGCCGAGGATGAGCGGATCAGTCGGCGGACGCTGCAGCGCACGCTCGAGAAGTGGGATCACGAGGTCGTGGCGGCGGAGGACGGCGCGCTCGCGTGGGAGGCGTTCCAGCGCGGTGAGTTCGACATCGTGGTGACGGACTGGGACATGCCCGAGATGGACGGGCGGGATCTCGTGCGGCGCATTCGCGCGAGCGATCGATCGCGATACGCGTACATCATCATGCTGACAGCGCGTGCCGAGACGCTCGACCTCGTGAGCGGTATGGAGGCGGGCGCTGATGATTATCTGCCGAAGCCGTTCGATCGCGATGAGCTGCGCGTGCGCCTGACGGCGGGCGAGCGGATCGTGAATCTCGAGCGCCGGCTGGCGGAGAAGAACACCAAGCTTCACGCGGCGAATGAGCAGTTGCACCGTGATCTTGAGGCGGCGGCGCGCATACAGCAGGAACTCCTGCCGCGGGCGTTGCCGACGATGTCGCGACTTCGATTCGCCTGGCGCTATCTTCCCTGCGACGAGTTGGGCGGCGATCTGCTGAATGTGGTTCCGCTCGGGGAGTCGGAGGCGGCGGTGTACCTGGCGGATGTCAGCGGGCACGGCGTCGCGGCGGCGCTGGTTTCGGTGTCGGTGCATCGCAGCCTGTCCGTGCGACATGACGAGAGTTCGTTGATCGTCGAGTCGAAGGGCTTGACGGCGCCGGGGCGTGTGGCGCAGCGACTGAACGCGCTGTATCCGATGGAGAGCAACGGCGGGCGCTTCTTCACGCTTGCGTACGCGAGCATCGACGAGGAGAGCCTCACAATGCGCACTTGCGCTGCGGGGCATCCCGGGCCGGTGATCGCGCGCCGGGACGAGTCGATCCGGTCACTCGAGCCGAACGGGATGCCGATCGGGATCGAGCCTGAAGGTGACTATCCGACCGTTACGACGCAGCTTGCGCCCGGGGATCGCGTGATCTTCTATTCCGATGGTCTGATGGAGGCGATGACCGCAGATCACCAGATCTTCGGTCAGGAAGGCATTGAGGCCACCGTTGCGCGCATGCTCGATCACACGCTCGATGAGACGCTCGATGCGCTGATCGAAGCCGCCATCAACTGGCAGGGATCGGATCAGTTCACTGATGATCTCTCAATTGTGGCGTTCGAAGTCGTCGACGGCTCTAGCTGAGCGGGAGGCCCTTGGATCTCCAGAGCCTGCGAAGCTGGTCCAGCGCGATCGGCTCCTTGATGACGCCGTTGGCTTCCTCGACGCGGAGAAGATTGCCGCGCGCGTCGTAGGTCTTGACGCTCTCAGGGAGATTCTCCGCGTTCTTTGATGTGAGTCGCCACTTCTCGGGGCCGCGGCTCTGGATTGGTTCGAGCACGTCGCGGCGGAGGAGCAGGTCCGACATCTGCGCGTTGTAGTAGTAGAAGTTGTACGCGCCGACGTCTCCGCGGCTGACGAGCAGCCGGCCGAGGATGAGATGCTCGACCTGCGAGATGTAGGCGTCGGGCGGCGTCTTCCACTGCTTTGACTGCGTGGGCTGCGAGCCCTGCGTGACGCTGACTTTTATGGTTCCGTTGAGATGCGCGCCGGTCTCGAGCCACGCTTCACGCTGGTTGTCCTGATGCGCCTCCATGACGACGCGCCAGACTTCTTCCTGCCTGTCCTGCGAGAGGAAGTAGATCGCGTCGACGTCGATGAGCATCTGATCCTGAAGCTGGCGCCCGGTGACGCGGACGATGAAGCCCGGATCCTTGTCGGCGCGGCCCCAGCGGTTGCGCGGCTTGTTGGGATCGAGATCGCCGCGATAGCCGGTGCGCATCTCGACGCGCTGGTATCCGATCTCCTGTGATTCGCCGCGGGCGCCGCCCTGGACGGGCATGTATGTGCGATAGAACTGGACGTGGGGGGTAGCGAGGAGCTGGTTGAGGTCCTCCGGGGTCAAGGCGCCGAAGAGGGCGTTGGCGGCGTCGATTCCTGCGACGCGCTCCTGGGCGACGACCTGTGGATCGCGGAAGACGGCGGTCGCCATGACGGTCTCGTACTCGGGGCGGGCGGTGTCGTAATCGTCGGCCTTGCAGTCGAACTGGAAGATGGCGAACTCGCCGGGGGCGGTCCAGAAGATCGTGTAGCCGGTGACGATGGGGTCCTTGCGGAGGGCGGGGGTGACCTTGACGTAGAAGCGGGAGGCGGGCTTGCCGTTGATGCGGAGCTCGTCATTCCGGAAGAGGACGGTCTCTGTGGCGCCTGTGGTGGCGTTGGCCCGAGCGAGCTGTTCGAGGAGGTGGTCGGCGACACCGACGGTGGTGAGGGAGTCGTCCTCGGAGGAGGGGTTGTGGAGGGCGAGGGTCCAGAGCTGATCGGCGGCGACCATGTTGAAGGCGGCCTTGGCGCCCGTCATGCGGGTGGTCTCGTAACCGGCGCCGACGGGAAGCCTCATGGAGAGGCCCAGACTGATGATGTTGACGGGCTCGTCGATGAGCTCGACGGCGCCGGTCTGGGCGCTGGCTGGCGGGGCGACGGCGAGCATGGAGAGGGCCAGTGCTGCGGCGGCGATTGGATTGGTTGCTTTCATGGGTGGCTTCGCCTGAGTTTAATCGGGGGCGCCCCGGGAGGATTGCCTGTCGGCAGGCGTGTGGCAGGCCGGAATCTGATGGTATGGATCGGCTTCGGGGGCGGGTTGGCTGGCGACGAATTGTGGGCTGAATCCGGGCAATTTGACACTCGCCTCCAGTTGTTTACAGTCTCCGGCTCGCCCTTCCCCGGCGGCGGCCCTTGCGGCGCGCGTCTCGGGGGTGGTGGGGGCGAGTTCCGTTGGTCATCCGGCGGCTCCCGATTTGGGCGTTTTTGGCGTCCTGAGGGGCGATTCGAGCATCGGCAATGTGTGTCGCCGACTCGGTTCGCGTGCAGCCAGATGTCCGAGCGCCGGTGTGTGAAGCGATGGTCGTTTCAGGCAGCCGGCGACGTGTTGGTATGGCCCGTCCATGACGGGTGGAGAGTTCGCACACGATGAGCGGCGGCAAGATTCGAATCCGTATGGAGGCGTACGACCACCAGGCTCTCGACACCTCCGCGAAGGAGATCGTCGACCACGCCAAGCGCACGAACGCGAAGGTGGCCGGTCCGGTGCCGCTGCCGACGCGCATTGAGCGCTACACGGTGCTGCGCAGCCCGTTCATCGACAAGAAGTCGCGCGAGCAGTTCGAGATCCGCACGCACAAGAGAATTATCGACATCAGCGAGCCGAATGCGCGCACGGTTGAGGCTCTGAATCGTCTTGTCGTCCCCGCGGGCGTTTTCATCAAGATCAAGGCGTAACGAAGAGATCATCGACGGCCGGGCTTCCCACGGGAAGGTCGGCCGCGTTTGTTTGAGAAACAAGCCGCGAGCATGCGGCGAGCAACACTGAAAGCCCGGCAGGACGCGGGCGCCTGACTCTGGCCGCTGGAAACGGCGCGTTATTCAGGCAGAGAGGACTTGGATCATGGGCCGTTTGGCGATTGGCAGAAAGCTGGGCATGACTCGGTGGTACACCGAGGATGGTGTCAGCATGCCTGTGACGGTTCTGGAGGTTGAGAAATGCGTCGTGACGCAGATCAAGACTCCGGAGAAGGACGGGTATGCGGCGATCCAGATCGGCGCGGGCGAGAAGAAGCCTCGTCGCGCGACGTTCTCCCAGATCGGTCATGACGGCGCCGCGGGCACGGGCCCGAAGGCGGTTCACCGCGAGTTCCGGGTTGATCCGTCGGATCTCGAGTCCTATGAACTGGGCCAGGAAATCGGCGCCGAGCTCTTCGAGACGATGGCCTTCGTGGACGTCGCGGCGACGAGTAAGGGCAAGGGTTTCCAGGGCGGGATGAAGCGGCACAACTTCCGCGGCCAGGAGGCGAGCCACGGCGTCGAGCGTAAGCATCGCTCCGCGGGTTCGATCGGCGGTCACGCGACCAACCTCGGCACGGGCCCGAAGATCAAGAAGGGCAAGCGGATGGCCGGCCACATGGGCGACGTGCGGACGACCGTCCGGTCGCTCGACGTGGTGAGCGTTGACACTGACAAGGGGCTCGTGTTGGTGAAGGGCTCGGTGCCCGGAGCGAACAAGGGCTTCGTCGAGATTCGCGAGCCTTCGCGTCTGTATGGACCGAAGGCGCGCAAGCAGGCAGAGAAGGCCGGGTAAGACCCGCGCCTGTACAAGTTGATTGGATCGTCGGGTCGTCCTGAATGCGGCGGCCCGCCGGCCCGGCAGGTCTGATGAACGGACGCGGATACCGCCGGGTGAAGACAAACGAAGACGTGACGCCGAGTCAGATTCGCGTCGGTTCGTTGAATGCGAGCCGGGGCGGACAAGGCGAAGAAATCGAGTCGCGGCGCGTGGCCGCGCTCGAGCAGAAAGGCGATTGGAGCGGCATCGAATGGATGTTCCCGTCTACAACATGCAAGGGAAAGAGGTTGGCTCTTTCTCGATTGACGAGCAGAGCCTGGGCGGGGAGATCAATCCCGCTCTGATCAAACAGGCGTACGTTCGTTATCACACAAATCAACGGCAGGGCTCAGCCCGCTCGAAGGGTCGTGGAGAGGTCCAGGGCTCGACGAGGAAGCTGTATCGTCAGAAGGGCACGGGCCGGGCACGCATGGGCGCCAACCGGACTCCGATCCGCAAGGGCGGCGGCCACACGTTCGCGAAGACGCGCGGTCGTGAGAGCTTCCGTCCTGATATGCCCGTGAAGATGCGTCGTCGCGCCAATCGCAACGCGTTCCTGGCGAAGCTGATCGACAACGAGGTTCGCATCGTTGACGACCTGTCGATGGACACGCCGCGCACCCGCGACTTCCTGGCGATGCTTGACGCGATGAAGATCGATCGGCGGGCGCTGGTGGCGCTGGATCCGACGAACAAGGCTGGTCGCGCTTCGGCCCGGAACATTCCGGACATCACGGTGTGCGCGAATCACGAGCTGAACTGCTTCAACATGCTGAATCACCGTTACCTCGTGATCGGCAAGGGCCCGCTGGAAGCGTGGCTGAACGGTCCGAGTTCGAAGACTGACAAGTCTGCGAAGGTGAAGAAGGAGGTGGCGGCGTGAATCCGGTGCATGTGATCAAGCGCCCGCTGCTGACCGAGAAGGCGACGTTCGACTCGAACGAGACGAATCGTCACGCGTTCCTGGTCGATCGTCGGGCCCGCAAGGATGAAATCAAGAGCGCGATCGAGGAGCTGTACGGCGTTCGCGTGATGAAGGTGTCGACGCAGGTCCGCAAGGGCCGGCTCCGCCGCTTCAAGTACGGCTACGTGAAGTCTTCGCCCACGAAGAAGGCGATCGTGAAGCTGCACCCCGAGGACACGATCGAGCTTTTCTAAGGCTCGCTCTGAGGAATAGAAGATGGCCATTCGCGTCTATAAACCAACGAGCCCCGGGCGTCGCAACGCTTCGGTGAACCTCCACGAGGAGGTCACGAAGAAGACGCCCGAGAAGTCGCTGCTGAAGCCGCTGCCCAAGAAGGGCGGCCGCAATCACCACGGCAAGATCACGACCCGCGGTCGTGGCGGTGGTCACAAGCGCCGGTATCGCAAGATCGATTTCAAGCGCGCTGATCGCATGGACATCAAGGGGACGGTCGTCGGCGTCGAGTACGACCCGAACCGTTCTTGCCACATCGCGCTGATCGAGTACACGGACGGCGTGAAGCGATACATCCCGGCGCCGGTCGGCCTCAAGGACGGCGACACGGTGCTGGCGTCCGAGGATCACATCGAGCCGAAGGCAGGCAACTCGCTGAAGCTGAAGCACATACCGACGGGCCTGAACGTGCACTGCATCGAGTTGCACCCGGGTCGCGGCGGACAGCTGTGCCGCTCGGCGGGGTGCTACGCGAGGCTTTCGAATCGCGAGGGCAAATACGCGACGCTGATCATGCCTTCGGGCGAAATGCGTCAGGTGTCCGTCGAGTGCCGCGCAACCGTCGGTCAGGTCGGCAACACGGATCACCAGCTTCGTCGTCTGGGGAAGGCGGGCAAGAGTCGTCACCTGGGTCGCCGCCCGATCACGCGCGGCGTCGCCCGCGACCATGCGTCGCATCCGCTGGGCGGCGGTGAAGGTCGTTCGAAGGGTGGACGGGCGCCGATGGGTCCGTCGGGCGTGCTGTCGAAGGGCGGCGGGACGCGCAACAAGAAGCAGTTCTCATCGAAGCTCATCATTCGCCGTCGCAAGAGCAAGCGCTACGGCCAGCTGAGGTAATCGTTCATGGCACGTTCGCTCAAGAAGGGACCGTTCGTTGAGGAGAGCCTCTACCTGAAGGTGGAGCGTTTGAATCAGCAGGGGAAGCGTGAGCCGGTGAAGACGTGGTCTCGTCGGTGCACGATCGTTCCCGAGTTCGTTGGGCACACGTTCAAGGTGCACAACGGGCGCATCTTCAACGACGTGTTCGTGACGGAGGACATGGTGGGTCACAAGCTGGGCGAGTTCAGCCCGACCCGCACCTTCCGCGGTCATACGAACAAGAAGGAAGGCATCAAGACCCGCTGATCGGGCTTCTTGAAGGAATACAGACGTGAAGATCAACAGCGAAAAACTGCGCAGTCGAGCCAAGCAGGCGGACGTGAGCCGCGACGACCTGGCGGCGGCGATCGTGCGTCCGGGTCTGGACCTGGCTTCGGCGCGTTCTGCTGTCGGCAACTGGATGCGTGGCTCCGACCACCCGCGTCCGAAGCCGGAGGACATCGCCAAGCTTGCGGGCTCGCTGGGGTGCGAGGGCAAGGACCTCGTCCGGTTCGTAAGCGTCGCGAAGCACGTTCGCTCGAGCCCGCGGAAGAGCCGCCTGCTGGTGGATCTCATTCGCGGCAAGCGCGTGGACGAGGCGATGAACCTGCTGACGTTCAACAAGCGTCGGGCTTCGATGTTCGTCGAGCGTTCGCTGAAGGCTGCGATCGCGGACGCGGAGAACTTCGACGCGGACGTGTCGCGTCTCGTGGTGACGGAGTGCCGCGTGGACGAGGGCGTGACGATCAAGCGCTTCCAGCCGAAGGATCGCGGTCGAGCCCATCCGATTCAGAAGAAGACGAGCCACATCGTTGTCGGCGTTGAGGAGGCCGGTTAATGGGACAGAAGACGCATCCATTCGGTTTCCGCGTCGGCATCACGGAAGCGCACAAGAGTCGCTGGTACGCGCCGAAGGCGCTGTACGGCGAGTTGCTTGTCGAGGACTACCGCATTCGCGAGTTCGTCGACAAGCGACTGAATCGCACGCCTCCCTTCGCGGCGGTGAGCGACATTCACATTGAGCGCACGCGTGAAGAGCTGAAGGTCATCGTCAAGACCGCGCGACCGGGCCTGGTGATCGGGCCGAAGGGCGCCGAGGTCGACAAGCTGACCGAGGAGCTTCAGTACCTGACGGGCCGCAAGGTCTCGATCGGGATTCTGGAGATCAAGAACCCCGACACGAATGCGCAGCTGATCGCCGAGGGCGTCGCTGAGCAGCTGAAGAAGCGTTCGAGCTTCCGTCGTGTCGTGAAGCAGCGTGCTGAGGGCGCGATGCAGAATGGCGCGATCGGCGTTCGCATTCAGATCTCGGGTCGCCTGGGCGGCGCCGAGATGAGCCGTCGCCTGGACACGCGTCTCGGATCGATTCCGCTGTCGACGCTGCAGGCGAACATTGATTACGGCTTCGCGCAGTCGTTCACGACGTACGGGACGATCGGCGTGAAGGTGTGGGTGTACAAGGGGATGTACACCGACGAGCAGGAAGAGAATCAGTCCCGCGCCGCCGGCGCCCGTCCGAGGGCTCGCGGCCGCAGGTGATTTCGTGCGGGCGCTTCGGCGTTCGCTGGATAGACGTTGACGATTGTCGTCCTCGAGTGAGGGCGGTTTGAAGAAGACAGGACCGAGGTGAACTGACATGCCCCGGATGCCCAAGAGAGTGAAGTTTCGCAAGGAGTTCCGCCGCGTGCGGGACCGGAAGGCGACGAAGGGAAACTACGTCGCGTTCGGCGACTTCGGCCTGCAGTCGCAGGAAGGTTGCTGGCTGACCGCGCGTCAGATCGAGGCTGGTCGTATTGCGGCGCAGCACTTTCTGAAGCGTGAAGGCAAGGTGTACATCCGGGTGTTCCCGGACAAGCCGGTTTCGAAGAAGCCGCTCGAGACTCGAATGGGCAAGGGCAAGGCGGACACGGATTACTGGGCGGCTCGCGTGAAGCCCGGAACGATGCTGTACGAGATCAGCGGCGTTCCCCGTGAGAAGGCTCAGATCGCGATGGCTCGCATCGCGATGAAGATGCCGGTTCGTTGTCGGTTCGTTGGTCGCCGCGTGACGGCCTAAGTGGTTCGGAAAAGGATCTGATTGCAATGAAGGCCATCGAAGTTCACAAGCTGAACGACGAAGAGATCACGGTTGAGCTGCGTCGTCTGTATCGGCGTTTGTTTGACCTTCGCTCGCAGGCGGTGAGCGAGAAGATCGAGGACACGTCGCAGGCGAGAAAAGTCCGGCAGGACATCGCGCGTCTCAAGACTGAGCGTCGTGGGCGCGAGCTTCGCGCAGAAGGAGCTGAAGCGTGAGCGAAACAGCGAAGAAGAGCAGCGGCGTGAAGCTCGGCGTGGTGACGTCAGACAAGGCGACGAAGACTCGCAAGGTCGAAGTCGGCTTTCTGGCGAAGCATCCGAAGTACGGCAAGTACCTGCGGAAGCGCACGGTGCTGCACGTGCACGACGAGGGGAACGACTCGAAGGTCGGCGACAAGGTCGAAGTTCGTCCGTGTCGTCCGCGAAGCAAGCAGAAGAGCTGGGAGCTCGTTCGCGTCGTCGAGCGGGCCCTTGACTAAGACCAGGCAAGCCTCAGAAGGCGTTTAACGACATGATTCAGCAAGAATCCAGATGTGAAGTCGCGGACAACTCGGGCGCCAAGGTGGCGTACGTGATCCGTGTGCTGGGCGGCTCGACGGCGCGCGGACGTCAGACGCGACGGACGGCCGGCATCGGCGACCTCGTGGTGTGCTCCGTGAAGAAGGCGCTGCCCGGCTCGGACGTCAAGTCCGGCGACAAGGTGCGCGCGGTCGTGGTTCGGACGAAGTATCCGACGCGGCGTCCGGACGGCTCGAGCGTTCGCTTCGACAGCAACGCGGTGGTGCTGATCGGCGAGGACGGGCAGCCCAAGGGCACCCGCATCTTCGGCGCGGTCGCCCGTGAGCTTCGTGAGAAGAATCACATGAAGATTGTTTCACTGGCGTCGGAGGTGATCTAACCCATGCCCAGGCACGTGAGAAAAGGCGACACCGTGATGGTGACGGCCGGCAACGAGAAGGGCCGGACGGGAGTGATCACGCGCGTCATCCCTGAGAAGGACAAGGTGATCGTGCAGGGTGTGAATCTCCGCACGAAGCACATGCGTCCGACGCAGGTCAATCCGCAGGGCGGCGTGATCCGACGCGAGGAGCCGATTCACATCTCGAATGTGAGCCCGGTCGTCGACGGCAAGCCGACGCGCGTGCGATTCGAGTCCCTGAAGGATGGACGCAAGGTTCGTGTGGCGGCGCGCGGCGGCAAGGAGCTCGGCGTGATTCGCGGGCCCTGGGAGGCCCCGTTGATGCCGACGACGACGCCAGCTGCGACGCCTTCGACGGATGCGGATGACGACGCGGGCGAGACCGCCGCGCCGGCCGCGAAGAAGAAGACGAAGAAGAAGGCCGCGAAGAAGTCCGCTTCGAAGAAGAAGACTGCTTCCGCGAGCAAGAAGAAGACCAAGAAGAAGACGAGCAAGAAGACCACGAAGAAGGCCTGAGGCAACGAGAGAGATGAGCGCGCCGCGTGGCGCCGGGTCTCGAGGTTGATAGCTGATCATGGCGAAAGACAAGAAGAACAACGAAGCCGCCGAAGCCGCGATGGCGCCCTCCGGGCCGCCGCGGCTGAAGACGCTCTATGAGGAGCAGGTCTCGGCGAAGCTGTCGGAGCAGTTCGGGCTGACGAATCCGATGAGTCACCCGCGCCTCGACAAGATCGTGATCAACGTGAACATGGGCCGCCACCTCGAGGGCGCCAAGGTTCCGGCGAACATTCGCGAGACGGTCGAGAAGACGCTGACGACGATCAGCGGTCAGAAGCCGATCGTGATCAAGGCGAAGAAGTCGGTGTCGAACTTCAAGCTCCGCGAGGGGATGGAGACGTCGGCGGCGGTGACGATTCGGCGCGACCGGATGTGGCACTTCCTTGATCGCCTGATCAACCTCGCGACGCCTCGCATCAAGGACTTCCGCGGTCTGAAGGAGAAGGCGTTCGACGCGAAGGGCAACTACTCGTTCGGTCTGAACGAGCAGGGCGTCTTCCCCGAGATCGACATGGCCAACACGGGCTTCACGCACGGCATGAATGTGAACCTCGTTTTTAGAAACTCAACCCCCGAGCTGAGCCGCTTCGTGCTGGATGAGCTTGGCATGCCATTCCGCAAGCCGGAGACGAACTGACCATGGCTACGAAAGCGCAGATTGCAAGGTCGAAGAGGACGCCGAAGTTCAGCACGCGCAAGGTGCGTCGCTGTGAGATCTCGGGCAGGCCTCGCGGCGTGTACCGCAAGTTCCGCGTGAGCCGCATCGTTCTTCGCGAGCTGGCTCTGCAGGGGAAGGTCCCCGGCATGCGGAAGTCGAGCTGGTAAGGCTCGGCGCTCGGACCGGTTTTGTATTGACAGACACCAAGAACGCGACGACTCGCTGATAAACGAATCTGGAACGCATCAATGGCACTTAGCGATCCCATCGCCGACATGCTCACCCGAATCCGCAACGCGGCCCGCAACAAGGCCACGTCGGTCAACTGCCTGCGCAGCAAGGTCTGCGAGGGCATTGCGAATGTCCTGAAAGAGGAGGGCTACATCGACGGTTTCGACCTGATCGATGACGGCCGCCAGGGCATGATCCGCGTGCGTCTGAAGTACGGCCCGCGTGGTGAGACGATTCTGCACTCGCTTCGTCGCGAGTCGAAGCCCGGCTGCCGCCGGTATGCGAAGGTCGAGGACCTTCCGCGTCCGCAGCAGGGGATGGGAATCTGCATTGTTTCGACGTCGCGCGGCGTTCTTTCGGATCGGAAGTGCCGCGATGAGCGTGTCGGCGGCGAGCTGCTGGCGACGGTGGAATAAGAGGCGCGCGAGGCGCAGGACTGAACAGGCAACTGCAATCGGCCCAGAGGCCGGAGTCAAGACATGTCCCGGATCGGAAAAAAACCAGTCGCGATTCCCAGCGGCGTCAACGTGAACCTGAACGGCTCTGAGCTGACGATCGAGAAGAGCGGCAAGTCTCAGACGCTGAACTGTCGTCCCGAGGTCTCGCTTTCGTGGGACGAGGGCGCCCGGACGGTGAGCGTGAGCGTGGCCGACGGCTTTGACGGCGATCGCTTCGCCCGCGCCATGTGGGGCACGACCCGCGCGCTGATCGAGAACATGGTCGTCGGCGTCGACAAGGGATACGAGAAGCGACTCGAGATCAACGGCGCCGGTTGGGGCGCGACGGTCCAGGGTCCGATTCTTGAGCTCAAGGTCGGATACGCGAATCCGATCCGGCTGAACATCCCGCAGGGGCTGGACATCAATGTCGAGCGAAACATCGTCTCGGTGAAGGGCGCCTGCAAGCAGACGGTCGGCCAGTTCGCCTCTGAGATTCGCGCGACGCGCAAGCCCGAGCCTTACAACGGCAAGGGTGTGAAGTACGTGGACGAGACGATCAAGCGCAAGCAGGGCAAGGTCTTCGGCAGCTGATTCGGCGACCCGAGAGAAACGAACGGAACGCAGGTCATGGATAAGAACAAGCTCAAGTCAACCCGGATTCAGCGTCGCCGACGCGGCATTCGCAAGCGCGTCATCGGCGAGCCGAGCCGTCCGCGTCTGGCTGTCAATCGTTCGCTGCGTCACATCAGCGCTCAGGTGATCGACGACCTCGACGGTCGCACGATCGTCAGCGCCTCGACGCACGACAAGTCGCTGAATCTCTCCGACGGCGGCAATGTGAGCGCGGCGGAGGCCGTGGGCGCGGCGATCGCCGAGAAGGCGAAGTCCGCGGGCGTGAGCGCCGTGGTCTTTGATCGTCGAGGGTTCCGCTACCACGGGCGCGTGAAGGCGCTTGCGGATGCGGCTCGCAAGGGTGGATTGACTTTCTAACTGGTGAACAACGACGCCGCGGCGACGCCTGAGCGAGGCGGCCACGCGGCGCAGGACGAATAGAGGCAGTCGCCCGCGGGCGACGGAACACTCCCGGGACAACGGGAAAGCAGGTCAGGATCAATGGCAGAACTACTCGACGAAGCGACACAGCTCGAGAGCACGACCGTGGGCGTCTTCCGCACCGCGGCGACGATCAAGGGCGGCCGCCGATTCAGCTTCAGCTCCCTGGTCGTCGTCGGTGATCGACGCGGACAGGTCGGCTTCGGCTACGGCAAGGCGAATGAAGTTCCGCGCGCGATCGAGAAGGCGCAGAAGAGCGCCAAGCGCGGCATGCAGAGGGTGTCGCTGCAGGGCTCGACGCTTCCGCACGCCGTCACGGGCCGCTTTGGCTCATCGCGTGTGAAGCTGATGCCTGCGTCGCCGGGCACGGGCGTGGTCGCGGGCGCCGCGGTTCGCGCGGTGCTCGAGATGGCCGGCGTGACCGACTGCCTGACCAAGTGCTACAACTCGACGAACTCGCAGAACGTCGTCAAGGCCGTCTTCGACGGGCTCGAGCAGCTTCGTCCGAAGGAGGCCGTCGCTGATCTTCGCGGCGTTGATCTCGGTCGCACGGAGGTGGACGAGATGATCGAGCGCGGCAGCGCGTTCGTGACGACGCCTTCGAAGAAGAAGACGGATGACGAGGCCGCGCCGGAGAAGTCGGATGAGGCCGCCGAGGCGAAGGCCGAGGCGCCCGCCAAGGACGAGAAGAAGAAGGACTGACGGCCGCCAGCCGGACGACGCATTGATTGAGACGCGCCGGCGGGAGAGCCGGCGAATGAATGGACGAAATCGCCATGATGATTCATGAGATCACAGAGAAGGCCGGTCGTTACAAGGCGCGCAAGCGCATTGGGCGCGGTCGCGGCAGCGGTCACGGCAAGACGTCGGGTCGCGGTCACAAGGGCGCCGGCAGTCGCGCGGGCCACTCGCGCAAGCCAGCGTTCGAAGGCGGCCAGATGCCGCTCTTCCGTCGCATCCCGAAGCGCGGCTTCTCGAACCATGCGTTCATGAAGCACTTCTGGATCGCGAATCTCGGCGACATCGTGGCGCATGAGTCGTTCGCCAAGGGCGGCGACGTGACGCCGAAGTCGCTCATCGAGGCTGGTCTGATTCGTGACACGAAGCGTCCGCTGAAGGTGCTGGGCGGTCTCGGCGAGGGCCAGACGTCGCTTTCGGTGAAGCTGAATGTGACGGCCGCGAAGGTGACGGCTTCCGCGAAGAAGCTGATCGAGGACGCCGGCGGCAGCGTGACGGAGACGGGCGTCGAGAAGCCCCGTCGTCCGAAGTTCGTGAAGAAGGAGAAGGCGAACTCCTAACAAGAGCGATCGCCGCCAACGCGTAGTTTCCCGCGAGCTTCCGGCTCGCGACGATCGACACCGGGGCCCTGACAGCGAACGATGATTGAAGCCATTAAGAACATCTTCAAGATCGCCGAGCTGAGGACGAAAGTCCTCTTCACGCTCGGGATGCTCATGGTCTACCGGATCGGATTCTGGATTCCGATCCCGGGCATCGACCAGGAGCAGTTGCGTCAGCAGATGCAGCAGCAGCTTGAGCAGGAGTCGGCGGCGGGGCGCATGGCGCAGTTCGTCTCGATCTTCTCCGGCGGCAGTTTCAGCCAGTCGACGATCTTCGGCCTGGGCATCATGCCGTACATCTCGGCCGCGATCATCTTCCAGATCTTCGGTTCCATCTCCGAGCCGCTGAAGAAGCTGCAGCAGGAGGGTCCGACGGGTCGGCAGAAGATCACGGAGTGGACGCGTTACCTGACGATCGGTCTGTGCGTGATCCAGGGCGTGGCGTGGCTCTCATTCATCAAGAGCAGCCAGGGCCTGATCATGGAGCAGTGGGCGAACAATCCCGTGTGGTGGCTGATGGCCGTCACCGCGATGACCGCCGGCACGACGTTCCTGATGTGGCTCGGCGAGCAGATCGACAAGTACGGCATCGGCAACGGCGTGTCGCTCATCATTACGGCGGGCATTCTCGCGCAGATGCCGGTGGCGATTAACTGGGTCGTCAACAACTCACCCATCGGGCAGCTCGGCTTTGTCCAGAGCGCCCTCAGCATTCCGGAGATCGACGAGCCCACGATGAGCTGGATGGCGGTGATCATGCTCGTGATCTCCTTCGTCTTCGTCGTGGCGGGCAGCGTGCTGATCACGGTCGCGCAGCGGCGCATTCCGGTGCAGCAGGCCAAGCACACACGCGGACGCAAGGTGTACGGCGGGCAGCGCTCGTACCTGCCGCTTCGGGTGAATCACGGCGGCGTCATGCCGATCATCTTCGCGTCGAGCCTCATGATCTTCCCGTCGGTGCTCTTCGGGTACATGCAGCAGCAGTCGCAGGCGATGGTGACGGCGGCCGGCGGTGATCCAAGCACGTGGCTGGCGATCTATCAAGAAACGACGACGTTCCTGAGCCAGGCGTTCCAGGCCGGGCAGTATCCGTACGCGGTGCTGTTCATCCTGATGGTCTACTTCTTCAGCTACTTCTGGACGACGATTCAGTTCAATCCGGAGGAGATGTCGAAGCAGCTACGCGATCACGGCTCGTTCATTCCGGGTCTGCGCCCGGGTCCGCGCACCGCGGAGTATCTCGAGACGGTGATGGAGCGCATTACGTATGTGGGCGCCGGGTTCCTTTCGGTGATCGCAGTGGCGCCGATGATTGTGCAGGCCTCGTTCGGTGTGCCGTACTTCGTGGCGGCGTTCCTGGGCGGCACGGGACTGCTGATCGTCGTGTCGGTGGGCCTGGACTTCATCCAGCGCATCGAGGCGAACCTGCTGATGCGGAACTACGCCGGCTTCCTCGGCGGCAATGACAAGGGCAAGGGCCAGAAGATTCGAGGCCCGAGGTAATGCAGCACGCGACGGTCCAGTCCGGAGTCTCGGAGAAAGCCAGTGGGTGGGCGAAGTCCATCCCTGCGCGCGTCTCCGGCCGGCGCGGACTGAAGCATGATCCGGCGACGGGCGCCGGCCTTCGCACTGAGGCGGAGCTCGCGCAGATGCGCACCGCCGGAGCGTTGGTCGCGAAGTGCCTGGAGAAGGCCCGGGCTGCCTGCCGACCCGGCGTGACCACGCTGGAACTGGATGCGATCGTCCGCGAGACGATCGGCGCCGGCGGCGGCAAGGTGCTCTTCGAAGGCTACCGCCAAGGCGCTTCTCCGCCATTTCCGGGCGCGTGCTGCGTCTCGGTGAATGACGAGGTGGTGCACGGCATTCCGGGCGAGCGCGTGATCGAGGCGGGTGATCTCGTGACGATCGACGTGGGCATCCGGATGGGGGGCGACGAGGGCTGGTGCGCCGACTCGGCGACGACGCTGCTCGTGGATTCCCCGGAAGGGGCGGATTCGGAGCGCGCGCGTCTGCTCCAGACGACGGAGCGGGCGCTTGCGAGGGCGATTGATATGATGTCGCCCGGCGTCCGGTGGTCATCCATTGCGATGGAGATCCAGCGGATCGCTGACGAAGCGGGTTTCGGGGTGGTTGAGGAGTATGTCGGACATGGGGTTGGCAAGGCTTTGCACGAGCCGCCCCGGGCGCCGGCGTGCCATCCGTTCGACCACCTCGGGACGATCGCTGATTTCGAGTTGCGAGAAGGGATGACGTTGGCTGTCGAGCCTATCCTTACCCTCGCTTCGCCGGCCCGAACAGGGCGAACGGCGGTGCGCGTGCGGGATGATGGCTGGACGGTGGTCACCCAGGATGAATCGGTCGCCTGCCACGCGGAGCATACGGTGGCGGTGACCGGCAGTGGAGCGATTGTGCTGACGGCCGCATGAGGCGGCTTGTCGGCGATTCCTGTGTTTTGAAGACGGAGATGCATGCCGAAACAGGACGACAAACTGACGCTTGAAGCCACGGTGACGGAGGCGCTGCCGAACGCGATGTTCAAGGTGACGCTCCCGAACGACCACACGGTGCTGGCCTATGTGTCCGGCAAGATGCGGAAGCACTACATCCGCATTCTTCCCGGCGACCGCGTCACAGTAGAGATGAGCCCGTACGACCTCACGAAGGCGAGGATCACGTACCGGCACTGAGCATGTTTCGGTGAGTTGGATAGAGCGTCGTCGCCAGTGTGCGGCGCAATAGAAAGCGAAGTGAAGCGATGAAGGTTCGATCAAGCGTCAAGCGGATTTGTAATCAGTGCAAGATTGTCCGCCGCAAGGGCAAGGTGCGGGTGATCTGCCCTGCCAATCCCAAGCACAAGCAGGTGCAGGGCTGAATCGAGCTGTTGTTTCGTTGAGATGAAGACGAGCCGTCTGGCTCGAGGTTGACAGAGAACAAAGTCCGGCCAGAGGCCGGCAGGAGTGGGCCCGATGCCACGTATTGCAGGCGTTGACGTTCCTGAGAACAAGAAGATCCGTTACTCCCTCCGCTACATCTACGGGATCGGCCCGAGGTTCGCGGATGACATCCTCGCGGCGACCGGCATCGATCCGGACACGAAGGCGCGGGAACTGACGGATCAGCAGGTGTCTTCGATCGCCGCGGCGATCGACGCCGGCTTTGTCGTGGAGGGCGCCCTGCGTCGCCAGGTGGCGCAGAACATCGGTCGCCTTCGCGACATTCGCTCGTATCGAGGCGATCGCCATCGTCGCGGCCTTCCGGTTCGCGGACAGCGGACGCGATGCAACGCTCGCACGCGCAAGGGCCGCAAGAAGACGGTCGCCGGCAAGAAGGGCGTCAAGGGCTAAGCGAGGCTCACTCGTGCGGCTCCTGGCCGCTTGATCCAGAGACAACACCCGAGCCGTCGGCTCGGAAGACGAAATACAGACCGGATACACGATGGCCAAGAAGAGCAAGAAGATTCGCAAGAACGTCGTCAAGGGCATCTGCCATGTGAAGGCGTCGTTCAACAACACGATCGTGACGATCACCGACATGGGCGGCGAGACGCTGTGTTGGGATTCGGCCGGAACGATCGGTTTCAAGGGCGCCCGCAAGTCGACGCCATTCGCGGCGACGCGCGCCGGCGAGTCCTGCGGCAACAAGGCCCGCAAGATGGGCATGATGGAGGTCGAGGTGAAGGTGACGGGGCCCGGTCCGGGTCGCGAGTCGGCCATCACCGGTGTGGCCTCCACCGGCATCAAGGTGACGGCGCTTGAGGATCACACGCCGGTGCCGCACAACGGCTGCCGTCCGAAGAAGAAGCGCCGCGTCTGAGTCGCGGCCTGGCGGCCTGCAGCCTCAGGCGCGGGCGCCGACAATCGAGGAGTTTTCCGTCGCGAGAAAGAAGGGGCGGGCGTTGGGCTCAGCAGCCGACGCCGGCGCATCCGCGAACTCGCGGCGTTTCGTTCGTCACTGTTCGAAACCCTGCTGAGAATTGGAGTTCATCACTATGCGCATCAGATGGCGCGGGCTCGAACTGCCCAACAGAATTACGCTGGATCACGCCAGCGCTTCCGATCGCTACGGCCGCTTCTCGGTCGAGCCGTTCGAGCGCGGCTTCGGCACGACGGTCGGCAACAGCCTCCGTCGCATCCTGCTCTCGACGCTCGAGGGCGCGTCGATCACGTCCGTCAAGATCAAGGGCGCCGAGCATGAGTTCTCGTCGCTGCCGGGCGTGCAGGAGGATGTCGCCGAGATCATCCTGAACATCAAGAGCCTGGTCGTGGGCCTCGAGGGCGATGAGCCCAAGACGATGCGTCTTGCCGCGAGCGGCCCGGGCGAGGTGACGGCCGACCTGATCGAGGCGGACACCGCGGTCACGATCTACACCAAGGATCTCGTCGTTGCGACGCTCACGGAGTCGATCGACTTCGAGATGGAGTTCAAGGTCGAGAAGGGGCGCGGCTACGTCCCGGCGAGTGAGCAGTACGAGGCGGTCGAGGAGCAGGAGATCGGCGTCATTCCGATCGACGCGATCTACAGCCCCGTGCAGCGCGTGCGTTACAAGACCGAGGACACGCGCGTCGGCCAGAAGACCAACTACGACAAGCTGATCCTCGAGGTGTGGACCAACGGCACGGTCACGCCCGAGATGGCGCTCGTCGAAGCCGCCAAGATCATGCGCAAGCACCTGAACCCGTTCGTGCAGTTCACGGACCCGGGCGAGGAGCGCGTGTCGGAGGCGGCGGCCGCGGCTGCGGACGTGGACGAGGAGCTGATCCGCAAGCTGACGATGCCGATCAGCGAACTGGATCTCTCCGTTCGCGCGAGCAACTGCCTGGAGTCGGCGCAGATCGGCACGGTTGCGGATCTCGTGAGCCAGGCGGAGAGCGATCTTCTCAAGGTCCGCTCGTTTGGAAAGACATCGCTGCGAGAGGTGAAGCGCAAGCTCACCGATCTCGATCTCACCCTCGGGATGGATCTGCCGGAAGGCGTCCAGACCGCCGGCTGAGCCGGAATCTGAGGGCGTTCGACGCTTGCGGGCGTCGGGCGGACTGACAGGACAGACAAAGGCCGGCCGATCCACGCCACCTGCCGGATCGGTATGATCGTCGGCCCTATTTCGGAGTGCTTACAGATGCGTCATCGCATGGCAGGCTACAAACTCGGCAGGACCATGGCCCATCGCAAGGCCACGCTGCGCAACATGGCGGCGGGTCTCTTTGAACACGGCCAGATCACGACGACCGTTCCGCGCGCCAAGGCGCTGCAGCCCTTCGTCGAGAAGATCATCACGATGGCCAAGCGCGACGATCTGCATTCGCGCCGCCTGGTGATCTCGAAGATGGGCGGCAACCGGAATGCGTTTACGTGGCTGCATCTGCCTCAGGACGCGCCGGAGACGGCGCGCCAGGGACGCGAGCGGGCGATCGAGCGCGCCAGCGAGTACTTCAACCTCCCGGATGAGGACTCGGTGAAGCGCAATCGCTACGGCGAGCTCAAGAAGGCGCCGAAGCTAGTGAAGCACATCTTCGAGGAAGTCGCGCCGCGATATGCGGATCGACCGGGCGGGTACACGCGCATCGTCAAGCTCGGCGAGCATCGCAAGGGCGATGGCGGCGACTTGTGCGTGCTGCAGCTCGTCGGCGAAGAAGACGGCCCGGAAATCGGCGGTCGCGTGAGCACGCGTCGTCGCATCGCGGATCGTCGCACGGCTCGCGCCGCCGAAGTCCGCAAGGGCTTCGCGAAGAAGGCGCCGGCCAAGGCCGAGGCCGAGGCGGCCGCTGAGGCGCCGGCTGAAGAGGGCGGCGAGGACTGATCTCGCTGACCATGATCTGCTTCATCCACCCCGGCGCGGCGCAGGTCGAGCCGGGGTTTTTCATGCGCGTCGCGCTGGCGGCGCGTCGGGCCCTGCTCTGGTAGATTCTCGACATGCTCGAACAGTTGGAAGCGCTTGAACAGGAAGGGCTTTCGGCAGTCGCCGAGGCGAGCGACGCCGGTGCGCTCGAGCAGTGGCGCATCGACTATCTCGGCAGCAAGGGGCGCCTGAAGGCCGCGATGGGGGGACTGAAAGACGTCCCGAAGGAAGAGAAGCCGGCGGTCGGGCAGAAGCTTAACGCCGTCAAGGTCCGGCTGACGGAGGCCTTCGAGGAGCGGAAGAGTTCACTTGGTGGCGGCGGCGCAAAGAAGAGCGGTCCGATGATCGATCTCTCCGAGCCGGCGATCGCGCCTGCTTTGGGCCGGCGCCATGTGATCTCGCGCGTGAAGGCCGAGTTGTGCGAGGTCTTCGGACGCATGGGATTCGAGGTCGTGCATGGTCGGGAACTCGAGGACGATGCGCACAACTTCGTCAAGCTGAACATCCCGCCGGAGCATCCGGCGCGGGAGCCGATTGACAATTTCTATGTCGATGATCCGCTGACGACGGATGAGCCGCGCATGCTGCGCTCGCAGACGAGCACGGTGCAGATTCGGACGATGGAGTCGCGGAAGCCTCCGCTGCGCATCATCTCGCCGGGGCGCGTGTATCGCCCGGACACGGTGGACGCGACGCACTCGTTCATGTTCCACCAGCTGGAAGGGCTGTACGTCGATCGCAAGGTGACAATGGTCGATCTGAAGACGACGCTCTTTCAGTTCGCCCGCGCGTATTTTGGCGAGGACGCTGAGATCCGGCTGATTCCCAGCTATTTCCCCTTCACCGAGCCGAGCGCCGAGTTCTACATGAAGATCCGCCTTCGCCCGGACAAGCCCGCGGAGTGGGTTGAACTGGGCGGCTGCGGCATGGTCGACCCGGCTGTGTTCGAGGCTGTCGGCTACGACCCCGAGGAGTGGACCGGGTTCGCGTTCGGTTTCGGCATCGAGCGCATCGCGATGGGCAAGTACGGCATCCCGGACATTCGCATGCTCTTCGAGAATGATGTGCGATTCCTGAGCCAGTTGTAAGTGAGGCGCGCCTGAAAGCGCATCGCGCCGAATCGGAAGGACATACTGATGCAGGACGATCAGGGAGACCCGAACGTGAACAACGGCGACGATGTCTTCGTGGCGCCTCCGGACGCCGATGGATTCGACTCGGTCGATCTTGAGCCGCCACCGGCGTGGCCGAAGGTTGTCGGGATCATCAGCATCGTCATGGGCGCGCTGAATGAGTGTTGCGGCGTGCTCAGCGGCGGCATGGCGTTGGCCGCCCCTGCGATGCTCCGGAATGCTGAGCAGAGCGGCGCGATGGAAGGCGGCTTCCCG
This sequence comes from Phycisphaerales bacterium, assembly GCA_028279375.1. GTDB lineage: Bacteria > Planctomycetota > Phycisphaerae > Phycisphaerales > UBA1924 > JANQNW01. Next base: position 100,650 of record JANQNW010000003.1, read on the forward strand.
CCGATCGTGATGAATCCGCCGGCGCTGAATATGGCGCTGCTCGCCATCGGACTGGGCTGGGCGATCGTGCTGATCGTGGCTGGCGTGATGACGGTCTCGCGAAAAGCGCAGGGCCGGAAGCTGCATCTCATCTGGGCGGCTGGCGCCGTTGTGCTCACGATCGCCAGCATCTACATCCAACTGCAGGTGCAGGCTGAGATCGCGCAGTGGATCCAGGACAACCCGGATGCGACCTTCTCGCAGCAGCAATCGCAGGGCGGTCCCATCGGTATGTTCATCGGGATTGCGATCGCCGTGCTGCTCGGCTTCGCCTGGCCGGCGTTCTGCCTGCTCTGGTTCGGCGTCGCGAAGAAGCGCCCCGAGGTCGGCGCCGACGAGACGATCTGATCGATCAGCCCACTTCGCGTTTCTGGAAGAGAATCACCGAGAGCGCCAGCAGCGTTATCACCTGCGCGAGCGTGTACAGCAGGACGAGTCCCAGGTAGGACGCCGGGATCTTGTGATTCTGCGTGACGGCGTCGATGAGCCAGTAGAACTGGAGATTCGGCACGACGCCCCAGAGCCCGGCGGCGACGGGCGCGACCCTTGTCGGCGCGAGGAAGACATAGTCGCCCGGCTCCGGCGGGCGCTGCACGGCGAGGCCGCCAACGTTGATGATCCCGTAGCTGAACTCGTCGGCGTCTGCGCTCCGCACGGCGATGGCCGGCGCGACTCCCGGATCGACGACCTGCTGCAGATCGGCCGTATCGCCTTCAAAGGGCTCGAATCGCGGAACGGCGAGGCGCACGCCGACGGGACTGGGACCCCAGTACATCGCGTCGCCAACCTTGATTGACTGCGTCGGCGGGCCCGTGAGATCGACGGTCCACATGTCCGTGGCGTCGTTGAGGTCGCCGTTGACGTCGCGGTCGATCGAGACATTGGCCACGATCCCGATGCTGGTGTTCGTAAATGCGCGCGAGCCCAGGAAGTGATTGGACATGAGCCCGAGGAGGAAGGCGCCGGTGCAGACGAGAAGCGTCATGACCTGCCCGAGGCGCGTGGAAGCGCATATGGCCACGCCGCAGAGAACGGGCATTGCGAGCAGGATGGAGACGGAGGTGATGAGCACCTGCGGCTTGAGGTCCGTCGTGATGGGCTGGAGACTCCATTGCTTGTCGAGCAGGAGGATGCCCAGCCAGGCGAGCAGGACCGTGGGCGCCATCATGAAGGTGCATGAGGAGGAGAAGACCCAGCCGTAGAAGAAGTTGCCCCAGCAGGCGACGCCGATGGAGATGCCGATGGCCAGGAGAGAGAAGACCATGACGGGCATGTCCACCCTGTCTCGGGCGGTCGAGAGCACGGCGTGGCGGAGGGCGAACTGGGCGAAGAGGAGGAGGACGAGGGAGGCGAGGAGAATGGCCCCGGTCACGCCCAGGTACTTCCCAATGACGAACATGGGGCGTCCGACGGGCTTGCTGATGACGGTGAGGGCCGTCTTGTTCTCGATCTCGCGTGAGAGAACGGCGGTGGCGAGGAAGGCGGCCAGGAGGGTGGCCACGATGAAGACGGTCGCCAGTCCGATGTCGAGGAGGAGCTTGTTGTCGCCGGTGACCTCGGAGGAGTCGCGATAGCCCATGCTGTAGCCGCTGAGCAGGACGTTGAAGACCTGGAGCAGCCATCCTGCGATGAGCAGTATGAAGAAGATGGGCTGTCTGACGCTCTCGAGGAACGTGTTCCGGGCGATGGCGAGGATCTGTCCAATCATGGGGTTGCGGGGAAGAGGACCGCTTTCTCAGATGGTTGACACGGACAGCAGTCGGCTGCCCTGATAGGAATGACTCTCGCCGCTGCATCCGCCGGGCCGCCCGGTGCGAATCGGCTCATCCTGGGGAATCGGGGTGAACATACGGCGAGGATCGTCGTACAGCAAAGCGTTCGCCCTGAGCCTGGAACGCGCCAACAATCGGCTCCGGGCCCGCTGAGACGTGTCAGAGGGTCCAGGGAGGGTGCAATCCGGTCTCCGGGACGTCACAATAGGCCCCGCACGGCGCGCCGCCTCCGGCGAGTGCGAGTCCAAGGAACATCGAGCTAGCTGAGCCGGGTTCTCCACCCGGGATACAAACCCCATGAAGGCTGATCCTGTCTCTTACAAGCGGGCGACGAGCGTGTCCCTCATCGGACTCGTGATTCAGCTCGGCATCACGCTGGCCTTGCTGCTTTACGGCGTCTTCGGGCGCGACGCGACGGCCATCAGTGGATTCTTCTACGCACTCGTCGGCATCCCGGTTTGGGTCGGTTTGGCGCTGGTCTTCCAGCAGCACCGGCTCGAGCGCCTTGAAGCGGAGGAGGCCGACCTCTACGCGACGTCGAGCGCGGCTCAGGCATCGGTCTTCGGGGAGATCGAGAGTGAACTCCGCGTCGCCGCGAAGCGACTGGCGTGGATGCACAAGATGCTGCTCCCGGTCATCAGTGTGATCGTGGGCGGCGCCCTGATCGGTCTGGGCTACTGGCGATTCACAATCGCCAGGCCGGGCCTGGAGCTGGGCTCCTACAGCGCGCTGTCTGAAATGGTTGGTTGGGCGGTGTCTCTCGGCATCGGCATCGCGATCGTCGGTTTCATCTTCGGCCGGTTCGTCGCGGGCATGGCGCAGGAGAGCGCCTGGGCGAATCTGCGAGCGGGCGCGGCGTCGATGGTCGGGGCCTCGCTGCTCGGGCTGGCCCTTGCGATCGCGCACGGCGCTGCGTTTGCGGGCAGCGAGCGCGTCCTGGGATATCTCGGTGTTGCGGTGCCCATCGTCATGATGGCGCTGGGCGGCGAGGTCTTCCTCAATTTCGTTTTGAATATCTACAGACCGCGTCGCACTGGTGAAGTGCCGCGGCCTGCGTTCGATTCGCGCGTGCTCGGCTTCGTCGCGGCGCCGGATCGTCTTGTCGAGACGATCAACGAGGCGATCAACTACCAGTTCGGTTTCGATGTCAGTTCGACGTGGTTCTACAGGCTGCTTCGCAACTCGATGGCGATACTGACGATCTTCGCGGTGCTGATCGTGTGGCTGATGACGACGGCCGCGGTGGTTGAGCCGAATGAGCAGGGCCTGAAGTTCCGATTCGGCAAGCTCGAGCGCGTGCTCGACAGCGGGCTGGCGCTGAAGATGCCGTGGCCTTTCGAGACCGTCGAGACGTTCCCGGCAAGACGCCTCGAGAAGATCACAATTGGTTCGCATCCGCCGAAGGAAGGCGGCGCCATCCTGTGGACTCAGCCGCACGGCGTCGAAGAGATGTTCTTCCTGGTGCAGTCGGTGAACTACGAGCAGGGCGCGCGTGAGTCAGGCAGCGGCTTGTCGATGCTCGCGATCGAGGCGCCGCTCATGTATCGCGTCAACGATCTCGTGGCGTATCGCATGCTCGCGGCGGATGGTCCGGCTGATGATCCAGACGCGATTCGGCGACGTCTGCTTGAGTCGGTCGCGACGGAATACATGATCGAGTTCGCGGCGTCGCATTCGGTGAATCAAATTCTCGGTTCGGGCAGGGCGGCGATGCCGCAGGAACTGCGGGTTGAGCTTGAGCGTCGGTTTGCGGCGCTGGGTCCTGTGAATCCTGAGACCGGCGAGCCGTACGGCGCGGGCATCGAGCTTGTGAGCGTCGGCATCGCGGGGGCGCATCCTCCGTATGACGAGGAGGTGGCGCGGTCGTTTACGGAAGTGATCGCGGCGATGGAGCGAAGCCGCGCGATGATGATCTACAGCGAGGCGGGATCGATGGAGTCGTTGATCCGGACAGTGGGCGATGCGACGCTTGCGCAAGAGATCATCGACGGGCTGGATGAGATCGAGCGGATGCGAGATCGCGACGCCGGTGAGTCGGCGATCCTCGAGCAGGAGCTTCGCATCCAGGAGCTCATCGAGAGCGCGGGCGGCGAGGCGGCGGTCATGATCGCCAGTGCGCGAGCCGATCGCTGGCAGCTTCGCATGCGCCAGCAGGAAGTGGTCACACGACAGGCCGGGCGTTCGGCGCTGCATAGCGCGGCGCCGGGTGTGTTCATGGCGGTGCTGTACTTCAACACCTGGATCGGCGCGGTTGAGGACGCTCGCATTTTCCTGACGCCTGTCGAGCCGGGCGTGAACATGAACTTCGAAGAGCTTCAAACGAATATTCAGGGCTTCGAGTCGAAGTCCGCGACGCAGGAGTAGTCACTGTGAAGAGGTTCCTGATGGTCGGCCTCGGGGCCGTCATATTCATCGGCTTTCTGTTCTTCGCTTGCACGGAGACGGTGCGCTTCACGGAGTCGGCCGTCGTGGCGACGTTCGGCCAGGCTGATGAGGACAGTGTGCGCTCCGAGCCGGGCCTGATGTGGCGCTGGCCGAAGCCGATCCAGAGCGTGGCCGTGTACGACACGCGCGCCCGCATGCTGGAGACGCAGAGCGAGACGCAGCAGACATCGGACAATCGTCAGCTCGTTGTGCGGAGCTTCCTGACGTGGCGCGTGAGCGATCCGCTGAAGTTCTTCCAGAGCTTCGGCAGCGAGGGCGCGGCGGAGGAAACGCACTACCGGGCGGCGGAGCAGGCGATCAACGCGCAGCTTCGCAGCGCGATGTCCGAACTGAGCCGGTACCGGATGGATGAGCTCTTCAGCCCGCAGCGCGGGGCGTCGCGTCTTGGCGATCTGGAACAGGGCATCAAGGCTCGGATCATCGCCGACGGACAGGTTGACCAGTGGGGCATCCAGGTTGGTCTCGTCGGCATCAATCGCGTGGTGCTTCCCGAGGAGACGACGCGCGATGTGCTGGGTCGGATGAAGGCGGCGCAGCAGGCGCTGGCGACGGAGACGATCACGAAGGGCGAGTCTGAGGCGCTGAAGGTCAAGGACATTTCGGACTCCGAGGCAGAGCGCATTCTGAGTTTCGCTCGGGCACGCGCCGCTGAGATCAAGAATCGCGGCGATATGGAGGCCGCGGTCATTGCGCAGCGACTCGAGTCGGACCCTGAACTGGCGATCTTCATCGAGAATCTTCGCATGTTGAGGAATCTCATCGCCGGTAAGACGACGCTGATTATTCCGACCTCGACGCCTGGCATGGGCGTCTTCGATCCGGACCGCATGCAGGAGCTGCAGCAGCAGGGTCTGCAGGGGACCGGCGGCATGCCGAGCGCGAACGTCCCGACTGAGGAGGACGGCGAGTGACAAGCCTGCCGAATCCAGAGCAGCGGACTCCTGGCTCATTCCGGCGCGATGATGAGCTTGCGTCGATGGACGCGGCGCAGAAGTCGCTGACGGATGCGTTGCGCATCACCTATCGGCTGCTCATCCTCGTGATGTGCCTGTTGGGCGTGCTCTTTCTCTTCAGTGGTCTGCAGACGGTGTCGGAATCCGAGAAGGGCGTGAAGCTGCGCTTCGGCGCCGTGATGGAGGACAACGTGCCTCCGGGATGGACGCTTGTTGCGCCGTGGCCGGCGGGTGAGTTGATCAAGGTGCAGACGGGTCAGGCGGACCTGCAGATCACGGACTCGTTCGGACCTCCCAAGGAAGCCGGGCGCGCCATGTCCACGCTGATTGCGACGGTCGCCGATCTGAATCCGATGGATCCGAAGTCACGGAGCCTTGTCACGGGCGACGTCGGCATCGCGCACACATGGTGGACGGTTCTGTGGAATCGGAGCCAGCCAGCGTCGAATGTGCGGAACATCGTCTCCGAGGACGAGACGAACATCGTGCGCGCGGCTGTCGAGAACGCGATCGTGAAGGCCGCGGCGGAGACAACGCTGGATTCGCTGCTGAAGCTTCGCGACACGACGACGATGGGTGAAGGTGGATCATCGATCGAGCAGCGCGTGCGCGAGGGCGCCCAGCGGGCTCTGGATGAGATCGGCGCCGGCGTCACGATCAGTTCGGTCTTGCTCGCGGAGCGCCTGCCTCCGGGCAATGCGCGGGGGGACTACCAGCGGGTGCTCACCGCCGAGGCGAACGCCGCCAAGGAGCTCGAAGAGGGTGAGGCGGAAGCGCAACGTCGGCTTCTCCAGGCCGCGGGTGAAGTGCACTCGGTTCTGACGCCGCTGATCGACGAATACGAACGGGCGATCGCAGTGGGCGACGCGGGCACCGAGGCGGAGACGTTGGCGCGTATCAACGCCGTGATCGATGGCGAGCCGGTCGAGGTCGACGGTCGGATGATGACCATCGCTGGCCTTGCGGCGGGGCAGATGATCTCGGCGCGCGAGTATCGCACGAACCAGGTGAACGAATGGCGGGCTCGCGCCGCGACCTTCGAGACGAAGCTCGATCTGTATCGCAAGCGTCCCTCGTGGTTCATCGCGAATGAGTGGGGTCAGGCGTTCCGGGAGTTCCTGTACCTGACTGAGGCGGAGGTGTTCCGCGTGCCGCCGAAGGACATTCGGGTGTGGCTGAACTCGAATCCGGCGATCGCCGAAGCGCGCGAGATCGAACGGAATACGTTGGAGACGGGCATATCCATCCTCAGGCGCGAGGGTGAGTTCCAGCAGGACGCTCGCGATCGCCGGCGCGATCGAGAATTCCGCCGGGCGAACGAAGATCTCGACTGAGTCGCGCCCCGCGCGGCGCTTTTGTCACAGGAGCAGTCAGCACGCATGGTTCAGGCAGCAGCAGGTGAGCCTCTGGTTCAGGCGCAGACCGGAAAGCGTCCGGTTGTCGTCACGCAGGGTCTGACGAAGATCTTCCGTGACTTCTGGATGCGCCCAAAGGCGCGCGCGGTGGATTCGCTCGATATGGAGATCCACGAGCACGAGATCTTCGGATTGCTGGGGCCGAATGGCTCAGGCAAGTCAACGACGATCAAGATTCTGCTCGGTCTGCTGCACAAGACGCGCGGGCGCGTGGCCGTCTTCGGTCGGCCGCCATCAGACGTTGCGATCAAGAAGCGCATCGGCGTGCTGCCGGAGGAGTCGTATCTCTATCCGTTCCTGAACGCGCGCGAGACACTCGACTACTACGGCAAGCTCTTTCAACTCGATTATCGCGTGCGCAAGCGCCGTATTGAGGAGCTCCTGGACATGGTCGGCCTTGCGCAGGTGCAGCATCGGCAGGTCAAGGAGTACTCAAAGGGCATGCAGCGCCGCATCGGGCTCGCGCAGGCGCTGATCAACGATCCGGAGTTCCTCGTGCTCGATGAGCCGACAACCGGTCTCGACCCGCTCGGCACGCGGCAGGTCAAGGATCTGATCGTCAGCCTGGGGCGCCGCGGCAAGACGGTCCTGCTCTCGAGCCACCAGCTCTCGGATGTTGAGGATTGTGTCGATCGGCTCGCGATTCTCTATGGCGGTAAGAAGCGCGCCGAGGGAACGTGCGACGAGTTGCTCACGGCGCGTGAAAAGATGACGCTCGAAGTCGATGCGATCGACGATGAGACGGTCAGTCAGATCGATGACCTCCTGATGACGCGCACAGGCCACGCGATTCGGCGGGTCACGAAGCCGCGGCAGAAGCTCGAGGAGCTTTTCGTGAGCATCGTCGATCAGGCGCGCGATGAGCAGGCGGAGACGAGCGGCGCCGCCTCGGGCGGCCAGACCGCGGCGTTCCTGCTTGCGGAGGAAGAGGAGCAGTCCTCCGGCAGCGCGCTGATCGAGGAACTCGTCAGCGAGCAGGAGGCGCCGGCGGTGAAGCCGATGCCTGTCGCGGGCGAGCCTGAGCCTGTCGCTGTCGATGATGCGGGCCCGGACTCGAATCTGATCGAGGGTCTGGTCAAGCCGCGAAAAGAGGAGGCGTCCGCTCCTGCTCCGAAGCCGGATCCGGCGAAGGAATCGGGGAAGGCCCAGGACTTTGCGCAGCGCACGCAGGACGCGGATCTGGGCATGATCAGCTCGCTGCTCGACACGCCGGATGAAGACGAAGCGAAGGACGACTCTTCGTGAGCGCCGCTGACTTCGTCAGCTCACTGAACCGGCGCCAACAGCGTTTGGGATTCAAGGTCGGCGCGACCATTCTCATTGTCGTGCTGGCGGTCATCGCGTACTCGTCATGGCTCGTCTACATGAACGCGCCGGCGACGATCGAAGCTGCGCAGGAATCGAGTCAGGTTCAGAGCGCGGAGAGCGCTGAGAGCGACGTGCTCGAGAAGCGTGTCGATGTCGGCGATGTCGGCAGGATGCTGTCGTCGCGGGATGCGTACGTGGCTGTCGGCGTCGGGATTCTGCTTGCGACAGCGATGTCGCTGCTTGTGATCTGGCTGGGGATCAGTCTGACCTATCTCGGACTTGCGCTGCTGACGACGGCGGTGACGTGGCCGCTCTTTCAGTTCGAAGCGACGCACGGATTTGGGCGCCTGACGCTGGGAACGGCGGCGCTCGCTGCGAGTTTCGCCGCGCTGATGCAGGGCGCACGGCTGCTTCTCAGTGGCCACACGCCGATTCTCGCCGTGGCGCGAAATGTGCTGAACGAGGCGGTGCGCATGAAGATCAGCCTGATCTTCATCGTTCTGCTGATCGTGCTGCTGGCGGGCCTGCCGGGCGTGCTCAACGAGGCGCAGCCGCTGCGTTTTCGTGTGCAGTCCTTCATGCAGTACAGCGTGAGCGGGGCCTTCTGGACGCTGGCGCTGATGACGGTCTTCTTCAGCGCGGCGACGATCGCCTTTGATCAGCGCGACCGCGTGATCTGGCAGACGATGTGCAAGCCGGTCAATCCGGTGGAGTATCTCTTCGGCAAATGGCTTGGCGTTTCGACGCTGAACGCGGTGCTGCTGATTGTCTGCGCATCGGGCGTGTTCCTGTTCATCGAGTATCTCGCCGGCCAGCGGGCGCAAGGTGAGGTGCAGCCGTATGTTCCTTCGCCGGATGCGCTCGTGGTCGAAGTCGAGGAGGGCGTGTACGCCAGCGCTGATCGAGCGCTGCTGCGATCGCAGGTGCTGGTCGCCCGGCGCGGCGTGGAGGCGCAGACGCCGACACCGGACGAGGCGCTCATTGAGAGCGTGGTGGAGGATCGCACGCGCGACCTGCTGAGCCAGGACACGACGCTTGTCGGCGATCCGCGGGCGGAACGGTTGATACGCGCGCAGGCGCGCAAGGAGACGATCGAGCAGATCGAACGTCAGATGCGATCGGTCTCACCGGGCGCGTTCGCGACGTTCACCTTCACCGGGCTGGACGAGCCGCGACGGAAATTCCGGGGGGTCGTCGATCGGCGCTTCGATGCGCTGCTGCGAGAAGCTCAGAGTGATGGCCAGCGCGTCACCGACGACCTTCGCGCGCAGATCCAGGAGCGCGCGGAGCGACAGGCGGCGCTGGAGGTGAATCCCCTGACATTCCGCTATCTCGTGAACGCCGGCGCCGACGATCCGACGGCGCTGTATCGCATGTTCATCCGGTTCAGCTCGACCGAGGGTGAGAGCATGATGCTCCGCCAGGCAGCGCTGAATACGTCACAGACGGTGGAGGTCTCTCCGGCGCTGATCGGGCCGGATGGCGAGTTGGAGGTGACCATCGGCAATGGTGACCCGACGACCGGGCGCGTGAATCCGATGACGATGCGATTCCCGCCGGACGGGCTCGAGATGTTGTACGTGGTGGGCGGTTATGAGGTGAACTTCCTGCGCGTCGCGCTCGTCATGTGGGTGAAACTGATTTTCCTCGCGGCGATGACGATGGCGGCGGCGACGTTCGTGAGTTTCCCCGTCGCGTGCATGTTCGGGCTGTTGGTGCTGATCTGCGGCGAGACGGCGGGATTCCTGATGCTGGCCCTGGATGAGTATCAGTTCATCAATGGCGTGACGCAGGAGTTCGATCCCATGGGAACTGCGTTCCGAATTATGGGATTTCCGATCGCGTGGGCATTTCAGACGTACAACGAGCTGAGGCCGGCTGAGCGGCTGGTGGATGGACGCCTGATCAGTTGGGCGAGCCTCGCCTGGGGCGCCTTCGTGATGTGCGTCTGGGTCGGAGCGTCCCTGCTTACGGGGTGGGCCATCTTCCGCCGGCGCGAGCTTGCGCTGTATTCGGGGCACTGAGTCAGAGGCACAGAGCATGCAACGGGATCGGACAGTGCAGCTGGTGGCGGGCGTGTTCCTGGCCGTGGGGCTGGTGTCGTCGATGGTGCTGAGCACCGTCGTGACGGCCGCCTCGGGCAAGGCGCAGCTCGGCTATCACGATCGAGTCAACGAGAGCGATCCGCCGGAAGTCGCGATCGGCATCGCGATGGGCGCCTTCCGCGGGCTCTTCGTGAACATCCTCTGGATGCGCGCGCAGAATCTGAAGATGGAGGGGAAGTTCCACGAATCGATCGAGTTGAGCAAGACGATCACGAGACTGCAGCCGCGCTTCCCGCGCGTCTGGGGTTTCCACGCCTGGAATCTGGCGTACAACATCTCCGTCGCGACGAACACCGCCGACGAGCGGTGGCTGTGGGTGAAGGCCGGGCTCGACCTGCTGCGCGACGAGGGTATTCCGAAGAATCCGAACGACATGCTCCTGCACAAAGAGATGGCGTGGATCTTCGTGCACAAGATCCAGGGCTCGACGGATGACGCCCATCTCTTCTACAAGCGCCGCCTGGCGCGGGAGTGGCAGCAGGTGCTCGGACCGCCGCCGCCGCGCGTGCGGGCTGAGGCGCTGGAGGAGATCAATACGCGTCGAATCGAGTTGGACCTGGAGCCATTCGAAGATCATTACAAGGCGACACAGGCCGCTTTCGCGGCGCAGTTCGAGCGCATCGTTGTGGCGCCGGACACGCTTGAAGAGCTGATCGAGCTGCATCCGCGAGCCGCGGAGCTGGTGGAGCGCCTGCCGAGCGAATGCGGTCTGGAGCTCGGTCGCGACACGCTTCGCGCCTTCGAAGTGCAGCGTGCGCTGGCGTTTGCGTACTCACCGGAGGGCGTGACGCTGCACCTTCGCGAGAGCGAGCAGAATGACGCCTTCGTGCGATTGCTCAACGAGATGAACGACGATCCGGAGCTCGCCGACGCGTGGGGCGACCTCGTGGCGCATATGCGCCGGCGCGTGCTCATCGACGAGTACAACATGGAGCCGGCGCGCATGCACCGGTACATGCGTATGTACGGTCCGATGGACTGGCGCCATCCGGCGGCGCAGGGGCTCTACTGGGCGACGCGCGGCGTCGAAGAGGGTCTGCAGCGGCGGAACACGGAAGATTTCGATCTCACGAATACGGATCGCGTGATCACGCACTGCATGCAGGAGCTCTTCCGCTGGGGGCAGATCGAGTTCGACATTCTCAATGACACCTATGTGCAGATGGTCGACCTCGCGTGGGCGCCGGTGTACGGGCGGATCCTCACGGAGGAGCTCGACGCACGCGCGACAGAGTTCGAAGACACCTCGCGCGTCTTCCGCCTCTTCAGCCTGGGCTATCAGAACTTCCTCCACGATGTTGTCCGCGTCTACTACCGCATGGGCGACTATCAGCAGGCGGATGACTATTACAACCAACTTCGGACGTATCCGTACCTGAATCTCAATGCGCCGGACTTCGATTTCGAGAAGATGTCGAAGCCGCTGAAGGAGTTCGTCGAGCTCGATGTGCAGGAGCGCATCCACTCGCCGGAGTTCGCGCAGATGGAGCTTTCGAGTTCGCTGCAGAACGCCTTCCGCAACGGCCTGCTCATGGGCGATCTGACGGTCTTTCAGTCGTCGATGCAGTATGCGGCGCAGGTGCACGACTATTTCCTGACGGAGCAACGCGCTCGCACGCGCGCAGATACGAAGACGGCGCGCATGCAGCCGTTCTCGCCGTTCTTCTATCGAGCGGCTGCGGATGTGCTAATCGGGCTTTTCGCGAGCGGGGAGGTTGGACTGAGTCAGCAGGCGCTGATGTATCGCCGTCTCCAGGCAAGCAATCTTGCGGACCTCAGCCGCGCGACGTGGGACTGGCTCTCGACGACGCGCCGGGATCAGATCCCGAACTTCGACCTGTACTTCCCCGAGCCGCCCGGCATGGAGGAGTTCCGCCTGCGCGAGGCGCAGATTCAGGGGACTGACATGAAAGTCCGTGACGAGGATCTTCAGATGGAGGTTCGTTGAGGTCGATGCGCGACGGCGTCAGACGCTGAACGTGCGTCCGGAATCGGGATCCTGCAGAGCCCAGTGAAGCCCGCGGCAGACGCGCTCCAGCACCGGCCACGCGAACTCTTCGTCGAGGACAGTGACGAGAATCTGATTGACCTCGTCCTTGTCGCCGACCATCGGCATCTCCATGCGCAGACCCGGTCCATAGGCGACGCCGGGCTCGAGGGGGGAGCCGTCGGGCGCCGTATTGAAAGGCGCCAGCGCCTTGATGATCTCGCGCTTCATGCCGAGCGTTGTGCCCGGTTTCTCGATGAAGTCGGCGTGAATCAGGACGAGTTGTCTGGTGCTTGCCATGTGGATCTGAGTGGTTCCGTCGCCAGCGCGTCAGTATCGGGCGCCGGAGGCGTCAGGGCAATCGGCGCTGCAAGTCGATTCAGGCCGCCGCTGCGTGCTCCTTCGCGTCCTGCTCTGCGCGCGTCTGGATGCGTTGAAGTTCCTCGTCGGTCATCCACGGAAGCGCCGCGATCTTATCACGGAGTTGAGCAGGCATCGCCTTGCCGGATTGCTCGAATCGGGGGCGCGTCTTCCAATATCGATGCATCCAGAGATACTGTTCCGGCGCGCTGCGGACCATGTTCTCAATGGCGCGCCGGTAGCGCGCCGTGATGTAGAAGAGCGGATCCGGCTGGTCGTCCCATTCGCTGGGATGAATGACGTCCACGACATCGACGCGGTATTGGAATCGCGGACTTCGGAGATCGGTCTGGCGCACGGCGTGGCCGCAGATGACGTTCGCTCGATGGCGCATCGCCAGCAGGCCGATGGTCTTGTAGGCCGAGGAGAGGCGTCCGAAAAATGGCACGAAAAGGCCGCGCTTGCCCGCGTTCTGGTCGGCGATGAATGCGACGGGGTCGCCCTCGTCGAGCAGCCGCGGCAGGAGTTGCGCGCTGCCGAACTTGTCCACGAGCGAGATGCCCTGGCGCGCGCGCGTGCGGCGCACCCAGCTGTCGAGTTGTGGCACATCGAGGGGGCGATAGAGCGCGTGGATGGGAAGGCCGAGATCGCCGAGCGTGGCGCCGAGGAGCTCCCAGTTGCCGCAGTGGCCGGTGATGAGAAGCGTCGGCTGATCGCTCATCAGTTCGCCGAGCGCGACGGAGAGATTGCCAAGTTCGACGTGATCGAAGACGCTGTCTCGCCCCATCGCGCGCCCCATGTGGGCGAACTCGACGCCGAGCGTGAAGAGGTGGCGATAGGCGCGGATGGCGTAGTCGCGCGCCTGCTCCTCGGACCACCCGGGAAACGCCCACTGGAGGTTGTCCACGGCTCGCTGAAGGCGCTTGCGGTTCACCGGAAGGCCGGCGTACCAGCTTCCGAGAGAGGACGCGACACGCATCGAGTCGACGGGGTCTGCGATATTGACGAGGCCATCGAGTGTGCGCGCGAAGCCATAGAGCAGCGGATGAGACCACGTCGGCAGCTTGCGCTTCTTTCTGGTGGAAGCCACGCGTTCAGACTCACCCAGTGCTGAGGATCGTCAGCGCCCGATGAGCGTGTACAGACGATTCTCGTTGAGCACCGGGATGCTCGTCTGCTGCGCAATGTTGAAGAGTCGGTCGTACTCCTGGGCGTCCCGCTGCTTGCGGAGATACTCCTGGATCACGACAAGCGGCGCGTCTGGTGGAGGCGCCGGCGGCAGCACCGGGCGCTGACCGAGCACGAGGAAGTCCACATTGCCTGTCATGTCTTCCGCGATCTCGCCGCCCCACTGGCGGATGAGGCCGAGGATCTCGTTGCGTTCCTGCGGCGTGGCGACGCCGTTGCGCTGGGCGTCGAAGTTGCCGAAGACGACGAAGGTGTATGTCTTGTTCGGATCGAAGAGGGCGTTGGCGAGGACGTCGCCGACGACAATCGGGTTGCCGCGATTCTCGCGGATGATGCGGCAGACGGAAGAGTTGTCCTCGATCCGGATGACCTCGACGGTCGCCTTGCCGCGCGGGTAGTTGCCTGAGTCATCCGGCTGGATCGCGGCGGCGTTGGAGTAGACCTCGAAGGTCATGCCAAGGACGACGCGGCTGTCGCGACCGATGTCGATGTAGACCTGGCGCTGGGGCGCGTCCGTCGCGACGACGAGCGAGTCCACGAGTGCGTATTCATCCGTCGGGCGCAGCGTGTCGCTGGCGTTCTGCGCCTTGAGGCGCTTGAGCTCATCCTGCTGAATGAGGAGGCGCTCGTTGAGGTCGGCGAGCTGATCGCGGAGGCCGGCCTCAGTCTGGGCGGCTTCACTGCGGATCTGCTCGACGCGGCCATTGTTGGCTTCGATCGTGTCGCCGACCTGGGCGCGGTAGCGATCGTTCTCCGACTTGTAGCGGCCGATCTCGTCGTTGAGCGCGGCGATGGTCGTGGAGCGCTCATTCTCGATCTCCCCGATGCGGGAGACTTCGCGATCGCGATCGGTCTCGGCGCGCCGGCGGGCGGCCTCGGCCTTGGCGAGTTCATCCTGCAGCGAGACGATTCTGCTTTCGCGCTTGTCGAGCAGACCAACGAGCGAGTTGGCGCCGGAATCGGTCAGGCGCTCGTCGATCAGTTGCAGATCGACACTCGTAACTTGCGAGGAGCCCGTGAGGTGACGCAGCGAGTCCTGCGAGATGCGATTCAGGTACGCGACCAGCGAGTCGCCGTTGCGCTGGGCTTCGGCGAGCAGGTCAGCGAACTGGGCGCGCTCACCGACATCGATGAAGGCGTTGTTCTCGGCGACGGTTCGGCGGTAGTCCTCTTCGGCGCGCTGCTTCTTGCCGTAGAAGACGATCGCGAGGATGAATGTCGCCAGAAGCATCACACCCATGAGGGTGACGGTGATGCCCATTCCGACGCTCGTGTTGGTGCGTGCCATTTTGGTCGAGGCTCCGGAAGAAACGGATGCGAGCGATTCCCGCGAGGGGCTGTCGGTCCCCCTCCGGCAGGAGTCGAGGTTCAGTGGTCCTGGGTCAGGGCCCGGCGATCGCCGAGATTGCCCCGTGGAATGGTCAGAAGATTCGAGGAAACCCTGCCTCGGGTTCCCGGCGGGCCAGTTTCGCGGGCATCCCGGGGGGCGTCAACCTCGAAAGCCGGCGGCCTAGACAGGGAGGATCCAACTCCTGAGAAGGTAGGCAAGACCCAGGAAGGCCGCGAAGCTGACGGTGTCGGTGACCATGGTCACGAAGATCGACGAGCCGGCCGCCGGATCGAGCTTCATGCGGTCGAGACAGAGGGGAATCGCCGCTCCGGCGAGGCAGCCGAGGGCGAGGGCGCCGCTCATCGAGGCCGCGGCGATGAATCCGAGTCGCCAACTCGCCTCGGTGTGGGCGCCAAGCGACCCGACGACGGTGATGACAAGCCCGATGACGATGCCGATGGCGAGACCCGAAATCAGGCCGAGGGCCGTCTCGCGGATGAGAAGCTGGAATGTGCGACCCCGATGGACCTCCTGGAGCACGAGCCCACGCAGGGTGACGGCCAGGCTCTGGTGCCCGGCGTTGCCGGCCTGGTTGGCGATGATGGGCATGATGACGGCGAGAATCGCGACCTGTTCGATGAGCCCTTCGAACTTCAGGACGACGAGCGCTGCGATCGTCGCCATGAAGAGGTTGCCCATGAGCCACGGGAGGCGGCTCTTGATCTTGGCCGGCAGCGGCGCGAGCACGGATTCGCCTTCGCCGACACCGACCTGCTTGAAGGCGTCCTCGGTCTGCTCCTCGCGGATGATGTCGATCACGTCGTCGATCTGCACGACGCCCAGGAGTAGTCGATTGGAGTCGATGACGGGCATTGTCACTTCGTCGTAGCGATCGAAGATCATCGCGACCTCTTCCTGATCGAGTTCAGGCTTGAGGGCGTCGATCTCGCGGCGCATGACGTCGCTGACGACGGCGCCGGCGGGGCTGATGACGAGGTCGCGGAATGCGAGTTCGCCGGTGAGGCGGCCGTCGCCATCGACGCAGTACAGGACCTGCTGCTCGATTTCGTCCGGGAAGGCGCGGAGCTCTTCGACGGCTTGCGAGATCGTTGACTCATCGCGGATGGCGATGAACTCGGTGGTCATGAGGCCGCCGGCTGTCTCGGCGTCGTAGTGGGCGAGTCTGCCAAGCTTTGCGGCGGTTTCGGCGGGGACACGCGCCATCCACTCGGCGGCGCGTTCGCGCGGGGCGACCTGGAGAAGATCGACCGCGTCATCCGGGTCCATCAGCGAGAGATAGGACGCGGCTTCATCAGGTGGGAGGTCAAGCAGCGCGCTCAGGGCGAGCGACTCATTCATATGAGCGAGGGCGTCGGCGGCGGCCTCGTCGCCCATGCGATTGAGGACTTCCTTCGCGTCATCCGGCTCGAGCGTCTCGAGTGCATCGGCGGCGTCCGCCGGCTCCTGCGATTCGACTTCGCGCGCGATCTCAGCCGGCGGGGCGTCGGCGTCGATCAGGGCGGCGAGCGTCTCGTCGGCCTCTTCTTCGACGGCGCCAGCGTCATGGATGATCGTCTCGCCGGGATCGGCGGCGCCTTCGTGATCGTCGAGGCGCTCTTCGCGATCTGGGTTGTTGGAGGAGGGCTCGCTCACACGCGGATGCTAACCGGAGTATGAGCGAGGCGCACCGACGGCGATGCGACCCGAATCGGGCGGCGGCCTGCACAGAAGCGCGTGCGCCGCTCTGTCACACGCCCTGATTCGGGCTGGAAGCGACTCGCAGCCGACGTTGGCGGCGAGTCGCCGGAGGGAGAGATGAAACGTGACGTCCCTTCGATGCGCTCATGCGATCGACCAGCGCGCG
Organism: Phycisphaerales bacterium; assembly: GCA_028279375.1. Lineage (GTDB taxonomy): Bacteria > Planctomycetota > Phycisphaerae > Phycisphaerales > UBA1924 > JANQNW01. The sequence goes on from JANQNW010000003.1 coordinate 117,416, forward strand.
TGCGCGATCAGAGGCTCTCGCAGGGCAGCATGTCCGGGTCCGCCAGTTGGAGCCGCGCGGGACCTACCAAGGTTGCGGCTCCACGTGAGATGTTCGCCGGGCGGATGGGGAGGTTCCGAGAAAATCCGGGGGGACCTCCTCGCAGCGTCAATCGCTGGTCGGAACGGGGGCCTCGCGGAGGATGCGCGAGACGATCTCCTCGCTGTCCACGCCCTCGGCGCTGGCGGCGTAGTTCAGAACGAGGCGGTGCCTGAGGGCGGCGGGCGCCATGCGCTGCACGTGATGGCGCGCGGGCGCGGGTTCGCCTTCGAGGGCGGCCAGGCAGCGGGCGCCGAGCGCGATGACCTGCCCGGCGCGCGGGCCGGCGCCCCAGCTGACATAGCGTCGTACGGACTCGGGGCAGAGTTCATCGTCGGGGCGCGTGGCGCGCACGAGGTTGACGGCGTACTCGACGACGTGGTCGCTGATCGGGATGCGTCCGATGAGCGTGCGGATGGTGTTGAGTTCCGCGGCGTCGAAGAGCGGCTCGATGGTGGACGCAGCGCCGGCGATCGTCTCGGCTTCCGCGACGATGCGCCGCTCTTCGGCGGGCCTGGGATAGTCGATGCGCAGGCCGACCATGAATCGATCGAGCTGCGCTTCGGGCAGGGGATAGGTGCCTTCCTGCTCGATCGGGTTCTGCGTGGCGACGACGATGAATGGCGGCGGCAGTTCGTGCGTGACGCCGGCGACGCTGACCTGGCGCTCAGCCATCGCTTCAAGCAGCGCGGCCTGCGTCTTGGGCGGCGTGCGATTGATCTCATCAGCGAGGATGATGTTGCTGAAGACGGGGCCCTTGCTGAAACGCATCGCGCGCTCGCCCGTGGCGGGATCGGTCTGGAGGAGTTCGGCGCCGATGATGTCCGAGGGCATCATGTCCGGCGTGAACTGGATGCGCTTGAAGTCGAGATGCAGCGCCGAGGCGAGGGAGCGCACCATGAGCGTCTTGGCGAGGCCGGGAACACCGACGATGAGCGCGTGGCCCTGACAGAAGAAGGCGATGAGGAGCTGCTCGACGACGTCGTGCTGGCCAACGATCGTCTTGCGCAGCTGGTCGTTGAGGGCGGCGTAGCGCGCGGGGAGGGCGTCGATGACGGCGAGGTCGGAGGTGTCGGCCGGATGAAGAGTCATGGCGTCTCGCTTGTTATCGACGTCCGATGATATCGCAGCCATATGCCGCAGACGGGCGACCGTCTGAGAATAGACCAGCAAGGCGCATCCTGGTTGCACATGTCGAATACGAGAGCGGACGTTGAGATTCCAATGCAAGGCGGAACCTCGAAGTTCTCATGATTCCGTTCTTCTCGGACGGTCATGCTCGTTATGCGCAGCGCTGGGCGACCGGAATCCGCTCATGGCTCATCTTCAGGTCCCCGGGACTTTCAAGGGCCGTGCCGCGAGTCGATGACAGGGGCGAGGAAGAAGCCCACGGGTGTGGGGAGGAGGAGACGATGCCTGTACGCATTGGTGAGGTGATGATTCGCCATGGGCTGCTCACTGAGGAGCAGGTCGAGCACGTGCTGCGTGAGCAGGAGGCGCGCCATAAGCCCTTTGGGCAGATCGCCGAGGAGCTCTTCGGCCTGACGCCCAAGCAGGTCGAGAAGGCGTGGGCGCATCAGTACTCGGATATCACGGAGCATGTCGACACGCGCGACGAAGCGGTCGAGCACGATGTGCTGGCGCTCGTCGATCGGCGCCAGGCGTGGCAGTTCCGGATTCTGCCCTTGCGGCGCGACGGCGCCGAGATCATGGTGGCGACGGTGATCGAGCATCTGCCGCGGGCGATGCGCTTTGCGCTGCGTCACTTCGAGGAGCCGTGCTACTTCGTGCTGAGCAAGGGCGAGTCGCTCGGCGAGTCGCTGCTCGAGCATTTTCCGATGCAGGGCATGACGCCGGAGTATGTGCGCTCGACGGACACACCATTCCCTCAGGAAGCGATCTGACAGCGCGACGCGTCAGGCGGGCCTGGTCGGAGTCGGGAACTCCCATTCCTCGCCAGGTGTGTACTCGAGCATGGCATACATGTCGTCGCGCGACTGCATGTGTTCGATGAAGGGCTCCACGTGCCCCTGCTCCTTGAGGGAGAGGAGCAGATCCAGCGCGTGCTTCATCGCCAGGCGCAGGGTCGGATATGGGTAGATGACGCAGTGGTAGCCCAGTTCCTTGAATCGCGCGAGCGGGATGATGGGCGTCTTTCCGAACTCGGTCATGTTGGCGAGCATGTAGGGCCCGCCATCGGGCGCGGGGCCTCCGCCAAGACCTCGGAGGGCGTCTGCGAACTGCTTGAACTCGTCTTCTGAGGCGAGGCCTTCGGGGAAGATCATGTCGGCGCCGGCGTCCGTGACGTAGGACTTTGCTCGATCGATCGCGGCGTCGAGCCCATCTACGCTTCGGGCGTCCGTTCGTGCGCAGACGATGAACGAGCCGCGCTTGCCGTGACCATCGATGGCGTCTCGCGCCTTCGAGGCTCGCGCGACCTTCTCGACCATGTGATCAACGGGGACGAGCGCTTTGCCGGCGAGGTGGCCGCAGCGCTTAGGGAAAACCTGGTCTTCGAGATGGCATCCCGCGGCGCCGGCACGGCTGTACTCCCAGATGACGCGCGTGACCATTTCGCCTTCGCCGAAGCCGGTGTCGGCGTCTGCGATGAGCGGCAGGCCGGAGCTGTCGGCGACAGTCCGAATTACTCGGGTGAATGTCTCGAGAGAGGCGATGCCCAGGTCGGGCACGCCGGAGGTCATCGAGACGGCGCCGCCGGAGACGTAGCAGCCCTGAAAGCCGGTCTGGGCGACGGCACGGGCAATCATGCCGTCGTAGGCGCCGGGGAGCGCGATGCAGTCCTTATCCATGAGAGCCCTGAGAAGGGCGCCTGGCGCGAGGTCCGAAGAAGGCGTGGTCATGAATCCATTCTATGGATCGGCGTCGCGCGTGCTTTGCGGGGCGATGGCGTTCTCGGACGCGGCGCGGCGCAGGCGTCACGAGCCGAGCAACTCGCGGATGCGGCGCTTGTGCGCGACATGTCGCACGCTGAACGCGCACGCAGATCGATCGCGTGATCCGGTTGCTGACACGTCCCGGTGAGGCAGACTCCGAGTGCAGGAGCGATCGGTCGCACGCCGGTCGTCTCCACACAGGGACAACGACAGACACAGGGAGTCACGGGACATATGAAGCTCACTCGCAACAGCATCGCCGCACTGACGCTCGGTTTCGCCGCTTGCGCTGGCGCATCGGCCGACACCTTCCTCTGGACGTGGGAACGTGGCGACACGCGTGTCAATGACCGTGGCGGCACATTCAAGTCGCTCATGGCGCACTGGAATCCGATGACCGAGGTGCTCGACTTCGAGGTCGTCTTCAGCGATCAGTGGACCGAGGGCTTCACCGTCGCGATCAATGACGGTCCCAATCCCAAGGGGCAGCGCGACGAGCTGGCGCTCCTCTACTTCGACGCGAGCGACTTTGACAACCCGACGGTTAGCGCGTACGAGTACAACGGCAAGAACTCGAACACGAGTTACAAGGACGGCGACGGCAATATCGGCGGCAATCAGACCCCCGGGCGTATCGAGCCCGCTGGCGGCTCGTGGATCCTTGATATCGACGCGTTCGACATGGACGGGATGCGCACGCTGAGCTTCAGCGTGGACGCTTCCGGCATTCAGAACTACAGCGGCGGCTCGAACTGGTCGGGCGTCGCATTCAACGAACTGTTCGGCATCTGGTTGCACCCCGTCAAGGGCCTGACGACGGAGTACAACGACGACGGCTTCCTCACGAAGTGGCAGCGCTCGAAAGAGGGCTGGCTCGACGCGAGCAACCTCGACGCGGAGCGTATCCCGATGCCGCCCCCGGTACCCCTCCCGACTGGTGCTGGACTTGGCGCCGCGGGACTCATGCTGCTCGGCGCTCGGAGGCGCCGAAGTGCCTAAGGAGTGAGACTCTCCACTGCCTTACGAGAAACGGGCCCCTTGGCGGGAGGCCCGTTTTTCTATGCGCTGACCGGTTGCTCAGCGAAGTGGCGGATGAGCTGGCTGATGCGCGCGAGGTGATAGTCGTCGTGGTCGGCGTGGAAGATGCAGGAATCCACAAGGCGCATCGGCTGGTCAAGGCGCGGGTGGTGGGCGCACATGGCGAATCCGGCGGTGTCGAGCGCTTCGAGGCGCGAAATCAGTTCCATGCGCGTGCGGCGGAAGTCGGCCAGCAGCTCGGCGGCGTCGCGCGAGTTGTGATCGGCGTCGTGCGTCTTCTGGTTGGTGACGTCTGCAGCACGAAGATGCGCGTCGCCGGCGAGGAAGTCATCGAGACGCCCTGTGAAGAGTTCTTCAAGATCGATCAGGTGCCCGATGTTCTCGAGGATGGACCAGGTGTCGCCATCGCGCCGGCGCAGCGTCTCATCCGGGAGGTCGCGCACGAGTTCTTCGACGCGCGCGGGTGTGCCGCGGAGACGCTCCAGGATGTCCGGGTATTTCTCAGCTGGGACATCGAAGGTGTAAGTGCGTTCGAACCAGGGATAGGGCTGGGGCATTCTTCGGTCCTCCTGACGCGATGAGCCGATGAACTGGGAGAGCCGGGCGACCTGCGAGGAATGGTAGGGGGCGTGCCCGGACGTTGTTGAAACTGCAGGAGACGCGGGCCCAACAAGATGCTGGCCATGAAAAACGTGCGCTCACGAGTCAATCTGATTGCGACGCTCGTCACGTGGATGTTCATCCTGGGATCGCTGGGCAGCCTGCTGTATCTCGGTGAGACGCGCGTGTCGGGCTCCACGAGCTACATCCTGTCGGCGAAGGTTGACGACGGGACGTTGTATGACGGCTTCGGTCTGACGTATCGCGGAACTCCCGGAACTTTTCTGCTTTGGGGACAGTTCGCGATCGTCGCCGCGTCCGGTGTGCTGAGCACGTTGCGATTGAAGCGCGCAAGACGCATCGGTCACATCGCGCTCATCGCCTGGTCGGCGTTATGGACGGCGAATTACCTCTGGATTGGAATGAACGTTCCAATGCTCTGGATCTGGGCGACCGGCGTGATGCACGTGTTCATCCTGCTTTGTGTGATGACGCGTGCGGGAATGGGATGGACCCCGAAACCGAAGGGGCCTGCTGGGGGTAAGACAGAAGAGGTCGCGAACGCCTCACTATCCGGGGGCGTTGCTGAGACTGAGTAGGGCGACGTGATGGGAACTCAAATACAAGAAGAGATTGGCGGACGGACGTGCGCGTTGGTCTGCCGTGTGTGCACGATCGGGGCCTGGACATTCGGGCTCGTGAGCGCCGGCATCGTCGCGACATTCGGGGCGATTCGCCTGTTTGGCCCGGACGGCGTGAGCGCCGTATTCGGAGCGGGCGAATATGCGCGTGGCGCCGGATTGTGCCTGACCTATACGAACTGGGAAGGCGGCGCGCAGGGCATTATTCAGGCGACGCTCGTGCTGATGGCGCTCGTACTGAGCCTGTCTGAGCACATTGGCGTGCGACGGCTCGGGTTGATCGGCTTGCTTCTCTGGAGCGCGCTGTGGCTGGGCGAAGCCATGTGGCACGTCGTCGGCAGCACGACAGGCGGGCTCGTGATTCCGCTGCTGATCGCCGCGCTGTTGATGACGACGTATCGGGCGGTGCGGCGCTGGGGATGGCGGGGAGAGCGCCCCGTTTCCGTCGCGCAGCGGGCGCTTCGGGGGCGTCGCGTCTCGATGTGAGAAGGCAATCCTCAACCTTCGTCGAACAGGTCGGTAGAGAATTGCGAACGGATTGTGGGGCAGACCGGCGCGGCGTTTTGCGAGGACACGCGCTGGTGAGCTTCTCGGACGCCGAGAGAGCGTGACTCGGCCATCCAGGCGCAGATTGTTGCGCCGCCGGCGGTTTATTGCTCGCCGCGATTGGGAAGGGCTAGATCGGGATTTCGATTCATCTGCGTTGATGCGCCTTTGAGGCGAATCGTCTCGCGTTCATTCGTGGGCGGATCCGCATTCCGACATCACACGCAATCCTGCCATGGCGTCAGGATTCAGACACAGACACAACACGGATGATGACGACGCATGGACGCGGCGCCTGCCTTGTCTGCGCAATCTCACACCGTCTTCACAAACCAATCTCACACATCCCTCGATGTGTTGAAGGGCACGACCTCGCGAGGAGAGCCGTGCCCTTCTTTTATTGGCGTCGAGATGTCGTGCGTGGGCTTACTCGAAGTCGCTGCGCGTGGCGATCTCGAAGTCGTTCATATTGGCGACGTCGTTTCGGTCCTTGAAGGGCAGGCCCTGGATGCGATCGAGCAGCGCGTCGGCGTTGTCGGATGCGAGGTTCGCCAGCAGGCGGAACTTGTGCTGGAGGATGTCCTCGAGATCGGCGGTCGTGTTGCGCGCGTGGCCGGCGGGGTACATGACAAAGCCGGAGTCGTGTTCGGCGCCGGAGGCGTCCGTAATCGTAAGAGATGTCGGTATGCCATCTGGATAGGCCTTGTCGTACTCGGCGCCGCCATGTTCGAAGGTGATCCTCTGCATGAGGCCGCGGCTCTTCTCGTGGAAGATGGCGTCGTTGTGATAGTCGTAGGGGCTGAGCATGAGCGCCTTCCAGATCTCGTCGTTGGCGCCGCCGCCTGCCGGGAGCGATCCCTTGGCGTTGTGCAGCTCGAGCGCCTTGCGCAGGAGCGTGGCGACGATGTAGGCCATCGAGTGATCGGCGGACTGGCGCGTGCGCGGGTCCATCTTCATCGGATTGCCGATGATGCCGAAGGCCGGCTCGTAGGCGAGGATGTTGATGCGCTGGATGTTGGCGCCGTCGATGTCCTTGAGCAGTTCGGGGTTCTTCGCGCAGAGATCGATGATCGCCTGCAGTGCGCCTGCGGACTGGTGCTCATAGAGGCCGAGCTTGAAGTGCATGCCCATGACGCCGAAGTCGTCGCCGGAGTGCGTGAGCACGAGGTCGAAGGGGCTCGGCGCCATCTCGGTCCAGCGCTTGTCGCCTGAGGAAGTCGGCTCGAAGAAGCGCCAGATGGCTTCCGGGTTGCGGAAGATGTCCTTGGGACCGATGAAGCCGCGCATCGAGCGGAGCATGCTGAGGACGGCCACCTCGGTGCTGATCGCGGCCGAAGCGCCCTTGGAATCGGAAAGCTGCTTGCCGGCGCGAATGGCGCGCCATGGGACGTAGTGCGCCACGACCATGCCGATCGCGGATTCGATCTGCTCGGCGGTCGCGCCCATCATCGCGCCGAACGCCGCGGCTGATCCGATGGCGCCGTGGACGACGTGGTCGATCTTGTACGTCTTGAGGCTGAAGACGGAGGCGAGGCGATCGCGGATCTCATCGATGAGGATCATGCCGCGCAGCGCCGCGTTACCGTCGAGCCCGCGCAGCTGCGCCGCGGCGATCGCGACGGGATAAAAGTCGTTGTGACCGAATTCGCCGGCGGTGTGACCCAGCGCGGGGTTGTATCCGAAGTTGGTGCCGTTGGAGTCCCACTCGCGCACGGCTGAGCTGTTGGCGACGATCGCCTTCTCGGGATGCAGCTTCACGTTGGAGCCGAACATCGTGGCGCCTGGCTGACCTTCGCGCGAGGCGTAGTCGATCGCCTCCTGGCGGAGGATGTTGGGCGCGTTGGCGCCGAGCGCGATGGCGGAGAGGCCGCAGAGGACGGCGTCCGTATGGAACATCTCGGTGCGCTTGAGGACTGCCTCAGAAGGATCGCCGATGACGCCGTTCATGAAGTCGATGGCGAACTCGGCGATCCCAAGCGCCTGATTGGAGTCGGCGGCAAGGGTGACGGTTGTGTCGGCGTGGGTGGCTGAAGCGCTCATTGATTGATGCGTCCCTGGATCGGAGATTGGAGTTGTTCAACGCGCGAATGCGGGGGAGAGAAGGTAGCGGATGCGCCGGGAGCGGGTGTCCCGAGCGATGTTCGCCCTGCTCTCGGGCCCCCTGAGGACGCTACTATACGGGTCCCGACGAGGCCGCCGCGCGTGTCGCGAGCCTCCGGGAGGTCAGCCCGCCCGTCTCCGGGCGTCGCCGTCCGTCGTGAGCGAAACCAGCAACTGATCAGCGTGCCAGGAGCATTTGGCTCAGCGCTGCTCGTCCCTCGTCCGCCTGAAGGAGTCCATCGATGTCCGCCGATCGTCAGCCCGTCATCGTCAGCGCCAAGCGCACGCCCATTGGTCGTTTCTTCGGCTCCTACAGCCGCACCAAGGCGACGACGCTCGGCGCCTTCGCCGTGGACGCGGTGCTGAAGGACGAGCCGAAGCTTCGCGACGATGTCGAGGAAGTGATCATGGGCAACGTGCTGCAGGCGGGGTTGGGTCAGAACCCGGCGCGCCAGGCGGCGCTCAACGGCGGCCTGCCGACGACGATGCCGTGCTACACCGTCAACAAGGTGTGCGGCTCGGGTCTGAAGTCCGTCATGCTCGCGGCGCAGGCGATCAAGGCGGGTGATCACAAGACGATCATCGCCGGCGGCCTCGAGAACATGACGCTCGCTCCGCACTTTGCGCATGTTCGCGCCGGCGCCAAGTTCGGCAACGTCGAACTGACGGACCACATGATGGCCGACGGCCTGACGTGCGCTTTCGAGAACTGGGGCATGGGCAACGCGGCGGAGTGGATCGCCGATGAGCACGACGTGAGCCGCGAGGAGCAGGATCGCTTCAGTGTGCAGAGCCACCAACGCGCCGCTGAAGCAACCGAGAAGGGTTACTTCGCAAATGAGCTGTGCGAGATCGACGCGAAGGCGATCAAGCAGAAGCAGACGATCACGCAGGATGAGGGCTTCCGCGCCGACTCGAGCATGGAGGCGCTGGCGAAGCTGCGTCCCGCGTTCACCAAGGAAGGCTCCGTGACGGCCGGCAACGCGAGCCAGATCTCAGATGGCGCGGCGGCCGTGGGCGTGACAAGCGCTGCGCGGGCGGAGGAGCTGGGCATGCAGCCCTTGGCGAAGATCAGCGGCTACTTCACATCCGGCGTCGATCCGAAGGAGATCTTCACGGCGCCCTCATTCGCAGTTGCGGAGCTCCTGCGCAAGGCGGAGCTGGGCGTGGGCGACATCGACCTCTTCGAGATCAACGAAGCATTCGCAGCGCAGGCGCTGCAGAATGCGCGCAAGCTCGAGATCCCCGAGGACAAGCTCAACATCTGCGGCGGCGGCATCGCCCTGGGCCACCCGATCGGCGCGAGCGGCGCCCGCGTGCTCGTGACGCTGGTGCATCAGATGATCCGCACGGACGCGAAGCGCGGCGTTGTGTCGCTGTGTCTTGGCGGCGGGAATGCGGTTGCGATGTTGATTGAGCGGTAGTTTTTCGTCTGGCGAGTGCAAGAACTAGGGCTTGTCTGACAAGGTGCGTCCGAGCCTATTTCGCTTGTGGCCAATGCATCGAGCGTGCGAACAGGAACTCGCGCGTTTGATTCGGATATCGAAGTACCCGGTTCTCCAATACTTCAGACCGCAGGCTCATGGCCGATCGATCTGATCCCTCACTATGTTCGGCGGCAGTCATTGCATAGACGAAGGGACTGCCCTGGACGGTCAGCTCATCATTCTCGGTCAGTCCCAACTCTGCGAGTGATCTGGCAGGTCGGCCGAACTCGTGCTCGAACGCGGCAAGCTTGACCGTTATGCGAGTTGCGCGGAATGCATTCTCGACTTCAAACATGGTGACCCACGATTCCAGGACCGACCCGAACTGCAAACTCAGTATTTCAAGGTGGGACCGACGCCCATGGCGACGGGCATTGTCGTAGTACCTGCGCCGCCCACCGTCCCGATACGTGACGAGTTCCCTTGCGCTCAGGCCCTTGATTGATCGAAGTTCTTCAGCGGCGACATTCGCATCAGACTCGTAGTCCCTCCGTGATGAGATTGATCGGAAGTTACCCAGCCAGTACGGGAGTTCGAACACGCGATCTAGGGCATCTCTGTTCCAATCCCAGGATCCAGCGGCACTCGCGCTCGTGCCGTCGGGACCGAAGTCGACTTCAGCCCCTTCAAGAGTCTCGAACTCGAAGACCCTGAGTTGGTTCTCGCGGGAATGAAGTGGTTCCTCGCCTACTCCAAGCGCAGCGAGGATCAACTCAGACTCGGCCCGTGTTGGCGGGTGTTCAAGGACGAGATGCCGGATCTCGGCCAAGAGCGAATCCGTACAGCGCGCACTGTGGCGAATGAGGTGTCTCGTCGGAGCGGTCGCCATGATCCGCGCCATTCGAAAACCTGCATCGATGATTCCTGTGGAAGCTGTCCACCCGGCCTCCTCGACATTGAAACGAAGGGCTGCGGCGTAGAGGTGGTCTCCTCCATTCACAGGAGAGAGCGCCTGCAGTGGCATGGAACTACGGATCGACGCTGGGCCGACTGATCCATCCATTCGCTTCATGGGGCGCAGGGGCATTAGAAAATAGCTTGAGGGATCCACCTCCTCAGTCTCTCGGAGAATCGGAGTCAAGCGCGCGAGAAGCTCTCGATATGGCTCGAGTTCCGTATCTGACCAGTCACCTCGACACGCGGCCTCGAGATTCAATTGTCGTTTGGGAATCCCGTGTTTGGTGGCGCATTCGCTCGCCTGATCGGACAGTCGGCGCACTACGTCGCGATACATCGGCCAAGCGTTCGTCGCCTTCGGATCTGCCTTCGCGATCGATTGTCCCAACAGGGCGACATAGTCAGTCGTTGGATAGGGATCCGCTACGACCAGTCGCGTCGCCAGATGCGTGAAGTAGAAGAACACCACCACCCACACCGCCAGCAGCGTCCTCGATACAACCCGATGTCTCCGAATCGCCCTGAGCATCCCGCTCCCGCCATACCTGCTCGGCCGCACGCCAAGCGAAGTTAGAATCCTACCGGCAGTCATCCGCCATGAAAGCCGCGCTTCTGCACAACCAGGCGCCCGTCGAGTCGCATCCTCTCTCCATCGAGGAGATCGACCATCCCCTGCCCGGGGAGGGCGAGGTGCTGATTCGTGTGCGCGTCTGCGGCGTATGTCGCACCGATCTGCATGTCGTCGAGGGGGATCTGGACTCGCGTAGATCGCCGCTGATTCCGGGGCATCAGGTCGTCGGCGAGATCGTCGAACACGGCGCGGGCGTCACGGCACCGGCGATCGGAGCGCGCGTCGGCGTCGCGTGGCTGAATCGAACCTGTGGATGTTGTTCGTATTGCGCATCGGGGCGCGAGAATCTGTGCGATGCGCCGGCGTTCACGGGGTGGACCGCCGACGGCGGATTCGCGGAGCACATGGTGGCGCCGGCTGAGTTCGTCTACGAGATGCCTCCGGGGTTCGAAGACCTGCAGGCGGCGCCGCTGCTGTGCGCAGGGATCATCGGGTATCGCTCGCTGAAGCTGACGGGGCTGACGGATGGCGGGAAACTCGGGATCTACGGCTTCGGCGCCGCGGGGCATGTCGTTATCCAGCTCGCGCGGGCGCGCGGGATGGAGGTATACGTTTGCACGCGCGATCGCGAGCGTCATCAGGCGCTGGCGACGGAGCTTGGAGCGGCGTGGGTTGGAGACACTGTCGAATCGCCACCGGTGAAGCTGGATGCTTCGATCGTCTTCGCGCCGGCGGGGGAGATCGTGCCGCCGGCGCTTGCGGCGCTGACGAAGGGGGGTTCGCTTGTCCTCGGCGGGATTCACATGAGCCCGATTCCGGAGTTCGAGTATTCGCTTCTCTACGGCGAACGTCTGGTGCGATCAGTCGCGAACAACACACGCGAAGACGGCCGCGCGTTTCTCGAGGAGGCGGCGCGCATCGGGATTCAGACGAGCGTGCAGCGATTCGGGCTGGATGATGTGAACGAGGCGCTGTGTGCGCTGAAGAACGACGCGATTCGCGGGGCGGCGGTGATCGAGATCGGTTAGTCGATCTTGTCTCTGCAGTCATCAAGCCAGCGCATCCGCTCATGCGTAAGCCTGCGCGCATTGTCGTTCGCGAGGTCGAGGAACTTCCCGCCAAGTTCGACGTCTGTCTCTTCAAATGCGTCGATGAGCGCAAGTTGCGCTTCGATGGCCGCGCGTGCATCGCGGAGGAAGTCCGCGCGTCGCCCTGGCGGCAGGGCGTCGAGGAAGGCCATGCGCGTGCGCAGGGGGTCCATCGCCATCAGGGCTTCGGGCTCTCCGAGATCGCTCAGCCAGGCGCTCAGTGCGTCGAGGCCGGCCTTTGTGCAGGAGCAGGCCCTGGAGCGCCGGTCGCCGGTGGTCTGTTCCTCGCTGGCGAGGAGGCCCTGTTTCTCGAGGCGGCGGATGAGGGGGTAGATGGAGCCGGCGGAGTCGCTGAAATGAGCCGTTGGAGAGGCCTGGAGGGCCTTCCTCACGAGATAGGGCGTGCAGGGCTCGTTGCGGCGGATGAGGCCTAGGACGACGCCTTCGAGGTCTGTGAGGCTGCTCATGACGGAGGCTCTTGTGGGAGAATGGGGAGGCCGCAACCGGACGAGGCCGGGGCAGTATAGTACGAAAAGCACTATATCGCCCGGATCGGTCCCGGGCTTCGTCCGAAGGAGAACGGCATGAAGGCACGAGCGACAATTCCGGCCATCGCAGGCGCCCTGGCGATCTGTCTCACCAGCGCCATCGTGAGCGCGCAGGCGACGGAACTCGATCCGCCCGGCTCGGAGAAGCCGGAGCGTGTCGTCGTGCCTGATGGCGGCGAACACGTCGAGATGCTCAGCATGGGTGGGCGCCCGGGTGTCTACGCGAAGATCAACGGCAAGGGGCCGTTCCGCTTCATCGTCGATACGGGATCATCCGTGTGCCTCGTCATCGATCCTTCGATCGCGATGCTCACGCGTCTCGAAGAAGCGCACGTGGAGAATGTCTCCGAGGAGCATCAGCGCCTCTTTGAGACGGCATATGACCTGGATGAACTCTCCATCGGAGATGCGAAGTTCGAGGACTTCACGGCGCTGTCGATGGAAATCAAGCGTCTCTTCGGGAATCAACCGGATGCGCCGGATGGCGTCATCGGACTGCCGCTCTTTGAGGACCTGCTGCTGACGTACGACATCGCTGCTGGCGAGATCGGCATTGAGCGCGGGGCGCTGGACCAGCGCGATCCCGACGTGCTGCCGATCATTCATGATGAGGCGACGGGTGTCGGCGTGAGCGTGGAGTTGACGGTGGGGGGCGTGCCGGCGAGAGCGCACATCGATACGGGATCGCCCTCGAGCCTCATGCTGCCGAGCGCGATGAAGGAGCGCGTTCCGATCGAGGGCGAGCTTGCGCTGATCGGGCACGCGAAGTCGCCGATGGGCACGAGCGAGATCTGGGCGGGTGAACTTGTGGGGAACGTCGTCATTGGCGCGCATGAATTCAAGCTCGAGCGCGTCACGTTCGGCGACATCGGACGCATGCAGGCGGGAGGCTTCGGGAACGTCGGTTCAGCGATGCTCGCGGACTTCAGCCTGACGGTCGATCAGCGCAACGATCTCGTGCGACTGCGGCGCGAGCGGCCGGCGGGGTCGGGCGAGGTTCATCTCAAGAAGACGCCGCCGCCGGGCAAGCTGGGCATGTTCGTGCGTGTCGGCGAGGACAAGGTGACGATCGATCAGGTGACGCCCGGCGGATACGCGCACCTCTCGGGTCTGCAGACCGGCGATGAGCTCGTCAGTGTGGACGGAAAGCCGGTCGCCGGGCTCTCGGCGCGCGAGCTGCAGCCGCTGATGGCTGGAGACAAGGTGCTCCTGGAGATCGTCCGCGACGGCGAAACACGTTCGATCACGCTGCGGCGCAAGTAGAACGGACTCTGCGCCCGACGTCTGACGGCAGTCGTTAGAATCGATCCCCCGCTCGGCTGGTCCGGGCGGTTCCTCAACTCAACACGCTGGTTGCAGGCGACGAGGGCGCGAGCGCTCGCGGCGCGATGCGACTCTCCAGGGATCGATCGCCATGTCAGATGTGAAGAAGCTCGCCGTCATCGGCGCCGGCCAGATGGGCGGCGGAATCGCGCAGATCGCGGCACAGGCCGGGATTGAGGTCGTCGTGTTCGACTCCTTCGCAGCGGGGCTCGAGAAGTGCAAGGCGCTGCGCGCCAAGCTCTTCGCACGCGCGGTCGAGAAAGGCAAGATGACGCAGGAGGACGCCGACGCGGCCACCGCGCGCATCAGCTACGTCGAATCGCTGGACGCGATCAGCGGCAGCGACTGGGTCGTCGAGGCGATCGTCGAGGACAAGGGCGTCAAGTTCGATCTTTTCGGCAAGCTCGCGCAGATGTTCCCGGATGAGAACGTTGTGCTCGCTTCGAACACGAGTTCGATCAGCATCACCGAGATCGCGACGAGCGCCGGCGACGCGGCGTCGCGTGTCGTGGGCATGCACTTCTTCAATCCAGTGCCGGTGATGAAGCTCGTCGAAGTGATCAAGGGCATGCAGACGAGTGAGCAGGTCGTGTCGCGCACGATCGCGCTTGCCGAGCGCATGGGCAAGACGCCGCTCCCTGCCAATGACCGGCCGGGATTCGTCTCGAATCGCGTGCTGATGCCCCTGATCAACGAGGCCTTCTACGCTTTGATGGAAGGCGTGGCGGAGCCGGAGGCGATCGACGGGATTATGCAGCTTGGCTGCGCTCATCCGATGGGCCCGCTGCGCCTGGCTGACTTCATCGGCCTCGATACGTGCGTGAACATCATGCACGTGATGCTCGAGGGTCTCGGCAATCCGAAGTACGCGCCGTGCCCGCTGCTGAAGCAGTACGTGGCGGCGGGTCGTCTTGGCGACAAGACGGGGATGGGTGTGTACGACTATTCGAAGAAATAGGGTCGGGCGACCCGAGTTCGCGCTTTCGACGACGCTGAGTCACGTAGTCTGAATCTCGCGCTCTGGACTGATCCTGAGGATCAAGCTCAGAGTTCCTGTACGATGCGCGTCAGCGGAAGGACCGACCATGGGCATCAACGTATTCCTGAAGGTCATCGGCGTCGGCGCAGCGGTGGGCGCTCTGGGCGCCGCCATCTGGGCGATCCTGATTGCAACAGCTGGGTTTGAATTCGGGGTCCTCGCCTGGATCATCGGGATCTGTGTCGGCGGTGCGATGCGCGCGGCGGCCGGCGACCAGCGAAACGCCGTCACCGGAGCAGTCGCAGTAGCGATCGCGCTCGCTTCCGTCCTTGGCGGGAAGCTCTTCGCCGCGAATCACTTTGCCAATCCGGTGATCGAACTCACCACGGAGGAGGTTGTCTCGTTCATTGCGGACGATGTCGCGATCGAGTTCGATCAGGACGGCAAGGAAGTGCGCTGGCCACGAGGCGTGAATCCTAATGAGGCGTTCATCGAATCGGACTATCCAGCGGATGTGTGGAGTGAGGCGATGATCCGCTGGGATGCTCTTTCTGCTCAGGAGCAGGCCGCCTATCACGACGAGTGCGAGAAGTATCTCGAGTCGGAGTACGCCGGCTCGGTCATGGCGTACTTCAAGGCGAGCTTCGGCTTCCTCGACATCGTCTTCCTTGGCCTTGCCGCGGCGAGCGCCCTGAAACTCGCTGGCGAGTTCGACTAGGCGCGTCAGCCCGTCGTGCGCAGCGGCGCTACGAACTGAGGCTCGGGCTCGCGTTCGCGCTCGTCAGCCGTAGACTCGCGCTCCGCATCCACGATGTTCCTGATCGCCTCCTCGCGATCAAGCGGGAAGTCGATGCGGCAGGCGACGCCCTCCGGGAGATAGTCGATCTCTGCGCTTCCGCCGAGTTCGTAGACGACGAGGCCGCGCAGCAACTCCGTGCCGGTGCCGGGCGCAGCGCCCGCATCCTCGGTGACGGGCGGGCCGCCGGACTCGATCCAGTCGAGGCGGACGGCCTCTTCGCCGACATCGCCGACCATGCGCTCCCAGGAGACGCGCACGCGCCCCTCAGGTGTCGAGAGTGCGCCGTACTTGGCGGCGTTCGTCGACAGCTCATGCAGGCTCATACAGAGCGGCGAGGCCGCTTCCGGGCGCAGCATCATGTCCGGGCCGGTGATCTCGACGCGTCCGGTCTCGCGGCTGGTGAACGCCTCCATCGTGCGCGTGACGAGGTCGCGGAGCGAGACGCCGTCCCAGCGCTGCACGGCCAGGAGCTGATGCAGCCTGGAGAGCGCCGACACGCGACCGACGAACGCGCTGCGGAAGTCTTCGAGCGTCTCCACAGAGGCGAGCGTGCAGTCAGCGATGGAGATCACCGACGCGAGATTGTTCTTCACGCGATGATCAAGCTCGCGCATCATGCGATGCTGGCGGCGCGCGGCGCGCTTGGACTCGTCGATATCGGCGTGCGTGCCGGCGGCGCGGACGGCGTTTCCATCGATGTCGCGCTCCACGACCTTGCCCGTCGTGAGCACCCACTTCCAGTCGCCGGCCTTCGTCTTCATCCGATGCTCGACGCAATACGGGCCTTCCCCAGCGATGTGCGCGCCAAGCGCATCAGTCGCCATCTGCAAGTCGTCCGGATGGACGAGTTTCTGCCAGGTCGTGAAGTGCTGAGGCAGTTCGTCGAGCGTGTAATCCAGCATCGACGCCCATCGTTCATTGAAGATGACGCGTCCTGTTCGCACATCCCAGTCCCAGAGTCCGAGTTCGGCGCCGTCGACCGCAAGTTCAAGGCGTTCTTCGCTTGCTGCGAGGGCGGCCTCGTCGCGGAGGCGCTCGAGTTCGGCGCTCGCGCGGGCCGCGAACACGCGCAGCAGTGTCGTGGCGCGCGCTGAATCCTCGGGCATGGGTTCGTCATGAAGCACCGCGAGGATTCCGAGTCTCTCTCCCGAGGAGGCGATGAGCGGCATTCCGATGTAGCTCTGCGCATCCATTGCGACGAGGTATTCGTCCTGAGGGAATCGCTCCTGAAGCTTGCTCGTGTAGCACTTGAGCTCGCCCCGCATCGCGGTCTCACAGGGCGTGCCGGTGAGTTCATACTCATCGCCGCATACGAAGATCTCGTTCTCGGAGACCGCGATCGTGCGAACCGTGCCTGGTAGATCGCGCCGAAGTTCACCGACGAGCGCCCATTTCACGCCGAGCGACTCGGCCAGGTGCGTCACGAGGGACTGGAAGAAGGCCGCGCCGACGTCCTCCGAAACGCCGGCGGCGATGCTCTGGAGCGTCTCCTCAGTGCGGCGAAGCTCGGTGACATCGCGCCCCGCGCCGATAAGGCCCGTGATCACATTCGTGTGAGGATCGAACTCCGGGCGCGCGGCCCACGACAACTGCACGATGGCGCCGTCAGTGGCGATGACCCTGTGCTCGGCGCGCTGATGGCGGCCGCCGAGCAGGGCGTCGATGCGCTCGGCGAAATCGACGCGGTCTTCAGGGTGCACGATCTTGAGCAGGCTGTGCAGATCGGGAAGCTCTTCCGCCGTGCGGCCGAGGAGCTTGGTGAAGGAGTCGGTCACCCAGTCGAGTCGCGCCTCGGAGGGGCTTTCGACGCTGTATTGGAAGACGAAGTCAGAGGTCAAATCGGAGACCGCGCGATAGCGAGCCTCACTCTGACGGATCGCCTCCTCGTCGCGCTTGCGCTCCGTGATGTCGGACATGGCGCCGATGATTCGAGTTGCCTCGCCGGTGTCATCCCGAACGAGGAAGCCGAAGTCAACGATGTTCCGCCACTCGCCGTCGCCGCGATCGAAGCGGTACTCGGTGGTCCAGCGATCGAACTTGGAATCCACCGCGTGCTTCACGCCTTCGAAGCAGCGCTCCACATCATCAGGATGCACATGCGAGCTCCACCAGTTGATGTCGTCGCCGACGTCGCCGTTGAGCGAGAAGATCTCGGCGTAACGATCATTGCGCCAGACCTTGCCGGTCTTGAGATCCCAATCGAAGATCGCGTCTCGCGTCGCATCCATGACGTACTTCAGACGCTGTTCGGACTCGGCGAGCGCCTCGATCGCGAGCTTGGACTCGGTGATGTCGAGATGAGTTCCCGCCGCCCGGAGCGGGCTGCCGTCGGTGTCCCACTCGACGACGCGTCCGCGATCGAGGATCCAGCACCAGGAGCCATCCTTGCAGCGCATCCGGTGAATCGCTTCGTATTGCTCGGCTTCACCGGCGAAGTGCGCCTCGAGGCGTTCCCGACAGAACTGCATGTCATCGGGGTGCACCCGGTCGGACCACTCGCTGATATCGTCGCCGATCTCCGAGAGATCCCATCCGAGCATCTCCGCCCAGCGACGATTCATGCGGACCTTGTTGGTCTTGATGTTCCAGTCCCAGACGCCGAGGTCCGCGCCGCGAAGCGCCAGCTCAAGCCGTTTCTCACTGGCGATGAGCGCGTTCTCCGCCTGGACGCGAGACGTGACGTCCCGCGCGGCGCCGATAGCGCCGATGATCTTCCCAGAGACGTCGTCGATGATTGGCCGACTGATCGTCTCCAGCCAGATCACCTCGCCGTCAGGGCGAAGATGGCGCGACGTCGCCTCGACGGTCTCGCCGCGAAGAACGCGGTCGCGTCGCGCAAGCTGCTCCTGGAGGTCATCCGGGTGAACAAAGCGGGCGGGCCCGCCGAGCCTGTTGTACTCCTCGAGCGAGCATCCGAAGACTCGTTCGAACGCGTTTGTTGTCCATACGAGGTGAGGCGTGCCGTCGGGTTCGAATCGGAACTTGTACACATAGTCCGACATGACCTCCGCGATCGCGCGATGGCGAGATTCGCTCTCACGGAGTTGCTCCTCCATGGCTCGGCGCTCTCGATTGTCGATGATCTCCGCGAGAATGTACGCGGGAAGACCATGCTCATCGAGACGAAGCGTCGCGTGCGCGATCGTCCAGATCTCGCTGCCGTCGGCATGCAGGTAGCGTTTCTCGAGCTCGAGCTTTGTCTGGCCGCGCTCCACGAGATTCGCCAGCGCATCGGCGCTTCGCGCGAGATCATCGGGATGGACGAGGTCCTGATACATGGCGCCTTCGAGCTCCGATCGCGTGCGTCCGAGCATCTGAGCGAACGCGTCATTGACGATCTCGTAGCGCCCTTCGATGCTGACCAGCACCATCCCATTTGGAGAGTCCTCGAAGAGCGCGCGATACCGTTCCTCGATCTCCCGATCGGTCTCGGCGCTGCGCTCTTGGGCGCCCAGGGAACGAAGGCGCAGCCCGAGGGACAGGGCGAGACCAGCGACACCGGCGCTGAGAACAGCAGGCAGGCAATGAGAGAGCGAAGCGCTTTGAGCCTGAAAAGCCGTGATCAGCTGAACGGCGGCGACTCCGCCTGCGGCGCCGGCGACAGCCCATGCGGGCCAGATTCGCGTGCGGGATGGAGATCCTCGGGACAGCCTTGGCATCCGGCGACTCCTCCGTGAGCGGCCTCGGGGCGGCGTGTCTTGGTCAGGTCGTACGTCCAAGAATATCAGCCCTCAAGGTCTCAGGGTGATCGAAATCAGGCGGCGGCCTGGTTCTCCGTCCCTAATGGTCGGGCGGCTACACTCTTGGCATGAGCCGTACAACCGCGAATACCGACACAAAGAGCGCATCCGATCGCCCGGCGAGCCCCGGAGTGGACCCCCACGCCGTCACCATCAGCGGGATCGTCCTCGACGAGCAATATGGCCCGCAGACCGAGATCGAGTCGCTGGCCAACTACGAGCGGGACATCGCGGCTCCGGGCGAATACCCATTCACGAGGGGGCTCTTCCCAAAGGGCTATCGAACGCGTCTGTGGACGATGCGCCAGTTCGCCGGCTTCGGCTCAGCAGACGACACGAACATGCGCTTCAAGTACCTGCTCGAGCAGGGGAAGCACTCGAAGACGAACACCGGCCTCTCGACGGCCTTCGACCTGCCGACACTCATGGGTCGCGATTCTGACGACCCGCTCTCGTCGGGCGAGGTCGGGCGCTGCGGCGTCGCGATCGACACGATCGAAGACATGCACCGCCTGTACGCGGATATCCCGGTCGGCGAGGTGACGGTCAGCCAGACGATCAACGGCCCGGCGGCCGTCATCTGGGCGATGTACCTCGCGATGGCGAAGCAGCGCGACATTCCATGGGATTCGCTCGGCGGGACCTTGCAGAACGACATTCTCAAGGAATTCCATTCCCAGAATGAGTTCATCTATCCGCCCGATCCGAGTGTGAAGCTCGTGGTGGACACGATCGAATTCCAGTCGCAGCATGTGCCGAAATGGAACTCCGTCTCGATCAGTGGCTATCACATTCGCGAGGCTGGATCGACGGCGACGCAGGAGCTTGCCTTTACGCTGCGCGACGGCATGGAGTACGTCGAGGCGTGCCTGCGCCGCGGCATGGACGTTGATTCGTTCGCCCCGAGGCTCTCGTTCTTCTTCAACAGCCACAACGAGTTCTTCGAGGAGATCTGTAAGCTCCGCGCGGCGCGGCGCATCTGGGCGCGCATGATGAAGGAGCGCTACGGCGCGGCGAATCCCCGCTCCTGGTTCATGAAGACGCATGTTCAGACGGCCGGTTGCTCGCTGACAGAGCAGCAGCCGCTCAACAACATCGTTCGTGTGGCGTATCAGGCCATGGCCGCGGTGCTCGGCGGCTGCCAGAGCCTGCATACGGACTCGATGGACGAGACGCTCGGACTCCCGACGGAGCAGGCCGTGACGGTCGCGCTCCGCACGCAGCAGATCCTCGCGCATGAAACGGGCGTCACACGCACTGTCGATCCGCTCGGCGGCGCGCCCTTCATCGAGAAGCTGACGGACACGATGGAGGCCGAGGCGCTGCAGTACATCGCTGAGATCGATGAGATGGCCGGCGGCCCGTGGCCCGAATGCAAGGGCGGCGTCGTCGAGGGCATCAACAAGGGCTACTTCCGCAGACAGATCGCCGAGGCGAGCTATCGCTTCAGCGAAGAGTGCGAGGCGGGCGATCGAATCATCGTCGGCGTGAACGCCTACCGGCAGGACGACGAGGAGCGGCCGATCGACATCCTGCAGATTCCGCATGAGGTCGAGACGGTGCAGTGCGATCGACTGGCGGCGTTCAAGGCGAATCGCGACGACGCGGGCGTGAAGAGTGCGCTGGAAGCGATTCGCACGGCGGCGCGGAACGATGAGAACGTGATGCCGTCGCTTGTCGAAGGCGCGCTCGCCAACTGCACGCTCGGTGAAATGGTGCAGGCGCTGGCGGATGTGTACGGGCGCTATTCCGGCGGGCCGGAGTGGTAATCAACACTCGACCCGAAGCGACCTGACAAAAGAAGTTATGAGTCCCTGGAGGCGCGGACGTCCCTCCCCGCTGACGCGTTGGCAGCGCCCGTATGTCTGTATTGACATTCGACCGGACCTGCCTTGCGGCCGGACGCTGATCTCCATTCGCCCCTGGAGCGTCGTCGTCATCGCATTCGACGATCTCCAGCGGGGCATTCCACCGCATCCGATAAATTCGGCCCTCCCGTGTTTCGGGGGCCATTCACGCCCTCAATCCAGATGGCATGCGTGACTCGTTTGCGACTGGAGAGCCCAGCCCATAACTTCACCTCTGCGTTGGCTTTGTGTCGGCGCACGCCGTCTTCGTTGCTGGGGATAACTCGTGCATGGCTTACGTGTCCCGTCAGGGAGCGCGAGCCCAACCGACGTGTTCGCCGTGGGGGGCGTGATCGGGACACGTCGGGAGCTTCCCTGTCGGTCGGCGTCTTGTGACTTTCGCGCAACATGCGCGAAAGTGAGCCAACGAGAGGAAGGAAGGGGGACTCCAGTCCTCCGCAGCGGAAGAACAGGACCGATCAGGAGACGCGGATTCGTGTGGTGCGAATCGGTGCAACGCATCGATCTCGCGCATGGCCTATCCACTGTCAGCATGCGCTGTCTGACGTCACGGCGCTTCTCTGCTCGGGGCGGTTCGGGAAGAAGTTGATCATGAATCAGCGACGGAAGCTCAGCCATGAGCGCGCACTCGGCTTCATGCTGATCCTCGCCATCGTCTTCGGATGGGCGGAGATCGCGTCGGCGACGGATGACTGCGACTGCGGCGAGATCGCTCGCTTCAGCCAGGGTGATCTGAATCTCGACGGATTCGTCGATCAGCAGGATCTCTCGAGGCTCATCGAGAACTACGGGACGGCGCCGGAAGGGGCTGACGGCCTGGCGCTCGGCGACCTCGATCTCGACGGCAGCGTGCAGATGACCGACATCAGCCGGCTCATCGGATTCTGGGGACTGACGACGCCGCACGAGCACGAGCTGCCGTCCCCGGTGATTCATGTGTTCCCCGATCCGACGAACGCCAATAAACCACTGGTCGCCCCGGTTGTCGTGCATGTGCATGCGACGGAATCGCGACTTGGGCGGAACGATCTGAAGCCGCAGCGAGCGCTGTTCGAGTGGAGCTTCGGCGACGCGCCGGGCAGACAGGTCGTACCGGATCCCCTCGGCGAGCCGGGCTCCATGATCGATCTCTCCAGTTCCCAGCAGGGCTTCAATGCGGCATATCTGTACGAGAAGCCGGGCGTCTACGAGGTGACGCTCGTGATGACGAACGAACTCGGCGGCACGGCGCGGACATCGATTGAGTTCGAGGTCGTGGCGCCGGAGGGCGAAAACGCCCGTCAGATCCGATACGTCGATTCCGAACTTGGCCAGGACTCGCTCGAGGAGGGTTGGGGAACATCGCCGGACCAGCCGTGGCGGAGTTTCGGATTCGCGATGGACCAGGCGTCGAATCATATGGTGATTCGATTCCGACGCGATCGGATCTTCCCCGTCTTCCAACTGGACGCTCGAAATGTCGAGCTTCGCAACTTGATCCTCGAGTCGTACGGCGAGGGCGCGCGCCCGATTCTTCACTGGAAGGACAGCGTCGAACGCGGTTTCATCCTTCGAATCGGCGCCGACGCTGACACCGTCATCGTGCGCGACCTCGCGATGACGAGTGACTTCGTGAATGCGCCGTTTTACGATCCTGAGCGCGGCGGCGAGCGCTGCGACGGATGCTCCAGCATCGAGGCGATCAATCTGAATCAGGCGCGCAATGTCGCGATCATCAATTGCTCCGCTTCCAATACGGAGAAGATGATCGACGCGGACTCCGGCAATAAGTATGTGCTGCTTCAGGGCAACGAGTCCACGATCACGCGCAAGTACCAATACACGATCCGCGGGAACGATTACACGATTCTCGGTTGTCGCGCGGACATGACGTCGCGGAACGATCTGATGCGGGTGGGACTTGGCGGCGCTAGGCGTGTCAACGTCTCCTTCTGCGACTTCGGTATGGAGAACTCGCGCGGGTCAACGGAAGTGATCCGCTTCGGCACCGTGAAGTTCGGCGTGATTCATCATTCGCTCCTGACCGGCGCCGCGTCGAAGGTCGGACACAACAATGAACTCACGAAGTTCTTCCTGATGTCAGACTGCAGCCTCTCCCCACGCGAGACGGACTTCGGCGAGCATCATCTGGTCAAGCTCTCATACAACGCCCGGGACCTGATGTTCCGCGGCAACGAGTTCAACGTCACGAAGCACGACGCGGCAGTTTTCATCAATGCTCGCAGCAGCGTCACCGACGAGGATGAAAAGGACATCGTCGGCGTCGAGATCGTCGGCAACGTCTTCAAAGTGCACCCGAATAGCGAGGGTCGGTATTCCCGCCTGATCCGACTCGCCGATGTGCGGGAGCCGGCAGGCGACTACGACGTCAGGAAGGTGCAAATCGTCGGGAATGACTTCACCCAGGTCCCGGCGCTCGAGTTCGCGCCGGATGTCCTCATGACGCTTCCCGAATCCGTGGACCAGATCTGCGGCAACGCCCTTCCTGCCATCATTCGCGAGCGCTATCCATACGTTGAGTTGACGGCGGAATCCATGGTGACCGCCGAACTCGACTTCAGGGATTTGCAGCGCGATCCGCGCATGGTCGGCAATGTCGTTGCGAGCGTCCTTCCGGAATCGCCGGTGGACGGTGACGACGAACCGAAGGATGACGACGACTAAGTCGCTGAACGGCGTCGCCGGACGCCGGCGCCCACGCACACGCCCCAGAGGACGACCATGGCGCTTGGCGCCGGGATGTTGTACGCGCGGATTCCGGAATCGGTCGAGAGAAACAGCCACTGGCCGTCATCGGTCATCGACATGACTCCATCGCTGAAGGCGAGTGTGGACTGAAGCGTCTCACCGGCGTCGAATCGATCGACCTCCATCCACGTCTGGGTCTCGTAGACCACGATCTCCGAGCTGACGGAGCTCGCAGTAAAGAGCAGATCCTGCGTGGGGCTGAAGACCATGCCTCCATCGAGGTTGTTGAGCGTCGTGACGAGCGACAGTCCGCTGTCATAGATGCGTATGTCATCGAGGACGCCCTGCGCGAAGAGCGAGCCGTCGCGACTGACGGCGCTGGCGGTGTCAAGAATTGACGTTCCGATGAGCGAGTGGTTGGGGAAGGTGTCCGACGCTGAGTCGTAGTTGAAGAAGGGACCGGAAAGCGAGTCCGTCTCGGCGAAGAAAAGGGCGCTGCGATCGGCGCTTCGGACGATCGTCGTGCGTGGCTGGACCATATCGACGCTCGAGCCGGCGTCGAAGACACGAAGGGTGATCATGTCCGTGCTCAGGTCGATCTCCCGGAGCGGCCAGGCGCGATTCGAGAACGCGTTCTCATCCACCGTGAAGAAGGCCTTGCCGGTGTTCGTAATGGAGAGATCCCACGCGCCAAGCTCCTCGCCGGGATCGCCGACCGGCGCGTACGTCAGCGACGTCGTCATGCCGCTGGCGAGGTCGACCTTCCGGATGTAGCCCTGCGCGATGTCCCGCTGGGCCTCGGTGATGTAGGCGCTCGAGCCGTCCGGAGTGATGTCGATCGCGCGGAGTGAGTTGCCGACGCCGACGTAGGAGGAAAGGAGAATCTGCTGATCGACATCCCAGCGGGCCACGTCTCCGGAGCCGGTCGTGATGTAGAGAACTCCATCGACCGGATTGAAGACATGGTCGCGCCTGTTTTCGACCGGAATCAGGACCCCTTCGGCGATGGCTGGCGACGCGATCGCCCCCGCCAGGAGGGCGGTGACGGCAAGTGTTTTCTGACGGCTCATCTCACTTCTCCACGCTCATGACTGACCCACATGAGTCGGAGCGCAGACGATGAGACAGCGGGCGGCGATCGCGCGGTGGCGTCGCCGGAATGAAGCATCAGCGCGAAGTCTCGGCGCAGGCGCATAAGAACTTCGCTCTGAGGCGGAAATCCCGATTGTCTTTCGACTGACTCCGAGTCGAATTGCCCTGTGCGGGGGCGTATCGGCACCATAACGCAATCGCGGCGGAAGTAAAGGAAAACCTCGTGAGTCCGAGAGTCTTCAGTCCCTGACGCCTCCGACCATCATCGGGTTGACGGATCTCCGCGCCGGGAGGCATGCTGAACGCCATGACGATCGGAATCATGGGCGCCATGCCGGAGGAGGTCGATGCGCTCCTGCCGTTTCTCGAGCGGGATCGGCCGCCGGTGTCGAGCGGCATGCGCACGTATCACACCGGAAGCCTCTGGGGACACCAGGTCGTGATTGTCCACTCGCGCATGGGCAAGGTCGCTGCGGCGACCAGCGCGACGCACCTAATCGTTGAGCATGAAATCGAATCACTGCTCTTCACGGGCGTCGCCGGCGCCATCTCGCCGGACGTCTCGATCGGCGACATCGTCGTGGCTCGCTCGCTTCTCCAGCACGATCTCGACGCGCGGCCGATCTTCCCGCGATTCGAGGCGCCGCTGCTGGGGCGCGATCGGTTCGGCACATTGCACGAAGAAACCGCAGCTCTCGAGATCGCAGCGCGCACGTATCTCGCCGATGATCACGACAACGCCGTGGATTCCGAGTTCGATATCAGTTCACCGCGCGTCCACACAGGTCTGGTCATCAGCGGCGATCAGTTCATTTCCGATCCACAGACGCTCGCACGCCTTCGCGTCGATATTCCTGACGCGCTGTGCGTTGAGATGGAAGGCGCCGCCGTGGCTCAGGTGTGCTACGAGCACGGGGCGCCCTGTCTCGTCGTGCGAACCATTTCAGACGACGCATCGCATGGGGCGGAGATCGACTTCGCGAAATTCGTGGACCGGGTGGCGAGCCACTACGCCGTCGGCG
Organism: Phycisphaerales bacterium; assembly: GCA_028279375.1. Lineage (GTDB taxonomy): Bacteria > Planctomycetota > Phycisphaerae > Phycisphaerales > UBA1924 > JANQNW01. The sequence goes on from JANQNW010000003.1 coordinate 143,415, forward strand.
TCACGCGGCGCTATCTGGCTGGGCGGCCCGCCTCGGAATCCGCGCCGCGATCGGCCAGATAAGCCACAGCGCGAGCATCATGATCTGCGCGATGAGAACCATGTAAAAGACGCGCACCGGCCAGGCGCCGAGATAGTCGATGAGCGTCGCCGTCCCGGGGACCGAATCGCCGATGTAGCCGTAGTTGGTCTGAAGCGCGATATTCAGAGGCAGCGCGAACGCGATGTACGCCACGTTGCAGATCGTCACGTAGAGATAATCTCTGGCGCGCGGTCGGTACCCGCGGACGAGAATGTCGTAGAGCGGGCAGAGCACAATAAGCGTGTGCCCGATCCAGAAGAGCCAGTAGCCAAATTGGCCGACGCCCTGCGTGAGCACGGGCGTGATGAAGCCCTGCGTCGAGAGACCGATCCCCCAGAAGTACGCAACGGCTCGGCAGAAGCGCCAACGCGTCAGAAGCGCAAGCGCTCCGAACCACGGGGCGAGGTCGCAGACATGCAGCGGGAGCGTTGACGCGAGGCTGAATCGAGCAGGTGACAGCCACCATGCGATCGAAATTATCTGCCAGATGACGACGATGCCGACAATGCCCAGCGCATAGCGACGCTCATGCTCCTGCATGCGTCGCCGGCGCGCGACGAAGACAACGCACAGCGCCGCGAGCAGGAATGACGCGACCGACATGACATGCAGCGCGCTGCCGAAGCGGAATGTCTGGAGCCAACTTTCCATCCACCTCAATAGTACGACGAGCTGAAGCGGCGCATAGAATCGGCGATATCACACCGTCGAGAGATCGGGGCGCCATGTCAGAATCGAAGTCATCGCATTATGTGCACGGCGCCAGCCCGGACGAGCAGGAGCGCCTGTCGCTTCTGAACTCGCTTCTGAACGCCCGATCTCTTGAGGAGATGCGTATCCAGTCCGGCGCCTCCATTCTCGATGTCGGCTTCGGTCTCGGGCAGTTCGCAGCGCTGATGGCCCGGGCGGCCGGCCCGTCGGGCAGGCTCGTCGGAGTTGAGCGTGATCCGGATCAGCGGGCCAGAGCCGCGGCCAATATCGAGGCTGAGGGCGTCGCCGATCGCGTCGATCTCCGCGCCGGTGACGCGATGGACCTGCCGCTGGCGCGCGAAGAATGGGGGGCGTTCGACATCGCCCACACTCGATTCCTGCTCGAACACGTTCCCGATCCCGGCGCAGTCGTTCGCCAGATGAGTCGTGCGGTGCGTCCGGGCGGTCGCCTCGTGCTCGCAGACGATGATCACGAGACACTGCGTCTCCACCCGGCGCTGCCGTCGTTCGAACGACTGTGGAGCGCTTACATGCGAAGCTACGAGATCTCAGGCAATGACCCATTGGTCGGGAGGCGGCTCGTCTATCTCCTGCATGAGTCCGGCGTCAGGCCCATTCGCAACACTTACATCTTCTTCGGGAGCTGCGCTGGCAATGCGGACTTCGATTCGTATGTGCGCAATCTCGCGGAAGTCATCGCAACTGCGACGGACCACATGGCGAGCCATCAGTTGCTCGCGAGGGCGGAGTTTGACGCAGCGATCGATGACCTGCATGCGTGGTCGCGATTGCCGGACGCCGCGATCTGGTACGGCATGTGCTGGGCAGAGGGCGTGCGACCTGGGAGTCCCGATGCGTAACGCCATGGGCGGCCTGTGAACGCGGGAATCGACGGCGCCATGTCCGGGCCGCTAGACTCATTGCGGCGGATGGACCCTCTCAACTGAGTTCCCCATGACGAAGGCGGCCGCGGCCTTCACAGCGACCATGACGACCACGATTCACACGCCGACCACCGAGTTCGAGAAGAAGGATCGCTGCGCCGACCTGGACCATCGCCCGCGCGTGCTGCTGGGAAAGATGGGTCTCGACGGTCACGATCGCGGCGCCAAGGTGATTGCGCGGGCGTTGCGGGACTCGGGCGCCCACGTGATCTACTCAGGTTTGTGGCAGACGCCGCAGTCGCTGGCGATCGGAGCGCGTGATGAGGATTGCGATGTCATCGCGGCGTCCATGATGAGCAACTCGCACATGGTCCTCGGCCCGCGTCTGCTCGAATCGCTCAGGGAACTTGGTCGGCCGAATGTGCCAGTGCACATGGGCGGCATCCTCCCTGCGGAGGATGTGCCGACGCTGCTTGAGATGGGCGTCAAGCAGATCTTCACAACAGGGGTCGGACTGCTCGATGTCGTCGAGGCGGCGCGAAGTGAGACGCGCGCTCTGGCCCCGACCGTCGGCGATGATCCGAATCCGATCGCGCAGTTGGCGCGCGACATCTCGCTCGTGCACCTCAGTCGCGAGCTTCGCCCCGGCGCCGTGAGGCGCAGACCGGCGCGTGTCGTCGGAATCACGGGTTCACCTGGCGCAGGCAAATCCACGCTCGTCGCTCAGCTCGTTGCGGAGTTGACGCGCGATCGCGATCTCGCAGAGGCAGGCTCACGCGCCGCAGTGGTCGCCTTCGATCCTCAGTCGCCGATCACGAGCGGCGCGCTGTTGGGCGATCGGCTCCGCGTTGATTTCAATAATCTCGGCGAGCGCGTCTTCTATCGTTCGCTCGCGATCTCTGGTGAGGACTATCACGGTCTCGATGACATCATTCAGCTCATCGGCGGTTGCGACATCAACGGGCAGCCCGCATTCGACACGGTCTTCGTGGAGACAGTGGGCGCCGGCCAGAATGAGACGCGCATTCGTGAGCACGTTGATCAGACGGCGGTCGTGCTGACGCCGGGCATGGGTGACGCCATCCAGATGGATAAGGCGGGCATTCTGGAGATCGCCGATCTCTTCGTCTGCAACAAGGCGGATCACCCAGGCGAGAATGAACTCGTGCGCGATCTCCGCGATATCGCTGGTCGACGCCCCGTGCTCGAGACGATTGCGACGCGCGCCCAGGGCGTGCCTGAACTTCTTGCGGCCCTGACGAGCTGAACGAACTGTCCGGACACATGCATGGGCGAATCGAGCGCATCCACTCGCGTCAGTGACCGGTCGCTGATACCGGACGACTGTCCATCGTGCGAAGAGCACACGATGAGCTGTATGGAGGTGTGGGGTGGGAATCACCTCACGTTCAGCGAAGTGGACATGCCGGGGCTCTCTGCGCACGTGCTTTCGGCGCCCTTCGACAACGCAGAGTACGGAGGCGACATCCACTACGTGTCGAGCTGCGCCACGGGACGCGTGACGCGCGTTCTCGTCGCGGATGTCTCCGGGCATGGTGAGGCAGTCGCCTCCATCGCCGACTCGCTGCGCTCCTTGATGCAGCGATTCGTGAATTATGTGGATCAGCGTCGATTCATGGACGCGCTGAATCGCCAGTTCACAAAGGACGACCACGATGGCGCATTCGCGACAGCGATCGCCGTGTCCTATTGGGCGCCGACGGGCTGTCTTGCGATCTCCAACGCTGGCCATCCGCCGCCGCTGGTGCGTGATGCGGCGACGGGTCGATGGCGCGTCGCGTTCCGCAGACGAAAAGACGAATCCGATGTGGCGCACGATCTCCCGCTCGGCGTCATATCGCCGGTCGCCTACGACGAGGTCGAGGCGCCGATGCGCCCGGGCGACCTCGTGCTGCTCTATTCCGACTCGCTCATTGAATCGCGCGACGTCGACGGGAAAGAACTTGGAGAGGAGGGGCTCGTGCGCATCGCCGAGTCGCTCGGCGATCTCGCGGCGTCAGAGTTCGTTCCGGCGCTTGCGGAGCGGGTGCGTCAGCGCGCCGTCAACGAGCGCATCGAGGACGACGTCACGATCCTCGCGCTCTCCGCGGCGCCGGAGGCACGCTATCGCATGGGCGTGACTGACTGGGCGCGCGCCATGGCTCGATTCTCGCGATTCATCGGGAGAGCGATGGTCGGGCGCCGTCGCGAGATACCCTGGCCCGAGATGACGATCTCGAATATCGGCGGCGCGCTCATCCATCGACTCAATCTGCGGCGACGGACGCCTGAGCAGGAATAGACGCCCCGCGTCCGATGTTCGCTCGGCGTGAAGCCGAACAGTGAGCCAACTCGGGATTCGCACGCGCTGCAATGCATGGAGATCTGGGGCGGGAATACAAGCGCCGACGACGCGATTTCCGTTCCGGGTGTTGACGCCTGGATCTACAGCCAACCCTTCGAAAGGGACGACAGCGGCGGAGACATTCATTACGTCTCGATGTGCGGCGCCGGGAAGATCTCGCGATTCGTCATCGCCGATGTCTCAGGCCACGGCTCCGGGGTGTCCGAACTCGCGGTTTTCCTTCGCGACCAGATGCGTCGTCACATCAACACGCTCGATCAGGCGCGGTTTGCGCGATCACTGAATACGGAGTTCACGCGCCATGCAAAGGCGGGCGTGTTCGCGACGTCCATCGCAGCGACTTACTTCGCGCCGACCGATCACCTTGTCGTGTGCAACGCCGGCCACCCGCGTCCGCTTCGCTTCAGCGCACAGCGGGACGCATGGGAGTTTCTCGGGGAGTCTGGCGTCTTCGAACATGAGGAAGTCGGCGAAGTGGGCAATCTCCCGCTGGGGATCATCGAGCCGACCTCGTATCTGCAGTACGCGGTGAGCCTGGCGCCGGGCGATCTGATTGTGCTCTACACGGACTCGCTGATTGAGACTCCATGTAAGGAAGGAGGCCTGCTCGGGGAATCCGGGTTGCTTGATGTCGTGGCGCGCGTTGGCTCGTCGCGTCCGGAGTCCTTCTCTGGCGACCTGCTCGCGGAGATCGAGAGCACGTGCGGCGCTGCGCCTTCGAACGACGACGTGACCGTCCTCGTCCTTCATCACAACGCGTCGAATCCGCCGAAGCAGTCGCTTGGCGAGAAGATGCGCGTCATGGCCCGCCTGGTGGGCCTCCAGCAGGTCTGAAATTCGAGGCCTATTGTTCCCAAGAAATAGGCGTGGGAACACCTTAATACAGCCATAACGTGTCGAACTCAGTGCTCGCGGGGACATGCGCCTCGCTGAGACCGGCTGTACCATTTCACAACAGAGCGCGCGCGGATCGCGGGGATTCGCGCACTACGAAGGAGGCCATCCATGACCACCATGCTACTCGTCTCGACAGGCGTCATTCTCGCCGTTCTCGTCCTGACGCTCATTCCGAAGGCGCCGACGCCAAGCGCGAAAGCGGGCATCGGACTCTTCTCGCTCGCCGTGTTGTTCGCATTCGTCTTCGCGAGTTCGTTCCGATACGTCGGCGACGATGAAGTCGGCGTTGTGATCAAGGCGATCGGCGGCAGAGACCTCCCGGAAGGTCAGATTATCGCGACGAAGGGCGAGAAGGGGCCGCAGGCGCGCGTCCTCGCGCCGGGCTGGCACAGTGGACTGTGGCCGGTCATCTTCAAGCTCGAGCTCCGTAAGCAGTTGCAGATCAATGACAACGAGGTTGGACTGATCCTGGCGCGCGACGGCAAGCCGCTTCCCGAGGGAACCGTATTCGCTCCGCAATGGGATGACACGAACTTCAAGGACATGCTCGACGCCGAGCACTTCCTGACCGATGGCGGCGGCTTCAAGGGCCCGCAGACGTCCGTGTTGCGCCCTGGCACCTATCGCTTCAATCATCGGCTCTTCGAGATTCGCACGGTTCCGGTCACCAATGTCCAGAAAGCCACTGTCGGCGTCGTGAAGTCGAATGTCGGCGACCGCGCCGATGATGGCGACGGCTCGCCGCTTGAGCTCGTCGATCGCGGTTTTCGCGGCATCTGGAACACGCCGTACTACCCGAGCAAGCTCTATCTGAACCCTGAGGCCTTCGAAGTCACCACGATCTCCACCGAGGAGAAGACCGTCGAGTACACGAAGGCCGAGAAGACCGAGGCGCAGCGCGAGATCACCGTGCGCTCCAAGGACGGCTTCACATTCCCCGTGGATGTGCGCATCGAGTATCAGATCAAGCCCGAGGACGCGCCGCTGGTCGTTGCGAAGTTCACCGACGACGGCGCGGCGTTGCAGCGTCGTCTCACCTCAGCCGTTCGCGCCATCTTCCGCAACAACGCCGAGAATGAGAATGCGCTTGACTACGTGAAACTGCGATCGGCGCAGGAGGCGCAGTGCCTGACGAGTCTCAAGGATGAGATGAGCCAGTACGGCGTGACGATCAAGGCCGTGCGCATCGGCGACGTCGGCGATCAGGAGTCTCTTGGTGAGCTACTCAAGACACAGACTGATCGCGAGATCGCGGTGCAGGAGCAGTTGACCTTCCAGGAGCAGCAGCGCGCCGCTGAACAGCGCAAGGCGCTGACGCGCACCGAGCAGGAAGCTGAAGAAGAGAAGCGTCTCGCGACGTCGGATTACCAGGTCCGCATCGCGGAGAAGGAGAAGGAGCAGCGCATCATCGCCGCCCAGGGTGAAGCCGAGGCCATTCGCATCAAGGCCGACGCCCAGGCCCAGGCCTTCTCGATGATCGCGGCGCAGATCGGCCAGGGCAATGCGGCGCTGATCGAGTTGCTCGAGATCGTCGGCGAGAAGGGCGTGCAGATCACGCCGCGCGTGATGGTCGTCGGCGACAACGCCTCGAGCGGAACTTCTCCCGAGACCACGGCGCTCATCGGAACCATGCTCGATTCGATGATCGACAAGAACGCGCAGGGCGCCCGTCAGAGCGCGTCGCGCGACGAGAACTGAACCCGGTTCGTCCGGGTTGATGAATGACACGACGCCGGGCCCGAGCCACGCTCGAGGCCCGGCGTTCGTGCGCTGGGAGGCAAGCTCGCCTCCATCCGAGACACGTCCCGATCCCGGACCAGATGCACCGATGACGGGAATGCTCTGAGATGTCCGGGGTCGGCCGCGCGCTGGCGGAGCATTCGCGATTTCGCCGACTCTTCGGGATGATCGGGGACGATCGCGCTATTCCGACTGAACCGGAAGTCCGCCTCGTCGGTCGAAATCCAGAATGGACGCAAGCCCACGCCAATCAGACGACATCCTCAGGTCGATGCCCAGGCGAGAGCATCAAGGCGCCGCCCACCTGATCGCCGCCACAGGACACACGCTCAGCCCCGATGCGTTCGCGGCGGAGTACCAGTCCGCGTGGCGGCGCCTCTGGTGTATCGCTGCCTCCGTGCTGGGCGACCGCGCCGCCGTGGATGATGTGTTGCAGGAGGCGGCGATCATCGGCCTGCGGAAGATCGAGGACTTCGAGCCGGGCACGAGCTTCACTGCATGGATGGGTCGCATCGTTCGGAATGTCGCATTGAATGAAGGACGACGGAAATTGCGATCCAGAGTCGTCAGCGTCGAACCGGCGACGCTGGCGGGTGCCGCCGATGACGCCGGTCAGGCACGGGATGCGGAGGTGGCGATGGCCGCCGATGCCTTCGATGGGCGTGTGCTCGAGGCGCTGAATCGGTTGAGCGAGGTCGCGCGGACATGTCTGCTGCTCCGGACGCTGCACGACATGAGCTATGCGGAAATCGCGCACGTGACCGGTGTGCCAGAGGGCACGGCGATGAGCCACGTGCATCGGGCGCGCAAGGAGATGCGGGAGAAACTTGCGGCGCATTTCGGGGGTGGGGGGAATGGGGAATCTGACTCAGGGGATGATCGTTGAAACAGGATGACTCCAACGACATGTCGAGGCTGGACGCCTATCTCGACGACGCGATGGACGCGCAGGAGAAGGCCGCATTCGAACGCGAACTCGAGCGCGACGAGTCGCTCAGGATGGAGCTTGAGCTGCAGCGGCGCGCCGATCAAGCGCTCGAGCGCCTGTATGCGCCAGACGCCGACGCAGCCCCGTCGATTCCGGTCGTATCACGAAGCGCGTCCATCCGTCGATCGGGCGGCGCACTTCGTGTGTACGCGATCGCCGCGACGCTGACGCTGGCCGCCATCGGCGCATGGTTCGGATGGTCTCAGTGGCAGATCGCGTCAAGCCATGTCTACGGGCCGACTGAACTCGCTAAGGATCTTGACAGGCTGTACCGCTCCCATCGCGACGCCGGATTCGAGCCGAAATGGGTGTGCCGTAATGAGGAGGAGTTCATCGAGTATTCGACGGCCCAGCTGGGGCGCCCGCTGCTCTTCGAGGAGGGCGTCGAGGGGGTGACGGTCGTCGGCTGGGATCGAGGAGTGCCCGCAATCGGACCGGCGACACAGCAGATCCTGGTGACGTTCGATGGGCGAGACCGGGGCGCCGTGATACTGATCGATCGCCTTTCAGCCGATCGCGAGATCACGCTTCCGGAGCGGAGCAAGCTTCACCTGCACAAACGCGCACTCGAGGACCTCGTGCTCTACGAGATTTCGCCACGCGATACGCCCACGGCGCTCGGTCTGTTCTACGAGCCGCCATTCACACCGGCGACCGACGGATGACGCCGACTACCGATAGACCCGGTTCGCGACATCATTCGCGCCTGACCCGGCGGCCAGTTCTGACTGAATCGCCTCGATGAGTTGGACGACATAGGCGCGGATACCGGCCTCGCCGCGATCAAGCGCCAGTCCAAGAAACTCCCGAACGGCGGTCTTGTCGAACATGTTCTTTGCTGGCGGCCCCTCATCCGGCACAACTCGCGCGGGGTCGAGGCCAAGAGATTCGGCGGCGAACTGGCCGAAGCGCGTCCATTTCGTGTAGCAGTCGGCGAGATTGAAGGCGTGACCCGACGCCCCCGGCGCCTCGCACGCGCGGAGGATCGCGTCCGCAACATCATCGACATGGATGAACTTCCCGCCCCCGCGAAACTCATCCGGTCCGATAGACCCACCCTCGATCAGTTGGCGCACCATCGCATATGCAAGGCTTTGGTCGAGACGCACCGGTTCGACGCCATAGACGCCCGCCGGTCGGATCGAAACAGTCTCGATGTCGCCGCGCGCCTGTTCCGCCCAGAGATGCGCTTCTACGGCCGCCTTGCATGCGCCATAGACACTGCCCGGTCTGAGGGGGTGATCTTCATCGATGCGGCCATTCCAGCGATCAGAGATGTGGTGCATTGTCGCGACGGAGCTGACGTAGACGAATCTCCGGATGCCCATCTCCCTTGCCTTCTGCAGGAGCATGACGGAGCCTTCGAGATTGCTTCGCAGATGATCCGCGGGATTCTCGGACTGAAGCGCCCCCCAATCGAAGGAGTTGTGCACCAGCGCCTCCGCATCCGAGAGCAGATCGGGCCAGATTGAGGGATCCGACTGATCTCCGACAACGAATCGAGATATGGAGGGACGGATGTGTTCGCGCCGGGATTGTGCCCGGACGAGCCCCACAACCTGGTGTCCAGCGGAAGCGAGAGCTTTCGAAACTGAGGAGCCAATCAGGCCGGAAACGCCTGTCACCGCGATTATCATGGGTCATACTAGGCGACAGACCAGACAGGACACCTTGTCTTTGACACCTCCGGGGGGTCACCCTAGTTTTCCCGATTCGGAACAGGAGTCTGCCGTCCACGGCTCGATGAGTCAGTCAACCTCACAATCTGGCGAGCCTGAGAAGCTCAAGATGCCGGAGGATACGAATGTCCCCTCCGCCGACGACACCGCCGGCGGCTCAAAGGGCGGCAGCAAGTCCGGCACGAGCATGGACACCATTCTCGGCCGGCTGGTCGTCGAGCAGGGATTCGCGACTCGCACGGAAGTGCGGCAGGTCATCGATGAGCACAAGGGGCTTGAGGATCCCAGCGAGGGATCGCTCGCCGAGTTGCTTGTCAAGCGTGACTGCATCACCGAGCGTCAACTCGATCGTCTGCGCACACTGCTCGAGGCGGAGCGCTCCGGACAGCAGATTCCCGGATTCAAGGTCCTCGGCAAGCTCGGCGCCGGCGCCATGGCGACCGTGTTCAAGGCGAAGCAGATCAGTCTCGACAGGACGGTCGCGATCAAGGTGCTGCCGCGCCGCTTTTCTCAGAACCCGGAGTTCATCTCGCGCTTCTACGCCGAGGGACGCGCTGCGGCGCAGCTGAATCATCCGAATATTGTTCAGGCGTACGACGTCGGTCATGCCGGCGAGTATCACTACTTCGTGATGGAGTACGTCGAGGGCTCCACGGTCTTTGACCAAATCGTGCGCCACAAGCGCTACGCCGAGCGCGATGCGCTGGACATCGCCATCCAGATCGCCGAGGCCCTGCAGCACGCGCATGAGAAGGGCCTTATTCACCGCGACGTGAAGCCGAAGAACATCATGATTGCGCGTGAGGGTGTCGCGAAGCTCGCCGACATGGGTCTGGCGCGCGAGATCACCGACAAGGACGCCGCTGAAGCGGAGGCCGGAAAAGCCTACGGAACGCCCTATTACATCAGCCCCGAGCAGATTCGCGGCATCAAGGACATTACGCCAGCTGCGGATATCTACTCACTGGGCGCGACGCTCTACCACATGGTCACGGGCGCGGTTCCCTTCGAAGGCAAGAGCCCGTCGGATGTGATGCACAAGCATCTCAAGGCTGAACTCGCGCCTCCGGATCATGTGAATCCGAAGCTCTCCGCGGGGTTCAGCCAGATCATCGAGATGATGATGGAGAAGGCCCCGAAAGCGCGCTACCAGAGCTGCCGAGATCTCCTGACGGATCTCTACGCAGTTCGCAATGGAGACCAACCGGTCATCGCGCATGCGGACGTCTCAGGCGATCAGCTCAAGGATCTCGCCGCGGCCGCCGAAGAGGCTTCCTCTGGCGACATCCCGATCGACCGCTTCCGCGAGCCCTCGCCCTTCAGCCATCCGATCGTTCAGATCATCGTCGCCATCTTCGTGGTGAGCGTGATCGTGAACGTGCTGCAGCTCATCGTCTTCCTGATGCAGGCGTAGAGCGCGCTACTCCACTTCGAACAGGAACTCGATCTCCACCGTTGCGCCGAGAGGCAGCGAGACGGAGCCGACGGCTGCGCGCGCGTGACGCCCGCGCTCGCCGAAGATCTCCTGAAGAAGCTCGCTCGCGCCATTGGCCACCTTTGGCTGGTCGGTGAAACCCGGGGCGGAGTTCACGAAGCACCCGACGCGCACGACGCGCTTCAGGCGGGCGAGGTCGCCGATCTCCGCCTGCAGCGCCGCCAGACCATTGAGCACGCAGAGGCGGGCGCACTCCTGGGCAGTCTCGAGCGAGGTCTCCGGAACCGGTCCCGTCGCATGAAGCTCGCCATCGCGGAAGGGGAGCTGCCCGCTGACGACCACGAGATTCCCGGTTCTCACCGTGGGGACGTAGGCGGCGACGGGCTTGGCGACGGGAGGGAGATTCAGCCCCAGCTCGGAGATGCGGTCGATGACGGTCATGGCGAGTTCCGTTTGGTGAATGTTTGGGAATCGGGGGTGGAGGTCAGGCATGCGGTCGTGGAACCGCCATCCCTTGACATGCGTATGGAACAACGTAGCATTCTGTCGCTACGACAACTTGTGTGTGGAGATGGATCAGGCGTTCATTTCATTTTCTGGCACGATTGTGCAGCCTGCTCTTATGGACTGACGGACCTCTGAGCCGTCCCGATTTCGATCCGGTCCATCAACCCACCGACAACTCGACCTGCAGGATCCGCCGAGGCGTGATTGCGCCGACGGAGGGCGTGCCTGAGGGCGAATTCGCGCCCGGTATGCACGCGGTCCCTGCAATCTGATTTCCCGAGGTTGTTCGGACTGGGTTCCCAGTCTTTCGAGCATCGATTCCGTTCCCGGGTGTGCGATTGCACGCACGGGATGGTCGCACTTATTTCACTGCATTTGGAGATTCCTCAATGCACCGAATGATCCGCAACAAGAGAGAGCGTGGCTTCACGCTCGTCGAGCTGCTGGTGGTCATCTCGATCATCGCGCTGCTCATCGGCATCCTGCTGCCGGCCCTGCAGAAGGCCCGCAAGAACGCGCTGAGCCTCAAGGACAGCGCCAACCTGCGTCAGGTCCAGAATGGTCTGGCCGTCTACGGCACGAACAACAACGAGAACTACCCGCGTCCCTCGCGCGTTGATCGCCAGGGCTTCACCGAAGGCACGCTCATCGAGATGGCGGGCCAGACGGACGCGATGCGCTGGGAGAAGGACCGCACCTCCGCGACGTTCTCCATCCTCATCTACAACAACAACATCACCCCCGAGGTGATGGTGAGCCCGGCCGAGCCGAACTCGCGAATCGTTGAGGACGAGGACTTCCAGTTCAACTTCTCCGACGAGTTCACCGGCGCGTTCCCGAATGAGCCGCTCAAGGCTCTTTGGGATCCCTACTACCGCTCGGTCCCCGTCGAGGACACCGAGGTCACCGACGGCGTCGACGACTTCGTCGGCAACTCAAGCTACGCCCACATTCCGATCGCCCCGACGATGGCGAAGTACTCCGAGTGGGCCAACACCTTCAGCGCCAACGCTCCGATCATGGCCAACCGTGGCCCGATCTACGCCGAAGATGGCGGCAGCGGCTCGAACTTCCTCCAGACGCCCGAGAGCGGCATCTGGGATCTCTCTGAGGGCGTCGAGGGCCAGCAGTCCGATTCGCTCCGCTTCGCCGGCAGCACGCGCAGCTGGGCGGGCAACGTCTGCTGGAACGACGGTCACGTCACCAAGGAGCAGTCTCCTGACCCGGTGCAGCTGACCTTCTGGGATCCCAATGCGGCCAACGGCGGCCAGACCGTCCGCGACAACATCTTCGTCGACGAGACCAACGAGACCGACAACGCCCAGGACATCGAGATTCGTCGCAACGTTCTCATGCGTGTCTGGGCCAGGGGCATCGACTGGCTCGCCGGCAGCATCTCCGAGAGCACGCTCACCACGGACATGTGGTGGGACGGCAACCAGGAGCTCTAAGCCTCTGATGATCGCCCGTCAGCGTCCGAGCGTCTGATCCCAGGCATCGCACGCTGGCCGGCTCATGCATACTGGCCCGACCCATTCCGGGTCGGATCGACACTGGAACCGGCCGCCTTGCCAACAGGCGGCCGGTTCTACTTTTGCGCTTTCGACATTGAGACTCAGGCGTAGAGCTCGAGGAATCGCCGGATGAGGCCGTTCGCCTCGGGCGTCTCGCGCAGTCGATCATCGTGGTCGCCTGTCAGCGGCGGCTGGTCGGCCAGGTATTGGGCCTGATAGACGGCGAGTCTCTCTCGAAGGCGTTGCGGCGTGAGCTCCACGTGGAACTGGGCTCCGTAGACGGGCTTCTCAGCGATCCTGAAGACCTGGTTCCCGCAGAGTTCCGAGTGCGCAAGCTCGATGGCGTCCGGCGGCAGAGCGCTCACGCGATCGTTGTGGCCCATGTGGGCGGGGAAGACCGGCGGGAGACCGCTCAGAAGTTGGTCGCTGCGCCCGACGTCGGTCAACGTCACATCGAACGTGCCGACCTCTGAACGGGAGCGATCCGTGATGACCTCGCCGCCGAGCGCCTGGGCGATGAACTGATGCCCCCAGCAGAGACCAAGCAGCGGCCGGCCCTCATCGACGAGACGCCGGACGACGTGCCCGAGGCGCTCCGTGAACTCATAGGTCTTGGTCACCGAGTGGACGCCGGCGCCGCCGATGATGACGACGTCGCTGTCGAGTTCCCCATCCGGAATCACCGGATCGTTGATGACGTTGAGCGACCGCACCTGCGCCGACTCGATGCCGCCCTGCTCGATGACGCACCAGCGCTCATGCTCCTGGACATCGTGCCGCTCCCTGATCTGGAGGAGCAGGATCGAGATGGTGTCGATCGACTTGGGCATCTTGCATGACATCGGGGTCAAAAGAACGCGGCCGCCGAACTGCGCCTCGGCGGCCGCGTGTCTCAAAGCTGGGGATCAAGGATTCGAACCTTGACTAACTGAACCAGAATCAGTCGTGCTACCGTTACACTAATCCCCACTGAACGCAGGGCAAATGGTACCGACCAGACTCGATCAGGCAAGTCCTCTCCGGCGTCCGGAGTCGCACGAGGGGAGGGGGCCGGTTCTTACTGGTCGAACCGGGAGGCGGCGGGAGTCGCTGAGCCCGCGAGGCCGAGGTCCGACTTGTTGGCCACGATGATCTGGCGCAGGACGCCCTCCCGCAGGTGCGCCGGATGGCCCTGCCAGCGGACGATTCCATCCGCGCTCATGACGATCACGTGCGGGATGGACCGGACCTGCAGCTTGGTGGACATCCGCCGCGACGGATCAACGCCCACGTGCATGTCCATGCGCGTCCGCGACATGAAACGGGAGACTGTTGAGGCGGTTTCGTCCGACAGGCTGATGAAGGCCACGTCATCCTTGTACTTCGCGTGGAGCTTATTCACGTGCGGAATCATGCGCACGCAAGGGCCACACCAGGTCGCCCAGAACTCGACGACGATCACCTTGTCCTCGAGCTCAGGCTCCTCGTTCATCCACTTCGCGACCTCAATGCGCGGGCCCTGCTTGCCCCGGACGTCCTTGGCTCGAATGCGCGCGCGCCGGTCGAAGGGCGGATACTCAGCGCCGCGAGCCGTCGTGGATCCGGTGACCTGCATCGACTGAGCTGTACCCGACTTCCCGTTCAGAAGCGCCTTGTTCGCCGCGATGACCTGTTCGATCGTCTCATCCGTCAGGTCCCAGGGAAGGCCCTGCCATCGGACGACGCCGTCAGCGCTGATGAGGAACGTATTGGGAATGCCCTGAACGCCCAGCGCGGTCTGCATGCGTTTGCGCGTGTCGATGGCGATCGGGAATCGCATGTCGTTCTGCTTGACGAATGGCTCGACGAGGTCGCGCGTTTCGTCGCCCATTCCGACGACCAGCAAGTCGTCGCCGTACCTTTCATGCCATTTGTTCAGCTTCGGGATCGAGTCCTTGCACGGACCGCACCAGGTCGCCCAGAACTCGACGAGCACGACGCGGCCGTCCAGATCGGGACGCGCCGGGAGCCAGTATTCGACATCCATGCCCGGGGCCTGCCGACCGCGGAAGTCCGTCGCATACAGGCGCAGATCCTGATGCGCGGGGAACTCGACGACCGCGTCCATGCGAGTCGCGGGCGCCTCGCTGTCAGCCTGCGCAGCGCCGGCGCACACAACTCCGATAACAACAGACGCCAGACCGGCTCGCTTGATTGCTCGTAGATACATCGTTGAGTCCTCGCGGATCATTCGTCAGTTCACAGATGCGGAATCGGCTGGAATGCAGCCCCGGACTCCCTACCAACCGCCGGGGCGACTGGTTTCTTTCGCGCAGAGTCGGATTATTCGCATTCGGCAGACGCTTCGCCGTGGGTCGATTCTCCCCAACGTGGGGATTCAACCCCCTCGATCAAGGAGAAGTCGTCTCGATTCCTCAGTCGGCGTCTGCGCGGTGAGTCGGACGACGGCGCCGGCTTCTTCGAGGAGTCCCACGATTCGACGTGTCCTGGTTCCCGGACACTGGTCGAGAACGTGATAGGGGAGGCTCTCGAGGGCCGACTCAATGCTCTCAACCGACAGGCCGGTCTCGCTCGCGATCGCCCTTGCGACGGCGTCCGGCCGCTCTCCCGCGTCGATGACCTCGATGAGATAGACGTTTCGCGTCTTGATCTGCTCGTCAGATGTGACTGCGGCAGGCGTCGAATCGGTCGCTGCACGCCGCTCCCCGGCGTCGCAGCCGCCAAGGACGAGCAACGCGCAGCAGCAGATCGTCGCAGATCGGCGGTCGATGACGCGTACACGGGTCTTCATGTCGGGATGGTAGGACGCTCAGCCGGCGCGCTCGACGGCTTCGATCGCGACCATCACGTCCGGACAGATGGGGAAGATCCGATCGAGCTTCGTGAGCTTGAAGAGGCAATCAACGGACTGGCTCGCATTGACCAGCGCGATGCGTCCGCCCGCCTTCTGAAGTTGCGTCAGCATCTCGACCATCACGCCAATACAGGATGAGTCCATGTAGTTGACGTTCTGAAGATCGAAGACGAAGTGCCGGACGCCGGAGCCTTCGACATGCCCCAGGAGCTCCGCGACGAGTTCGGCGGTGTCCCGGCCGGTCAGCTCCGTCACCGTGATCGTCGCAACGACGGTCTGGCCGAGCCGATCGAGTGATGCGAGACTTGCAGGCCTTGCGGACGCGGAGACGTCCGGGAGCGCGTCTCCCGAGTCGGAACCGAGCAGCGGCTCGACACCGGTGGTGCGACCGTCGGCGCCATGGCGCGCGGCCTTCAATCCACGTTCATTCATTCGCTTGAAGAACACAGCCGCCTCCCAGAGATCTCCCCCGACGCCGAATGGCGACAGGAGCATCGACCAACGGTGCGACATGCTGCAGCCGAGGGCTGCAGGATCGGGCGTGACCCTGACGATCGCGCGATCTGGCGCGATTACCCGACGCGGCGCTGGAATGCGGACGTCGCGTCGGCGTGATCAAGCGGCTTGGCGGACTGCGAATGTCCGTTGGGCGCCGACTCCTCAACCGAGCGCGACCCGTTCGGCGCATCGCCAAGGCGTTTGGCCCGGGCGTCGTCGATCGAGCGATCGAGCTTCTTCAGGATGTCTTTGACCTGCGAAAAGGTTTGTCGTGACGTGCTCATCGATCTGCTTCTCCTCACCGCCCGCGATATCGGCCGGGATCGGAGAAGGCTTAGGCCGAGGCAAACAAAGGGGGGCGCCGGACCATCCCTTGCGCCGGTCTGTGCCGGTTGGAGGAGCCCTTCGGGCGCCCGGGCTCGGAATCGGGGCGCATGGGACATTGACAACGCGTCCGGGCGGAGGTTCTCGGGCTTTCACCGGATGCGGGCTCCTGGCGGGGCTAGAGTCGCCATCGAATGGGCGAATTCGCTACATTCTCCGGCTCGGATCTATCCCCCGAAAGGCAAGAATCGAATGCACGAACAGACCGCATCCAGCGCTGACGCCATCGCCTCGCTCGCCGTCAAGGGCGGTGTCGCTGTGTCGCCTCAGACCATTCCGATCATCAAGGTGGACATCACCGACGATGACATCGAGGCGGCTGTCGCCGTTCTGCGCTCGGGCATGTTGGCGCAAGGGCCGCGCGTCGCCGAGTTCGAGGAGCGCTTCGCGGCGCTCACTGGCGCCCGACACGCGATCGCCTGCGCCAATGGCACCTGCGCCCTGCAACTGGCGTATGAGCTGCTGATCGAGCCGGGTGATGAAGTGCTCTGCCCGGCGTGGACGTACATCGCGACGGCGTCGATGCTCGTCGCCCGCGGCGCGAAGCCCATCTTCGTCGATGCGGATCCTGAGACGTACTGCATCGATCTTGAGGATGCGCGGCGCAAGATCACGCCGCGCACGACCGCGATCGCGACGACGCTCATCTATGGCAATCCGGTTGATATGGAAGGCGTTGAGAATCTCGCCGTCGAGCATGAACTCTCCGTCATTCACGACGCCGCACAGGCTCACCTCGCCACCTTCGGAGGCAGAGGCATTGGGGCGTTCGGAGATTGCGCGACGTACAGCTTCTACCCGACGAAGAACATGACCTGCGGCGAGGGCGGCATGGTCACGACCAACGACGACGACCTCGCGTCTCGCATCCGGGCGTTCCGCAGCCATGGTGAGACCGAGAAGTATCTGCATACATCGATCGGCTACAACTACCGGATGACGGATGTCGAGGGCGCGATGGGCGCAAGCCAGCTCAAGAGGCTGGCGAACGTCACGGCCCAGCGCCGCCGGAACGCCTCGCGCTTGACGGAGATGGTCAGCGGCATCGAGGGCCTGGTGGCTCCGAGGACGACACCGGGAGGCGAGCACGTCTTCCATCTCTACGCGATTCGTCTCGATCTCGATCGCTTCAGTTGCACCCGAGACGAGTTCATCGACGCGCTGCGCGCTGAGGGCGTCGCGTGTGCGGTCCACTACCCGCGATCGCTCACGAGACAGCCGGCGTTCGAGGCGTATGTCACCGAGCACCTCCCGGTTTCTGATCACCTCGCTCGGGCGCTCTTCTGCGTGCCGGTGCATCACGCGCTCGAGGGTGGTCAACTCGACTTCGTCGGCGCCGCGCTGGCGAAGGTCGCCGACGCGTATCGCATCTAGCTTGGAATCGTGATGATGAGCGCCGTCCAGGCGTCGTCATCTGAGGCTCGGCACTCGACAGTTCCCACGCACGCCGGGACCAGCGTTGTCGCGCCGGCCGGCGCGCTGACCACAGGGTGTTCATCTGCGGAGAGCGCGGCGCAACCGCTGATCGGCATGAGCACGACCGGCCCGCCTTCCGTGTGAACCTCGATCGACGAGCCCGCTTCGAGATTGACCTGATCGATCTGGAAGAACTCCGTTGAGATCAGCGACGCCCGGCCGGATGCGTCATGGCGGCTCGGCTCGACGCCGCTGCAGGGGTTCGCGAAATCGATGCACTGCATCGCCTGGTCGATGTGAAGTTCCCGATTCGTGCGCCCCCAGTCGAAGACGCGAAAGGTCGTGTCGCTCGGCGTCTGCACCTCCGCGACGAGCACGCCCTCGCCGAGCGCATGCACCTCGCCGCTGGGCAGATTGAAGCAGTCGCCGGGACGGACCGGAATGGCGACGAGATCTTCCACGACCGTGCCGGCCTTGATGTGCTTCCCGAGTGCGTCTGGATCCAGCCCTTCGCGAAGCCCCTTGTAGATCAGGGCTTCAGGCTCCGCTTCGACCACGAACCAACTCTCTGTCTTCAGGTGCGCCTCGGGATGGCGGCTCGCGTAGCCGGGGCTGGGATGCGCTTGCACGCTGAGATTCTCGCGCGCGTCAAGGAACTTGATGAGCAGGGGAAAGGAGCCGTCGAATGCGCCCGCACGATCGCCGAGCAGGTCGCTTGCATGTGATTCGAGCAGCGAATGAAGCGTGGCGCCATCGAAGACTCCGCCGCGAATGACAGAATGCGCCGCATCCCCGCCTCCGCCTGAGGCGCTCGTCTCCGAGAGATCGGCGATTTCCCATGACTCGCCGACTTCGACGTCGTCCGGCAGCGACTTCCCAAGGCGCGCAAGCCGTCGACCTCCCCAGACTTTCTCCTTGAGGATGGGCTCGAACTGAATCAGTCCAGGATTCTTCATGGACTCCCCGACGGCTGCGCGCACGCTCAGGCCGGCTCTCGCGGGATTCGTGTGATGCCGCTCTACTCGCCGCGACCGCGCAGGATCATGCCGGTGATTTTGCTCGAGAAGACTACTCGCCCGTCGACCAGCCCCTGGATGTCGCTGATGAAGCGCCGGGGGTGATACTTGATGTCCCGACAGAGAATCAGGAGATCATCGCCCGGCTTGACCTTGTCGCGAAAGACCGTGTCCTCGATCCTCGTGAATCCGGCGATCGCCTCTTTCTTCCGCCGGACGAAGAAGAGAAAGTTCGCGAGTTGCGCTCCCGCCTCGACCATCAGGACGCCCGGCATGATCGGGTCGCCCGGGAAATGGCCGTCGACCCAGAACTCGTCATCCCTGACGTGCTTGATCGCGACTCCCTTGCTGTAGTCGTCGGCGTGCCAGACGATCCCGTCGAGCTGTGCCATGTGCCCTCGGTGCGCATTCCACCGCTCCAGATCAGTCCTGGTGAGGACTGTCTGCGCAAGGTCAAGGCCCGACACATCGAAGAGATGATCGGCGCCCCGAGACGATGACGGGGTGGACGGCATGACAGTGTCAACGGAGCTCATTCAGCCGTCGTCGCGAAGCTCCAGAACCTTCACGCGAACCGCCTGAGCGGCGTTCTTCACGTCCTGCATCGCCTTGCGAACTCGTGTGCCAGCAGCCTTGTTGCCGCCGATGGCCTTCTTCATGTCCTCGTCGACTTCCGCGACCAACTGCTTCAGGCGCTCGTATTCCTCCACGCGTCGTCTCCATGCGGGGGGTTTGAATGAGGGGGCCCGGTTGCCCCGGAGGCGACACCATCTTCACCAAAAACGCCCTGCTGGCAAGTCAGGGCCGATTCCGACGTGTCGAGCCATCGGTGCAGCAACACCGGAACGCCGAATTTCAGGGCTTTCAAGGCGATTTGCCGCCTCAGAGGCTGCCTGTCGCCTTCTCATCACCCTGGTCGCGGCCGATAGCCCTGAGAGCCCCCTGGCCCAGCGTGATGAGGTTCTTGCCGGCCCCTTTCGATTGGAGGGCGAGCTGGTCTGCACGCTCGAGGAGCGACACGGCGTCATGTCCGTCCCACGGATAGGTGGCCATGCCGCCTGAGATCGTGAGGGTGCCCAACGCTTCAGGACCGAGTTTCGGGAATCGGTGTTCGACGATCTGACGCTGAAAACGAGCGGCGATGGCGCTGATTGAGCTGGGATGCCGGCTCGTGGTTGTGCGCGGCCCCTTGGGCTCATCGAAGATCACCACGAACTCGTCTCCGCCGATTCGGCAGACGAGATCCGTCGGGCGGATGACAGATTTCAGCAGCTTGACGGTCTCGCGCAGGATCTCGTCGCCTGCCGCGTGTCCGAACTCATCGTTGTACGTCTTGAA
This sequence comes from Phycisphaerales bacterium, assembly GCA_028279375.1. GTDB lineage: Bacteria > Planctomycetota > Phycisphaerae > Phycisphaerales > UBA1924 > JANQNW01. Next base: position 163,701 of record JANQNW010000003.1, read on the forward strand.
GTCGTCGATATCGAAGAGCAGCAGCGTCAGATCGCGCCGATCGATGCGCGCCTGCTCGAGGGCTCGGGGCAGGTACTGATCGAAGTAGCGTCGATTCCAGGACTCCGTGAGCGAATCCTCGAAGGCGGCTCTCTTCAGCTGGAGGTGCTGTTCGATGAGCGCCATCCAGTACGAGAGCCAGCGTGCGCCGTCGGCGAGTTCGGACGTGCTCACGCTCGCGCAGGAGAGCCAGCCGAATGTGTGGTCGTTTCTCGAGACCTCCGCGACCGGCGCATCGCCGATGTCCTTTGGAGGCTCGGCCCCAGGCGCGAATGTGAGATCAGCAGCGCCGACGCGCTGCTTCAGCAGCGAAAGGCTCATGTTCGTCGCGTCATCGCCAGCCAGAAGCGCTCTGAGCAACAGGATCTCCATGCTCGCGGGATCGATGTCGCTCGCGTGAGACAGCGCTCTCTCTTGCGACTCAGCCCGATCCCCAGCGTGCTCCGGCTCTCGCCGAGTCTGAGGTTGGCGCGGCGTCGCAACCAGCACCTGGAGATCTCGAGCGTCGGCGCGATCCGAGATCAACGCATCGAATCCAAGCTCCTGCACATCGCCCAGTTGCTCGGCGTCCGCGTCAGTCGCGAGCGCGACAATGCGCACTTCGGGATCCAGCGATCGGGCGGCGGAGGTGAACTGCTGCGCTTCGGCGCCGCTCAGGAGCCGGTGAGACACGATGATCGCTGTTCTTCGCGGAGACTCCCCATCGATCGGCAGCGTGAGTTCGGCGAGCGAGGCGACGGGAGAGAGCGAGCGGACGAGTTCGATCGCCGGGGATTTGCGAAGACGACGATCCAGATCGGATGGACCGACGAGGATGACGCGAAGATCCGGTCCGTCCTGCTCCGCTGGAAATGGGGCGTGCGTCATGAGTCCCCGCCCCCGAGCGGCCTTTGCAGGTCGTCGTCATCGACGGGGTCCGAGAGAAGCATCGCAAGCTCCTCGGGCGTAAGGACGCCGTGATCATCACCTTCCGCGAGAGACTCCTCCTGCGCATCTCCATCGTCTTCCGGCGCCAACTCGCTCTCGAGTCCCGCGAGTCTGAGCGCTGGCGGGGCGCCCTGAGCGGTCGCCAGGGTCGCGCCGTTTCGCACGACGACCTTCGGCGGAGATGTCGGCATCTCGATCTTCCAGGCGGCGAGACGCTCGCGGGCTTTGGCGTCGTAGCGCCATCGCGCAACATGCGGGCAGCAGCGCTCGATCGCCCGGAGCAGCTCTTCACCACGAATGAGGGTCGTGGGATCGACCACGATGAGTCCCACAGGACCGATGTCGAGATCCGAGTCGAGCAGCGCGAGGATCGCAGCCATCGTGCTGAAGACATCCGTTGACTCGGAGATTCGGACGCCGCGCCGGCGGAGGGATTCCGTGAGTTCGTGCGGCGCAGGCCCGTGCGCCGAGAGCACGACACAGCGAACAGCGTTCTCGCTCGCGCTGCCGGTGTCGGTTGGCGGGATGTCCTGGTGCTCCGTCACCACCACAGTGTAGCACTGGGTTCGGCGAAAACTGCGCGTCCATCGGGTTTCTCAGGGCCATCAGAGTCGTTTCCAGCGCGTCCGGGAACGTCTGGCGCTGCGCGCCTCAGGGATCACATGGAGGCGAGCAGATCGGCGACAACCTGGGCGCCATCGGCTGGGCCGAGCTCTTGAAGCGCGGCGCGCATGCGATCGCGCTCCTCCGGCGCAGCGAGAAGCTCCCGAAGGACAGACCCGGCGCGTTCGAGATTGCGCTCCGGGTCCACGAGGTCCTCCTCAATGACAACGCCGCCCGCGCACTCCAGCGGAAGCGCATTGGCGCGCTGATGATCGTCGTGGTGATACGGATAGGGGAGGCAGAGCGTCGGCGTTCGATTTGCCCAGATCTCGCCGACACTTCCCGCGCCGCTGCGACTGACGGCGAGTTCAGCGCCGCCCCATGCAGACGCCATGTCATCGCAGTAGGGAACGACGCGCGCCTGCACGCCGTGTGTCTCGTACGTCTCCTCCAGATCCGCCTGATCAGCGGCCCCGCACTGGTGCAACACCTGCCAGTCGGTCAGCGCCGAAGAACACTTGCGCGCGAACGCCAGCATGAACGCATTGATCGACCTGGCGCCCTGGCTTGCCCCGGTTATGAAAAGCAAGGGGCGCTCGGAGTCGAGTCCCATCGCCGCGCGACATTCGCGCGCGGAGCCCTGCGCGTGAGCCGCCCGGCGAACCAGTGGCCGAATGGGACGCCACGCTGGCCTCTCTGGAACATCTGCTGCGGTGAGCACCGCATCCGCCCGTCGCGCGATCAATCGATTCGCCTTGCCGGGCGGCGCGTCGAGGTTGAGCATGACGATCGGGGCGCCTTCAACACTTGCCGCCTGGGCGATCGGAGCTGCGACGTAGCCGCCCATGGCGATGACGATTGGCGACCGACCATCACCTGTCTGTCGCCGCAGAATCGAACGGGCGACGCGGACGCATCGTCCCCAGTTCCATGCCAGTCGCGCAAGGGCGCCGGGTCGGAGGGCGAGCGGCCGGGCGGGGATCGCTGTCCATTCGACCTCTTCGCGCGTCAGAATCGTCCCATCGAGTTCCTTGTCGGAACAGATAAAGAGCGTCTCGGCGTCTGGTCGCTGATCAAGGAGCGCCTCACGAATCGCGATGGCCGGATAGAGATGGCCGCCAGTTCCGCCGCCCGCGAAGACGAATGAGCGCGGGCGCACGTTGTCGGTTCCGGCGCGATCAGGCGCGTTCATACGCCGACTTTCGCCCGGTGGGGCGCCGGGCGGACGGGGCGCGTGACGACGACGAGCGCAGGCTCTTCGTCCTCGTCGTGAACCGGCGCGGGTTTCGATTCGACGACGGTCGCCATCTGCGCAGTTGACTCAGCGAGCCTGGCCGCCGCGTGGGCGTGTCGCTGGCGTCGGTCCATCCCGATGAGCAGGCCGAGGGATCCCGCAGTGAGGATCCAGCCGGTCCCGCCGGCGCTCAGCAGCGGCAGGGCGATGCCCTTGGTCGGACCAAGACCGGTCACGACAGCGAGATTCAGAGCCGCCTGCAGTCCGAGTGTCGAGAGAACGCCGAGGCCGATGAGACGCGTCACAACCTCGCGCTCACGGCGCACGATGCGCCATCCGGTCCACAGGAGCGTCAGGTACAGGCAGATCACGAGCAGGGCGCCCGTGACGCCGAGCTCTTCGGTGATGACGGCGAACACGAAGTCGGTGCGGTCCTCAGGCAGATAGCCGAACTTCTGGAGTCCGAACCCGAGTCCTCGACCCCAAACCTGCCCGTTCGCCACCGCGATCATCGACTGGATCATGTGATAGCCGGAGCCGGACGGATCTTCGAACGGATCGAGGAACGTCAGGAGGCGTTGGAGCCGGTAAGGGCGGGCGAGGATCGCAAGCCCGAGCGCGAAGACGCCGAGGGGCGCCAGCGCCAGGAGGTGAATCAGACGTGCGCCGGCGGCGAGCAGGAGGATTCCGGTGACGGCTACGATCAGGGCGCCGGTGCCGAAGTCCTCGAGTGTGATGATCGCAGCGATGAGCCCGGCGATGAGGAGTGTGGGCGCCAGACCCTCGACGAAACTCCGCATCTGAGACGCCTTGTGCGCGCCAAGCCAGGCGACGACGAGTATCACACCCCACTTGGCGAGTTCACTCGGCTGGAAGGTGAGTGTTGTGCTCCCGAGGGGAATGGCGATCCAGCGCCGGGCGCCGTTGACCTCGTGGCCGACGCCGGGGACATAGACGAGCGCGCAGCCGACAAGCATGATGATCATGAGCCACGGGGCGGGCGACCCGATGCCCCGGGCCTTCATGATGCGATCGAGCGGAATCCGAGTCGCGATGAGCAGGGCGCCCATGGCGAGCGCCGCATAGAGCACGGATCTCGAGAGCAGAATGGAGGCGAGGCTCGCCTGCGATGCGCCCTCGCCGACGTTCATCCCTGCAGACTGCACCATCACGACTCCGAGGCAGAGCAGCGACAGCACGCACAGCAGGATGACATCCCCGGCTCGAATCATGCTCCGGTTATCGGGTAGGGATCGGCGGCGCCTGCAACCATCGACACTCCGGCGTGATGACGACCTATCCTGCTGTCATGGCCTCTGAGACGGAGTGGTATGCCGACGGCCTCGAGTTCGAGTGCACGCTCTGCGGCGCCTGCTGCACGGGCGCGCCGGGCTATGTGAACTTCACGGATGCGGAGGGGAAACGCATCGCCCGCGCGCTTGGGATCTCCGCCAGGCGGTTCTACGACGAATACACCCACGAGGGGCCGCACGGGCGGTCGCTCAATGAAGTCCAGACGGATGAGGGGCTCGACTGCGTCTTCCTCGATCGGGAATCGATGCCGGGCAAGGCCGTCTGCAGCCTCTATGACGCGCGACCCATGCAGTGCAAGACGTGGCCATTCTGGCCGGAGAATCTGAAGTCGCCGCAGGCCTGGGCGCGAGCGGCTCGAAGCTGTGAGGGCATCGGCCAGGGACCCGTGATCCCGATTGAGGCGATTCGCATCGAGCGCGACGCGACACCGGAATGAGCGACGCGGCGCTGGTCTCGATATGGCGGAGCGCAATCCGACGTGATGAAGTATCGCACGCGCTTGAGACGATCTACGCCGAGTTGGGCGAGGAGATCTCGAAGCGCAAGCCGCGCTGTGAAGCCTCCGGGCGCTGCTGCCGCTTCGAGTCGTGGGGTCATCGTCTCTACGTGACCGGACTCGAGGCCGCGTACACCATCGAGCGACTCGACCAGCCGGCGCCCGACGTTGTGAACACCGGCGCGATGTCGCTTCCGGTGCTCGAAGAGAGTCCTGAGCCTCCGAGCGTGATATCGACGTGCATGATCGACGCCGCTGAAGCGCAAGGGGGTTGTCCCTTCCAGTTGGACGGCCTGTGCTCGGTGCATGCGATCAAGCCACTCGGATGCCGCATCTATTTCTGCGATCCGGAGGCGCAGGATTGGCAGCAATCGCTGCACGAAGAGTTGCTTCGCGGCGTGCGCGCCATTCACGAGCGCGAGGGGATTGAGTACCTGTACGCCGAATGGCGCGCGATGCTGCGCCTCTTTTGCGTGTAACTCACTCGCTCGCGAGCAGGCGCTCGAGGAAGTGAATGTCCACGCCGCCCTGCATGAAGCTCTCGTTCTTCATGAGCTCCATCTGCAGGCTCGCGGTGGTCTTGATCGGTTCGATGCGAAGCTCGGAGAGCGCTCGATGCATGCGCATCATCGCGTCCTCGCGCGTCTCCGCGTGCACGATGAGCTTGCCGATCATCGAGTCGTAGTTTGAAGGAACGCGATACCCCGGCACACAGTGCGTATCCATGCGCACGCCGAGACCGCCGGGCGCCTCGAAGACATCGACCGGTCCGGGCGACGGCGCGAAGTTGCGCGCCGGGTCCTCGGCGTTGATTCGACATTCGAACGCATGGCCGCGCGGCTTGATGTCGCGCTGGCGATACGCGAGTTCTTCACCTGCGGCGATGAGCAGCTGCTGCTTGACGATATCGACACCGGTGATCATCTCCGTCACGGGATGCTCGACCTGGACGCGCGTGTTCACCTCGAGCATGTAGAAGTTCTGCTGATCGTCGAGAAGAAACTCGACAGTCGCGGCGCCGGCGTACTCGGCGTTCTTGATGAGCTTCGCAGCGGATTTGCAGACGTCGTCGCGCTTCTTCGGATCGACGACCGGCGCCGGCGCTTCTTCGATGAGCTTCTGATGCCGGCGCTGGATCGAGCAGTCGCGCTCGTAAAGATGGATGGCGTTTCCATGCTTGTCGCCGAGCACCTGCACCTCGACGTGTCGCGCTGCCTCGAGGAACTTCTCGATGTAGACGGCGCCATTGCCGAAGGCTGCCGCTGCTTCCTGCGCTGCGCTGTCGATGGCGCTCTCGAGATCGTCGCGACTCTTGACGATGCGCATTCCGCGCCCGCCGCCGCCTGCCGCGGCTTTGACGATGACCGGATAGCCGATCTTCTCAGCGACCTTCGCAGCTTCTTCCGGATCCTCGATTGCGTCGTCAGAGCCGGGGAACGTCGGAACGCGCGCCTTGCGCGCCATCTTCTTGCACGAGACTTTGTCGCCGAGGAGAGCCATCGCCTCAGGCGAGGGCCCGATGAACTCGATCTTGCAATCCCGGCAGACCTCGGCGAAGTGAGAATTCTCGGCCAGGAATCCATATCCGGGGTGAATCGCGTCGGCCCCGGTGATTTCGGCTGCGGCGATGATGCGGGAGATATCGAGATAGCTTTCCGTCGCCGGCGGGTTGCCGATGCAGACGGTCGCGTCGGCGAACTTCAGATATGGCGCCGCCGCGTCCGCTTTCGAGTAGACGCAGACGGTCTCAATTCCAAGATCGCGGCATGCGCGGATGATGCGCAGGGCGATCTCACCTCGATTGGCAATCAGTACTCGCTTGAGCATGCGACTGGAAGTTCCATCAGGGACTGCGAGGGGCCCGAAGCCCGGGGCCCAACCTTAGGCGGGGCGCACTGAGAAGAGCGCCTGTCCGAACTCGACGGCGTCGCCACTCTCGACGAGTACGGAGTCGATGACGCCGCTGCGCTCCGCCTTGACCTCGGTGAAGACCTTCATCGCTTCGATCAGGCAGACGACGGTGTCGGCCGAGACCTTCTGCCCAACTGAAACAAAGGGCGGCGAGTCCGGATTCTGCGCGTTGTAGAAGGTGCCGACCATCGGCGACTCGATCTTCGCCAGATTCGGATCGCCCTCCGCAGGCGCCGCTGCGCTCTCCGCTGCGGGCGCGGGCGTCGGAGCGCTTGCGGCTAGCGCGGGCGCGGCGATCGGCGCGGGGGCGTGCGCTTGCAGCGCCTGCAGCGCCGCGGCGCGCGTCAGCGTGACGGACTCTTCACCATCTCGAATGTCCAGCTCCGCGAGATCATTCTCGACCATGAGCTGCACAAGTTCCTTGAGTTTCGCGAGTTCAATCATCTCGTGGCCCATCCAATGTCTTTGGGCAGTGAACAAAGATTGCGCCGTCCGCGCTCCGTCACAAGGATGTCATCCTCGATCCGGACTCCGCCGAACCCGGCAATATAGATGCCCGGCTCGATGGTCACCACCATGCCGGGTTCGAGGATATCCGTGGAGACTGAAGCCAGACGCGGGCCCTCATGCACGTCCAGACCAATTCCGTGGCCGAGGCTGTGCCCGAACTCCGGCCCGTAGCCCGCGTCCACAATCACCTTCCGGGCGGCGGCGTCCACGTCTCGGCAACGCGCGCCGGGCTTGACAGCTTCGATTCCAGCCAGATGCGCTTCGAGAACGATTTCGTAGATCTTGCGGAGGCGGGCCGGCCACGTCCCGAGGCAGAAGGTCCTCGTCATGTCCGAGTTGTAGCCCTCGAGCCGAGCCCCCCAATCAATGAGCAGGGGCTTATTCCTGGCGAGGCGCGTCCCACCGGGAGTGGCGTGCGGGCGTGAGCCGTTGGCCTTCGCCGCGACGATCGGATCGAACGCTGGATCCTCGGCGCCACGGATCTTCATCTCATACTCGAGCAGCGCGCAGACCTCGAGCTCGGTCTGGCCCGGTTCGATCGCCTCGAGCGTCGCCTCGAGCGCCTCTTCCTGAATACGAACAGCCTTCCGAAGCTGGCGCACTTCGATTTCATCTTTTCTCAAGCGAGCGGTGGCGAGCAGGCCGGTCGTGTCACGCAGACGCTTCCCGCCGACGGCCCTCGCGATCGTTTTGCGCGCCGCGACGCTCAGGTGTTCGCTCTGCACACCAATGCGCGAGGCGCCTGTTCGATCTGCGATCAACGCGACGGCGTTCGCGATGTCGCCGCGCCGAATATGCACGCGAACACCCGGCGCATTGATCTCCTCCAGTTCTTCCGCGAATCTGAAGTCGCTGATGATCGTCAGCGTCCTCGCGCTGAGAAGCGCGAAGGAATCCTCGCCTCGGAAGCCGGACAGAAAACGGATGTCCCTTGGATTCGTGATCAGGAGCGCATCGCACTCTTTTTCTCGCATTAAGCGGCGCACACGTTTGATGCGCGATGAGCGCGCAGCGGCGACGCTGTTCTTCGAAGATTGGGGTGCTTTGGGGGGCGCCATGCAAGCGCAAGTATATCGAGTCAGTTCTCAGGGCGCCGCGTTAGCTCTCGCCTTCTCGCAGAGACACAGGACCAGCGAGGATCTCGCTCATGATGATCGCTCGGCGCCAGTCTTCTGTCGTGAGCGGCGCTGCAGTCGAGAGAGCGACGCCGGCGCTGCCCTGCGCTGTGATGGGCGGCGCTGACTTCTTCGCGAGTTCGAGTCTTCTCTTTCGCGCGCGCTCCGCCTTCTTCTCTTCCTCGCGCAGACGCATCTCCACCGCGCGCACCTGCTCAGCGGCGCGCGATGGCGCCGGCTGCCGACGCTGCGCTGGCGCCGTCTGCCTGGTGCGGCGCGCTCTGGGCTGCGGGGCCGAGGCAGGGCGGATTGACGGAGCCGGGCGGGGTCCCGCCTGGGCGGGCCCTGGCGTTTTCTGTGGCTGTTTCGGCGTCGTCTTTCGGACTTGAGCCTGCCGACGCATGCGCTCGAGCTGCTGCTCGCGCAGCGCCTTGAGTTGTGCCTGGCGCGCCTGCATTCGCTCCTGCTGCGAAGCGCCTGGCCGGGGCGTCTGGGCGCCCGTTGGTTGTCGCGATGAGTCTGCCTGAATGCCGCGCCCGGTGCGAAGAGATTCTTCACGCTGCCGCGCCCGCACCTGTCGGATTCGGGCGATCTCACGCTGCTCACGGATCTTCCCGAAGAGCCAACTCAGGAAGCTCATGCTTACGACAATCAGGATGATCCAGAAATTGCTGTTCATGACGCTCCGAGAGGATCGCGACGAGATTCGGACGAGCCGCATTCTAGTCCCGACGCACCGCGGCTGGAATCACGGTTCGGCAGTCGCCGGATTCGACCTCGACAAACGGTGTTTCGAAGACGCGCGCGAGGCGCTCAGGCGTCAGCGTATCTCGCACCGGTCCGGCGGCGTCAACGCCTCCTTCAGAGGTGAGCACGAGGGCGTCGTCGGCCTCGCGCAGCGCCAGATCGACGCCATGCATGACCACCACGACGATGGCGCCCGTCCGGGCGAGGTCCCGCAGGGCGGACATCGTGGAGACCTCAAATCGTGGGTCCATCGCCGCTGTTGGCTCGTCTGCGAGGAGAACGCGCTTCTCGGCGCCGCCCTCAAGTTGCGCAAGCGCACGGGCCAGCGTGACGCGCTGCTGCTGCCCGACGGAAAGTTCCTGGATGATCTGGTCCGCGTGCTCCGAGAGGTTCATGCGCGCGATCGCACGATCCACAGCCGCAGGATCGGGGCCGACCGCATAACGCCCGAGTGAGACGACCTTGCGCACCGAGAAGGGGGCTGCGACCTGCGGGCGCTGGGTCGTGACCGCGATCGTGGAAGCGATATCACGATGCGATCGCCCGGTGAGAGCTTGACCGTCGAGCGTGATACATCCCTTCCAGACACGCAGCTGTCCGGCGAGCGCTTGAAGCAGCGTCGACTTGCCGGCGCCATTCGGTCCGACGACCGCCGTCATGCGCCCGGGCTCGAAGCTCGCGGTGAGATCACGCAGCACGGGCGCGATTCGCATGTGGCCGGTTGTGATGTTCTCGGCGCAGAGGTTCACAGGCGGCGCGCCTCCTGTCGCAGCAACCAGAGGAGCAGGGGGCCTCCGATGAGCGCGGTGAGCACTCCGATCGGCATGCGTCCGGCGCCGAGGTCAATGAGACGGACGGCGGCGTCTGCGAGCACGATCATCGAAGCGCCGAGAACCGTCGATCCGAGGACGAGCGCGCGGTGGGACGGCCCGATGAGCAATCGAATCGCGTGGGGGCAGACGAGGCCCACGAAGCTGATGGGTCCGGCAAGAAGCACCGCGCCCGCCGCGAGGGCGCCGGCGATCGCGAAGAGCGCCAGTCGAAGGGCGCCGAGGCGCACGCCGACGCTGCGCGCTTCGGCGTCGCTGAGCATGGCGGCGTCCATCGCGGGCGCAAGTCTGAGTGAAATCGCCAGACCGATCAGCGTCAATCCTGCGACGGCGCCGAGTCGCGCCCATGTCGTGTCGTCGCTAATCGATCCAAGCATCCACATCGCCCCGATATTCCATCCCTGCGCGGGGAGAAGATGCTGAAGGAACATCATGCCGGCGCTGCATATGACGCTGACGACCACGCCGATGAGAATCAAGGACACCGGTTCAATGAGGCCGCGACGCTGACCGAGCGCATAGACAATGAGCAGCGCGCCGAACGCGCCGATGATCGCTGGATACGCCGGCGGATTCGCGCTGCCGATCGCGCCGGTCATCTGAACGCTCGCGAAGATCCAGACGAAGACGCCGAGTCCGGCGCCGCTCGTGAGGCCGAGCACACCCGGCGCCGCGAGTGGATTGCGAAGCAGCGCTTGCAGCAGCACCCCGGAGAGCGCCAACGATCCACCGACAATCGCGCCGGCTCCGAGGCGAAGTGAACGATGCTGCCAGGTCCAGCCATCGGCGGGCAGGGCGAGCGCGCCTGCTGATCCGACCGAGGGCGCAACGACCAGACGGAGCGCAGCGACAGCGAGAAAGAGGAGGGCGAGCACAAGAAGCAGGATCTTCGCGCGTCGATCCATGCGATCGAGAGTAGCCGGTTCCCGCGAGGATCGTGCGCATCGTGGATTCGCCAATCGTCCTCCGGATCGTCATGATCGTCTGCGCGTGAACACCGGGAATGACGCCACGACGAGGATCTGGAGGCTCGCGATTCTCCTGAGCGAGAGCGAAGCGGCGGCGCGATCGGTCATCACGGAGGCGGTGCGAAGGCGCTCGGATCTCGCTCATCTGCCTGCGGAACGACAGGAGCGCCTTGTGCTTCTCTGCGCCCGGGAGATGTCGAAAGCGCCAGCGCGCGCAAAGCGGCCGCCCCCCCGAAGTCTGCGCGCCATCCTGAAGGAGCGGCACAGACAGACTCGCGGGAGACAGGCGACGGAGAAAGCGACTCGCGAGGGCGACGTGGATCAGGCGCATCTCGGCGACCCGCTGGCGCGTGCGCAGGCGACACTTCGAACTCGAGGAATGCAATCGCTCGAGGCCTGGATTCTCGCCGTAGTTCAGCAGCGCGACATCATCGAGGTGGCGCGTGTGATGGATTGCTCGAAGACTGCTGCGGGGCGACATCTCGAAGCAGCGAGAGAGACGCTCAATCGCACAGCGACCGCCCCGGACCACCACGAGTTACAGGCGCTGCGAGACGTTCTGGAAGAACTGAAAGCCCCGTTCGATATTCGCAAGCGCACGATGGCGCCGCGACCGCTGAGTCGACGCCCTTGGTTTATCGCTGTGCTCGCCGTCGCCATGGTCGCCATCGCGATCGTGGTCGCTCGATTCCTCTGACGCACTGGCGCCGCGCGAGATCGCCCTTGCCCTTTCGTCACTCCGGGAGGACGATACCGGCAGTGACCGCGATGAACGAACAGGTCGAGACGACGAGTCCGGCGCCCGCGCCCCGGCGGCGTTCGCTGCTGGGGCCGATGCGCATTCGGAAGAAACTGATCCTGCTGCATACGGTCTTTTCGCTCGCGCTCGCGACGATTCTCATGCTTGCGATCCGCCCAGCGATCCACGAGGTCGTGGCGCGCGCAGAGGAAGACAAATGCCGTCTGGCGCTCGATCTCCTGCGTGCGTCGCCGGAGCGACTCTCTCACCAAAGCCCCGATGGGTTGGAATTCGCGGTTGGCGGCCCCGAAGTGATCGCACTGGATACGGAGGTCGCCACGGCGGCGATGGCGGCGCCGGGGAGCGTCGTGATGACGACAACTGCGAGCGGCTGGCCCCGCGCCGTCACGTGGGACGCGCGTCAGAAGGAGTTCCTCGCCGCCGCCATCCGCTCTGATGCATTTCGCTCTGGTGTGCTTCGGCTGTATTTCTTCACTGTCGCCGCGTTGATCATCGTTTACGGTCTGATCGCGCTGACGCTCGAGGTCTTCGTGCTTCCCAGACAGGTGTATGAGCCTATTCGCGCGCTGCTTCGCGCCGACGACGCCGTGCAGCGGGGACGCCGCGCCGACGAGGTGATCCCGGATTCGCGCATCCCGAAGGATGAACTGGGCGAGATCATGCGATCGCGCAATGAGTCCATCATGAAGCTGCGCCAGCAGGAGGAGGCGCTCGCGGAGGCGCTGGAGAGACTTGAACTCGTCGCCAACGACCTCAAGCGGAAGAACCACCTTCTTGAGACGGTGCAGCGCAACATGGCCGATCAGGATCGACTCGTGAGCCTTGGCATGATGTCGGCGGGCCTGGCGCATGAGATGAACACGCCCCTGGCCGTGCTCAAGGGAAGCGTGGAGCGCATCGTCGAGAGACCTTCGGAGCGTGTGGATGATCAACAGGCTCAGCTCATGCTTCGGGTCGTCCAGCGTCTCGAGCGCCTCGGTGAGAGTCTGCTGGATTTCGCGCGTGTCCGTCCGCCGTCGCAGGAGACGGTGCGCATGTACGACGTGATCTGTGAAGCGTGGACGCTCGTGCGCATCGATCGGGAGGCCCGCGACGTGCACATCGATATTCAGGTGCCGTCATCTTCGGAGATCGTCGGTGATCCGGACCGCCTGACCCAGGTGTGGGTGAACCTGTTGCGCAACGCAGCGGACGCCATGAACGGCCAGGGGGCGATATCGATCAGCGCGGAGCTTCAGACCCGAGATGACCGCGAGTGGCTCTCAGTCACGTGCGAGGATGACGGGCCGGGCATCGACCCGGACGTGTTGCCGCGGCTCTTTGAGCCGTTCACATCAACCCGACTGGACGCGCGCGGCGCTGGGCTGGGACTCGCCGTCGCCGAGGGCATCGTTCGCGAGCATGGCGGTGTGCTGCTGGCGCGCAACGGGCATGAGCGCGGCGCCATCTTCGAAGTCGTGCTCCCGGTGCGCCAGTTTGTTGGCGCCGCTCCATCGGAAGGTGAGGAGGTCAGCTTGTGAATGCCGACGCGGGCCGTGATGCGGCAGTCGATCATGATCCTGGCGCCGAGATCGCGCCCGGCGGCGCGCTCTCCATCGCGGCGCTTGACGACGACGCGGACTTCCGGGAGTACGTGCGTAGTCTCCTCGAGGGAGAGGGACATGAGGTGCGCGCGTGCGCGACGCCTGACGAGCTCTTCGGACTCTGCGAGGAGCGCCTGCCTGATCTGGTGCTCCTGGACATCAAGATGGGGCGCCACTCGGGCGAGCAGGTGCTCGAGGAAATCCGCCAGCGTTGGTCGCGCCTGTGTGTGATCGTGATCACCGGGTATCCGTCGCTCGAGACGATGCGAAAGACGTTCAAGCAGGATGTCTACGACTATCTCTCGAAGCCATTCTCGATCGACGAGCTTCGGAAGACGATCTCGCAGGCCGCCGTCGAGCTGAATCTCGGAGGTCGACCGCAGGATCGACTGCGCGCATCCCTGGGGCGTCAGATTCGACTCGCCAGGACCGAGCGATCCTGGACCCTGAAGGACCTCTCGGAGTCCAGCGGCGTCAGTGTCAGCCAGCTCTCCTCCATCGAGCGCGGCGCCCATCTTCCGAGTCTCGAGTCGCTCCTCTCGATTGCCCTGGCCCTCGATGTGAGCCCCTCTGAGTGGCTTCAGGCCGCAGGTTTCTAGGGCACGAATTCCCAGAAACAACCAGGCAGAAAACGGCTCTGAGAGCCTCTGAAGGGCCCTCGCGGGTTCCGGCGGTCCTAGGTGCGCGAAATTCGGAATCGGCGCTTGCCAATAGTTAGTCAACACTATATTAGTGTTAGCTAAGCTAGTGAACACTAGTACAGGAGGCCGCCCGGTGACCACCACGAATGCAAGACCAATCAAGCCCGCGCGGACCCCGCTCCAGACGTTCGGCGCCGCCCTGCGAGCCGCCATTGTCACGGTGACTGTGATCGCCACGGTCAGCCTGCTCGGGCTCGCGGCGCTCGTCGCCTATGTGGTCATCGAACTCCTGAACTGGACCGAGACGCTCGGATTCGCCTGATCTCCGATCCCCGATCTCAAGCACTTCATGCAGGGGCCCACCAATGCACGAGATTCCCATTCACTCCGACGATCCTCAACCGATTCCACTTGAACGCGATGAACGGGAGCGCACGCGCGCCGTGCGTGACGCAGCGCGCCAGCTTGCCGAGTTGCAGCGCGTTGAGGAGGCCGATTGCGCGCAGAGCACAGGCGTCGCGCGTCACATGAACGCGGCTGACGTGGAGCGCACGATCGGCGGGCGCGTCTTCGCGGCCATCGGCGCCATCGCCGTGATCATCGGCGCGGCGCTCTTCCTGAAGCTCGCCGTAGACAAGGGATGGTTCGGCGGGATTCCACCCGCTCTCAAGTGTCTCAGCGTCGCCGCGTTCGGCGGCGCACTCATCGCGGCTGGTGAAGCCGCTCGGCGCTGGATCAACGACTGGGCCTCATCTGGTCTGAGCGCCGCAGGAGTAGGCGCGCTGTATGCGGCTGCGTATGCCGCGCACGGCGTCTACTCACTGATTTCTCCACTGGAGGCAGTCGGGCTCTTTGCGCTCGCCGCGCTCATCGGCGTGGGTGTCGCTGCGCGCTCGAACCTCCTGTTCGTGGCGATCGTGTCGATCGTCGGTGGCTATCTGTCGCCGCTCCTTTTCGCCGACATGCAGGCGAAGGCGACGATCATCCCCATCAATACATTCCTCATGCTCATCGTGGGCCTGGCGCTGCCCATCCTGCGCGGTGAACGCTTCCGGTCGCTGCCTACGATCGTCTGGTGGGGAACGCTCGGATACGGTTTCCTCTGGGTGTTCGGGCACGAACTCGGAAGCGCGCTCACCGGCGCAGATCTCTTGCTCGGTGGTCTCTTCCTGGCGCTCTCCTGGATCGCGATCCATGTGGAACTCGCCATCGCAGCGCGGCGAGGCGCGCTCGCCGCTGGAGATGGCGGCCGCTGGCGAACAATGCGTGAGGGACGTCGGATCCTCGCGAGCTTCAGTTCGACCGCGTGGGCGATTGGCCTCGGCGTCGTCCTCATGCGCCAATGGAACCCCGGCCTCGACTGGGCGCCCGCGGCCATGGGCGCGCTGGCCTGCACCTGGATGGCGATCGTGCTCGCCGGGAATCTGCGCGCGTTCAAGGATGCGCCGGAGAACGACACCGAGCGCCTCGGCGCAGCGCTCGCCACGCAGGCGGGCGCATGCGTGCTGCTCACGGTGCTCCTGACATTCGCCGGCTGGGCGCTGGGCGCCGCCTGGCTTGCGCTCGGATTGGCGGCGCTGGCCGCGGGCGCGTGGATGCGCTCAAACGGCCTGAGCATCTACGGCATGGTGGCGCTGGCGCTCGGATCGCTGCGCGTGCTCATCTTCGACTCGATGTGGCTCGCTGGCGGTGTCGAGGTGGCCGGTTTGCGCCTCACGACATGGACGGCTATGGCCGCGCTCGCCGGAGGCTCATGGATCGCATGCGCCGGCATGCAGCGCTGGCGAAAAGATGGTGACTCATGGGCGATCGGCGCGATGATCCCCGGCGTCGCCTTCCTGTATCTCTCACTGCTGCACGAGAACGTGGATCTCCAGTCGCTCTGCGTGGCGTATGCGGCGATGGCGCTGCTGATCGCCGTGCCGGCGCGCCTGTTCCCCGCCCTCGGATTCACGGCGTTCAGTCTCGGCGGATTCCTGGCCGCGAACGCTGTGTGGGTGTTGGCGTACCCACTCGGTGGCGCCTGGGCGGAATCCGAGGCGCCGCTCATGCTGCATCCCGGATTGTGGACGGCCTTCCTGATCACCGCCGGCGCCGCGATCAGCCTGTGGAATCTCGCGCCGACCGTGGTGACCGGATTCGACCGACGCCTTCGCGAGATCACACGTTCAATCTGCGGTGTGTGGATTGCGCTCTTCCTGTTTCTCGCGACATCGCTCGAGGCGGCGCGCATCGGCTCGGTGCTCTCGGATGGGCAGTTCGGCCACCGTGCGGCGCTCTCGATCTGGTGGGCGGTCTTCGCCTCGGGTCTGCTCATCGCCGGCTGGCTGACGCGCATTTCACTGACGCGCTATGCAGGTCTCGGCCTGCTCGGCGTCGCGCTTCTGAAGACCCTCAGCTACGACATGGCGGGGGTGCCGGCGGAATGGCGTGTGGCGAGTTTCCTCGCGATCGGTCTTCTGATGATCGCGGTCGCCGTGGGCTATGCGCGCGCGGCGGGGCAGCGGCCCGGTCAGGCTCTGTCTCGGCGCGCAGAAGACCCAGGCAATCTGGAGAGACTCTTGCGCCTGATTCGACGCTCCGACGCCTGATCCTGGGGGGGAGGCGACGGGCGGAGAGAGATGGCGCGGGTGTGACGGGGCGTTTCCGGGCGTCCCGTCACGCCTTTTTGCTGGACGTTGGCGGCTGCCGTTCTACCCTTTGTGAAGCACAGTTCCGCCCAGGCGCCGGCGCGGATGGAGATGAGGGGCAGACCACGAGTGAACTCGCAGTCGAAGAATCGGAACGTCGCCATACCGCGCGCGCTGCTTGCTGTGATCGCGGCCATCGCATGCGCATGCCTCGGCTCGACGCACGCGCGGGCGGATATCGCTCCATCGCAGACGCTCGTGCTCTTTAACTCACAAAATGCCGAATCACAGGCGGTCCGCGATCTCTATGTCGCGGCGCATCCCGGCGTGCTCGAGTTCGACCTCAATGACGCCACGCTTCTTCCCGGGGAGATCGATCGCGCAGACTATCTCTCGAAGATCCGCGATCCGCTTCGAACACATCTGAACTCGACCGGCGGGACGACGCCGCTGTCGCAGCAGATCATCTGCATCGTGACGACGCGGGGGCTTCCGGCGCGTATCGCTGGCGGGCCGGAGTTTGCGCTCAACTCATCACTTGCCAGCGTCGAGTCGGAGCTCTGCCTGCTGCAGCAGGATCTCGAGGTCGTCGAGAGCGGCGCCCTGACGCGGCGATATCGAGGTGTTGTAGACAATCCCTATCACCTCTCGATTGCGCAGGACATCGACTCCTTCGATCGCTCCGCGATCGAGACCCAGCGGTCGTTCGTTGAGGTTGGAGGAATCACGGCGTGGACGATTCCCGGATTGACGCCTGGCGATATCTACCTCGTCTGCCGCGTTGACGCCCCGACCGTCGGCGCCACCACGGCGCTGGACAACATCGCGGCCCTGCTTGATCGATCCGCGTCACTGAGCGTCAAAACATGTGAAGTGCAGGCGCTGCTAGATGAGTATCCGCAGGGAACTGGATGCGATCAGCTGGATGATGACGGCGGGACCGCACAGTTCCCGGCGCTTCAGGATTACGAGAACGCGGCGGCGCGTCTCTCGACGCTCGGCATCGACACGCTCCATGACGAGACCTCGGCGTTCTTTCGCGGCACGGAGCTTCCTGATCAGGAGAAGCCGGTGCTCGTCGTCGCCACCTATGGCGAGAACCATGATTTCGGCGGGTGCGGAGTCGATCCACCCGGGCCTGGAAACTACCTCCTGTTCTTCGACAACATCCATCCTGCCGCGTGTTTCTTCAGCATCGAGTCGTTCAACGGCAACAGCCTGATCGACGGAACGAGTCGCGGCGGCCAGGAGCAGGCGCTCGACTTCATCCACGAGGGCGGCAGCTTCACGATTCCCACTGTCGCAGAGCCCTTTACACCCCTGATCGCCGACGTCGACTACTTCGTGGCGAATCTCTATCAGTCAAACATGACGTTCGCCGAGGCTGCCTACGCCTCCATGCCTGGCCTCAGCTGGCAGACGGTCCCCGTCGGAGACCCGCTCGCGAAGGTCACGCTTCTTGGAGGCGTCACCGCCGATCTGAATGGCGACGACGTTGTCGGCGCCGTGGATCTCGCCACACTGATCGGCCTGTGGGGATCCTCCGATTGTCTGGCGGATCTGAACACCGACGGCATCGTCGGGGCCGGCGATCTGGCCATTCTGATCGGCAACTGGGATTAGCGACAGCGCATGAAAAAGCGCGCCAAGGCTGGCGCGCTCATGGTCACGTTGCAAATGTCATTCGACCTCAGCGACGACGACGGGCGCCGAAGGCGCCGGCCATGCCGAAGAGCGCCAGAGCGCCCGGCGACGGCACGAAGCTGATGTTGTCCACGCCGACGTCGCCCATCATCGCCACGGGGCCGACAGGGATGGCGCCGAAGGGCATGTTGTCGTGGCGAATCAGGAAACGATTCGCAGTCATCAGCGCATCGTTGAATGTGCCGCCGATGATGCCGATCTGCGTCCACTTTGTCTCGTCTGTCATGTCGACGAAGAACTGCTCCCACTGAATCGAGCTGGGATTGAAGGACTCGTTGTAGAGGTAGAAGTTGAACTGCGTGCCGACTCCAACGTGCAGATCCCAATCCTCGTCCGTGCCGATGTCCTTGAGGTAGAGAGAAACGCCGGTCACGCCTGCAGCGATGTAGTCGCCGTTGAACTCGGGATCCAGATTGCGCAGGCCGAAGCTGCCGGCGAAGGATCGCTCCATTTGCAGGAAGCCGTCAGCGGCGCCGTCGACGCCTCCGGTCCCGGGGTTCGTGCCGACCGTGCCTCCTCCACCGCCGAATCCGCCGAGGTCGCCGGCGTTCTCGAAGGTCTCAGTGAAGAACGGACTGACTGCGGCGGCGCCGCTCGCGAACGCGATCATCGCGCCGGAAGCGGCGCACAGATAAACAAACGACTTCATGACGGGTGTTCCTCTTCTCCTCCGGGCGGGACATCCACGACATCCCAGCCATTGACGTGAGTCCAGTATAGACCCGGCCCGAGGCCGATCCAGCCCAAATCCCGCGATCCGAGGCGCCCACGAAAAAGCCCGGGCGAACGCCCGGGCTGGTGTCTCTCACGGTCCGGTGTCCGGGCCGATCAGGCCTCGCCGACCTGCCAGCGAAGGAAGCCAATGAGCGAACCGTCAGCCGGCAGCAGGTCCTTGATCTTCTTGTCGCCGTCCTTCACGAAGGGCTGCTCGAGAAGAGCGACGTCCTCGAAGAACTTGCGCATCTTGCCCTCGACCATCTTCTCGGCGATCTCCTGCGGCTTGCCGCTCTCCGTCGCCTGCTCGAGCGCGAACTTCCGCTCCTTGTCGACGACCTCCGCCGGGATGTCATCCTTGGTGACGCCCAGCGGTCTCGGGAGCACGGCAGTGATGTGCATGCAGACATCCTTGAGCAGGTCCTCGCTCAGCGAGCCCTCGCCCTGGAGCAGGACGCCCGTCTTGCCATCGTGGTGGACATACGTCCCGTAGATGGTCGAGCCGCCGCCCTCGAACTTGTGGCCGCGTGCGTAGCTGATGTTCTCGCCCGTCGAGATGCGAATGTCATCGACGATCTTGGTGATCTCGTCAGAAGCGGACACGTCCCCGGCGCTGGCGCCGAGAGCGCTCGACGCGACCTGCTGGGTCACGTTGACGAAGTTCTCGTTCTTGGCCGTGAAGTCCGTCTCGGCGCGAAGCTCGACGATGGTGGCGCTGCGACCGTCGTTCGCGACGGCGATGCCGATGCGGCCTTCGCCGGCGGCCCGGTCGGTGCGCGCGTCCATCTTGCCCTTGAGTTTCTTGCGAAGCAGATCCTCTGCAGCCGAGACATCGCCTGAGGTCTCGTTGAGCGCCTTCTTGCATTCCATCATTCCAAGGCCGGTGGCGGCCCGGAGTGACATGACAGCCTGAGCGGTGATCTCCGCCATGGGTCCTCTTCTCCGATTCCGTATTGCTTGGCGAACGGCCAATCGTCCGCCGTGTGTGTCGTTGAGTTATTCAGAACGCCTGAGCGTCAGGTGAACGCTCAGTTGGAAGCTTGCGGACTCGCGGCTGCGACTGCCGCGGGATCCCCAGACGACGTCTCAACCGCCGGCGCATCGTCCGCGGCCTTGAACTGGGCGCGACTGCTGCGACGGCTCCGCGGCGCCGGGGCGTCGCCTGACGCCGCCGCGTCGTCTTCGCGCTTCGCGGGACGAGCCTGCTTTCCATCGTTCACCGCGGCGCAAAGCTCGCGAATCACGACGTCGATTGCACGCATACTGTCGTCATTGCCCGGGATCGGGATGTCGGCCATATCCGGATCGCCATCGGTGTCGATCAGGCAGATCGTCGGAATGCCGAGCTTGCGCGCCTCGCGAAGGGCGTTGGTCTCTCGATTGACATCGACGACGACCATCGCGCCGGGCAGCTTGTGCATGTTTCGAATGCCGTCGAGGTTGCGCTTGATCTTGCGCATCTCGCGACGAAGACGGCTCTCCATCTTCTTGGAGTAGCTCTGGAAGTTGTCCGTCTGCTCGATCGCCTCGAGTTCTTCAAGTCTCTTCAGGCGAGAGCGGATCGTGCGGAAGTTCGTGAGCGTGCCGCCGAGCCAGCGCTCCGTGACCCAGTGCATCTTGATGTCGCCCACGCGCTCCTGGAGCACGAGGCGAGCCTGACGCTTCGTGCCGACGAAAACGACGTCTCTGCCGTCCGCGACGTTCTGGGCGATGAACTTCTTGGCGCGAAGAAGACCCTTGAGAGTCTCCTTGATGTCAATGATGTGGATCCCGTTTCGCTTGCCGTAGATGAAACGGCGCATCTTCGGGTTCCAGTTGCTCGAGTGCTGACCGAAGTGGATTCCCGACTCGATCAGATCCTGAACAAGTGAGTCTTTGGACATGGCAGAAAGGTCCGTCTGTTTGGCAGCGCGACCGGCAGGGGATGAGACCGGGAGCGACGAACGCGGCTCCGCGCTGATGCGCGAGAAGAGCACGCGAGTCGCTTCACCTCCTGCGAAGGGCCCGCTTGTGTGCGGCGACACCCACCGAGCCGCATCCATCCGGCAGGGAGGGGTCAATCAACTAAACAACAGGACCGTCCGGGGAGGAAACGCCATATCCAAGGCGCCCGGGCCGGTCGGCTCGATCTCCGGTCGAGATCGAAGCGGAAAGTCTAACACACAGGAGGCTCCCCGCAAGCCGGAGGCCGCCAGCCGGATGTCAGCGGCCGCTTCCTTACGCCGCGCCACCGACGGAATCAGAGCGACCAGCGCGTCTCCCCGCCGACAATCGTTCGAATGGCCCTTCCGGTCGTTTCCCAGCCATCGAATGGCGAGTTGTGCGACTTCCCGGCCATATCGCCGAGGTCGATGATCCAGTCGAGGGACGGATCGATCAGGGTGACATCCGCCGGCCCGCCCTCCGTCAGGCGTCCGAGCCCAAGGGAATCCAGCCCGCAGAGGCGGGCGGGGTTGACGGTCATGAGCTCGATCAGGCGAGGCCACCCAATCAGACCCGTCTCGATCAGGGCGAGGGCGTAAAGGGGAAGGGCGGTCTGCAGGCCGATGATCCCGAAGGGCGCCTCTGCAAAGGGGAGCGCTTTCTCGTCCGCCGTATGCGGCGCATGGTCGGTCGCCAGAATCGAGATCGTGCCATCGGCGACGCCAAGGCGGACCGCCTCGACATCGGCAGCCGTCCGAAGCGGTGGGTTCATCTTCGCCGCCGAGCCGAGCTCCTCGCAGGCTTCGTCCGTCAGGTGGAGATGGTGAGGGCTGGCCTCCGCCGAGATGGTGTCGGCGAGGCCCTCGGAACGCGCCTTCCGGATGATCTCAACCGAGCCGCCGCTCGAGAGATGCTGCACGTGGTATCGCGCGCCAATCTCGCGCGCAAGCGCCACATCCCGCTCGATGATCGACTCCTCCGCAACACGCGGCCATCCGACCTCGCCCATGCGCTCGCTGACCTCGCCATCGTTCATCGTCGCGCCGACGGTCTGCTTCGGATCCTGACAATGCTGCATCATCACGCGCTCAACCTCGCGGCAGCGCTTCAGCACGTCCGCCATCACAGCGTCGTCTTCGACAACGTCGCCGTCGTCACTAAACGCGACAGCCCCAGCGCGCGCCATCGCCTCAAAATCCGTGAGTTCGTCGCCCTGACGCTCGATCGTGCAGGCGCCCACGGCGAAAACGCGACAAGCGCCTGTCTCCTCGGCGCGTTGATTGATCCATGCAATGCGCTCTGCGCTGTCGAGCGCCGGCGACGTATTCGGCATGCAGCAGACGGTTGTGAACCCGCCCTCGACGGCCGCCATCGTGCCGGTCGCGATCGTCTCCTTGTGCTCCTGACCGGGCTCGCGCAGATGCACATGCGGATCGATGAGCCCAGGCGCGACGATGAGCCCCTCGGCGTCGATCTGCTCGGCATCGGCGCCGACGTTTGCAACGTTCTCCCTGATCTCTGCGACGACGCCGTCGCGCAGCCTCACATCGCGCGTGGCGTCGAGGCCGCTCGCGGGATCGATCACGCGTCCACCTCGAATGACGATCTCACTCATGGGCGTACCTATAGAGGATGACGATCGACGCTGCTCCAGAGATTGGTTGCTGGGGTGGGGGGGCAGGACTAGACTCGGCGGACGAGGAATTGCCTCCCCGGGGCGTGGCGCAGCTTGGTTAGCGCGTTTGACTGGGGGTCAAAAGGTCGCTGGTTCGAATCCAGTCGCCCCGATTGAGAACGCCGTCCGCAGGGGCGGCGGTTTTCATTTTTGGGTCTCTGGCGCCTGATCAATCAACCGCGCCATCGCCGCCGGCAATCCCATCGCCCGCCGCCACGCCGCCAGCTGACCCAGATGCAGCGCCTCATGCGAGCACGCGAACATCACCAGATCCGCATTCGTCGGCAGCAGATGCCCCAGCTTCCATGGACAGTGCTCTGCAAGCAGCGCATCCGGCGCGCCGCGCACAGATTCTTCTAGCAGCCCATGCTGGCGAATCAGCTCATCCACCAGTTCGTCGCGCGAAGGCGCGCCGACTGAAGCCTCAGGCGTTCGCCGATCCGCCGGTCCCTTCCTTTGAAACAGTTCGACATAGACCTCAGGCACATCCAGCCCCGAAGCCCGATCCGCACCCGGCGCCTCGAACACCCGCCGCGTCATCGCGCAGCCGGTGCACAAATGCCCCAGCGTGAAGCGCGGCGTGTTCTCGAGCCCGACGCCCCCCGAAGCGTCCATCTGCGCCTCATCCAGATCCGCGACCAGCTCCCGCGCATACGCCTCGTGCATCCGAAGCGTCGGCGCCACCGTGTTCATAAGAAGTTCGCCTTGATTCATGGAATGCGCCTCCGGCTCGCATGATAAAGCCGACCCGCACGCCGCCAGGGCGCCTGATCCGCATCTCCGCAAGTCCCCACCAGCTTCTTTACCCACATCCCCGGCACGCTCCGCTCCACTTGCCTACCATGCCGCCACATTCGCCGGTGGCCCCGCCTGTCATCACCGCCCAAACCGCGGCTGACTGACGAAAAGGAATCTGCTGGCAGCGCCCGCCGCGTACTCGGCGGGATGCTCACCCAGCCGGCCGCTCCTGCACCAACTCGCAATTGGTTTAGCGCTGCCCTCACACGCACCCGCGCGTTCCCCGCGCCGTGGTGTCGGAGATCGCTCTGTTGTCTGACTTCGCCTCACTGAAACTCTCGAACCGCCTCCTCGAAACAATTGCCGCCGAAGGCTACGAAAAGCCCACGCCCATCCAGGCGCAGGCCATCCCGCCCGTCCTCAAAGGACGCGACCTCCTCGGCTGTGCGCAAACAGGCACCGGCAAGACCGCCGCGTTTGCGCTCCCAATCATCGAGCGCCTGCTCAAGGAAGGTCCGCCAACACGCCGCAACGAGCGCCGCAAGACCCGCGCGCTCATCCTCGCGCCCACGCGCGAACTCGCGCTCCAGATCGAAGAGAGCCTCCGAACCTACGGCCGCAAGACCGGCCTGCGCCACGTCGTCATCTACGGCGGCGTGAAACAATTCCGACAGGTCCGAAAGCTCGAAGCAGGCGTCGACATCATCGTCGCCACGCCCGGCCGACTCATCGACCTCATGGACCAGGGCTTCATCGATCTTCGCGCCGTCAGAACCTTCGTTCTCGATGAAGCCGACCGCATGCTCGACATGGGCTTCATTGAGCCCATCCGCGAAATTGCGGAGGCGCTCCCGAGAAAGAGGCAGACGCTTCTCTTCAGCGCGACCATGCCGCCGAAGATCCGCAATCTCGCCGAGAGTCTGCTGCACAATCCGGTCAGCGTCTCCGTCGCGCCTGTCGCCAGCACGGCGCCCCTCATCGATCAGGAGCTCTACCACGTCTCCGAAGAGCACAAGGTCACACTCCTCAACTACCTCCTGCTCGATCCGAAGATCGCCCGCACCGTCGTCTTCACGAAGACAAAGCATGGCGCCGAGAAGCTCGCGAAGAAACTCGCCCGCGAAGGCGTCACCGCCGGAGCCATCCACGGCAACAAGTCTCAGAACCAGCGCGAACGCAGCCTTGCCGCATTCCGCTCCGGCCGATCACGCGTCCTCGTCGCGACCGATGTCGCCGCGCGAGGCCTCGATGTCGATGGCATCACCCACGTCATCAACTACAACCTGCCCAATGAGCCCGAGGCATACGTCCATCGCATCGGCCGCACCGGCCGCGCCGGTGCCTCCGGTCAGGCCATCTCCTTCTGCAGCCGCGCAGAACGCGGCTTCCTCCGTTCGATCGAACGCCTCACCGGCAAGCCGATCGACACCACGGATGTCCCCGAAGAACTCGAGATTCCGAACGAAGCCCAAGGTGCACGCCGCCCGCGCGCCCCGCGCCGTCGTCCCGGAAACAAACCGACGCGCCACAACAACCAAGGCGCGAAGCATGGTTCCGGCGCCAGATCAAACGCGAAACGCAATCGCCGCAAGAAGAAGACCGGCCACGCCTCCCCCGCGCACGCCGCAGGCGGAAACGCGGGCAAAGCCTCCCGAGGCCGCCGAAAGGGCGGCGGGCGTGCGTCGTCCCGCCAAGGTTGAGTCCGCCCTCGGATGAGTTACGCTTCCGGTCGGAGAAGCTCATGCTCAATCGACGTCGAGTCTTACGCAGCGCGCTGGTTACGATGATCCTGAGTTCCTTTGCGCCCGGCGCAAGCGCCCAACAGGATGAACAGGATCAGCCACCGCAACGCGCTGAGATCGACGCGGCAGGCGACGAGACCGACCGACGCATCTACGGCGAACTCAACCTCCTCTTCTCACACGCCTACTACTTCCGCGGCACGCTGCAGGAAGACGACGGCCTCATCTTCCAGCCGGAGATCGTCCTCGGGCTCACACTCATCGATGACGAAGACACAGGCGTCACGTTCGATGTCTTCACCGGCTTGTGGAACAGCATCCACACCGAGGATGACACCGCCGGCGATGATTCGACGACTGACTACTGGTATGAGGCGGACTTCTACGTCGGCGCCGCGCTCGGCGTCGAGGACTTCACGTTCGAACTCATGTGGATGTCGCAAACATCGCCCTCGGACGCGTTCAACACCATCGACGAGATCATCTTCACGGCCGCGTACGACGACAGCGAGCAGGGACTGCTCTTCGGCGTTCCGCTCCAGCCATCACTCGAACTCGGGGTCGAAGTTCACAACGCCAATGACGACATGGACTCGGGTGTGTATCTCGGCCTCGGCGTCGAGCCCTTCGTCGATCTCGAAGAAGGCGTGCTCGATGGCGCGACGCTCTCATTCCCGGTGACGCTCGGCCTGAGCCTCAACGACTACTACCAGGACGAGGATGGCGACGACAGCGCGTTCGGATTCGTGCAGGCCGGCGCAAAGCTGGAGATCCCGCTTGGCATCGACCCGGCGTACGGCGACTGGACGCTCAGCCTCGGCGCCGACGCGCTCTTCCTTGATGACACGACGAAGGAATTCAACGACGGCGACGACTTCGAGGCCATCGCATTCGCGAAGCTCTCGATCAGTTTCTAACGCCGGTCGGTCAGCTCTTCTTCTTGCTCGCGGCCTGTGACCCGATCGCCGCGCCCACGGCTCCGCCGACCGCGCCGCCGATGGTCCCCGCGTTGTCACCGCCCAGTGCCATGACCAAAAGCGAGGCGGTGACGCCCGCGATGACGGCGCCGATGATGATCGCAACAAGAGTGCGCATGTTCATACTTGAGCCTCCCGGCGCCGATCCCAGGCAGCGCCTGACCAGATCTTCTACCGGAATCGGCCAGTCAGGTCACTCACCTGCACTGTTCGGACGTGTCCCGATCAGCGATGCTCATGTGCGAATCCGCGCACATGCGCTCCCGAGCGCGCTTCGCCGTCGCCCATATCGAGAACATGCGCGGATTCACCCTTGAATGCCAGTCTGCCCACGCTTGAATGCAGGCATGACCACCGCCACCGCGACGCCTGAACCCGCTGGGCCGCCCATCGATGTCGATGCGCTCCTCGCCGACCTCCTGGCCCCGAAGATCGCGCTCATCGACATCGCGCGAAAGCACGCCATGAGCCTCGAGCGACTCGCTCAGTGGGCGCGCCGGCCGCAAATCGCAAGCCTTCTCGAAGACCTCCGCCATCTGGCGGATCTTCGCGCCGGCCTGATCACTGCCGAACGCCGCACCGGAGCTGTCGCCGCGCTGGCGGAGATCGCATCAGCCGACGATGCGAACAGAGAGCCGGCGCGCAAGGCCGCCACCACGCTCGCCCGACTCGATCCCGCGCCACCCGTTGAAGATCCCGTCGATCTGCCGCCGTCCGATCCGCAGTCCGCGTGCGAGGACCCGCCGCCGGATCACGCGCCCGGATCCAGGGACATCGACGCCGAAATCCGCGCGCTCGCGGAGTTCGTCAACAACCCGAACCCCAGCGCCCGGGACATCGAGCGCATCGCGCCATTCCTGGCGCCGCACCCGGATGAGACCGCGCAAGCGCGCGATTCTCACATGCGTGCGCCGCCGGATTGACAGGGCCAAAGCGCGCGGGCCGAAAGCAGCGCGCAGCGCAATCCACCGTGATCTCCGCATCGAACTCAAAAAGCGAAAGGCAGAATTCCGACAGAATCAGTGCTTGCCACGCTGCGCTTCCCAGGCGGCGTCGATCCGCGCGACATACGCGCCGGGGTTCTTCTGGAACTCCTCGACGCAACCCTCGCAGCAGAGTCTGACCAGTCGCGAGCCGGCCACGAACTCGATCGGCTCGACGTACTCGAGCTCATCATCAGCGACCACGCAACGATCCAGCGGATACGCCTCCGACTGCTTCGCGATCACCGCCGCGTCCAGCTTCGCGATGTACTCGTCGGCGTGCTTCTCGAACCTGCCGGTGCATCCCGCGCAGCAGAAGCGAACGAGCCGGTTGGCGTACATGTAATTCACGGGCTCACCCATGCCGCCGAGTGCACCCCTCGCGACGACACACGTGTCCAGCGGGTAGTACGGCATCTGCGACTCGACCAACATCGCATCGACTTTCTCGAGATACTTGTCCGGGTCTCTCTTGAACTTCCCGGCGCACATCGGGCAGCAGAGACGAACCTCTCGGTCTTCATGCATGATGGTCTTGGGGCTCTTCGCGTCGCTCAGGCTCTCCATCGAGACCGGGCAGACATTGAGCGTGTAGGTCGAAGCCGAGGCGACGACCGCATGGGCCTCGGCCTCTGCTTCATGATGCCCGCCTGCGTGCGCACTGAGCGTGAAGGCGCAGGCCGCGGCGATCGCGAGTGTGATTACGGAGAGGATCGCTGATAGGCGCATGGTTCTGTCTCCCGATTGGTCACTTCGCGTGCGCACATTGAGCGCACGCAACACACCGGATTCTAGCTGGCGGTGATTTCCTACGCGTTACGGGCAGGGGCCCCAGAAGCTGAGGACGATCGCGAGGTCGACCGCGCTCACGTCGCCGTCGCCATTGAGGTCGCATTCCGGAATGCTCGTGCCCCAATGACTCAGGACTGTGGCGAGATCGACAGCGGTGATCATGCCGTCGCCATTGAGGTCAGCGGCGCAGCCTTCGGTGGCGATGAAATGGAAGCTGTCGTCGAGGTTGATCCAGCCGACATTCTCCGCCCAGGCATATCCGCGCAGGCGTCCTTCAGTCTCATCCCAGCGCGCGCCGTCGGCGCCCTGCGTCGCGGTTGTCGCGAAGTTGATCCAGCCGATGTTCTCGCCCCAGGCGAGGCCGCCCAGTTCACCGGTCATGGAGTTGACGATGTTCACGCCGTGATCGGCGCCGTCGAGATTCGTGTAGTTGACCCCGTCGGCCGGCGAACCGTCGCCCATGTTGATCCAGCCGGCGTTCTCCGCCCAGATGAATCCGGACAGGAACGTCGCGTCGACCCGAACTCCGGCGGCGCCTCCGTCGGCGTCTCGCCAGTTCGTCCAGCCGATGTTCTCGGCCCACGCGAACTTCTTGTCGCTGTCGATGTTCGTGGTGGCGAACGCGCCAGAGGCGCCGACCGCCACGCACACGGCGATTGGAAGGAGTCGTGCCATGCCTCAGAGAATACCACGCGCCGAGCCTCGCCCAACGACGGATCCCCCAAATTGCGGCGTCCGGTAGGACGTGTGAGGGCATCCGGAACGCCCTCCCACTGCAATCTGATCCCGTATTCTCGGTAGAAGGACCCAACAGGACAGAGAGCCCCACCCTCTAGAGGAGACTCCCAAATGCCACGATTGAGCCACTCGCTGGCCGGCGTCGCGACGCTGGCCCTCCTGGCCGCCGCAGGTCAGCCGGCGAGCGCCGAGGTAAGCCCCCACGCGGGCATGCTTCGATTCCCCGATGTCAGCAAGACGCACGTCGTCTTCAGCTACGCCAACGATCTCTGGACGGCGCCCAGGAAGGGCGGCGTCGCCACGCCGCTGGCCAGTCCGCCTGGAGGCGAGGTCTTTCCCCGATTCAGCGACGACGGGCAGACGATCGCCTTTGTCGGCAACTACGACGGCGATCGCGACATCTACACCATTCCCATGGGCGGCGGCCTCGCCCATCGCGTCACCCATCATCCGGCCAACGAGATGCTCAACGGCTGGACGCCCGACGGCAAACTCGTCTACACCAAGAACGGCCTCGCCGGACTCGGTCGTCAGACGCAGCTCTTCACGGTGGACGCCGAGGGCGGACTTCCGAATCAGCTTCCGGTTCCCTATGGCGCCAACGGCGCCGTCAGCCCGGATGGCCAGTGGCTCGCCTACACCCCGCACACGCGCGACACGAGAACATGGAAGCGCTATCGCGGCGGCATGGCGACCGACATCTGGCTCTTCAACCTGAGCGACTACACGTCGCAGAAGATCACGGACTGGGAAGGCACCGACACGCTGCCCATGTGGCACAAGGACACGGTGTACTACCTCTCCGACGACGGCCCGGAGATGCGCCTGAATATCTGGGCGTACAACACGAAGAACGGAAAGCGTCGCCAGGTCACGAACTTCTCAGAGTTCGACTGCAAGTGGCCCTCCATGGGTCCCGGCTCGAAGGGTCAGGGTGAGATCATCCTGCAGAACGGCCCAAGTCTGTATCTCGTCGAGTTGAAGCGCGGCAAGGCGACGCCGATCGAGATCACGATTCCCGGCGATCGGCCGTCACTCCGCGCCAAGAGCACGGACGTTGACGACACGATCTCGTGGTGGGACATCTCGGCGACCGGCAAGCGCGCTGTCGTCAGCGCCCGCGGCGACGTGTGGACGCTGCCCGCCGAGAAGGGATCGCCGCGCAATATCACGCGCACCGACGACGCCTTCGAGCGCTACCCCACGTGGAGCCCTGATGGTCGCTGGGTCTCCTACATGTCGGACGCGAGTGGTGAGTACGAGCTCTATGTCACGCAGTCGGACGGCAAGGGCGAGACGCGCCAGCTCACCGAGGACGGCGACACCTTCCGCTACGCGCCGATCTGGTCGCCCGACTCCAAGATGATCGTCTTCACCGACAAGACGGGCGCGATCAAGCTGCACACGATCGACACCGGCGAGACGCACGAGATCGATCGCGATCCGTGGGCGTGGGACGCCTCGGGCAACGATGTGAGCTGGTCGCATGACAGCCGATGGCTCACCTACGCGCGCAGCGGCGATGACAATCCGACGACTTCCGTCTGGATCTACAGCGTTGAGGACGACACAACGCATCAGGTCACGGACGGCATGTTCGGCGACTCGACGCCGACCTTCGATCGCAAGGGCAACTACCTATTCTTCGCCAGCAGTCGGCACTTCCAGCCGTCCTATGGCGATCTCGACACATCGTTCATCTACGACGGCACCGAGGTCATCCTCGCCGTGCCGCTGACGAGCGAGATCGAGAATCCGTACGCGCTCGAGAGCGACGAAGAGGAGTGGGATGAGGAGGAGGCGGAGTCCGACGAGGAAGCCACTGAAGAGGACGCCGAATCCGAGGACGCTGAAGGCGCCGACGAAGAACCGATCGATGACGGCCTGACTGGAACCTGGGAGATCTCGCTCTCGGGCGAAGGCATGCCCCCCGGCGGTATGACGGCGTCGCTCATCCTCGCGCTCGAGGCTGACGGCAGTGTCACCGGCACGGCAGTCGCGCCCATGGGATCCGTCTCGGTGAGTGAGGGTTCCTTCGATCCGGCGACCGGTCGCCTGCAACTCACGCTCGAGACGCCTGATGGCGAGGTCTTCCAGATCGACGCCACGATCAGCGGAGAGTCCATCAAGGGCTCCGTCGATTCACCCGGCATGGTGGCGGACTTCTCCGGGAGCCGCACCGTGATCGGTGGGGGAGGCGACGGCGAGGATGGCGGCGACACCGAGGCGAAGGAGTTCGTCGAGATCGAGTTTGATGGATTCGAATCCCGAGCGATGGTGCTCGACATCACGCCCGGCAACTTCGGCTCGATGCGCGTCAACGACAAGAACCAACTGATCTATGTTCGTTTCAGCAGCAGCCGCGGCGGCAGCCCGTCCATCAAGGCCTTCGACATCAACGATGAGAAGAAGGCCGAGAAGGATGTCGCCACGGGCGCCGGCTCATTCGAGATCTCCGGTGACGGCAAGAAGCTCATTGTTCTTCGCGACGGCAGCGCCATGATCCAGGATGCGTCCGCCGGCGCCTCCGGCAAGAACGTCAGCACGAAGGGCATGACGGCGACGATCGAGCCGCGCGAGGAGTGGGCGCAGCTTCTTACTGACGCGTGGCGCATGCAGCGCGACTTCTTCTACGATCCCAACATGCATGGTGTCGACTGGGACGCCGTGCTCGTGCAATACCGCGCGATGCTGGATGACTGTGTCTCCCGCGAAGACGTGTCATTCGTCATTCGCGAGATGATCTCCGAGCTCAACGTCGGCCACGCGTACTATCGTGGCGGCGGCGACATTGAGCAGCAGCCCAGTGTCAACGTTGGTCTGCTCGGTTGCGACTTTGAACTCGCTGACACTGATGAGGGCAAGGCGTATCGCATCGCGAAGATCATTCGCGGCGCTGCGTGGGATGCGGACGCCAAGGGTCCGCTGAGCGCCCAGGGCGTCGATGTCAACGAGGGCGACTTCCTGCTCGCGGTCAATGGCGTCGAGGTGAATCCCGACGTCGATCCGTGGGCGTCCTTCATCGGGACCGCCGGACGTGCGACGACGCTCACCGTGAGCGAGAAGCCGTTCATCGATGAGGACGCGCGCGATGTGATCATCAAGCCGATCGCAAGTGAAGGCGGCCTGCGCTATCGCGCGTGGGTTGAGGCGAAGCGCAAGCACGTCGAATACATGACCAATGGACGCGTGGGCTATGTCTATGTGCCGAACACCGGCGTGCAGGGTCAGAATGAACTCGTGCGTCAGTTCTACGGTCAGCGCAACAAGGACGGTCTCATCATCGACGAGCGCTGGAATGGCGGCGGACAGATTCCGACGCGCTTCATCGAGCTCCTGAACCGGCCGCCCACAAACTACTGGGCGCGTCGCGAGGGCAAAGACTGGGCATGGCCGCCGGATGCGCACTTCGGTCCGAAGGCGATGCTCATCAATGGTCTCGCCGGTTCGGGCGGCGACGCCTTCCCGTACTACTTCAAACAGGCGGGACTCGGCCCGCTGATCGGTATGCGCACCTGGGGCGGGCTGGTCGGCATCATGGGAGAGCCGCCGCTCATCGATGGCGCTTCCATCACCGTTCCGACGTTCGCGTTCTACGAGAATGACGGCACCTGGGGCGTCGAGGGGCATGGCGTCGATCCGGACATCGAGATCGTCGACGACCCGGCGCTCATGATGGATGGCGGCGATCCGCAGCTCGATGCGGCCATCGATTACGTCATGTCCGAGATTCAGCGTTCGCCGTATGTGGCCCCGCAGCGACCCGCGACGCCCGATCGTCGCGGCATCGGCGTCACGGATTCCGACAGGTAGTCGGATCCGGCGATCAGGAAGATCGAACTGAGGCGCCCGTCCACGCGAAGAGCGGGGGACGGGCGCCTTTTTTCTGCCTGTGACCGGGGTTTCTGGGAGGCAGGGGAGCGGCTAGGGTAAGGCTGGGGCGCCCGTGGGGATACGCGCCGAACGCGACGATTCCAGAGAGTTGAGGACAGTATGACCCAGACAGCATCGAAGATCGGCATCCCGAGCGTGGCGCCGGATCAGGTCCACACCATCATCGGCAGAAACATGCTGGCGGACGGCATGCCGCTCGTGCTCGATCTCGACAAGTCTGCGGGCTCGTGGATTCATGATTCGAGCACCGGGCGCGACTATCTCGACTTCTTCAACTACTTCGCGACACAGCCGCTGGGCCACAATCACCCGGCGATGCTGGATCCGGAGTTCGTCGCACACATGGGGCGGGTGGCGGTCACCAATCCGTCGAACGCCGATTTCTACACGACGGAGATGGCCGCGTTCGTCGATGTGCTCGCGAAGACGGCGCTGCCCAAGTCGCTGCCGCATCTGTTCATGGTCGCCGGCGGGTCGCTCGCTGTTGAGAACGGTTTGAAGGCCGCGTTCGACTGGAAGTTCCAGAAGCGCGCTCAGCGCGGACTCCCGGACGACGAGAATCTCTCGATCATTCATTTCAAAGAGGCTTTCCACGGCCGGTCGGGCTACACGATGAGCCTGACGAACACCGACCCCAACAAGGTCAAGTACTTCCCGAAGTTCTCGTGGCCGAGAGTTGCGAATCCGAAGGTGATGTTCCCCATCGACGAGCATCTCCCGGAGATTGAGGCGCGCGAGCTCGAGAGCATTCAGGAGATCGAGGCAGCGATCGAGAAGGACGGAGATCGCATTGCAGGCATGATCATCGAGCCGATTCAGGGCGAGGGCGGCGACAACCACTTCCGTCCCGAGTTCTTCGCGCAGCTCCGGCGAATCTGCGACGAGAACGAAATCCTGCTCATCGTCGACGAGGTGCAGACGGGTGTTGGCGCCACCGGCAAGTGGTGGGCGTATCAGAATTTCGGTTTCGAGCCGGACGTGTTGTGCTTCGGAAAGAAAATGCAGGTCTGTGGCGTTCTGGGTGGCCCGCGCCTGGACGAGGTGGACTCGGTGTTCAAGGTCTCCAGTCGCATCAACTCGACGTGGGGCGGCAATCTCGTCGACATGGTGCGCGCGACACGTTACCTGCAGGTCATCGAGACCGAGGGCCTGTTGCACAACGCCGAAGCCATGGGTAATCGGCTCATCGAAGGTCTGCATGAGATCGAGAAGCGCACCGGCGGCGAGATATCGAACGTGCGCGGGCGCGGCCTCTTCGTGGCCTTCACGCTGGCGTCTCCGGAGCACTGCGCGAGGTTCATCGAGAAGGCGCGCGGAAAGGGACTCCTGGCGCTGCCGTCGGGCATCTCCTCGATTCGTTACCGCCCGCCGCTGAACGTGACGCACGATGACGCGGAGAAGGCGCTGGAGATGACCGAGCAGGCGCTCGGCTGAGCGAGCCATTCGTCAGGCAATCCACGCAGAGGGAAGGTCTTGGAAGAGCCGGGGCGCGACAAGACGAGACGGAAAGGGCGTCGCCTGCGTCGCACGCTGGTGGGTGTCGTCGCGGCGGTGGCGCTTCTCCTGGTGACAGTCGCCGTCGGTTTGCCATACGTCGTCGCGACGTTCGGCCCCGGCCTGATTCAGGAAGCGATACGTGAGTCGGCCGGTGCGGGGACGACCGCTGAAGTCGTCGGGCTTCACGTCTCGTGGACAGGTTTGCTACGGGCGGACAAGGTGCACCTCGTCGACGAGAAGCAAGGGCTCGATGCGTCGCTCTCGGTCGAAAAGGACGGAGGTCTGATCGGACTCCTGCGCGGGGGGGCGAACCTCGGAACGATTCGCGTCGGCGGGTCACTTGTGAAGGATGTCGGCCCCGCGCCGCGCGACGGTGAAGCATCAGGGACGCTCGGCGAGAAAGGAACTCCACGATCAACCTCAAGCGGGCGCCCTCTGCAGATTCCCGCTGGTCTCTCGGCGGACATCGATATTCAGAATCTGCAGGTGACCATCGGACCACGACGGCGCGAAGGGTTCACCCTGAGCGCGTTCGACGGGACGATCGACGGCGCTGTCGCGGTCGGGCTTCAGGGTTCAGTCAAGGCTGATCTCCGCACGCAGTGCCATGATGAGGCGCTCGAAGTGATCGTGGACATCAGTGATCTGTGGGATCGTCAAGGGCAGGTTCAGCCGGATCTCGCCGTCGTGAAGGCGTCGGCGCAGGGCCGGATTGCCGCCGACACATTCAACAGACTCAATGAAATTCTCGAGTTGGGATTCGACACGGCTGATGGCCCGCTCGCCCTCGTTTCGAAGCTTGATCAGGACGAACGAGGAAGATCGCTTTCGATCGATCTCGGGGAAGCCGGCGTCACACCGATCTGGGTCAACGGCGCGCTCCGAGTGTCGCCGGAGCAGGCGCTCCTGGAGCGTCCGGTGGCGTTCGGGCTCACGATGTCGCCGAAGTCAGTCGGCGAGTATCTCACCAACTTTGACGCTGTCGTCGATATGCAGAGCGATGTCGCGTTCGAGGCGACAATAGATCAGGTCGACTTCGACCGAACACGCACCGGAGGGGACGCTGTTCGCGCACTGAAATTTAGGGCGTCCTCGACACCGATTTCCGCCGCAGTGTCCTACGTCGACGGAACCGCCAGCCGGGTTGAAATCGAACCGCTGGAGATCGTCGCTGACGCCGGCCACCTGTCCGAAGAGCGCACACTGCGCGTGACAAGCAGTGCGAGGATCAACGGCTCGTCGGCGGGAGATCTCGAGATTAGGGCGGATCTTTCTGCATTGGCGGATGAATCGATCGAGCTCTCGGATGTCTCGCGCATCAGCGGGGAATTCAAGGCGACGAAGATCTCGTCAGAGCTTCTGAATCCATTCCTGGCAAAGATCGGATTGGACGCCCGGGACCTCTTCGGGCAATCCATGTCTCTTGAAGTCGAACTTGATGATCAGGCGCAGCCGGATCGTGACGGCGCCCCTGCGCGCGCGATCACGCTGTCGCTGGCGAGCTCCAATCTCAACGGCGATGCGATCTTCGATCTCAGCGCCGAGCGCCTGTCCCTGAGAGAGTCGGCGGCGTTTCGAGTGAAGGACACCCGCGCCGCCATTACGGAGTCCATCAAGGCGGGCGAGTACCGCGCGTTCGAGAGTGGGAAGGCTGAGTTCTCCATCGGGGCATTCGAGCTTCCACACGACTACTGGCGCCCGAAGCTCGCCCTCGCCGAAGGATCGGCTTCGCTGAAGATTGAGGATTTCCGTTTCGTCGAACGGGGATCGAACGGCGAGGCGGACACCAGTCTCGAGGGCGCCGTTGTGGCCGAGGTGTCGCTGAGCCCCAGCGCTCCGATTCAGGCAAGCCTGAGAGTCGAGGGAACTGGGGCGCCCGATCCACTCCTGATCGATCTCAGTTGCTCATTCCGCCAGGCGCCGAGCGATGACTCGAAGGTCGCGTCGCCTTTCGGCGCCACGATCAAGATCGAGAATGTGCCCTCTCACACACTGTTTGCCGGGGAGGGCTCGGATGTTCTCGAGCAGTTCCTCGTCGAAGCAGTTGGCGACAAGTTCTCCCTCAAAGGGGATATTCAGGGCGCTGGTGACGGAAGCGTGTTTCGAGCGCCACTGACGATCTCCTCTCCCAATGTCGACGGATCGACCACACTCGAGTGGGCGCCGGGCAGGCGGCTCGCAGCCCTTGACGTGGACCTCGATATGGAGGCGCAGCCGCTGATCCTGCGCGCAGCGCTTCAGGATCTCGATCCTGATGACGACGACGTCGAGGTGATCGCGCTCGGCGAGCCCGTTCGCGCCGTCGTCGAGTGCGACGAGATTCGATGGGAGTGGAACGAGGTCGGCGAGCTTGTTCTGGCGCCGCTTGAAGTCAATGCGCGCGTTGAGGATTTCATGCAGCTCGAGAACATCGAGATCCCAAGTGTCGGTCGTGCGGACCTGATGCTGGGAGACTCTCGAACCAAGATGAGCTACGACCCGACGCGGGATCCGCAGACCATCATCACCTATCAAGCGAGCTTCGGAAGTCTGCAGACCGGCAGCCAACCCCTCGGCTCGATCTCCATGACGGGGCGTGTCGGGAGGGTGCGCACCGTCATTGACTACGACCTTCAGGTTCAGGAACTCGGGGCGGCCGTGCAGCGATTCCCCGATCCCGAGGCCATTCTCGCTGCGCTCGGTGAGACCATCGATCTGAGCGGATCTGTTCAGATTCTCGATGCGCGAACTGAGATTGGTTTCGATGTGAACTCGCCTCGCGTGAAAGGCGCCGGCACGCTCTCGCTGATCGAGGGCGTCATCGGCGTCGAGGACAAGACGACCATCGAGTGGCGTGTTGGCGAGGACTATGCGAACTCGACATTGACGCGTTTCAGACCATGGCTCGCTGAGCGTGTGCGCTTCGATGGAGAGACCACGATCGCAGTCGAAGCATCGCGCTTCGTCATCGGGACGGACGGATCGCCTGTCGACCGTGACCGTAAAGCTCTCGATGCGAGTGTCAGGCTCAGCGGCCTCAATCTCACGGGCGATGGCGGTTGGAATCGCCCGATCGAGGAGGCGCGGATCGTCGTCAAGAATGATCCATCCATCCGTGGGATGTCGATCGATGGGCTCTTTGATTTCGGCGAGAAGAAGCGGCTGAATCTGGCTGCGTCTGTTCGCAATCTGACTGATGGCGCAGGGACTTGGACGCCGAGCGACTCGACCACGGCGATTCAAATGACTGGCGACACACCGAGTGTCATCCTGGATGCGCTCGCCTATGCCGAGGGATACATCGCCGAGGCGACCGGGAGCTGGGTCGATGTCGATCTTGCGCTGGCGTTCGAGCCGGATGACTCAGCGCCGGCGCACGCGAAGCTGACATCGCCGCGCGTGCAGGTCAGTCTCGTGGGCGTGGTCGAAGAGGGTGTCTTCAAGGCCACAGAGGAGGCGCGCGTTGAGCAGCGCATCATGACGCCGGAATACGGCGAGATGCTCTTCGGCGTCTTCTTCCCGCTGGTGACGAACGTCGAGAAGACGACTGATGAGGCGCCGGCGATCTTCACGGCGACGGACCTCTCGATCGGACTCGACGGCGACCTCGCGAAGATCAACGGCGATGTCAATGTCGATCTCGGCGTGGTTCGGTTCGAAACCGAGGAGTTCTTCGGAAGACTGCTCGAGGCGACAAAGAACAACTCTCGCGGGAAGCTCCTCCAGAACTGGCCGAAGTTCGACGCGAAGTTTCGGGATGGCGTCATTACCTACAAGCGCGTCAATCTGCCGATCGGCGACTTCACGCTTGGAACGAAAGGCACGGTGGACCTGCCCGAGGGAGAGGTGAATCTCATCACTTATGTCCCCATCGCGGCGGCGACGGCAGAGGTCGGAAAGGCGATGGCGAAACTTCCGGGCCTGGGCGGCGCCGCGACGATTCCGCTCCGCACCCGGGGGCCCTATGGCGATCTCTCGACGGACTTCGCCGCGGATCAGGTCCCGGGAGAGATTCTGACTGCGCCGGGGAGGCTCCTGCAACAGATCTTCCGCGACGCCACAGGCTCCGGAAGATCGCGCGTCCGTGACAAGGCGCCTGAGGAGGACGAATCCACCGCGGAACTCTCTGACGGTGGGGAGTCAGACGACCCCGGGTCGTAAGCGCGACAGTTACTTCGCCGGTATCTCGAGCGGCAGCTCGATCGTGCGGGAGTCGGTCTCGCCATCCGCTTGTTCGAAGAGCGCGCTGAGCGTCACGACGTACTCACGATTCTCTTGCGATTCGAAAGCGGCGTCCGGGAACAGCAGGGACCCCTCGACGGGAGAGAATGTGCGCTGCACAACGGGCGTTCGATTTCCGTTCCTGACTTCAGAAATCACGACAGTCAACGGGGCCTGATCGGAAAGCGAGATCAGGGGCGCGTATTCGGGATCGAGAATGATCTTCCCGCGTGAGCGCTTCGCCGTGATAGAGGGCATGGAGTCGTTGTGATTGGCATCGGCGCCAGGAACGAGGCGGCTTCGCTCTGACCCTCGGAGAAACACCTCCGTCCAGTCGCCGGAGTCGAGGTCGAGGAGCAGGACACGGTGATTGTTCGTATCCGCGATCGCCGCGAGGGACTGGTCGGCGACGCGGACGGCGTCGAGACCAGCGGGTTCGTTGAGATAAAAGGGCGTGGGGTTCGTCCCATCCGCAGGCGACCACGCCGTGCTGAGGCGACGATCGGGGTCAATCCACTTGAGCTTGTCGTTGTAGGTGTCTGCAACGATCAGACGATCGCGATCTCCATCCCGAACCACCGCAACGCCCAGCGCATGCTGCAATCGCGCGACGTCGGCCGAGCCATCGATGTCACCAAAGTCGAAGAGACCCTTGCCGACGATCGAGCGTACGAAGTCATCTTCGAAATCGAGATAGCGAATTGCTGAAACCTCGGAGTCCGCAAAGTAGAGGCGGGACGCGTCGCTGGAGAGCGCAAGGCCCGAAGGCTGCGCCAGCGCCGCATCCGGCGCCGGGGCGTCGGTGATGTTCTCCCAGCCGGAGCCTGCGAGTACCTTTGCGACTTCAGTCTTCGTATCAGCGCTCCAGAGCTGGTGTGTCCCGGCCATCGCGATGTAGAGCGTGCGATCATCCGGGCTGAGTTCGAGCGCCCATGGCGAGCTCAGGCGCTGGTCCCGTCCGATCATGCCGCCCTTGCGATCCCGGCCCTGGATCCCGTCGCCGACGAATGTCGTCACGATTCTCTTCTCGAGATCGATGCGTCGGATCGCGTGGTTGCGCGTGTCGGCGACGTAGAGCGTCTTCCGATCCGAGGTGAGCGCCATCCCCTGCGGGTCTGCGAATCGCGCATCCTCTGCGCGCCCGTTGCCGAAGGCTCGCTCGGGGCCTCCGAACACGGTGATGATCTCGGCGCCGCCGTGCTCGTCTGGCCAGCCCGCGTGGATCACGCGGTTGTTGGAGGAGTCCGCAATGAAGAGATGTCCGGCGTCAGTTTCGGTCGGCGGCGCCAGCAGGACCTTTCCCGGAAATGACAGGCCGGAGACCGAAGCGTGCGGACGCTCGAGCTTCGGCACGAATCGCTTCTCGGCGAGCGCGCCGTTTTCTTCTGCATCTTCGAGCGCTTGCAGAATGGCGTCCTCCAGCACGTCTCGATGTCCCTCGCCGGAGACGGCGCCGATGATGACGCCGTCGGCGCCGATGACGACGAGCGTCGGCCAGGCGCGCGCGCCGTACTTCCGCCAGATCGAGAAGTCCTGGTCAACGACGACCGGATGGTGCACGCCGTACCGGCGCACCGCGCCCTGCACGCTGTCCAGCCGAGCTTCGTTCTCGAACTTCGCGGAATGGACGCCCACAACGACGAACGGGTCGTCCGCAAATCGCTCTTCGAGGTACTCGAGATCCGCAAGCACATGAATGCAGTTGATGCAGCAGAATGTCCAGAAATCGAGCAGCACGACGTGGCCCTTGAGTTCGTCATCGAACTCGAGGGGCTCCTCCGTGTTGATCCAGCCGACATTCGGCGCGAGTGCGGGCGCTGAGAACTGGGCGGCTGATGGCGCCGCGAGGATCGTGACGGACAGGACAAAGCAAGACAGACTGCGGTTGAATCGCATCGGTACCCCTCGTGATGGACGTCTGGCGCCGGTGTTTGGCAAACGGTATTCGCCGCCGACCTATTCCGCGGATTCAGGTGTAGCGCTCGTGGTCGCTGAAGGCCTCTTCGGGACACTCTGCTGAGCCTCTACGACGACCGCGCCGTCGCGCGCAAGCCCTTCGTCTGCAGCGCCCTCAAGCGACCTCCGGAGCTGCGTATTCGTCAGGCTCTGATAGAGCGCGCATCGCTCCAGGAGCTCCGCATGGGCCCCGATGTCCACGATTCGCCCCTCATCCATCACGACGATCCGGTCGGCG
Organism: Phycisphaerales bacterium; assembly: GCA_028279375.1. Classification (GTDB taxonomy): domain Bacteria; phylum Planctomycetota; class Phycisphaerae; order Phycisphaerales; family UBA1924; genus JANQNW01. The sequence goes on from JANQNW010000003.1 coordinate 203,780, forward strand.
CGCTCAACGGTGTTCAGGCGATGCGCAACCACCAGGCAGGTCCGGCCCTCGGCGAACTGCTTGAGCGCCTCGCCGATCGCTCGTTCGCTCTCGGCGTCGATCATGCTCGTGGCCTCATCGAGGATCAGAATCGCGGGATCCCGCAGAATCGCGCGGGCGATCGCGATGCGCTGGCGCTGGCCGCCGGAGAGCGTCAGTCCCTGCTCGCCGACGTGTTCATCGAATCCATCTGGCTTCTCTTCGATGAATCTGAGAGCGCCTGCCTTGCGCGCCGCTTCCCGAATGTCCTCACGCGTCGCCGCCGGCGCCGCATAGGCGATGTTGGAGGCGATCGTTCCGTCGAACAGCACAACCTCCTGTGTGACAACGCCGATCTGGCGCCGAAGCGACCGCAGGTGGACGTCAGAGATGTCACACCCGTCGATGCTGATCGTTCCGCTCGTCGGGCTGAAGAGGCGGGGAACGAGTGAGAGCAATGTTGTCTTTCCGCAGCCATTCGGTCCGACGAAGGCGATCGTCTCGCCGTGCTCGATACGGAGATTCACATCGCGTATCGCCGGCGACTCCGCCTCGGGATATCTGAACGAGACATCTCTGAACTCGATCGACTCATGATGGCGTCCGATCTTCCTTCTCTTTCTCGCGTGGTCGATGAAGAGATGGAAGGGCTCCGGTTCGGCGCCGATGACTTCATCGACGCGCACGGCGGCGGCTTCCGACGCCTGAATCTCCTGCGCCACCTTGGTCAGCGGCTTGAGCGTGTCGCCGGCGACCGCCAGACCCATGAGCGCGCCCATGAAGTTCGTCAACTCGATCCTTCCATCGATGATGAACTTCGCAGCGATAATCGCGAGCCCGCCGACGACAAAGAGCATCACGCTCTGCGTCAGCGGATCAGCAAGCGCCTTCGCGGTCCGCGCCCGGAGCTGCTCGCGCATCATGGCTCGATTGTGCTGCGAGAATCTCCCGAGTTCGTATCGTTCACTCGAGTGCGTCTTGATGACACGCAGACTCTGAAGCGATTCATTCCCTGCCTGCAGCAGCTTCGCCTGCGCGCGCATAGCGCCGCGCGCCGCACGGCGAATCTGTTTGCCGAGTTTGCGGACAATCGTGAATACGATCGGAAGCACAAGCAATGCAACCAGCGTCAGGCGTGGCTCGAAGTAGATCGCGACAGCGAGAGCCGCGGCGCCCTTGGTCAGTCGAGCCACGGTCTTGCCGGTGAGCGTCTGAAATCCGGTCATCAGCCCGTTTGTGTCACTCAGGATTCGACTGAGGATGTCGGAGGACTTCCCGACAACGGCTTCCATCGGCAGATGAATCGCCTGACGGAATGCGTCGCGCCGCACCGTCGCGACCGTGCGCACGGTGACGGTGTTGGCGAGGTACATATGACAGAAGTTCGCCGCGGCCCCGAAGACCGTCAGGATGCTCAGGACGATCACAAGGGCGACGACGGCGTCGAAGCGATCCGTCGGAACACTTGCGATCCAGCTTTCCGGAATGGCGACAGGCAGGCCTGCCGCGGCTTCCCGCGCGCGCTCCTGGAGCGTGATTGCATCCTTGCCGAGGATCTCCCGCAGCACATACACGATGCCGATGAGACCGCCGCCCATAGCGCTCGCGGAGATGAACGCCATCAGCAGGCTCGCAGCAAGCGTCCGCTTGTAGCGGAGCATCCTCCGTGCGTATTTCCAGAAGGGGGACATATCGTTGGTGGGTGCGTACTGGGCGCCACATCGATGCGGCGTCGATCCTCGACTCTCGGAAAAGAGGGATTCTAGCAGGCGTAGAGGCGGGCGAGATCAGACCAGAACGTGGGATACGTCTTGCGGACGCAGCCGGGATCTCTGATCGAGACGTTCGGTCGGTACAGCCCAATCAGCGCCAGGGACATGGCCATGCGATGATCGTCATACGTGTCGAACTCGATGGCCTCCTCTGAGGAACTCACCGGAGGCGAGATCGTGATCGAGAGATCGCGCTCATCCTCAGTTATGTCACAGTGGGCGCCAAGCTTGGCGAGTTCCCGCCGAATCGCCTCGATGCGATCCGTTTCCTTCACGCGCAGTGTGCGAAGTCCTGAGATTGTCGTCGGTTTATTCGCGAAGCACGCGGCGACGGCGAGCGTCATCGCTGTATCCGGCATCGTTGAGAGATCAACGCGCACGCCGGAGAGACCGCCGCGCGATGCGGGCGGCGAAGCGACGCCGAGCCTGCCCTCTGATTCACCGGTCACGGCGCCCATGGCCGCAAGCACGGATGGAAAGCGCGCATCGCCTTGCAGGCTCTCGCGCGAGAGCCCGGTGATTCGGCACGCTGACTCCCGGCCCATCGCCGCGGCCGCCCAGAAGTAACTGGCGCCGCTCGCATCGGGCTCGATCAGGATGTCGAACGCGCTGATCGGGCCGTGCCCGACGAAGAGCTCGCGCATGTCCGTGGACGCTGACACGTTCTTTGCGCCGAGAACGCGCAAGAGTTCGAGCGTCATTGCGATATAGGGGGTGCTCGTGACCTCTCCATCGATCGTGATGCGGATTCCATGCGGCGTCCACGGCGCGATGAGCAACAGCGCTGAAATGAACTGGCTCGATGCGGTTGTTCCGAACGCAACCTCAGATCCCATCGACGCGCGGTCAGGCGGCGTGATCCTGATGGGAGGACACTCGGTCCCCGCCAGGTGCTCGACCTCCGCTCCGAGCGCGCGAAGCGCGGCGGCGAGTTCGCCAATCGGACGTTCTCGCATGCGCGGGCCGCCGTCGATCGTCACCGGACCATCGGCGTGCAGCGCCGCGGCGGCCAGAAACCGGGTCGCCGTGCCGGCGTTCGCGAGATCGACCTGCGTGGTTCCCTGCAGCGCGCCGCCGCCACCGCGAACTCGCATCGCGGGTTCGACGCGCTCGCCCGGCAGTTCTCCACGCGCGTCAACTTCTACGCCGAGCGATCCAAGGGCGGTGGACATTCGTTCGACATCCTCGGCTCCGATCAGGGGGCGGCGGAGCGTCGAGACGCCGTCGGCCAGCGCCGCCAGAAGAAGGGCGCGATTCGTCAGACTCTTCGATCCAGGCGGCGCGAGTTCAACCGAAAACGGAATGCCCAACGGAAGCATGGGTATCGGATTGGGGAGCGACTCGAGTGGCTGCTGAAGGACTCTCGCGAAGCTCAGGCGTCGCTGCTGCGCATCGATCTCAGGCTGCGGAGTCTCGCCGGCGCTCACGGCGAACGCTCGTCCGATCCTGCTTTGCGGAAGACGGCGACGATGTCCTCGACGGGAATGACGAAGAGCCGATTGTCGCCCTCGAAGTCAACGGGAATTCCCTGCTTCGGATTGAAGAGGACGCGGTCGTAGTTGCGGATCGGGTACTTCTCGTCGAGTTCGATCTCGGCGGAGACGCTGACAATGCGTCCCGTCAGTGTCGGAATCTCGATCTTGTCCGGTAGATGAATGCCGGACTTCGTCTGCTTCTTGTCCTCGTCCTTGCGAATGAGCACGCGAGCGCCAATCGGCTCGATCACTTCCAGTTTCGCGGACGTCTTGTTGGCGTCGGGCATGATGTATCCAATGTACGCGATAGGGTGGTCGAAGGCCGTCTACGCGCCGACGTAGCGGGCGTACAGCGCCCGCGCCCGCTCGATCCGTGTGGTGCCGCTCACGATCGTGCGGCCATTCGGGAAGATCGAGAGTTCGATCGGCCCGCCCTCGTCGCCGACCTCGTCTCGCAGCGCGCCGCGAAGCATGAAGGGATTCTGCTGGAACTCGCCGAAGGACGAGAGACGCATCGCCAACCCCTCGAGATCGATTACGCCCGTCTCGACGGCTGGTGAGATCTGCACGCTCGCGCGTCCGCAGAGCGCCATCGACTGGGAACTCCGATCTCCGGTCATGAAGGGGAACTGGCGCCTTTGGCAGCACTCACAGGAGCCGTCCGCCCCAACCGCAGAGACGTCGACGCTTCTGAATTCGCTCCGCCAGAGGTCGATCGAGGTGAGATTCCTGCTGACGCTGGCGAAGTCACCAACGAGGACCTTGATGGCCTCCGCTGACTGCATTGCCGCGACCGTATTCACCGCGCTGGCGAGCACGCCGGCTGTGTCGCACGTCGGCGAGGCCCCCGGTGGAGGCGGCTCCGGAAAGACGCAGCGGAGGCAGGGGGATTCATGGCCACTCCATGGCGGCGCCGGATCACCCGTGGCGGCCCGGGGCAGGATCGTCATCTGGAGACCCGTCACACCAATGACGCCGCCATAGATGAGAGGGATGCCCGCGCTGACCGCGACATCGTTCAACAGGTAGCGCGTCTCGAAGTTGTCAGTCGCGTCGATCAGCAGATCAGGTTCGAGCGCAAGAGCGCTCCGGATGTTCGCACTGCTGAAGTCATCTGCAATCGGTTCGATCTCGATCGATGAGTTCACCTCGCGCAACCGGCGCGCCGCGGCATGCGCCTTCGGGATGCCCTGGGCGGCGTCCCGCTCGTCGAAGAGCGATTGGCGCTGCAGATTGGAGCGCTCGACGACATCGCGATCGACGATGGTCAGGCGGCCGACGCCGGCGCGGGTGAGTGTGTCAGCGATGGATGTTCCGAGGGCGCCGCAGCCGATGAGGAGTACGCGGCCTTCAGCGAGTGCGCGTTGCCCAGGTTCACCGATCTGCGGCAATCGTACTTGTCGAGAATACCTTTCAAGTTGATCTGCGCCATTGTTTGACACTGGAGCAATCGGCCTTTCAGTGATTCTCATTTATCCAGATTCGTCGTTGTCGCGTTTCTGATATTCGCGAACAGGAAAGTTGCGAACAGGAGCCCGATGGCGATGTATCCGGCCAAGGCCCCTGATGCCCACAGCGTCGCATTCGAGTCCTGCAAGGTGTCGAGAATCCATCGAACTGCGAGCCACACTGAGGCCAGGTAGTACACCGAGAACAGGATGTAGAACCCGTATGATACGTATCGCTCTACGCTGCGCCGGTCGGGGTGGCCTTGCGCTTCCAGCCAGTGCTCCCATCCAGAGCTCAGATCATCGTCGAGGACATTCGGCTCGATCACATCCTTGATGAACGATCCGCATCGCATCATTCCGTGATTCTCAGCCAGGAACAGCAAGACGATGGTGATCACGAGCAGTGGGAGTGTCAGCAATACGACGCCGATGTTCTGGAATTCCGAAAGGAACTGGACTGCCGGCACAACGAAGATCCCGAATCCGGCGATCTTAAATATCCGAGCCTTGCATTCCTTGATCTCCTCACGAAGCGTTGTGTACTGGTGCTCGAGGAAACATGATTTCTTCATTAGATACACCTGCGCCTTCGAGCATTGCACGTAGATCCTGCACAACGCAGTGCTGCGATCATCCCAAGAAGCACAGATATTGTATGGCGGGCGTCTAGCTGTTCTCGAAGAGAAACGCGGAGTCTTCGAGACGCGCTGTGCCATGCTCTGAGACGGCGAACTGACGTCCTTTGATCATGCTCGCCGAGCCGTACGCGCCGTCCTTACGGACCGCATACATCACGACGTTGAAGTTCGGTGCGCCGCGTCTATTCAGGAGACGCACCGATCTTGTGCGAGACGCGATGTGCCGAAGCACATGAAGGCATGCGTCCGTCGGGTGATCACCCTGTTCCATGCGCATGACGGCCAGTCGCGCGCCGCACACCTGGATCACTGCTTCACCTCTTCCCGTCGCGCCGGCCGAGCCGACCTCGTTCTCGGTATACAGGCCGGCGCCGATGATCGGCGAGTCGCCGACGCGCCCCGGCAGCTTCCAGCTGAGGCCGCTTGTCGTCGTCACGCCCGCGAGATCACCATCGGCGTTGAGACCTGAGCAATGGATCGTGCCTGACGTGTGCGGTACGCCGTCGATCCATACGACATCATCGAGGACGGCGACGGCGGCTGGATCATGGTGAGGCTCATTCCCGCGCCGCCCAGTCGGCTCAAATGCGGATCGCTCGGGATCGGGGCGCAACGGAAGATCGAACTCGTCCTTCTCCAGCCAGTCGTCATTCGGATTGAGTCCGGAGCGCCAGCGGAGCCATGCGCGACGCGCATCCTCCGTGAGGAGATTCTGCTCCTGGAACCCGAGGCGTTTTGCGAATCGGAGAGCTCCCTCGCCAACGAGCAGCACATGATCAGTGCGCCGGGCCACCTCGAGCGCCACTTTCGATGGATTCCGGATGTTCCGAAGCGACGCGACCGCGCCGGCTCGATGTCGTGGCCCGTGCATGACCGACGCGTCGAGTTCGACGACGCCGTCTTCATTCGGAAGTCCGCCGAGTCCGACGGTCATGTCGTTGGGATCATCCTCGACGATGCCGACACCCTCCACGACGGACTCCAGCGGGTCCATGCCGTCGGTCATGAGCTTCGAGGCTCGCGCAACCGTCGCAAGTCCGTTCGCTGAAGCGATGACGACCGGAGGACGTCCCATGGCGCCGGCGGCCCGCGCTGCAGACGGCGCGAGGAGTCCAGCCGCTCCCAGCGCGCTCGCGGCGCCGACAAACTCACGTCGTGTCAGATGACTGCCCATGATCTGCTCCTTGCGCTGGGTCGACCTCAGTCGAATCTCCCCATCGTCGGCAATGGACCGACGAGCGGGCGCACGTAATCGAGGAAGGCCTCAGTGACATCGTTGTGGCCACGGATGTACTCATCAGGCATGGTGCGCGTCTTCGCGGCGACGGATTTCAGGTCGACTGCCTTCATATCCGCCCAGTAGGGATCATCACCCACGCGCTTGATGGCGATCGATGCGTCGAAGTCGCCCATCAGCGCGATTTCCGCCGCCTTGCGGCCTGCCGCGCGCGCCTCCGCCTGATCGACGGGACTTGCGTCAGGAAAACACCTCTGCAGATAACCGAAGGTGTCTGCGCGCACGCGCGGCGGCTTGCCGCCCTGCGGCGTGAGCTTCACGCGCAGCAGATTCGCCAGCCAGTCACCCAGCGCGCCCGTTCCCGAGAGCTGTACGTTGCCGTGCGCATCCACTTCCCTCAGACCAGACATGAGAGCGCTGATCGGTTCCCCTGCGGCGTTGTGGATTCCCTCTGAGACGGCGATATGACAACGTCCCAGGCGTGCGTAGACGCGGTCCACATCCGCGACGAATTCATCCGGATCGAAGTTGCGCTCGGGAAGGTAGATCAGATGTGGACCGTCGTCGTGATGCTGGCGAGCCAGGGCCGAAGCCGCAGTCAGGAAGCCGGCGTGGCGTCCCATGACGATGTTGATCTTGATTCCCGGAAGCGACTTGTTGTCAAGCGAGTCGCCAAGGAACGCCAACGCGACGAAGCGCGCCGCCGACGGATATCCTGGCGTGTGATCACTCTCCATGAGATCGTTGTCGATCGTCTTGGGGATGTGAAAGCAGCGCAGTTCGTATCCGGAGTCGTTCGACAACTCGTTGACGATGCGACAGGTATCCGACGAGTCGTTGCCGCCGATGTAGAAGAAATAGCGAATGTCATTCTCTTTGCAGTTCTCGAAGATGCGCTCGCAGTAGGTCGAATCAGGCTTGTCGCGCGTCGATCCAAGGGCCGCGGAAGGCGTTCCGGCGATTGCTTCGAGTTGATCATTCGGGATGTGCGTGAGGTCGATGACCTGCTTCTCGGCCATACCGCGCACACCGTTCCTGGCGCCGACGACGCGCTTGATCGCATCAGCGCCGCGGAGCCCTTCGACAACGCCCACCAAGGACTGGTTGATGACCGCGGTCGGTCCGCCGGACTGTCCGATGACCGCGTTTCCAACGAGCAACTCCGATGACATGCGGCGTGTTCTCCGTCGAATGGGGGGCCAGATCAAGGCGCAGGAAGACTCGTCATGTTACCTGAGGGCTGATTACTGCAGGCGCCGCGTGCGAGCGGGCGCCGGCGTCAGGCGCTTCGTACACTGCGTCCATGTTCGGAAGACGGATCTTCTGGCTCAGCGCGCTCGTGCTCCTCGGCGGCTGTGCGACATCTCCCCAGCCATCTGAGTTCACCATCGGGCCGGGCGCCTACCCTGAGGCGTTCGAAGTCGCGCGTGACGAGCTCCGAAGGGCGGGCTTCGAGGTGGAGCGCGTGGATGCACGCTCCGGCGTCATCACCACCCGCTCGAAGGGGTCTTCCGGGATCGCGACCCCCTGGAATCAGGATGAGTCGTCCCTGGGCCAGGAATTCACGGCCCTGGCCCATCACCGGCGGCGAAAAGTGATCGTTCGATTCGAACCTCTCCAGCAGGAGGCCGTAGAAACCACTGCAACAGGGCAGTCTCCTGTGGGGAGCGGAGAACAGGATCTCCGTCTCCTGGGAGGCGACCTCAGAGTCAGTGTGGTCGTGCTGGTCGAGGAGTACCGGCGCCTTGGAAAGCAGGTCGATCCGGTCTCCATCCGGCTCACCAGCGTATCCAGGGATGTCTCGGATCCCGATCAACCCATGCCGAAGCGATACGTCTTCGCCGTTGACCCCGATGAGCATCTTTCGGGGCGTTTGGCCCAGGCGATGTCCGCTCGGGTCGGGTCGGCTGAATCGGGCTCCTGAGTCCGGTGGTCGGGCGCTGGCGTGTCCGATAACCCTTTGTGTCCCGGTGGGTTCGAGTGGTCGATATAGCCAATAATGAGGCCGCCGGAATAAGGGAACCCGACACCCGCCAAGTATGCGGGTTTGGTGAGCGGCGTGTTGCCGTTGTGTTTCCGGACGTCGGGTTCAGAGATCATTCAGGTTGCGAGGGCTCACTTGATCGCCTCCAACTACGGCCACCTTTCCAGGATCGAAAGGACAGACTATGGAATCAGCGAGAAGCGTAGATTCGCGAAATGTGGAAGTTGCGATGGAGGTTGCCCAGGCGATTAACGCCCTGCCGGCCGTCGCGACCTTGAGTTGGGCGGAGAGGGCCGCAGCGTCACTGCTGCCGCTTCGACCCGACGCCTTGATCGCCGTCTCGATCGGCGAAGTCGATGAGGATGGGAATCTCGTTCGTGTTGAAGCGACGGGTTCCGCCGTCGAGATCGGCGCCGACAGGCTCGACAACTTCAAACGACGATTTGATGGCGGCGGCGGCCTGGGTTGGCGCGCCGAGCGTCTCGGTGTTGGCGCGAACGTCAAACAGCGCAACGTTGACGCGAGCCCTGGTTCCGAAGCGTGGCGCCGCATGGGCGTGACGCAGTTGCTCACCGGCACAGTGCCGCTCGTCGATCGCACGCCGTCGCGCGTGCTGGTTGTTGAACTCGGTCTCCGCGCTGAGGATCGCCCTTTCACCGACGGTGAGATGGTCCTCCTGAGAGCGACGCTCACTCCGGTGGCTCGGAAGGCCGTGATGGCCTTCGGCTCGAATGCCGATAGTCCGTCGCATCCGCTGACGGCTCGCGAGCAGGAGGTGCTCGAGCATCTGACGCTCGGCAAGAGCGTGAAGCAGATCGCCATGGACCTGCAGCGCAGTCCGCATACGGTGCATGACCATGTGAAGTCACTGCACCGGAAGCTGCATGCGTCGAGCCGAGGCGAGTTGATCGCCAGGGCGCTCGGTCATCTCGGTGTGAGACGCCCCGCAGGCGGCGCGAAACGTCAGGGGTTGATGTCAGCCTGAAAGGACGAGTGACCCGAATGTTTGGTCATGGAACAACGACACGATTCACGAGGCTCGCCAGTTTGGCGGGCCTCGTGTCGTTTTGGACCCATGATGCCTCCGACTCGAATGGGGGCCGCCCCTGGGGCTGATGTCTCCTCTCTCCCGGCCGCTCAAGTAGACTGAGCGGCATGCCAAGGGCAGGGAGGGAGTGTATGGATGACGCCGGGAAGGCTCTTCGAATCGCACGTCAACACGCTGAGACCTCGATGCTCATGGGTGTTGACTTCCTTCCCACGAGTCTGAAAGAGGTCTTCGCCACAGAGGTCGCCGAGCCGGTGGCGCCTGGGGCTCCATCGTCGAGGGCGAACGGGGACCCGGATGAGAAGGCGTCGAAGCTCAAGGCGCTGCGTATTCGTCATGACGCCGAGTGTCCGCACTGCACCCTGGCGACCAGCCATACGCAGACTGTGTTTGGCGAGGGGAATCCAGACGCTCGTCTGATGTTCGTCGGCGAGGCGCCCGGCGCCGAAGAGGATCGCCTCGGCCGGCCATTCGTTGGACGCTCGGGGAAGCTCCTCGACCAGATGATCAAGGCGATGGGAATGGACAGGTCGGACGTCTTCATCGCCAATGTGCTCAAGAGTCGTCCGCCGAACAACGCGACGCCCACACGCGAGGAAGCCTCCCGATGCGGCCCATACTTGCTCGAGCAGATTCGCATCATCGAGCCGGAAGCCATCGTGACGCTGGGCAAGCCCGCGGCGCAGCTGCTGCTGAACTCGAATGAGGCGATGGGAAAGATGCGCGGCGTGTGGCGTGAGTACGAGGGGGTGCCTTTGATGCCCACTTTTCACCCGGCGTATCTGCTTCGCTCCTACACCAAGGAGAATCGCGCGAAGGTGTGGTCCGATCTGAAGCAGGTCATGGATCGGCTGGGGTGAGGCGCGTCTCCGAAGGCGCGAAGTCGGGTCGCGTATCCTGTGATTGATGGATCAGGCAATCGCCATCTTCATCGAGCGGGCACTGGGCGTGTCGCTGCTTCTGATCGGGGCGTCTCACTGCGCACAGGCGAAGCTGTGGGGGAGGCTGCTGGCCGGCGTCCTGCGCCGTGATGATGGCGCGCTGATCATCGGGACCTTCTCCCTGCCGATCGCCTTGCTCATCGTGATCGGGCATCCGGCGTGGACGACTGACGGTCGATCACTCGTGACACTCTGTGGCTGGCTGCTGCTCGCCAAGTGCGTGGTGTACTTGCTGGCGCCACGGACAGCGCAGCGGTTCTCGATTGAACGCATGGAGCGCGGTGGGACGTTAGGCGTTGTGGGCGTCGTGATGATGGCCGCGGGCGCTGTCATGCTGTTCGCATCATGGCGCGCGTGGTCCTAGCTGAACGCGGCGCGGCGGCGCGCGATCAGACTTCCATGATCTCTTTCGTCTTGTCGTCGAGCAGCTTGTCGATAGCGTGCTCGTGCTTCTTGAGGAGATCCTGGATTTCCTTCTTCAGTGTCTCGAGCTCATCCTCGGGATAGTTGACGTCCGACGCCTTCTTCAGCTGATCAGCATGCTTGTTGGCGTCGCGCCGCACATTGCGCGCCGCGACCTTGGACTCCTCGGCGGTCTTCTTCGCGTGACCCGCGAGTTGCTTGCGCCGCTCGGTCGAGAGCGCGGGGATCGAGATTCGGATCTGCTTCGCCTCGACCATCGGGTTCAGACCGAGATCTGAAGTCTCGAGGGCCTTCTTGATCTCGCTAACAGCGCTGGCGTCGAAGGGCTTGATGAGAATCTGCGTCGGTTCCGGCACGCTGATCGAGGCGAGGGACTTGAGGTCTGTCATCGAGCCGTAGTAATCGACCTTCACGTACTCAACGAGCGCCGTCGACGCCCGTCCGGTTCGGAGCCCCCTGAACTCATGCTTCAGGTGGTCGATGGCCTTGTCCATGCGCTCCTCAGCGTCGAGCAGGATTGAGTCAGGATCCATGATGCAGTTCTCTCCGCAAAGACATAGTGCTCGCGCCTCTCGATGACGAGCGTCGAAGATGATACTCGATCGTGCACGATCACCCCAACATCCAAGACACCTGAGCCTCGACGGCAGCGCACGAAAAAGCGGGCGACCCGAAGGTCGCCCGCTGGGATGCACGAAGGTCTCGCGATTTGACAGCGATTGAGCTTAGAGCTCGTCGCCGTAGAAACTCAGCAGCGTGGCGAGATCGCTCGAGCCGACTTTTCCGTCGTCATCAAGATCGGCCGCGGGATGATCCTTGCCGAACTGAGCGATCAGGATGCTGAGGTCGCCACCGTTGATGACGCCGTCTCCATTGAGGTCGGACTTGGCTCGCAGGTCCTCAGTGATGAACTCCTCATTGGTGCGGGCGAGATCGATGTACCACGCCATGCCGTAGTCAATCTGAGCCTGCGGAATATTGAGGTAGGGATCGACCACGACGGTTGGGAAGTCGAAGTCGACAGTGCCGCCCAGGTCGTAGCGCGTCTCGACGTGTCGAACGCGAATGAAGTAGTTGCCCGCAGGAACCTGTTCCTCACCACCGCCGGCGTCGGCGCCGACGAAGAAGCTCTCGACGTTGTTCCAGAGCGTGCGCGAGTACGCCACCGGGATGTCGGGCGTGCCGCTGCCGTCGCCGGCGAGGTAGAGCTCGAGATCCAGGTTGTCGAAGGCCCACTCGATCTCCGGATCAGGAACCGTGCTGACGAAGCCGGGCAGGGCGCGAACGCCGATGTCCGGAACTTGCATCGACGGCGGGAGATCGGTGTCGAACTCGATGTCCCATCCGATGAGTGAGAACGCAAGCAGATCGGCGGAGGTCAGGTAGTCGGGAAGTTCGCCCTCGGGCGCCTCCGGGATGCCGCCACCCGGACCCTCGGGACCGAAGTAGGTGGGATCCATCACGCCGACATACTCGAACGCGCCGGTGCGCTGATCATCGATCCAGTGGCTCGCCTGGCGTCCATCGCCCGGGAACGAGGCGCCGGTCGACATGCGGAACGCCTGTCCGATGCCGCTGATGCCGTTGGCCGTATCGATCGCGGCCTCCGCGCCGACGGTGATTTCACGAGCGAAGCTCATGAAGTCGGTGAGCGTGTTCGGATCCTCACCGGCGATGATCGGGAAGCGGAAGATGTCGAGGACGCTCGGGATCGAGAATCCGTTGAACTGCGTCGCTTCAGCGTCGCTCACGAAGCCCAGCATGTGGCCGATCTCGTGCGCCATGACAGCGACGGTGTCGATGTCGTCAGGAGAGACTCCGTCGGTGGGATCGTTGTCGTAGGTGAAGTCGGTGTTGAAGATGATGAGCGAATCGGAGTCAGTCGGGCTGCCGACATCGAAATTCAGCGCCTTCGCGTTCGCGCGGGGAACGCCGACGCCGACGATCGTGCCTGAGGTGAACGTGCCTGCGCTGGTGTTCCAGCGTGCGGTGCTCGGCAGTGCCTGCATCACATTGCGCTCAGCGAAGTTGGCGTCCGAGATCAGGGCGCCGCGAACCTGCGAGTAGGGAATCGCAAATTCAGTGCTCAGCGCCGCGGCGATGAAGCCCTGGTTGCTGGTGAAGCTGACGTCAACGAAGACAGTGACGGGGTCGGAGATGACCTCCTCCCAGACCGCGGCCGCCGTGTTGAGCGCGGCGACGAAGTCAGGGTTGGCGGCGACTTCCGGACTGAGGTTGTAGATGATGTCGAAGCCGCCGACTCCGCGAAGCGGATTGGCGCCGGCCTGAACGGTGACTTCGCGATTGCGCTGGGCCTCGAAGAGCTCATCAAGGCGCTCGCGAAGATCGCCGTCGACGTGATGATGGGCGCCGCGCAGGTCGTCGTGATTGCAGAGAGAGTGCAGGTCGTTGCAAAGACCGTCGTTCGTGACGACGTGGATGCGATCAACTTCAGCGTTGATCGGAACCTGTCGCGGGTTGAACGCGCGACGGAGCTTCGCCTCCTCGCGCAGAGCGAGTGGCGCCGGGCCGCCGTTGGTCTTCGTCATGTCGATCGGATCGAATCCGGCGCCGCGCTGCTGCGCGCTGTCGAGACGAATGCCGAGATCGTCGGCGCCGGGCGCCGCCTGCTCGGTCTCGATGAAGTTCAGGGGACCGGCGAAGTCCGGAACAGACCACTTGAGGTGGCGATTCCAGCACAGCGTCGCCGTGATCGTGCTGCCCGGCGTCACGAAGCCGAGATCGAAGTCGATGTATCCCCAACCAACCTGGCCTTCATCCCAGCCGGTCCGGAACTGCGGGCACTGCGCACAGTTCGGCGGAATCGGCGGGCGTCCAACGGGGAAGCGCGGACGCCAGATGGGGCGACTCGGGAAGTCGACACCGACGCCGCCGCCGCCATCGAGATCAGGCGAGGGCCCGCCGAGCTGCGCGGGATAGACATCCCGGAAGATCGCGGCCTGATCGAGAATCTCGGTCAGGAGCGGATCGTCGGTATGCGTGTGCGACATCGCAGTCATGTTGCCGCCGGGGCCGCCTGGACCTCCATCATCGCCGCCGCCCGGCACGAAGTCAGGGCCTTCGAAGTCACGAAGCGGATTCTGGCGGGTGACGAAGGGGACGCCGGGCCGCGGACCGACAGCGGGGATGGTGTACTGAAGAGTCTCGGGATCGATGGTGAGACCGGGGATGTTCTCGTAGTCGGCGAACTTCGCCAGCACGAACTGGTTGTAGAGACGATTGAAGTCAAGCAGTCCGGCGCCGATCTGCGCGTCGAGCGCCTGATCGGTGATCCAGATGTCCGTCTCGTCGTTCGGATTGAAGGGGGGCGCCGGCGGATCGCCGTTCATGCCCATGTTGTTGAACCCATCCTTATCGGCTGAGTTCAGTATGACGGCCTTGGTGACCAGCGCCGACGGGCGCTCGCCGTTCCAGAGACCGCGCTTATTGCCGGCGTCCTGCACGAGCGCCGCGGCGCCCGCGACGATCGCGCATGAGATGCTCGATCCCGTCCAAAAGCTCGAGAACGCATTGTTGTCCTCGGGAGACGCTGCGATTGAGCCGGCCAGACGAATGTTCTCGCCGGGCGCGATGATGTCCGGGCCAGGGCGGGCGTCTTCCACCTCTTCCATGGCGTCCGGGCTGTTCGGGAAGTCCTCCTGATCGCCGCCGATCGGGGGCTGGGCCATCGGGTCGACGAGGCCAAGCGAAACGCGCCAGTCGGACGCGACCTGCGGGCCTTCCGAGGTGTCCTCAGACGGCTGCAGACTTGTGTCGGTGAATCCAACTGCGATCGCGTTGAAGCCCGATCCGGGCGGCGCGATCGTGCCGCGATCCTGGGAATCGAGCTCCTGGACATCGCCGAGGTCGCCCGCAGGCGCTATCACAAGCGCGCCGGTCGTCGTTGCGACCGAATCGAGCGAGCGCGTGAATGCGTCTTCACCGGTGACGATCGTCTGATGCGCCTGCTGATTGCGGCGCGTCACACTCGCGTTGACGATGGTCGCGGCGGGGTAGGGCTGAATGTTGAGCGCTTCGGCGACTTCATCCGCCAGGGCCTGGTCGGTCGGGGCGTAGAGCGCAAATCCGAGCGATGTCAGATCAACGATGAATGCGCCGTTCTGATCGACGCCGTCAGCGAATGCAGAGTTGATGATGTTCGCCTTCGGGGCGACGCCCTCGATGGCGGTGACCCCGCTCATGACTCCAACGATCGCGCTGGCCGTCGCCGTCGCGTGGTTGGACTTGGTCGAGCGGTCCATCGTGTCCATGACCGTGCCGTTCGGTTCGAACGGCCAGACCAGGTTCACGAGAATCTGCTGATCAATCGCGCGGTGATTCCAGTTGGCGAGGTTGCCCTCGACATTGGCCACCGTCACGGTGCTTCCGTTGATGCCTTCGCTGGCCCAGATGCCCCAGCCAAGAACGCCCTTCGCTTCGATGATTCCCGAAGCGGGCGAGGCTGTCGCAAGGACGAGCGCAGCGCCAGTCAGTGGCAGCAGCGCGAGCTTGGAACTACGACGGGTTGACTTCCTGGCGTCAGACACATGGGCCTCCAGTGCGTTGCGACTCCGTACACGCCTTTGTGTGCGATGTTCGCTCTTTGTAAGGCAAGTCCCCGCAGGGACCCTCGCACGTCAAGTCTAGACAATTCCTTGTGCAATCGCTGCGCCCGGCGGGCGGTGCAGCGTCGGAAAAACAGTGAACAGGCAGGCCGCAGATCTCCTGACTTCGGGACCGTTCAGCGTGGTGGAGAGCGGCGGCCGGCGACGGCATCTTCTCGACGATCCCTGACACTGCTTATTCGCTCGCGCCCGCCAATTTGTTCCCCATGGAGAGGTGGGAAAGCGCCGGAATCCCGGTTTTTGGGGGCTTTGGGGCGTTCGACTCAAAATCCATAACGCCGAAGCGATGACGAGAAACTCGCCACATACGACCCGCCGAAGAGCGCAACATGCACAAGCAGCGGATAAAGGTTGTAGAGATCCCGGCGCTCCTCGAAGAACCCTGGCTCGATCGGGCGGCGCTCGTTGTAGGCATCGAAGAAGCTGTCGCCGAAGGTCCCGAAGAGCGAGATGAACGCGAGTTCCATCTCACTCGAACCGTAGTAAATCGCCGGGTCGATGAATGCGGTGATCCGGTCGCCACGAGCCAGCACATTTCCGCTCCAGACATCCCCGTGCAGGAGCGAGGGAGCGACCTTCTCGGGCGTCCACCTGTCAAGCGCGGCAATGAGCCGGTCGAGGCGATGACGCAGCTGACTATCGAGGCGGCCGCGACGCAGAGCGAGGTCGGCCATGGGAGCGAGGCGCTGGGTTGCAAAGAACTCGCGCCACGAGCTCATCTGTCGATTCGGCTGCGGGAGCCCGCCGATCAGCGTGTCGAACTCCATCCCATGCTGCTCCGCCCGGATCTCGTGCAGTTCGGCGAGTAACTGTGCCGCGTGAATCTGGGCGCCCGCGTTCGTCGAACTCTCGCCATCGACATATTCCATCAGCAGGATGGATCCCGATTGGTGCACGGCCCGAGGGACTGGAAGTCCCGACTTTTCAGTGAGATACGTCAGCATCTCGGCCTCGATCCGGAGGGGGTCTCCCTCTCGTGGATCGAACTTGGCCACGAGGTCCTCGTGGCCATCGAACGTCACGAGTGAGACATCTCCGACGCAGCCGCCGGAGAGCGGGCGAATAGACAAGGGCCGATAACCAATGGCTTCTTCGATGAGGCTGGAGATCTGCTGGGACATGTCGAGGTCGGTCGATGTTGGCGGCTCGCGCGATTTTGCGACGCCATGGTAGGTGGTGGCTCGGGACCTGGAATCAGCGCCGCTCGCGCCGTCTGGGAAACCCGTTCGGAATGCCGTCCGTGAAGGTGTCTGGAATGTGCGAAATGCCTGTGAATGAAGCGGATAGGTCGTGTGGGTCGAGCCGAGGATGGCTACACTCGCACGCTGTCCGTCACGACGTATGGAACCACGTGCGGACCGGGAAGGATTGATGGCGATCGGAGGGACCCGAAGTGCACTCTCACTGATCCCCGCGCTCATGTGCGCGATGGGTATCGGTGCGGAAGCGCTGGGCGCCATCTGGTATGTCGATGGCGACTCCCCCTTCGAAGGTGACGGGTCGGAAGTCGCGCCCTTCAACTCTCTCGACGACCTCGAGAGCGTCATCGCTTCCGGCGACACAGCCCATCTCAAGGGCGCCTTCGAAGAGAGTCTTCACTTGCGTGGCGTCGTTCGCGCAACGCTCGAGCCATGGCCTGGACAACGGCAATGGACCATCACGGCCGAACAGGTCATTTCGGAGGAAGGCTCATCCTGGGATGGCGTCTTCCCCTTCGCGGGACTTGAAGAGAAGCCTGCCTCGGTCGCGCTCCGGTGGAACGTGAACGCGGGTCTGCCTTCCGGGCACCTTCCCGAGACGTTTTCGCTCGCGGAGTGCCAGCTTCGAGAAGGCAGTTGGTTCTGGGATGCGCCCAACTGGACTTTGTGGGTGAACGCTCCTGCAAAGAAGGACGATCAGCTCGAATCGACGCATCATCAGTACTCGATCTTCCGGCGCGGCGATGGCGTGGTCGCGGAGTTCTGCGACGGGCTGACCATTCGTGGCCTTCGCGTTGCGGGCTTCTGCGAGCCCGGCGCCGTCGGCATTCGCATCGACTCAGGCGTGCAGACGATCATCGAGGACTCTGTCGTCATCGATTCAGGCGAGGGAAGCATCGTCTTCGAGGGCGATCGCTGCATTGGAAACACAATCAGGAACTGTGTCGTCAAGGGCCTGAACTCGGATGACGGTCGGCACATCGTGCTCTGCGCGCCGGATGGCCCGTTCGCTGTCGCCGACAACGCAATCGAGAACGTCACGGCCCATCTGTATTCGCTTCGAGGCGTGAACGGACGCCCGCTCGACAAAGGCCGCGTGACGACTGGATTCGCCGTCGGGGATGCAGATTCCTGGACCGCTGTCGCCGGTGAGCTGGCGTGGCGGGAGTGCAAAGCTGTTGGTTATGGCGGCCACAAGGGAGTCGGGTGGTCGATCTTCGCAAGCGCCGATCGCGTGCCGGAGCAGTACGACGATCTGCCGCGTGCCTATCCCATTCGGCTAATTGAGTGCGTTTCGCAGGCGACCGGCGGCCTCATCTTCGGCGGCTCCGCGAGCGCGTCTTTTGCACGGAGCAGGCTCGATGTCACGCGGGCAGGCAACAAGGGCGCCGGTCTTCGACTTGGTGTGGATGCGCCGGCGGGCACGCAGTATCTGCTGGAGAGCTGCGAACTCATCGGGCGCGCCCCGAAGGCCACCGTCGAGATCGATGGCGAGGCTGAGTTGATCTACAGTGGCGTGACGAGCTACCTCAACGGGGGCAAGCTTGGCGCCCATGTCCGCGTTGCGAGTTCGCAGGCTCGACTGACCTGGGTGCAGAGCGTCTTCGACTCGAAGTCAGAAGCGTGGCTCGTGCGCGGGAAGCTGTCGAGCCTCGTCTCTGCAGGCAACGTCGATATCGCCCACAACTGGTATCACAACATCGGCGAGGGACGCTATTCCCAGGCTGAGAGCCTCGACTCCGAGGGCGAATGGCAAGGCAGCGTCGATCGAGGCACGCTCGAGATCTCGAGCTTCTATGCAATCGACCCCGAGCTGCGGCGGGCGCCGTCGGACCTCTCGGCAGGCAAAGGCAGTCCGCTTCGCGCGACGCGTTATCTCGGCGCCCCGGCGATGGGATTCGGCATCAACAAGGCGCCGTACTCCGGATCGCTGGGCGCGCATCAGTATCCGATCACTCCGGACATCAACGGAGACGGCGTGATCGATGCGGGCGACATCGCAGCGATGCTCTCCTCGTGGGGCGCCTGCGCTGACAACGGGAGTGTCTGCTCGGCGGATCTCGATGGCGACGGCGTGGTCGCGTCGATCGATCTGTCTCGTGTGCTCAGTCAGTGGGGACGCGCGGAGTAGCCATGCCGTCGTCCTCCGGACGCGCTGGTACGATGCGGGGCCTATGAATGACAAGAGAACGGCTTTGCCGAATGCGCGGCAGAACCCTCGATTCGCAGGCCTCGGCACGTTCTGTCGGTTTCCCCAGATCTGTCATGTTGCGCCGGAGAATCAGCCGGTTGACTGGGCGGTCTATGGAATTCCATACGACGGCGGCGTGACATATCGACCAGGCGCGCGCTTCGGCGCCCAGGCGGTGCGTGACGCGTCGCGCGCCATACGCCCTTACCACACATTCCATGATGTGAATCTGGCTGAGGTCTTCAGCCTCGCGGACGCCGGCGACGCGCCTGTTTCGCCGTACTCATGCGCCGAGACGCAGGAGCAGGCGGCCGCGTACGCGCGTGGTCTCGGATCGCCCGGGCACACGCGCCTCTTCGCAGTCGGAGGCGACCATTCGATCGCACTGGCGAACATGCGCGCGACGTACGAGGCGCAGGGGCGGCCCGAGGGCGGCATGGCGCTGATTCACTTCGACAGCCATATCGACACGGTTGATGTCGTGTGGGGCGAGAAGCACACGCATGCGTCTGTCTTCAGACGGGCGTTTGAAGAGGGTTTGATCAACCCGAGTCGGATGATCACCATCGGCATCAAGGGGCCGTTGAACATGCCCGACGATTGGGATTACGCGCGCGACCAGGGCGTTGAAATCGTGTCGTATGACGACTGGCGTCGAGAGGGCTCCTCTCGGATCGACGAGTTCGCCGATGCGCTGGGAGAGGCGCCGACTTATCTGTCGTTCGATATCGATGTCGTCGATCCGGCGTTCGCTCCAGGCACCGGGACACCGAGCTTCGGTGGCTTCACGTCGGGTGAGGCGATCGACCTTCTGCGGCGATTCGGCGGGGTCAATCTGGTCGGCGCCGACCTGGTCGAGGTGCTGCCAGACCTCGATCCGAGCGGCATCACGGCCGGACTGGCCGCTCAGGTCCTGTTTGAGATCCTCTGTCTCGATGCGGTCCGCGTCGGTCGGGGCGCCTGAAAGCGACGTTCAGCGATTCCGAACGAACGGTTGGGCCCGGTCTCCCGATAGGGCTCGTCGATCGAGAGTGAATGGTCGCCGCCGACCGGCGATCGAAGGAAGGCCTGGAACATGGGAGCATCGATCATGGCTCGTACATCAGATCTGAAGACCGGCAGACTGCTCGCGACACTTGGCGCCGGGCTACTGCTCGCCGGAGCGACCGGCTGCGAAGTCTGGGAAGAGGCGCGCTTCAAGGAAACGCGTGAGTTCACTGTCGAGCATGTCGACAACATGCCGCTCAGCGTCGAGACGCGAAATGGTCGCGTGACGGTTCGCAAGTCAGACGGCGACCAGGTCGAGGTCGTTGCAGAACTCCGCGCCGTCTCGCAGGAGCGTCTTGACTTCACCGAGGTCATCGCAGATCGGCAGCCTGACGGCACGCTCGCGTTCAGCGTCGACTGGGCCGACGGCGAACGGCGCAACAACGAAGCGTGCAGTTTCGATATCTCGATTCCGAATGCCTATGGCGTCGAGATCATCTCGAGCAATGGCGCGCTGGATGTGTCCGGACTTGGTGGGCAGGCGAGGCTTCGCACATCCAATGGGAGAATCGTCGCGGCGCATCACGAGGGCGACGTCTCCGCACGATCCTCCAACGGCGCCATTCGCGTGAAGCACTCGACTGGATCGATCGATGCGAGCTCGAGCAACGGCTCGATTGTCATTCGCGATGCGACGCAGGGCGTGACGGCAGACACGAGCAATGGGCGCGTCGAAGTCGAGTTCGGATCCGGATCCGCAGGGCCGGTGGATATCACCACATCAAATGGCAGCGTGGATCTGACGCTGAATGAGCACGCCGCCGGCGTCTACTCGTTCGACACGAGCAACGGGCGTGTGCATGCCGAGGGCGTCAAGAACGTCGAAATCCTCTCGACTGGAAAGCGCCATCTGAAGATCCGCATCGGAGACAGCGACACGCGCTCGCGCGTCCGAACGAGCAATGGCTCGATCACCGTTCGCATGGACCCGAAGCCATAGGCTGACGGCTGCGGCAACTAGCCTCGCAGCGCGAGGATCAACTCGACCTTGCCGACGTGCTCTTCCAGCTTCCGGGCGATCTCGACCGGCTGGAAGCCCTCGTCGGCGAGGTCGTAAATCCTTCTGGCCAGCGGATCTGACGGCGTCTCGGGAGCGAGGGGCGCCCGAGCACGGGTGGAGGGCATCGTCGCCCTGGTCACGATCTCTGGTCTGTCGTCAGCCTGCGACGTCTCCGCCTGGAGCTTCGCGATGCGATCGTCGGCCTCCTTGAGGAGCATCTCGATCTTCGCGGCCTTGTTGTCGAGATGCGCGGCAAGTCGGCGCGTCAACTCCTCGGCGTCAATCATGACCGATTCAATGCGGCGACGGTCCGGGGCGTGGGCTTTCTTCAGGGCCGCAACGCGCTCTGCCGGCGTGACCTTGGCATGAGCCATGCGCGTCAGTCGCTTCTTGACGGAGAGCACCGAGATCACGCACAGCAGGAATACGCCGGCGGCGATCATCAGCGATGCCGGATCATCGAAGAATCCAGCGGTCAATGAGTCCTGAGCGATCACGCTGGGGGCAGGCAACTGACGAGGCTCCAATGCACGAGTGGCTCACCAGGCCCGGCGGAAGCGCTCTCCGCGAGACCGGCGATTGGGACTTCCATCGGTATCATCGATGTGTGAACGTGACTTCTCGCAACCTGATCAGCGTTCCTGACGATCTCGCTTACGCAGTCGCTGGACTTCGCGACCGCAAGCATGTTCGGCAGATGGCTGACGCATGGCGGCGGCTCACCGACGGTGGGGCTCCGACTCTGGTGGCGTGCTCGGGCGGCGCTGATTCCCTGGCGCTCGCGCTGGCGCTCCGCGCGATCGACGCCCCGATCGCGCTGGGACATGTGCGTCATGACCTGAGGCCGCTGGACGTGACAGAGGCCGAGGCATCGCACGTCGCTCGTGTCGGCGAGGCGCTTAGCGTGGCGACCTTTGTCCGTGCCGTGTCATTGCCTGAGCGTGGGAATGCCGAGTCGGCGGCGCGCCGGCTTCGGTACGACGCGCTGACCGAGATGTGCCAAGCGAACAACCTCAGATACATCGCGAGCGCCCATCATGGGCAGGACCAGTTGGAGACCATGCTGATGGGCGTGCTGCGGGGCGCTGGGCCGCGTGGACTGGCAGGGGTCGCCGAACTCCGATCGCTGGCGCCGGGCGTTGAGCTGATTCGGCCGGCGCTGGGTGTAGGGCGGGCTGCAATGGAGGCGATCTGCCGTGCAGTCGACCTCGCGTGGGCCGAAGACGAGACGAATGCGGATGAGTCCAGATTTCGAGCCGGTCTCCGCCATGGTCCCGTCGCGGACCTGCTTGCCATGCGCCCCAATGGCGCGGCGGGCGCTACGCGCTCCGCACGGCTGCTCAGCGATGCCGCGGCGCTTATCGACGAGCGGGCCAACGAGATCTTCGGTGACAATCTGAGCTGGGATCGGGAGTCACTCCGCGGGCAACGACGGGTCGTTCTCGGCGCCGGTCTGCGGGCAGCGGCGCTTCGACTAACCGGGGGCGTCGGCGCCGACCAGTTTGGCGCTGACGCGGTGGATCGCGTGGTGAACGCGATCATGGATGATGTGCGTTCGCCGCGGGTCTTCGAATGGGCGCGTGGCGTCCGATTCGAGATTCGCGCCCGCACGGTCGGCATTGCATTGCATGACGCGACGAGAGAGGGAGACGAAGCATGAGCGAGCCCGCGAAGGTGCTGATGATTGGTCACTGCATGCCTGATCGATTTCTGCTGAAGCGGGCCGTCGGCAAGGCGCTGCCCGGCGCCGACATCGTCGCCGTCAATGATGAGAAGAAACTCGAGGCAGAGCGTCCGGGATCGGCGCTGCTCCTCGTGAATCGCGTGCTCGACGGGAAGTTCCGGACTGAGAGTGGGATCGACCTGATCGAAGCCCTTGCGACCGATGGCGATGGCGCGCTGATGCTGATCAGCAACTTCGAGGACGCTCAGCAGGATGCGGAGGCAAAGGGGGCCTCACCGGGTGTCGGAAAATCCGATCTTCATTCCGAAGATTCGCTTCGGCGCATCGCAGACGCGGCGCAGCGCGCCGGCGCATGAAAAAGGGCCCGGTGGTTCACCGGGCCCTGATAAGAGTTCAAAGTTGTAGGACCATTCAGTTCAGCGACGGCTCGACTTTGTCCTTCGCGTCGTCGCCATTGCGGCGTCCGAAGTAGGACTCTTCGAGTTCCTCGCGAAGCTTCTCGAGCGCCCGATTCTGGATCTGACGCACCCGCTCCTTCGTGACGCCGATGATCTGGCCGATCTGCTCGAGCGTCATGGGCTTCTCGTGGCCGCCGGATTCGATGCCGAACCGGTGCTCGATGATCTGACGTTCGATATCCGTGAGATCGGCTCGATTCTGCTCAACGATGTTGCGCATCTCGTCAGCGGCGTCCAGCACCTGATCCTTGCGACGCGTTTCGAGGAAGTCGGACTTCTCTAGCGCCGGATCGAAATCAGTGGGGAATCGCTGGCGATACCGACTGAGTTTCATGCCCTGACGGCTGAACGCCTTGAGGATGGCACGGCATGCATACGTCGAGAACTTGAAGCCACGGCCGGCGTCAAACTTGTCGACGGCGCGGAGCAGGGCCATGTTGCCTTCGCTGACGAGATCTGCGAAGTCAACTTCGGACATACGCGTGCGCTTGGCCATCGCCAGCACGAGGGCGAGGTTGGTGTCCGCAATCTGCTTGCGGACACGCTCGGCCTTCGTGTGCCAACGGAGCATGTCAGTGGCCTGGTTCTCCGACGGCGTCCGGTCCGCTGAGGACCAGATCTCCTGCTGAAGCTCACGCACGCGATGACGCGCGTAGTTGTACTGCAGGAAGAGCACACGCTCTTCAGCCGCCGTCAGCACGACCTGCTTGTTGCGGTTGTCGCGATTCTCGCGTTGACCGTGCAGATCGTCCATGACCGGGTGATACCACGACGTGTCGGGCTTGGTGATTTCCGGTGCATCGTCGTAGATGCGGCGCTCGGCGCCCTTCTCGTGGAACTCAGGACTGTCAATCAGGTCCTGTGGTTCAGCGAGGAGGCGCTGCAGGGTCAGGGTGTCGTCCGGGCTCAATGACCGGAGCGACGCCTCATCAGCGCCCAGCTTCACCTCGACCGCGCTGCGACGACGCAACTGATCCAGTGGGGAGCAAGATGTCTGATTCGACTGCTTCATCGTCTCTGTTCAACTGCGGCGGGAGAACCCGCCAGGGTGCTTCTTTCTTCCCGGCCAGACTCCTTGCGGCGCCTTTTCGCCAACCGATCCTTCCTGGGAATCGATATGGCAATGACCGAGCGTCCGTTCTCGGGAGGCTGGGCGTCATGGCCCGCTGGCGGCGTGTCGTCCAAATCGCTGACCCGTGCCCGAATACACTCGGCCCACTGGGTTCTTCTGGGACACAATCGCCATCCCTCTTTGAATACGAGAAGCAGGCCCAAAAGTTTCCGATCTGGAACAAATCTAAGAAACTGGCCTGAAAAGCGATATTAGATTATCAAAACCTGCTCTTGGGCCCACTTGTTCCGGTCATTACTGGACGTTTTGACCAAAGGAGGCGGCAGGGCTATTTTCGCGCAAGGGCCCGTATTCCACCCCACAGTGGGGCCTAGCATGGGCCGCGCGAGGTCGCCGAGGGCGATCCTCGATTCTCAAGAGTCCAATATACCCCATATGTTCGGGTTCTGTCAAGGAGTTTTCCATGGCGCTGACGCTGCCTGACCTGCCCTACGCCTTCGACGCGCTTGAGCCGCACATCGACGCAAAGACGATGGAGATTCATCACGACAAGCACCACGCGGCGTACGTCGCGAATGCGAACAAGGCGCTGGAGGGATCCGACTTCGCACAGATGGAAGCGACGGAGATCCTCCGCAAACTCGCCGATGTTCCGGAGTCCATTCGCGGAGCCCTTCGCAACAACGTCGGTGGTCATGTCAATCACTCGCTCTTCTGGCGCGCCATGGCGGCGCCGGGCGGAGGCGGCGGAGGCAATCCGACGGGCGAGCTCGCCAGCGCTATCGACGCGGCCTTCGGGTCATTCGACGCGTTCAAGGAGCAGTTCGAGACGGCCGCGAAGACGCGATTCGGATCCGGATGGGCGTGGCTCTGCAGGTCCGGAGATGGGGTAAGCGTGTGCTCCACGCCGAATCAGGACAATCCGATCATGGGCGAGGCATTCGGCCTCTGCGGGGGAACGCCGATTCTTGGCCTCGACGTCTGGGAGCACGCGTACTACCTGCACTACCAGAACCGTCGGCCGGACTATGTCTCCGCATTCTGGAATGTGGTGAACTGGGACGCGGTTGCGCAGAACTTCGCGAACGCCTGAACGTCGCGCGAGTGTTCGGCTTGAAATGAAAGACGCCGGCGCATGAGCGCCGGCGTTTCTCAATTTCGAAGCGTCTGTTGTCTTATTTGCCGCGGAAGAACTTCCGGACTCGATGGATCGTTGTCGCGCGCCCGATTGCGGCGATGGCCTCTGTCAACGGAATTTCCTTTGGGCAGACCTTGACGCAGTTCTGTGCGTTGCCGCAGTCAGAGACGCCTCCTGCAGCGGCGAGCGTGTCGAGACGGTCGCCGGCGAGTTGCTTTCCGGTCTCGTGCAGATTGAAGAGTCGGGCCTGCGCGATCGTGTTGGCGCCGATGAAGCTGCTGTCCCAGTTCTCTTCATTCTCTTCCTGATGAAACTGCGGGCAGGCCTCGAGGCAGCAGCCGCACGACATGCACTCGCTGATCTTGTAGCGCACATGCTGATCGTCGGTGTGCTCCTTCGGGCCTGCGCCGAGATCATGGAGCCCGTCGATCGGAGCCCAGGCCTTGAGTCGCTTGAGATTGTGGAAGAGGCGGCTGCGGTCCACCCAGAGGTCGCGAACCACCGGGAACTTCGACATGGGCTCGAGCGTGATCGTGTCGCCGTCGAGCGGCGCGTAGTTGTCGAGCTGGCAGGAGCAGGACTGACGCACTGAGCCATTGATGACCATCGTGCAGGCGCCGCAAACTTCTTCGAGGCAGCCGGAGTCCCAGACGACTGGCGTTGTGTCGGCGCCTTCCGCTGTCTTCGGATGCTCGGCGATCCATTGCAGGCAACTGATCACGTTGACGCCTTCTCCCGAGACGACGGGGACGTCGAAGTTCTCCCATCGCGCGGGCTTGCCGGGGCCGTCGCATCGTTTGATCCTGAATCGGATCGTGCGCTTCAGACCTGGTTCAAGATGCACTTCGTTCTTGGCCGCCTGCGTGACCATGTTCTTCTGCTCGCTTTCGAGATCGGTTTGCTCGAACTAGTTCTTGCCTCAGGACATCGGGCTTACGCGCCCGCGCCTGCGGTCTCCTTCTTCTTCTCTTTCGATTCGCCCGACGCCTTTTCGGCAGTCTTGCCGTAGGTGCGGGCCCGGGGCGCCACGAGTCCAAGCTGGACATCGCGGTAGCTGATCTTCGGTCGATTCGTCGCCGTATCGAACTCGGCGACGGTGGTCTTGAGGAACTTTGTGTCGTCGCGTTCCGGGAAGTCGAGTCGGTAATGCGACCCTCGGCTCTCTTCTCGAAGCAGTCCGCCCTGGAGGACGACGTCCGCGAGGACGATCATGTCTCCGAGGGCGCGCGTGAAACTCAGATTCTGATTCGTCCACATGGCGCCATCTGAGAGGCGCACATTCTGGAATCGATCGCGGAGCGTCTCGAGATTGCGGGCGGCCTCTTCCATGCGCGGGCCGTTCTTGACGACGGTGGACGCCGCGGTCATCTCGTCGCCGAGTTCACGCGCGATTGCGTAGGGATTCTCGCCCTTGTCAGCGCCGGCAGTTCGGACGAGCGCATCGCACTTGGTCTGCTCCTGGTTGGTGACTTCGTCATAGACCCCTTGCGGCACTTCATCCACTCCGGGGCCATCGTTGACGTAGTTGCCGATGCCGACACCGGCGAAGAGGCCATCGAAGATGCACGAGAGGAGCGCATTGGCGCCGAGGCGCGTGCCTCCATGGAACGCGAAGTTGACCTCACCGAGCGCGTAGAGCCCGTCGATGTTCGTGCTCATGGAGTTGGGCGCGCCGAGCTTCATGCCGACGATCTCATCGAGTTCGCACTGCAGATCCTGGCGCGGATCGGGCCGACGCGTCTCGGAGGTGTAGGTCGTCCACAGGCCGCCCATGGAATAGTGCACGGCCGGGAAGATCTTCATCGGAAACTCGCGCGGGTCCTGGCCGGCGAACTTCTCGTAGATCTCAAGGATGCCTTTGAGCTTGTTGTCGAGTTCCTCGCGTGACTTATGCGTCAGGTCGAGATAGACCATGTTCTTGCCGCCAAGACCGAGGCCCTGGTTCACGCAGATGTCGAAGATCTCGCGTGAGGCGATGTCGCGGGGCACGAGGTTGCCGTACTTCGGATAGTGCTCCTCGAGGAAGTAGTAACGCTCTTCTTCGGGGATCGTGCGCGGGTCGCGATCGTCTCCTGCCTTGCGCGGCACCCAGACGCGTCCGCCTTCGCCGCGCGCCGACTCTGACATGAGCCGGCACTTGTCGGCGCCGGGGATCGCGGTGGGGTGCACCTGGATGAACTCGCCGTTGGCGTACCACGCGCCCGCCTGATAGCAGCGCGAGGCGGCGCCGCCGTTGCACATCACGGAGTTCGTGCTCTGACCGAAGACGAGGCCGCAACCTCCGGTGGCCATGGCGACGGCGTCGGCGCGGAAAGCGCGGATCTGCATCGTTCGAAGATCCTGCGCGACAATGCCGACGCATCGGCGACCATCGCCATCGCCCTCGATGACTGGCCAGAGGAACTCCCAACTCTCGTACTTGACGACCTTGCCTTCCGCCTCAGCGCGCCGAACCTGTTCATCGAGGGCGTACATCAACTGCTGCCCGGTTGTCGCGCCGGCGAAGTGAGTGCGCTTGAAGAGGGAGCCTCCGAAGAGGCGCAGGTCTCGCTGCGCTTCGTTCGTTCGGTTGAAGGGGACGCCCATGCGATCGAGCAGATCGATGATTCGGGGCGCCCAGTGCGTCATCTCATAGACGGGAGGCTGATCGGCGAGGAAGTCGCCGCCATACAGCGTCTCGTCACAATGCAGCCACTCAGAAAATCCCTGTTGGCGAGCGACCTCGTTCGTCGCGTTGATGCCGCCTTGAGCGCACACGGAGTGTGATCGCTTCACGGGAATGATGGAGAAGAGGTCCACGAGGAGCCCCTGCTCCGTCAGACGGGCGGCTGCGGCGAGCCCGGCGAGGCCGCCGCCGACCACGATCACGCGTTTCTGACTGGCTGGATGAGCTGCTGGCATGACTCTGAACTTCCTGGCGTTGAGGTATTCGACAGGGGGCTGATCGGGGATTCAGTGGGCGTTATCTTCCGGTGCGAGCGTGGTCTCGACGGCCGGCTGTTGCGCCGTGTGCAACGAGGCCTCTATCTGACGAGCCTCCTCGATATCGAGCGTGACGAAGCCGACGACAGCGGTGACGCCCATAACCATGAGCGCGGCGCCAAGCGAGGCGCACACATAGCCCCATCGGCGCTGGCCCTGCTCGGAGATCGTCAGCCCCCACGTGATGGCCGCAGTCCAGAGGCCATTGGCGAAGTGATAGACGAGCAGCAAGACGCTGAGGAGATAGAAGAGTCCGACGAGAATGCCTGCGAGCTGCCACGGGTTCTCAGAGCCGGCGCGAAGCGCCATCGCCGTCGTTGAGGACGCGGCATGCGCATCGAAGAGATAGGCGCCGGGGAGGCTCCAGCCCCAGCGAAGCGTGGCGACGTGATAGAAGATGAAGATGACGCCGACATAGCCGCTGATGCGTTGCAGGGCGTATCGGAAGTTGCCGCCGTAACGGTAGCTCTTGGTGTTGGTGGAGCCGGAGACGGCGTAGTAGACGCCGAGGATCGAGTGGAAGGCGATGGGCAGCCAGAGTCCGAAGATCTCGATGAGAACGAGGGCCGGGAGTGAGTGGATGAAGTCCACCTCGTGCTGGAACATCGCCACGCCGGAGTCGCCGAGGAAGGAACCCCACACGATCGACGAGTTCGTCGTCAGATGCAGGATCAGGAAGAGCCCGATCGGCACAATTCCTGTGAGCGAGTGCAGTCGCCGCAGGAGAAAGTGATGACGCTCCAGAAATGATGGGTTGTCCGGCACGAGGTCATCCTCTCGAATCAGATTGTCCCGGTCGCGCCGCGTTCGTGCATGGCGGCGACGGGCGGGTGTCGATCCTGGCGGCGGTTCGGCGATGTCGCCGAGTCCGCTCTCTTCCTTCCCATCGGCTATCTCGTCAGGAATCACTAGGTGGAGGAGCGCCAGGGTTCGGGGCGCCGCCGCCTTCGCCTTGCGCCGCGACCGCCTGAGCGATCTGGACGAAACGCATCCTCAGTTCGTTCAGGATCTGCGTCAGTTCCTCGTCCTCGTCCTTCTCGAGATTGCCTGCCGTCTTCTTCTCGAGCACCTCGAGGAGATCAATGTGATGCTTGGCATAGTCGAGAGCGACGACGGCGCGACCCGTCTGCGGATCCGGGAACGCTCCCAGGTAGCTGAGGGCCTGAACGGCGAGCGCCCCGAGCAGGCCTTTGAAGTCTGCCGGGGGCAGGCCGTCAGGTCCGACGGCGCCGCTCTTGTCCTGTCGCTCCTCGGCTTCCTGACTGAGGCGTTCCTTTTCCGCCTGAGCCTCGGCCTTCCAGTCGGAATCGATGATGATCTTGGGCTGCTCCGCCGGGCCGGCGCCGCCTGCTTCTGATCCTTCGTCCATGGGCTCACTGCTCCTGCCTGTGATTTCGCCGCAGAATGGGGCGATCAGGGGCCCATCCTAGTCCTGCGGGAATCACGGCGCCGAAAGATGGAGCATGGAAAGTTCGTCTACGATTGGATCGAGGAAGCGGCCACCAGTCGCCGCAGAAGGACGAGGAATGACGGGCTTCGGCAACCAATCGAGACTGGCATTGGCGCTCATTGGGGCCGGCGCGTTGTCTGTCGCCCTTGTCTCCGGCTGCAGCACGAGTTCGAAGCCGGAGGCGCAGGCGGTTTCGCCTTCGGATTTCACGGTCGGATCCGACGCCGCGGTGGCGCGCGGCCAAGGCGCCGCAAAGCCTGTATCGCAGAACGAAGACCCGGAGCTCGTTGATTTCAGCGGCGGGATGATCGCCACGATCGCTGAGGACGATCTGGGCGAGTCGGCCGACGTCACGGTGCTCACCGGGCCACCGGTCGATCTTTCGGCGCGTCGGGCAATCGAGGGCGAGGGGCCTGTCGCGGCGGGCGAGTTCGATGAAGCCGCGATGATCGAGTCGTCTTATGTGGTCGATGCGCTCGTCGGTCAGATCAACGGACGCCCGGTGATCGCATCGGAGTTCTTTGAACCAATGGCCGCCCGTCTTCAACGGAAAGCCCAGGAGGCGTCGGCGCGCGAGTGGGTGCTCTTCGCTCGCGAGCGTATCCGCGCTGAACTCCGGGCCCAGTTGATCGACCAGTTGCTCCTCGCTGAGTTCGAGGCTTCGCTGACGCAGGAGCAGAAGGTGGGTCTCCTTGCGTTCGTGCGGAACTTGCGAGAGGACCTCATCAGCGGCAACTTCGGATCGCAGGCGCGCGCCGAACGCATCCTCGAGGAGCAGGGGACCTCTTTCGAGGAGAAGGTAAAGGAAGACCGCGACCAGATGATCATTGACCAGACGCTGCGCACGGCGGTTCGAGACAAAGTCTGGGTGACGTGGCGAGAGGTGCAGCAGGAATACGAGCGCCGATTTGACGAGTTCAACTCGGGCGGCAAGGCTCGTATCAGGGTGATCTGGATTCCGATGGATGATGACGAGCGGAAGGGTCTGATCGCGCGGTCCATCGCTGACGGCGACCCCTTCGAGGACGCGGCGCTCAAGTGGAGCGATCTCCGACGTGAGCAGGGCGGGCTTTTTGAGATCGAACTGAGTGGCGATCCTTACAAGGAAGCGACGCTCTTCCCGAATGACGTGCTCAATGACGCGGCGCAGCAGCTCGAAGTTGGCCAGACGAGCGACATCCTCACCTTCAACAACAAGCTGGTGTGGATTCACCTCGAAGAGCTGCAGCAGAGCTCGATTTCGCTGCAGGACGCGCAGTTGCAGATTTACGGCGAGCTCCGAGGGCGTCGGTGGAGCATGGAGCAGCAGAAATACCTGGCGCAGCTG
This sequence comes from Phycisphaerales bacterium, assembly GCA_028279375.1. GTDB lineage: Bacteria > Planctomycetota > Phycisphaerae > Phycisphaerales > UBA1924 > JANQNW01. The sequence continues at coordinate 234,940 of JANQNW010000003.1, forward strand.
CTGGAGCGCGGAAGCGTCAGCGACCTGCAGGAGATGGAGAACCAACTCCTCCAGTACGCCGCCGATCGTTTTATCACGCAGGCCGGTGGGTAGTCCGTGGGCGGCGCGTTGCGCACGTTGCTCGGGGTTCGAGGCGGCGGGTCCCGTCGAAATCCTCTGGGCCCCGCGGGTGAACGCGCTGCAGCACGCTGGCTGAGAAGGCGCGGCTACAAGGTCCTTGAGAAGAACGCAGAAGTCGGCGTCGGTGAGGCGGACCTCGTATGTCTTGCGCCGGATCGGCGGACCATCGTGGTCGTCGAGGTAAAGACGCGAAAGAGCGCTTCGGGTGGACGCACGCCCGAGGCGGCCGTCGGCGTCCGGAAGAAGGCGAAGCTGGCGCTGGTGACGAAGACGCTCGCTCGCCGCCGAGGGTGGGAGGACAGGCCGCTGCGCATCGATGTCATCGCCGTGGAGTGGCCCGAGCGGGGTCGGCCAGCGATACGGCACTACGAGAGCGCCGTGGGCGCATAAGAAAACCCGGCGACGAGCGCCGGGCTGATCTCACTCTCCTCAGCGATGAGGCAGTCAGGCCGAGGCCTGGCTCACCACTTGAGATTCTCAGGGCCGACGTACTCGGCGATCGGTCGAATGAGCTTCTGCGTCGCGTGCTGCTCGAGGATGTGAGCGCACCAGCCGGTGATACGGGCGGCGACGAAGAGCGGGGTGTACTGCGGCACGGGAATGCCAAGGGCGTAGTACGTCATGCCGCAGGGGAAGTCGACATTCGGATGAATGTCCTTCTCGTCGAGCATGATCTTCTGCACCTTCTCGCCGACATCGAACCACTTGGTGGCCTCGGGCCCGATCTTCTCCGCGGCCTCGCGCCCGAGGGCGTGCAGGATCGGCGCCCGGTGATCGCCTTGTTTGTAGACGCGATGACCAAATCCCATGATCTTCGCCTTGGTGGCGAAGGCGTTGGCCATGTACGAGTCGACGTTCTCGACGGCTCCAACTTCGAGGAGCATGTCCATCGCCTTCTCGTTGGCGCCGCCGTGCAGCGGCCCCTTGAGCGCCGCGATGGCGCCTGTGACGGCGCCGTGCATATCGGCATTGGTGCCGGCGATCACGCGGCTGGCGAACGTGCTGGCGTTGAAGTCATGCTCCGCGTAGAGCGTGAGCGAGACATCGACAACCTTGGTGGACTCATCGGAGGGCTTCTGACCCGTCATCATCCAGAGCAGATTGGCGGCGTGGCCGAGCGAATCATCGGGCTCGACGATGTCGCGACCGTCGATGACATTCTGCATGTGGCCGATGATTGTCGGGATCTGCGCGAGCAGCTGACGCGACTTCGTCTGTTCGGCCGCCGGCGAGATGTCCTGGCAGTTCGGATCGAACTGGCCGAGGTAGCTGACAACGGTTCGAAGCACGTCCATCGGAACCGCGCCGGGCGCCTTCGAGATCTCCTTGATCAGGTTGACGGCGCCGACCGGAAGTCTGCGATAGCCGACGATCTCGTCTTTGAACGCGCTGAGCTCCGCGGCGTCCGGCTTATGGCCGACGAGCAGAAGGAAGGCGGTCTCCTCGAAGCACGCATGCTCTGCGAGGTCATCGATCGCGTAGCCGCGATAGACGAGCTTTCCCTGTCCGACGGAGCAGATCGCGGTCTCGCCGGCTGTGACGCCAGCGAGGCCCTGGGACTTCGGCGCGGCGGTTGTGGTGGTCATTCGTTGCTCCTGCAGAGGCAGAGATGGATCGCGCCGGTCCTGCCCGACCCTGGTGTCTGGCGCGCGAGCGAGTAGGGAGGGGCGCGACCGCACTGATCGCCGCCCCGAGGGGGCGCAACTATATCCGGGATGGACGCGGCTCGAAAGGGACGACGCCCGCCAGGGTCCTGTAGGCGGCGTGAAGTTGGGGTGAAGGTCAGCCGACCCGATACAATGGCGGCACAAGCGCATAGTGCGCGAGATTCTCAGGGACGCAGCAGGAGGTGCGAGCATGGGATCAACGGCGAACACGGCCAATGACGAAATCAGGCTGTACGACGATGACGGCGAGCTTCTCATGTCTTCTGAGCAGGCCGTCGATCGAGTCACGCTGCTTCCTGATGATCCGAAGCGCGAGAATCCCCATGAGCGAATTCGCATCATGTGGGGTGAGGATCTTCTGCGCGATTTGATCGCATCTCGCTATCGCACCGTTGTCTGCGCCGTCAACACAGAGGACAACAGCCACGGCATCATCGCGCAGATTGTCGACCTCGTGACGACCAGTCAGTGGAAGCCGAAGGCGGTGACGAGTTTCGCGAAGATGTTCTCCGAGTCTGTCGCCGTGCACGCCGCTGATGATCGTGAGCCGTACATTCTGAAATACGACCTCGACAGTGTGCTCCTTCTCGCGCTGCTGCGTCCGAAAGGGCGAGATCACTTCACGGTGGAGGATCTGTCGAGAGGATTCAAGACTGTCACGAAGATGCTCAAGGGACGACGCGAGCGCCTGCCGGTCGCGACGGTTTCCTTCCTGGGCGCTCACTCGAATCGACTGGTCGATGCGAAGTCCGGAATCGAGCCGAGCTTCGAGACCGTTCTTCGGACGATGTTCGAGGCGGGATTCCGCGGCGATATCTATCCGAGCCCGGGCATGTGGCAGTTCGGCCACGTCGGCGTATTCCCGAGCTATCCGTTCCCGGCGGGTCTCGATCGGATGCGCGCGGGCGGGTTCTAGATGACGATTCATCTCGATCCGATGATCCGGCGCATGGCGGTCTTCCCGTCATCGGTGCGCGCGCTGCTCGCCGGCATGGACGACGACAGCGCTCGCCGCAAGCCCGAGAGCGGCGCGTGGTCGATTCTCGAGATCGTGTCGCACCTCGCGATCGAGGAGGCGGAGGACTTTCGGCCGCGCCTGCAGTCAACACTTGAGGACCCTGAAAAGGAGTGGCCGGGCATCGACCCGGAGGGCGCGATTGTCGAGCGCAAGTGCAATGAAGGGTCGCTGTCTGACGCGCTGGCGACATTCGACGCCGAGCGGGCCACGTCGATTCAGTATCTCCTGTCGCTGATCGGCGAGGACGTCGCGTGGGACAACACCTACGAGCATCCGTCGCTCAAGGGAGTCACGGCCGGAGAGCTGATGGTCTCATGGGCGTTGCATGACACGCTGCATCTGGCGCAGCTCTCGAAGCGCCTCAGTGAGCTCGTCGTTCTGGATGGCGGCGGCTATCCGATCGGCTACGCCACAGGCTGATCGGGGCACATCGCCGCGATCGTCTCTGCGATGCGTGATCGGGTGAGCGTGATCGCATCCGCATTCACATCAGAGACAAGCGCGGCGCGTCCGGTTCGAAGTGCGGCGACGGCAGTGGTGCCGCTGCCGCAGCAGGGGTCGAAGACAACACCGCCGGGCGGACAGCACGCGCGGATGAGTAGTTCGAGCAGGGCCAGCGGTTTCTGTGTCGGCCAGCCCACGCGCTCTTGCGCCATGTTGTTGATCGACGCCACGCGCAGCACATCGGTGGCCTTCTTGAGTTGTCCCTGCATGCGACGGCTCGTCGCAGGCACCATCGGGGGCTCGAACCAATGGCCGTCCGGCGTGGCGGCGTAATACAGGATGTCGTCGTGCTTCCTGGCGAACCTCCGAGGCGATGAGCCCCCGAGGCCATACTCCCAGATGAGGTGATTCACGAAGTTCGCTTCGCCGAGCGCCTCGTCGAGGAGCAGGCGCACATGATGGCTTGTTCGGTAGTCGACGTGGACCAGGAGGGCGCCGGTGGGTTTGAGCGCGATGATCGAGGATACCACGCGTCGCCTGAGCCACTCGATGTATTCACAGGTCGTTGGCCACGCGTCCTGGAATGCGCCGGACCGATCTGTGTGCGTCTTGCCTGTATTGAAGGGCGGATCGACGTAGATCAGGTCGAGGGACGCTCTCGGAATCTCCGTCGCGACATCGGCCCAGTCTGCGCGGCGCACCGACGCTCTCGGGCCGACTGCCTCCCAGTGCTGATCGTCGAGGCCGAGGGCCCCTTGCAAGCTCTCTTGACTCATGGCCATGACTCTGCGGGAACGCGCGGCCAGTCTACACACGCTGCGTCCGAAGCATGAACGAGACCGACTCCTTATAGTTCCCGCCTATGACCACGAAGACCCAGGGACGGCCAATCAACGTGAGCAAGCGACGACAAAAGCGGAAGGAGCAGAAGGGTCCGACGATGGCTGAGCAGGCCGATCGTCACGTCCTCTATCAGGAGTCCGTGCAGTGCGTCGAGGCGGAGATCGACTTCGTCGATGAGAAATTCGAGGAGTTGCGTGGACGCAAGGCGGTCACGCTGCGGGAGGACTTCGCCGGCACGGGCAACACGAGCTGCGAGTGGATACGGCGGCGCGACGGGAATATCGCCATCGCCGTCGATCTCGACGGCGAAGTGCTGGGCTGGGGTCGCGAGCACAACGTTGGTTCGCTCTCGGAAGAAGCGAAGCAGCGCATCACGCTTCTCGAAGAGAATGTTCTCGACGTGGAGACGGACAAGGTCGATGTGCTCCTGTCGATGAACTTCAGCTACTGGCTCTTCGAGGATCGCAAGACTCTCGGCGCTTACTTCAAGAAGGTGCATTCAACCCTGAAGGATGACGGCATCTACTTCCTCGACGCATACGGCGGCTGGGAAGCGCATCAGGAGTGCAAGGAAGATCGCGAGTGCGAGGGCTTCGACTATGTCTGGGAACAGGTGAGTTTCGACCCCATCAGCAGCCATATGGACTGCGCGATTCACTTCAAATTCCCTGATGGATCGAAGTGGAAGAACGCTTTCAAGTACTCGTGGCGACTCTGGAGCCTGCCTGAGATTCGCGAACTTCTCGAGGAGGCGGGCTTCGGCAAAGTCTCGTTCTACTGGGAAGGCGCCGACGAGGACGGCGACGGCAACGGAGAGTTCGAGCTCGTGACCGAGGCCGAGTCGGATCCAGGCTGGATCTGCTACATCGTCGCGGAGAAGTAGACGCGGGAGGCCCCGGGCCCTGCGTCACAGGGGATGAACGCCGAACGTCCACACATCGTCGAGCAGGCCGACAACCTCGATGCGCTTGCGCGCATCGAAGATGAGTCTGTCGACCTCATCTACATCGATCCGCCATTCAACACCGGTCAGGTGCAGCGGCGCGACCGCGTGCGCGCCATCGCTGACGATTCTGGAGACCGACGCGGCTTCGGTGGACGGCGATATCGCGTCGAGGAGGTCGCCTCAGGCGCGTATGTCGACGCATTCGACGATTACCTCGCGTTCCTGGGTCCGCGCCTCGACGAGGCGCACCGGACGCTGCGCGACAGTGGGACGCTCTATCTCCACCTGGACTTCCGGGAGGCGCATTATTGCAAGGTGCTTCTGGATCGCATCTTCGGTCGCGAGTGCTTCCTGAACGAGATCATCTGGGCGTACGACTTCGGTGGCAGAACGCGAAAGCGCTGGCCGCCGAAGCATGACACGATTCTCGTCTACGTGAAAGATCCAGTTCGCTACACATTCAACGCCGACGCCGTCGACCGGATTCCATACATGGCGCCCGGGCTCGTCGGGCCGGAAAAGGCGGAGCGCGGAAAGCTCCCGACGGACACCTGGTGGCACACGATCGTTCCGACGAACGGGAGCGAGAAGACGGGATATCCCACGCAGAAGCCGCTGGGCATTCTCCGTCGGATCGTCTCCGCCTCGTCGAATCCTGGCGATCTGGTGCTCGATTTCTTCGCCGGCAGCGGCACGACGGGCGCAGCGTGCCTCGAACTGGGTCGACGGTTTCACATGATCGACTCGAATCCCGAGGCCGTCGAGGTCATGCGAACGCGCTTCAAGGAATACGTGGAATCGATCGACTGGATCGGATACGGTTCCGAGCGCTGTGCGCCGGTGGGCGGCGCCGGGCGCTCGAACTGATGAAGACCTCTCCATTTCTCGAAGTCTCTGAGGAGTATGCAGCCGTCGCCGACACGGTGATGAGAAGCCTCGCGCGCGTCCAGGACCGGCTCGATGCGCAGCTTGCGACTGATCTCCCTCCCGTCGCGGAGCTGTGTCGCCATATCGAGCAGTTCCGGGGCAAGATGCTTCGGCCGAGCTTGTCGGTTCTTTCGGGCATGGCGTGCGGCGCTGAGCGCCCCGACGACGGGCATGTCGTCGTCGCGGCCGTCGTCGAGTTGATCCATCTCGCGACGTTGGTGCACGACGATGTGCTCGACGAGGCGGACATGCGCCGTGGCGGCGCCACGATCAACAACCTGCGGGGCAATGAGGCGGCCGTCATCCTCGGCGACTATCTGATTTCGAGCGCATTCCACCTCTGCTCATCGCTCGATGATCAGACCATCGCACTTCGTATCGGCGAGGTGACGACCGAGGTGTGCGCCGGCGAACTCCTGCAGCTTCATCACCGGGACGACTTTTCGCTCGATGAGGAGACATATTTCGAGATCATCGACCGCAAGACCGCGTCGCTCATCGGCGTCGCATGTGAGACCGGCGGAGCCGTCAGCGGCGCATCGGCCAAACAGCGTCGAGCGCTCTACGAGATCGGCGCCGGACTGGGCGCCGCGTTCCAGATCAGGGACGACCTGCTCGACATCACGGGCGAGGAGGAGCGAGTCGGCAAGCCGCTCGGGCGCGACGCGGAGAAGGGCAAGCTGACGCTGCCGATGATCCACCATCTGCGCGAGTCCGACACCAGCGGTCGCGAATCGGCACTCTTCCTTCTGGGGAAGATCGCCGCTGAGCGAGCCGGCGCCCGCTCTGAGCTGGCTGAGGCCTTGATGCGGACCGGATCGATCGAATACGCCCTCGAGCGGGCTGAAAGCCTCGTTCTTCGAGCCCGGACGCGGCTCTCAGAATTCGAGCCGAATCCAGCAGTCGGGCTGCTGGACGAGCTTGCAAGGGCCGTGTTGAGCCGCGATCGATAGGGGCCTTGTGGGCAGGGGATCGGATTCCTACACTCTGCGGCTCGATTCCTCGTCGCCCGGGAGCGTCTTCCGGGCCGCATAGTCCAAGACAGAGGCAGGTGAACGAATGGGTCGTATGGCGCGATTCGGGGTTGGCGCCCCGGTGAAGGTTGTGAAGGAGTCCGGCAAGGGCGTCCGTTATGTCGATTACAAGGACGTCGAGCAGCTCCGACGCATGATGAGCCCGAATGGGAAGATCTACGGTCGTAAGCGCATCGGCGTCTCGGCCAAGGATCAGCGCCTGATCGCGCAGGCTGTCAAGCGGGCACGCTTCATGGGCCTGCTGCCGTACACCTCGGCGACGCTTTGATCGCTGGTCAGCACGGCTGACATCCGCGACAATCAGTATTGAATGACGCAGTTGACGCACATGCGCCGGCGCCGGCCTCCACTGCTCTTGTGGCGTGCGCTCTTTCTGGAGCTCGCGCGATTGCTGCTGATGGCTGAAGGCGTGCTGCTGAGCATCACAGTCTTCGCCGCCGCGATTCGCCCGCTTGCGTCCGGTCAGATCGGTCCGCTCGGGGCGCTCAAGTTCATGGCGCTCGCATCGATCCCGATGCTGCAGTACACGCTGCCATTCGCCGCGTGTTTCGCGACGACGCTGACGTATCACCGTCTGACTTCAGACAACGAGGAGGTCGCGATGCGCGCCGGAGGCGTGTCGCATCGATCGATGCTCGCGCCGGCGTTCGGAATGGGCATGCTCCTGATGGTGGGGCTCGCGATCCTGACGAACGAGACAAATCCGCGTTTTTTTCACATGATGGAGCGCGTCGTCAAGAAGGACGCCGCCCGGTTCATTGTGGGGCCCATCCAGCGGGGCGAAGCCGCACGTTTGGACGATTTGCTCGTCTACGCGGATTCTGCGATCCGGATTGACCCAGACGATCTGCCCGACGCCGCCGAACGGACGACGAGCGGCCTGAAGGCATACGACCTTCTCGTGCTCGAGGGCGTCGTTGTGGTCACGACGGAAAGCGATGGTTCGATCAGCGCGGATATCGCGGCGGAGCGCGCCGAGGTGTGGCTGCATGCGGGCGTCATCGACGGCCAGGACACAACTGTCGCAGTGATTCGACTGCGGAACGCCGTCGGCGAGAACCAGGGCGTCGGCAGCGGCGAGGGCACGTTCACGCTGGCGCCATTCGAAGTTCCGCGAAGCGTGTCGGATAAGCCAAAGTTCTACACAACTCGTCAGTTGCGCGAGCTCTATCGCGAACCGGATATCAATGCGGGTGTGGATCGACGCCGGCGTCTGCTCGCTGCGCAGTTGGTGACACGTCTGGCTGAAGAGGAGATCCGCGCGTCGCTCGAGAATGAGGGGAGGCTCGTGCTCACGACAGAGGGCGGCGATCGGTTGATCGTTCGCGCCGCAGGGGTGACCGACGCGGGTGGAGCACTCAGCCTTGATCCATCGCCAACGAGCGGCCGCATTGATGTCGACTGGCGACGAGCGGATCACGGTTCGCGTCAGCAGAATGCGTCTGAGGCGGTGCTTCGAATCAGCACTGACCCGCAGGCCAGCGCCGCATTCGTGAGCCTCGAACTCGGCGACGTCAAGAACATTGACTCGAATGAAGCCACACTCTCGGAGTTGAGTTGGTCGCGTATGCGGCTGGCGAATGACCCGGCGCCGGCCGTCTTTGGCGCCGATTCCACGAGCCTCCTGGGCGACGCCGACGTGATTCTCGCGTCGCTCACGGGTGATGGGAAACCTCGGGATCTGGTCAAGGCGCGGAACAATCTCGAATCTCGTATTGACAAGCTCCGACGCGAAATCGTCGGGCAGCGCAATGAGCGACTCGCGTACGCCGTCGCGTGTCTCTTCATCACGCTCACGGGCGCCATCATGGCCATCCGTCTGCGCGACGCGATGCCGCTGATCGTCTATCTGTGGAGTTTCTTTCCGGCGGTGGCGACTGTCGTCACCATCTCCGGCGGCGAGAACGTTTCTTCGCGCAACGTCGGGCTGGGCATTGTCGTGATATGGGGGGGCATCACGGCGCTCGCGTCATACGGCGCGACGGTGTATCTGCACGTGCGGAGACATTGAGCTCGGCTATTCGTCATCATCCATGCCATAGGCCGTGCGAATCGGCGCCGGCTGGAGATTTCGATAGACGATCATCGGTGAGTTGTGCCCGGTGTCTTCCTCGGCGATGACGATCTCACCGACGATGCCATGCTGCTTCAACTCGCGTTTCTCAACGATGAAAAGCGCATTCGGCTCGGTCATGATCTTCTCGAGCAGCGCCTCAGGGGACTTCAGTTCGAGAATGGCCCGATCAGCGTAATAGACGGAGACCGCCGGATCGCTGAATGCGGCATAGAGCGGTGTCTCCCGCGGAACCTCCTGGGCGATGCGCTTGCCGAGATCGGCGCGCGTCCGCCGAGGGCCTGACCAGCCGAGGCCGGTGATGTCGACGGCGAGGAACACCGCGGCAGCCGCCATGACAGTCGCGCCGTAGCCAGCGGCAGGCTTGCGCCGGGCAAGCGAGACCCCGACGACCGCGAGCGCCGTCGCGAGCGTGATCAGGCCCCACATCACCGCCGTGGCCATGGCGTCACTCAGGGCGCTGAATCGGACGCCCTCGCGCGAGATCACGACGCCGATCGCCACACCCATCACGATGATGATGACGCTCTGGACAACGTGCCAGTTGCGAAGGTGCATGCGTCCGCGAGCCGTCGCGCCCCAGCGATCGAAGAGCGTCACCGCTTCCCCGGCCATGAGCACGCACAGCAATGGCATGACAGGCAGGATGTACTGCGCCCGCATGTACGCTGAGAATCCCATGACGAAGAGCGTGGCGACCACGCCCATCCACAGCGTCATCGCTCGGTCGCCGATCTCGTCCTTGCGCCGCCATGGAAGCAGTAAGGCGCCGAAGAGCAGCAGGAACCAGGGCGTCGCGTGCCCGATCGTGTTCTTGACGTAGTAGAGTTCGAGCGCATTGAGCCAGAACTGCGAAGGCTCACCGGTCCGATCGAACATCTCGTGGATCCAGAAGTCCCACGCCGTCGGCTCCACGATCGCGATCGCGATGAACCATGGAAGTCCAAGCAGGGGGATCACGAGGAGGCCGACCCACGGCTTGAAGGCTCGCAGGATGTCCCGCGGGCGCCTGCGCACGAACATGGCGATCAGAAATCCGATGCCCATCAGGGCCGGGATGTGAGGTCCCTTGCTGAGCACGGCGCCAATGAAGCCGACCCAGCCAAGCACAGCCCACCTGAGCGACGATTCGCCGAGGTCAATCTTCCGCAGCGCGCCGACACAGCCGACCGTCATCACGCCGCAGAAGAGCGCATAGAGCGCCTCCGGGCGCGCATTGTGGGCGCCGGTGAGAAACGCGACGGTCGTCGCAAAGAGCGCGCCGGCGGCTATGCCGACGCGGCGGTCCTGAAACGTCAGGACCCCGAGCCAGACCGTGACGAAGACGAGGGCGATGCTGGAAGCCGCGGCCGGAAAGCGCGCCGCAAACTCCGAGACGATGTCAGTTGATGAGTCATCGAAGACATGGTGCGAGCCCATCGAGAGCCAGTAGTTGATGGGCGGCTTCTGGAGTCGAAGGAGGTCGTTGTAGTAGGGGACGATGAGCGTGTCCCGGCGCCACATCTCCGTCGGCACGCGCGCGATATAGGTCTCCGAGCGATCCAGGCCGCGCTCGGCGCCGTTGCCGAGCAGCGCCAGGGCCGAAGATCCGACGAGCAGGAGCAGGAGGGACCAGATCCAGATTCTGCGACTGGCCTGCGTTCGCGGAGGCGCCTCGTGCATGTCCTCGGCGACTCCTGTGGCGCCGTCCTGCTCACTCATCATTCGTCGGTGCTCCTGGCGTCATGATCGCCGGCGAGCGCGCGCCGTGCCGATGGGGGGCGCACACCAACATCCAGTTGCTCCAGTTGATCGGTTGAATGTCGATCAGAGACGGAGATTTCGACATTGTGGCGCGGGCACTCAGGCGCCCCCAGTGGACAGAGGTCGTCCGTCGGCGTCGGCGCCCGGTGCTCCGCTTTGGCGCGCTTGTGAATAAGCCGCAGATTTCGGATGTACACGATGGATCCCATCGACTGACCGAGGATTCCGACGATGTCCTGGCGCCAGATGAAGTACGTCAGGAGCATCATGCTGCCGCCGATGCTGAACCACCAGTAGACGGTCGGCACGACGCTCCGGCGCTCGCGCTCCGAGATGATCCACTGAATCGCCATGCGACAGAAGAAGGCGAGTTGTCCGGCCAGCCCGAGCACGACCCAGGGAATGAGCGCATAGCTGCTGACGTTGAGCAGGCGAAGAAGAAGGTCGCGCTGCGCCTCCTCCTGCGCGAGCGTCCACAGGTCAGGCATTGATCTGCTCCTGAGCCCTCGGAATCTCCACATGCGGCGCCGACGGCTCCTCGCTGAACTCAACTGGACGCAGACGATTGAACATCCATCGGGCGGCGAAGAGATCGCGCAGGCCAGGCAGGGCCCGATTCCACATGCCGTACTTCGCTTCGCCAGCGGCGCGGGCGCGGTGATTGACATCCATCTCGATCACTTGGTAGCCGAGCCTTCGTGCGTACACAGGCATGAACCGATGCATGCCCCTGTACTGGAGCGGAAGTTGCAGGCCGATTGAGCGCTTGAACACGCGGCAGGAGCAACCCGTGTCTCGGATCGTGTCTTCGAGAAGCCTCGACCTGAATGTGCGCCCGACCCAGGTGCTGAATGTTCGCACGATCGAGTTGGAATCCTGCCGCTTCTGACGGTTGCCCTGCACCCAGTCGGCACGGCGTGTGTCGAGCGCTTCGACCATCGCGGGGAGGTCTGCCGGATCGTTTTGGAGATCGGCGTCCAGCATGCCGATCAACTCGCCCCGTGCGGCCCGAATACCGGCGTGAAACGCCGCGCTCTGGCCGACATTCCGGCTCATCGAGAGCAATCGCAGCCACGGGCGCTGCGGCATGAGCTCGCGACATCGCTCGGCCGTGGCGTCTGTTGAGCCATCATCAACGAGCACAAGCTCCGCGCCGGCATCGAATCGCGACAGCACCGCGCCGACCTCTTCCACGAGTTGGGCGACGTTCTCTTGCTCATTGAATGCCGGCACGACGATGGAGAGCCGGAGTGGATGCGACATGGGGCGATCTCTTACAGGCGGAGGCGACGGACGCGGCTCCTCCCGAGACATGCAGGCGCCGTCTCCCGCGATGGAGCGCTGAATCCATCACTCTACCGGCACTCGCATCGAGGCGCGGAGACGGCTTCTCGAGGCCCGGTAACCGGGGATTCTCGCCGGATCTCTGCGATGCCGGAGTAGGCGCGTCGCCGGAGTGGGGTAGACTCGAACTGGCTGGGCGCCGCGCCGGGTGAGGAGAGGTGAGGTCGAATGACCGTGTGGTATGTGTCTGATCGCGCAATCTGCGCGCATCGATCGTCTCGTCTCGAGGCTGCGCGGCGCCCTCGGACGCCCATCTCGGTGGCGTTGCTCTGCGTGGGCGTCGCGGCGACGAGCGCAGTCGGCCTCCCGCTTCCATTTGACACGCCGGTGATTCTCCCCGGGGCGCCAGACGCGCCCCTCAAGGTCGCGGCGGGCGATCTCGACGCCGACGGCGATCTCGATCTTCTCTCCGCATCTCAGGACGACGGCGTCATCCGGTGGTTTGAGAACGACGGCGCAATCGATCCGGCATTCACCGAGCGAACCGTCAGCGCCGCCGCGCCTGGCGCGTCAGCTGTGGCCGTCGGGGATATAGACGGCGACGGCGATCTCGATGTGATCGCATGCAGTGACGACGACGACAAAGTGGCGTGGCACGAGAACACAGGTGGAGCGCCACTCATCTTCGTCGAGCACATTCTCAGTGAGGACCCTGACGGCATGGGCGCGATGGAGGGCGATGCGGACTCGCCCATCGACATCATCGCATCAGACCTCGACAGTGACGGCGACCTCGACATCGTGGTCGCGGCGCTTGGGGCCGGAAGCGTGCTCTGGTTCGACAACGACGGAGCTTCATCGCCCAGCTTCACGTTGCGGACCGTTCAATCCGGCCTGTCGCTTCCCCGTTCTGTTGGTTGCGCGGATGTGGATCAGGATGGAGATCTCGATGTGATGTCCGTCGCGTTTCTTGGGAACGCCGTGCAATGGCACGAGAACGACGGCGCCTCTCCGCCAGGGTTCACGCTCCGCGTCGCCTCGAACAGTGTCTCTTTTCCGACTGACGTCGATTGCGCTGATATCGACGGCGACGGCGACATCGACCTCGTGGCCTCGTCGAGCAATGACGATTCAGTGCGATGGTTCGAGAACTTCGGATTCTCCCCGCCGATCTTCATTCCGCATGTGATCACGGCCGCCGCCGGCGGCGCGATATCGGCGCAGGCCGTGGATCTCGATGGTGATGGCGACGTCGATGTCCTTGGCGCCTCGCCCTCGGACAATCGGATCACCTGGTATGAGAATGACGGCGCCTCGCCGCCTGCGTTCACAACGCACACGATCCGTTTCGGAGAGTTTGGCGCGAATGACGCGCTGGCGGCTGACTACGACGGCGACGGCGATCTCGATGTCGTCGGCGCGATCCGATCCGAAGACTCGGTCACCGTCTACGAGAATCGACTGATTCACCGCGAGGCGTCGTTCCTCGAGGGCGTCGCGCTCGCGGCCGCGGGCGATCCACGTGGACTGTCGAGCGGCGATGTGAATCGCGATGGGCATCCGGACGTGCTGGTCGCGTCGTCTGCGGATGACACCATTCGCTGGCTTCTCGGTGACGGGACCAGAGGCCTGCCGCTGATGGAGCTCCCGGTCTCGACGAGTGTGGACGGCGCCTTCGATGTCGTCACGGCGGACGTGAACCACGATGGATTCCTCGATGTCGTCTGCGCTGCGGACGATGAGAATCAAGTGCTCTGGTTTGAGCATGACGGCATGGAGTCGCCCGCGTTCTCTGAACATGTCATTGATGCGACGGCGCTAGGCGCGCGATCGGTCGCCGTCGCCGATATCGATGGTGACGGCGAACTCGACGTGGCGGCGGCGCTCGAGGATGAGGACGCCGTCGTCTGGTATGACCAGACGCCGGCAGGCGTTTTCACGAGGCGCGTACTGAGCATGGACGCGGCGTTCGCAAGCGATGTCGTCATCTTCGATCTGAATGAGGATGGCCGTCTTGATGTCGCCGCGACCTCGCGCCAGGATGACGGCCTGCGCTGGTTCGAGAACCAGGGCGGCGATCCCGCGACGTTCACGGAGCGCGTGATCACGATCGATCCGGATGGCGTCGGCCCCATGCAGGGCGAAATAAACCAGCCGAACGCGCTGTGCGTCGCGGATCTCGATGGCGATGGCGATCCAGATCTCGCGACGGCGTCCGCGAGCGACTCGAGCGTCGTTTTCTGGGAGAACATGGGAGGCGATCCGCTCGTCTTCGTTTCACAGACGCTCTCGTCCTCAGTGCAGTTCGCCTGGGATGTGATGGCTGCCGATCTCGACGCCGACGGCGATAACGATCTGGTTGCGACAGCGCTCCTGGCGGACACCGTTGTGACGTTCATCAACGACGGTGACTCGGAGCCAGTCTTCGAGCGCCGGGATGCGAGCGGACCGGCGCCTTTCCCACATGCCGCCTTGCCGGTCGATCTCGATCGCGACGGGGATGTCGATATTGTCTCCAGCGCGTTGACGGGCGCCGCGGTGTTGCTGCATGAGAACGTCGGCGGCCAGTTCAGCGTGCAGACCATGGACGCCGCGCCGGTCAGCGTGGACGAGGGCGACGAGACGGAGTTGCTTCGCATCGAGATCACGCACGCCGGTCGCACTGGCGACTCTCCCCTGGAGTTGGTCGAACTTGGATTCCTCTTTCAGACGGCGCCAGGGACACCGATCACGAACCAGGAAGGAGAGGAGCTCCTGGTCATCGCCAGCCTCTACCGAGATGACGATCTCTCCGGAGATGTGGATCCGAAGTTCGACACGTCGGTCGCCTCTCAGACTCCGAGTGGCTTTATGAACGGTGAGCTCGAGTTGTCTATCCCGGATGGATCCGTTTCGGCGGCGATCGATCCCGGGAACTCAGTTGTTTATTACCTCTGGATCGACGTTGAGTCCATGGGCGCCGACTCCGGCGTGTCGATGTTGAACGCGGTTCACCTGATCGCAGACGGAGCACTGCTCGCGGAGGATCGCGAGACCGATCTTGCACTGCAGATGACGGACGCAGGCAATGTCGAATCGAGCTTCGTCGAGATCATCGAGATCATCTGCCCACCGGATCTCGATGGAGATGGCGTTGTCAATGCCTCCGATCTCGCGGAGTTACTCGGTCAGTGGGGGACTTCGGATCCTGAAGCGGATCTCAACGAGGATGGCCTCGTCGGCGCGGCCGATCTCGGGCTCCTACTTGGATTCTGGAACTGCACGTCTCTCTGATCTGAATTTGACGACCTCCTCGAGCGCATCGTCCATCTCCGTCACTCGCGATGCCCATGAGAATCGGGCGGCAGCGGCGGTGATCGCAGTTCGCCACGCAGCGATCGTCGTGAACTCCCGGAAGACCGACGCAATTCTCAGCAGCCGCCGTGCGCAGTCCTCAGGCGAACCGTCATAGAGCAGTTCATTTGCAAGCGTTCCGTCGACTTCTGCAAGGAGCTCAGGGTAGGAGAGCCGTTGCGGAAGCAGGGGGATGCATCCGTGCGACATTGCTTCGACGACGCTGATCCCGAAGAACTCGTGATCAGCGGAGGAGACGAAGATGTCCGCTTCATCGAGCGCCTGCTCGTACGCAGCGCGAGTGGACTGGTAACCCCATCGCACGATGGAGTCCTCGAACTCTCGCCGGGCGCGGTCGAAAGCAATTGGCTGCTCGTCGAAGACCTCCCCGATCACACTCAGCTGGAACTCGAGGCCGGCGCGACGGGCGATGCTCAGCGACTTGAAGAAGAGCTCAGGGTTCTTGTCATATTCCCAGCGCGCCGCCCAGAGAATGTGGGGTGTTGCGGACGGTGTGGGGTCAGACGCACGCGGCGCATCGACGCCTGGATGCTGAACGGTGGATCTGGAGGCGACACGATTCGGCAGGTGCCATAGCGCGTTGTCCGGCATGCGCGAAACAAGCGCCCGCGTCGCGGCGAGGAACTCCATGCGATGAAAGTCGGAGTTGAACCAGACCCGGTCAGCCGATGCGGCCGAGACGAGATTCGTCAAGCCGAAGTGAAGGTCGCGCTCTTGCGATCGGCGAGTCGGGTACGTCAGCTGATTCTCGTGGAAATAGAAGACGACCGGAGCGGCTGCGACTCTCTGTGGGACGAGTCCTCGAAACTGCGCCAGGTCGAGCATGTCGCTGACGAAAACGAGATCCCAATCCTGACCGCCTTCAGCTTCGGCGGTCACTCGGTCAGCGAGCGTTACGGCGCCATGGCGCATTCGCCACTTCCAATGGCGATCAGTGAGTCCGAGGATGGTCCACGCATGGCGGCTTCGTTGCGACCATCCCTCGAGGAATGCCCGGTGGCTGCCGCCCATGAATGGCTCGAGCGCGAGTATTCTCATGGTGAACGAAGTTCGGGCTTCTCGAATGGAGCCGCCGGGAAGAGATGATGATCGCGGGAACCCACGCCCTTGCCCGCGGGGAGTACGTCAGATGCGGATGTCGATTTGTCAGATGCGGCTCGGATGGTATCTCGCGATCTCAGTGATCGCTGCGCTCCTTGCAGGTGGCTCCCCATCTCAGGCCGAGGTCGATGAGCCTTGGCCGGAAAGCGCCGAGATACGCTCCGGTCTCATAGACGTCGTCGTCGATGACGATACGGCTCGCGTCTGGCTGCGATTCGATGCGGAAGCGCCAGAAGAGAGGCTGCTGCGATGCATCTACACGCCGGGACTCCGAGGTGGTCTGGGCTCGAATCCAGTCGGCCTCGATCGAGGGTTGATGCGCGACGCCATGCTCGTTCGATTTGTGCGAGTTGGAGATCGGATTCTCCTTCTACATGAGAACACACGGTTTCGCGCACTCTCGGATCGTCCCGCGGAGCGCCGCGCCGTCGACGAGTCATTCGCCCGGTCTGTTCTCTGGTCCGGGCGGCGCATCGACGTCGAAGAGGGCGGGCACGCAGTCGAGCTCACCTCGCTGCTGACGAGCGATCAGCTGGGGATCGCCGCACGACTGCGAGATGTGGAGGAGGGGAGTTTCTCGCTCGATACCGACGCAAGCGTCGTGCTTCCTGATGAGGCGCTCGTCTTCCCACGGAATCTGGAGTTTGACGCCCTGCTGACACTGGAGAGCACGGATCCCGGAAGTGAGATCTGGCAGACGGCGCCAAGCGCCGAGCGCATCACGCTCACAGCGCACCATTCCTTCGTCGCCCTGCCGGATGATGGGTATCAGCCGCGGGCCTTTCATCCTCGAATCGCTGGATACCCGCTGACCTTTCTCAACTACTCATCAGCGATTTCAGAGCCGATCGAACGAAAATTGCTTGTGCGCTGGAGACTACAAAAGGTCAATCCCGGCGCGGCGCCCTCACGTGTCGTCAAGCCGATCGTGTTCTACGTCGATCCTGGCGCGCCGGAGCCGATTCGAAGCGCATTGGTCGACGGCGCGCGCTGGTGGGCCGCGGCGTTCGAATCAGCAGGCTTCATCGACGCCTACCGCGTTGAGATCCTCCCTGAAGACGCTCATCCGCTGGACGCGCGCTACAACGTGATTCAATGGGTGCATCGCGCCACGCGCGGCTGGTCCTACGGCGGCGGCGTCATCGATCCGCGAACCGGGGAGATCATCAAGGGGCATGTGACGCTCGGTTCGCTGCGTGTTCGTCAGGATCGTCTGCTCTTCGAGGGGTTGCTGGGCGCGGGCGCCACCGGCTCCGGCGCGCCGGAAGATCCGGTGCAACTCTCGCTGGCGCGACTCAGGCAGCTTTCGGCGCACGAGGTCGGGCACACGCTCGGGATTGCGCACAACTTCGCGGCGAGCACATACGACGATCGCGCCTCCGTCATGGACTATCCAGCCCCCCGCATTCGACTGCGCGACGACGGCGGCTTCGATGTGTCAGGCGCGTACGGCGTGGGCGTGGGAACCTGGGATCACCATACGATCCGCTACATGTACTCAGAGTTCGCGCCCGGCGAGGAGGCTGAGGGGCTCGCCTCGATCGTGCGCGACGGAATCGAGAATGGGATGCTGTTCCTAAGCGATCAGGATGCGCGCTCGGTTGGCGCGGGGCATCCGCTGGCGAGCCTGTGGGACAACGGGGCGGATCCGATCGCGAGCCTGCGTGACGCAATGGCTCTTCGCGCTGAGGCGATGAATCGATTCGGGCTCTCGAACATCGACATAGGAAGGCCCGTCGCGCAGATTCAGGAGACGTTCGCACCCGTCTACTTTCATCACCGGTTTCAGGTAAATGCAGCGGCGAAGTTCATCGGTGGTCACTTCTACGACTACGCGGTCACCGGAGAGCCGACTCCGCAGATGACGCCGGTGTCGCCGGATCGACAGCGAGAAGCGCTCGCGGCGCTCCTTTCCTGCGTCACGCCGGAGGCGCTGGAAACGCCGGCGGCAGTTGAGATGATGCTCGCGCCGCGACCGTTCGGTTCGGCGCGCAACCGAGAGATGTTCCCGAGTCGCATCGGCACGATGTTCGATCCTCTGGCGGCTTCGGAGGCGGGCGCCGACCTGGTGCTCGTCACGCTGCTGCATCCTCAGCGACTCGGCCGAGTCGAGCGCCAGCGCAGGCTCGATTCGTTGACGCTGTCAGTTGGCGAGATCATGGACGAGATGATCGCAGCGATGATGGTCCCGACGCCTTCTCAGAGCCATCGCCGGCGCGTTATCGCCGAGGTCGGTGAGTCCGTCCTTGTGTCGAGGTTGATTGAACTGGCTGACAACGAAGGAGCCTCACCGAGTGTGCGCGCCGAGGCAGAGGCGGCGACCAGGCGCATTGCCAGACTGCTCAGCGAGCGCGGCGGAGTCCAGGGTGTCTCGGATCCACACGCGCGGCGGCTCGGGCGGCTGATCTCGATCTGGCTGGTGCGGGGAAGCGCGCCAGATCAGTCAGACGCGCTGACACCCAGTCATGCGCCGCCCGGAGAGCCTATCGGAGCGCAGACCTTGGAGGATTGGTGCTCGCATGGCTGCGGATCGCACTGATCAAGGGAGGTCAGCGCTGGGTCTTCCGATCTTGTTGAAGAGCTGAAGGCGGCCTCCATGTTCCTCTGAGGAGAGAATGGAGTAGGGCCGTCCTTCGGTGTTGTAGAGAATGACGGCGCCGCCTGTCGCTGCGCCGCCCAGAGACGCGACCGGTTCACCATCCGCACTGTCAATGAGCACGGAGCCGCCGTTTCGCGTCGTGAAGAGCGAGATCCGAGGCTCTCCCTTGGTGTCGGCGATGATGATGCGCTTCGCGGTGATCGTCTCGAATTCTGCATTGCCCTGAGACTCGCCGGCGGCGCCGAGCACCATGCCGAAGATCACCAGGCCGCCGCCCGCCAGCAGACCCTGAAAGAACCGAGATCGTTCGCTCATTGAATAGTCCTCACATACGGGGCCGATTGCCCCTTCGATGGGTCTCAGCGTATCGCCAGGACCCCCTCGCTCGGGGGCAGATCAGAATATTGCCATTTTTTTGCTCGACTGCTGAGAGATCCGCCTCGGAAGTCCGGAGTGTTAGTGAGCGGGCGTCGAGCCGTGTCCCAATCCGCGGCGATTCCCTGACGCCTGCCGCCAATCAAGCCTTCCCACTGTCGAAACGCATGGGCCCTCGTCGGGCCTGTGCGTTTCGTGTTTTTTGGATCCCGAGATCCGCAGAAATCGCAAAGCGCCTACCAGTTGATCGCCCCCTTCGACGGCTCCGCGGAAGCCACGAATTCGACATGAACATGTTGGAGGTCGGAGTGCGATCCACTATTCTCGCTCAGGATCAGCCCGTCCTGGCGTCGTGGACCTTTTGTCAAGATGGGCAATCTCGTACTCCCGCATCAGGGATCTGCGGGCTTTGCAGGTGTGGAACTTGAGGAGCGCCGGCCGGACGCGCCATTGCGCCGCGCCTCCCGGAAAGGATTCAGAGAGCATGAACGGATGTGTTGTTCGGGGCGCGCTGCTCAGCGCGGCGCTGTCTCCCTTGATGGTCGGCGTCGCAGCCGGTCAGTTTGCGCTGATTTCGACCGATGGCGTGAAGGATGCGCTCGGTTCGCGCTTTGAAATCAGGCAGCGCGATGCCGGCGGTCCGGTGCTCATCGAGCAGGGGCCGCGCCGCGCGGCGCAGCTCTACGCGACCGACGAAGTCATTCAGATCGACACCGAGTTGGTGCTCCGTCCGATGTGCGGCTCTGACCCTGCTGGCCTGACCGAACAGCAGCTGCTTCAGATTCGCGAGCGCCAGACAGGGATCTTCTCCAACCCGGCGAACTACCAGGTCATCAACAACTCCGGCCCGAGCGCCGAGGGACTCCGTGGTGGCGGCGGTATGGATCTCGTCTTCCTGACATCGAATCTCCCGGCTGGCGCCGCCGCCGCGATCGCGGCCGCAGAGGCCTACATCGAATCGCAGTTCGCGGATCCGATCACAGTCACAATCACAGTCGACTTCCAGAATCTGGGCGGCGGCGTGCTCGGCGCCACCGGAAGCAGCTACGCCTCAGGTCTGGCGTATGACCAGACCCGCGACGGCTTGCAGGCGGACATGGACGCGGACGACACGATCCAGATGTCGCTTCCTTCCGGCTCGACACTTCCTGTTCGCTACAACGGCAACTCCGACACCGTGACGAATGAGAATCGCATCTTCATCACGGTGTCCAACTTCAACGCCGCGATCGGTTCGCTTGGCGGCACCGCCGCGAACATGACATTCAACTCCGCGTTCGGATGGGACTATGAGCCCCCGGCGATCGGCGGCGGCTTGTACGACTACCAGTCGGTCTTCGTCCATGAGGTCGGCCACGCGCTGGGCTTCGTCTCAGGCACCGACTTCCGCACGAACGACGCCGAGATGCTGGATCTCTATCGATTCCAGTTCTCGGATGGCGCCTCGGATTACAACCCTGACGATCTCGCCGAGTTTTCGACGACGCCCCGCATGATCGATCAAAACGCGCCCGGCACCAGCGACGATGTGATCTCCGACATCATCTCGAGCGAGTTTCAGATGTCCGACGGCAGCCCGAATCAGGCGTCGCACTTCACATCGATGAACCCGGGCATCTACATCATGGATCCTTCGCTCGCCCAGGGTGAGTCGTTCTTCCCGAACTTCTTCCGATTCGGCGACCTGACGATGTTCGACGCCATCGGATACGACTATCCGCCGATCATTGGTCTCGACGTCGAGGCGGATGAGCCGCGCGTTGTCAGCGACTCCGCCACAACGACATTCACTGTCGAGATCAATCCCTTCGACGACACGCTCGTCGCTTCGAGCGAGACACTCCGCTATCGCTATGACGGCGGCGCCTTCCTGACAGCTCCGCTGGTCAACGTCGGCGGCACGACGTACGAAGCGACGCTGCCGCAGGGCGCCTGCGATGACATGCCCGAGTTCTATGTGTCAGCAGAAAGCGTGGAGTCCGGCGTGGTCTCGGATCCGCCCAGCGCCCCCGGCGCCTTCTTTTCGGCTCAGGTCGGCGTGCTGAACATCATCCTCGCGGATGACTTCGAGTCCGACATGGGCTGGCAGGGCGGCGTCGCGGGCGACACCGCGACGACCGGAATCTGGGAGCGCGTCAATCCAGTCGGAACAGCTGCGCAGCCTGAGGATGACAACACGGCTGATCCCGGCGATATGTGCTTCGTCACCGGGCAGGGCGTTCCGGGCGGCGGCCTCGGCGACAACGATGTCGATGGCGGCACGACGACCCTGCTCTCACCGAATATTCCGATTCCCGCAGGCGCCGACGTGACGGTCAGCTACTACCGCTGGTTCTCGAACGCGACGAGCGCAGAGCCGAACACAGAGCCCTTCACCGTCGATGTGTCCGCCGATGGCGGCATGTGGGTGAATGCGGAGACCGTCGGTCCTGCCGGTGAAGGCACCAGCGGAGGTTGGAACTTCAGCGAATTCCGCGTGCTCGATCATGTCACGCCGACTTCCTTCATCAACGTTCGATTCCGCACACAGGATCCAAATCCGGGCTCACTCGTTGAAGCGGGCGTCGATGATGTCGAGATCTGGTACGTAAGCTGCGAGGTCGCCTCGACCTGCACGGCAGACCTGACCGGCGACGGCGTGGTCGGCTCTGATGATCTTGCGCAGCTCGTTGGTCTGTGGGGCCAGACGGGTGTCGCCGCAGACTTTGACGGCGGCGGCGTCGGCGCGTCCGATCTGGCGTTGCTCATCGGCACGTGGGGACCTTGCCCCTGACGTGCGTTGAGAAGAGTTGAATTTCTCACGAACCCCCGGAGTTCGCTCCGGGGGTTTTTCGCGCGCTCAGGCCGCGAGCGCAGCCTGATCATCACTGGCAAGCGCGTCGAGTCGAATCCGTCGGCGCCATCGAACAAGCTCGGTCTGGATTGCGATGCCGATCGCCAGGTAACCGAGCGATGAGATGAAGACCAGGCGCGGAAGATGCCCGTCCAGGTTCTCGTCCTCACCGAACGCGTGTTGCGGATCAATCGGTTCGACATGGGAGACGACATTGAACATGCCGTAGAAGCCAGCCGCCGGGGGCGACGGCAGCGCTACGTAGCTCGCGAGGATCTCCTCATCCCATGCCGCGGCGATGATCATCGTCGCGAAGACCGGTATGACCCAGGCGAGGAACCCGACGAGGAAGAACCTGAGCATCCCGAAACGCTCGAGCACGCCCTGTGCAAAAAGCGAGATCCCGAGGAAGAGGCAGGCCAGGAGTCCCCAGGTCCAGATTGGTCCGGCATCGACGAAGAAGCGGCCGCTCTCACTGGCGCGCCACATGAGGAGGCCGCACGAGGCGATCGTCACGAACGAGATCACGACGGCGAGCAGCGAGCCGGATGACTCATCACTGTCGAATGGCAATCGGTTGTGTCCGAGCTTGCGCGCCTTGCTCCAACCCTTGACGAGCGTGTGCTTCGTCGGAGTCGAGAAAAGGAAGACAAGCATCGCGATGGCGCCGCCGGTCGCCAGCAGGAGCGAGAGAATGCTCGCCATCGTCTCAGTCGGCGACATGTCGAGGATCGCGAGGCGCTGCCCCTCGAAGATGCGCTCGTAGGTTTCTCGACCGAAGATCTGCCAGAGGCTGCCGAGGAAGAAGAACATGGCGCCCGCGTGAATCAGAAAACCCTGCACCTTCGAGAAGGGATGACTGAACTCATTGCGCCATTTGCGATACACGACCGTCCACATCACCACGAGAAGCGAGCCCTGCACGATGAGTGTGTAGAGCGTCGGGTGCATCAACGTGTTGAAGAAGGGGACGTTGTCGTAGCTCGCCAGGTTTGCGAATGGACTGTTATAGAGGCGGGGGTGATGCAACTCGATCTCGGCCTGGATCATCCCGAAGAGCGTCGGACGGATCGTCAGGAACTCGAAGTACGTCAGGCCGAGGTGCGAGAGCTGCGGCAGGACCAGGTAGAGGAAGAGCACCATGCCCTGCGTCGTGACGGCGGCCAGGCGGGGTTTGGACGACGCCATACCGGCGACCATGCCTGTCATGTGGTACACGAGCACTGATGTGAAGAAGACGAGATAGAAGTGAAGAATGGTGAGCGACGAGACTTCACTCACCGCGACCGCCCAGACGAGGAACGGGATCGTGAGCGCAAAGAGCACGTACTCGCGGGCCGGCAAACCGAAGAGATAGCCAAGGATCTTCGACGTCGGCGAGAGCGGCGTCATGCGCGTGTAATCGAGGAGTCCTTCGTCCCGCTCGATCGCAAGTCCGGAGGCGACGGCGCCGGTGCCAAGGAGCATCAGGAGGACGCCCTGCACGATGATGATCGGGATGATCATGCCCGCGGCTGCTTCAGAGGACGTCGCGAGTTCCCGCTGCGTCGCCGTGAGATAAACGATCAGGCAGAGGAATGCGGTGATGCTCAGCACGACGACCGACCAGAGGAAGAACTGACCACCGCGGAGGCGAGATCGCCTTCCCTTCTGAATCAGAGGGTTTCCGAAGATCGGTTTCGCGAATCCCGCGGCGCTCATGAAACCTCCTTGGCGCCGACATGCAGCAGGATGTCCTCGACACCTACGCGCCGCTCGAAGAACGCGCTGATCGGCAGGCCGTCGATGACGAGCTGCTTCAGGAGGGCCGTGGCGTCCGCTTCGGAGCCGCCAAAATCGAACTCCACGCCGCGTCCGTTCAACTCAACGGAGCTGACGCCGTCGCTCGATTCAACGCGAGCGACGTGAGATCGCCACTCGCCCAGGAATTCGATCACATAACGGCGCTTCTGCTCCATTCTCGCGGCGATGTCTTCGATGCGACCGCTCAGCTTGAGACGACCCTTCTCCATGATGCCGATCGAGGTGCAGAACTCTGAGAGCTCCGTGAGGATGTGCGACGAGACGAGAATCGTCTTCCCACGATCGGCCAGCTTTCGGAGCAGATCGCGCAGATCACGGCGCGCTATCGGGTCGAGACCGCTCGCGGGCTCATCCAACAGCATCACCTTGGGATCGGTAAGCACGGTCTTCGCGAGGACGAGGCGTTGCGTCATGCCGCGGCTGAGCGTGCCCGCCATCGTGTCGCGCTTCTCGGTGAGATTGACGAGCTCGAGGCACTCGGCGACGCGGCGCTTCCGTTCCGATCTCGGAAGAGAGAAAGCGCCCGCATAGAGATCAAGGAACTCCCAGCACTTCAGGTTCTTGTAGACCGGCGCAAGGTCGGGCATATAGCCGAGGATGCTGCGGGCGCTTCTCGGATCCTGGGCGACATCGATGCCATCGATGCGGACATCGCCGTAAGTCGGGAGCATCAGCGTCGCCAGGACCTTAATGGTGCTCGTCTTCCCGGCGCCGTTGGGCCCGATCAGGCCGTACACCTCGCCGCGCCCGATCTCCAGGGAGAGATCGGAGACGGCCGTCACCGTCTTCGCGCCGTCGCGATAGTCAACTCGTACGTCCCGGGTCTCGATCATCGCTCTCAGTGTCGGCTTGACGCCCTCTTGTACGCCCGTCCCGGCCGCAGGATCGCGCCGCGGTCATGACGAGATTAGTCGGATTCCATCGAAGGGCCTTGCAGGACGGTGTGAATCGTGAAGACGACGGCCTGACGCCATCACCGCGCCGTCGGCTCCAGGTCGGTGTCGTCCTGTGTTCTTGGGGGCAGAACAGCGAAGATCACGGCCAGCAGAAACGCGAACGCTCCCGCCAACTCGATCGATTCCTCGAGGGCGCGCTTCATCAGGTCATCGCCGGTGAAAGAGAGTCCGATGCGGCCGAGGAGTCGATTCGCCGAGTCCGCCAGTTTGCCCAGTATGAAGCAGGCGATCGCAATGATGATCGCCCACGAAGTCCCGTGACGCTCCGCCAGGCCTCTGCAGAATCGATCCCAGTTGTCCTTGAGGTACACGATGAAGGCGTATCCCATGACGACGAAGAAGAGCAGGACGATCGCCTTCTCGAGGATGGGAACGTTCGGATCCACGTAATACTCTGTCCGCTCGATGCCGCCGGTGGTGAACGCCGTATGCCCATCCATCTCCCGCACTGCAATCGTCGCGAGGAAGAGCGCCGAGAGCAGCATCGTTCGCACGCCGCGCTTCACGAACATCAGGAGCAGTGCGACACCGGCGAAGAGCGCAACCAGTGATGCGTTCTCCATCGGGCCCCATTCGCGAAGCAGGTCCTTCTGTCCCTGTTCGGGCAGCTGCGCCGTCACCACCATTGAGACGGCGACCACGATCGCGACCATGCCGAGCGTGATGCCGATCTGCAGCCAACTACGGCGCGTCGGGGGCGGTTGTGTCACATGGATCTCCGGATCGCGGTCGTACTCGCGTGGAATCTGCCGATAGCGACGGCCATCGACCTCAGCGTGCATCGGTTGGATCATTCGCCCCGGCCCAGGATCTCCGGTGCAATGACGTTCGTCAAAGGGCTGACTCAGTCCAGAAGGCGACCAGTGCCGCCGGACGGCAGCGAGTGGACACGATCGCACTTCGTGCGGACTCAGTGGCCAGGCCCGCATCCCGGCACGCCGCAGCACCCACCGCCGCTTGAATGGTCAGGCTTTGCGAGCACGGCCGGCACTGTCACGAGTCGCTCGACGGGACTCGATTCCGGGGTATCTCCCGGCTCCAAGTCGGCCAGTCGGCAGAGGTCGCCCCATGACGAGAGAGACTCGCGCATCGAGTGGCGCACCTCGACGGTGCGACCGTTGGCTGGGCATCGATAGTCATAAAACGGCACGCGGCCCCCCTCCTTGGCTCCAGCGTCGGCGATCGGGACGCTATGCTATTGGCATTGCATTGTCAACAAGGATTCGTCTATGACCTCGAGCCGCCGCTCTGCTCGCTCGTCGCGCTCGGCGCCCAATCTGGTTGAATTGCGCCGAATGCGACGCCGCATGATCGGCGGGGTCATCTCGAGATCGCCTCGTTTCCTCTTGGTGCTGCTCGCCTTGAGCGCCACTGCTGACAGTTCACGAAACGGATTCAATCAATGATGGGGCGAGCGGAGACAGCAGAATGAAAGTGAAGACTCACGACGCCGTCGTCATCGGCGCGGGAGCCGCAGGTGTGGGCGTTGGGGTTGCGCTCAAGGACGCCGGCCTCGAGGACTATCTTCTGTTGGAGCGGCACACCATTGGGTCTTCTTTCGCTGCATGGCCAACTGAGACCCGATTCATCACGCCCTCCTTCCCGACCAACTCAATCGGGATGCTTGATCTGAACTCGATCGCGATCGGCTCTTCGCCCGCATACAGCATGAGAGTTGAGCACCCGACCGGTCGAGAATACGCGGCTCATCTCAAGCAAGTCGCAAAGCACACGGCGTTGCCGATACGCGAGAACACCAGCGTCCTTCGCGTCACGAAAGTCGGCGACGAGTTCTGCATTGACACCGAGGACGAGATTCTGCGAGCCAGGCACGTGGTGTGGGCTGCCGGTGAGTACCAATACCCCCGCCTCAACGGCCTCATCGGAAGCGAACTCTGTCGCCATACGGCCACGGTCGGTGGTTATGAGGAACTCGAGGGCGACGACTTCGTCATCATCGGCGGCTATGAGAGCGGTGTCGACGCGGCATATCACCTGTCGCAGAGAAACAAACACGTGCGGATGCTCGACTCCGGCTGCCCGTGGACGAAGGAGACTTCCGACCCGAGCGTTGCGCTCTCGACAAGTTCGTTCGAGCGCATGCGAGAGAGCCACTTCGAGCAGCACGTCGAGTTGTTTCCGAACACACCCGTGGTTTCGGTTTCTCGATCAGGCGGCGTGTATGAGGTTGCGACACACGACGAGCGCGTGTTTCAAACATCGACGCAGCCGCTTTGGGCCGGAGGTTTTGTGGGAAGCCACAGACTCGTGATGGACTTGTTTGAGGCGCGCGACGACGGCTTTCCGCTGCTGACTGAGAACGACGAGTCGACACTGGTTCCGGGCATATTCCTCTGCGGCCCCGCCGTGCGACATGACAACCATGTGTTTTGCTTTATCTACAAGTATCGACAGCGATTCGCCGTTGTGGCCAAAGCGATCGCCACTTCTCTGGGGTTGCCCGCCGAACGTTTGGAGGAGTATCGGAACTGGGGCATGTATCTCGACGATCTGTCCTGCTGCGGAGAAGAGTGTGTGTGTTAGAACAAGCTTAAGAATTGCAGGCGTGTCTTCAGGCTTCGGAGACGACCGACGTGACCGAGACTCTGAGCAACTTCGCGACAACTGTCCAGAAGCATGTGAACAATGCGACGAGCATCCAGCCCAGTATTGAGACCGAGCCTGCCATTGCCGAGTGTTGCGTGAGCCGCGGGTGCGTTCTGATCAAGAATGCCGCGTGCGACAGCGCCATCGTGACACACATCAGCAATGTGGTCATGGAACTTCCGTTGAACGCCTGATTTTTCTGCCGAACCAGAGCCCACATGAACCATGCCGTCGCTGCGCCGCCTGATACTCGCACGATCCTTGTTGTTGGCAAGGAAAGCGTCGGCAAGTCTCAACTCGTTTCGTCCTTGACCGGCCGTTCAGCTGGTGAGACGAACTTTCGCGGCTCAACCGTCATCGTCGAGCGCTATAGATCGGCAAACACCGAGTACATCGATACGCCCGGTGTTCTCCGCGATTCCGACACGGAGACGACGCGCCTGGCATTGGATGCCCTCGCTGCGGAAGAGACGGTCCTGTTGGTGGTTCAGGCGACGAGCCTCGATCAGGACTTGAGCGACATGCTGCCGCTGGTTGCCGGTAAGCGAGGCGTTGTGGTCGTGACGTATTGGGACAAGGTGCAGCCGGGAGCGGCCGCACACGAGGCAATTGAACGCCTTGCGGCGGATGCGGGCGTCAAGTTCATCCCGGTCGATGCTCGCCAGCTTTCCGACCGTCATCGCCGGGAGATCGCCGAGGCGACAAACAACCCTTCGACTTTTCAAAACGCATCGTTGTCGGCCCAAGCGGGGTGGCGCATCGAGCCAAAGGCGGGATGGATGGAGCATCGCGTCTTCGGCCCGCTCATTGCGCTCTCGCTGCTCTTCCTGCCGGCGTTGGCGACTATCTTCGGCGCGAATGCCGTGGCGGATCTGCTTCACCCGATCATCGCAAGTTGGTTCGAACCTGTCATTGCCACTGTCGATGCCACGTGGCCGAACTGGCTGCGAATCGTGCTTTCGGCTCAGCAAGGGGAGTTCGGCTACGGCCTGTTGAACATGGGTCCATTCCTGCTGGTTTGGGCGCTTCCCACGGTGCTGATGTTCGCTCTGATTCTCGGGGCCTACAAGGCCAGCGGGTTGATTGAGCGAATCAACATCTCGCTTCACCCCCTCGTGCGACCATTCGGCCTGAGCGGACGGGACATCGTGCGGGTCATGATGGGTTTTGGTTGCAATGTGCCCGCGGTGATCAGCACACGATCGTGTTCAAGTTGTTCGCGAGGCCCTGCCATTTCAGCCATCGCATTCGGATCAGCGTGCAGCTATCAACTGCCGGCCACGCTCGCCGTCCTGTCAGCGGCGGCGATTGCGACTGGAAGCTCGGCCGTGTCGCTCACCATGATGTTTCTGGCGTATCTGCTGGTGACAACGCTCGTCTACCTGCGTCTCACGTCGCCAGCTCCGGCCCGAAGCTCGCTGAATGTTCTGATGACACCGAGTCGACCCTTCATGCAATGGCCGACTGTGTCAGCGCTGTGGCGAGAAGCATCGGGAACAGTTCTACAGTTCTTGTTGCAGGCGATGCCGATCTTCGTCGTGATCTGCATCGTCGCGTCGCTGTTGGCTCACTTCGGAGCGCTCGACATGGCGTCTCGGATTCTGGGTCCGGTGATGAGCGTGTTCGACCTTCCATCACAAACTGCGCTGCCCGTCGTGCTGGCTTCCGTTCGTAAAGACGGGATCTTCCTGCTGGCGGCGGACGACGGATTGTCGTTTCCAATGACCGCGGCGCAGGCGCTGACGGCGGTGTACCTGGCGGGTGTGCTTCTGCCTTGCCTCGTCACCGCCATGACGATCGGTCGTGAGACTGGCTGGAAGCTGACGTTCAGAGTCCTTGGAAGGCAGGCGGGTTTTGCAATCCTGTTTGCGCTTGTTCTTGCATGGGGAGGAAGGGTGCTCATTTGATCTTCGCGCCGCGACCGGGCACACAGTCAGGCTGCGACTCAAAGTCGATGCTGTACGAGCAGGTTGAACTATTCAGAGATCGGTGTTCGACACACGACGGATCACCAGTGCTTGGACTGCGGCTCGATCGAACACAATGACCGGGCTGAGTCAGCTGAAGTGGAGTTGAATACAAGTCGTCAGGCGATCCGGAATTCACACAGAAGAATGGAGGCAGTCATCAAGAGTAGCGAAATCCCCAAGACATATGAGGCGTGGCTCCGCTTCACTACGGAGCAATGCAATGTTGAGTTGACGCCGGAGTTCGCTCGGCAGCGGGTCGCCGCTCTTGAAGACGCGAAGTCGGCCGAGGCGGTCAGTTTCGCGCGGCTCTACGGCGAGGCGCACCGTGCGCGGGTCGTCGAGTGGTTTCGCCGGGTGGCCGGTTAGTTCAGTAGAGGAGTGAGCGATTGCAACCCACGAAGAGCAGAACGATGACCGCAACGGAGGCTGAATCCGTCGCGGCATTCGCCGCCGGGCGCCTCCACGACATCTGTTCACTGGTCCGCCGGAAGACTGTTGCCCGTGACGTCAGTCTCGGACACGGCAAACTTGAGGTCCCGTCGGCATCGCTTTTCGTCGATGTCTACGTCGACGTGGCACTTCGGAATCATTGACGTGCTCATGGCGTCTTGGATGGCTCATCGGGACCTCCTCAGGCAAGCTGCGAGCTTGTTGAACCAACAGATATGGTGCTGGGGGCGCGATGTCTTGAGGCCAGAAGGCAACTGGCTGGTCGAGATCGGCTTCGAACGGATCGAACCGCCTGCCACGCACGAAGACTGTTCGAGCGTGTACATCCTGAACTTACCGCGTGGAAAAAGCGTCGTGCTACGCGGGTTCGGATTGTTCTACGGGGATCCTCGGCACGGTGGTGTGTTCCTGCCTCGCTACCAGTTTCTACCTCAGTACACGACATGTGACACTCTTGAGCGCCCTCCCTGGTCGAAAGCGGAACTGCCGGAGTTCGACACGCCAACTGAGTCTGAGCGTGCGCGTTGTATCTCTCTGGCCGTGGACGCGATCGAGTGGATTCGGGCGTACGAAGCGAACGTTGTGGAGGTGTTGGGGCTTGAGTACCGCCGATCGACACTGGTCAAGTGGGACAACGGCAAACGAATCGTCTTGCCGGCCGAGGCGATGGTTCCGACTTGGCAAGCGCTCGGTCACATGATCGTCGATGGTCTCGAGTTGGGGTCGGGTGGAGGCAAGTGATGGGCATGCACACGGGGTCGCAACGCGCATATCGAGACGTTCCCGACGGACCCCGCCCATGGAGCGCGTGCGTTGCGGTCTCTCTCGCCTGCGCCTGCCTCATGGTGGTAGTCACCATCAGTGGATGCGCTGCGACCACTCGCGTCGTCTCGGAGACCAATTGCGACTCCGATGCTGTCTCCGCGATCGACACGTTCGCGCTGCTGCGCGAGGCAGCCGATCACGAAGCGCTGTACACGCTGGCCGGCGGTCTCAAGCCGATGAGCACCGGCATCTGGCGAGGCGCGTTCGAGGTCGATGCCCCCGACTTGGCTGAACTACGATGCGTGCGGGCCCAGCTCACCCCACTCTGCAACGACATCTGGTACGCCGATGTTCAAGTGTTCGACAACATCCACGACGGCGAGCGCTCCGTGCACGCGTTCGTTGTGCATCTCGCGTCGTTCGCCAGGATGATCGAACGCCATGAGAGATTCTGGAGCCCGTGGGGCATTACGCCATGCACTCACCCGTCCGTCGTCGTCGCTGTCGTGGACCGGATGCCGAAGGCCGACCGCTGGCGGGCCTACGGCTATCTCTTCGGTTACCCCAACGATGCCGTGGACTTCTTCGTTGAGGCCGGGCTCGCTGCCGAGGACAATGGCGACGTTGGGCCCGGCAAGGACCGGAGGTTCACCCAGATCCCGACGTACGCCGCAGAGACCGGACGGTTCACGTACGCCGTGCCACTGAATCACATCCCGACGCCCGCAGACGAGACGCTGGCAGCCGAAGCGAATCGCATCCTCGCTGCCTACGCCGAACGCCGGTCACGAATGCGGGACGCCGGTCGCACGATCACCGAGTTGCGACGGCTCAACCGTCAGTTCGAAGTCGCGAATCCAGAAACTGATACCACGGCTTTCGCACCGGACATGCGCGACGGCGCACGAGTTGCAGAAGTCGCACCATGATGCGCTGCAACACATCCCAGCGAAGAAGAATCCGTGCGACGATGGACACCGCAGACCGGTCGCTGGCGATTCCGGAGAACTATGAGCTCGCGACCAACGCGTGATGGTGCTTTCGTTCGACCACAGTGTCAGCCGGGGCGACGTGGCGTTGCGCGTCTCGACTGTTGGGATGATTCTGGCCTCGCCGTGCACCAGTCTCCCCTACGGACCAGCCTGAGCAGCCGCGATCATGCGACTGAGTACGTCGTCGGAATCCGCTCGCAACATTCGTACGACAGTGCTTCCGGCACGGTGTGGAGGAAGAGTCCACAAGGAGTCTCTGGGAATCGCCTCACGAAACTGGATTGCCGAAGTCTCATCCTGCCAGCGGATCTCCAGCATCAAGGCCGACTCGCCATCGGGGAACATCCAGACTGCCCAGCGATCGCCCGTCCATCCTCCGGCGAGGATCTTGGCGACATCGAACGAATACCACCCTCGGAGCAGGGGAACGAGGCCGCCAATACCGAGGACATCGGTGAGGTCGGGCGCGGAATCCAGGATGTTGTCCGCGAAGCTGCTCGGCACTGGCTCCGGGCGCCAGAGCGTGGCGTCCTGATACCAGCGAGGACGGAAGAACTCCATCGTCGTAGAGGGCGGCCGAGCGAGCGCTGGTTCGATTCCCGAGAGCGGGCCAGTGTCGCCGACGAGTGAATCGACGAAGAATGTGCCCAGGAAACTGGGCACTGCATCCCAGACGCCGAGCTCCACCGAGTTGAGCGCCCTCTCGATCCCGGTCTTGTCTTGCCTGCGGATCCTGGTCTCGCGGACGACTTCGGCTGGCGGTCGGGCGCCTGGAGGGATGCCGCGTGGCCTCGCGTAGCGATAGACCGTCATGGTTTTGAGTCCCTTCCGGAGCGCATCGTGCGCGCGGCGGATGTCGTCGCTCTCCGGGAGTCCTCCTGCCGGGCGGTCTGAATCCGGGATCTTCTGGTCGCGAGGATAGTGCTGCCGATTCAGCGCGTCGGCGATCTCACCGACCACATCAAGCTGGACGTAAGGATGGTCGTCCGGCACGGAGTCCAGCACATAGATGCGCTCTCCCTTCGCGTCGGTCGTGGCGACGCGACGCGAGAGTTGGAACTCCGCGAGGGCTTCTATCAAGTCGGATTCCTCTGGAAGCAGGCCGAGAAGGCGAAAGGCCTCGTTTCGGGCGGCGCGAGTGGCTTCAGGGAACGTCGCCTCGAGGTCGGCCCGGACGATATCGCCGAAGGTCTCTGCGGAAACAGGCTGCATCTCGATCGGGACGAGTGGCTCTCGACCCATGATTTCCGCGACAAGTTGGACCATGTCCGTCAGCGCGACTGGTTCGAACTCTGTCGTGATCGGCTCGTGCGGCGCAAGGCCGTGACCGGGCGCGCGCGTGGGCGCTTTGCCGGTATGGGCAGTGACGATGGCGTCCTCAAGAGAATAAAAGAACCCGTGCTCCAAGCCCTCGTGATCGCTCTCCGGCAGCGAGAGTCGGAGGATGCCGCTGACGTGAGAGGCCGGTTCGATGAACGGATAGGAACGCCGATGCGCGTCGTCGCTTCCCTGCGTGACGTAGACGACCTGCGTGAGCTTGGGCGGACTGCAGAACTTACACCCGACGTAGCTGGGAACGATCATGCAGCGGCGCATATCGCGGAGGCTGTCAAAGGGCGCCATGAATCCGACGAGGCTGACGCGACGACCGTCCAGTTCCTTCAGGAACTCCGGAAAGCTGGGCTCCATGTCGATGAGGTCCAGCGATCGGACTTGGTCGAGCATGGAAAAATCGATCACAGGCAGATCTTCAGAGTCATCGTCCGTCCCAACATCGGCGGCCCTGGCGGTCGTCGGAGACTCTGAGGAGGCCGTCGTCTGCCGACGCTCCGCCCGTTGGTCTCCTTCGGCCGATGCGACGAGGTCCGATTGACCCTCCGCGACTCCGAGTCCGAGCGTGGCGATGAGCAGAACGAGGAGAGGTTGGGAATAGACGTTCATGACGAGACTCAATCTGCCAGGTGGAGGTCAGCGATTGGCGTGCGCCGGTAACAGGATATTGCGGGAAAAAGGGAGGCGATCGCTCCGCAGAGCATCATTGTGCCGAGCGCAATCACCTCGGAACCGGGCATACGCCAGGCATGAAGCACGAGTCCCGTTTCATCGCGGATCGGGCCGGCGGCCAAAGCAAGCCCTCCGTGCCCCAGAAGCAGGCCGAGGGTGATGCCCACGCCGGTGAGCAACAAGCCCTCGGTGAATACAAGGGCGGCGACTTCCCAGCGAACGGCGCCAAGGCTGCGAAAGATGGCGATGTCACGGCGGCGACGTTCCGCGGCCTGGTGAAGGGTCGTGAGGACGGTGAGGCAGGCGACAACGGCGACCGCCGCTGCAACCACGAGCAGGGCGCGCTGGACCGGGCCGACGATTCCGCGCTGGAATCGCAGGATCTCGTTGATGGGGATCGCGGCGATGCCGTCGCTTCGTGTGCGGATCTCGTCGGCGATCCAGAGTCGCAGTCCGGGAGTCTTGAGTCGGATGAGAATTGCGGTGGCCTCACGTTCCTGCCGGTCCCCGAGTTGCGCCATTCCCTGAATCGCAGAGTGAAGGCGGTCCTCGGACTCGTGGATTTCCCAGACCGATGCGAGCGAGCCGAAGATCGCGCGGTCCTGCGCGGTGCCCGTCGGAGCCAGGACGCCGCTGACTCGATACGGAAAGTCGCGATGAACCTCGCTGCCGGGGACCTGGACCAGTCCATGCGTGCCGAAGAATGTCTCCCCGATGTCGAGTCCGGTCGCCGTCGCAACGTGACTCCCAAGAACGACTTCGAATCGGTCCTCGAAGAGGTCTCCTCGTGACAGCTGAAAGAAGGGATTTCCGTCCCGGTCCGGCAGATCGAAGAAATGCGGCTCCGACCCGACGATGCGGAACCCCTCGTAGTTGTCCCCGAGCCCGATGGGCGCCGCCCAAAGCACACGGGGATCACGTTGGAGTCGTTCGTACTCGAGGTAAGGCAGATTGCCCGTTGGTGAGTCGAGGTGATAGACGCTCGAGAGCACCAATTGCAGCGGGCTGCCCTTTCCTCCGACAACGAGATCGAAGAGCCCTGCGTCTCTCGAAAGAGCTCGCTCAGACTCGTGCCGCAACGCGAGCACCGTGCAGACCAGCGCCGATCCCAGCATGATTCCGGCGACCGTGAGCATGGTGACAAGCCACCGAAACCTCAGGTAGCGCAACGCCATGGAGAGAAAGCTCATGAGACCTGAGCCTCCGTCTTTGCGTCGACGTGAGTTGAACGGATGAGGTCTGAACAGTCGAAGCGACGGGGCAGCTCTTCCGCGAGTGCGAGGTCGTGGGTGACCATGAGGAGCGTGCGATCCTGCTCTGCAGCGATTTCGCGGAGCAGAGCGAAGATCTCTCTCCCTGTACGAGGATCAAGCGACCCCGTCGGTTCGTCAGCGATCAGAATGGGGGCGCCTCCCGCGACGGCGCGAGCGATCGCGACGCGCTGCCGCTCACCGACGGAGAGTTGGTCCGGTCGCGCATGAAGACGGTCACCGAGTCCGACGCGCTGAAGGACGTCTGTGGCGCGCGTCCGGATGCGGGCGCGTTGTCTGGCGCCGAAACGGAGGCCGATGGAGACGTTCTCAAGCGCCGTGAAGGGAGCGAGGAGGTGAAATGTCTGGAAGACCATTCCGCAGTGCGCGCCTCGGTGCCGATCGAGCTGTGCGGGACTTAGGGTCGCAAGATCAACCCCAGCGACGATGACCTGGCCCTCGTCGGCCCTGCGCAGACCTGCGACGAGGTTGAGCAGCGTGCTTTTCCCGCATCCGCTTGGTCCTGTGAGAGCGATAGCTTCACCAGCTTCCACCTCAAACGACGGGAGATGAAACCTGACGGGCGACACCTGATCCGCGTTCCCGAGACAAAGAGAAACGTCACGCAGTCGGACCATGTCCTGAGAATCTCCCCGTCGCTTCGGATGCCCAGCGGTGGCCCCTAGTCATGCAGCCCCGTCGTGTTTTCTCAATGGACGTGCGGACGCAGCACGAATGAACCGGTGGTGACGTCATCGAAGCTGAGCTCCGCCTTGGCTGCGAAGTCGGCGCCGATCAGCCAGGAGGCATCTGCCCCCGTCTCACCTGGGAAGACAAAATATGCGGTGGCGCCGTCTTGGATCGTCGCGGCGCCATACTCGTCCTCGTTTCGTTCACTATCCCGAACCGCAAGAGTCACTTCCTGCCCGAGGTCGGGAAGGCTGAGCGACAGCGTTGTGTCCAGCGCCAGTCGCCACGGCTCACCCCCATGACCGCCGCGCGTGAGCCAGACCTCAAGATCGCCGGCATCGTCATGGAGCTTAATCTCGGCGGTCCCGACCTGAGCTCCACCAGAACCGAAGAGGGGATGGAGGAATCCGTGGTTCGGCCCTTCGTGGGCGTGGACGTGCGGCATTCCCGCGGCCTCCATCAGGCTCCCGATCACCGGGTGCAGGCCAAGCACGAGACTCGCCGTGGATTCGTCATCGCCCTCGGCAGAGATGCCGTCGAGCAAGTTCGTGAGGTCGGCCAAGTTGGTCGCGACCTGCTGGGGATCGGCGACGTTGGACGGAGCGGTCGCAGGCGTGACCGCGCGGCCCGCGTCGAGCAGCTCGGGTCGCATGCTCCGAACCGAGTCATGATCGCCGGCGCGCGCGAAGCCGTCAGCGCGAACTGCAACTTCATCAAATCTGACGAGTTCGGGCCAGTACACAGTCTCGTCGGCGGGCTCTTCGCGTGAGCATGCGCTCCCGAACAGGACCAAGGCGAGACAGAGGATGTATGCAAATCCCCGCTTCGCAGCGAGTGATCGCGGACTACAGGCGATGGGGCAGTCACTCATGAGTAGGCCACCGGGTGAATGGGCAACTGGTCTAATGACAACGGGCTGACGATAAGGCCATTGTAAGCAGGTTGCGAGGGCAGCAAACCGCTCTTGCGCCACCGGCGATCGCGAACTGATGCGCCTGACTTGCACTGCGTTTTGGTTGAGTCTGCACGCCAAGGGAGCCGCGGCCGACATCTGTCACGGTGCGACAAAAATGAAGATGCCCCGCAAGCCTCTCTCAAGAGGGGCCTGCGGGGCGTCTTCGAAAGCGGGTGAAGGGATTCGAACCCTCGACATTCACGTTGGCAACGTGACGCTCTACCACTGAGCTACACCCGCCTGCGGGTCGCCCTACTGAGCGACACCAGACTCCATCGGCCCGGCCGACAGGCGGGTAAACCTAGATCGGGCCCCCGAGGCTGTCAAACGCATCCTGAACCACTTCCGTGAAGGCGACTAGAAGCCCTCAGGACGCATTCGCGCCGCGAGCGGATTCGATTGCCTCAAGCACCTGGGAGGGGGTGTAGCCGTCGCCGAACAAGATCGGCGCATTCACTCCTGGGCCGTAGACGGCCAGCAGCGGGATGCCCGTCCAGTTCAGCTCATTCATCTTCGCCTTGCCGTCGGGGTTGTCCTTGGTGAGATCCACCTTCATGGGCGTCACGTCCGGCAGATCGAACTTGCTGACGATCTCACCCCGATGAAGCACGCCCGATTCGAGCGCCTTGCAGTTGAGACACCACTCGGCGGTGAAGTCAATCACGACGACTTCGCCGCGATCGACGGCCTCGGTGAACTTCGCCGGCGTGTAGTAGATCCAGTCAATGGGGCCGTGACTCGCGAACTGCGGCGCCAGGAAACCGGAAATGGCTGTGATCGCGAGACCGGTTCCGACGAAGACGAGGCGCTTGATCGGCGCCTTCGTCAGTTGAATCGTTCGCCACGCAAGCCAGAGGCCGGCGCCGCACGCGACGCCGAAGACGGCCCACCAATAGGCGCGCGTCGGCGGCTGCGGCACCTCCGCGAACACGGCCGCGACGCCCGTGCCGACGAAGAAGATCGAAACAGAGATGAGGAGGAGGCCCATGACCTGCTTAACGAGTTCACTTGCGGGGCCCGTGCGCGGGACCTTGTCGATCCACTTCGGATTGGCGGAGAGAATGAGATAGGGCAGCGCCATGCCGACGCCGATCGAAGTGAACGTGCCGAGCGTGATCACAGAAGGCTGTGTCGCCGCCCACGCGCTGGCGACGCCCATCAACGGCGCGGTGCAGGGCGTTGAGAGAATCGCCGTGAAGATGCCAAACAGGAATGACCCGTGCACGGAGTCATGTGATGGATTGACGCGATACACCGCCTGCGGCAGCTTCACGTTGACCTTGCCGAAGGCGACGAACGCGAACACCGCGACGATCGCGCCGATCACGATCGAGAACCATGGTCGCTGGAAGAGCGTGCTGATCTGATCAAAGCCCGAGACGAATGCGATCGCGCCGCCGATGCCGAGCCAGAAGGCGACGACGCCGAATGACATGATCAAACCGAGCATGAAGCACTTGCGCGGATTCCCCGCCGCCTGGCTGAGACCCATGATCTTGATGGGAATGACCGGCAGGACACAGGGCGTCATGTTCAGGAAGATGCCGCCAAGAGCAGCGATCAGGAAAAAGAGCGCGAGGCCGATCGGGCCGGAGGGATCGATGGAGAACTCGATCCCGAAGGGATTGAAGTCGATCGTCTGTCGCGACTTCAGAGCGTCCCAGTCCGCGAGTTGCGCGAAGACACTCAGATCGAAGTCTGCGAACAGCGCCGGCTCGACCGGTTCGCTCTGCGCAGCGTCCTCACGCGCAAGCGTCGGAATCGAGAGTTCGAACGTCTCGTCCATCGGCATGGTGCAGACGACGTCGTCGCATGCCTGATAGGTGGCAGTGATGGAGAACGAGAGGTCCGACCCGCTCGCGAGGTCCTGTCCTGCGACGACCGGGATGTATGCGACGGCCTCATCGCTGAAGACCCCGTACTTCGCCGGCGCCGGTCCGAAGTTGACGTCGACGTAGTAGACCTCGGGCCACTGGATGGGGCCGAGTTCGACGCCATCAGGCGCTTCGATCGCAATCTCGGTATGGATCGGCTGGAAGCCCTCCATCTCCGGTGGGATGACGCTTTGCTCTTTGTTGGGATGGACGTGCCAGGTCGGCGCATGATCAAAGACGACGGCGATCGCGAACTGGTCTCCAGGGCCGACAGCGCTCTTGGACGCGACGACACGGACCTCGACTTCCTTTTCGGGCTCGACCTGCTGCTCGACGCCCTTGCCGCCACCGGTGAAGGAGGGGAAGAGCGGCGTCGTCGCGGCGCTCGTGCCGACAAGCGCGATGGCGGTGAAGGCCAGACCCACGATCATCCTGAGCTTCATATTCATGGCTCCACGATTAACCGGCAGGCGGGTGAATTGTTCCCGCAAGGGGGCCCCACGCCCCGTGTCACTCTTCAAGGGGTCATTTCGGCTCGTCCGATAGAGGACTCGCAGGAGTCGCGCGACGCGGCGTCGTGGCCCTGCGCCCCAGGGTCCCTCGGAGCGCCTCATGGCAGACATTCTCGATCAATCTGACATCGACGCTCTGATGTCGGCGATCGAAGAGGGCGAGGTCGAGGATACCACCGAGCAGCGGCTGGTCTTCGGCCGGCACCAGCGCGATCTCGAGACCCTGGAGATCAAGGAATACGACTTCAAGCGTCCGGAGCGCGTC
The DNA here is from genome assembly GCA_028279375.1 of Phycisphaerales bacterium. Classification (GTDB taxonomy): domain Bacteria; phylum Planctomycetota; class Phycisphaerae; order Phycisphaerales; family UBA1924; genus JANQNW01. Next base: position 274,395 of record JANQNW010000003.1, read on the forward strand.
AGCAAGGACCAGATGCGCGCCTTGCAGACGCTCCACGAGGGATTCGCCCGAAACTTCGGCGCCGCGCTCTCCGGCTTCCTCCGGATGATCGTCGAGACGCGCGTAGTCTCCTGCGATCAGATGACGTACGCGGAGTACATCGCGGGTCTGCCGAATCCGACTTCATTCAACCTGATCAAGGCGCCGCCTCTGGAAGGGCGCATCTGCCTCGAGATCAGCCCGCTCATCGTCTATCCGATCATCGATCGCCTGCTCGGCGGCAGCAACGCGGAACTCTTTATTCCGCAGCGTCCGCTGACAGTCATCGAGGGGCGCCTGATATCGCAGATCACGAATCGTGCCGTCGTGTCGCTTCGAGAGGCATGGGAGAGCGTGCGAGAGCTCGAGTTTGAGGTGTCGGAGACAGAGTCCAATCCGCAAATCGTGCAGATCGTCCCGCCGAACGAGGTGGTCGTCGTCATCGGGTTTGAGCTGAAGATGGCGAATCGGGCCGGGACCATGAATCTCTGCATCCCCTACGCGGTCATTGAGCCCCTGATGGATGAGCTCAATGCTCAGAGCTGGTTCAGCGTCGGCCAGCTCAAGGGCGGGCGGGAATACGCGACCGACATCAGCTCGCGTCTCGAACGCGCCGGTCTCGAGATCAGCGCCCTCCTGGCCGAGACGACGATCACGCTGGGCGACCTGATGACCCTGGACGAAGGCGACATGATCATCACCGAGAAGCCGGCGAGCGAGAACATCGTCCTCTGTGTCGAGGGCCGGAAGAAGTTCCTGGCCAACGTCGGGCAGCTCAAGGGCGCCCGGGCCGTGAAGATCCTCCGCTCTGTTGAGCTGACCGACCGGGTCTGATTCTCCCCCCGGATCCGGGTATGGGAACTCTGATTCCCCTTGTTGACGCCCATTCCGGGCAGCGCGTACCATGATGAATCGGTTCGAGCTGGCGCCGGCCAACGGTGGTCGGGCGGTTCGAGTTGGACAAGGACGAACGCTCGATGCGACGTGTCCGCGATCATGTGTAGCGCCCTCGGATCAGTCCGGGAGCGGGGTCTGGGAAGTTCTGGCCTTCTGGGCGCAGAACGACTCGGGGACGGAGTCTGTTGATGACCTAGCTTCATCAGACAGCCCGACTCGGGTTCTCCCGATCGCAGGCGCCTCCTTGATGGAGGCGAGAGTGCCTGCGTGATGGAGGCTCACGCCCTCGCGGACCACGCGCGTTTTTCAACGTTCGTGGTCTTGTCTCGTTTTTGGATTTGCTGCAACGCGGCCTTCGGGCTGACAACTTGGGACAACCAGACAACCAGGCAACTGAAGAGACCCGGAAGAAAGCGGAGTAAGAAAGAATGAACGGTCAGGAAATGCTGAGAATCCTCGATTCCATCGCACGCGATCGGAATATCGAGCGCGATCGATTGATCGAGGATCTCGAACTGGCGATGGTTTCGGCGGCGCGGAAGTACTTCAACACGCTCGACACCGAGGAGTTCCGCTGCAACATCGATCGCCTCACCGGTGAGATGGTGATCTATCGCCATGAGGAGCCGCTCGATATGACGATCGAGGAACTCGGTCGAATCGCGGCGCAAACGTTCAAGCAGGTCATGATCCAGAAGTTCCGCGAGGACGAGCGGAACAGTCTCTATGACGAGTTCTCCAAGCGCATCGGCGAGATCGTCACCGGCACAGCCCAGCGGTACGAGGGCGGCGCCCACGTGATCTCGATTGATCGCGCCGAAGGATTTATGCCGCGTTCAGAGCAGATCCCAGGCGAGCAATTCCAGCCGGGTGACCGCGTTCGTTGTCTCATTCTGGATGTGCGCGACGTCGGCAATCAGGTGAAGATCGTTCTGTCGCGCAGTCACCCGGACTTCATCAAGCGTCTCTTCGAGGTTGAGGTGCCTGAGGTCAGCGAGCGCGTGATTGAGCTCAAGGCGATGGCTCGCGAAGCGGGATATCGCACGAAGGTCGCGGTGTCCTCGATCGACTCCAAGGTCGATGCGGTCGGCGCCTGCGTTGGTGTTCGAGGTTCGCGCATCAAGAACATCGTCGATGAACTCAATGGAGAGAAGATCGACATCGTGCGCTGGAATGAATCCAGCCAGGTGCTTATTCAGAACGCGCTGAAGCCGGCGGAAGTCGCCGAGATCAGCCTCTGCTTCGAACTCGGTCGCGCAACTGTGGTTGTCAACGACGACCAACTCTCATTGGCGATCGGCAAGCGCGGTCAGAACGTGCGCCTCGCGGCGCGCCTGACCGGCTGGGACATCGACATCCTGACGCCGGTGGAGTTCAACAAGGGTCTCGAGACGATGGCCAACACGCTCGAGCCGCTTGAAGTGATCTCCGAGGAGATGATGGATCGCCTCGCCGCGCTCGGTTTCGTAAGCGTCTTCGATATCGAAGAGGCTGGCGCCGGCGTGCTGATCGATCAACTCGAGATGTCGGAGGAAGACGCTGGAACAGTGATCACGGCGGCGTCGGAGATGGCGCGCCAGGTCGCAGAGCAGCAGCAGAAGGAAAAGGAAGAGGCCGAGCGTCGTCGTCTCGAGGAAGAGGACGCCGCAGGGCGCATCCTTGCGGGCGAGTCGGTCGATGGCCCAGTCGCCGGCGACCTTGCCGCAGCGGCGATTCTCTCCGCGGGCGGCGATGGCGGGGCCCCGACGGAGTCTCCGACCGATCCTGCCGAGTTCGAGCGTCTGAGCGGCGAGGCGGAAGATCGCGCCGAAGCGATTCTCAGTGGCGCCGAGCCGGTGCACGAAATGACCAGCGGCGAGAAGGAGCGCGCCGCCGAGGCAGCGACCCCCGCGCCGGATCCCGGGTACGACCCGGGAGACGCCGAGGATTTCCCGGCGGCGAGCGAGGGCGACTCGGAAGCGGGAGGTGAGATCCTGCAGGGGGCCATTGACGAGACGCTTGAGAAGGGCGGCTCGACGGATGAATCGAGCTGAGTGGAAAGCAATATGTACGTGCGGCGACCGCAAGTCGCCTGGAAGTTCTTGACCGGAGTTCAGTTTGGCGAAGCGAATCTTTGAGCTAGCGAAAGAGTTGGGTGTGACCTCCAAGGCCATCGTTGAGAAGTGCCAGGCGGAGCAGATCCCCAACATGAACAACCACATGTCCAGCGTTTCAGCCGGACTCGAGGCGACCATCGTCGAATGGTTCAGCGAGCCGAGTGAAGGCGGGACTGCGGTTGAAAGCACCGCGCACGTGGATCTCGAGAAGGTCCGCGCCAAGCCGAAGAAGCGCGCGAAAGCGAAGGCGAAGGCCAAGCCCGCAGAGGTTGCCGCTGACGATGGCGGCGACGTCGCCGTCGCCGTCGCGGATGCGCCTGCCGTGGCGCCTCCGCCGGTGGAGACCGTCGAGACAACAGTTGAGGCGCCGGTCGAGAAGGCGGAGCCCGCCCAGCCTGCGACTGCGGCGGCTGCCTCAGCGCCGGACGAACCCTCAGGCGACGCGCCGGACACCACGGCGCCTCCGGAGGAGCCCTCGACCGCGGCCCCGATCATGAATGTCCCAGAGCGTCCGAAGGTTGTGGCGCCGGCGGGACCGCGTCTTGAAGATCACATGCAGAAGCCTGCGAAGCTCTCCGGGCCGAAGGTGGTTCGCGTTGAGGCGCCGGAGAACATCTCGACGCCGCGCCGTGGCGGCGGCGGCGGAGGCATGGCGGGCGGCGGCCAGCGCGGCGGACGCGGCGCTGGCGTCGGCGGCCCGGGTGTTGTTCCGGGGCCCGCGGAGGATCCCGGTCGCTCATCCCGTCGCAACAAGCGTCGTACCGGCGCGCCGGGAGAGGGTCAGTCGAATCGCCGCGGCGGACGCGGCGCCGATCGTGGCGGTGGAGGCGCCGGCGCCGGAAGCTGGCGACAGCAGGATCTCATCGAGCGCGAAGCAAGACTCAATCGCGCTGGCGGGTTCCTTCGTCAGCGGCGTCGAGAGATCAAGCGCAAACAGCAGATGGGATCGACGGAGCGCGCTGCGACGCCGGCGACGACCGGCGGCGCCGTCAAGATCGCGGCGCCCTTCACGATCAAGGATCTCTCATCCGCGACCGGCGTCCGAGCATCGGAGATCATCAAGAAGCTCTTCCTGCAGGGGGTCATGGCGACCGTCAACTCCGGCATCGAGACGGAGCAGGCGCAGGAGATCATGATTGACTACAACATCGAACTCGAGGTCGAGGAAGCTCGAACCGCCGAGGAAGTTGTCACCGATCAGTTCGCTGATCGAGAGACCGTCGACGCCCGTCGGCGCTCGCCGGTTGTCACGATTCTTGGTCACGTCGATCACGGCAAGACATCCCTCCTCGACAAGATCCGAAAAAGCGATGTCGCAGCCGGGGAGGCCGGCGGCATCACGCAGGCGACAAGCGCGTTTCGCGTTCCGGTGTACACCGGTGACAAAGAGCACAAGGTCGTCTTCATCGATACGCCCGGTCACGAAGCCTTCACGCAGATGCGCGCTCGCGGCGCTCAGATGACGGACATGGTTGTCCTCGTCGTCGCTGCGGATGATGGCGTCATGCCTCAGACCGCGGAGTCGATCAGTCATGCCAAGGCGGCGGGCGTCCCGCTTGTGGTCGCCATGAACAAGATCGACAAGCCGGAGGTCAACGACGCTCAGATCCAGAAGATCTACGGCCAGCTCGCAGAGCATGAGTTGAATCCGGTCGAGTGGGGCGGCGATACGGAAGTCATCAAGACCAGCGCCGAGACGGGCGAGGGCATTGAGGATCTTCTCGAGACGCTTGACTACCAGGCCGAGTTGCTCGAGCTCACTGGAGATTTTGGTGGGCCGGCCCGTGGCGTCGTCATCGAGTCGAAACCCGTCGAGGGGCGGGGCTCGGTTGCGAATCTGCTCGTGCAGGACGGCGAGCTCAAGGTCGGACAGTTCATCGTCGCCGGGCGCGCTTTCGGGCGCGTGCGCGACATCACCGATGACCGCGGAAAGCGCATTGAGATCGCGACACCGGCGATGCCAGTGCAGATCTCGGGCCTGGACATGCTGCCGGACGCAGGTGATCGCTTCTACATCGTCGACTCTCTGAAGAAGGCCCAGGAAGCGGCCGAGCAGCGCCGCGATCGCGAGCGCGAGCGTGAACTCGCGCAGCCGAAGGTCACGCTCGAGTCGATGTTCAGCCAGATGGAGGCCGGCAAGGTCGCGGAGCTCGTCGTCGTCATCAAGGCGGACGTGCAGGGATCGGTCGACGTGCTCAAGAAGGCCGCCGAGGACATCACGACAGAGGATGTGCGCGTCAAGGTGCTGCACGCGGCAGTCGGCGGCGTCACAGACTCGGATGTGCTTCTTGCCGACGCGTCGAGCGCGGTGATCATCGGATTCAACGTCATCGCGTCCGCCAGCGCGCGTCAGCTTGCTGAGCAGAAGAACATCGAGGTGCGCAACTATCAGGTTATTTACGACATCGTCGATGACCTGAAGAAGGCGGCCGCCGGTCTTCTCGAGCCGGAGATTCGCCAGGAGGTCATCGGTCACGCGGAGGTTCGCGCTGTCTTCAAGATCTCGAAGGTCGGCGCCGTGGCCGGTTGCTACGTCACCGACGGCACGATTGAGCGAAACGCGTTCATCCGAGTCACGCGCGATGACATCGTCATCGAGAATGACCGGGTGCTCGAGCAGCTCAAGCGATTCAAGGACGACGCCAAAGAAGTTCGCTCTGGTCAAGAGTGCGGCATGAAGATCGTCGGGTACGACGACATCAAGGAAGGCGACGTGCTCGAGTGCTACCGGAAGGTTGAGGTCGCCCGGACGCTGTAGGCGCAGGATTCGACCTGCAAGGCCGGACGCGCATGTTGATTGGTGTGCTCCAATTCGAGTTGATTGTTCACGGATCGCAGTCGTTGAAAGACAAGCGTCGAGTTGTTCGCTCAGTGAAAGACCGCCTGCATCGGCGCCATCAGGTGTCGGTGGCGGAGGTCGCTGCGCTCGATCATCCGAGGCTCGCGGTCCTCGGCCTTGCGGTCGTGTCGAACTCGACGCAGCGCATCAATCGCACGATGGATCTGGTGATCGACAAGCTCCGAGGTCTTGGCGACGCCGAACTCGGCGTGACGAGCAGGCAGATCCTGCATGGGCAGCAGCTCGAGGGAATTGACGCCGAGAGCGCAATCGACAAGGACGCCCTCGCGGCGGAGCTGATGCGTGAGGCGAATCTGCTTTCCACTGATGGCGAGGATGATTCATGAGTCTTCGTCAGCAGAAACTCGAGTCCGTTCTGAAACGCGCACTTCAGCAGGTGCTCCTGAAGGGACTCGCGGATCCGCGCATGAAGGGATCCGCGACGGTCACAAGCGTGCGTGTGTCGCAGGATGGTCGTGACGCAACCGTCCTCGTCTCGATTATTCCTGAAGACACCGAGTCGATCTCAATGCATGCGCTCCGAAGCGCGGAGCGCCACATTCGAAGGCAGGCGGGGGATCTCGTAGAGACGCGCCGCATGCCGGATCTGCATTTCAAGCTTGATCGCGGCCTCAAAGAGCAGGCCGAGATCCACGAGTTGATCAATCGCGCAAGCGAGGAGTTGCGAGGGATCGACGGCGGCGCGTCCACGGAGGACGTCGCCACTGAGTCGCCGAGTGAGACCGAGAAGGAGACACCGTGAGTAGCGGTCAGAATGTCGATCAGATCCATGCGCTCCTGAAGAAGCTGCGTCCCAAGTACGCGCCGGCCGAGACGCCCACGCAGGAAGACCCGCTGCGGCAGCTTCTGTATTCATTCCTCCTCTGGGAGACGGTGAGTTCGAAGGCCGATGCGGCAATGCGCCGAATCGAGGATTCGATCGTCGATATCAACGAGTTGCGCATCTCCCTCCTTGACGAGGTCACGGCGATGCTTGGCGAGCGCTATCCGAACTGTGAAGAGCGCGCTCGCCGGCTGCAATCCACGCTTCACTCGATCTATCTGAACGAACACGCGATCTCGCTCGAGGGTCTCGTGAAGATGCCCAAGAAGGAGTCGAAGAAGTACCTTGCCGCCCTGGAGGGCATTCCTCAGTTCGTGGCGGCTCGTGTGACGCTCCTGAGCCTCGGTGGGCACGCAATCCCCGTCGACGAGCGTCTTCTGGAGCGTCTTGTCGGGTCTGGAGTATTCGAAGAAGGCGTGGACGCCGCGAAGGCCGCGTCGAGTCTCGAGCGCGCGATCAAGGCGACCGACGGCGTTGACGCGCACCTGACGCTGCAGGCCTGGTGCGACGACAAGAACGCAAAGATTCCGAGCGTCGCCGGTACCAAGAGTCGGCCGGCCTCCAGGAAGAAGACGTCGAAGAAGAAGAAATCGACGAAGGCCGCCCGCAGCTCCGGCTGATCCGCGCAGGGCGGGACTCCGGAATGGAAGAGAGATATCTCCGTCCCAGGACTACAGTCGGATGATGAAACAGAATCCCCCGCTCTTCGGCGCCCTCCGGGCGACTTTATTGGCCTGCGCCGCGATCGCATGCGCTGCGACGCTCGGCGCGTGCGCGACGGGCGGCGGGAGTTCAACCGGTCGAGGCGGCGTGGATCCGATCGCGAAGCTCGAAAGAGCGGCTGAGCGGGAATCGCGTCGTCCGGATTCGCGCGCCATGCAGACAGCGCCTCCACCCGGCGTCGATAGCGCGCTGCTGGAGCGCGTCGCCGATGACGGGCGCACATATCTGTCTCTCGACGACGCGCTTGCAGTCGTACTTCAGCCGACAGACGAAGAGCCGGGTGACGATATCGAGGAGCCAACGTTCTCCTCTGAGGCGTTGCGTCTCTATGTGCGAGGCCGCTCCCATCGACTTTCAGGGGAGCATACAGAGGCGATTCGTGATCTCGAAGCGGCGACGCGACTCGATCCCGGCGCCTCGGCGCCCTGGAGAGAGCTTGGCGAGGCGTACCTCGCCTCCGGAGATCGCCTCTCGTCAGGCGCGGCATTCGCGCAGGCGATTCAGCGTGATCCCGAAGATGTTCGAAGCCTCGAGCGCGTCGGACGCGTGCTTTACGAGCGCCGTCAGCACGAATCCGCGGCCAAGCTCCTCGGTCGCGCGTGGCAGCTTCGCGAAGACAATGATCCAGCGCTTCCTTATGTCGTCGGGCTTCCGCTCGGAAGATCACTTCACGACCTTGGGTTCCTTGCGGCGGGCAATGAGGCGATCTCAACTGCGATTCGGCTTCCGGAGCGATTCGGCGAGCCGACGATCTACCGCATTGAGCTCGCGGACATTTACCGCGTGCAGGGCGACGCCTGGCGCGATGTCGGCGACGCGGCGCTCCGATTGGGTGACGACGAACAGGCGCTGGCGGCCTTTGACCGCGCAGCGGCGCTTCCCTCGCTCGATCCCGGCGCTCTGACGCCGCGCCGCGTCTACTCGGCCATGCGACTCGGCCGTCCATCCGAAGCGGCGCTGATCGTCATCGATGAGATCATTCGTTCGCGCGGGGCTGTCGAGGATCGGCATCTCCGGCTCATCGAATACCTGAATGCGACGACGCGCGTCGGGCCAGGAATCGCAGGCGCACTCGATCGGATCGCTGAAGAACTGACGCCGGAGGAGAGGCGGCTTGCCGAGAGCGCACTCGTGCGTGCGCAGGCCGCAGCGCTCGATGACGCAGAAGCGCGTGAGATGCTCCGCCGCCGCCTCCTGGTGGCGCCGGATGATCAGATGGCGCTCACGGACCTGTACCGGCGCATCGGTCGCGCGAATACCGGCAGACTCATCGATGAGACGGAGTTGCTGATCGAAGCCGCGCCGTTTCGTGTGAGCAGCCATGTCGAGTCGCTGCTCCTTGTCGAGCCGGATTCGCAGGCGCTCCTGACGGCGATCGAGGAGCAAGAGTCCGAGCGGACGCCCGAGTTGGCCATGCTCGAGGCTCGCATCTACCTTTCGACCAATGACACGGAGCGGGCTGTCGAGATTCTTCGACGGCTGCTCGAAGTTGAGCCTGATTTCGGCCCTGGAATCATCGAAATCGCGAGCGCCCTGATCGAAGCGGGCGCCGACAACGAGGCCTCGGAATGGCTGATGCGCCTCGAAACAGACGAACGCGAGGGGCTGCAACTCGCTCGCGCTCGACTTCTTTATTCACTGCAGCAGTTTGACGAGGCGTTCGCGGCGATCTCGCCGTTTCTTCCGTCATCCTCGGCGTCCGATCCGGCGGCGGCGCACGTGGCGATTCTTGCGTCGGACATTGCGTTCGCCATGCGACGCTGGGGTGAGTCGGAGCAATGGCGACTGCTCGCCGTCGAGATCGATCCGTCCCTTGAAGCTGGATACGCGGGGCTCATCCATCTCTATGGCCCGCGTGGTCCGCTCGCCAACGCCGCGCGCCTGGGTGAGACTGTCCGCAGGCTTCGCGATTCGATTCCATCGAGCAAGACACTTCGCTGGCTTCGCGCTCAGGAATTTGTACGAACGGGGCAGCTTGATCGCGCTGAGCGAGATCTGCTGAGTCTTGCCGAGGAAGCGCCGACGGAGCCGATCGTCGAGTTGCTTGTGCGTATCTGGCTGCGGACCGGCTCGGAGGAACGCGCCGAAACATGGCTGCGCGAGAAGATCGCGAATACCTCCTACGACCGCCTTATGACGCTTCAGCTTGCTGACGTGCTGCTGGAGCGGGAGAAGGCGGAGGAGGCTGCGGATCTGCTTCGCGCGTGGCTGGTTCGAAGACCCGGGGATGTACGAGCATCTCGAAGGCTCGAAACCGTGCTGCGCGAAGGCCTCGGCCTCGTCGAACAGGCCGACAACATGGCGCTCGATCGACTCGTTCGTTCTCCGGATTCGGCTGATACGTCCCTGGAGACCGCGCAGATTTACATCAGGCGCGGGAATCTCCGGCAGGCTGCCGACGTGCTCGAGAACGCAGTGCGGCTCGAGCCGGAGCTGCTCGAGTCGCAGCAGGAGCTCCTGGCGCGACTCGCGATGTCGCTCGGCGCCAGAGCGATCGAAGGAGCGCTTCCGCTGCAGCGAGCGATAGATCTCTACGAACGCGTTGAGGATCACATCGGCGAGCCGCCGGTGGGTTTCCTCCTCGGACGGGCGGCGCTGCTGGTGCTCGTTGGCGCCGAGTTCGGACGCATCGATGAGGCGGTCCACGACGCCGTCCGCGCGTATCCAGACGTGGCGCCGACAATCGTCGCGCGCACTGCTGCCCAACTGCGACAGCGATTCCGGAACACGGACGCCCTTCGCTTGCTGGAGCAGGGGGGCGCCAGGCTTGAAGATGCGAACGAGGAGTTGCTCTTCCTCTGGATCACGACCGCAGCGGCCGTCGGCGACGTCGAGTCCGTCGATCAGGCGCTGACGAGGATGTTCGAGTTCGGCGCGACGAAGCGAATTGTCGAGACGATCACGGATCAGAAGTTCGGAAGTGAGAATCAGGCAGCCGCGGCGCTGGCCTACTGGCTCGCCGGGGATGTGCTGGACGCAACCGGTGAGGAGGAGTCAGCCGATCGGATGTATCGGCTCGCGCTTCGCTTCGACAGCCGTCATGCCATGGCGAACAACAATCTCGGGTACCGCATGGCGGAGCGCGGTGAGAATCTTGAGGAGGCTCATCGCCTGCTTCGAATCGCGTACGCCGTGGAGCCGAACTCTGCAGCCATCATCGACTCGCTCGGCTGGGTGCGATACCGCCTCGGCCTCATAGACGACCGCAGGAATGAGAATGGCGTCGTCATCGAAGAGGGCGCTCGATCGTTGCTGGCCAGAGCGGCGAGTCTCCGGGAGGGCCGAGAGGACGCCACGGTTCAGGATCATCTCGGCGACGTGTACTGGATCGGTGGCGACCAAGCGAAGGCGCGCGAGCGCTGGGTCGTCGCACGCTCGCTTCTTCAGGCGAGGGCCGCGCAGAGAGGGCGTCTCAGTGAACTCGATGAGGAGTTGCTGCGCTCGCTAGAGGGTAAGATCGCAGCCGTGGACGCGGGCCAGGAGCCTGCTGTCGCCGAGGTCATCGGAGGCGCCGAGGAAGAACGCGTCGCCAACGACGCCGCCGGCGACGACTCGAAGAAGAACTAGCGCATTCCGGAGACGCACTCCTCATGGCTGGCCATAGCAAATGGGCGAATATCAAGCACCGCAAGGCGCGCGTGGACGCCAAGCGCAGCAAGATGTGGAGCAAGTGCTCTCGCGCGATCATCGTCGCCGCGAAGAATGGTGGTGGTGATCCCGGCGCAAACACAACGCTTCGCTACGCCATCGAGGAAGCCAAGTTCCACAACATGCCCAAGGACACGATCGAACGGGCGATCAAGAAGGGCACAGGCGAACTCGGCGACGGCGCCTCCTACGAGGATGTGCGTTACGAGGGATATGCGCCCGGCGGTGTGGCCATCATTGTCGACAGTCTGACGGACAATCGAAATCGCACAGCCACAGAGGTGCGTACGATTTTCAACAAGGGCGGCGGCAGCCTCGGCGCAACTGGTTGTGTTGGCTACATGTTCGAGCCGACCGGCGTCATCATGATCGACGTCGGAGTCGCTCCCGATGAGGAACGGCTCATGGAGATCGCTGTGGACGCCGGCGCTGATGACGTCGAGCTCGACGGAGACACGTGGACCGTATCGACGAAGCCGACGGATCTCATGGCCGTCAAGGAAGCAATCGAGGCTGCCGGCGTTGGCTGTGCCTCCGCAGAACTCAGCCTCATCCCGGGCAACACCGTCCGTGTCGCGGGCGACGACGCCCTGAAGGTCCTTCGGTTCATCGAAGAGCTCGAAGACCACGACGATGTGCAGAAGGTCTGGGCCAATCTCGATGTCTCAGACGAGGATCTCGCCGCGCTCGAAGGCTAGGTCTCACCCCGCGGCAAGCAGACGCTCGATCTCACTCCGCACGCGCTTGTCCTTCGGATTCACGCGGGGGCTGAACATCGCGACGACCTGGCCGTCACGATCGACTAGGTACTTCTGGAAGTTCCACTTCACCTTGCCGCCGATCGGATCCGGCTGGGTGGTGAGCTGCGCGTAGAGCGGGTCCATATCGTCGCCCTTCACGCTGATCTTCGCGAACATCGGGAAAGTCACGTCGTACTTCGTCGAGCAGAAACGCGCGATCTGTTCGTTGGTGCCGGGCTCCTGCCCCATGAAGTTGTTGGCCGGGAACCCGAGCACGACCAGACCGCGATCCTTGTACTCGCGATACAGCGCTTCGAGATCCTCATACTGCGGCGTCAGACCGCAGCGGCTGGCCACGTTCACGATGAGGATGACGTTCCCCTCGTAGTTCGTCAGAGATTCCTCGGAGCCGTCAATGCGCGTCATGGATCGGTCGAGGACATACGCGGCTCTGTCATTGACAGCGTCGCCTGCCGGGTCAGTGGTCGCGGTTGCGTCCGGCGTCTTGGCGGCGGTCTGATCAACGCTTGTTTCGTCGCTCGCGCATCCGACGAGGAGCGCCGAGATCGAGATGAGCGTGGCGGCGGTGATGAGTCTCATTCGCGGGTCTCCAGGATCCGTTTTTCTCAAGGGCGCGATCAGGCCGGGGCCGACGCGGCGAGGATACGATAGCACCCGTGGTCCGATTGACGAGACGAGTGCGAGTGGAGTTCGACCCGCAGCGCGGATTGGTTTCGCGTCCCGAGCAAGAGATTGCCGCGCACAGACGAGTTCTGCCGGTTCGCGAGTGCGAATTCGACGTCGAATGCCACGGAGAGCCCGATTCATCGACCGGCTACCTCGTCAACATCGTGGATATTGATCGCGTCGTCCGTGAGCATGGGCCCCCGATTCTGGAGGCGGGAGAGTTGCACGACGCCCGCTGGATTCTGTTGCGGCTCGCGGAGGAGGTCGAGCGCGATCTCGGCGTGAGCGTCAGCGCGATTCGTCTCAGACTTGCTCACAACGCCAGCCTGACTTTGGAGCGCCCGAGCATGAGCCACATCTTCAGACTCTCATTTGAGTTCGCCGCGTCTCACCGTCTGCATGCTTCGTCTCTATCTGATGCGGAGAATCTCCGCATCTTCGGGAAATGCAACAACCCGAATGGTCACGGCCACAACTACAGGCTCGAGCCAGAGTTCGAGGCGACATCGACCTCGGAGCTCAGGACGTCTCCCCGCGCCTTGCGCGATCTCGTCGGCGAGACGATCATGGAGAAGTTTGATCATCAGAACCTGAACCTCGACCTTCCGGAGTTCGCTGAGCTCAATCCGTCCGTTGAGAACATCGCCAAAGTGATTTTCGATGATCTGTCGAAGGCGACAGCCGACTCGAATCTCGAAGTCTCACTTCGACGCATCACGCTCTGGGAGACCAGCAAGACGTCCTGCGTCTATCCGGCGTGACACGGGTGGCCTACTCGTCGCCTGCATTGGGCGATTGGCGCCCGATCCAGCTTCGTCCCTCATGGACGCACGGCGGGCCCCATCCTGCGATCAGCGCTTCGCCTCGTGCCTCTGACACGCCGCCCCATGCTGGCGACCGTAGCAGGCCTGTCGGCTCGAGCTGCAGCCACCACACATCGCCGCTGTCCCTGCGGATCTCTTCAGCGAAGGGGCTCAGAAGCGACTGGATCATTCCAAGCGCTGTCTCAGCGCGTACGCCTTTGCGGATATCAACGAACACCGACGCGGCGCCGGGAATCGGTGCGAGTGGGGGAGGCACATCGGAGATCACGATCCATTGTCCCAGCGATCGCGTGAGATTTCGAAGCCGCCTTCGATGGCGCTTGCGCCAATTGTCGATCGCACGCGTACGCAGCGCGACGCGATCATCGGGCGCCACAGCGATCGCGACCCTGAGCCAGCGATCGATCCACGTCATCCACTCAGCTCGCATGACGATCACATAGGACCCGGGCGGCGCCCCGAACCAGGGGCCGGTCTCCGGCCATTGTGCTTCAGTCAGCGCGACGACGTGCACCAGGTCCGGAAGCTCGGAGCGCGCCGACCATGATCTGGTGAATTCGAGATAGGGAGCCGCGCCCTGTTCCCCCTCGATCCACTGCGCATGAAGCATCGCATCGCGCGCATTGGCAAGATCAAGCGCGTCGAGCGCGCGAGCGAACTGCCCCTCGAGGAACAACCGCGGCGCATCCCGACGGACCCGGTTGAGATCCACGAATCCTTCGAGGAAGAGCCCGTTCCGGCGGAGGCCTATTCCCGCCTCATCCCGATGAACGAGCCAACGCCCGGGAGACGCCGCTGCGTCAGAGTGGCCGCTGAACCAACGCGAGAGAGCGCCTCGGCCGAGCCCGACGACGAAGGCGCCCTGGCGCGATGTCCATGAAACCTCACGCCACGCCGGCCAGTCCGGCCTGGTGTAACGCACAGCGCGATGCCCTCCGGGGAGATCAAAAGCTTCCTGCGCGCCTTCCGCACCGTCATCGTCTCCCAGGAGAATCGCCTGCATCGAGCGCAGCAGTTGTCCATGATCCTCGGGTGACTTCACCTCGAGCACGACCTGGAGGGCTTGGAGTTCCGGTGGTCCGGTCTCCGGATCTGAAATGCGCAGATCGAGCAGCGCGAGTGTGTGGGGCCATGCGCCGGCCTCGGCGGCGGCGAGCGCGATCTGCAGCAGCGCCGTTTCGTCTTCGTCACCCGCGGCGCCACTCACAAGCGCCACGCGAAGAAGCCCAAGCAATGCGTCCCGACCCGCCTGCGCGTCGATCGCGGACTGGAATCTCCCTGGATCAAAGGACCAGTAGGCGATCGTTCCCTCGGGGATGTCTTCGATGATCTCCGCGCGAGCGATTGTGCTACCGATGAGAGTTGACGCGACGGCAAATGACGCGATCAGAAGACGATTCACGAGACGCCGGCCACGTATCGAGTCGGATCGGGAGCGCCGGCGCTGGCGAATCCCTGCTTCCGGAGCAGACAGGCATCGCAGTAACCGCAGGCGAGTCCCGATTCATCCGGGTCGTAGCAGCTGTGCGTCAGCGAGAAATCGACCCCGAGATCAAGGCCGCGCCGGATGATCTGGGATTTGTTCATCTCCATCAGCGGAGCCGTGACGCGCACTGCATTTCCCTCGACGCCGACTCTCGTCGCCATGGCCGCGCATCGCTGGAACGCCTCGATGAACCCGGGGCGGCAATCCGGGTATCCCGAGTAGTCCACGGCGTTCACGCCCAGCACGATTTGCGAGGCCTGGTGCACCTCTGCGAGAGCGACTGCATACGACAGGAAGATCAGATTCCGCGCCGGCACATATGTGATTGGAATCTCGGCCTCCGAATCGATCAGCGGCCGATTTTTCGGAACGTCGATCTCGTCGGTGAGGGCGGAGCCTCCGACCAGATCCAGATCCAGATGCGCCACGATCTGCCGAGCGACGCCCAGAGACACCGAAACACGCCGGGCAGCCTCGAGTTCGATGCGGTGACGTTGGCCGTAATCAAAGGTAAGCGCGATGACGTCGTGTCCGTCATTCCTTGCGATCGCCGTGGCGACGGCGCTGTCGAGGCCGCCCGAGACGAGGGCCACGACGGGGGATCTCAACGACGCGTCTGGACTGGTTTTCAAGGTGGCGTTCACGGCCCGGATATTGACCCTTCAAGGGCTCTTCGTCCACCTTGAAGGCGAGGGAGGCCCCGGGGAGCGTCCGACAATCTTCAGTCTTCGTCCCTTATTCCCTCAATCGCGCTTATTCGGAGTCTCGGAAGGTCCGATTCTCTGAATCATCGGTGGCCTGCACTCAAGTGATGCAGGGGTGGCGTCCGATAAAGCCGCCTGACGTGGAACGTCACGGCGCGACTCTCGAGCGTCACTTCATCCGCCGTGCTGGAAATGGCAATCGGCGGTTGAGCTTCGGCGGAGCCCGAGCAGACCGACACTTCTTTCGGCCCGGGTGCGTCCCTGGCCGGGCTCGCGAGCAGGAGGCCGCCTCCTCATTCGCGGGGCATCGACTGTGCACGGAGGCTTTGGCAAATGACTCATCCGCTTTCACTCTCCGCCGTTCGCACGCTGGCCATCGCCGGTCTCGGCAGCACGGCCTTCCTTCTCTCCGGCTGCTCGATGTTTGACTCGAGCCCCTCCGTGAAGCGAACCAACTCGGATCCGCCTCTGGCGTCTCTCCCGGCGCCGGTCAGTTCCGAGCGCGTGAACGCAGAGAACGACGAGTTCGTTGATCCATTTGAGTTCGAGGGCGGATTCGCCGCATCGAATACGAAGGACCCGATCGTCGCCGCCAATCGGGCCGGCGGCGTCATGAGCGTCTACGGCAATCTCGAGCCGGACGGCCGCAACCGGGTCTCGGAGTACGACGGAGTCGAGAACCTCACCCAGGTCTCATTCGGCGTCGCCGGCGCGGACTTCGACCCGGACATCTCGGGCGACGGGAAGTACCTGGTCTTCTCGAGCACGCAGCATCGCGAGACCTCAGACATCTATGTCAAGCGCGTTGGCGGTCGCAGCCTGACGCAGTTGACGTCCGATCCCGCCGAAGACGTCATGCCCACATTCAGCCCGGACTCCGGTCGCGTCGCATATGCGTCGAACCGCGCCGGGACCTGGGACATCTACGTCATGAACTCCAGCGGCGGTCAGTCCGTCCAACTCACCAGCGAGGAAAGCCACGAGCTGCATCCGACGTGGTCGCCGGATGGTTCGATGCTCGCCTACTCCCGCCTGGGACCTGTCTCACGGCAGTGGGAGCTCTGGGCGATCGAGGTGGAGAATCCGGCGGTCAAGCACTTCATCGGCTATGGCCTCTTCCCGGAGTGGAATCCAGTCACGGACAAGATCCTCTTCCAGCGCGCTCGCGAGCGAGACGACCGCTATTTCAGCGTCTGGACGATCGACTACATCGAAGGTCAGGGCGAGAATCCGACTGAGATCGTGGCGAGCTCTGACGCCGCGATCGTGAATCCGACGTGGGCGCCCGACGGCCGCAGGATCGCGTTCTCGACAATCAAGAACCCGGCCGCCCAGCCGGGCGAGCGTCCCCACAAGTCAGACCTCTGGATCGTCAATATCGATGGCAGCGGTCGCGCCAACCTCACCGGCGGCCGCTTCGTGAACCTGATGCCGACGTGGGGTCAGAGCAATCGCCTGTTCTTCATCTCCGATCGAAGCGGCCGAGACACGATCTGGTCGATTCTTCCGGAGAAGGCCATGCGCGCCGCGGGCAATCCGCCGCTGCAGGACCTCGCGAACGTCCCGACGGATCGGGACGACTGATATTCGTTTCGACATGGTCGCCGCGGCTTGATTGTCTCGGCGACTCTTTCAGAACAGACGGTTGTCCCACGGATGGGAGGCCGGGTCGTTGACGAGCACGGACGCTCATTCTTGACGACCACCGGGACAGAAGCCGCCGGCGGAGCCGCGGCATTTGGCAGGACGCCATGACAACAGAACAGCGACATGTTTCGTTCGTCTCCGATCTGACCCTTGCAGGTCTCTCGGTGCTGATTTGTCTGCCGCTCGTCATCCTGACCGGATGTCAGCCGAAGGACAGATTCGCCATCCCGACGACGCAGACGTCTCCCTATCGGGAGCGCGGCGAGGTCGTCTGGGCGGTCGCCCCGCTCCGAAATGAATCCGGGACAAGCGTCGTCGACCCGATGGAGGTCGCCGATGAGCTCGTCAACCAGCTTCATGAGGTGCGGAGCATCAGTGTCGTGCCGCTCAATCGCACGATCGCCGCGATGCGGACGCTCGGCATGGCTTCCGTCGATTCACCGGCCGAAGCCAATCGACTTGCCGACGCGCTTGGCGTCGATGGGATTGTCGTAGGGACGATTACGGCGTGGGATCCATATGACCCGCCGGAGATCGGGATGAGTCTCGCACTCTATGGAAGAGGCGAGGTGATGCAGGCGGATTCGTGGGGTGGATACATCGACCCGCGCGGACTGCAGGCGTCCCCCACGGACTACCAGCTCACCTCCTCGTCGCGTCCAGGCGTCAACGAGCCGCTTTCGAGCGCCTCGGCGTACCTGGATGGCGCGAATCACGAGGTCCAGATGGCTGTCCGTGCGTTCGCTGAAGGACGACACCAGGAGGACACCTCACTCAGGTGGCGAGTCTATCTCGCAAGCATGCCGCTGTTCACACGGTTTACGTGCAATCGGCTCGTCGCGCAATTGCTCGACGCCGAACGCCTGCGGCTGGCGCAGGTGACTGCATCAGCAACGGTCAGGTAGGCCGGCGGTCTTTCCGTCGCCCGGGCCTGGCGATGGAAGGACGGTTTGGCCATGGACGGCTCGAACAGTCAGAACCCGGCGCCCCAGCGTGTGACGCTCGCGAAGGGCGCTCATCGGTGGAGCTTCTCGTGCGAAGCAGGGGATGAGGCCCACCTCATGGGCGCCGTCCAGACGCTCGCCACGGAAGGCGCTGGCGACTTCGACTGGCTTGACGCGGCCGTGGTCTCTCATCAACTGGCGCGCGGTCTGACGTCCGGCCTGCACACCTTCTCGAACTCGAACTCGCACCTCTAAGGGAAATCGCTGCGCGCTCGGCGCGCAGAGGACATTCAATCGGAGCACGACACATATGAGCAATCTGCCCATCATCGAGGCGTTTCAGTCTTACCTGACTGACGAACGACACTTTAGCCCATACACCGCCAAGTGCTATGGCGCAGACCTCAGCCAGTTCGTCACCTACCTCGGCGACGAGTTGAATGTCGAGATTGACCGCGCGAAGGAGAGCGAAGCGCTCTCGCAGCGACGCGCCGCCGGCGGTGGCGGCGTCGCCGGCACGATCACGCCGACCACGATCACAGGCGCGATCATCGGCGCCGACGCCGATCTCATTCGCGGGTTCCTGGCGCATCTCTCCGACCAGCAGTACTCCCCCGCGACGATGGCGCGGAAGATTGCGACGCTTCGCTCCTTTTACAAGTGGGCGGAGAAGCATGAGTACGCGCCGACGAATCCGATGACGCTGATTCGCACCCCGCGTCAGTCGAAGCGTCTTCCGAAGGCCGTCACGGTCGAGCAGATCGAACGCCTGCTCTCGGCGCCGGATGACACGGAGCCGCTCGGCGCGCGCGATCGCGCCATGCTCGAGACGCTGTACTCGACGGGCATCCGGGTCTCGGAACTCGTTGATCTGAACCTCGAGGACTTCGACGAGCCCGGCGAAGCTATGCGCGTGCGCGGCAAGGGCAAAAAGGAGCGCATCGTGCCGCTCGGCGCCCACGCCATGCGCGCCATCAAGCATTACATCGAAACGGTGCGCAATGACCGTCGATTCAGCGAGTCCTGGGGGCCGGCGAACCAGGATCACGTGCTCTTCATGAACAAGCACGGCGGGCGCATCTCTTCCCGCAGCGTCCGTCGTAAGCTGGACAAGTACCTGAAGCAGGTCGGACTCGATCCCTCGATCAGCCCGCACACGCTGCGACACAGCTTCGCCACGCATCTGTTGGACAACGGCGCGGATCTTCGGTCTGTCCAGGAGCTGCTCGGACATCAGTCGCTCAGCACGACACAGGTGTATACGCACCTCACTTCAGAGCGCATGGTTGATGCGTACAACGACGCCCATCCTCGGGCTGAGGCCAGCTGAGCCGATCGTCCCCGCAGACATCTGATTCTCACGCGGCCGCGCTCTGTGCGCGGCCGTTTTTCTATGGAGCTCTCGCGAGGCGACGCCTGCAGAATCGGTCAGGTATTCTGTGTCCATGAACAACGACGCGGACACCGACGCTCCTCGCAGACGATTTCGTCTCGCCCGCTTCCTGGGGAGGGCGATGACGAAGCTGGTTGTGCAGGCGGTGATATTCGTCGTCACGATCATCGTGACCGTGTATCTCGTCCGAGCGTTCGATTCGCGAAGCATGCCCGATCTGTACTCATGGCATACGCGCCCGCCAGTCGGCGAGTTCCGCGCCGAGGACTTCGCGAGCGGATTCACATTCGAAGACTATCTCGCAACAGAGCAGTCGCTCTTCGATCAACTGGACGAGTACCTGGTCCCGGCGACGACCGAGCCGCCGACACTTGCCTTCAGTCGATTTGTGCCGGGCGACGCCGTCAATCCGGATAGCTTCGAGTACGACTGGAACCGGACGACGATCCTCGAGCAGGAGAACCCCGTTGGCGGAGCGCTGTTGCTGCATGGACTCACAGACTCGCCGTACAGCATGCGGTCGATCGCGGAGGTGCTGCACGAGCAGGGTTATTACACCGTCAATCTGCGTGTGCCCGGGCACGGAATCGCGCCGGCCGGTCTGACGAACATACGCGCCGAGGACTGGCTGGCGGCGACGAAGCTCGCCGCGCAGCACGTGAGCGAGGTCATCGGGCCCGATCGCCCGCTTGTCGTCTTCGGCTATTCCAACGGCGGAGCGCTCGCGACGGCTTACGCGATCGACGCCCTGGAGGACCCGGCGCTGCCGAAGCCCGCGAAGGTCTATCTCTTCTCTCCGGCAATCGGCATCACGCCGTTTGCGGTCGTCTCGACCTGGCACAAGGCGCTGAGCTGGTCGGATTACTTCGAGAAGTTCCGGTGGCAGGGGATCGAACTCGAGTTCGATCCATTCAAGTTCAACTCATTCCCCAAGAACGCCGGCGCCCAGATCTGGCGTCTGACGCGCATGCTCCAGCGTCGGCTCGCGCGCCTCGAGCGTATGGATGACTTCGACGAGTTGCCGCCGATCACAACGTTCCAGTCCGTTGTCGATTCGACCGTGCTTGCGCGGGCGGTGGTCACACGCCTCTATGACAAGTTGCCCGAGAATGGAAGCGAGCTCGTGGTGTTCGATGTCAACCGGATGGGTCTTGTCGAACAGCTCCTCGGTGGACAGCACAACACGATGGTGCGTGAGTTGGAAGCGAGACAAACGCGCGCGTTCTCGATGACGATCGTGGCCAACCGGTCGAGTCAGACGCGCGAGGTCGAGGCCCGGACGTATGCGCCTGGGACCGAAGAGCCCGTTCGGCGTGAGCTTGACCTCATGTGGCCGGAGTTCGTCTTCTCGCTGTCCCATCTGGCGGTGCCCTTCCCGCCCGATGACCCGCTCTATGGCCAGGAGAGCGCTGACTCGCACTTCGGCGGCCCGACCCTCGGCTCGCTTTCCCTGCGCGGAGAGCGACGGGTGCTCCTGATCCCGGCGGATCAGATGCTGAGGCAACGATTCAATCCGTTTCACAGCTTCCTGCTTGATCGAATCAGGGAAACGCTCCCGGGAGCCCCATCGGTCGAGACGAGCAGCGCCGATTAGCTCGGGCGTTCGTCACTCTCTCCCAGCGCCGAAAGCAGGCACTCGAGCCACGGTCGGCCCGCCGACCAGAATCCCCAGGCGCGATGAAAGCGGAAGAGTGAGTACGGCGCGATCAACACCGCAGCGATGATGTACGCCTGGAAGTACTTTCCGACGATGACGGCCAGGATCGCGCACGCGATGCCGACGAGCGAGAGCACGCCGAAGAAAAGAACCTCTCCGCCCATCGGCCATCCGAAGACGCCGCGCTTGACGATCCGCACGTACTCCGTCGCTTCGGTCTCTTCCGCCGGCTGATCCGCGGCGTCTGCCTCCGACTCGATCTCGTCGAAGTGCTCGTCGAGTTCAACGTCAGCGACCGTGTCGTCCAGGGATTCGACAGCTGTCACAGTCTGGTCGGAAAACGCGGGCGCCTTCACTTTGGCGCCGCACCGACAGCGCAATGTCCTCCCGGCGATCTCCTCAGTGAGTCGAAAGCGCTGGCCGCACTCGTAGCACTGAAAGAACTCGGCAGACTGAGAACTCATGACTGGCTGCCCATCTCCCGATGTACTCCCCAAGGGAATGGCCTCATCGCGTACCCAGGGGGGGATCCGAACCGTCACACGCTGTCTTGGATAGCGAATGCCAGCGCCGCCAGCCCTCGCTTCCCCTCTGAGTCCCGATTCTAACGATTTGATTCGGCATGTCGGTTGCGTCGGCGTGAAGAGGGCTCCGCAACCCTGGAAAGGCCTACGGACTACACTCTCACGCCATGTTCATCCGACTGCTCCTCATCGCACTCTCTCTCGCACTCCTCAGCGCCGAGGGCCGCGTCTCCACCGCCTCAGCAGGGGAGGCTGGGATCGGTCACGGACCACCCTCGCCCGACACAGACACCGAGCGCGCAATTTCGCTGCTCGAGGGGCGCTACGCTGGCGACGGCCAGTTCCTGAATGTCGGGCGGGTTGATCTGATGAGCCTCGGACCAGCCGTGTATCTCGAGTCAGGTCGCTTCGGAGATCCGCTGAATCCCCGTCGCCAGCAGTTCTGGATCTTCCAGAGACGAGATGGCGACCAGCTCTTCGCGCGTATCTACGAGCCTCCCGGCAGACTCAATCGCAGGAATGTGCTCATCGGCGCGTGGGCGGCGCCCGACTACATGATCCGTCCCGACTATCGCGAACTCGATCTGCTTGGCGATGTGCGCGTCGAAGTCTCCTCGAACTCGGTCAGGTTCTCGAATGAGCACCCCATCGCAGTCGACTTCGACGGCGCTGTGGATGCGTACTTCGACGTCACGATCGATGAGAGCGGGGCTGCCTGGGGATTCAGGGGGATTGGCGCGGAAGGAGAAATCGCCTGGGGCGACGATCCGCACCTGATGGAGCGCCTGCCTGATGAGTCGATCACGACGATCCGCGACAACGGGCTTGTCGTGCTCGACTTCGTGACCGGGGAGGGCATCGAAGCGGAGATTCGCGACAGCGTGGCGCTTCATTGGCGAGCGTATCTGATCACTGGACAGCTCCTGCACGACTCGCGCACGCCAGAGCCCGGCGCCTCGGGCGCCAATCCGTTCATCCGCGAACTGAGGCTCGACAACGGCATGCCCCAGGGGTGGAATCTCGGCCTCACAGGCATGAAGGTCAACGGCAAGCGTCGCGTGATCGTGCCGCCTCATCTGGCCTATGGACCGGAAGGTCGCGCGCCGATCCCGCCGAACGCCTGGATCGTCTACGACTTCGACCTGATGTCCATCAAGGACAACACCACGGGCGATCCGGACGACTGGTAGTCGAGAGAGGCCTTATTGCTGTAAAGCGGCGTCTGACTGCACTTTGCGACGGCGCTTGAGTTCCGCGTCCACGAACTGCTGCACCTCTCCATCGAGCACGCTCTGTGGATTGCCCACCTCGTGACCGGTGCGATGATCCTTGACGCGGTTGTCGTAGATCACGTAACTACGAATCTGCGTGCCCCAGCCTCGTTCGACGGCGCCACCTGTGGCCTCCGCCACTTCCTTGTTGCGCTCCTCTTCTGCGAGTTGCTCGAGCTTCGCCTGCAGGATCGCCATCGCCTGCCGCCGATTCTGGAGCTGCTCACGATGCGTGCTTGCGACGACCATGATGCCCGTCGGTTTGTGCACGACGCGGCAGGCGGAGGCGACCTTGTTCACGTTCTGACCGCCCGGACCTGAGGAACGCGCAAAGAACGTGAACTCGAGATCCTTATCGGGAATCTCGATGGAGGTCTCATCGAACTCGGGAACGACGTCGACAGTCGCAAAGCTCGTCTGGCGCTTGCCTTGTGCGTTGAACGGGCTCACGCGCGCCAGGCGGTGCGTGCCTCGCTCACACGAGAGGTAGCCGAAGGCGAATGGGCCGCTCACGTGCAGCGTCACGGAATCGAGGCCGACCTCCGTTCCATGGTGCATCGCGAGCTCATCGATCTTCCACTCAGGATGACCGTCGAAGAACCGGAGGTACATCCGGAAGAGCATCTCGGCCCAGTCGTTGGCCTCGGTGCCGCCGTCGCCCGCGGAGATCGTGAAGAAGCAGTTGCGGTGATCGTGTTTGCCTGAGAGGAGAGACTGCAATTCGATCTGCTCGATCCGGCTCGTGAGCTTGAAGAGTTGCTCATCCGTCTCAGTGAGGAGATCGTCGTCCTTCTCTTCGCGCGCGAGCTCGTACCCGACCATGGCGTCCTCGAGGGCGGACTGGAACTCACTGACCGGGGTGATCTGGGCCTTGAGGAGCTTGAGTTGGGCGACTGTCTTCTGGGCGGCCTCCTGATTGTCCCAAAAGTCGGCGGCGCCCATCTGCCCTTCCAGATCCTTGAGCTGAGCTTCCTTGGCTGGGTAGTTAAAGAGAGTCGCGGATTGTCAAGATCCGCGCCTCGAGGTCGTCAATGACCGATTGATGCGTTTCAAAGTGCATGGGGCGGAGTATAGCGACGCCCGGTCTGCGAGAAATCTCACCAGATCGCGCGAAATTCTCCGAGCGGCGACGTTCCTGTCGAGAGAGCCAACCTCTGACCAGGAGACTGCCCGCATGTTCAGCAAGAGATGCATTCAAACTGCCTCGCTCGTGTTCGCACTCTGCCTCGCCGCGGCCCCGATGACTGTCTCGGCGCAGCGAGGATCCCACGCCCACCCGCTGGACGATCTGGTTGACATCGAATTCGACGGTGGGTCGCTTGCAGAGTACCTCGAGTCGCTCCGCCGAATCAGTCCGGAGATGAGAATCGTGGCGCCGGACTCGGTCGATCAGATCGGCATGCCGCGCGTCCAGCTTCAGGATGTCGCGCCGATTGACGCGCTGCTTCTTCCGGGGTTGATGATCAATGGAGTCGACGTCGTCAACACGCAGATGATCGGCGGAAGCGACGTCACGCAGATCTATGTCATCGAGGTGTCGCCGGAGATCGCGGGAACGCCGAGCATCTCGAAGCACGACTACTTCGATCTCGAGTTCAAGGGCGGTCTCGTGCGCGATTACGTGCGCGTGATTCGCGAGGCGACAGGTCGAGCCAACATCGTCATGCTTCCAGGAGCCGAGAGCTTCTACGCGCCGGCGGTCAAGCTGAAGTCCGTGACCGTCGAGGCGGCGCTGAGCATTCTCCAGGACGCGATCGAGATTGAAGAAGATGGGCGGAGCGTCGCTCACCTCGAGGTCAGCGACCATCGAGTTGGCGATGCGCCCGATCGCATGTTCGTCATTCGCGCTCACGCGATCCCTCACCATGAGCAAGGGCACATTCAGAACGGCGTCTGGAGCGTGAAGGAGATTCTCGAGGGGCCGGGGATCTCGATCGATGACGCCGTCGGCGCCCTTGAGAGCGCGCTCGAGCTCTTCAGCGATCCCGCGGAGGTGAGATTCCATGAGCAGACCGGAATCCTCCTGGCGCGAGGGCCGGAAGAGCAGATCCACATGATCGAGCGCGTGCTTGACGAGATGAGCGGCCAGTCCCGCCGACTCACGCAATCACAGCAGCGCGTGGAGATCCAACTCAGCGAGCTTCGAGACCGCGAGCGCGAACTCGCGGCCGAGATCAGGATCATGGAGAAAGAAACCGAACTCGCCAACATGCTGCTCATGAAGACGATCGACAGAGAGCAATCTCTTGGCGATGTCGATGAGACGGATGTCGCGGCTGCCCAACTCCATCTGACACGTGTTCGTTCGCAGCTCGAGCTGACAATTGACGAACTCAGTTCGGTCGCGAAAGCGATCGAGCGGATTGAGAACAGCGGACGCTGAGAGAGCCGAGGCGCCGCCAGAACGGACGCATCCGGGGCGTTCATAGAATGGTCGAAACGACACGACCGGTGAGGCGTCAGACTCTGCTGTGCAAAGCGTCCGAGACATGACTGCTGCGATCGCGTCCGGAGACCCGGACGCTTTCGCGCGATTCTATGAGGAGTGGTTCGACCGGATGTACGCCATCGCTCGCTCGACAACTCGACTGGACGAGCACACCTGCCTCGACATCGTGCAGGACGCGATGATGCGCGTGATTCGCTCTTGCAAGCCGATCGAGAATGAGCCCGCTCTAAGAGCGTGGGTTGGGCGCGTCGTACGGAGCGCCGCGATCGACCATCTCCGCGCCGAGCGCCGCAGGCGCGAGCGCGAAACGGCGGTCTCGAAGCGGACGGAACAGACAGCGACAGTGACTGAGATCGACGATCGGATCGCCTGGATTCGAAAGGAACTCGAGTCGATGGGGCCCGAGCAATCTGGTCTTCTGGCGCTTCGGTTCGCTCGTGGGCTGGGGCTCAAGGAGATCGGCGCAATGCTGGGCGTCGGCGCCGGCGCCGCCCACGGCCGAATCGAGCGAGCGCTCAAGGCGATGCGTCGCCAGTCCGGAGAGCCCATCGATGACTGAGCATCGAGTTGAACATGCTCCGGATGTCGAACTGAGCGCGCTCGGGCGTCAGCGTCGTGATGAGATGCTCGGTGAGCTTCAAGGAGCGCTCCGGCGAAGACGGCGCATTCGGAGGGCCAGACGCGCAGCGCTTGTTTCGGCGATCCCGATCATCGCGATCGCCAGCGCTGTGATCATGACTCGACCATCGCCCGTCGCGACGCCGCCGGAGCGACCGATTGCGATGGAGCCTGTCGAGGATGAGCCGGACTCTGTGGCGCCGGTTGCAGGGCGACAGGGGCGGATTCAAATGGTCTCACGCCGTGGCGCCGCGATCGTGAAGCTCGATCAGGACGCCTCCTCGCGCGTCGCGCGCATCTCTGACGAACAGCTTGTGAGCACGCTCGCCGAGATGAACCGACCTTCGGGCCTCATCCGGACGGACCAAGAAGTGCGCCTGACGGCCGCGGTGACAGACGCGGAGATCCGGACGCAGACGGAGGGCGCGAGCTAGGAGAGGCTCTCCAGGAAACCGCCGATGCGCTCGATTCCTGATCGGATCTGATCGTCAGAGCATGCGAAGCTCAGTCGCACACAGCGCTCGCCGCAGCCGAGGAAATCCTCGCCGGGCACCACGGCCACATGCTCTTCATCAAGCAACGCGGCCGCGAAGCTTGCCGCAGAATCCACACGCGCTCCACCCTTTGTCGTCTTGCCGAAATGCGCCGACACATCCGGGAAGACATAGAACGCGCCAGTCGGCTTCGGGCACAGAAGTCCCGGCAGCTCCGAAACGAGTCCGTATATCAGCTTCGAGCGACGCGCGAACGCCTCGCACATGCGCGTCGCATCCTCGGAACATTCCTGAATCGCAACGCGCACGGCCGGAAGACAGAAAGACGTGATGTTTGACGTCATCTGGCTCTGCAGGCGTCCCACGGCCTTCGCGAATTGCAGCCCTGCGTCTCCAGAGGCGCCGAGATAGCCAACGCGCCAGCCCGTCATGCTGAATGCCTTCGCAAGTCCGTTGACGGTGATCGTGCGCTCCGCCATGCCGGGGCACGAGGCGAAGGATTTGAAGGGGAAGCCGCCGTAGACGATCCGCTCGTAGATCTCGTCCGAGACGACGACCAGATCGGGCGCGCGGTCGCTGGCGTCGGTGATGACCCGGGCAAGGGCCTCAATCTCCTCAGGCGTGTACATCGTGCCGCAAGGGTTGGAAGGGGAGTTGAAGACCACAGCACGGCTTCGTGGAGTGATCGCCTTCTCGAGTTGATCCGGTGAGATCTTGAATCCCTCGGCGGCGCCGGTGGGCAGCTCGACGACTTGGCCGCCGGCGAGTTCGATCTGCGGCGCGTAGGTCACCCAGCCGGGTGTCGGCAGGAGGACCTCCTGAGGTGGGTCTCCATCCGCAGGCGGATCGAGCAGGCATTGGAATGTGAGATAGAGCGACTGCTTCCCGCCCGTTGAGATCACCACGTGATCCGGCGTGACACCCGGGATCTCATTCTCTCGCGTCAGCTTCTCGGCGATGACACGCCGGGTCTCAGGATCTCCCGGGACGGGCTGATACTTCGTCATCCCCTCCTTGAGGGCCGCCACGAGGGCCTGTTTGATCGGCTCTGGAGTGTCGAAATCCGGCTCGCCGGCCGCGAACGAGAGGATGTCCACGCCTTCGGCCCGGAGCTGCTTGGCTCGGGCCGTGACGGCCAGGGTGGAGGATGGCTTGATCGACTGGGCTCGCTGAGAAAGCTGCATGGCGAGAGAGTACTATGGTCGCCGCTGAGGTGAGACGACCCCGGAGGAGGGATTCGGCCGAATGGCGCCGGGTTGCCCGTCCCTGAGGGGTCTGTGTACACTCCTCCGTCTATCAATGCGCTGAGAGTTTGAGCCCCGAGTCTGGAGCAGAATCGAAGTATGTCCGTCACCATCGAACGCAAGAATGAGCTGGTCTCCGAGTTCAAGACCCACGAGTCAGACACCGGCTCACCCGAGGTGCAGATCTCGATTCTCACGGAGCGGATTCGCGAGCTCACCGAGCACCTGAAGGAGCACCATCACGACTTCTCATCCCGTCGTGGCCTGCTCCAGATGGTCAGCCGGCGCAATCGGCTTCTTCGCTATCTCTCCCGGACCGATCGCGAGCGCTACCAGACGCTGATCAAGCGCCTGGGTCTGCGTAAGTAGTCGAGTTTCCGGATCACGCTCTGTACGTCGCCTCCGTTCCACCGCGACAGCAGTAGGCCCTCCGCAGTCTTCCATCGATCGAGGAATGCAGCGCCCGGATTCCAATCTTCGATTGGCGCTCAGCGCCTTTTACGGCGCGATCTCGACTGCTGACGGCCTCCTGCTCTTGCGTTGATCGGCGGCGTTTTCTGAAACGAACGGTGTGCGCGTGGTTGGACCATGCAGGTCCGCCGAGCGCCGCACCAACCGCGAAGGTCAACAAAGACATGAAGACAACCAAAGTTGAAATGACGGTCGGGGACCGGAAGCTCACGCTCGAGACCGGTCGCGTCGCCAAGCTCTGTAATGCGTGCGTTATCGCGTCGTACGGCGGCAGCACGATCATGGCGACCGTCGTCCGCGCCGATCCCAGACCGGGCATCGACTTTTTCCCGATGCAGGTCGACTACCGCGAGCGTATGGCCGCCGCTGGCAAGTTCCCCGGCGGCTTCCGCAAGCGCGAAGGCGCCCCGAACGAAAAGGAAATCCTCACGATGCGGATGATCGATCGCCCGATCCGTCCGCTCTTCCCCGACGGCTTCGTCGATGAGATCCAGATCCAGTGCTGGGTCATGAGCCACGATGGCGAGAATGACACCGATGTGCTCGCGGGCGTCGCGGCCGCCGCGGCCCTCCAGATCTCAGACGCTCCCTTTGAGGGCCCGCTGACGACGGTGCGCGTTGGTCGAATCCACACCGATGACGGCCCGCAGTTCGTCATCAATCCCACCACGACGCAACTCGAGTACTCCGATCTCGACCTCGTGCTCTCTGGGCATGATGACGGCGTCAACATGATCGAAGTCGGCGCCGCCGAGATCTCCGAGGCCGACATGGTCGCGGCGATCGAGTTCGGCTACGAGCACATCAAGGACATCCTGAAGCTCGTGCGCGAGCTTCAGGAGAAGGCCGGCGTCGAGAAGCGCGCGGGCGAGCTGATGCTTCCACCCGCCGAGGTCTTCGACAAGGTCAAGTCGCTCGTCGAGAAGGACCTCACTGAAGCGCGCAAGGTCAAGGGCAAGATGGATCGCGACGAGAAGGTCAGCGCGATTCGTGATTCGATGCTGGACGAGCACTTTGTCGAGAAGTCCGACGGCAACGTCGAGGAGTGGGAGACCAGCAGGAAGAATCGACAGTGGGCGAAGGAGTCATTCCGGACGCTCGAGAAGAAGATCACGCGCCGGCTCATCGTCGAAGAGAAGACGCGCGCTGACGGCCGCGGATATACCGAGCTTCGCCCGATCGAAGGCGAGGTCGGCATGTTCGAGCGGACGCATGGCTCGGCGTTTTTCCAGCGCGGCGAGACGCAATCTCTGGTCTCAGCGACGCTCGGCAGCGGCAAGGCCGAGCAGATCGTCGATGGACTGCTCCCCGAGTACTCGAAGAAGTTCATGCTGCACTACAACTTCCCGCCCTTCTGTACGGGCGAAGCGCGACGCATCATGGGCCCCGGCCGACGTGAAATCGGTCATGGCGCTCTCGCGGAGCGCTCGCTCCAGGGCGTCCTTCCGAGCCCGGAGGACTTCCCCTACACCGTCCGTCTGATCAGCGACATCACCGAGTCCAACGGTTCGTCCTCGATGGCCTCCGTCTGCGGCGGCTGCCTCGCGCTCATGGACGCCGGCGTCCCGATCCGCAACACGTGCGCCGGCATCTCCGTCGGACGATTCTCGGATGAGAATGGCGGCAATGTCGTGCACGTCACGGACATCATCGGCGAGGAGGACTTCTTCGGCGATATGGACTTCAAGGTCTCCGGCACACGCGATGGCATCACGGGCATTCAACTCGATCTGAAAGCGCGCGGACTCATGCCGGACGAGATCACGGAGATCTTCGAGCAGGCGCGCGTCGCCCGCATCGAGATCATCGAGATCATGGAGAGCACGATCGCGGCGCCGCGGGCGGAAATCAGCCGCCACGCACCGCGACTCGAGCGTCTGCAGATCGATCCGGAAAAGATCGGACGACTCATTGGCCCCGGCGGCAAGGTCATCCGCGCCATCCAGGAGAAGTGGGGCGTCGATGTCGATGTCGATGACGATGGCACCGTCACAGTCGCCGGCACCAACGCCGACGGCGTCGACGGCGCTCGCGGTGAGATCGAAGCGCTGGGCGCGGAGATCAAGGTCGGATCTGTCTACACAGGCAAGGTCGTTTCCGTGAAGGACTTCGGCGCCTTCGTCGAACTCGCGCCTGGTGTGGACGGAATGTGCCACGTCTCCGAACTCGACACTGGCTACGTCAAGAACGTCACGGATGTGATCAACATCGGTGATGTCGTGACCGTGAAGGTGATCAATGTTGATCCGCAGGGCCGCATCAAGCTCAGCCGCAAGGCGGCGATGGCGGACTCGGAAGAGAAGGAGCCGGCGGGCGCCTGATCGCGATTGTGAATAACTCAGGGGGTGTGCCCCCCGTATTGGTTGACCGCGATCTTCTCGGGCGTTAATCTGGGTAGGCGCAGCGCGTGGGCTGACGCTCACTGTCGCATGCGTCGTTGAGGACGACCTGCCTCGTCAAGGCGACGGCGGTTTGGTCGCGTTGATCTGTAACGCTCAACCTGCTCCCGGCATGCCCGTTGGGCGTTTCGGTCTGTCTGGTGATTTCGCGTCTTCGCAGCTGGGGCGAGAGCGCGTCACGCTCGAGGTTGGCCATGAGTGACGAGAATTCTGCAGAGCTCGTCGGCGTCGAGGGCGTTGTGAAGTGGTTCGATCCCCGCAAGGGTTTCGGATTCATCGTCGGGCCCGAGGGTCAGGACATCTTCGCCCACTTCACGCGGATCGAGGGTGACGGATTCAAAGTCCTCAAGGACGGCTCGAAGGTTGTCTATGACGCGGTCAAGGGCGACAAGGGCTGGCATGCCACGCGTGTCGTGCGCAGCGAGCTCGATGTGACCGTGCGTCGTCCGGGTGGGTATTCGCGATCACCCCGGAGATAGCCGGACGGTCTGGCCCCTTGCGGCGATTTCATCGCGCGCTTGATCGAAGCCGTCCCGCATTCACCCCTCAAAGTATCGTGTCCTCATCATGAGGCTGGTGTTTCTCCTCATCGGTGTCGGAATCGGATTGCTTCTCGCCGCCGCGATTGTCGGGCTGGCGCTGAAGCGCTCGTATGCGCGTGCGCTCGAGGCTGAAAGACGCGCATTGGGCGCCGAGAGACTCGCCGAGATTGGGGCGCTCACCGGCGGTCTTGCCCATGAGATCAAGAATCCGCTCTCGACGATCGGTCTCAATGCGCAACTTGCCTCGGAGGCGGCGGCGGATCTCCCTGTCGACAGCGCCGAGAAGGATGCGCTCCTTCGGAGAATCGAGACACTCAGGCGGGAGATCGAGCGCCTTCGAGACATCCTGGATACGTTCCTCCGCTTCGCCGGGGAGATGCATCTCGATCTCTCGGCGACGGACCTCAATGAAGTTGTCGAGGAACTCGCAGACTTCTATCTGCCGCAGGCTCAGCAGGCCGGAGTCCGCTTGCGAGTGGATCTCGCCCCGGGCCCGCTTCCTGCCATGGTGGATCGATCACAACTGAAGCAGGCCCTCCTGAATCTCATGATCAATGCGACGCAGGCGATGCAAGGGGGGGATCCAGGGGAGACTCAGACACGTGAGTTGATCCTCCGCACAGAGGATGGAGGCTCAGCGATGACCAACGGTCCGTCCGCTCATGTGATCGACACCGGTCCCGGAATCGAGGAAGACCGCCTCCTGCGTATCTTCGATCCCTATTTCACGACGCGATCGGGGGGCACCGGACTCGGGCTTCCGATAACGCGCCGGATCGTTGAGGAGCACGGCGGCATGATCGAGGCGCATAGCGAGGTCGGACGAGGCACGGATTTCGCGATAACGCTGCCGCGCCCCTCGTGAAGGAGGGACGTTCGGCCGATACGAAGCCGGATGCTGCCCTCAGAAGCGAGATCCGGGTTACTGGACCGGGCCCTGGCGCCATTGGCGGGGCTCCTGGTCGGCGGCGGCGCCGGCGGCGCTATGCAGTTGTGGCTCGGAGCGACGCATCTGTCCGTGGCGACGTTCATCATGTGCTCGTACACAGCGGGCATTCTGGTGATCGCGCATCGCGCCGCGAAGTACGACCATGTGCATCGGAAGCTCCTGTCGCGACTTCCGATCAATCGCCCGCATCGGCGCATCTTCAGAATGTTGATTGATCCGCTCGCATGGTGGTCGCTGGCGTTTGGCTTGAGCTGTGTTGTCGGCGCGGCATGGTGGGGCGGCATTTCGGATCCGAGTCGGCTCGGGCTCGTGGCGCTCGCGTGGTTCATGGTCAACGTGCTGCTGAGCTACGAGTTGACACTGCTGCATCCGACGACGCGTTGCCGCAAGTGTGACTATCAGCTTGTATCCCTGCTTGACCCGACGGATCGGACGCAGATCGTCAAGTGTCCGGAGTGCGGGAGCCAATGGTCCAAAGCCGATTTGTGCCTCGTGCCGATGGGAGTCGTCGTGGAGCCGCGCATCAGCGGACAGACGGCGCACTCGAGCGCGGCGATGAAGCACGCTGAGAAGACGGCCGCCTAAGAGTCGTTCGTCTGCTCCGGCTCACGGAGTTCGGTGCGCACGTCGAGGAGTTCCGGAAAGAAGACGTTGTCCAGCGCCTTCCTCAGGAAGTTCACTCCTGAACTGCCGCCGGTGCCTCGTTTGAAACCGATGATCCGCTCGACAGTCTTCAGATGACGGAAACGCCAGAGCTGGAACGCCTCCTCCATGTCAACGAGTTTCTCTGCGATCTCGTAGACGTCCCAGTAGTCGTCCGGATTCTCGTAGACGGTGCGCAGCGCGGAAACGACCTCTGGATCTGAGGTGTGATGAGGTTGTGTCCGGTCCCGATCCAGTGCGCCAGCGGGTATCGGAAGGCCGCGCCGCGACATGAACGCGAGAAACTCGTCGTAGATACTCGGCGCTCGAAGCGCTCTCTCGAGTCGCTCGTAGCGTGCGCCGTCATGCTTGTGAACGCGGAGCGCGGCTTCATCCTTGTTTCCAAGAAGGAACTCGATCATTCGATACTGCCAGGACTGAAATCCGCTGGCTGGTCCGAGCACATGCCTGAATTGCACATATTCGGTCGGGGTGAGCGTTTCGAGCACGCTCCACTGGCTGAAGAGTTGTGATTGGATGTGCTTCACGCGTGCGAGGATCTTGGACACAGGGCCGAGATCGTCATTCCGGATTCCATCGATCGCCGCAGAGAGCTCGTGAATGATGAGCTTCATCCAGAGCTCCGACGTTTGGTGCTGAATGATGAACAGCAACTCGTCGTGATGTTCGGGGGTCGAGAGCGGGCGCTGGGCCGCGAGCAGCGGCTCGAGCTGGAGGTACTCGGTGTACGTCAGCTTCCCGTGAAGATCGGTCAGAATTCCGGTTTCAAGTCCGCGTTGAGTCATGATGCGTTTCACATCACCCGTGCCGTCGGGTGCGCACGGAGTGTACAGGCCATCGTCTCGTAGCGATGGTCATCTCCTGCGTGTGATGCGAGCGGACCGGAATCTCAGGCGTCAGATGCTCTCGTCATCCGTTTCGGCCGGCATCAGGCCGGCGCGAATGCTGACAATCGCAAGTTCCGCACGACTGCTCGTGCCGAGTTTGCGATAGATGGAGTCGCGATGCCCCTCGATCGTCTTCTGGCTGCGGTCGAGTTGTTTCGCCGCTTCCTTGATCGTCAGGCCCTTCGCGAGCAGCACCATGATTTCGCGCTCTCGGCGCGTGAGCGGCGCGAGACGACCCCAGGAGCCGTGCGAGATGTTGACGGATTCAGCTTCGACCTGAGGCCCGTCCTCAGACGAGTAGGCCACCGGATTGGCGATGAAGAGAAGTCGCCCGTCGCCGACGGCGCGGACCAGCGTGCGCAATCCACGACCATCCGAGACATCTTCGAACTCGATCGATTTCCCGGTGTCGCGCACGCGCTTGAGCAGAGCCTCGAACTCAACGAGGCGCGCGCCATCGAGATACGTGGAGGGTTCAGCGCCGGCGCATGCAGCTGGATTCAGGCCTCGCGCCTCAGCCCACGCGCGATTCCCGTAGAGGCATGCGTCGTCAGGACCCAGGATGGCGACCTGACCGTTGATCAGGTCGAGACACTGTCCCAGAGCTTCAGCGGAGAGCCCTTCGTGCTCGCCAACGTTCGTGAGGCTGGTCATCGCCGCCATCTCTTCTCCACGCACCAATGTTCCCGGACTGTTCACGCTGTCGCCTCCCGGTCGAATCCGGCGCCCGGTGGGACGCCCATCTCACTCCGCCGTTCCCCGGAACGGCTCTAGTACGAGCGCTCGATCTGGGCCTCTGGATAGTAGTGCCGCAAAATCGCAACGGGAGTGTGTCCGTCCTTCGCCATGGCTTGAGCCCCAAACTGGCAGAGCCCGACGCCATGTCCAAACCCGCGTCCTCGCACCACGATCTCCTGACCTCTCGTCTCGAACTCCAAGTCGCCGCTGCGAACTCTCATCTTGGACGACGGCTTTGATAGGCCCTTCGCCCCATGAAAGTTGCAGGCAGTGCGCAGTTGTTCGGCTGAGAGCTTCCAGGTGTTCCCGGTGGCGTCCGAGATTCGGTAGGCCGAGGGGCGCCCGATCTCATTCCATTCCATTGGGCGAATCGTCGAGACGCTCCGGATCTTCCGGACTGAGAGGCCGTGGTGCTTTCCGAAGGCGGCAAATCGCCTGGCGAGGTCACTTCGGGGCCGACGCACCTCCCAGCGGTGATATGGGCTCTTGGTGCAGGTGCAGTCCCGCTCGTGGGCCTGAATCGGGGGCGCCAGGTTGAATTCACTCGCGGGCGTGACCGGCCAGGTGTCGGAGGCTGAGGCGGCTCGACCACCGCAGGTGCTCGAGTAGTAGGCCCGCAGGACGCCTCCCTCAGAGGTCATCACGAGCCCGACGGTCTTCGCGACAGCCTTCCGGGCGGTCTTGTTGGATGTGGCCCCGGCGTAGGCCTGATCGAGGACAGAGCCTTCGATATCGAAATAGGCGCCGAGTGATCGTCTGCGGCTCATTTCATGCAGTGCGTATGAGCGGGCGGCGATCGCCTGGGCCTCGTAGGCCTGGAGCTTCCAGCTTGCGTACAACTCCTTCGCGAGCACACCGGGGAGGTAGAGCTCGATGGGAAGCTCCTCGATCACATCGAATGTCGTCGTTCGGGCCCCGAGACGGGGATACAGGTCGAGGGCCCCGTCATGGCGAGCCTTGTTGATCTTCACCAGCGCGTTGGCGCGTCCGACGATTCGAAGGGACGTGGATCGGTCGAAGACACGTCGGACGCCTGCGCCGTCGCGCACAACGAATCCAGACTGTGATAGCCCAACTTCGAGAGGTTGCTGGAGGACCTGGGCCTGCGCTCGTTTCCCGAGAGGCGTCACGATGACGTCGCCTTCGCCGTCGATAGAGACGGATTTCTGCTTCGAAGCAAGGCGAACCCGGATGTTCGGTGTCTCGACGAGGCGGGCGGCGTTGGCGGCGCCGAGCTGGCGTTCGCCGGGAGCGGTCGAGCGGCAGGAAGGCGAAAGACCGAATGACACAGCGGCGGCCGCGGCGATCACGATCCAGGTGAAGAAGTGCGCGCTCGATTTGCCGGTTGTGGAAGCGGATCCAGCATCCATGCGGGTGTCCCCCTTGTCCGGTGGTCCAGTCAAGGTCTCATCAATGAGGTTCCGGCGTCTCGCGGCGCGATCCGAAGCGCATACGCCGGGCGCTTTCACCTGATGCTACCGATCAGGAGAACCGAGGGCGACGGATCAGTTCAGAATTTTGCGACGCTCCGTCCGAACTCGCTTCAGAAGGCAAGCTGGCGCAGGGAGAGTCCGTGCTCTAAGAGCTTCTCGTTGATCTCAACGAGTGAGGTGGCGCCGAAATTCTTCACGCCCATGAGTTCCGCCTCGGTGCGTGAGGCGAGTTCTCCGATCGTCCGAATGTTCAGCATCTGCAACGCCTTGCGAGCGCGGACGCTGAGATTCAGATCGCTCACGGGCTTGTTCAGGATGGCCTCGGAGTTGTGCTTGCGAGCCTGATCGAAGACCTCCCGCCTGACAACTCGCTGCTGATCCTCAAGGCGCTGCCCGAGCCGGAGTTTCTTCTGGGCGAGCATCTGCTTGATCTCGACCAGCGACGTCTCACCGAAGTTCTTGTACGCGAGAAGCTCTGGCTCGGAGACACGCAGAAGATCGCCCAGCGTGCGAATATTCATCTTCTTCAGGCAGTTTCGCGCCCGCACGGAGAGCTCGAAGTCGGTCACGGGCGTGTCGAGCAGGGCGCTTCGCTTGGCCATGTCTCGATCCTGCTCTTCGTCGTAGTACATCGTTCGGGAGGCGATGACATCCTTCATGAAGAGCCGCGCGCGGGCATGGTTCGGATCGGTGTCGAGGACCTGTCGCAGGCATTTCTCGGCCGTGGCGTAGTCGCCCCGATCCTCGTAGAGGACTGCGAGATTGATAAGCACATTGAGGGGGGCGCGGTGGGAGCGGTTCGCCTGCTCGTAGAGGGAGATGGCCTCCTCATCCTCACCGGCCATGTCGAGAGCGAATGCGAGCTTGAAGATGGCGCTCTCGCTCGACGGATCCGCGGCGACGGCCTTGCGGTATTCGGCGATGGCCATTTCATGGTCGCCGGCGCCTTCGGCCTCGGCGGCCCCGGCGAGATGTCTCGCGGCGGCCTCGGGGTCGCCCTTTTCGGTCTCGTCTGCGCCAATGAGGATGTCCATCGGGTCCTGATTCATGCGTGCTCGCTCCGGATGTCGGTCGTCGTCCTGCGATGGCGCCGCACAACGAGAGTTCTCGTCGCGAGGATGGGCGCTTCCTGCCAGTCTTGGATCTCAGCGTGCTCGGGGCGATCAGGAAGTGGCGCCGATCGCGGGCCGAGAGAGGCTCCCAGCATAGGCGGCTGTCGTGGGCGACTCAACCGACGCCGGGATCGGGCAGGCCCTACGACTCCGTGGACATTCTCTCGAGGCGCTCGGCCATCTCGACGGCTCCTCCGTGGGACCGATCGAGGAGCTCGATTCGTCGCCAGTTGCCTCGCAGGAAGCGAATCGTCATCGCCCCGGCGAAGGTGATCAGGTACATCGAGGCCGCGATCCATGGACCGATGGACCGGAGATCCGGGAAGAACCGGACCATGAAGAGTCCGCCACCGACGAGAATCGTCCAACTCAGGAACGCGGTCATGAGGCCGGGCCAGACCGTGTCGCCGGCCCCGCGCAAGGCGCCCGTCAGCGTGATCCCGATGGCGTCGAAGATCTGGAAGACGGCGGCGCAGATCATGACAAGCCCGCCGAGTCGCAGGATTTCGGCGGCGTCCTCCGGCGGCACATCCGACCCAATGAAGAGTGAGACCATTGGATTGCGCAGCACAAAGAAGAGAAGTCCGCACGCTCCCATATACGCGCCTGCGATCTTGAGCGCCAGCCAGGTTCGCGAAGCGGCGAGGTCATGCCGTCCCATGCCGATGTACTTGCCGACAACAGCCGTCACCGCGATCGAGAGTCCGATCGTCGGCATGAACGACAGCATCATCCAGCGAAGGCCGATCCATCCGGCAGCGTTGTCGAGGTCACTGATGCCCCCGATGATGACCGTCATCATCATGAACCATCCGAGCATCTCGTTGAGATGCAGGAGGGCCTGCGGCCAGCCGATGCGCAGAATGTCCTCGACGGCGTGCAGTGACGGCCGCCAGCCCGCGCGCGTTTGATAGGCGGCGTTCAGGCGCGGCCCAATGAACAGAAGGAAGGGGATGAGGAACTCGACGAACCCGCCGATGACTGTTCCGACTGCGGCGCCTTGTACACCCCACTCAGGGAATCCGAACTCGCCGAAAATCAGGCAGTAGTTCAGCACGACGTTGACGACGTTTCCAAGCAACGTCGACACGAAGATCGGTCCCGGGCGATGAATGCCGTAGAAGAAGTGGCTGACGGCGCGCGCGGTGAGCGTGAACAGGCCTCCGACCAGGAGAATCCGCGCGTAGTCCGTCTGGAGGGCGACGATCTCGGGGCTGTAGACGGCGCCGTTTCCGGTGTCCTTGAAAACCGCACGGAATGACTCGATGCCGTTCCAGATCCACGGCATGAGCGCTGCGAACGGAAGAAACACGAACGCCCAGACGACAAGGCTGATCCAGATTCCGTTCCAGGGATAGAAGGGCGTTCGATCGAGGCGCTTCGCGCCGAAGTTCTGGCTCACAAATGTGTTGATGACGGAGAACCCGCCGACGACCGTCGAGATCAGGGCGAAGGCGATGATGCCTCCGTTGCCTTGCGCTGCGACGGCGTTCGGGCCGACTTCACTGAGCATCCACGCGTCAACAAACTGCGCAAGCGAGTATGAGAGCATGGTCGCCGCCACGGGCGCAGCGATCGCCAACATCTCAGCGGCCGGAGACCGACCCTGATGCGCATCGTCGATGACGTCGTCGGAATGATGAGTTTGAGAAGACATCGCCGCGCCCGGGAGCGCAGAGTGTAGGGATCTGTCGCGTTCCGGTTTCAGATGTCCGGATTCTCAGCGGGACTCGTCAGTCAGGCGGTGTCCGACTGCGATCGCGTGAGCCGCACCTGTGCGACCGCGGCGTCCGCTTCCTGCCGAAGGCGCGCTGCGAGTTCCGATGGAAGCTTCAGCTCAGTCGCGGCTTGCCGCACATCCTGCGCCGTCCAGGCGACGACGGACGCCCATGTTTCGTCGTCGCGCAATCGCAGGCAGTCGCCCTTGAGAATGGCGAGGAGTTTGACAGCGTAGGTCTCGTCAGTCGGTGTCATGTGCATCGTCTCCTCTCAGGTCAATCCCGGCCATGAAAAGAGAGCGCATCGCGTGCCAGTCAGGGGCTGGAACCGGATCGATGGATTTCCGGACCGCTGTCGCCGACCGGCATCATCGAGTGGCGCCCGGTCGACGTCGGACCTCCACGCGTTTGCTAGCATCTGGTCCATGGCGAAGACCACGTCCGGGAAACCAGCGGTCGTCGAGGTGAAGCCCGAGACCATCGGTACGGCAGGCGACACGACGGCGAGACAGATCGGCTCACTGAGCGCGTCTGTTGAAGCGATCCTCCTGACCTCCGAGAAGCCACTGCGCGCCGGGAAGATTGCAGAAGCGCTCGCCGTCGGCGGCGACGCCCCGGGGCGACAGATCGACGCTGCGATCGAAGAGCTCAACAGGGCGTACGACGCGTCCGGGCGCGCGTTCAGGATCGAGAAAGTCGGCGGCGGGTATCGCATGATGACCCGCCCAGAGCATGCGGAGGCGGTGGCGCAGTTCCAGGCCGCTCGTGCGACGCAGAAGCTGAGTCGAGCCGCAATCGAGACGCTCTCGATCGTCGCATATCGTCAACCCGTGACGCGCGCTCAGCTCGAAGCGATCCGAGGCGTGGCGTGTGGCGAGGTCCTGCGGACTCTTCTGGAGCGGCGGCTTGTCGCGATCGTCGGTCGAGCTGAAGAACTCGGGCGGCCCATGCTCTACGGCACATCGAAGCAGTTTCTTGAACTGTTCGGACTGAGCACGCTCAAGGATCTCCCGGCGGTTGGTGATCCTGCCGCCGCGAAGATGCCGAAGACGAAGAAGAGTGATGATGAGGACGCCGACGCTCAACACGCAGCCCCGGCTACGGGTGAGCTGGATGATCCAAACGCGTCCGATGACTGAGCAGGATCCGCGACAGGGGAGCACCGCATTGAAATCTCATCTGCGTCTTCATCAAATTGACTGTCCGCGAGATCATGCGGCGATCGGGCGCATCGCGATACTTCTCGTGGCGTTGCTCGCGCCGCTCGGCGCCTGCGCCCCGTACAAGCTTCAGGGAAAAGCGATCGAGGGCGATGTCAGTTTCATCACGATCGTGGCGGCCGACGATCCTCGCCTGGAGGGTCCCGGCATTCCGGGTGTGCAGGTGCGACTCGAGTCCGATCCACAGAAGCTGAATCGCGAAGTGGCCGGCGACGCTCTCACAGACGCCGAGGGGAACTTCTCAATTCCATTCGACAAGGTCGGGGCAGGCATGCTCCTCTACGACGTCGGCATTCAGGCCCGTCGGAAGGGCTTCTCTCCTGCGGACTCGGAATTCAGTCTTCCGCCGTCTGGAAAGCGCGTTCTGATCATCCTGGAGCCGGGCGTGGACAACGCCAACTGGCGGTCTGATTCCGAGCTTCTCGATCAGGCCGAGAAGTTCCGGTAGTGAGGAGGGTGGGACTGAATCCGGTCCCTGCAGCCTGCGTATAGATAGATCATGACTGCGGCCCGCCGCCAATATCACGCCAGTTCCGCCGGGCTGATCTACCTGCTTGTCTCGGTCTTCCTGGGCATCGGCGCCGTCAACAGCCAGAACAACCTGCTCTTCCTCGCATT
Source organism: Phycisphaerales bacterium (assembly GCA_028279375.1). Taxonomy (GTDB): domain Bacteria; phylum Planctomycetota; class Phycisphaerae; order Phycisphaerales; family UBA1924; genus JANQNW01. The sequence goes on from JANQNW010000003.1 coordinate 314,892, forward strand.
CGGCCTTGCGCTCGGGGCGCTGCTGGTTTCAGGTCTCGTCAGCGGGATCATGCTGCTCAATCTGGAGGTGGAGCGTGAGGCTCCGATGCCAACGACCGTCGGCGACGCGATGCTGCTTCGCTACCGCGTTGTGAATCGGAGTCGGCGTATTCCGGCGTTCGCGCTGCGCATCAGCGAAGCGCGCCCCAAGCGCGGCTGGAAGCGTCGCCGCGACGCGGATGATTGGGCGCGGTATTTCGATGCGCCGGAGACGTTCATTCTGCATCTCGGTCGCGGGAGGAGCGCCTTCGTCGACGCGATGACACCGGCGATGGCCCGCGGTGAGGCGCGGCTGAATCAAATTCGGATTGACACGCGCTTTCCGTTTGGCATCATCCGGAAGTCGGTGGTCTTCGAGCAAGCTGCGCGCGTGCTCGTGCGCCCAGAGCCGATCGTTGTCGAGGGAATGCGCCAGTTGACGGCGAGCGCATTCGATATGCGCAATTCCGGTGAGCGCCCGGTCTCAGGTCGCGGCCTCGAGTATCTGGGAGTGCGCGAGTATGCGCCGGGGGACGCTCGGCGGATGATCGCATGGCGCGCTTCAGCGCGACGGGGCGACCTGATCGTCCGCGAGCACATGACTCCCACACCGGAGCGCACGACAATATGTCTTGATCTCACTCAGAAGGAGGAACTCCACGAGGAGGCGTCCCTCCTCCGGCGATCGCACAATGCCCACCGATCTGAAGATGCGGGCGAGCGCGCCATCAGCATGGCGGCATGGATGATCCAGCAGGCCGTTCGGCACGGCCATGACATCGCGGTCGAGGTTCCAGCGGCTGAGATTCGGACCGGGTTCGGCACGGCCGGCCAACCCGGCGCGCCTGTGTCGACGCGTTGGACGGGCGCGTTGCTCGACACGCTCGCCCGCATCGATCGAACGTCACTCTCCGGTGGCGGCGCGAACGCGCGAGGACTCCAGAAGTCTGCGAGCCTCATCGTCATCCATGACGGCGACTGGAGCGCCAGCGACTGGCCGACCGGCGCGATCCATCTCAGCGCGGCGCGCATGGACGCACTGCCGGAGGATCAGTCAGTGACCTCTGACGAGCAGGTCGCGCATGAGGGGGCCGCCGCATGAAATTCTTCGGCTCCTTCGAGCGATGCCTGTTTCTGACTGTCGGGCTGGGGATGCTCCTTTTCGCGATCGCGGATGGCGACGTGGCGCTCTTCTTCGGCGCGCTTCCAGTTTGGGCGGCGTCGTGGTTCATTACGCAGGGGCCGAATGGGAAGCCGCTCCCGCGCCTGATGATCGGCGCGCTCGTCGTTGCGGCGACGGCGTATACAGCGCTCACGGTGCTTGAGGATCTCGAGGAATTCGTGCCTGCCGTGTCGCGATACCTCGTCTGGCTCGTGCTGATCAAGCTCTTTGATCGGGTGCAGCCTCGCGATCAGGCGCAGCTGCTCGTGATGAGCCTGTTCCTGGTGATCGGCGCATGTCTGACGAGCAACTCACTCGGCCTTGGAATTGCGCTCGCGCTGTATTTGCCGCTCTTCGCGTGGACAGCCATGCTGTATCAACTGCACGCCGGCACGGTGCGTGTGGAGAGAAGTCTTGCGAAGCTTCGTCCTGCGGATCGCCGGCGCACGCGATTGTCAGAGGGGTTCGGGACGATCGTCTCGCGCGATTTCGTTTTCACGGTCGCGCTCGCCGGTTTCGCATCGTTGTTCGTCGCGGTCGTCGTATTCCTCATCACGCCGCGACAGAGTCTGGCGATGGCCATGGGCGCATGGGCCGCTCCGGCGGTGGGATCGGAGACGGGTTTCACGGAAGAGGTGACGCTCGGCGCCGAGGGACTTCTCAGCGAATCGACAACGCCTGTGCTCGACCTTCGCCTCTCCGACAATGAAGGAAACGACCTCGGGCCGGACAATGCGCGCGTGCACTTGCGAGGCGCGATTCTGGATTCCTATGTCTCCGGCGCCTGGCGCCGGACGATCGGGCGCGGCCAGAATCGATCCGCGGACCTGAGCGGGTTCCCGGAGTCCCCGACGCTTCTTGCTGGGGAGCGAGCGCCCGCCGACGCGGTGATCCAGGAATACTCCTTCCGTAATAAGAAGCAGGGCGCAATCCTCGCCTTGAATCGACCGGTTCAGATTTCGTTTGATCGACCGACGAGATTCAGGCTCGATCCGACGACCCGGTATCTCGAGTCCGCCGCGTCGGGGCGCATGGAGATTCGAGTCTGGTCCACATCGGCGCCCGTTCGCTCGCGACAGGCGCGGATGCCGCGACTCTTCGACTCGGGGCCGATTTACGAACTCGGCCAGCAACTGATCGCTGACGCAGGTCTGCCTCGCGACGCGAGCATGCAGCATCATCCCAATGACCCCGCGATCGCCGGGCTCTTTCAGGATTATCTGTCGGACAGCTTTGCATACAGCACGCAGATGACGGCGCCGGAGATCGATGAGGATCCCATCGAGATGTTCCTCTTCCGCACGCGTGTGGGGCATTGCGAGTATTTCGCGTCGGCGATGGCGGCGCTCTGTCGTAGCGTTGGCATGGATGCGCGCGTTGTGACGGGCTACCTGGCGTCGGACTATGACGAGGAACTCGGTCTGTATCGCGTGCGTGAGAGCAATGCGCACGCGTGGACGGAGGTGCATGTGTCCCAAGGGGAGTGGCAGACCTTCGATCCCTCGCCACTTCTTGATGTCTCTGTTGCGCAGCGTCCCCCGGGAGGCGTCTACGGAGCGTTGCTGCTCGGATGGGAAGCCGTAGAGCGACTCTGGCTAGATCATGTTGTCAGTTTCGACGAACAGAGTCGGGAGGCGGCCCTTGGCGGTGCGGGCGTGAAGTTCAGCGACTGGCTGATGGGGCTGGGCGGTGAGACGGTGCGCGCCTCGATGCTCGGTCGTCGATCGCGCGCTGTCACGGCGGCGCTCCGAGGCCTGCTCGCTTTCGCGATCGCGCTATTCGTCGGGCTCGGTCTCGCGTATTCCTGGCGCGGATTGGCGCGCTGGCGACGTCGTCGTCGCTCGCGCCACGCAGGCAGCGCTGCCGGCCGAGCTCTCCAGGCGCAGTTCTCGCTCTTCAGGGAACTCGAATCAAGGCTCCGCCGGGCTGGGTTTGAGCGTCCCGTGTGGAAGCCGGCGCTCGAGCATGCTCGATCGCTCGACGCAACCGATGAGCAACTCGCCCAGGCCGCATCGCTTCTTGTCAATCAGCATTACGCATCGCGATTTGGCCATCGTGCCGCAAGCGCGGCTCAGCTTGCAGAGGGGCGCGCTCTTCTCCAGTCCATCGAGGCGCGATTGGCGGCGTCACGCAGACGCGCGGCCGACGGAGAGCGTCCGCCCGAGTGAGATCAGGGCGCCGGCACGCATTAGATTTGATAGCGTGGACGCCGATGGACCTTCAGAATCAACAACTCGGCGATCTCCTGGACTCGATCGCGGCGCGAAAGCCATCTCCGGGCGGCGGGGCCGTTGCCTCCGTCGCGGCGGCGCTTGCCGGCGCGCTTGGTCAGATGGTCGCTGCCTACTCGGCGCCAACGAGCGACCCGGCGAGCGATGACTCTGCGATACGAGACGGCATGGCGTGTCTGGAGTCAGGCCGGCGCAGCGCGTTGGAACTCGCCGCCGAGGACGCTCGCGCTTATGACGAATACTCGAACCTGAAGAAGGCGATCAAAGAGTCGGGCGGGTCGAAGACAGATCTCGTGCCGACGATCCGGCGCATCATCGACGCGCCGAATCGATCGATCTCGCTCTCGCTTGAGATGCTGGAAGCCTGTGCCTCGATGGCGCCCCACGCGAATCGCTGGCTGCTCAGCGACCTGGCGATCGCCGCGGAGATGGCTGCGGCTGCGGCGCGTTCTTCCGTCTGGAACCTCAGGGTCAACACACCGCTTCTTGCTGAAGCGCTCGGGGCAGAAGGCGAGGACGAGGCGACGTCGATGCTTGAGCGGGCGGATCGGGAGGTCGAGCGGGCGCAGGGAATGTGTGAGGAGATTTCACGGATGTGCCTCGCGCATGCGTGAAGAGGCCGGCGGCGACAGGCCGATGAAGACGACATGGAGCCGAAGGGTGTGTATCTCGATGTGATTGCGCAGGAGCCTGATCGCGTGCCTGATGAGCAGTCCCGCACCGGCGACCATGGACGGCCCTGGCTGAGTATCTGGTTTCGCTGCTGCTCGACCTACGGCAGGATCTACCGGAATGACGCCGGCACCGAGTATCGAGGGACCTGTCCGAGCTGTCGTGCTGAAGTGCATGCCGCTGTTGGTCCCGGGGGAACCAGCCGCCGCATGTTCGAGGCGAGCTAGAGAATGGACACATCCGGGCTCGCGACACTCGTTGCGGGCTGTCGGTCTAAACTACGCGCATGGCCACGACGAACTATCAGGAATTCCACCTCGCGACGCATCAGCGGCAGTGCGCCCTGACAGGTGTCGAACTCAAGCCCGGCGATCGGTTCGTCGCGGCGATCGTCGAGCCGGATGGCGAGGAGACTCTCGAGCGCCTCGATTTCCTCGCGTCGGAGTGGGATGCGGGTCATCGACCCGCGGGGCTCTTCGGATACTGGCGCGGCGTTGTGCTCGAGAAGTCGGAGAAACCGAGACCATTCATCGATGACACGTCTCTGCTGGCGCTCTTCGAGCAACTCGATGATACGACGGAGCCTCGCCGGGTCGCTTTCAGATTCGTCCTGGCGCTCATTCTCATTCGAAAGCGACTTCTAAGGCTCGAGGGCAGCGTGGATGACGGTGAACGACCGTTCATGCGCGTTCGCATGCGAGGGCCGGATGGATGGGTCGAGGGCTCGACGATCGTCGAGGTGGACGATCCCGGGATGGACGAGGAGGCTGTCGCCGATGTCACAGAACAGCTGACTGAGGTTCTGAATGGGGAACTCTCGTGAGTATGGACCCCTCCCGGGCGCTGATCGTGGTCGCGTTCGCGGCGCTGATCACCGGGTGCGCATCGACGCCGGGTGAATCAAGTGTCATGCGAGGAGCGCCCCCGGCGTATCTCGAGACAGCGGAACGATACAACGAGCGCACCGAGAAGCTCGACAGACTCTGGAGCAGGGCGACGACCCGTTTCGAGTATCGGGACACCGAGGGCAGAAAGCGCCGGGAGCAGGGCGAGGGCACGCTCCAGTTCCTGCAGCCATCGAAGTTCGCACTGAGCGTCGGCAAGTTGGGAGAGACCATCTTCTGGCTCGGATGTGACGAGGAGCGGTACTGGCTTTTCGAGTTGCACGAGGTCAAACGCGCTTCGGTGGGTCTTCACGAGAACCTCGGAAGTCCCTGCAACATGAACAGCGGAGTCATCGCGCATCCGCACGACGTCGTGGAGCTCATGGGGATTACGCCGCTGCCAACGACATGGCCGGGTGTCCCCGATGGATCGGATGTCGGCAGGACCACCTGGTCGGCGGATGGGCGGTGGTTGATCGTCGATTCACCAGGATCCGATGGCTACAAGCGCTATTACCTGGATCCCGACACGCTCGAACCGGGGCGTTGTGAGCTCTACAGCTACCCAGAGCGCGATCTTCTCATGACGGCGACGCTCTCCGAGTATGAGGCCGTTGACGTCCGTGGAGTTGCGGCATTCCGTCCGCGCATCGCGACCCGCGTCGATGTCACGACGCCGGATGGGGAGTCGAGACTCATTCTCGATCTCGGCGGCATGAGCGACGGTCGAGATCGCCGAGGCCGACTCTCACCTGAGGCTTTCGATTTCGAAACGCTCAAGGCCGCGTACGGCGTGCGCTCATTGATCATCCTCGATGAGGACTGTCCGCGCCAAGCGCTGACCGGCGTGTCAGCGGATGGGCGATGAAGAATGACAAGCTCACGGTCGTGAGATTGAGTTCGACATGATGCTTCGGCTCGTCATTCTGTGCGTCGTGATGCTCAGCGCCGCCAACGCGCCCGCTGTGACCTTGATGGGCGCGGGCGCCGGTGGCGATGGCTGGCTCCTGACTTACGACGATGAGCTGAAATCAGGGTGGATCGTTCATCTGCCTTCCAATGCGCCGCCCGGTGTCTTCATGCCGGCGCTGGATATCAGCATTCGAACGGAGGGCGTCGATGACGCGCCCGAGGCGATCGCCGCCTGGGGACAGACGCTCTACCTGGTCTTTCCTCCTGATGAGACGACAGCGACGGACGAGGAGCCGGTGGTGCGGCGCGTTCGACAGCTTCGAGTCGGGTCGAACCCCGCCGCCGGCTACTACACCTATGACCCACCCAATCGCTTGGCCGCATTGCCCGGACTGGTTGGCGAGATCGAGATCGCCGCGTTTGGCGCCGGTCCTTCCGGACCGGTCGCCGTCATTACGGATCGGTCGGAAAACGCTGACGGGCCCGCCCGATTCCTTTGGCTGAGGCAGACGACCTGGCATGAGGTCACGGCGCCCGATGATCTCGTCTCCATCGAGGGCCTCGTGCCACTCGATCGAATGCTGATCGGGGTCATCGGAATCGGGCGCGACGGTGAGCGCCGACTCTGGAGCGCCGTCGAGCCGCCAGTCCCGACGAGGGAGGACGCGACTGACGAGCCCCAGGACGCCGCCGAGGAGAGCGCCGTCGAGGAACTCGCAGATTCTGTGCCGCTTTCACCTGAATGGGCGTCACGGCGGACCCTGCTCGACCCGGCGTCCAGCTTTGTCACATCGATCGACGGCTTCCTCTACGGCGTAACTCCACTGGAAGAAGCGCGGGTCGAACTCTCGCTCGAGAGCGGTGGACAACAACATGTCGCTGGAGTCTTCGACCTCAGCGCGGTTGATTACACGGTTCTGACGGTCGGCAGCGATGTCGTTCTCGTTTATCCGCCCTCGAAGGTGGCGGCCCATCCGCCACTCACCGTGATCTCGCCATCGACCAGCGGCGTCATATATGAGGGCGTTGCGCGGCGCATCTCGCCGGTCACGGAGAATGACCTCCGATTTCTCGGTGTCCTCTTCGGCGCTGTCCTGCTCACGGTGGCGCTCTTCATTCTCAAGCCGCGCGTCGCGATGCGTGAGTCAGTCGATTTCCCGCCTCACACGGCGCTCGCCGAGCCCTCGCGCCGCGTGGCGGCTGTCCTGGTCGACTTCATCCCGTGCGCAGTTGTTGCGGGCCTGGTGTTCGAGGTTTCCGTCATCGACGTCATAGTGAAGCCGTTCCAGGACGCCGGGCCTGAAGGTGTATGGCCTGCCATCGTCGCCCTCGGCGTCCTGTTCATTCACAGTTCGATCTCGGAGTGGCTCTGGGGCCGGAGCGTCGGGAAGCTCCTGCTTTCCTGCCGCACGATTTCCGTAACGGGCGTGAAGCCGACGCTTCGACAGGCCGTGTGGCGCAACGCCATCAAGGCGCTGTGCCCGCCGCTGATCATCGTCCTGTACCTGGATCCAAGGGGGCGGCATCCGGGTGATCTCGTCTCGGGAACGCTCGTGATCGTTGATCTCCCGATTCCAGCTGAGCCCGAGAGTGTTGATGAGGGGCTCGACCGTCTGGGTCTCGAGGGAGACGGCCCCGAGACGTGAGGCGGATCCTGGCTCGGCGGTGCGCGGTCCGTCTGTAGTGATTACATCCGAGCATTTCTTGCGCGTCACGTCCCTATCTCCTATAGCCGCACCGATCTGAAACCCGATAAGACCCTCGCGTCATCTCGCGCGGTGCGAGGACGTCATCGGAAGGGCGGACGGGTTCGTGGCGGACGAAGCGACGATCGAGGCAACAGCCACGGCTCCGGCTACGGCGAGCGAGGAGTCGTCCGCGGACGTTCAGTCCGCTGACGCGCCCGTTGCCGCCGTCGAGAGCGCGGCGTCGCCGGAAGAGTCAGGCGCCGAAGAGTCCGGACCACGCAGTTGGCAGGAGATATGGCAGGCGCCGACGCTCCTGCTCGCGATCTTCCTGGTTGTCGCCGGTCTGGTGACGGCGCGTGTCTCCGCGCCGGGACCTGATTTCGACGGAGCTCTCGACGACATCGAAGCGCTTCTCAATGTGCGCGAGTATCAGTCGGCTCTCGATCAGTTGAATGACGTCATCCTGCCGCACCTTTCAGAGCCGGAAGTGACGACCGCGCATCGTCGCCGGTTCCACCTGCTTCGGGGGGATGCGGTGCATCGACTGCAGGGCGCGAAGGGAATCAGCGTTCCTGAGAATCACCGCCTCGTGCTTGAGGAATACGACGCTGCGCAGCGCCTTCTCGCGCAGCTCGACCCGGTCCGGCGGGCCGTGTACGCGGAGACGCTCGTCGCACTCGGTCGGTTTGATGAAGCCCTTGCCTGGATCCGTCAGCTTCCGGTCGAGGAGGCCGATCGCAAGCGTGCTCTTATTCGTTCGATCGTGGAGAAGAATCTCCGGCTGCCGGAGCCTCCCTACGAGCTGACGTTGTCGTTGCTGAGTGAGCTCGCGATGGACGACTCCCTCAACCCGCATGAGCGCATCTGGGTCGTCGCCAAGCAGGCGGAGCTCCGGATTGGCGCCGGGTACGTCGAGGAGGGACTCGGACATCTGCTCAGGTCGATGCAGCGCCTTGAGAACACCGACTCGGAGGAAGCGGGCGAGCTGTATCTCTTGCTTGCCCAGTGTTACTTCGAACTGGGCCGCTTCGCGGACGCCCAGCGCCAGATCGCTCGTGCAATCCAGCTGTTGCCCAGCTCAGACGCGCTCGTCGGGCGGGCTCATCAACTCTCAGGCCAGATCCACCAGATTAACGGCCACCTGCAGGATGCGCGCGATAAGTACACGATCGTGGTCTCTGATTTTCCTGGGACGAGGGCTTCGCTTCCGGCGTGGTTGGGGCTTGCTGAAGTTGAGGCTGCGCAGGGCACCGTGGATGCATCCCTGGAGAGCTACTCGCAGGCTGTCGATCTCGTGACCCGGGAGTCGGATCGCGTCGATGTGACTCGTGATTCGGTGACGGCGAGCCTGCTGAATCAGCGGCAGGAACGATTCATCCGCGAGGACTACAAGAACGCGTTGCGCTATGCACAGCTCGCGATCCGTGCTCATACGGATGGACCACCGCCACCATCGGTGATTCTGGCGATGGCGCAGACTCATCGGGCAATAGGAGATCAAGCGCTCGAGAACGCTCGCGATGGCGAACGCGGCCCGCTGGATCTCTCGAAGGTGGATCCAGTGACTCGCGCCGAGGCTCGTGCCCACTACGCCGAGGCGGGCGACCAGTTCCTACGACACGCGCGGGCTGTCCTTCTCCTGGATGACGAGTTGGTCGCAGAGTCCCTGTGGAACGCGGCGGACAGCTTTGATCTGGCAGGCGACTACGGGAAGGCGATCGAGGCTTTCAGCGAGTATGCGTCCGGGCGACTTGAGGATCCGCGTCAGCCGCAGGCGCTCTATCGGCTCGCGCGTGCACACATGGCTCGCCAGGACTATTCGGTCGCGCTTCAGTTTCTCGAGGATCTGATTGCGCAGAATCCCTCATCCGGAGAGGGCACGGCGAGTTACGTGCCGCTGGCGCAGTGCTATCTACTCGATGATGATCCATCCAACGACTCCCAGGCCGAAGCGCATCTCGCCACGGTGATCAGCGGACGACTGCTGAGCCCTGAGGCGCTCGAGTTTCGCGATGCGTTGATCGAACTCGGCCTGTTGTATCTCGACCAGGATCGCCTCGAGGAGGCGATCGAGAGTCTGCAGGAAGCGATCGAGCGCTATCCGGATGACACAAGGATCGATCAGCTTCGATTCAGTCTCGCAGAGGCGAATCGTCGCAGCGCCGCCGAGATCGAGGTCACCCTGCAGGAGGCCATGCCAGAGCGCGAGCGGCGCCGATTCACGCAACTCCGAAACGAACGCCTTCAGGAGGCGGTTGACCTCTTCGATCTCGTTCGACGCTCGCTGGATCGGAAGGACCCGAGAAAGCTGACGAGCGCTCAGCGTGTGTATCTGCGCAACGCGCTCTTCTATCGAGCGGACGGCGCGTTCGATCTCGGCGACTACGACACGGCGATCAAGCACTACGACGCCGTCGCGCAGCGATACCCGGATGACCCCGCTTCTCTCGTGGCGATGATCCAGATCGTCAATGCGTACGTCGAGAAGGGGGCAATTCCCGAAGCAAAGACCGCACAGGAGCGCGCCAGGCAGCGCCTGATGACGCTCCCGGACTCCGCGTTCGCCAATGATGAACTTCCGATGGACCGTCGTTACTGGGAACGATGGCTCGATTCCAAGGACCTGATTCGCGAGATGGAGGAAGGAACTTCCTGACGCCCGCTCTCGCGGCATATGGATCACTTCAAACGCGCCCTTCAGGATGTTCGGGCGCAGAAATGAGGCTCACGGATGACGCACATGACTCACTCAAATGCCGTCGAACAGACCTATGACGATCCGGCGCGTTGGTCGCCGAGGTTGCAGCGACTCCTCGAGGAGCAGAAGACGCTCCTGATCGAACTCAAGAAGCTCAGCGCTCAGCAGACGGATCTTGTGAAGTGCGCTGACGCCGAGCGCCTGCTCGACGTGCTCGGCCAGCGTCAGGATCTCATCGAGAAGATCAATGCCCGCGCTGAGGAGTTTGCGCCCTTTAAGTCACGGTGGGCGGAGCTCATGGCCATGGTCGCCGAGACGGAGCGCAACGGGTTCCAGCGGCTCGTCGATGAGATCGCCGAGTTGGTTCGTGTTGTGACGGATCGGGATTCGGAGGACCGCAAGGAGCTCGAGCGCCAGCGCGCGCGTGTGTCCGATCAGCTCGAGACTGTGTCGCGCGGTCGAGGGGCCGTTGTCGCCTATGGTCAGCAGCGTCCGGCCGAGACGCCGCGATACCAGGACCGACAGGGCTGAGGTGGCGACCGCGCTCACCGCCAACCCGAGGAACCCTCAGGAGATCATCCCGCCGGCTGCGCCCGAAGCGCCGGCTGGGCAGACGCTCGACGCGACAGAGCTCGCGCAGCTGATTACCTCATTCAATGAGGCGTCGCTGCGTCTTCAGGAGACGCACGCCACTTTGACTTCGGAGGTCGAGCGTCTGCAGGGTGAGCTCGAGATCGCGAACGAGGAACTCCGGCGAAGCAGGCAACTCGCTGCGCTCGGAGAGATGGCGGCGGGCATCGCGCATGAGGTTCGCAACCCGCTGGGATCGATCGGTCTCTACGCCAAGATCCTGCGTGAGGATCTGGTCTCGATGCCGGATCAGTCGGATCTGGCGCGAAAGATCGGCGACGCCGTTCGCGGGCTGGATCGCGTGGTCTGCGACGTGCTGACCTTCGCGCGTGAAGACTCACTCGAGATGCAGAGGGTCGATCTCGGAGAGCTGCTTGCCCAGGCAGAATCCGCGTGCGGCGCCGAGATGGAGTCGGCAGGCGTCGAGTTGGCGATGGATGCTGGCGGACTCGCAAGGCTGCAGATCGTTGGCGATCCGACGGCGCTGAGACAGGCTGTGGTCAACGTAATACGCAACGCGCGCGACGCTGTTTGCGGTGACGACGCGACGTGTGATGGCGGCCGGGTCGACATCGCCGCCGAGCGCGCGACGCGACGAACGCCGGATGGCGGGCAGCAGCATGTTGTCTGCCTGATCGTGCGGGACAATGGTCCAGGCGTTCCTGCCGATGTTCTGGATCGAATGTTCAATCCGTTCTTCACGACGCGCGCGGCGGGCACCGGGCTCGGCCTGCCAATCGTGCACAGAATCATGGACGCGCATGGAGGCGGCGTCCGCGTTCGCAACGCCGATGATGGCGGAGCGATCATCGAAATGTATCTTCCCGACCCTGATGTCGAGTTCGAAGGCTGAGACTGCAGAGGACGCAAGGAGGCGCTCATGAGTCTGGTACTGGTCGTTGATGACAAGGAAATGTTGCGCGACAGCGTCGGTGTCACCCTGCAGCGCGCGGGGCACACCGTGCTGGCGGCGGGCGGCGGTGAAGCGGCGCTCGAGACGATCGCGCGCCGGCGCCCTGACGCCGTCGTCACCGACCTCAAGATGCCGGGCATGACTGGACTCGAGCTCCTCGAGCGAATTCGGGAGTTCGACGACGACCTGCCCGTCGTGCTGATGACGGCGTTCGGCGCCGTGGAGACGGCGGTCGAGGCGATGCGACTTGGCGCCTACACCTATATCACCAAGCCATTTGAAGGTGATGAACTAGTGATCGCCGTGAAGCGCGCCATCGAGCATGCCAGACTTCGCAAGGACAACGCTGTGCTGAAGCTCAGTGCAGCGGGAGGCGCGGCGACCGCGCCGGCGAAATCCGAGTCCGGCGAGGATCCTCGAGCGCTTGAGCGCGTGCTCGGCTCATCGGATGTCATGAAGAAGCTGAAGGACAAGCTCATGGCGGTCGCCGCCTCCCAGGGCACCGTCCTTATTCAGGGCGAGTCCGGTGTCGGCAAGGAAGTCGTCGCTCGCGCCCTGCACGAAATGAGCCCGCGCAGCAATGAGTCATTCCTGGCGATGAACTGCGCCGCGCTCTCTGAATCTCTCCTCGAGTCGGAGCTCTTCGGTCATGAGAAGGGGGCTTTCACGGGCGCCGAGCGACTTCGAAAGGGACGATTCGAACTCGCTGATCGCGGGACGCTCCTGCTCGACGAGGTGAGCGAGGTAAGCCCCCGGATCCAGGCGAAGCTGCTTCGCGTGCTGCAGGAGCGCGCCTTCGAGCGCGTAGGATCGAGCACGACGATTCTCGTGGACGTGCGCGTCATCGCGACAACGAATCGAAACATCGCTCAGGAAGTGGAGCACGGACGATTCAGGCAGGATCTGCATTACAGGCTCAACGTCCTGCCGATTGTCATTCCGCCGCTGCGGAATCGGGTTGAAGATGTGCCAGAGCTTGCCGCCCATTTCCTCCGTCTCGTCTGCGACCGGGAGGGACGCAGTGGGAAGAGCTTCTCGCCCGCGGCTATCGAACTGCTTTGCTCATATCGTTGGCCGGGCAACGTGCGCGAACTCCAGAACATCTGCGAGCGTGCAGTCGTGCTGAGCGAGGGCGACGTGATCGAGCCGGAGCTCATCGGCGGCTGGGTCTCGAACTCGTCGATCGCGCCGCCGCGTCCGGTGGAGGCGTTCGTGCCTTCCCATGCGGACTCCTTCTATGAGCCGACTGCGAAGGGGGAGCCGGAGGCGTTTGACGCGCCGGACCTCGGGTCGTTCGACGGACTTTCGATGCCGACCTCGATCGTCGGGGAGCGCATACGACCGCTTGAAGAGATCGAGCGACAGGCGATCGTCGAGACACTGGAGCGCTTCAACGGACACCGGCAGAAGACGGCCGAGGCCCTGGGAATTGGGGTGCGAACGCTGGGCCTCAAGCTCAAGAAGTGGAAGGAAGCGAACCTCGTCGCCGAGACGCTCTAGCTCGTCGCGATCCCCGCTGGCCCGTCATTTGCTCTGAGTACCACCGATGTTCCTTAAGGATCTCTCAACTACGAACTCGCTTCCCGCCCTGTCGGCTCTGATGAGCTTCGCGGGGCAGCGTCAGCAGTTGATCGCCAACAACATCGCGAACATCTCGACGCCTGATTACCGGATGAAGGACGTCTCGACGAGCCAGTTTCGCGAGCGACTTGCGGAGGCCGTCGAGGATCGTCGACGAAAGTTCGATGGCGTCCGCGGTGAACTGGACATTCGACGATCGCAGGAACTCAGGCAGGACTCGACGGGGCGACTACGGCTGACGCCTCGCGAGACTGAGGGGAATGTGCTCTTTCATGATCGCAACAACAGGGATCTGGAAGGGCTGATGCAGGACATGGTTGAGAACGCGGGAGTCTTTCGCATGGCGACCGAACTCATTCGAAGTGAGATGGGACTTCTACGGACCGCCATCTCAGAGCGCGTCTAGGAGAGCGAGTAGACCAGGATGTATGGCGCCCTTGACACCTCGACGAGCGGAATGGTCGCCCAGCGAACGCGGATGAACGTGATCGCGGCGAACCTGGCCAACCTTGCGACGACCCGGAATGCGGAGGGGGAGCCCATTCCATTTCGCAGGCGGGTCGCGCTGATGAGCCCGGGCGCAACTTCTGCGCGTGGCGCCGCGGGCGTCCGCGTGTCTGAGATTGGCGAGGACCCGGCGCCATTCAGGAAGGTCTTTGATCCATCGCATCCTGACGCGGCCACCGTTACGGACCCGCGGCGCGACATGGTCAAGGGCTACGTGAACTACCCCAATGTCGATCCGACGATCGAGACGATCAACTCTATCGAGGCCAGGCGGGCGTACGAGGCCAATGTCGCGGCTGCCGAAGTGACGAAGTCAATGTTCGCCCAGGCGATGAGGCTGATCGCGTAGAGCCCGGTCGAGGAGGCCTGGAATGAGTGATCCGGTAGGACTGATTGGAGGCGGCGCCGGACCGCTGCGCCCTGATGCGCCTGCCGCTGGCGGGGGCCGTCCTGCTCAGAATCCCGATGCGCCAGGCTTCAAGGACTATCTCCTGAAGAACCTCGAGCAGGTGAATTCGCTTCAGCGCGATGCAACGGAAGCGATCGAAGACATTGCGACCGGCAAGCGGGACGATCTCGAGAATGTTCTGCTGGCGAAGGAGAAGGCAGACAACGCCTTCCGCATGTTGTTGCAGGTGCGCAACAAGGTCATGGACGCCTACGACGAATTGAAACAGATTCGCGTCTGACGTTTTCAAGCAGTCGCTGTTCGTCACCCGACGTAGTCAGTCCGGACGAGCGCAAGGGCAGTTCCTTGCGCGTTCGATGCGCAAGGATTGCGCGATTCGGAAGGCAGGAGGCCAGCGCGCATGGGCCAGCTCAGGCAGGTCCTCAATTCGATCCAGACGCAGCTCGGGCGCCTGAACGCGTCGCAGAAGCTGCTCATCGGCAGCCTCGTCGTCATCGTGCTGATGACGCTCTTCGTGGTTACGCAATACGCTGGCGGTCCGCAGATGGTCCCGCTGCTTCGCGGACAGTCACCCGAGGCGCAGGAACGGGCGATCGAGTTTCTGACCGTCCACAACATCGAGCATCGGATTGTCGAAGGCGAGCCGCAGGTGCCGGCGCACAAGCTCTACTCCACGCTCGCGCAGATGGGCGAGGGGCAGGCGCTGCCGGACGACACGAGACTCCTCTTCAACTCGCTCCACGAGAGCATCTCTTGGACGATGACGTCTGGTCAGGTCGAGCAGATCGGGAACATCGCGCTCCAGAACGAGCTGTCCCGGGTGCTCTCACATTTTAAGGGCGTCCGATCGGCGAGTGTGTTCATCGATGCGCCGGATAAGCCTGGAATCGGGCGCGCAAGTCGGCGGCCGACGGCGACGGTTTCGCTGCTGACCGCCGGCGCCGGAGGACTCGCGCGCAGCACCGTGGACGCCGTCGCCAATCTTGTCGCTGGATCCACCGCCGGGCTCGATGTCAAGGATGTCAGCGTGGTCGATGCGACGGCAGGTCGCCAGTACAAGGCGCAGACCGAGGACGAGCTCGCGTCGAGCAAATACCTTGAGCAGCAGCAGACGATCGAGCGAACGACCGAGCGCAAGCTCAACGACATGCTCAGATACATCAGTGGCGTGCTTGTGACCGTAAGCGCGCAGGTCGATGTTCGGCGGATGGAGATCGAGAGGACTGAGGTGCTGCCGAATGGCGGTGGGACCGTGACGGCGCCCACGCGTGAGAATACGACCGAGATTCAGTCCCAGGGCGCCGTGGCTTCAGGCGAAGCCGGCGTGCGCTCGAACACCGGGATGCAGATCGACCGCGGCGGCGCTCGCGGCGAATCGTCGAGTGAGACCGTCACTGACTCGGAGTTCGAGACCGAGTTCGGACGCCGCCACGTGCGCGAGATCGATCCTCGCGGCTATGCGACTCGCATCAACGTGACAGTGAATGTGCCTCGCTCGTATTTCGCTGACTTGTGGCGCCAGGACGCCGGAGACGACGCCACGGGGCGCGAACCGTCGGCGGAAGAGATCGATGAGGTCGTTCAGCTGGAGAAGGAGCGGCTGAAGAGCGACGTCAGCAACATGATCGTTACGAAGGACGACGAGGGGAATCAGACACAGGGAGATGTCATCGTCTCGATGATTCCGGACATCCAGCCGATGACCGCCGGACTCAGCGCCGGCGGCGGCGCGTTCGCGTTCCTCGGTGGCGGCGGCGCGTCCGGGGAGGCCACGATCCCCTCGCTCGTGAAGACCGGTGTGCTCGGAACGCTCGCGCTTGGCGCGCTGGGAATCATGGCGCTCTCGCTTCGCAAGGCGGCCAAGCCCGTTGATTTGCCGACGCCCGAGGAGATCGTCGGCGTGCCCCCGTCACTGGGAGATGACGCGGACATGGTTGGCGAAGCC
Source organism: Phycisphaerales bacterium (assembly GCA_028279375.1). Classification (GTDB taxonomy): domain Bacteria; phylum Planctomycetota; class Phycisphaerae; order Phycisphaerales; family UBA1924; genus JANQNW01. Next base: position 331,142 of record JANQNW010000003.1, read on the forward strand.
GATGAGGCGGAGGCTGCGCTGACGGGTGTCGAGATGTCGGATGACGATCTCGAGCGGCGCAAGATGATTGAACAGGTCTCTCACATGGTCGAGGAGCGGCCCTCCGAAGCCGCCCAGCTTTTGACTCGCTGGATCCAGACTGACTGACGCACAGAGGACTCATGCCCCGCAAGCCCGGCGACAAGCTGCCATCTGATCCGCGTGAGCTCGAGGGACTCACGCGCGCAGCCATTCTGGTGCTCTCGTTGGATGTCGAGGCCGCGAGCAGAATCCTGAAGGAACTGGACGCGGAGTCACTGGAGGAGGTGACGCGCGAACTCGCCGGCCTGGGGCGCGTGCCGGACAACATTCGCGTCTCGGTTGTCGAAGAGTTCTATGCGATGTCGCTCGCCTCGCAGTACGCGAATGAGGGCGGCCTCGATTACGCGAAGGTCCTCCTGAAGCAGGCGATCGACCCGGGGCTGGCCGACAAGGTGCTCAGCCGCATTCAGACACAAGTGCAGAAGACGCCGTTCTCGTTCCTGCAGAAGGCCGAGAGCGAGAACCTGCTGACGTTTATCCAGGACGAGCATCCGCAGACGATTGCGCTGATTCTCTGCCACCTCCCGCATTACAAGGCCGCCGAGATTCTCACCGGCCTTGCCATGCAGAAGCAGATCGAGGTCATCAAGCGCATCGCGAATATGGAGCAGACCAATCCGGAGGTCATACGTGAGGTCGAACGCGGCCTCGAGTCGCGCCTGTCGAGCATGCTCGTGCAGTCCATGGAGAAGGCAGGCGGCGTGGATTCTGTCGCTGAGATGCTCAATCTCGCAGATCGCGCAAGTGAGAAATCGATCATGGAGCGACTCGAGGCGGAGGATCCGGATCTCGTCGAGCAGATTCGGCGGCTCATGTTCGTGTTCGAGGACATCCTGCTTGTCAACGACAAAGGCATCCAGGCGGTGCTCAAGGAAGTCGACAACGACGAACTCGCGCTGGCCCTCAAGACAGCCTCCGACGAACTGCGTCAGAAGATCTTCTCGAACATGTCCGAGCGCGCATCCCAGCTCATTCAGGAAGAGATGGAGTTCATGGGACCCGTCCGCGTCAGCGACGTGGAGGGATCGCAACAGCGCATCGTCGATGTGGTGCGCAGGCTCGAGGACGCCGGCGAGATCATCGTCGCCGGTCGCGGCGGCGAAAGCGAGATGATCGTTTGACGGCGTCGCTCGGTGACGTCGCCCGGAAGGGGGCTGCGCCGCGATGGCGCTGATCAAGAACGCTAACACGACCAACCTGGTGCGCGACGCGATCGTGCTCGATCTGGGCGATCTGCAGCGACAGGCGGAGCGAATCAAATCGCGCGCGCGAGAGCGCGCTGATCGCGTCATCGCGAAAGCTCGTGACGAGCGCGAGCGCCTGATCTCAGGAGCGTACGAAGAAGGTCTCGAGCGCGGACTCGAGGAAGGACGCGCGCAAGGACGCGCTGAGGGCCACGAGGCCGGGCGTGCTGAGATCCTGGGCGAGGCCCGGGAGGAGTTTGATCATCTCTCGCAGACCTGGACTCAGGCCCTCGATGCGTTCGCCGAGCGGCGGGAACAGCTCTTCCTGAATGCGCGCACCGAGGTGATTGCGCTCGCGTTGACGATCGCGGCGAAGATCGTCAAGCGCGTTGTCGAAGTCGATCCCCTTGTCGTCCGTGATCAGATGGCTGCGGCGATGGATCTCCTCCGCGATCAGACGCGATTCGTCATCAGTGTCCATCCGGACGACCAGAAGGTCGCGGAGGAAGCGCTGCCCGAGCTCATCGCTCGTCTCGGTGGCGACCCGCATGCGCGAATCGTCCTGGACGACACGCTGCAGCGTGGATCGTGCGTGGTGGACACCGCCTCCGGTCGGATTGACGCGGGCGTCGAGTCGCAGCTGGAGGTGATCATCGACGCGATCTCGCCGATCGGCGCGCTGGGCGGAATCAAGGACTGGATGCATCCGGAGTCCACGCAGAGCGCTGAATCAGGCGAGACTCCATCCGAAGACAGCGAGGAGACATGAGCATTCTCGCGCCTGAGCAGGCGGGCGTCGAGGCGACGACCCCCGTTGTCGTGAGAGGATCAGTCGCGTCGGTTCGCGGACTGACCCTGCTGGTTGATGATCTTCCTCTCGCCATCGGCGCACTCGTGCATATTCACATATCGTCCGATGGCGCGCAGCGACCCGGTGAGGTCATCGGATTCGACGGCCCACGCGCCGTCGTGATGTTGCTTGGAGCGACTTCCGGAATCAGCTCAGGGGATCCGGTTCTTGGGGCTGTGGCCTCGCCCACGGTGCGCGTCGGCGAGCGCATGCTTGGTCGCGTCATGAACGGACTGGGTCGACCGATCGATGGGAAGGGGCCGATCTACGAGACAACGCCGGCGCCGCTAAACCCCTCGCCGCTGGGGCCGCTTCAGCGTCGGCGCATCCAGGAGGCGCTGCCGACGGGTGTGCGAGCGATCGATCTGATGACGACTGTTGGTCGCGGACAGCGTCTCGGGATCTTCGCCGGACCGGGCGTCGGCAAATCCACGTTGCTCGGACAGATTGCGCGGAACACCGAGGCTGATGTGAACGTGATCGCGCTCGTGGGCGAGCGCGGGCGAGAGGTCCAGGACTTCATCCACGCGTCGCTTGGTGACGAAGGACTTGGCAGGTCAGCGCTCTTCGTCTCGACCAGCGATGAATCGCCGCTGCTCCGGATTCGGGCTGTCTGGATGGCGTGCGCACTTGCTGAGCTGTATCGCGATCATGGCGCCGACGTCATGTTGCTGATGGATTCGGTGACACGATTCGCTCAGGCGCTGCGACAGGTCGGCCTCGCCGTTGGCGAGCCGCCGGCGACGAAGGGATACACGCCAAGCGTCTTCGCGGCGCTGCCGCTTTTGCTCGAGCGCGCCGGCGCCGTTCAGGGAGGCGGTTCGATTACCGGCATCTACACGATCCTGGTCGAGGGCGACGACATGACCGAGCCGATCGCCGACGCAGCGCGCGGCGTGCTCGATGGTCATCTGATTCTGTCTCGTGATCTGGCGCGCAAGGGCCATTACCCCGCGATCGACCCACTGGATTCGATCAGCCGCGTCGCCACGGAAGTGACGTCGGCTGCGCATGTCGCGGCGCGGGCGATGATCCAGCGCATGCTCGCGGCGTATCGCGACGTCCAGGACTTGGTGCAGATCGGCGCGTACGCCCGCGGCTCGAATCCGACTGCGGATGTGGCGATTCACTTCAAGGATCGGATCGACGAACTACTTCAGCAAGGCGCCGGCGAGGAGGAGCCTTTCGATCAGTCATCGGCGCGTCTGATCACGCTTGCGACGGAGATCGGGGCGGTTCTTCAGAGCGCGGAGGCGGCGAACGCACGGCAGGAGTAGTGCGGCGCGAGATCCATAAGACATGGCCCGATTCAGGTTCCCACTTCAGCGACTACTCGAGCATCGCCTCCGCGAGGAGCGCGAGAAGCAGCATGCGGTGGCGGAATGCGAAACCGAGCGCGCGCGGATCGAAGATGAGATTCGACGCCGACAGCGATCGATTACGGCGTTCAAATCAGATCTGCGCGATTCATTGGCCGGTGGTGCGACCGGTCGCTTCGACGTGACATCCGTGAGACTGCAGGCGAACGCCTCGTTGAGCATGGTCTTCCAGACGCAGCAACTCGCGATTCAACTCGCTGGAGTCCACCGTCGGCTTGACGCGGCGCGCGCCGAACTCCTCGAGAAAACGACGCAACGCAGGGCTGTGGAACTCCTTCGCGACCGGCAATTCGAGGAGTGGAGGCGGGATCAGCTGAAGAGAGAGTTTCGAGAACTCGATGAGATCGCGATGAAGGGTGTCGCAGCCCGTCGGATGGTCGATGAGGAGGCGTGGCGATGATGAAGTCTCTCCGGACAATTGTGACAGTGATGGCGATCGCGAATCTGCTGGCGCTTCTCGGATTCGTCGGCTGGCTCCACATGACGGATCGCCTCGACCTGGAGCGTGTCGAGCGTGTCCGCGAGATCTTCAGCGAGACGCGCGCTGAGCAGGAGGCGCGAGAGGAGGAAGAGCGGCGCGAGGCGGACCGTCTTGCCCGGGAGCAGGAGGAGGCGATTCGGGCCGGGATGCCTCCGCTCACTGCGGAGGACGTGCTCGATCGACGGCGCGGTCAGAATGATGTCGCGGCGCAGGCGCTGCAACGTCTGAAGCGCGAAGTCACGGATCTTCAGCGGACGCTCAGGCGGGAGCGAGAGGCGCTTGATGCTCGCATTGCAGAGTTCGAACGGGAGAAGGAAGAGTTCAACTCGATGCGCCAGCGTCTGGCGAGCATTGAGGCCGGTGAGCAGTTCAAGAAGACCGTTACGCTGTACGAGAGCCTGCCGGCAGACAAAGCGCAGGCGCTCATGGCCGAACTGCTCGCCAGCGGGAAGGTCGAGCAGGTGGTCTCATACCTGAATGCGATGCAATCCCGTTCGGCGAAGAAGATCGTCGAGCGATTCGAGGATCCGTCTGTGGCAGCCGATTTGCTCGAACGCCTCAGGACGCGCGGCCTTCAGGCCAGCGTTCCTGAGGACGAATGAATGCTGAAGATACAGTACGCACCTCCCCCGACACTCCCCGAATCTCGAGCGACACCCCAGCGCACGGCGCAGAATCCGGGAACTGAGCGCCTCGTTGAGCCTGCAGATTCCGGATTCAAGAGCGCACTGCGACGGCGCACCGACGCGACGCAGCAGCGCACCGGATCCACCACGCGCACAGATGACTCAGCATCGAGGCAAGAACTCACTGGGACCAAAGCGGATTCTGCGCAGGATTCAAAAGCTGAGACTTCAGCAGGCGACGGGATCGAGTCGCACGGCGACGAGAAGGCAGATTCACCGCACGGTAAGGAGCAAGTCGCATCGCCGACGACTCGCCAAGCTGAGGGCGACGAATCGGAGGCAATCGCAGAACCACCGGGAGCCGAGCAGTCAGAGCAGGTCGAAAACGACGCCCCGATCGCGTTGTCGAATCCTGAGAGCGCCGCGATCCCGATTGCCTCGAATCACGTGCTTCAGGGCGTCGTCATCACCGGCCAGGAGAGGACGCCGTCCCCCGATGGAATCCGGGAAGCGCCGTCGGCGCCGAGGACGCCTGTCAGCGCGATCGAGGGGTCACGCGTTCTCTCGCAGGATCGCTTGCAGACGAGCGACCCTGACATTGTGTCGCCGGGTCGGGACTTCCGAGTGGTGACTGAACATGCTGATGAGGGAATAGTCCGAGATTCGGAATCGAAGGTCGCTCGCGTCCGAGCAGAAGCCGCCGCAGGAGTGCACTCGGCCTCGAATCGAGAAGAGGTCGAGCAGCTCGCGGTCAGGACCCCGACCGATGTTGGAACACCAGCGGCGTTGACACAGACCGGCGCGGAGGCGACTGCGAACGCGTCACGCGTTGTGCAGGATCCGACATCCCGGTTGCCGGAGAGTCCGGCCTCGAGTCGGGTCGCTGAGGTGTCGGCGCCGCTGCAGCCGACTGCCGAGGCGCTCGATCATCAAGGCGCGCAGGATGGCGGCGCGGATTCGAGGCGGGAGCCCCATGCTTCAGCGACGTCGCAGGTGTCGATCGAAGCAGGCCATGCCGAGCGTCAGAGCGTTGGCAGTCGCTTCGAAGTCAATGAAGCCTCGAATGCGCGACCAGAGGCTCCTCAGCCGGCGACTCCGGCTGCTCAGGGCGCGGCTGAAGTCGCGAGTCGTGTCGAGACCGTCAATCAACGCGCAGGACCTGCGCAACCTGCCACTCTTGCGTCGCCTCTGGGCGCACAGATTGCGACCGATGACATTGAGGCGCCGTTTCAGGCGTCTGTCTCGCGCGCAGTTTCCGCCGTCGTACGGCAGCAGGGTGGATCGCTCACCGTGCGTTTGTCGCCTCCCATGCTTGGTTCTCTGAAGATCGAGATGGTGATGGATAGGGGAGTCGTCGAGGCGCGATTCGAAACAACAACCGCGCAGGCACAGGAGTTGCTTACGAATAACCTGGCGCAGCTCAAGAGCACACTCGAGAGCCGCGGACTCAGCGTGGAGAAGCTGAGTGTGCAGACTGTATCGCAGGCGGCTCACGGATCGAGCGCTGCGACGAGCGAGCAGGATGCGAGCTCAGATGAGCATCAGCGGCAAGGTTCGGGCCAGCATGACGCGGGCGACGGGCGAAGCCGCGGCGGATTCGATCGATCGTTCGAGCAGGAGGCGAGGCGGTCAGATCAACATGACGACGGCTGGCGTCCGGAGGACGCCGGGGACGAGTCGGCGGAGCCGAGCTTTGATCAGCGCGTACGACTGAGGCTGAACGCCATCGCGTGAGAATCGCGCGTGAGTTCAGACCCTCCGGGCGCATCAACGCACGAGACCAGCGTGCGCATTGGAGCATGGCATGTCCGCAATCAATGCAGCGACGAGTTCCCAGGTTCAGCAGAGCAGCGGCGGCGGATTCCGGGATCTGGCGAGTGAGGATTTCCTGCAGGTGATCTTCACTGAGCTTGCGAACCAGGATCCGCTTGCTCCGAACGACACGCAACAGCTGCTCGACCAGATCGGCACCATTCGTTCCATCGAGTCCGACATCCAGCTCACAGAGAATCTCGAGTCAATTGTGCGCCAGAGCGAGACGGCGGCCGCAAGCAGCTACATAGGGAAGTACGTAACGGGCCTCTCGGAGTTCGGCGATCGCGTCGAGAACGTCGTTGGCTCCGTGTCAATCACCGAAGACGGTCCGATCCTCAACCTCCTCGACAACAATCGCGTTCCAATAGATCGCGTTGAGGAGATCTTTGATCCGCTGGTCTTCGAGTCCATCGTCAACGGCGGCTGATACGAACCGGCATGTCGATCACATCGACCAATCTGCTTGCGGCATTGGGCGCCGGTGTCAACCAAGGCGCGCATGTCGAGCCTTGCGAAGGCTGCGCTGAGGATCTTGACTTCGGCGAACTTCTGGCGCTCGCCAGATCCGGGCGGATCGGTGGTCACCGACTGCTTCAGATCGGCGCGGGAGTTGGCGTCGAGTTGACTCCGATGCAGCTTGCAGAGATCTCGCGCGCTGCGGATGCGGCTGATGCCGCGGGGCTCCGGAGAACGCTGGCCGTGTACGACGGCACCGCCATGACAATTGACGTCGCATCTCGCACGATCGACTCGATCGTCGGCGACGATTCCCGCCTTGGCGAGCTCGTCACTGACATCGACTCGGCCGTCATTCTCACGAGCATCGCGAGCCCGGAGCTTGAGGAGGAAGAGGCCGCGCAGGCGGCTCGCCTCGGACATTCACATTTCGTGCTCGAGAGCAGGACGACGGGCTCTCTTGGGCGCGTGACCAACGGCGCTCTCGCGGATGCGCTTGCTGATGCGGGTGTCACGCTACGCGCGACCCAGCTCCCGTTGCAGGCAACAACAACCAACTCACCGGAGTCATCTCCGGTTTCGGCGTAAGAAGGAGTTCAACGCATGGCCTCGACGACATCACTGCTCTCCGGCCTTTCGGGACTGAACGCGAACTCGCGCAAGCTCGAGATCATCGGCAACAACGTGGCGAACATCAACACGACGGCCTACAAGGCAAATCGCGTCATGTTCGCGCCGGCGCTGAGTCGAAGTTTCAGTCTCGGCACGACTCCCTCGAATGCGAGCGGCGGCACGAACCCCGGGCAGATTGGTCTGGGAGTCAATGTGGCCGGCACGCAGCGCAGCTTCGCGGATGGCGCCATCAGTCCGACAGGCGTGAGCACGGATCTGGCGATTGAAGGCGATGGCTTCTTTATCGTTGAAGGAGCGGGCCAGCAGTACTACACGAGGTCCGGCGCGTTTCAGCTCAACAGCACGCGTGATCTTGTGACGATCACAGGTGAGCGCGTGCGCGGATTCGGAGTCGATGAGGATTTCCGCGTCGTCGAGGGCTCGCTGATTGATCTCAATATTCCGCTGGGCTCCATGACGCTCGCCGAGCAGACTGAGAACGTCTTTCTCTCCGGCAATCTCAATGCTGATGTGAATCTGCTTCCGACGCAGGGCGCAACGATCACGTACGACCAGATCTTCAACAACCTGGGCACGGCAATGCCATTCCAGACTGGCATGGGCGAGCTCCTTGTGGACAACCTCGAAGATCCGAACAACATCGGCATGCCGCTCTTCCCGAACGCCAACATGCCCTATACGTATACGATCTCCGGCGCGATGAAGGGCACGAGCGTCGTCCCTGACGCCTCGTTGACGATCGACGGCACAACGACGATCGATGACTTCCTCGAGTTCATCAACGACACCTTTGGAATCATCGACGGCCTCATGAATCCCGACGGCTCGACCACCGGCGCGCAGATCGACGGCGCCGGCAATCTCTCGATCGTCGGGAATACCGGCGACTCCAACAACATCACGTTCACCGAGGCCGAGGTCTCGATCGTCGATATGGCGAGCGCAGCGGTGGCGAACCCGTTCACGCTGTCGCAGGACCCGATCACCGGTATCGCTGATGGTGAAAGCGTGCGTACGACATTCATCATCTACGACTCGCTTGGGACACCGCTTGAAGTCAACATGACGATGGTCTTCGAGTCGGCGAGCAACGCCGGAACGAGCTGGCGCTACTACCTCGATTCGCCGGACAACATCGATCTCATGGATCCGGATCTGAACATCGGATCCGGCACGGTGACCTTTGACACCGTCGGCGGCCTGACTTCGAACGTTCCGATTCTTGAAGTCATTTCGCGCGACAATACGGGCGCCGATGCGCCCATGTCCTTCGCGCTCAACTTCGAGGGCGCCAACGACAGTGTGACGGCGCTTGTCGATGAGGACACCGCCAACGGCTCCGTCCTGAGCGCGATCTTCCAGGATGGCACCGGCATTGGGACGCTCTCGACATTCTCGGTTGGCGGCGACGGCGTGATCACGGGCGCATTCACGAACGGTCTGACACGCGTCGTCGGACAGGTCGCCGTCGCGCGATTCACGAACTCGGAAGGCCTTGTTGACGCAGGCAACTCGATGTTCCGCACCGGGCCCAACTCGGGCACAGCGCTCGTGACAACGCCGCAGAGCTTCGGCACAGGACGCGTCATCGGCGGCGCCCTCGAGCTCTCGAATGTCGACCTCGGATCGCAGTTCACCGACATGATCCTGACGACCACCGGCTACTCGGCGGCCTCGCGGGTCATCACGACGACGGACGAACTGCTCCAGCAGCTCGTGGCTCTCGGTCGATAAGCGCGCTGAGAGGCGACCGGGAGGGATCTCATGATCGCGGTGACCAAGATCAATGGCGAGCGCATCATCATCAACGCTGAACTTATCCGGACGGTTGAGTCCACTCCGGACACCGTTATCAAGCTCGTCAATGGCGACTCATTCATGGTCGCTGAGACCATGGAGCAGGTTGTTGAACTCGCCGTCGAATACGGTCGCAGTCTGAGGACGCTGCTCGCGCCGACGTAGGGTCCGCGTACCTATATAAACCGCTTCGATATCGGGCGCTCAAGTCGCATGGGCTTCCTTCCGATGCGATTCTCGGAGCCTGCGTTCGCCTTCGGCGCGCTCCGAGGAGTGACGAGCGGTGGATATTGCCACAGTCATCGGATTGGTCGTCGGCGCGATCGTAATCGCAGGAACGATCCTGCTTACAGGTCTCGTCGGGATGTTCATCGACGTGCAGTCGGTGATTGTTGTGATCATCGGTTCCATCGCTGCGATGTTCATCGCGTTCCCCGTCAAGAGCCTGCTCTGCGTTCCAGGTGTCGCAAAGAAGGCCTTCTTCGCTTCGCCCCCGGATCTCAAGGCGCTGATCGATCAACTCGTCGGTCTCGCCGAGATCGCTCGCCGCGACGGCATCCTCTCGCTCGAGAATCATCTGGCGGAAGTTGACGAGCCTTTTGTCGTGCAGGGCGTGCAGATGGCGGTTGACGGAACAGACCCTGACCTGATCGCACAGATCCTCGACCAGGATCTCGAGAATCAGATGAGTCGACATGAAGTCGGCAAGAACCTCTTCTCTGCAGCCGGTCGATACGCCCCTGCATTCGGCATGATCGGAACGCTCATTGGTCTCGTCGCCATGCTTGGCGACATGTCTGACCCGTCGGGCATCGGCGCCGGCATGGCGGTCGCGCTGCTCACGACGCTCTATGGCGCCATCATCGCGAACGTGATCTTCCTGCCGCTCGCCGACAAGTTGGCGCTTCGAAGTGAGGAAGAGTCGCTGGTGAAGCAGATCATCATCAAGGGCGTCATGTCGATCCAGGCCGGGGACAACCCCCGCGTCGTAGAGCAGAAGCTCTGCACCTTCCTGCCTCTTGCGCTACGCGGGAGCGAAGAGGAGGAGGACGGCGAGATGAAGAAGGCCGCGTAACACGGGCGCACACGATGGCAAAGAAGAAGTGCAAATGCCCCGCGGGAATTCCAGAATGGGTTGTCACCTACGGCGACATGATGTCGCTGCTCCTGACCTTCTTCATTCTGCTGGCCGCCTTCAGTGAGCTGAAGCGCGACCATGAGTATCAGCGCGTCGTCACCGCTGTGAAAGAGGCGTTTGGCTACTCCGGCGGCGTGGGCGTCCTGCCGACCGATGACCCGCCGCTTCGGTCGATGATCGAGAGCCTCGAGCAGCTCGCCATGAAACAGCTCGATTCGTCACGCATCAGCCAGTCGAATGAGCAGGGCATCAGCGGCCGAGAGACCACGGTCTCGCGCGTGCATGACGGACTCAAGTTCACAATTGGCGGCAACCTGACTTTCCGACCGGGGTCAGCGGAGTTGCTTGAGGGCGCGAAGCCCGAACTCCTGAAGGTCGCCAAGCTCCTGCGTGGGCGGCGCAACAAGATCGAGATCCGGGGCCATGCCGCGAAGAAGCCGCTGCCGGCCGATTCGCAGTTCGAGGATCTGCTCGATCTCTCTTACTTCCGGGCGAAGGCCGTCGGTCAGTTTCTCGTGGAGGAGGGCGGCATCGAACCCGAGGTGATTGTCCTGAACGCTCGGGGCGACTCCGAGCCTGTCGAGGCACGGACGTATTCGCCTGAGGAGCAGGCGATCAACCGTCGGGTGGAGGTTCTTCAGACCGAGTCCATCGTGGATGACCTGCATCCGGACCCGGATTACGCCGACGAGAGTGTCGCCAGATAGCTGACATCGATAACCGGGGACGGACGCCATGAGCGAACAAACCAGCGAAAAGCAGGCGAAGAAGGGACTCCCGATCAAGACGATCGTCGTCGTCCTCGGTCTCCTCGTCATCGAGGCGGTCGTCGTCATTGGCGCTGTCACGATGCTCGGCAAGCCGAACGAGGTGCAGGGGCAGGGATTCGTTGATGAGACGCCGGGAATCGACGAGCAGATGAGCGAGGTTCTCATCGTCGCCGACAAGTTCCCGAATCATCACACCGGACGCGTGTGGCTCTGGGACACCGAAGTGCAGGTGAAGGTGAAGGGCAAGCACCTCGAGCACGTCCAGTCAATCGTGCAGGACCGCAGCGCGGAGCTGAAGTCGGGCATCGGGCGCATTATCCGGACCGCCCACCACAATCATCTCAAGGAGCCCAACCTCGAGACGATCTCGCGTCAGCTTCGCGAGTATCTCTACGGCGTCTTCGGGCAGGACGCGGAGGGTGAGGACCGTCTCCAGGAGGTCTTCCTCCCGAGGTGCGTGGGATTCCCAGCGGACTTCTGATTCGGCAATCCTTGCGCATCCTGTGCGCGATCCGCAAAAGCTGCGGACCTCCTGAAACCCTCGCCGATAGTCAGATGCCTTCGCATCTCGACGCGCTTCCGGAGCGCTCGGACGCGATGGCGCCGACGTGGCCACAGGCGGCGGAGTCCGGCCGAAGAGAGGCTCAGGATGAGCGAGAACGAAACCGGCGAACCGGTCGATCCGAAGGATCAGCAGACACCTGAAGAGCAGGAGTCCGAAAGCGCCGCGCCTGAGGCGAGCGCAGATTCTGCGCCTGCTGCGGACTCCTCGGACGAGGAAGCGGCAGGCTCCGAAGATGGCGCCGACGCGGAGGCCGCGCTGGACGCCGTCGAGGGCGCCGTGGCAGATCTCGCTGAGGAGACTGCTGAGGCTGCCGTCGGCGCCAACGGCGACGCCCAGTCAATGGACCTCCCCGATCTCGCGGGCGTCGACGCGGCCGAGGGCGCCGGAGGCATGGATCTCCTTTCCGACGTGAATCTGGACGTCAAGATCGAACTCGGGCGCACCATGATGTACGTCGAGGACGTGCTGAAGCTCGCGCAGGGCGCCGTCGTCGAGTTGAACAAACTCGCCGGAGATCCGGTGGATGTGTATGTGAATGACCGGCATGTGGCTCGGGGTGAAGTGCTGATTCTCAACGACAACTTCTGCGTGCGAATCAATGAGATCCTGCATGCGATCGGTCAGGATTGACACGGGCGCATTGACGCCTTGAAGAGGAACGGTGGCGGAGCCACCTGAGACTGCCAGGACGGCGACATGATGAGTTGGTGCAGCGCGCCGGCGGCGATTCTCAGTCTCTCGCTGGCGACCACAATCTTCCCAGGGACGACGCCGAGCGCTGTCGCCGCATCCGAGGTCGAGATCGGCGACGTCACAGAGTCTCCGAGTTCGGCGCCGACGGATCCGTCGAGTGATCGGCAGAGCGCCTCTGATGCATCCCGAGCGACTCTGGACACATCAGCCGTAGAGAACACACCTCTTGGGCGACCGAGCGCGATCGGTGAAGTCTCGACTGTAGATGACACGGAGAGCGCCTCGCCTCGCGGGCTGATGTCAGATGCGATCCGCACTGGCGGCGCTCTCGTCCTCGTCATCACCCTGATATTCGGTCTGCGCTTTCTCCTGAGGAGGATGGGCGCGCTCCAGGCCGGCCTCGTCGGTCAACTGGGTCCCGGCGGCAAAGCGCCGTCCGGTGTTGTCGCCGTCCTGGGCAGGTATCCCGTGAGCCGGGGGCAGACGCTGGTGCTGCTCCAGGTCGGCGTGCGCGTGCTGCTCCTTTCGCAGTCGAGTTCCGGGCTCCGAACACTCAGCGAACTGACCGATCCCGAGGAGGTCGCCCAGTTGTTGCTTAAGACGCGCGATGAAGACGGACAGTCGATGTCCGAGCGATTCCGAACGCTCCTCAAGGGCGCGTCACAGGATCCATCGCTCATCGGGGAGCCCGGCGAGATGGATTCGGGAGGTCCGGTCTCGATGCGTATCGCCGGTGGCATGGCGGATGTCGGCGTTCCCGTCGAGGCTGCGGATCAGGATGAAGACACCACGAGCTCGCTTGACGGAGTGGCCTCGCTCAGAAAGCGGCTCGCAGCGATCTCGGAGACCGAGGACTGATGCGACAGATCGTTGTCGTCATCCTGGTCTTCCTCTTCGGGTCGCTTTCGGCGGCAGGCGCTCCGGGCGTTTCATCGAGCGTCGTGAGCGACCTGAACCCAGTTTCGGCGCTCGAGAGCGCTGCTGAAGCGCTTCCGGGATTCGAGGGCGGCCTGAGCGGCGCTCTGAATGTGCTTGTGCTGTTGACGGTGCTCTCACTGGCGCCAGCGATCATCATCATGACGACCTCGTTCGTCAGGATCATCGTCGTGCTGGGTCTGCTGAAGCAGGCGCTCGGAACACAGACTCTGCCGCCGTCTGGCGTCATCTTCGGCCTGGCGCTGTTCATGACGATGATGATCATGTCGCCGACGGTCGATCGGATCTACGACGAGGCGATTCAGCCGTGGAACGACGGCGAAATCACGAATCAACTGGAGATGTGGCGTCGGGCCAAGCAACCGGTGCGCGACTTCATGTTCGATCAGATTGAGGCGACCGGAAACTGGTCTGGCGTCTACCTCATGCTGAACTACAAGGGCGTCGACACCTCTCGCCCGGAGCAGTTGACGCGCTCAGATGTTGACACACCCTCTCTTTGTTGCGCGTTCATGATCAGTGAGTTGAAGGTGGCCTTCCTGATGGGGTTCAAGGTCTACCTGCCGTTTCTGGTCATCGACATGGTCATCGCGAGTCTGTTGATCTCGATGAGCATGATGATGCTGCCGCCTGTGCTGATCAGTCTTCCGTTCAAGATTCTTCTCTTCGTCTTGGTCGACGGCTGGCAGCTCGTTGTTGGCGGATTGATGATGAGTTTCTCACAGGAGAGCGCTGTCGCGGAGCTCACCGGCTCCGTTGTTCGTGGTGGTCCGTGACGTGGCCGAGAGCAAAGACCGATGGTGATCGACGAATCCCTGATCGACATCGTGCGTCAAGCGCTGACAGTCGCGCTGAAGATCGCTGCGCCCATTCTCGGCGCCGGTGTCGCGATCGGTCTGATCATCAGCATCATCCAGTCCGTGACATCCATCCAGGAACAGACGCTGAGTTTCGTGCCCAAGATCTTCGGGATGATCATCATCACGATCATCATCATCTCGTGGATCATTCAGCGCATCGCAGAGTTCTCGATCACCATGTTCAATCTCGCCGGCTGACTCAAGAGGGATACGTGACCGATCATGCCCGGCTCGGAACTGCTGCTTCAGCATGTGCTTCCCTTCGGCGCCGTCCTCGCGCGCCTCGCGGGGATTTTCTTGATGACGCCTGCGATCGGGAGTCAGTCGGTGCCGGTGCGCGTCAAGGCGCTCATGGCGCTCTTCCTCGCGCTGGCGCTCTATCCGGTTCTCCCCGTCGAGACGCAGTCGACGCAGAACCTGACCATGGTCGATCTCATTCCGGTCCTCGTCGGAGAGGGGCTCATCGGTCTTGCGATCGGCGCGCTGATCAGTCTGCCGGTGCTCAGCGTCCAGATGGGCGGCCAGATCATGGGCCAGCAGATGGGCCTCGGCATCGCATCTGTATTCAACCCGGCGTTGGAGACCGAGGGCGATGTTGTCGGCCAGATTCTCCTGTATCTCGCGCTGCTCATCTTCCTGAGCTTCGACGGCCTGGAGATAGCGCACTACGCGCTGATCGAGAGCTTCTCGACGGTGCCAATCGGCGGCCTCGCTATCGACCGTGCGCCGCTCGAACTCTTCGTCGGACTGCTTCAGAGCGGCATGCATCTGGCGATTCGAATCGCGGCGCCGATTCTCTGCATTCTCTTTCTCGAGACGGTGGCGGTCGGATTTGTCATGAAGACCGTGCCGCAGCTGAACATTCTGAGTTTCGGGTTTCCCGTGAAGATCATGCTCGGGATCTTCACGACCATTGCGTCGCTCACAGCGATCGCCGGCGCGACGGGAGTCGAGCTCGAGCGAACGTTCGAAATCATTCTCGATTGGGTTCTTTCGCTATGACCATCATCCCGACGAGGCGCCGACGTGGCTGAAGACCTCGGCGAAAAGACCGAAGAGCCGACAGCGCGAAAGCGAATGGAATCGCGGCGCAAGGGTCAGGTCGCCAAGAGTCAGGACCTCTCGGCGGCGCTGATTCTCGCCGGCGCGACGCTGCTGCTGGTCGCGTTCGGGGACGACATCTTCGGCGGTGTCGCGATGATCATGCGGCGCGCTCTGGATCCGGTTGCGCTCGGAGGGAACATCGACGCGGCCAGCGCAGGACAAGCCGTGGCGCTCTCGATGGGTCGGATGTTCTGGATCATCGGGCCCGTGCTCGCGCTGATGGGCCTGATCGCGCTCATCGATCAGCTCAGCCAGGCTGGTCTGATGCTCAGCGTCGAGGCGATCAAACCCAACCTCAACAAGCTGAATCCAATCTCAGGGACGGCCAAGTTGTTCTCGCGCCGGAATCTCGTCAAGGCGGTCGTGAACATCCTCAAAGTCGCGCTTCTCGGCGCGGTCGCCATCATCATCATCCGCCGCGACATGGCAGAGATTGTGGCGTTGCCCGGCCTCACGTTGCTCTCGGCGATCAAGGTGATCGTCGGGCTCGTCATCGAACTGGCCGCCTGGGCGCTCGCGATCATGCTTCTTCTCGGAACGATCGATCGCGTCTACCAGTCCTGGCAGCAGACCCAGGATTTGAAGATGACGAAGCACGAGGTCAAGGAGGAGCGGAAGTCGTCAGAAGGCGACATGGAGATGAAGGCGCGCCGCATGCGACTGGCGCGCGAGATTCAGCGGCAGCGCATTCAGAGTGACGTTCCGAAAGCTGACGTCGTTGTCACCAACCCAACGCACTACGCAGTGGCGCTCAAGTACGACTCGGATGAATCCAATGCGCCGCGCGTTGTCGCCAAGGGCATTGACATGCTCGCAGTGCAGATCCGACTGGTCGCCTCGGCGCATGGCGTGCCGATCGTCGAGCGGCCGCCGCTGGCGAGGGCGCTCTATCGCAGCGTCGAGGTCGGCGAGGAGATTCCGATCGATCTCTACGAAGCCGTGGCGGAGGTCCTCGCGTACGTCTACCGACTGGAGGGCCGCATGGCGTCCTAGTGCGCAGCTAAGAGATGGCGATCAAAGCACTCGACACCCCGGCCCCCAAGTGGGCGATGACGTTGGCTCGTCATCGTGGGCTGATCGTGCCGCTCGGGTTCATGATGCTGCTTGCAGTCATCGTGGTCCCGATCTCGCCGGTGCTGATGGACATCTTCATCGCGATCAACATCAGCGTGGCCGTCATCATGCTGATGACGACCGTCTATATGTCGCGGCCGCTTGAGTTCAGCGTCTTCCCGTCGCTGCTGCTTGGCACAACCCTGATGCGACTCGTCCTGAACATCGCGTCTACGAGGTTGATTCTCACGGCGGACGCCGACACGCCGCAAGAAGCAGTCGGCGTCGCCGGCAAAGTGATCAGCGCCTTCGGGACCTTCGTCGCCGGTGATTCGCTCATCGTCGGTGTGATCATATTCCTGATTCTCATCATTGTGCAGTTCGTCGTGATCACGAAGGGCGCCACGCGCATTAGCGAAGTGGCGGCCCGATTCACACTTGACGCGATGCCGGGCAAGCAGATGGCGATCGACGCGGATCTGAACGCCGGTATCATCGACGAGCGCGAGGCGCGTACGCGCCGCGATCAGGTCGCGGACGAGGCTGACTTCTTCGGCGCCATGGACGGCGCCAGTAAGTTCGTACGCGGCGACGCTATCGCCGGCATCATCATCACGTGCGTCAACATCATTGGCGGATTCACGGTCGGCGCCCTTGAGAAGGGCTGGAGCGCCCAGGAGACGGCGAGCCTCTTCACGCGCCTGACGATCGGCGACGGCCTCGTCTCACAGATTCCGGCGTTCGTCATCTCGATCGCTGCCGGACTCATTGTCACGAGAGCGAGCGCCAAGGACTCGCTCGGCGAGGAGATCGCGGGTCAGATGTCGAATCGCCCGATCGCGCTTGTGATCGGCGCCGGATTCATGACGCTTTTGGCTTTCACGCCGCTTCCGACAACGCCCCTTCTTGCCATGGGATTGGCGATGGGGAGCATCGCCTTCATGACGACTCGTAATAAGCGCGCCGGTGAGATCGCGCGTCAACTCGAGGCGCGCGAGGAGGCGGAGGCGGCGACGCCTCAGGCGCCTGAAGTCGAGTCGCTCTTGAAGGTCGACACGATGGAGCTCGAGATCGGTTTCGGACTCGTGGCGCTCGTGGATAAGAACCAGGGGGGCGACCTGCTCGATCGCATCTCAGCGATTCGTCGGCAGGTCGCTGTCGAACTCGGATTCGTGATGCCGCCAGTGCGCATTCGGGACAATATGGGCATGGAGGCAAACGCCTATCGGGTGAAGATCCGAGGCGCCGCCGTCGCAGAGGGCCAGGTGCATCCCGATCGGCTGCTCGCGATGGACTCCGGCATCGCCACCGGCGAACTCGAGGGCATACCGACAAGTGAGCCCGCGTTCGGTCTCACCGCGTGGTGGATCACTCCGGCACAGAAAGCGCAGGCCGAAGGCATGAACTTCACCGTCGTCGATCCGACGAGCGTGCTCGCGACGCATGTCACTGAAATCGTCAAGAAGCACTCCGAGGAGCTCCTGACGCGCGAGGAGGTGAACAACTTGATCGAGCAACTCAAGGCGAAGTCCCCGCGCCTCGTGGAGGAGGTTGTGCCGGGAGTCGTGAAGCCAGGCGAACTGCAGAAGGTGCTGCAGAATCTGCTGCGCGAGCGCGTATCCGTGCGAGATCTCGAGACGATCCTCGAGACGCTCGCCGACTGGGCGCCCAAGACACAGGATCTCGATGTGCTCACGGAGTACGTACGCAACGCCTTGCGCCGTGGCATCTGTCAGGACTACGCGGTGCCGCCCGAGCCGGAATCGCTCGGGCAGGACCTGGGCCGGCCACGCAAGGATCGAATCGTCTGCGTCACGCTCGATCCGGCGTTCGAGGACATCGTGAACTCGTACATCGATCGATCAGGCGCCGGGACGAGTGTGAACATGCCCGCACGCGTCGCGTCTGAGCTCTCGCGCCAGATCATCGAGTCGTTGACGCCCTCGATCAACGCCGGCAATCCGCCGGTCGTCATCGCGTCGCCGCAAGTCCGCGCCGTCGTCAGGCAGATGCTGGAACCCCACTTGCCTGGCGCCGCTGTTCTCGGATACAACGAGATCGTGCCGGAAGTCGACGTCGAGTCAGTCGGACTCGTCGCGCCGCCGGCGCCCGCGGAGGCCGACGCCGTCGCGTGACAAAGGTGATTCGTGCGCGGCGGTGCAAAACCGAACCTTAGCCGGGGCGCGATCCGAAGAATAAGAACCGATTCACGGACTTCGGCAGGATGCCGAATCTGTAGTACGCCATGGAGGGCACGCGTGAATCTGAAGACTTATCGCGCAGGGTCCATTGCCGAGGCAGTGGGTCAGATCAAGAAGGATCTCGGGCCTGACGCGGTCATTCTCCATACGAGAACAACAAAGCAGGGGGGCTGGTTCGGCTTCGGCGCGAGACCGATTGTCGAGGTGACTGCCTCCTCATCGGTCAACGTGCCGGGGCGGAGAGGCGCCAAGAAGAAGCTCGTCGCCGAACGCGCAGATTCTGCGCCGTCATCGAACAAGATGTCTGGCGTCGCGGCCGCAGATCGGGCGCCTGCAGCGATCGACGTGCTGGAGCTCAGATCCTCCAGTGTCAGGAACGCCGTGCTTCGCGACGAGCCAGCGCCGGAAGCGACGTCGAGCGACGCGGAAGCCGTCGCAGTTGCGAATCGAGACATGAGCATCGGCGAGGACCTCCGGGGAGACCTGGTTGCGATCAAGCAGTTGGTCGGGCGTGTCCTTCAGACGACGAGCGCCAGCGCCCAACCCGTCATGCCGCAGGCCCTCTTCGATCGCTACCTGAGGCTCATCGAGTCGGAGGTCGCGCGCGAGATCGCCGACGACGTCGCCGGGGCCGTGCGTGACGAGTTGACGACGGAGGAACTCGCATGTGAGGACGTCGTTCACCAGGCCGTGCTCCGTCGCCTCGAGAGCCTCATCAAGGTCGAAGAGGATGTGCGAATGCCCGGTCGCATGCACGACGGCAGGCCGCTCACGATCGCGCTGGTCGGCCCCACCGGAGTCGGCAAGACCACAACAATCGCCAAACTCGCGGCGACGTACAAGCTTCGTCATGGAAAGAGCGTCGGATTGCTGACCTGCGACACGTATCGCATCGCCGCGGTGGAGCAACTCCGCACCTATGCCAACATCATCGGGCTTCCGCTCAGCGTGGCCCTGACCCCGGGTGAGTTGAAGAACGCGTGCGAGGCGCTCTCCGGTGTGGATGTGCTGTTGATCGACACGGCGGGGCGATCGCAGCACGACTCGGGTCGGCTCGACGAACTCGGCGCCCTTCTGGAGGCCGCCCGCCCCCACGAGACCCACCTGGTGCTCTCCAGCGCCTCGAGTCAGGCGGTGATGCTCCGGTCAGCAGAGCGATTCGCCTCCGTGAAGCCGAATCGGGTGATCTTCACGAAGTTGGACGAGGCCGTGAACTTCGGTGTGCTCGTCAACGCGGCCAGTAGAATCGACGCCGAACTGAGCTTCGTGACCACCGGACAGGAGGTTCCCGATCACATCGAGCGCGGTCGTCCGGATCGTCTGGCCCGTCTCGTGTTGGATGGCGCCGGGGTTCGGTGATGCCTCTTCCCATGACTGACAAGGCGTTCAATCCGACTGACGATCAGGCCACGCGCCTGCGCGCCCTCGTGGAGGAAAGCGCACGCAGCGGCTGGGACCGTCGCAGTACAGACGAGCCTGTCGCTCCGCCGGCTGTCGACGCGACGCACGTTCGCCCGGAGGGACGGCGTCCTCGTATAGAGCAACCAGTGACCGTGACCAGAGCGCGACCGACGGTGCTTGCCATCGCATCGGGAAAGGGAGGCGTCGGCAAGACCAGCACCGCCGTCAATCTCTCCGTTGCTCTGTCGCATCTCGGAAGGCGCGTTACGCTCCTCGATGGGGACATCGGTCTGAGCAACGCCGACATGTTGTGCGGAGTGGACGCCCCCTATGCGCTCACACAGGCGCTGGACGGCGTCAGGCCGCTGCGCGATGTGCTCGTCGAAGCGCCCGGCGGATTTCGGCTTGCGTCGGGAGGCGCCGGAATCACGAGGGCGCGTCTTCGCGCCGCCGCCGATCGTCACACGATCGTTCGTCGTCTTGAAGGTCTCGAGTCCGACACCGATCTCGTGCTCATCGATTGCGGCGCCGGGATCGGCGAGCAGGTGCTCTCGTTCATGGCGAGCGCTGACCTGCGCATGGTGGTTACCACACCGGAGCCTACGGCCATCGCTGATGCATATGCCCTCTTGAAGGTGGTTCTGAAGGCTCCACAGTCAAATCGAGTCCACTCGGCGCCCATGTTGCTGGTGAATCAGGCGTCGGACGGCGCCGAAGCGGCGCTGGTTCATCGGCGCATCGCTGGTGTCTGCCGACGATTCCTGAGCGCAGAGCCGCATCTTGTCGGCTGGATTCCGGTGGATCCCTGCGTGCGTCAGGCAGTGCGGGATCGACGGCCGTTCATGCTCGGTCGACCGCGATCCCGGGCTTCCAAGGCGACGAAGACGCTCGCCGTGCAGATCGCCAGGCGTGCCCACCTGCCGGAATCGGACCGAGGGGATGCCGGCTTCGTCAGCCGCCTGTTCGGTCTGCGCTGATTCTGCGGGCATTTGTGGTGCATGATTCACCCGAATTCGTGAAGTCCCTTCTGGTGGACGCCGATCAATTCGACACCGAGGCGGCCACTTTTCTGCGCCGACTGGAGAGGGCATGACGAACGGCTTTGCCGCGAAACTCATCTCGGCGAGTTGCGGACTCGTCGGATTCGCCGTCGCGATCATTTCGGGTCTGGCGACGAGCGTCGAGACAAGCGAGATTCTCACTCGCGCTCTCATCGCCCTGGTTGCCTGCTACATCGTTGGACTGGTTGTTGGCGCCATCGCCGAGCGCGCGGTCGCCGATGCGCTCTCGGGAATGAAAGAGGACGTTCAATCAGACGCGCCTGTGGAAGGGACGTCTGTGGAAATTGGCGAGCCGGTCGAGGCCGCAGTGTGAACCGTTTTTCCACAAGGACGCCGACTCGTGCGGGCGGTTGTATACTTCTCGCACTCGAAGTTCGTTCAAGGATGAACGAGCGGTCCGTAATTCAGACAGGGCCTCGCCGTGATCGCGGGGTCTGCAATGACTGGACGAGTCGGTCAAGGAGTTGACCATGCCTGGCACGAAGTCTGCTTCGAGCGCCCCCAAAACGCGCAAGCGTCGAGATCGAACTCCCGGAAAACCGAGTTCGCTGACCAAGCAGGATCTTGAGTCCATGCCGATGGAAAAGGTGTGGAAGACGTATCAGAAGGATCGCCCGGAGAACATCAGGAACTTCCTGATGGAGCGATTCCTCCCGCTGGTGCGCTACAACGCGGAGCGCATCTACGCCCGGCTTCCTGACGAAGTCGATATCGAAGATCTGATGTCCGCCGGTCTCTTCGGCCTGATGGATGCGATCGACGCGTTCGACCTCGAGCGGAAGGTGAAGTTCGAGACGTATTGCGCGCCGCGAATTCGCGGCGCCATTCTGGATGAGCTGCGCGCCATGGATTGGGTGCCCAGGCTCGTTCGTCATCGAAGCGCGAAGGTCGACAACGCGCGCAATCGACTCGAGATGCAGCTCGGGCGCGCGCCGACCAACGACGAGATCTCGAACCACCTGAATGTGGATCAGGAGGAGTACAAGAAGCTGAAGCGCGACTCGAGCGCTGTCGGTGTTGTAAGCCTCTCCCGCAACTGGCGTCCCTCGGACAGCGGCCGCGAGGTGCGTGAGATCGATGTGATCCGTGACGATTCGCAGGCGAACCCGCTGACGGAGACGCAGCGTCGCGATCTGAAGGACCTGATCACGAAGGGGCTCAGTCGTGCTGAGCGCCTCATTGTCATCCTCTACTACTACGAGGAGATGACGATGAAGGAGATCGGCGCCACGCTCGATCTCTCCGAATCACGCGTCAGCCAGATGCACAGCTCGATCCTCGCCCGCCTCAAGGCCCAGATGCAGTTCCGTTCTCGCGAATTCGAGCCAACCGGAGTCTGATTGGCGAGGCTCCGGGCACCCAACGCCTCGACGGCCGGGGCTTGATTCTCGGCGTCGGCGCCGCTCAGATTGACGCATGCAGGCGTTGGAGCATCATGCCGCCATTGGACTTGGCGCCAACCTTGGCGATCGTCGCGCCGCGATTGCGCGTGCGATGGAGGTGGTCGCCCGTCTCAAGGGCGTCCGCGTCGAGCTCGTCTCAACAGTGCATGTGACGCGAGCGGTGACACTTCCAGGCTCTGAGGATCAGCCGGATTACATGAACGCGGCCGCGACGATCCAGACGTCGCTCGATCCCAGCGCGCTCCTGAAGTCGCTGCTGGCTATCGAACGAGACATGGGACGAGATCGATCCACCAGCGAGCGGTGGGCGCCGAGGACGATCGATCTCGATGTCCTCTTCTATGGCGGGACTATGATCGCCCGAGCCGACCTGATCGTCCCACATCCGCGAATGCACGAGCGAGGATTCGTCCTTGCGCCGCTCTCGGAAGTCGCCCCCAACTGGGTCCATCCACGACTCGGCCGCACGACGAGGCAACTGCTCAATGATCTAGTTGGAGATGCGGTCTCCAGCGCATAGCATCAGACTCAATGGTCAGACATGCGCTCATTACGCTGTTCACGATCACACTGTTCCTCGGCAGCGAGCGGGCTTTTGCCCAGTCTCGACTGAGACCGATCGACACCGCCGAGCGCTCCGTCCCATCCTGGATCAACAAGGGCATGCTCATTCGCTGTGAGCAGATCACGGCGGAGGACGCCCTCTTCTCGATGCTCTTCAGGTATCGGGAGGATTCTTTTACGGACAAGGTGGAGTTCGTTGTTCGAGGTCAGGGCCGTCAGGTGACCGGGTCCGGATTCGTGTCTGCGCACAGCACGGACAATCTTCTGGTCATCGGGATGGGTGACCTCGTCGTGCGTTGCGAGCTCGAGGATCGCGGGATCACGTTGACGGCGAATCATCGGCTCAATCCCCAGTACTACTGGCAGGACCGAGTTGATACGAACGACATGATCATCGCGCTGAAAGAAGCTCTCCCCTCGACGCCCTTTCCGCAGGTCGGCATGTCCATGGACACGCGCCATGCCGCGACAATCTGGCCTCCCTTGTCGCTCTATGAGATGAGGACCAAGTACATCACCGCGTGGATCATTCCGGAGCGAGGCGATGGTGGATCGCAACTCATGCTTCTGGAAGACAACATCTCCGAGATCTGGATGCTTACGAACAAGGAGACGGGTGAGATTGTGCGCGTTCAGTGCGATGTCATCGCATCGGGGCTCACGATCGATCTCTTCTGTGAGGATGATTCGGCGCGTCGACCGTCCGAGATCCCGGTTGAGACTGTCGGTCGTGAGCGCGTCTCCGATCTCGCGGCGCTCAGGCCGTTGCCCGGCGATCTTCGTGAAGGAAGCCTCTTGCCTCCGATGCTGCTCGTGACCGGTCCGAGCGATGATCAAGCGACAATCGACGGGCGTCGAATGGTCCTGCTCTATCGCGAGGACATCCTGCCGCAGGCGTTCGCGCTCGCTGAGAGCCTCGTCGCGTTGGATGGGCGGCTGGCCGCGCGCAAGACGTCGTTGATTCTGCCGATCGCAGTCCTTGACCTGGACCGCGCCTCAGCGACGTCGTCACAGACTGAGGCATGGGACGCGCTCGGAATACCTGGCGCCTGGACATTCAGCGAATCGGGAACGATCGACCGATTTGACCCGGAGGCTGACGTGGTTCTGGCCGTTATCGACGATGCGCAGCGCATCCGCAATGTGCTGCTGGATCCTGCGGCCGATGACACAGAGTCCCTCTTGAGCGTCATCGAGAGTTGGAGACGGCTCGGAGTCCAGCGTTGACGAGGATCTACGAGTGAGCAGTCGCGAGGGGGTCGGCCGTTGAGTGGGAAGATGACGCCGACGATCTCCGCACCGAAGCGGGAGCCGCGTCACACTGATCTCGAACGAACACTTCGAGCGCATGTCGCCGGCGACATCCGATTCGAGCGGCATGATCGCATGCTCTATGCGACAGACGCTTCTCTCTACCAGGTGGAGCCGCGAGGCGTTGTAATCCCGGAGACGATCGATGCAGCCGTCCGTGCGGCGGAGATATGCGCCCGCGCACAGGTGGCCGTCCTTCCCCGCGGCGGCGGCACGAGCCTCGCCGGACAGACGGTAGGGAGCGCGGTCGTCATCGACTTCTCGAGATCCTGCACGGGTATCGGCGAACTCGACGTCAAGCGAAGATCGGTCCGAGTGGAGCCGGGCGTCATCCTGAACCAACTGAATGACGAGCTTGAGCGTCGAGATTCAGGCCTTCTGTTCGGCCCGGATGTGGCGACTGCGTCGCATGCGAATATCGGAGGGATGATCGGCAACAACTCCGCCGGCGCTCGATCGATTGTCTATGGACGAACTGTTGATCGACTGATCGGCGTGGAAGCGCTGCTGCTTCTCGGCCGCGGTGAGACTCATCGAGTGTCGTTCGAGCGCGGCGCTGCAACACGCGACCCAGTGATTCGAGCGATCTCGAGGCGCGTCATCGAGAACGTGCACTCGAATGCAACGCTCATCCGAGAGAGATTCCCGAAGATCCTCCGACATGTCGACGGATACAACCTCGACCTGCTGCTCGATCAGATTGAGGCCCCTGGTGAGCCACTCGAGAACCTGAATCTCGCGTCGCTTGTGTGTGGCGGCGAGGGAACGCTTGCAATCACGCTCGGCGCCGAACTCGCCCTCGATCCCGCGCCAATCGCGCGTCACCTGAGCGTGCTGGTCTTCAACGACGTGTCCGAGGCTCTGCGGCATGTGGAGCCGATCCTGCGGACGAATCCATCGGCTGTCGAACTCGTCGATGATGTGATCCTGAGACTCGCACGGAGGAATCCAGAGCAGCGGGAGAATCTGCGCGCTCTGCCACTCGAGGACGCCACTGACTCGGCGGCGCTTCTCTATGTCGAGCATCAGGCGATCGAGAGTCTCGATGAGATCGACAGAGCGCACGATGAGCTTCGTCAGGTGGCGGCCGGGGTCGTTTCCAGACAACTCACGAAACCGGAGGACGCCGCGCGAGCGTGGAGTCTGCGGAGGGCAGGCGAGCCTCTTTTGCACGGCCTTCCAGGCCGGCGGAAGCCGCTCTCATTCGTGGAAGACACCGCCGTCAGCCCGGAGAGGCTGCCTGAGTTTGTCAGTCGATTTCGTGAGATTGTGCGCAGGCATGGAGCAGAGGCTGCATATTTCGCGCATGCGTCGGTCGGCTGCCTGCACATTCGTCCGATGCTGAGCCTCGAGGATCCGCTCGATCGGGCGCGCGTTGTGCAGATCGCCGAGGAGATCTCGGATCTGGTCACTGAGTTCGACGGCGCCCTCTCCGGCGAGCACGGCGATGGCCGAGTGCGATCGCCGATGCTCTCGCGCTACTTCGGGCCGGAGTTGATGCGCGTGTTCCGCGATATCAAGTCGATCTTCGATCCCGACAATCTGCTCAATCCAGGGAACATCGTGGGCGATGCGCCGCCCGCGTCGATCGTCGAACAAACGCGGGAATCGAGAGCGCCGAGTGCGTCGTTCCGCAATCTCGAGACGTACTTCGATTACGACGACCAGCATGATTTCCGCGGCGCCGTGTCCATGTGCAACGGCGCCGGCGTGTGTCGGAAGCGCTCCGGCGGCACGATGTGTCCGTCCTATCGAGCGACGCTGGACGAGAGACATTCAACGCGAGGCAGGGGCAATGCGCTTCGACTCGCAATCAGCGGCCAGTTCGAGCGCGAGAACGCTGCTGATCGGTGGAGGGATTCGGCGACGCAGGAGACGCTCGACCTCTGCCTCTCCTGCAAGGCCTGCGCGAGTGAGTGCCCAAGCAACGTGGACATCTCCAGGCTGAAGGCCGAGTATCTCGCGCAGGGATATCGATCCTCGGGCGGGGCGCCATGGCGCACTCGACTCCTTGGAAATGCGCGCCTGGCGCTGTCTCTTGGTTCGCGAGCTCCTGCCCTGGCGAATGCGCTCGCCGGGAGTCGAACCGGTCGACGCGTGATCAACAGGATGCTGGGATTGGCGCCGCAGCGGTCGCTGCCGCCGTTGTCGCGTTCGCTCATTCGCGAATGGGAGCCCGGGGCGCACAATCAGGCCTCGAGCGCGCCGACTGTCGCGCTGCTCGCGGACTGTTTCTGCACATTTAGTGAGACCAGCATCGGCCACGCGGCCGCCAATCTTCTCCAGAAGTTCGGCTACCGGGTCGAACTCGCCGATGTCGGGTGCTGCGCGAGACCCATGATCTCGCAGGGACTGCTCGAGGATGGGATTGCGACGGCGGAGCGAACTGCCCGTGCTCTCAGCTCGCGCCTGAGCGACGGTCGAATCTCGGCTGTTCTTGTGGCGGAGCCTTCGTGTCACTCCGCGATCGTGGATGATTGGCAGAAGCTCAGAATGTCTCTGTCACGAACGGAGCGCGCGGGCATCGCCGCCGCGACCTATCTCGTGGAGGATTTTCTGCAGGAGCGATGGGATCAGCATCCTCTGAGGCCGCCGGCGCCGTCGCAAGATGGCCCGGCGCCGCTGCTCGTGCATCGTCATTGCCATCAGAAGGCGTTGCTCAGCGCTGACTCGACGCTTGGCCTCTTGCGCCGCCTGGGTGGTGACAGCGTGCAGGAGATTCAGTCGGGCTGCTGCGGAATGGCAGGCGCCTTCGGCTACACTGAAGAGCACTTCGATCTCTCGAATCAAATCGCCGAGCTGGAGTTGGCGCCAGCTATTCGATCGGCGCCCGGCGGCGCGACAATCGTCGCGGGCGGCGCATCCTGCAGGCATCAGATTCGAGATCTGCTTGCAGTCGAGGCGCTGCATCCTGCGGAGGCGGCGCTCGCGCTATTGACAGGGTGAATTCACGATGACAGACGTCGCAACCCGGCCACAGATCTTTGCAGGCATACCCGCGCATAATGCGACGGTCTACAGACGCATGCGTCTCAATGTGCATGACACAGCGGTGGTCATCGAGATTCCCGGTGAAGGCTCATACGTCATCCTGCGAGACATCGAGATGGACCGAGCCCGAAGTGTTGGGGCCGTTGATCACGTGCACTGTCCGAGCGACTTTGCTCCCTCAAGCGGACTCTCCGGAGATCGTGAGACCGCAAACGCGCAGGCCGCGGCACAGATGCTTCGGGAAAAGGGTGTCACCGAGATCTGGTCAGATCGATCGCTGCCGCTGCTTTATGCACACTTTCTGCGTGAAGGCGGCGTGCAGGTGCACTGCGATCCTGAGTTGGGTGTCCTGGAGCGAAGGGCGAAGAGTTCCGCCGAGGTCGAGGCCCTTCGAACTGTCCAGGGCATCACGGAAGAGGTCATGCGCATGGCGTGTGAGACGATTGCCCGCTCAGAGGCAAGCGCGACGGGTGAGCTCATGCACGATGGCTCCCCGCTGACAAGCGAGCGCGTCAAGACCCTCATCAATCTCAGCCTGATGGATCGAGGATGTGCGCCGTGCGAGTCGATCGTCGCCGGCGGGTCGCAGGGGGCCGATTGCCACCATCGCGGTGAAGGAACGCTTCGCACTGGGGAGCCGGTCATCATCGACATCTTCCCGCGAAGTGAACACTCGCTCTACTGCGGCGACTGCACACGGACCGTGGTTCATGGGGGTGAGGGGGCCATCTCACAGGAACTGAGGCGTCTTTTCGAGACAGTCAGAGCGGCCAAAGCCGCGGCGACGCGGGCGACGCGCGCAGGCGTCACCGGTGAGCAAGTGCACGCTGCGACGTCGCGCGCGATTACTGACGCCGGATACCACATGGGCTTGCCGCCGGAGGGCGCCGCTGACGATTTCATAACAATGCCTCATGGCACGGGACACGGCATCGGACTGGATGTGCATGAGCCGCCGCTGCTGGACACCGGTGGGCCGGAACTCGTCGTCGGCGATGCGCTGACGATCGAACCTGGCTTGTACTGCAAGGCGTTCGGCGGCGTGCGCATCGAGGACATGGTGATCGTGACGGAGTCGGGTTGCGAGAATCTCAATACGCTGCCCGAAGGACTCGTCTGGGAGTGACTCACCGCGATGCCGGCGCCACGGGGGATTGACGAACTGATCGATGGACTTGGCTGTGCCTGGCTGAGCCGACACGATCCCGGCGCGCAGGTCACGGGCGTCGCTGACGACAGCAGGTTCGTTCAGCCAGGCGATCTCTTCGTCGCCAGGCGGGGCCCCTCGCAGGACGGTTCGACCTACATCAATGAGGCAGTCGCCGCCGGAGCTGCGGCCGTGCTGCTTGACGAACGCGCTGCAGCGCGATCTGGCGAGTTCGATGTGCCCGCGATCACGGCGCCAGATACTGCGCTGGCGCTCGCTCGAATCGCTGAACGGATCGCAGGTCATCCCTCAAGCTCGTTGAATCTCGTCGCTGTGACGGGGACGAACGGGAAATCAACGGTCGCCCACTTCGTGCGGGCGCTCCTCACGAGTCCGGAGGCGCCCTGTGGTCTGATTGGGACGATCGAGATCGACGATGGCGCCGAGAGCCGCCAAGCAAGCCTCACCACGCCCGGCGCTGTCGAGCTGAGCGCGATTCTCAGGAAAATGGTCGACCATCGCTGCGCGAGCGCCGTGGTCGAGGCGTCCAGCCACGCCATCGAGCAGCAGCGAACGGCGGGGCTCGACATCGACGTGGCCGTATTCACGAACCTCAGCGGCGACCATCTCGACTACCACGGCGACATGGAGCGATACGCCGACGCGAAAGCCGGCCTCTTCTCAACCCTATCCTCGGACGCAAAGAGAATCGTGAACATCGATGATCACTGGGCGGAGCGCGTCGCCGGTGACTCGTGCGCCGGATTGATCAGTTGTTCGCTTACGGATCAGCATGCCGACTTCCGTGTTGTCGACCTGAGGCTCTCGATGCATGGCATCGCGTGCGACCTGGTTCATTCCACTGGAACGCTCCGTATTGAGTCAAACCTCGTTGGTCGTCACAACGTGATGAACCTGATGCAGGCGATTGCCGTGGCCATTGAGTTCGGCGTGTCTCCAGAGGAGATTGAGGCGCGAGTGCGGGCTCTGACACCGCCTCGAGGTCGACTGGAGCGTGTGCCAGTTGACGGATCATCCAATGAGGCCGAGACACCGATCGTGCTCGTGGACTACGCGCACACCGACGACGCTCTCCGGTCGACGATGACGGCGCTCCGGCGAGTCATGCCGAAGGAGTCTCGACTTATTGCCGTCTTCGGATGCGGTGGTGATCGCGATCGAACGAAACGGCCCCGGATGGGGGGGGTCGTGGCTGAGCTTGCCGACGTTGGCATGATCACGAGCGACAATCCCCGTTCAGAGTCGCCGGAGAAGATCATCGACGAGATCGAGCGCGGAATCCCGGCGGACACCGCGTGTCTGATTCGGAGAGAAGCGGACCGCGATCGAGCGATCACCCGGGCTCTGGAGGACGCACGCCCCGGAGATGTCGTATTGATCGCCGGCAAGGGGCACGAGGACTACCAACTCATCTCGGATGATCGAGGTGTGGTCGAGAAACGGCCGATGGATGATCGGCTGATGGCCGAGAAGGCGCTTGTCGCGTGGGTCGATCGGTCGCGGAGTTCGTGTCAGTGAAACGCTTGCCGCCCTCATTCTGGACACCTGAGTCACTTCGCGCCGCGACCGGCGGAGTCTGGCTCGCGCGCGGCGATCAGCGGCGCGGGCAACCGATGTGCGACTCGCTCGGGATCGACTCTCGAAACATCAAACGTGGGGCCGCATTCCTGGCGCTCCGTGGAGAGCGATTCGACGGCCACGACTTCCTGACGGAGGCCGCAGAAGCCGGCGCAGCGCTTCTCATCGTCGATGACGAGCGGAAAGTGCATGCAGTTCCTGAGCAGGCCAGCGTGCTACGCGTGGCTGACACAGGCGAAGCGCTGCTCAGTCTCGCTCGTGCTTTTCGTCGATCGCAGGACGCGCTGCGTGTCATCGCGGTGACGGGAACGAACGGGAAGACGACAACCGCCGGTCTCATTCATTCGATTCTCTCACAGCGTCTTCGAGGAAGTGTGAGCCCGAAGAGCTTCAACAATCGGGTCGGCGTGCCGCTCACGATTCTTGCGGCCAGACCGGGTGATCAATTCGTCGTGTGTGAAGTGGGCACCAACGCCCCGGGTGAGATCAGCGAGCTTGCCCGGACGATCGAACCCGATGTCGCGGTGATCACGAGCATCGGGCAGGGTCATCTCGAGGGACTCCGAACGCTGCAGGGAGTCGCCGACGAGAAGGCGTCTCTTCTGAGCTACCTGCGGCCCGGCGGCCTCGCAGTGGTGACGGCGGAATGTGATCTGATCGATGATCATCTGCGCACAGTCTCCAACGTGGTGACCTTCGGAAGGAATGAGGGCGCCGATCTCCGGGTCACCGCGATCGATGAGCGCTTTGGGCCCGATGGTCGACCGATCATCTCGTTCCGGGTCAACGACCGCGCGGATTTCACGGCGCCCGTGCCAGGGAGTCACAACGCGCTGAATATCTGTGCCGCCATCGCGGTCGCGAGGAGATTCGGTCTCGAGCAGGACTCGATCGAAAGTGGACTCGCCCAGGCGTCGCTCCCGGATATGCGTCTCGCAGTGCAGCGCCTGGGGGGTGTAGCGCTCCTGAACGATGCCTACAACGCGAATCCGGATTCCATGCGAGCGGCGCTGGAGTCCTTTGACGCGCTCTTCACCGGCGCCACACGGCGCGTGGTCATTCTCGGCGACATGCTCGAACTCGGGCTCGAAAGCGCCGGCGCCCACCGGGCGATCGGCGACATCCTTGTCGCAGGCGACGCCGCCGATCTTGTCATCGCTGTCGGTCACGAGATGCTCCATGCCGTCGAGCGTCTCGAGCGGAACTGGGAGCAGGAGCGATACCAGCTCTTCGGCAGTCTCACTGCGCAGACCGCCAGCCGGATCGCCGGTCTGATTGAGCCCGGGGACGCCGTGTTGATCAAGGGATCGCGCGGCATGGGCCTTGAACGCATCGCCGAGGCGATCGAGAGGCGATATCCCGCGGGGGCCTCCACGCAGAGCTCCCCGACCGGCGTTGCAGAGGCTTGATCGCACAGCGGTCGATTGCCGGGTTGTGCCGGCAGGGTCCGATGGCCGATGAATGGGCAGGAATACGCCTGCTCTGACCTGCGAGATCGATGCTCCCACTTCTCCTGGAATTGACCCGAGGCTGGCTCTCCGAGAAGGGCCTCTACCGCTACGTCATGGTCTTCGACCAGCCGGAGTTTCGCATCA
This sequence comes from Phycisphaerales bacterium, assembly GCA_028279375.1. GTDB lineage: Bacteria > Planctomycetota > Phycisphaerae > Phycisphaerales > UBA1924 > JANQNW01. Next base: position 362,836 of record JANQNW010000003.1, read on the forward strand.
TTGCGGCCGGCCTCCTGTCGCTGCTGATCGTGCTGCTGTTCGGGAGACAGTTCATCCAGTGGCTTCGCGAGAAGAAGATCGGAGACGCCGCCCAGTTCGACGTCGCCGCGCTCGAGGCGGCGATGGCCTCCAAAGCGAACACGCCAACCATGGGCGGCATGTTGATCGCGTCGGCGATTGCGATCTCGACCCTGCTCATAGCCGATCTCTCGAACTTCTACATCCAGATGGGCCTCATCGTCCTCTTCTGGATGGCCATCCTCGGAGGCGTCGATGACTGGCTGAAGCTCACGGCGTCGAGCCGGCCCGGCGCCTCCAGACAGGGACTCTTCGCCTGGGAGAAGTTCGTCTTCCAGCTTGGGCTCGGCGTGCTCATCGGTTGGTTCGCATTCAACTACGCCGGGGGAGAGAACTCGTCCCGCCTCGGACACGTGGTCAATCTTCCGTTGCAGCGCACATACAACGACGCGCAGGGCCAGGTCTCCGAGTCGCTGATCTACCTGGGTCGCGTTGGATTCATCATTCTCATGACGCTGATGATCGCGGGCATGTCGAACGCCGTGAATATCACCGACGGGATGGACGGCCTCGCGACCGGCGTCAGCGTGTCGGTATCGCTCGGTCTCGTCCTGCTCTGCGCAATCTCCGGCTGGCAGACCGCCGCCCAGTATCTGCTTGTGCCGTATGTCCCGTTCAGTGATGAACTGGCGGTGCTCATCAGCGCGATGGCTGGCGCCTGTCTCGGGTTCCTTTGGTGGAACTGCGCCCCTGCAAGTGTCTTCATGGGAGACACCGGTTCTCTCTGCCTCGGCGGATTGATCGGATATATCGCCGTCGTAATCAGGCAGGAGTTCGTTGTCCTCGTGATGAGCGGCGTGCTTCTGCTTGAGATCGGCAGCGTCATCCTGCAAGTCGGCTGGTACAAGACATCAGCCCGTCTCTATGGTGAAGGGAGGCGCATTTTTCGTTGCGCTCCATTCCACTGGCACCTGCACATGGGCGGATGGAGCGAGCAGAAGATTGTCGCCAGGCTCTGGATTGTCTCGATCGTGCTTCTCGGCCTTGCGCTCGCGACGATCAAGCTCCGCTGAGCGCGATTCCTGCTCATCCGACATGCACAGGCCCCGGCGCCTACCATCCTCCTTCCTGTAGGGAAGGAATCCGATCAGCGTGAGCGCCGAGAAAGCCAAGGACATCGTTGAACAGGTCGACGTGGTCGAAGCGATCGCCGGCGAGGTCGCGGCGACGACGCCGTCCATCGACTGCGCCCCTGGCGAGTCTCAGGCGATTGCAGATGATGGTGTGCTGCGCAAGGGCAAGCTCGCAGGGCTCTCGATGTGGGCGGCGATCTTCGTGCTGTCGTGGCCGATCCTCACCGAGGCGTTCATGCAGTCTCTGGTGGGCATTGTTGACACGATGCTTGCTGCCGAATTGAGCGAGGCTGCGACGGACGCCATCGGCGGCGCCGCATACATCACGTGGCTTCTCACGATCGTGGGTATGGCGGCCGGATTCGGCGCTACAGCGATCGTGAGCCGATCCGTCGGCAAAGGACGCATGGCGGTCGCCGACGCCGCAGTCGGCCAGACTGTCGTCCTTTCTCTCGCAGCGGGCGCCATCGTCGGCGTCGCGACGTTCATCGCGGCGCCCGAGATCTCGCGCATGCTTCAACTCAATGAGGAAGCAGCGCCACAGCTCGTGACGTACCTGCGCTTGTGCTCTCTCGGTGTCCCTGGGGTCACCCTCTTGACGGCCGGTTTCGCCTGTTGTCGCGGCGCCGGGGACTCCACCCGACCGCTCATCACGATGGCCATTGTGAACGTCGTGAATATCGCGGTCAGCTGGCTCCTCTCCGGTGTCGATATCGCCGTAGCCACGAAGAACGCCCAAGCGGAGATCGTCCGACGGGTTCTCATTGAGAACCCCAAGGTGTTCGAATTGGGGATCACCGGTATCGGAATCGGCACACTCTGCGCCTGGAATCTGGGCGCCGCGATTGTCATCTGGTTCCTCGTGAGAGGTTCGTCCGGAGTCAGGCTGAAGGCGCGTCGGCTTCGTCCTCACTGGCACACGATGATGCGCCTGATCCGCCTCGGCGTGCCGAACTTCGCTGACACGTTCGGCATGTGGTTCGGGAACTTCCTGACGCTGCTCTTCGTCGGCTGGCTTCGAGAGGACGGCTTGCTTGGCGCTCACATCGTCGGAATTCGCGTCGAGGCATTCAGCTTCATGCCGGGTTTCGCCATGGGCATGGCAGCGGCCACGCTCTGCGGCCAATACCTCGGCGCAGGGCGCGCTGACCTTGCGCGGAAGGCGATCTGGCGCTGCTCCTTCGTTGCGGCGTCACTGATGGGTTTCGCAGGGCTCTTCTTTCTCTTCACGCCGGAGCCCATCGTCGGACTCTTCACGCCTCAGGAGTCCCATCTTCGTTTGGCCCCACGGCTTCTGATGATCGCAGGCGCTGTGCAAATACCATTCGCCCTGATGATGGTGATGCGCACCGCAATGCGCGGGGCGGGCGACGCCCGCATGTCACTGATTCTGACCTGGGTCTGCACTTACGCCATCCGTCTTCCACTGGCGTGGCTGCTCAGCGGGGCGCCCATCATCATGCCCCCGTGGCTCGGCGGCGCGGTCATCGCGAATCCTTCAGGGTCGGAGCTGGGACTGGTTGGACTCTGGCTGGGACTCTGCACGGAGGTCGTGATCCGGTTCCTGTTCTTCTACGCGCGCTTTCTTCATGGGGGCTGGGCGCGCGTCAAGGTCTGAGTCGTCTTCGGGAGAGGGTGATCGATGAGGATTCGGCCTGCGACAGAGCGAGACATCCCGGCGATCTTCCAGATCTACAACGAGCAGGTGCTGCATGGGACGGCGACCTTCGACACGGTCCCGACGACTGACGATGCGGACCAGCGCGCCTGGTTCGATGCGCACGGCGATGCCAGGTATCCGGTCATCGTTTGTGAGGAGGAAGGAAAGGTCATCGCATGGGCGAGTTCATCCGCCTGGTCAGGTCGCTGCGGCTATGAGCGTGCTGCAGAGGTCTCTGAGTACGTCCACAAGGACCACCGGGGCCGGGGTATCGGCACGAAGCTCCTCATCGAACTGATCGACCGCGCTCGAGAGTCCGGAGTCGCCGTATTGATCGCGCGTATCGAGGCCGGCGGCGAGGCGAGCCTCCACATGCATCGAGGTCTTGGCTTCCGCGATATCGGAGTGATGCGCCGAGTCGGTCTGAAATTCGGACGAATCCTCGACGTCGTCCTGCTTGACTTGCACTTGGATGAGGCGGATGCCTAGTTCAGGTCGCGGCAGATCCAGCCTGCGTCCCGATCGAGTTCGACGCGTGTGAGCAGGTGCACGTGCAGCGGCGTGTCCAGGAGCCGCCGAACGCTGGGGGCGTCGTCAGTGAAGAGATGGCGATGAACACCCAGGGACGGGTCCATGCGAGCTTCAGCCGCGCTTGCCTGCTGAATGATCGCAGCGTGCGCGTCCGCCCATTCTTCGACGATCGAAAGTGACTCCACCGCCATGGCGTCCGCCTGAGTCAACAGGTGAAGACGCCCTTCGTCATCGACGGCGAGCTCGATCGATTCGTCATACGGGCATCGAGCGCAGATCGGCGAAAGCCCATTCAGGAACCTCGCAAGCGATCTGGAGGAGGGCGTCTCGACTTCAAGCGCCGGCGACCCGATTTCGAACTCCTCAACCGAGATGTCGAAGGAAGTCACATCATCGATCTGGTCAACCGGCTTGGCCGGCGGTTCGGGCGTTGTGTGAAGTTCGGACGGAGCGTCCTCTGGCCGCATTGAGAGTGCGCCGTTGAGAAGTTCAAGGAGTGACTCAATATCGAGCGGTTCTTCACTGCGGAAGACGCGTCGTGAGCGCGTCGTCTCGATGCGCTCGATGATCGCGGCCTCACAGATTGGATAGGAGAGAAACGCGTTCGCCGCCCGACTCAGCTTCTCGAATGTCCTCTGAGCTCGATCCTCATCGGCCCCGACGATCGCGACCTTGAGCAGAGGGCCCTCGGCGTCAGCGGTGGCATCCTCCGGCTCGACGGGCTCGAATTCCGAGGCGAGCTTCTTGAGAATCGTATACGCATCGACGATCGCGGCCTCATCAGCGCTTGTGAGCACGGTCACTTCGTCAGCCTCATCCCACGATGTCGTGACCGGTTCGTTGACGACATCGGTGCGAAGAATGATGCGATCTGCTCGATGGGCGACGGCCCTGAACGCGTCGTCCACGCTACGGATCGCGACGTTCCAGTCTTCTTCGTCGTTCATCATGTCAACGCTGACGCGCCCATCAACGAGGCGAATCAGTGCGACGCGCTCAGAGCAGTTTCGAGCCTCCAGCGCGGCGTAGGTCGTCGCCCACGGCCCAGAGAGGACTGGAAGATGGCCAAGCACAAGTGTCTCAACGATGGGGCGCGCGACATCCGCGAACTCCTCCGGTGGCTTCGGTTCGCCCGAGATACGCAAATGCGGCCGAGTTGGACGGACCTGCCCGAGGAAAAGATCGGCGAGCGCGTCATAGGAATCCGGCGCTTCGCTCTGCGAGCGTCGAGCGCTGAAGAAATCTGAGTCAGATGTCACTGTCATTGTTCGTCGCCGACTCAGTCGGCGCCTTCGCGAGAGAGCGATTCGGTTCGCTTGCGAGTGACGACGACGACGCTGTTGCAATCGCCGTACGGGTTGGTCGTCCAGGTCTCGTTGTGAGGATCTGCGATCCACTGACCGTCCACGACGAAGCGGTACTCGCACCGACCGGGCGGGAGATCGACGCAGGTCTCATGGGCCTGGGAGGCCTCATTGAATCGGAGCGGTGTCGCGTGCGCTGACCAGGCATTGAAGTCGCCGGCGAGGAAAACGCGCGAACCCGGCGACGCCGGATGCGAAAAGACCATGCCGCGCGGCGTCTCACGCACGCCGCACATGCTCGCCAGGCGAGAGCGGATGCTCGGTTGCTTCGATGGGGGAGTCGGAGTCGGCTTCGGCTCAGCGATTGTCGCGGTCGGAGCGGCGTCCGCCGATTGGATCTTCTCTCCGCTGAGCTTCGACTGGAGGTGGGCGCTCTGGGCCAGCAACTTGCGAACGCGAGACGCCAGATCGACGGCGCGAGCCTGGGCTTCCTCGAGCAAATCCACTTCGACCTGTTCATCCGAAGCCTCAGTCCGCTTCTCAGCCTGAACGCTGCCGCGTACGCCGGCGTCCTGTCTGCCGCGGCGCTTGCCGGGCATATTCTCGACGATGTGGACCGCCACATCGGCGTAGTCACGCGCTCCAGCGGCTGCCGCCTCATATTCGATGAGGGGCTGGCCAAATGTCGCCGCCTCGCGCAGTTTCGAGTCGAGTCGGATCACATGCGGAATCACACAACTCGGAAAGCTCTCGCGAAGGTCCTCCAGCAGATCCACAGCCAGGCGGCTGTCCGGATCATGCATCGTGGCCAGGATCCGATAGGGAGTCTTGCCGCCGAGGCGACGAGCGAGAGAACTGATTGTCTTGATCTGACGAGCGGCCCCACGCATGGCGAAGAACGAGGTCTCCACCGGAATGAGCGCTTCCGTCGCCGCTCGAAGGGCGTTGTATGTGAGCAGGCCGATCGCGGGCGGGCAGTCGACAAGGCAGAAGTCGTAGCGATCCTGCAGCGACGTCAGCGCCTGCGTCAGTCGTCGATCCCGATCTTCCGCCTCCGCGAGCCCGCCACGGGCGGCTTCGAGACCCGCGAGTTTCATCGAACTCGGGATCAGGTCGAGATTCCTGGAGATTCGCCAGAAGAGACGCCCCTCATCGAGCTTCTTCCCATTGGCGAGCAGGAGATTGCGCGAGTCGAGATCGATCTTCTCTTCGGGAATGCCGAGACCGGCCGCGCAATGGGACTGCGGATCGAGATCGACAAGAAGCGTGCGATGGCCCAGTTTGGCCAGCACGCCGGCGATGTTGATCGCCGAGGTCGTCTTACCACATCCGCCTTTTTGATTGATGATCGCGATCGTGCGCACGCTTGAGCCTCATCCGTGAGGGGAAGAAACGATCCGTCCTGGAGCGTCAACCTCAGTCGGCGCAGAACCATGCACTTCGGTCCGGACCCGGGGCTTCGCCTGTGGTGATATCGGAGGATGGACCGAGAGCCCTTGAACATCGTCCGGACGCTGCGGGTGGCAAGGCACGATTCGAGCGTGGCGCCTTCGGTCAGGCGCGGATCGCCTCGAAGCCGGCCCGGATCAGGTGATCCGGGGGTCCATCGATGACGCGCACGCTCCGGGCGCCATCCGGAATCACAAGGCGAAGTCGTCCGCCTCGCGCTTTCTTGTCATGCCCCATGATTGCAATGAGCGTCTCAACCTGCGGCAGGCTGCCGACGCGAGTCGGAAGGCCGACCGATTCGAGGATTCCACGAACGCGCCGGGCTTCCGATTCGTCCAGGAGCCCTGCGCTCTGTCCAGCGCCGCATGCCGCGACGAGCCCGAGGGCGACGGCCTCGCCATGGAGCAGCGGAGCGTGGGAAGGATCGCCATCGGGCGAGAGCGTCCGCACTGACTCGAGCGCGTGGCCGAACGTATGGCCCAGATTCAGGATCATGCGGCTCGCGCGTCCCTCGGCGTCGAGCTCCCGCTCGTCTGACGCGACAACCGCGCTCTTTACGCGCACGTTCCGCTCGACAAGTTCGGTCAGCGTCGCATCTTCGCCTGACTTCAGCGTGGCCGTTCGACTCTCGATCCAACCGAGGAGATCAGGCTGCTCGACATTCGCGGTTATCTGACCGTGCTTGACGCACTCGGCGAGGCCCGCGCGGAACTCGCGCTCGCTCAGCGACGCAAGGGTCCGCACGTCCGCCAGCACGAGCGAGGGCTGCCAGAAGCTCCCGACCAGATTCTTCTTGAGGCCGGACGTCGTCACGAGATTGACGCCTGTCTTCCCTCCTACGCTGGCGTCGACCATCGAAAGGAGCGTCGTCGGACACTGAACAACAGGGGCCCCGCGCTTGTACGTCGCGGCGACGAATCCGCCGACATCGCCGACGACGCCGCCTCCAAGCGCAATCACAGGCTCGTGGCGTTCGTGTCCGGTCGATCCGAGCTGACGAAGGAGTTCGTGTGCGGTCTCGAGCGACTTCGTCTCCTCGCTCGCGCTCACCGGCGCCTCGGCGACCTCGAGGCCCGCGTCCGCCAGCGCGCCGAGCGCGAGATCAACTGTAGACGACGGGAGCTCGTCGTCGATCACGACGAATGCGCGCGTGCGTCCGAACAGATCGGCGCACCGATCACCGAGCGTCGCGAGCTGTCCGGCGCCGATGACGACGTCGTATGCGCGATCACCGAGTGCGACCGGCACGACGCGAACATCACCTGGACCTGAAGGACTCATCGAATGCCCATTGTATGACTGGCGTGCCAGAGATTCAGAGTGAGATCATTCCCACTCGATCGTCGCCGGCGGCTTGCTCGAGATGTCATACACCACGCGATTGACGCCCCGCACTTCATTGATGATGCGATTGGAGATCGTCGCGAGCACGTTAAAGGGAATACGGGCCCAGTCGGCGGTCATGAAGTCCTGCGTTTCGACCGCTCGTACGGCGACGACGCTCTCGTACGTTCTCCCATCACCCATGACGCCGACGGATTGAATCGGAAGGAGCACCGCGAAGACCTGACTCGTCGCTCGATGGAGATTGTTGGCGACGATCTCCTCCTGGAGAATCTCGTCGCACTCCCGAAGAAGCGTGAGGCGATCCCGCGTGACATCGCCCACAACGCGCACCGCCAGTCCCGGGCCTGGGAACGGATGGCGCCAGATGATTCGATCCGGGAGTCCAAGCACCTCGCCCAGTTTGCGAACTTCATCCTTGAAAAGGTCTCGGAGTGGCTCGACAAGTTCGAATCCAAGATCGTCCGGAAGGCCACCGACGTTGTGGTGGAGCTTGATATTCGATGACTCGCCCGCGTGCCCATGGCCGGATTCGATCACATCCGGATACAGCGTGCCCTGCGCGAGGAATCGAACTTCCTCGAGGTCCTTTGCCGAGTCCTTGAAGACGTCGATGAATCGCCCGCCAATTCGTATGCGCTTCTCCTGCGGATCGGTGACGCCTTCGAGATCGGACAGGAAATCATCCGTCGCGTCCACGACTCGAAGATCGACCTCGAAGTGGTCTCGGAACGTCGTCTCGACGAGTTCGCGCTCGTTCTTTCGAAGCAGACCGTTGTCGACGAAGACGCAGGTCAACTGATCGCCAATCGCCCGCGCAAGCAGCGCTGCGCACACAGATGAGTCAACGCCGCCGGAGAGCCCGCAGAGAACGCGAGAGCTGCCGATCTGCTCACGAACGCGCTCGATCTCCACCTCGAGGAAATCACGCATTCGCCAGGAGCCAGCGCACTTACAGATCTCATAGAGGAAGTTCTGCAGCATGTTCACGCCGTGCGGCGTGTGCGTGACCTCAGGGTGAAACTGGACGCCAAAAAACGGCGCTGACCGATGCCGAACAACGGCGTGGTCGCATGACTCCGTTGAGGCGAGCGTCTCGAAATCTCGATCGAGATCGAGCACCTGGTCGCCATGGCTCATCCAGACTGCCGTGCGCTCCGGAATCGCAGCAAGCAGATCCTCACGATTCACGATGTGAAGATTCGCCCGTCCGAACTCTCTCGCGCTGACGCGATCGATCTCACAGCCGAGGAGTCTGCACCCGAGCTGCATTCCGTAGCACACGCCCAGCACCGGGATGCCGAGCTCGAAGATCCCCGGATCGCATGTCGGCGCCCCCTCGTCATAGACGCTCGCCGGACCGCCGCTGAGGATGACGCCTTTCGGGTTGAGCGCTCTCAACTCATCCATCGAGACACTGGGTGACATGAGCAGTGAGAAGGCGCCGGCCTCGCGAACGCGCCGGCAGATCAGCTGCGCCGTCTGACCACCGAAGTCGAGGACGGGCACGACCTCGTCATGAGGAGGAATTGCATGTTCGGAAGCGTGGTTGCTCATTCTGCGGGCCTGGTCGCCCTTTCATACGATGAGAGTGATGGGTCCGAATCAGCCCGAGGGGGCGATCAGGACGGGGAAGGGGCAAGAGAGTATCTCGCATGAGCAATCCGGTCGAGACGACATCCAGCGGGGCGCCGCGACGGCGAACAGACAAGGCGAGAGGCCTTCTCGCGATGGGCATCCTCGGCGGCGCGGGGCTGGCGTCGGTCGTTGGCTGCGTTCCCTCGTCGCCGGCTTCGCTCGAGTCTGAGGACCCGCAGGCCCGGACGAGGGCGCTGGTCAAAGCCTCGCAGCAGAACGATCGGAGCGCTATTCCTGACCTTATCGGACTCCTCGCTTCCGATGATCCCGCGGAGCGTATGCTTGCCATCCGCTCCCTGGAGCGAATGACGGGGCAGACCCTGGGATACGATTTCGCCGCGGAGCAGTGGCGTCGCGACGAGGCCATCAGGAAGTGGGTTGCGTGGTGGAAAGACGAGGGGGGCGACGTGAGTCGAATCGCGGGTGAGACGGCCTCCGACTGAGAGATTTGGGCGGCAATGAGCCGATAGCGTCTGGTAGTGACGACTTCGGCCTCCCGGATACTGCGTGGGATCAGGTAATCACGACGAGATGAGCGGCGAGAACCATTCAGAGCCACATGTGAAGCTGCAGATCACGAGCCAGCCGCGCTATCTTTGTGGCGCTCGTGAGCTCATTCAGGCCATCGCCAAACGCATAGGCTTCGACGAGATGAGTTGCAGCCAGATCGCACTGGCCCTGGATGAGGCGTTGTGCAACGTCATGCGCCATGGCTATCAGGAGCGAACCGACGGGCTCATCTGGGTCGACATCTGGGCGACGGGCGACGAGGACGACGTGCCGGGGCTCACAATCGTCATCGAAGACGAGGGCGGTCAGGTCGATCCCGCTACGATCCGGAGCCGTGATCTCGATGAAGTGAGGCCGGGTGGCCTTGGTGTGCACATTATTCAACAGATCATGGACAGTGTGCGTTATGAGAAGCGTGAGGGTGGCCGCGGGATGCGCCTTATTCTCAACAAACGCCTCGTTCCGCAGGTCGAGGCGTCAGCCTCGTGATTGAAGTAGATTCTCTGGCGAAGGAACGGCATGGCAGAAGCGGAACAGATTGAGGTCCAGATCAACAGGCATCCAGCCGGGCTGGTGGTCAGGCCGGTGGGAGATGTCGATCTCAGCAGGTCGCCCTCATTTCGCGGCGAGCTCAAGAAGGTCCTCGACGAGGGACCAGGCCGCCTCGTGATCGATCTCTCGAGCGTTCCGTATATGGACAGCTCCGGCGTCGCCACGCTCGTCGAGTGTCTCCAGATCGCTCGTCGCGGCTCCATCCCGCTCGTACTCTGCGCCATGCAGACAAAGGTGCGATCGGTCTTCGAGATCGCGCGTTTGGATTCCGTGTTCACGATTTCGGAGTCTGTCGAGACAGCGCTCGAAGCCTAGAGCACGCATGAACGAAAAAGCGCCTCAGAAACGCCCGTTCCTCATCGGCATTCTCGATGGCATGGGCAAGACCCTGCTCGAGTCGCTCGACAAGGCGGGCGGTGTCTACAAGCTGCTTCTGCTCTCGGCGGCGTGGGTCATTCGGTCACTCACATCGGGTGTGCGCATCGGGCGAAGCGCCATCGTCTCGCAGATCGTCCGCGTTGGTGTGCGCTCGATTCTCATCATCTCTCTCGTTTCGTTTGCCGTCGGCTTCATCCTCGCCCTGCAGATGGCGCCGACGCTTGACGACCTCGGGCAGATCGAACTCGTCCCCGACATCGTCGTTGTCGCGATCGTGCGCGAGCTCGGACCTCTGATCGCCGCCGTTGTCATGACCGGATTCGCCGGCGCCGCGATCGCGGCGGAGATCGGAACGATGGTCGTCGGCGAGGAGATCGAAGCGCTCGAGTCGCAGGCGCTCAATCCCGTTCGATTCCTGGTTGTGCCGCGCCTCATCGCGGTCGTTGTGAGTCTGCTTGCGCTCGGTGTGATCGCCAATGTCGTTGGGGTCGGGGCCGGCATGGTGATGGGCGTTACGATCCTGGGCATTCCATATGAGACCTACATGGGCAATACCTGGGCGCGCTCGGATACGGTCGACTTCCTGACGGGTCTGTTCAAGGCGGGTGTCTTCGGTGTGCTCATCGCCGCGATCGCCTGCTACAACGGACTCAAAGTGACCGGCGGCGCCGCTGGCGTCGGCAATGCGACGACACGCACCGTTGTCGAGTCCATCGTCGCGATTATCTTCGCCGACCTCGCGTTCACCGCGATCTTCTACTCGCTCGGGCTCGTCTGACGCGCCGCGACGACGGCGCCCGGCGCGGCTACGATCACCGGAGATGAGCGAGCATTTCGACATCATCGTGATCGGTGGTGGCCACGCCGGCGCAGAGGCAGCCTGGGCGGGCGCCAATCTCGGCGCGCGCATCGCCATCGTCACGCTCGATTCGTCGAAGATCGGCGTCATGAGCTGTAATCCGGCGATCGGAGGCCTCGCGAAGGGCCAGATCGTCCGTGAGATTGACGCCCTGGGCGGTCTGATGGCGCTGGCGACGGACGCCACCGGCATCATGTTCAAGACGCTCAATACCTCCAAGGGCGCGGCCGTTCACGGACCTCGCGCCCAGTGCGACAAGCATGCGTATGCGCGCCAAGTGCAGTCCATGCTCGCCGGAAGAGATGTGATCGAGATCATCGAGGGCGCCGTGGAGGAGATCGTTGTCGAGTTGAGCGTTGCTCGAGGTGTTCGAGTCCGCACGACGTCGGGATTGCGCGAGATCAGGGCTTCGGCTGTCGTATTGACTTCCGGAACATTCATGCGCGGGCTTATGCACCAGGGCGAGCGCAAGACACCCGGCGGCCGTGTCGGCGAAGGCGCCGCAAGCGCTATGAGCGAGACGCTGCGGAGGCTGGGCTTCGAACTCGCGCGCCTCAAGACAGGCACGCCGCCCCGCGTGCGCCGCAGCTCGATCGATTGGGATGCGCTCGAGATGCAGACTGGCGACGCGCCGCCGATGCCGATGAGCGATCTGAGCTCTCAGAGTGCATTTCCTCTTCTGACACAGGTTGAGTGCCGCATTACCAAGACGACGCCGGAAGCGCACGAGTCCATCCGTCGAAATCTCGACCGGGCGCCGATGTACAACGGCCAGCTCGAGTCCGCCGGACCTCGCTACTGCCCGTCGATCGAAGACAAAGTGGTGCGCTTCAGTGATCGCGAGAGTCACCATGTCTTCCTGGAGCCGGAGTCGCTTGAGGATGAGTCCGTCTACTGCAACGGCATCTCGACGTCGCTCCCGGCAGACGTGCAGGAGGAGATCGTCCGTTCGATGGCCGGATGCGCGCAGGCGGAGATCCTCCAGTATGGATACGCCGTCGAGTACGACATGTCGCCGCCGCATCAGATCGATGCGACATGCATGACCAAGCGTGTCGAGGGCCTCTTCTTCGCCGGCCAGATCAACGGAACAAGTGGATACGAAGAGGCGGCCGGGCAGGGCCTGCTCGCCGGACTGAACGCAGTTCGATTTGCGCGAGGCGAGACGCTCATCACGCTCGGGCGAGACGAGGCGTACATCGGCGTCATGCTCGACGATCTCGTGACCAAGACACCCGTAGAGCCCTATCGAATGTTCACGAGCCGGGCAGAGCACCGACTGCTGCTCCGCGCTGACAACAGCGCTGATCGCCTTACGGCGCGCGGCCGACAGTGGAGTCTTGTATGTGATCGTCGCTGGACGGAGTTTGAGCGCCGCAGCGCGCTCCTGACGGAGATTCGCAGTGAACTCAGTCGCGCCAGAATCGACGGCGTCCGACTGATCGATCTCGCGAAGCGGCCAGGATTCGAAGTGCGCGACCTGCGTGCGGCGCTTTCAGCTTCGGCGAGTGCGACGGATCAGATCCTGACGACGGTTCTGGCCGAGATTCAGTACGAGGGATACATCCGCAGGCAGGCGGCTGAGATCAAACGCCACGCGGAAATGGAGACACGCGAGATCCCCATCGATTTTGACTTCGAGTCGATCACGGGCCTCCGCTCAGAGGCGCGCCTCGCATTGTGCCGATTCCGCCCCCGGACATTCGGGCAGGCGGGGCGTCTCGAGGGAGTCAATCCGGCTGATCTGTCGTTGTTGCTGATCTCGATGCGCCGACATCGCCAGCGTGAAAGCGCCTGATCACGTCGCGAGCGCGATGGAGTCTTTGACGCCCAGATTGGCATAGATCTCGCGCGTCGCGTTGGAGCTGTTCAGCGTGTAAAAATGAACGCCGCGCACGTCGTTGTCGAGCAAGTCGCGGCACTGCTCCGTCGCCCAGTGCACGCCGACGCGCCGAATCGCATCCTTATCGCCGCCGCATCGTTGAATCGCCTTCACGAGTCTCGCCGGGAATCGTGCGCCGAGCGCAAGCTCAGCCATGCGCTTCATACCTGCCTCCGACGTGATCGGCATGACGCCGGCGATGATCGGCACGGTGATGCCGGCGAGCTCGCAGCGCTCCCTGAAGTCGTAGAAGTCACGATTGTCGAAGAAGAGCTGCGTCGTGATCCAATCCGAACCGGCGTCGATCTTCTCTTTGAGATAGTCCATCTCAACGAGGCGATTGGGTGTCCCCGGGTGACCCTCCGGGAAACCTGCGACGCCGACGCCGAACCCACGGTTATCCCGGAAATGCCGTCCAGCGTGTCGCTCGCGCAGGTCGCCGATGAATCTCACGAGGTCCGTCGCGTGCCGAAATGAGTCAAGCTGACGATTGTGGTCTGGCCGATCACGCGGCAGGTCGCCCGCCAGCGCGAGGATGTTCTGGATGCCGGATTCAGCGTATCGCTCGAGAATGTCGTAGATCTCCGCTTCCGTGTGCCAGACGCACGTCAGGTGCGGAATCGGGATCAGCGACGTCTCCCGCTTGATGCGCATGACCAGGTCATGCGTGCGATTGCGGTCGGAGCCGCCAGCGCCGTACGTGATGCTCACGAATGATGGACGCAACTCCTCGAGTTCTTTCGTCGCCTGAAAGAGTCGCTCCGCGGCTTCGTCGGAGTGCGGCGGGAAGAACTCGAAGGAGAACGTCGTCTTGTAGCGATTGAAGATGTCAGCGATATGCATGATTCAACTCCCGTCGAGCGCGGCCGGGCTCCGATTCCGACCGCGCTCGAAGGAGATGTGAACTCGAGTCCGCTTTAGTAGCGGTACTGGTCCGGCTTGTAGGGGCCGTCCACCGGTACGCCGATGTAGTCCGCCTGATCCTTGCTCAGCGTCGTCAGGTTGACGCCGAGCTTGTCGAGATGCAGTCGAGCCACCTTTTCATCGAGGTGCTTCGGAAGCGTGTAGACCTTCTTCTCATACTGATCGCTGTTGTTCCACAGCTCGATCTGGGCGATCGTCTGGTTCGTGAAGCTGTTGGACATCACGAACGAGGGGTGACCGGTCGCACAACCGAGATTCAGAAGGCGGCCCTCCGCGAGGATGATCACATTGTGCTCTTCGATGCCCTTGGATGGATCAGCCTTGAACTTGAACTCATCAACCTGGGGCTTGATGTTCTTGTGAATCACCGAGCCTTCTTCCACCATGCGATAGAGGCCGGCCATGTCGATCTCGTTGTCGAAATGGCCGATGTTGCCGACGATCGCGTTGTGACGCATCTTCGACATATGCTCGGCCATGATGATGTCCTTGTTGCCGGTCGCTGTGATGAAGATGTCGTAGTCATCCGCGATCGCGTCGTCGATCGTCAGCACCGTGTAACCGTCCATGGAAGCCTGCAGCGCGCAGATCGGATCGATCTCGGTGACGCCAACGCGTGACTTCTGCGCCGCCAGCGACTGGGCGGAGCCCTTTCCGACATCGCCGTAGCCGCAGATGAGCGCCTTCTTGCCGGCGAGCATGATGTCAGTCGCCCGCATGATGCCGTCCACGAGCGAGTGGCGGCAGCCATACACGTTGTCGAACTTGCTCTTGGTGACGGAGTCGTTGACGTTGATCGCCGGGAAAAGCAGCGTGCCGTCGCGCTCACCCTGGTAGAGGCGGAGCACGCCGGTCGTCGTCTCCTCGCTGACACCCCGAATGTACGGGACCATTCGACGCCAGAACGTGCCATCCTCCTGCACCTTCTCGCGCAGGATCGCGAGCACGCACTTGAACTCGGAGTTGTCCGTCGAGTCCGGATCGGGCAACGTGCCGTCGCGCTCGTACGCCTCCTCGGCCTTGACGCCTTCGTGAATAAGCAGCGTCGCGTCGCCGCCGTCGTCGACGATAATCGTGGGTCCGTTGGAGCCGTTGGCGTCAGCTTCGAAGGTGAGCGCCTGAAGCGTGCACCACCAATATTCCTCCAGCGTCTCGCCCTTCCAGGCGAACACGGGGACGCCATCGGCCCCGCCATGGCTCCTGCGACCCTCAACCGCAGCTGCGGCCGCGTGGTCCTGCGTGCTGAAGATGTTGCATGACGCCCAACGCACTTCGGCGCCGAGATCGACAAGCGTCTCGATCAGGACGGCAGTCTGAATCGTCATGTGCAGGGAGCCCATGATCCGCGCGCCCTTCAGCGGCTGGTCGGCGCCGAACTCTTCGCGGCAGGCGATGAGGCCCGGCATCTCAACCTCGGCGAGATCGATCTCCTTGCGTCCGAAGGGGGCCAGCGACAGGTCCTTCACCTTGTGCGTGAGAACGGTCGGGCCAGTCGTTGCAGTCGTCATTGATGTGATTCCTGTTGAGGCCGGCGCGTGGCCGGCAGTTCCAAGGTGTGGCGTGTTGTGTTCGAATATGTCGCCATCAGGCGGCCGAGTTAATCACGAAGAGGGAGCGATCGCGGTCGCGGCGAAGAGCCCGGGGCCCTTGCCTTCCGGATCACACGGAAGATTGATGACGCGGGCTCGCGCGAGACCCGCGTCTGCGAGCAAGTCCTCGATCTGCCCGCTCTTGAATCCTAGATGCTGGTGACCCATGGAGTTCCTGTAATCGGCGCGATCATGGCTGACCATGTCAACGATGAGCGCCTTCCCGCCGGGTCTGAGTATGCGCGCAAGTTCACGAACGGCGGCGCCTGGATCGGGCAGATGATGCAGTACAAGCACACAAATTGCTGCGTCGACGGCGCCGTCCTCAATCGGCAGGGCCGTCAGATCGCCCGCAAGAAACTCGACGTTCTCGCAAGTCTCGAGACGTTTGCGCGCCGCTTCGAGCATCGGATCTGATTGATCGACTGCGAGCACTCGCGCGACGAATGGCGCCACAAGCTCTGACACGTTTCCGGTGCCGCATCCAAGGTCGGCGACAACCCATGAACCCGGGAGCAGCGCAGGGAGCGCCGAAGCCGTGAAAGACGACCCGAAGAGTTCGCCGCGAATCGCATCCCACTCGCCGCTGATCCGACCAAAGTACGAGAGACTGTCTGTCCGACGATCGGCGAGCACCGCCTGCAGACGCCGAAGGTCTTCAGCGACGCGCGGGCCATCTTGGAGCTGCTCACGTACAACCAGCCAGAGCGAACGCGATCGGATCGGGAGATCGTCGAGCAGGAGTCGGTAGAAGCTGGCGGTGCCCTCCGTCCTCCGCGAGAGCCAGCCGCTCTCGTTGAGCACCTTCAAGTGGCGGCTGATCGTCGACTGCGGCATCTGCACGACCTTCGCCACCTCACCGACGCTCAGATCCTCCACTTCGAGGAGGCGCAGCAGGCGAAGCCGCAACTCGTCACTCAACGCAGAGAGTTGGTCGGTGATGGACGCTGCGGACTCGAATCCGCCTCGCGCATCGGGCCCCTTGTTTGTGTCGGCTAGCTTCTTCATCCGTTTATCCGGATGAAGTGTAGGAAGCTGCTGGGCGGTGTCAACCAGCCTCGTTCAGTGAATTCTCCTGCAGACGTCCCAGCCTGACCTGCGTCGGGAGGCCGTCAACGTTCACGAGGATCCCATCCGCCCCGGCGTCCACCAGCGTCTCGACGTCGAGAGGCCTCTGCGTCGCGATCGGGCAGCCTGCGAAGATCGAGGTCTTCGGCAGCGAATCTCGGAATGCCGAGATCACCTCACGCACGAGCACCTCAGGAGCGGGCTTGGCTCGCGAACAGCGTGTGCCCTCGCCCGGGACGTAGATACTCACTCCGACCATGCTCGGCTCGAAGGAGATGGCCTCTCGCACCGTCTCAAACGTCTGATCATGTGAAACACCAGGCAGTCCGACGGTCAGCCCGGTGACGAGATCGGCTCCGCTGTCTCTGATGATCTGGATCGCGCGCCGGCGCCCGTCGAGGCGTCCCGATGGTTTGAGCCGCGTGAAACTCCCGGCGTCCGAACATTCTGTACTCAGCCAGAACGCCGAAACGCCTGCGTGACGGAGATCCCGGAGGACGACCTCCTCCTGATCGCCGACTGCCGCCATGAGTCTCAGGGACGGTCTCTCGACATGAACCCGTTCGATCCACGGAATCCAGACATCGATGAGCGCGCGCGGATTCTGCCCCATCTGGAGGATCATCCAGTCGTATCCCAGCGACTCGAGAGCGCGGGCGTCGGCGAGCAGCCGGCGTGGATGCAGGGCCCGCCGTGCCATGTGCCCGTTCGATCGAGCGAACGGGCAGTAGGCACAGTCATAGACGCATCGCGAATCGATGGTCTCCACGGCGAGACGAAGCAGTGAGGTTCGGCCCGGGCCACTCGAGGGGCGTAGCGAGGTGTGTGGATGTCGAACTGCGTGCGACGCCGTCGTCAGTTGGGGCTCGAGTGGACGCATCTGCCTTGATTCCTTGGTGCGTCTTGTTGGATCCTATTCTTGAATCGGATCTCTATATCCACAATAGAAGCAAATTCACGTCAAGCGAGTCTTTTTCGTGGCTTTCCATATCCGACGATCGGCTTGTCTCCAGGGCCTGATCGACTCGCGAAGAGAAGAAGCTATTTTCGGACGCCCACGAATCCCCTGAAGGAGTGAGTCAGATGGACGAGACCCAGGAACAGGTTGATCAAGCGGCGACCGATGCGGCAGAGCAGAGCACGGAGTCCGGAGTCGAACTCGCTGATCTCACGGATCCGGGCGCCATCGCGAAGTTCTTTGAGGACAACGCTGATCTGATCTCAGCGTTTGTCGCGAAGGCCGCGGGCGCCATCGTGCTGCTGATCATCGCGCTCTTCATCGCGCGCATCGTCGGCGGCCTGACGCGCCGGGCGCTCGACAAGGCGAATCTCGACACCACGCTCTCGAAATTCTTCGCGAAGCTCGCGCGATGGGGCGTGCTGCTGCTCTTCGCGCTCGCGGCGCTCTCGATCTTCGGCATCGAGACCGCGAGCTTCGGCATTGTCCTTGGTTCAGCCGGTCTTGCGATCGGCCTCGCGTTCCAGGGCACGCTCTCGAACTTCGCGGCGGGCGTGATGCTCCTCGTCTTCCGACCCTTCAAGGTCGGGCAGGTCGTCGACGTTGGCGGCGTCAAGGGAAAGGTCGATGAGATCGGCATCTTCACAACGACGCTCGACACGCCTGACAACCGACGACTCATTCTCCCGAACGGCTCCGTTTTCGGCGCCACGATCGAAAATGTCTCGCACCATGCAACGCGCCGCGTAGACGTGGCTGTGGGCTGTGACTACTCAGCAGATATCGATACGACGCGCGGCGTTCTCATGAAGGCGGCCACGGAGACAGAAGGACGCCTTCAGAATGAAGACGTGGCGGTCGTGCTGCTCGATCTCGGCGCATCCAGTGTTGACTGGTCGGTCAGAGTGTGGGCGAACTCAGCCGACTATTGGGGTGTGCGCCAAGCGCTCACTCGCCAAGTCAAGATGCACCTCGACCAGGCTGGCATTGGAATTCCGTTCCCGCAGATGGATGTGCATCTTCCCAGCGCCGACGCCCTGGGATAGTCAGCGATTCAGCCAGCTTCCTCTGGCACGATCGCGTAGCTCGGGCCCGGGATCTCGCCGTATGAACGGATCATCTCCTTGATGCTCTCGTCATTGGGAGCGAGATAAAGCGCCATGCGCAGACGGCGAAGGGCCCGTGTGTGATCTCCGACTTCGGTGTAGAAGTCGGCCAGGGCAAGCTGCGGCTCGACGGTCTGACCGCCATCGATCTTCGCCGCGGTGACGAATGCGCGTTCCGCTGTGTCGTCATCGCCAGCCCTTGACGCGAACCGGCCGAGCCGGAGGTAGTCGGTGACCCGCTGGTTCTGAACGGTGCGATCCGTCAGGACCCGAAAGAGCGTCTCGGTGTCGTCCGTCGCAAGGAGCGATTCCGCAAAGAGCTCGAGGATCTCGTCGTTGTTCGGCCGCATGCCGTACGCGACCGCGAGCTGCTCCCGCGCCAAGCGCGGTTCGTCGAGCAGCAGGAGGGTCTCACCGAGTTTCATGCGATACTTCCAGTCCGACGGCGCACGATCGACGACCTCGCGATACTCGGCGGCGGCGGCGGTGTATTCACCCCGATCGTAGTAGCGATCTCCGTGCTCGCGGACGACCATGATGGCTCGCTGATCGGTCTCGCAGCCGACAGTGAGGGCGGCGAGAGCGAGCAGGAGGATGGTGCTGAAGAGCTTCATGAGGTGTCTCCACGGGATTCCGGGTGGAATCCTTCATCGGTCCGGCAAGGGAGTGTACTGAAGAGCGGAGGCCCGCTCAGCAGAACTCCGGCGGACGCTAGTCTTGGGCATGTATGCAGCCTGAATCGCATGAACTCGGGGCGAACCGACTGCCAACGGTGCTGCTTCGTCACGACACGCCCGATGGGGCCTACCACTACGACTGGATGATTGCGCGCGATCATGATGGACCTCTGATCACGTTGCGATTGGACGCCAACACCGTCGAGCGCTTCCCGATGGAGTTGGATGCTGTAGAGCTCCCTGATCACCGACGCCGCTATCTCGACTTTGAAGGCGATATCGGCGGCGGTCGCGGAGTCGTCGCGCGCGTCGGCAGCGGTGAGATTCGCGGGCTCAATGAGGGTCTCGGCAGCTTGCGCTTCGACGTCCACTGGGATGACGCGTGGATCGAGGTGATCGCTGCGAGACTCGAGTCGGCCGCGTGGCGAATCTCGGCAGCCCCCCGGTCGCCGATGCCCGGGGCCCTGGCGAACCGATAGTCGCCCTATGTGTGGAATCTTCGGCATCGTCGCCCGCCATGGGCATTCGCCTTCGCTCGATGACGGAGGCGTGGTTCGCCTCCGGGATCTCATGGAGCGCCGCGGTCCGGACGACGCCGGCCTGTGGCGCCAAGAGAACGCGGTGCTCGCGCATCGGAGACTCTCGGTCATCGATCCGACCGACGCTGGGAAGCAGCCGATGGCGACGCCCGATGAGCGCTTCGTCATCGTCTACAACGGCGAACTCTACAACGACGCCGAGATACGCCGGGAGTTGCTGGCGCAATCCGCAGTGACGGGAGGGTTCCAGTCTTCGTGTGACACCGAGACGGTGTTGCATGCGTTCGCAACCTGGGGCGTCGATGCGATTCCCAGGCTTCGCGGGATGTTCGCGTTCGCGGTGTACGACCGTCAGGAGATGGCGCTGACACTTGCGCGTGACCCTCTCGGGATCAAGCCGCTCTACTATCACTGCACTGGCAGAGAGATCAGGTTCGCAAGTGATCCACGGGCGCTGCTCGAGCATCCGGATGTCAGCCCGCGACCCAACCTGCGCATGGTCAGCGCCTATCTGACCACGATTCGAACGGTGCTCGGGGGCGAGACACTCTTCGAGGACATTTATGCCTTGGGGCCCGGGCAACGAGCTGAGATTCATCTCAGGGGAGCGACGCCGGAGACGCAAGTCATCGACTACTGGGCGGGGCCTCCCGTCGAGGACTCGGACGAGATCGAAGCGGAGTCGGTTGTACGGAGCGTTCTCGAGGACTCCGTGCGCGCGCATCTGCGCGCAGATGTCCCGACATGCGCGCTGCTCAGTGGCGGCCTCGACAGCTCGGTGACGTCGTTGCTCGCCGCTCGCGACCTCGACGATCTTCGCACGTACTGCGCCGGCGCCATCGATGACGCGAGCCAGCCGATTGAAGAAACAGATCTCGGATGCGCGCGGCGGGTCGCGGAATTCCTCGGGTCGGCGCACGCTGAAGCCAGCATCGGACGGGATTACTTCGCATCGACCTGGCCTACGATGATCGAGGCGCTTGGCATCCCGCTCTCGACGCCGAATGAAGTCGCAATCTACGCCGTGGCCTCTCGACTCCGCGAGGATGGGTGTGTCGTCACCATCAGCGGGGAGGGCGCCGATGAACTGCTGGCCGGATACGGGCCGCCCATGCAGCATGCGTGGAACTTCGAGCAGGGCTCAACTCCCGAGCTCTCCCGCGGTCGATTCCAGCTCGACTCAAGCGCGTGGATTCCGGTGCAGGCGAAGCACGCGATCCTGAGCGATTCGATCTCGTTGACGCTCGAGGAGGACGCATGGCTGGTCTCGCTGTATGAGTCAGAGATTGATCGTTGTGCTCGCGAAGCAGGTGACCGCGCCGTTCCGCTCGATACGCATCTCCGGTTCCAGCGCCGCGTCAACTTGACGGGACTTCTCCAGCGCCTCGATACGGCGACCATGCTCGCAAGTGTCGAGGGCAGAACTCCATTCGCCGACGCGCGAGTCGCGGAGGCATTCGAACGGCTTCCCATGTCTTCGAAATTTGAGCCAGATGACGACTCGATCGACGCGGGCGCTGGCGGCGCCGCGCTCGCAACCGGGACACGGACAAAGGTCGCGCTTCGGCGCGCCTTTGCACGCGAACTTCCAGGGTTCGTCGTTGATCGCCCAAAGGCCAGCTTCCCGCTTCCGTTCCAGAAGTGGGTGGCTGATCAGGCGCCGGCGCTCCATTCGTCGAGCTTCGCTCGAGACCTGTTCACAACGGCCGCCATCGAGACGATCGCGGCTGAGCCCACTATGCACTGGCGCCTTGCATGGCCAATGATCAACATCGCGCTATGGGGTCGCCGCTGGTGGGGATGACGCGGATGAAGCAACGTGTTCGGCGCGGGGCTTCTTCCAGTCATCAATCCCCGGCGCCGCATCGAGAAGCTTCCGAGTGTACGGATGCGCCGGCGCCGACATGATCTGCGCACGATCGCCGCTTTCCACGATCTCACCCTTGAGCATGACCGCGACGCGACCGCACATGTGGTCGATGACCGCCATGTCGTGGCTGATGAAGAGATAGCTCATTCCCAGATCACGCTGAAGGTCCTTGAGCAGGTTCAGGATTTGCGCCTGCACTGAGACGTCGAGCGCGGACGTCGGCTCGTCGCACACGATGAAATCCGGTTCAAGCGCGATCGCACGCGCGATGGCGATGCGTTGCCGCTGACCACCAGAGAACTCGTGCGGGTATCGATCCGCCGCGGAAGGAGGCATGCCACAGCGCTCGAGAAGCTGTCCGACGCGCGCGCGCCGATCCGCGCGCGTTTTGCAAAGCCCATGCACCTGGAGCGGCTCCTCAAGCATGGCGCCGACGCGCATGCGGCCGTTCAGTGAACCTGCGGGATCCTGAAAGACGATCTGCATGCGCCGGCGGAGGCGGCGCAGCGACGCTCCACGAGCGCGGAGAACGTCGACGTCGTCGAAGGTGACACTCCCGGCGCTCGCATGGACAAGACGCAACACGGCGCGCCCGGTTGTCGTCTTTCCGCAGCCGGACTCGCCCACCAGACCAAGCGTCTCTCCGCGCCCAACACTGAACGAGACATCGGAAACGGCTCGGATAGCGCGCTTTCCTGTGGAACGCGCCCCGGGCTTGTGAGCGAATCGCACATCGAGTCCGTTCACGACCAGGAGTGGCGCCGGCGCCGACGGATTCTTACGACTCTTCCTGCTCAATGTCGCTCCAGGTCGCGCGCTGCCGACTCACCTGTTCACACGCCAGTTCATCTTATGGGGCTCTGTGAAGGCCCGCTTTGTTATTGGGCCATTGCGTTTCTGGCGCCTTGCAGGGGCGCGCCGAGTTATGAGGACTTGCGGGACACGTCGGAGGGTCCACATCGGTGAGAACTTCAACGGACCTGTTGATCAGATGCTCGGTTTGACTGTAGTTTGAGCGAGTGTGTTGTGTGGTGATGGCGAGGTGGAGCTTCGCCAACGTGTGCGCCGTGCGAGGTTGTTGATGGGGTCTTCGCGGGAAAAGGCGAGATCAGTTGTACGTGTAAGCGTCGGCGATCTGTTCGGCCTGACGCTTGAGCAGGCGAATGCGCTGCGACGATCATTCTTCGCGTCGGCGGCTGGCGCGAGCGCCGTCGTGAGCGCATTCGATGTGTCCGTCGAGCGCGTGGCCGAGCAGATTGCCGAATCGCGACGGTGGCGCGTGCGTCCGACGCTGGATGTCGCCTCGCTCAGTGTGCCGGATCTGGCGCATGCCGCGGCATGCGTCGATGGCGCCGATGGCGCGTGGTCACGTTTGATCAATGATTACGAGGAGTCGCTTATTCTCGCGACGGAGCCCTTCGAAGGGCGCACACTCGCCGTCATTTCGGTTCGCCGGTTCTTCATCGAACTCCGCAAGGTGAATCAGCGCAATGCTCGATCTTCGCTCAATCTACGGCGCTACTCCGGATCGCCCATGCTGCGCAACTGGCTTTCGGAGCGCCTGCTCGTGAAGGTCGGCCTGCGGCCCACGCGTTCGCGCGATCTCCTGGTCGAGACGCCGGACAGCGAGATGGACCGACTGGATCTCGCGCTCGAGATGCTCCGAAATGAACGTGATGTCGTGGAGCGCATATCGTCGATTCTCGCGAGCGAACGACGCAATCTCGATCGCGTGGTCGGCGGATCAGAACTCGACGAGCTCTCCGCGCCGATCGATGATTCGATCGACTCTTCGCGCTCCTGACTCACTCGACCTCGCGATAATCGAGTGACTCTCGAACGCGCACGACGTCTGTCCCGAGGCGCAGCTCGGCGCCTGCCCCAGCGTGGGCGTCCCGCACCATTGCGAACGCGATCCAGCCAGACTCACTGGCCGTTGACCGCGCCACGCTTGTAATCTTGCCGACCGCCTTCTCGTTCTCGTCTAGAAGCGCGTCGTCGCGCGCAGGGACTTCTGAGAGGCGTTTGAAACTCAGCGAAACGAGTCGCTGTTTGGGACGGCCCAGCGCTTCCATTCGCGCGACGACCTCCTGACCCAGGTAACAGCCCTTCGTGAATGACACGCGATCTCGAAGAACGCCGGATTCGTGCGGGAGCGCCTCGCGTCCGAAGTCCTGAAGGAACACGGGCGAACCTGCTTCAATGCGCGCCCGATCTGCAGCGCTCCATCCGACGAGCTTGAAATCGCCTTGGTCGCAGAGTCTTGCGAGCGCAGCGGGAAGCGAGTCGTGATGTATCAGGATCTCCTGCGCCTTGAATCCAAACAGCGGCTCGGCGACGCCGTGCGGCGGACTGAGAATCGGACTGATGTCAGGAATCTGCTGCGTATCCGAGGAATCGAAGATCGTGAGGGATGCAGTTGAGGGCGTGACATCCTCTATTTCGACGTCCTCTGTGAAGACATACTCCTCGAGTGATCGCTGGGTGTCGCTCGCGACAGGTGCGTCAAGAAGCAGCCACGTCGAGTCCTCGGCGCCGACAAGTCGCAGATCGGCCTCTATCCGCCCCTTGCGATTCAACCAGAATGCGTTTCGGATCTCTCCTGCCGAGAGATCTGCGACATCCTGCGTGAGGAGGCGCTGCAGGAAGTCGAACCGCTCTTCTCCACGCACGCGCAGCGCCCCGCGACCGGGATTCGGGAGCACCGCTCGACCGGATCTGATGGCCTCGAACTCGGCCTCGGCGTCGCCAAATCCCGCGATCTGGAATCGCGTGGGGGAGAGATCGGGCGCCGGGAGCGCGTTCTCCGGCGTGAGCATAGCTCCGCGCTGGCGCAGATTGTCGAGCATGGGGGAGATCACCGGCATGGTTGGTCGTCACTCGGCATAATGCCGGGTCATCCTAGGAACCTGAGCCTGCGCCGCGGGCGAGCCGCGGCCGCATACGGCGTGGAGGAGTGCGTTCGTGAATATCGATCTGTTGAAGAGACTGTGCGAGACCCCAGGCATCCCCGGGCGCGAGGAGCGCGTACGGGAGCTGATCATGAAGGAGTCGGAGGGGCTCTTCGACGAGATGCGAGTGGACGCGATGGGCTCGCTCATCTGCCGGCGCGCCCCTCGGGGCGGGGGAGGCAGTGATGCGCCGACGCGTGTGCTCCTCATGTGCCACATGGATCAGATCGGGTTCTATGTCCGCCACATCGACGAGAAGGGATTCGTGAGGGTGCAGCCTGCAGGCGGCTTCGACACACGCAATCTCTTCGCCAGGAAGGTCCGCGTCTGCACGCGGGAGAATGGCGATCTGCTGGGCGTCATGAATCCGGGCGGGCGTCCGATCCACATTGCAACAGAGGAAGACAAGAAGAAGATCCCGGACATCAAGGAGTTCGTGATCGATCTGGGACTGCCGGGCGAGGAGGTCAAGGAGAAGGTCACGATCGGCGACATGGTCGTGCTCGATGCGACGCTTGAGGAGATGGGCGGCAAGCTCGTCAGCCAGTGCCTTGACAATCGACTCGCGTGCTGGGTGGGGATCGAGGCCATCCGGGCTCTCGAGAATTCCGGTGATAGTCACCCGTGCGAGGTCTATGTCGATTTCACTGTGCAGGAAGAAGTCGGTCTGCGCGGCGCGCGGACATCCGCGTACGCCGTCGAGCCGGATATTGCCATCGGCGTCGATACAACGCTCTCTTGCGACACGCCCGGCGTGCCGGATGACGAGTCTGTCTCGAAGCAGGGGGAGGGCGTCGTCATCGGCGTCATGGATGGCTCGATGATCGGCGATCACACGCTTGTCGAGGAACTCGAGTCAGTCGCCAGTTCGCGCGAGATTCCTACTCAGCGATCGATCCTGCCGCGAGGCGGCCAGGACGGCGGGGCCGCCCAGATGGGTCGGTCTGGCTGTCGTGCGGGCGCTTTGCTTGTGGGATTGCGGAATATCCACACGGTGACCGAGATCGCCGACAGGACGGACGTTGCGGCTTATCGCGACCTGATCGCGTCGTGGATACCGACGGTCGAGTAAAGGGCGGGATTAACGACAAGCGGCGTCCCCTCCCCAAAGTGGACGCCGCCTGACTTGCTTCCCGCCTGTCGGGGCCCTGAGCGGCCCCGTGTGTTTATTACTGGATAACGGACGAGGCCTGCTCGATCGCCTCGACGACCTGGCGCATCTGGAAGGGCTTCTTGAGGAAGCCGTCGAAGCCGCGCTGACGCAGCTGCGCCGCTTGGCCGTCCGTGAGCTTGCCGCTCATCGCGATGATCTTGGTGATCTGTGAGTCGTCATTGCCGCGAATCTCCTCGACGATCTCCTCGGCGTCGCCGCCATCGAGGTGAAGATCGAGAAGCATCACGTGCGGCTTGAACTTCGCGCTCTCAACGCCGGCCCGGAAGCCGTCGGAGGCAGTTCGCACTTCGTAGTTGGTCTGTTCGGCCAGGAGCTTGCCGAGGGTGTTGACGACATCGGTCTCGTCATCAACCACCAGGACTCGAATCTGACCGGTTCCAAGTCCATCCATCGGGATGCCGTGAGCCTTCATGAATCTGAGCAGGGAGGAGACCGGGATGCGTCGATCCTTCGACCCCGGAATGCGGTATCCCTTCAACTGGCCCGCGTCGAACCACTTTGAAACGGTTCGCGGGGCGACGTTGCAGATCTTGGCCACTTCGCCCGTGGTCAGGACTTCCTTGTCAATTGGAATGGACATACTCACACACCTCACGCGTCACGCCGGCGATAACGTCGAACTCCTCCGATCGACGCGTCCAACTCATCGGTCCCATGCAGGCCGCGCTTGATGCATGAGCCGCGCAGGGCGACCAAAATCCGCTATTCGGACGCGCTAACTGGTGTTCGGACGAGGAATAACTCGCAGGCGTCGCTTTCAACCTCCGCTGACAGGCGGGATGAGAGCGAGTTCGTCTCCCTCGTGGAGGGGTGTCTCCGGGCGTGCGAAGACCGCGTTGACCGCGACGGCCAGCGACGCCCTGGCCGATTCGAGTTCCGGATATCGCTGACTCAGCGCTTCCAGAGCGTCCGACACGATCGCGCCTTCGGCGAGCTCCAACTCAGCCGACTCGACCCCGAGCGCGTCGCGAAGGGATGCGAAGAAGAGCGCTTGGATCTTCACGTATTTTCGCTCGCTCGCTCTTCCCATGCCCAGGGAAGGACTCGAAGCAATGTGCCCGCTTCGACTTTCTCATCGCCTTCGGGAATCTCGACGAGTCCGGTGGCGCCCGAGCAGTGCGAGAAGTCGCCTGAGCCCTGCCAATGCGGGACACGGACAGTTTCGCCCTCGAGAACACACGGACGGAAGAGCCTCCTACGTGGATTCGGAGTGATGGCCTCCCCAAGTTGGCAATGGCGCCACGGAAGCGCTGGTGTCTCTCCTGCAAGACGGCGCACAAGTGGCCAGAGGAAGAGATGCGAGGTCGCGAATACGGACACTGGATTGCCTGGGAGCGAGATGACCCACGATGGGTCCGCCTCGGTTCGATCGAGCTTCGAACACATGATCGGCTTGCCGGGTTGGATCGCGGCGCCCCGGAGGACTCGTTCAGCGCCAAGTCGCTCAAGCGCCAGGGGGAACCAGTCGCGTTCGCCGGCCGACACGCCTCCGATCGTCACGATCACATCGACGCGCGCCGCCATTGTCGTCAATGCGTCGATCGTGGCGTTGAACTCGTCCGGGCAATGAATCACCGTCTCCAGGTGCGCGCCGAAATGGGCAAGCGCGTGGCGTAGGAACTCCGCATTCGAATCACGGATCTGATGGGCCCCGAGCTGGTCTGCAGGCGTGGCTGACGGGACGACCTCGTTTCCTGATGAGATCACTCCAGCGACCGGCCTCCTCGAACCAACCAGCAGGGAGGTCCTTCCGACAGCGGCTGCGATGCTCAGGTCGAGTGGCGTCAGGCGTCTGCCGGGGCCGAACAGCACCTCGTCTGCTTCAGCGTCCGCACCGGTCCGGTGGATGCAGTCGCCGGCTTGAACGCGATCGGATTCGATCTTCACTTCCGACTCGCCGCGATCGGTCCATTCGTGACGCACGACCGTGTCTGCGCTGGCCGGCACGGGCGCGCCGGTGGCGATTCGAACGCATGTGCCAGGATCAAGCGAGATCTCGGTCGGATCTCCGGCGTCGATGCGGCCGATTACGCGGAGCCCGTTTCCTCCGTTCAGGTCAGCGAAGCGGAGCGCGTAGCCGTCCATCGCCGCTCGATCAAACGGGGGCAAGGGCCGATCTGTCCGGATCTCCTCGGCGACCTCAGCACCGAGCGCAGTGGCATGAGGTCGCCTGACCGGCGACTGGAGGGGTGAAGCGCTCGTGAGCAGCGACTCAAGAGCCTCCTCATAGGACGGAAGGGGGACCATGGGCGCAACTCTAGCGAGCGGCGACTGCGATCATCCGGCGCGGGCGGCCGTCATGTCTATGAGGTTGGCGTTTTCGGGGGGCGCTGGATAGATTGGCCCCGCTCGGACGGATCCACATGGGGTTTCTCCCCGTATAGGTGCGTGCGAGGGTGGAGTGCGCGCCGAGCGTGGCGCGTCGGGATGTTCGCCCCGCGTTCTGGTTATCGATCGGGCGTTCTCCGAACGTGATCTGGCGCCGATGACCGCCCCTCGGGCGATCGGTAGAGGAGTCGACTGTGCAAACTCGTCGCAATGGATTCGGTGGCGCCGCGGCCGGCGCACTCTCACTTGCTCTGGTCGTCGGCGCTTTCGGCGTCGTCGTTCCTGTCTCGCCGGCGCTGGCGCAGCAGGAGGAATCGACAGAGCAGATGTCGAATGAGCAACTGCTACGCGACTTCGCCTTCTTCGTGACGATCCGGCAGGACGAACTCGCGCTTGCCCACGCGAACGAGTTGCTGCGTCGCGGCCTGAGCGCCGACGAGTTCGTGGGTCTGGTTGAAGACTCCGGTGTTGAGAAGAAGTTCGAGCGCGCGATCCGGACCGCGATGCAGGCGCCGCAACTCGAGGGCATTGCGGCCCAGTTGAATAACCTCTTCGAGGAAGGTCATCGGGCGCGAGCGCGAAACCCGCAGGAGATCTCGCGGAATATCCAGCTGCTCACGCAGAATCCGAGAGCGAGGCTTCTCGCGCGCGAGCGCCTGCTCGCGGCGCGTGAGTACGCTGTTCCCCAACTCCTCGAAGTGCTGATGGCTCGATCCGACCAGGCGCTCGAAGGTCACGTCGAGCGACTGCTTGTCGAAATGGGCGGCAATGCTGTCATGCCACTCTGCGCAGCGCTTGATGGCGCTGATGAGACGACGCAGGAGCGCATCGCGAAGATTCTTGGCGAGATCCACTATCCATCGGCTCGGGCCTCGCTGTACGACCTCCTGCAAAGCACGCGAGCGTCCACCGTTCGGGACGCCTGCATCCGCGCGATCGCGCAGATCCAGGGCAACGGCGAACTGCACCCTTCCGTCGCCGAGCTCTACTACCAGCTCGCCGAGGACTATTACCGCTCCTCCCCGAGCCTGATTCGATTCCCGGGTGAGGACTTTCAACTGCTGTGGACCTTCGACCCCGGCATCGGGCTGTACCCGACGGCAATTCGCACAGAGGTCTTCGGCGAAGCTCGCGCGATGGAACTCGCCGAGAAGGCGATTCAGCTTGACGACGATCATGAGCGGGCGCTCTCGCTCTGGCTTGCCGCGAATATGTCGCGTGATATCAATCAGCCCTCGGGATATGAGAATCCTGTGTATCCGGATGATCGGAAGAGCGCGCTCTTCTACATGGTCATGGCGGGCTCGGAGGCATCGCAGCGCGTGCTCGCGAGGGCGATCGCTGATGCGGACACGCCGCTCATGCGTCGAACCATCGAGGCTCTTTCCCGTAGCGCCGGCGGCGCCAGCCTGTGGGAAGGTCTGGGGTCGCAGCGCCCGCTGCTCGACGCTCTGAGCTATCCGGATCGTCGCGTGCAGTTTGAAGCAGCACTGGCAATTGGCAAAGCGAAGCCGCGCGCGCCGTTCGCGGGCTCCGATCGTGTCACACCGATTCTCGCCAGCGCTGTGAGACACGCTTCAGCGCGATACGCGCTGGTGCTTGCGGACAGCGCCAATCGTCGCGATGAGTTGCATCAGATTCTCGAGTCGCTCGGGTACACCGTGCTCCAGAGCGGAACCTCGATCTCGGATATGGCCGCGGTCATCTCCGAGGCGCCCGGCGTGGACATGGTCGTTTCCGATCTTCCGCGCAGTGGCTCTCTCTCGCTGATCGATGATGTCCGTTCGACGCCGAAGCTCTCAGTCACCCCCATCCTGGCCATTCTCCCGGGCTCGGCATGGACCGAGTTGATCTCACGCTTTGCGACAGATCCGCTGACGGATGTTCGTTCACGCGGCGTCAGCGCCTCACAGATCTCGATCTCCATCGAGCAACTCGCCCTCAGCGCGACCGGGCCTGCGGTGGACGAGGTCGAGGCCGAGGTGTACGCCCTCTCGGCGCTCTCGGTGCTGAGGGATCTCGCCATCAGCCGGAATCCGGTGCTCAGAGCCGACGACGCGGAAGCTTCGTTGATCCTGGCGCTCGACGAAACCTCCGGACAGGTTCGACTGAGCGTTGCGGATGTGCTCGCCCGGATAGACAGCGGTCGTTCACAGCGGGCGCTTGCGGAGGCGATGTTCGACGCCACAGGCGATGACCAACTCGACTTGATTCAACGCGTGAGCGAGTCAGCCAAGAACTTCGGGAATTTGCTCGAGCCCCGCCAGCAGCGTCGACTGATCGAGATGATCGACAGCGGCGCAGACGAGATCGCCACGGCGTCCGCATCGCTCGTGGGCACACTGAATCTGTCTGAGCGGAATCTCTCAGACCTCATCCTCGACTGATCCTCGCGCGACCGAATAACGCGATTTGCGAGACGGCGTCGCCCAGCAGGGACGGCGCCGTTTTTCATGTTCGCTCCGATCGGCGACGAGTCTCTCGGACCATGCGACCGCGCGGTCTGGTTCGCATCACGCGGATGCGTGGGTCGCGCCGGATGGGCACGCCCGAGAGCGCAGAATCACAGAGCGGGACTCAAGCGATCTGAATCGGTTCGGACCTCCTGACGATGACGAATTCGCTCCAGGCGCATGGGGTGTGCGAGATGTGGTGTGTCCAACCCGGGGCGTTCCCGGATTCGACGGGCGCAACCGGCCGAAGGACGCGGCGCTCTCGCAGGAGATTGACGTCTGTCTTCGATTAGTGAGGAGTGAGTTCCATGAACAAGTTCCACAGGAAGGGTTTTACCCTTGTCGAAATTCTGATCGTGGTCGTGATTCTCGGAATCCTGGCCGCGATCGTCGTGCCGCAGTTCACGAGCGCCAGCACCGAGGCGATCAAGAGCTCGCTGCAGAGTCAGCTTCAGACGATCAGTTCGCAGGTCGAGCTGTATCGCGTCCGCAACCAGGGCGCGTTCCCGGACTTTGAGGACGCCGGCTGGGACGACCTGACCACGGACGAGTATCTGAAGGACGAGCCGTTCAACGGCTACACGGGCCAGACCGCAATCGCGGCCGGAAGCGCCGAAGACGCTGCCGCGGAGACCCGCGACAGCGAGAACGGTTGGTACTTTGACGCCGACGACAACTTCTCGATCGCTGCGTCGGGCTTCGACTCCGCCACGAATCTCCTCGAGCATGAGACCGAGGAAGAGGGCGGCGGCGGCGGCGGCGGCGGCGGGGGCGGCGGTGGTGGTGGTGGGGGAGGTGGGGGGT
>JANQNW010000009.1 GCA_028279375.1 Phycisphaerales bacterium
AACATCCAGAGCGAGCGAATGTGATTGAGGACTGGATCCGAGGCGTCGTCGGAGAGTTGGTGCGTAATGACAGACGGCCACTCTGAGGATCGGAATCCCTGCCGCGCCCGTCGAAGCCGGAGCTTGGCGCGCTCATCGATGAGTTCGGCGAGCGGTGGATCCTCTCCAGCGGCCGATCTGCGGAACAGCTCTGCGCTGAGTTGGCTCGCAATCGATTGGCAGGAGTCTTCAAGCCCATCGAGCACAGCGCGCCGGTGAAGCGCTTGCTGCAGAATCGAGTGGGTGGGCCGATTCGTAATGACAAAGAAGACGACATTGACATCGAGGTCAGACGCCTTCAAGTGCGCATTGAGCCGCGCCATCGCCTCGAGCGAGAGATCGAACCCCTTGTTGCGTGGTTCGAACCTGCCTGACGTGAAGAAATAGAGCGTGTTCTCAAGGTCGAGCGGGTAGCTCGGGAAGAAGTGGCCCATGACGAAACGATCGATCCTGGCCTTGCAGAGTTCGTGATTGTGCTGCAGCTGGTGCGGCGCCATGTCGCGGCTGCGATTGAGACCATTGGGAAGCAATACGTCCGGGCGCCGTCCGAGCAGGCGGGCGCACTCCTCCCCGGTGATGGAGGAGACCGTCGTGAAAATGTGGGCGCCGTGCGCGCAAGCGCGTTCGATCTTGTGGATCGACTGAACGTTGTAGCGTTGCGCCTCCTCCTCGTGGTTCAGATGTGGGAGGTGGTCGTAGAACTCAGCGTCGTTGGAAGCGAGGTAGCGTCCGAGCAGCGTGGCGTGTGTCGTGAAGACCGTTGAGACCGGGAGGCGACTGTGACGGACCATCGGGATCGCCATGCCGCCCATCCACTCATGGAAGTGCGCGACGATCGGGCGACTGGCGCCGCTCTCATCGCCTTCATGGTTCGTGCCATGCTGCGCGATCGCCGCGAGCAGCTTGTGAACGGCGTCGGCGAACACGAGCACCTCATCGACCAGCGCGCCGGCGTCGAGAAGTGAGAGCTGGTGCTCCTGCCAGAACCGATGGCGCACCCGATCGAGTTCGGCAGCCTCGATCTTGTTCTCAATCAGGAGCACACGCGGGCGTCCGAGGACCAGCCAACGTCCATGGTGGATGATGAGTCCGGCGTCTCGGAGCACGTTCACGGCGCGTCCAAGCAGGCCGGTGGGCCGGGTCGGCTCGAACTCGAGTGTCGCCGCCTCTTCGTTGTATGGGCCAACGAGGCAGTAGCGATCGCCCCATCGAGCGACCATCGATGGCGCTTTGCTGCGCAGCACCTGGTAGATGCCACCGACCTGGTTGCAGACTTCCCAGGCCACTTCGAGAAGGAGCGGGCCGTCTCCCTCCCCGACCTCGGTGGTCGATACGGGCGGGGTTGGTGCGCTTTCAGGCGCGTGGGATTTGGCCTGTCCCTCGGGCACGAACGGGAGTCCTTTTCAAGAGCGTCAGTCGCTTGTCACGAGACCGCCATTGCACGTCCGGTCGTGTTCGCACTCCAGCGGGCGCCCGCGTAGGATCGGCTCATGAGCGAGTCGTCTGGAGCGGATCAGCCATCTTCCCGGTCGTCCGGTGTCTCGTCCAGCGGCGGGCGCGTGCATCGTGTTGAGGTTCGGCATGGATCGGGTCGGATCGACCCGGCTGCAGAGGCCATTCGTCGCAGCGCGATGTCGCTCGGCATCTCGCCGCGTGGTGTGCGTTGCGCCCAGGTGTACCTGATCGAGGGTGATCTCTCGCCTGACGATCTCGCATCGGCAGCGACAGGACTGCTTGCGAGCCCCGTGCTCGATGAATGGACGATCGGCGCGGCGAGCGCGAGCCGCGACGCCCAGATTCTTGAGGTTCATCCGCTTCCCGGTGTCATGGATCCGGCGGCGCAGACCGTGCGAGACTTCCTTCGGCGGACGCTGGATGATGAGTCGATCGAGGTCAGCACCGGGCGACGTTATGACCTGACTGGTCTCTCCGAGATGGAGATCGAGACTCTCGGGATTCGGCTCCTCGCGAACCCGGTCATTCACGCGATTCATCGAGCGCCGTTTCATCCCGAAGCGCTGCCGCATGGACATGCGCATCCATTCGAGGTGCGACGCATCCCAATCCGCGCCCTGACCGATGCGGACCTCGAGCGGCTCTCCAGGAACGCACATCTGTTTCTCGATCTGCACGAGATGCGCGCAATCCAGGAGGAATACGACGAACTCGATCGTGAGCCGACGGATATTGAGCTGGAGACACTGGCGCAGACGTGGTCCGAACATTGCGTGCACAAGACGCTCAAGAGCCGCGTGATGTATCAGCCGCCCATAGGTGACGACCTCACGTATGACGGGCGTCCCGGTCACACGGTGCAGGCGGATGGGTCGGTGCTGATCGACAATCTGCTTCGAAGCACGGTGGCGGCCGCGACACATGAGCTCATCGCCGACGGCGTCGATTGGACATTGAGCGTCTTCGTCGACAACGCCGGGGTGATTGAATTCGACGACGAGCACGCGGTGTGCGTGAAGGTGGAGACGCATAATCACCCCAGCGCGATCGAGCCCTACGGTGGGGCGGCGACGGGTGTTGGAGGCTGCATTCGCGATGTCATCGGGACCGGACTCGCCGCGAAGCCGATCGCGAACACCGATGTGTTCTGTGTGGCGCCGCCAGAGACGCGCGATGTTCCCGCAGGCTGCCTGGCGCCGCGCCGCATCCTGACGAACGTCGTCGCCGGCGTGCGTGATTACGGCAATCGGATGGGAATTCCAACAATCAACGGCGCCGTGAGCTTTGACGAGCGCTACATCGGGAACCCACTTGTGTATTGCGGATGCGTCGGCGTCATGCCGAAAGAGCTTGCGACAGGAGACGCGAAACCGGGGGATCTCATCGTCGCACTCGGTGGGCGCACCGGTCGCGACGGCATTCACGGCGCGACATTCTCCTCCGCGGAGCTGACCGACACGCACGCTGACGAGTTCTCACATGCGGTGCAGATCGGAAACGCGATCGAAGAGAAGAAGGTCCTCGACGCGATTCTCCGAGCGCGCGACGCCGAGGGCGGCCCGCTGTACTCAGCCATCACAGACTGCGGCGCCGGGGGATTCAGCTCAGCGGTGGGGGAGATGGGCGAGCGCATCGGCGCCGAGGTGCACCTGGAGCGAGCGCCGCTGAAGTACGCGGGTCTGTCTTACACGGAGATCTGGATCAGCGAAGCGCAGGAGCGCATGGTGCTGTCCGTTCCGGAAGCGCAGCTCGAGCGACTCCGGACGATCTGCGATGATGAGTCGGTCGAGATGTGCGTGCTTGGCGTATTCGGGACACCGAACGCCGACTTGATCCTCAACTACGACGGCGTCGAAGTTGGCAGGCTTCCGATGGATTTCCTGCACAACGGGATCCCGACGCCGAAGCGTGTCGCGCGATCCGAGCCGATCGCAACAGAGAATGTCGCGCCGGATCTCTCGCATGTCAATGCAACGGATGCGCTGCTCAAGTTGCTCTCGCATCCGAACATCGCCTCAAAGCACTGGATCGTTCGTCAATACGACCATGAAGTGCAGGGCGCCACGGCGGTCAAGCCGCTTGTCGGTCCGGGAGGAGTCGGGCCAGGCGACGCTTCGGTCATCCTTCCGGTTCCGCTGTCCACAAGGGGCCTTGCCGTCGGCTGCGGCCTCGCGACAGGCATGGGCGACACCGAGGACGGCGGCGACCCCCACCTGATGGCGCTCGCAGCGATTGACGAGTGCGTGCGGAATCTGGTCTGCGTCGGCGCCGATCCCTCACGGATCGCGATTCTCGACAACTTCTGCTGGCCCGCGTGCGCACGCGAGGAGAACCTCGGCTCGCTCGTTCGCGCCGCGGAGGGATGTTACGACGGCGCGATGGCCTATCGCACGCCCTTTGTCTCCGGGAAGGATTCGCTCAACAACCAGTTCACGACTGACGACGGACGGACGATCGAGATACCGCCGACGCTGCTGATTTCCGGCATCGGCATCGTGCACGACGTGCGAAGATGTGTGACATCAGACGCGAAGCGCGCGGGGAATCTGCTCGTGGTCATAGGTGAGGCGTCGAGCGCTCTCGGGGGCTCGCACTTTGCGGCGCTCATGGCGGCGCGCAGACTTTCGCGTCCTCGCGTAGATCTCGAAGCGGGTCCTCGCAACGCCGAGCGCGTGGCGCGGTTGATCAGCGAGGGCGTCGCCGTCAGCGCACACGATTGTTCAGACGGCGGGCTCCTCGTGGCGGTTGCCGAGATGCTGATTGGCTCGTCCGGCGGTGCGCGGGCGCTGGGAGCCGACCTGGATCTGGGCGGTTTGCTCGCGCGAGACAGCATCGACGCGCTGAGCGCCTGCTTTGGAGAATCAGCTTCGCGCTATGTGGTCGAGATCGACGGCGCTCGACGGTCGAACGTCGAGGAGATCCTCGATGGGGCTCCATACCGCGTGCTCGGCGAGATCAACGAGTCAGGTCGCCTGGGCTGCACCGAGGTCTCGCTGAAAATCGATGTGGATCATCTGGTGTCCGCCTGGCGCGGGCCGCTTGACTGGTGATTGGATGACGACACTGACAATGCCCGCTACCGAAGTGAAACCTCGCGCTCTTGTGATTCGTGCAGCAGGTACGAACTGCGATCTGGAGATGATTCGCGGCTTCGAACTCGCCGGCGCATGCGTGGATCATGTGCATCTCGATGGCCTGATCGCCGATCCTGCGGAGATCGCTGGATTCGATCTGATTGGTTTCCCGGGCGGATTCAGCTTCGGTGACGACGTGGCGTCCGGCCGTGTCTTCGCTGCGAAGTGTCGCGAGGGGCTCTATCCGGCTCTTTGCGACGCCGCGGCTCGGGGCGTTCCGATGATCGGTGTCTGCAATGGATTCCAGATCATGGCGCAAATCGGTCTGCTTCCCGGGCCAGCGGACGGCGTGTGGTCTGTCGAGGCGCCTCCGGAGCAGTCCATCGCGCTGACGGAGAATGCTGGCGCGAGCTTCATCGACGACTGGGAGGAGGTCTCAGTTCCGGATGACTCGCGATGCATCTGGACGAGAAACCTCTTTGAGACCGCGCTCTCCAACGAGGCGCGCTCGCGTGTGATGCGACTCCCACTGGCCAGTGGCGAAGGCCGTTTCGTCGCAAAGGACGAGGCGGTCCTGGCGGCGCTT
The DNA here is from genome assembly GCA_028279375.1 of Phycisphaerales bacterium. Classification (GTDB taxonomy): domain Bacteria; phylum Planctomycetota; class Phycisphaerae; order Phycisphaerales; family UBA1924; genus JANQNW01. The sequence continues at coordinate 5,155 of JANQNW010000009.1, forward strand.
CGAGAGCGAGGGCAGATCGCGATTCGATACGGAGAGAATCTCAACGGCTCAGAGGGCTCCATCGCAGGTGTCTGTGATCCGACCGGTCGGATCTTCGGACTCATGCCGCATCCCGATCGCTACCTCGACTGGACGTTGCATCCATTCTGGACAGCGCTCTCGCCCGAGGAGCGCACAGGAGAGACGCCTGGTCTGCGCATGTTCCGGAATGCGGTCGATCTCGTGGTGCAGGAGAAGCAAAGCGGCTCGCCGGGCGAGACTATGCAACGAGGAGGCGCGCATGGCTGACGCAGCGAGCGACGGCGCAGCCAGCCGAGGAGGCCTTCGCCGGCCGTGCATCAAATGCGGGTACGAACTCGCCGGACTCGCCGACGATGCGAAATGTCCGGAATGCGGAGCGGCGGTTTCTCAATCAGTCGCCGGTGACCTGTGCCTCGCGCCGATGGCGACGATCCGGTCGATGGCGACCGGGGCGCGGCTTGTCTCGCTTGCCTGCATCCTGACGCCCATCGGACTCATCGGCCTCCTGGTTGATTCCATCGTCTCGGGTGGTCGCTCCGAGGAGTTCTACGCGCTCTTCGGCATCGGCTTTACTTTGCTCGTCGGCAATCTCTGGATCGTCGGTTGGTGGAAGCTCACGCCGCGTTCACCGGAGGCTCCCAATGTGAAGCTACGCGGTCGCGCCGGCGCTGTCATACGAGCGCTTCTCATACTCGCGATCGTCTCCGAGATCGACGCCGTCGTCGCGGCGGTCGCGGCGGTGATCCGACGCGGCTGGCCGCCACCTTCCACGAACGCCGGGCTCGCCGCGCTCATCGTGGTCGGCGTCGCATGCGGCGCGGTCGTCCTGCTGGTGACCCTGGCGACGATCGCGCTCGGCTTCACACACACGCGCCGGATCGCGCTGCTCATTCCCGATCTGCGATTGGCCCGGTCCGCCCGACGCCTTTTCTGGATCGGCGCGGGCTTGCTTCTCGTGGAGGCCGGGATCCTTGTCATCCTCGGCCTGATCGCTGAGGGTCACCTACAGTCGATCGAGTTCATGCGTCCATACCTTGCGATTGGAGGCATGCTCATCCTCGTGTATCTGGTGGTGGCGTTCATCCTGATGGTTCTGAGGCTTGCACGCGGACTCCGTCGCCTTGCAGGGGCGGAGGGGCAGATCGTTCCACAGACCGCCTGAATCGGGCATGGCTGGCCTGTTCGGCCGCCTGGCGTCGATGCTTATGGGACAGGGCCGCCGGGAGGGGGCCGCCATCTCGCGGGGCTGGAATTCCGCGGCCGAATCTGTTCTCCTAGTCGCCCTTCCAGAGGAACCGATTGCCCATCGGGAGGCCGTTTCCCGCTCATTGAGCCCGACCTCCCTGGAGTGTCTTTGCATGTCTGCAGATCAGTCCGCATCGCCATCGAGCGCGACCACGTCCCGTCTCCTCGACAAGCCCGTCGAGGTGCACCTCCCGACGAAGGTCGATCCGACCGAGGTGCAGACATTGCGCTGCGGCGTTGTCGGCGTTGGTCGCATGGGGCGTCATCACGCCCGCGTGTACGCCGAGATGCCGAATGTCGAGCTCGTCGGTGTTGTGGACGCCGACGAGGAACGCCGCGAGGTCGTCTCTGATCGCCATGCATGCCCCGCCTTCGACTCGGTGGATGCGCTGATCGAGGCAGGTGTGGACGCGGTGAGCATTGCCGTGCCGACGACGAACCATCTTCCGGTCGCCCGGAAGCTCATGAACGCAGGCGTCGCATGTCTCGTCGAGAAGCCCCTGGCGCGGGACGCTGAGGAGGCTCGTGAGCTGGTCGAACTCTCCGAGCGGACCGGCGTCGTCCTGCAGGTGGGACATTCCGAGCGATTCAATCCCGCGGTTCGGGCGCTCGTGCGCGAGCATGAGAGCCACCCGGACCGAGGCGGCATCATTCCGCGATTCATCGAAGTGCATCGTGTAAGCCCGATGACCTTCCGCAGCGTGGATGTCAGCGTCGTATTTGACATGATGATCCACGATCTCGATGTCGTCCTGATGCTCATGGACGGCGATGAGCCGGTTGAAGTTGAGGCGAGCGGCGTGCCGGTGATTACCGAGCACCCTGACATCTGCAACGCCCGGCTGACCTTCGATCGCCCGCAGGGCAAGTGCGTGGCGAACATCACCGCCTCGAGACTCGCGCTCAAGACGGAACGCAAGATCAGGATCATCGGGGACGACGCGTACGTCAGCGTCGACTACGCGAGGAAATCGGGCGTCGTGATTCGAAGAACGGCCAACCGGATTCAGCTCGAAGAGGTCCGCGACGAACTCCGTAGGGGCACGGATCTGAGCGATCTGGACTACGGGGAACTCGTCGCTCTCGAGAACCTCGAGATCGACGACGCCGAGCCACTACGCATGCAGGCGGAGAGCTTCCTCGACGCCATTCGCACCGGCGAGCGTCCCGAGGTGGACGCCCAGGCGGGCTTCGCGGCGGTCCGGACGGCCGAGCGGATCGAGGCGTCGATCATGGCTGATCTGAAGGCGCCCTGAGGGATCTCGAGACCCCGCGGCGGACGCGAGTCCAGGCGGGTTTTCCTGCTATACTCCCGCCCCCAAATTCCCAAGAGACGGAGCGCCTGGACGTGGCCGAGAAGACATTCCACTGCAAGCTGATCACCCCCGAAGCGTGCGTCCTCGACAACGAGGTGACGAGCGTGGTCTTTCCGCAATGGGATGGACAGGTCGGCGTGCTGCCGAAGCGGGCGCCGCTGATGTCGAAGATGGGTCTGGGAGAGCTTCGCATTAAGTTCGCCGAAGGTGGCACCCGCTCGTATCTGCTCGAAGGCGGATTCGCCCAGATGGTGGACAACAATCTGACAATGCTGGCCGAGGGCGCGCACTCCGCGGAGACGCTTTCCGAGCAGGAAGCGCAGGCGGAACTCGCAGAGGCTGAGGCGCGGTCTCCCCAGGACGCGAAGGACATGGCCCGGGTGACGCACGATCGTCGTCGCGCCAAGCTGAAGCTGGAGCTCGCTCGCCGATTCCGCGAGCAGGGCGGCGGCGTCTGACCGGGATCGCACGCCCTCGCCATTCCCGGTTTCACTGAATACACCAGAGTCTGAGCGGCCCGATCCGATGGACTGGTATGCCTGCGTCGATTGAGAGATCGGAGCTTGTCCAACGCGCTGACCGACTGATGGCCACCGGCGATCACGCGGAGGCCGTGCGCGTCTACGAGCAGGCGGTCACCGAGTCGCGCGATGACGTCCGCGCGCTGCATCGACTGGCGATCATCTACATCCGGTTGCAGCGACAGACGGAGGCGGCGTCGCTCCTGATGCGGGCAGCCGAGCTCGAACCGTCGAACGCTCAAGTCCTCGAAGACCTCGCGGTCCTGCTCGACAGTTTCGGGCGGCATGCCGAGAGTGTTGAACTCGCCGAGCACGCACACGCGCTCGACTCAACCTGCGCTCGCGCGGTCAGCCTGATCGCCAAGAACCTGGGGCGTCGGGGCCGATCGGCGGACGCGGTCTCGCTCCTTGAGCAAGTCCTCGCCGGGGAGGCGATCGAATCGCGCATCAAGGCCGATCTCACATGGCAGTTGGCGCGTCTGCACGCGGAATCGGGGGATCATCGGCAATGCATCGAGTCGATTCAGAAGGCGCAGCGACTGCTGGTCGCGGCTCTCCCGAATGCGCCAGGTCGCGCCAACGAGTTTGTTGACCTCGTTGATCGATGCGCCGACGCGCTGACGCCTGGCGCACATGCTCACGGCGCCAAGGCGTCACCTGGCACGCACGTGCCGAAGCACCTCTTCCTGCTCGGATTTCCGCGCAGCGGCACAACGCTCGCCGAGTCCCTGCTTGTGAGCCAGCCTGGTGTGACAGCCACCGAGGAGGACCAATACCTCCACCACATGCTGACAGGAATTCCGGAGAGACTCGGCGCCCAGCGGACCTATCCAGAGTGTCTCGAGTTGCTCAGTGCGGAAGATCTCAGCGCGCTTCGAGACGAGTATTGGCGCGCGCAGCGCTATTACTTCGAGATCGATAGCGCGACAGTCCTTCACGTTGACAAGTCGCCGCTGAATCTGATTCACCTCGGCGCGATTCGGCGTCTCTTTCCCGACGCCGCAGTCGTCGTGGCGATTCGGGACCCGCGCGATGTCGTGCTGAGTTGCCAGATGCAGTCATTTCACGACGGGCAGGCGGTTCTTCACCATTCGCTTCAGAGCTCGGCTCGTGTCTACGCGGCGACCATGCGTCTCTGGCGGCGATGCCGAGCATGCCTTGATCTGGCGTGGTGCGAACTTCGATATGAGTCCCTGATTGAGGATCCGGAATCTCGGGTGCGCGAGATCCTGTCGATGCTCGACCTCGGCATGGACTTACAGGCGTTCCGGCGACGAGACTCCCGACCGGCACGCGCCATCCGGACTCCGAGCGCTGACGCTGCGCGAGCGGAGACGCATCCACGCGCTGTCGGGAGATGGCGCTACTACGAGGACTATCTCAAGCCAGTGATGACTGAACTCGACCCGTTCGTGTCTGCGTTCGGCTACGAGTGATCAGCCGGAGCAGACGATCTTCCTGAATTCATCGAGGCGGGCGTCGATCTCTTCCTCGCGCAGTTCGGCAAGACGATCGAGGCTGAAACTCTCGATGGTGTAGCTGGCGATGATCGTGCCGTGGGCAAGGCCGGCGCGAATTGTCTCGAAGGCGATCGGCTCGCTGCCGAAGTGCCCGGCCGCATGTTCACGCGCCATATAGCCCAGAAGTCCTCCAGCGAAGCTGTCGCCGGCGCCCGTGGGATCGACGACCGTCTCGGTGGGAAACGCAGGAAGAGCGCCGAGGCCATCGCGATGCACCAGCACGCATCCGTGCTCGCCCTTCTTGATGATCGCAAAGGACGGGCCCAGATCGAGGATGGCCTTGCCAGCGGTGATCGCATTGCGATGACCGGTCAGCAGCATGGCCTCTTCGTCGTTGAGGACGAGACCGTCGATGTGGCTCATCAGGGCGAGGAGTTCGACCTTCGCCGTCTCGATCCACAGGTTCATGGTGTCGGCCACGGCGATCACGCGACCCGGGAAGTTCTCGAGGAGTTCTAGTTGGACGGACGGGTGCGTGTTGGCGAGGAAAATGTACTTGGAGTCTCGATACTCCTGCGGCGTCAGTGGCGGATGCTCCGCCAGGACGCCGAGTTCAGTGAAGAGCGTCTCGCGAACGTTCATGTTGTCGAGGTACTTGCCGCCCCATGCGAATGTCCGCGAGTCCTGGCGCTGTTCGATCCCCTGTATGCAGACGCGCGGGAATCGGGTGAAAGTCGTGCGGAAGCCATCGTGGAAGTCGCCTCCGACCGCCGCCACCATGCGAACAGGCGTGAAAAAGGACGCCGCAGCGGCGAAGTAGGTCGCCGAACCACCGAGGACGGCCTCCGCGTTGCCGGTCGGCGTGTGAACGGTGTCGATGCCGATAGTGCCGGTGACGATGAGCGGCATTGAAGGTCTCCGGGATTGGCGGACAGACTGACAGGAAACGAGCGTCGAAGGGTACGCCGACGAACGACTGCTCGCCAGCGGGTGCGCGCGCCGGCGGAGGCGTTACTCTAACCGCCATGTCCACCGAAAGACCAAGCGTTGTCACTCGATTCGCGCCGTCTCCGACGGGCCATCTTCACATTGGCGGCGCCCGCACGGCGCTCTTCTGCTGGGCGCTGGCGCATGGCGCCGGGGGCTCATTCCTGCTGCGCATCGAGGACACGGATCAGGCGCGGTCGAGCGAAGACTCGACCCGTCGGATTCTCAGCGACCTCGCCTGGCTCGGAATCGCCTGGGATCAGGGGCCGAACTTCACTGACGAGGCAGGGCGTTCGCTCGGAGGCGACCCCTTCGGCGTCGCGCCCTTCAACCAGTCCGAGCGCCTCTCGATTTACAACGAGCACATGGACCGGCTTCTGGCCGCTGGCGACGCCTACCACGCGTTCGAGACGCCCGAAGAACTGGACGCCCAGCGCAAGGCGGCCCTGGCAGAGAAGAAGCAGTACCGTTACGACCGCGCGGCGCTGGAGATTCTTGCTGAGGAGCGCGCTGCTCGCGCCGCCGGTGGCGAGGAGCATGTCATTCGCTTTCGCGTGCCGGATGCGGGCATCACGGTGCAGGATTCAGTTCTCGGCGAGGTGAATATCAAGCCGGGTGAGGTGGACGATTTCATCATTCGCAAGCGCGACGGATTCCCGACGTATCACTTCGCCGTCGTCGTGGATGATGAACTCATGGGCGTGACACATGTCGTGCGCGGACAGGAGCATCTCGCCAATACGCCCCGCCACGTCGCCCTCCAGAAGGCGCTCGGGTTCCGAACGCCTGTGTACGCCCATACACCGCTGATCTTCAATCCCGACGGCTCCAAGATGAGCAAGCGTGACAAGGACAAGGCTGCACGGGAAGCGTGCAAATCAAAGGCGCTCAGCGCGAGTCCTGCGGCGTCGATCTCGGACGAGGAACTCACGACCTGGGTCGGGGACAAGCGATCGCAGCTCTCGATCGAGCAGCTTGAGGACCTGGCGGAGCACCTGCACATCGGACTGCCGGAGATCAATGTCGAGGACTTCCGAGCCGCCGGCTATCTGCCTGAAGTGGTCTGCAACTATCTGGCATTGCTTGGCTGGTCCCCCGGAGACGACATCGAGAAGTTCGACAACGCCTTCCTTGCCGAGCGATTCAGTCTCTCCCGGATCGGCAAGTCGAACGCGAAGTTCGATCGCAACAAGCTCCTGGCGTTCAACACCGACGCGCTCGCCGATATGAGCGATGAGGACTTCGATCGTCGATGGCGCGCCTGGTGTGAGGCGGAGTCGCCCGAGATCGTCGGGAACCTCAGTGAGGGTCAGTTCTCCATGCTCGCGCGTGCATTGCGGCCGCGTGTGAAGACCTTCCTGGATGCAGCCGAAAACGCGGCGTTCAGCCTGATCGACGCCGGCGCGATCGAGTTCGACGAGAAGGCCGTGAATAAGGTTCTTCTGAAGAACGATTGCGCCGGTCTCTCAACGCTCGCGGAGTTGCGGGACGCGCTCGGGGCGCTTGGGTCATTTGATCCGGAGTCGGTGCAGTCCGGAATTAACGCCTTCGCCGAAGAGCGTGAGTTCGGTCTCGGCAAGGTCGCCCAGCCACTTCGCGTCGCCGTCACGGGCAGCACAGTGAGTCCACCGATTGATCTGACGCTGGCGGTGCTCGGCCAGGACGAGGTCGTCGCGCGTATCGAGCGATGCCTCGCGCATTGCGAGTCGTTGCAGAGCTAGGTGGGACTCAGGGCTCGGTGGACGCGGCCTGCGCATTGAGCCGATCGCGCATCAGGAACTCGAATGATCCCATCGCGGCTGCGCTCGTCTCGGGCGTGTCCGCGGGGAGCTGTTTGCGCACGTAGTCGCCATCCGGCATCATCGCCCACGAACAAACGCGATCGGCCAGGGCCGTTTCGAGAATGGTCCAGAGCCTTCCTCTGATGCCTCGATCGTTGATTGGAGTCGCGGCTTCGACGCGATGACTGAGATTGCGGAACATCCAGTCCGCTGACGCGATGAACCACTTGCCATCGACGGGGTCTTCAGCGCCGGCGCCGAAGTAGAAGATGCGCGAGTGCTCGAGGAATCTCCCGATAACGCTCGTCACGCGAATATTCTCGCTGAGTCCCGGCACGCCTGGACGGATGCAGCAGAAGCCGCGCACAATCAGATCGATCTCGACGCCGGCCTGAGACGCCTCATAGAGAATGTCGATGATCTCCGGATCCTGGAGTGAATTCATCTTGGCGATGATCCTCCCCTTGCCTCCGTCTCTCGCGACCTCGATCTCCTCGTGGATCAGTGCGACAAATGAACTCCGCATGCGCGCGGGCGCGACGAGGAGTCGGTTGTAGTTGCGCTTGCGCGAGCGGCCTGTCAGGTAGTTGGAGAGATCGACAACATCCTCGGAGATGGCCGGGTCGCAAGTCAGCAATCCGATGTCGGTATAGAGACGCGCGGTGCCGGAGTTGTAATTTCCGGTTCCGAGATGGCAATAGCAGCGCAATCCGTCCGGGTCCTGTCGGACGACCAGGACGGTCTTGCAGTGCGTCTTGAGTCCGACGACGCCGTAGGCCACGTGGACGCCCGCCTTCTCGAGGCGCTGCGCGACCTGGATGTTCGTGAATTCGTCGAGACGAGCGCGAAGTTCGACGAGACACGCCACCTGCTTGCCGGCTTCGGCGGCGCGAATCAACTCGTGGACGAATGGCGAGCCGGGGCTCGTGCGATAGAGCGTCATCTTGATCGCGAGCACGCGCGGATCGGAGGCGGCTGTGGCGATGAGTCGCTCCACGCTTGCGGAGAATGACTCGTACGGATGATGAACGATGATGTCGCCCTGGCGAATCGTCGCGAAGATGTCGGAATCCTCATCCGCAAGACGCGGCGGCACGACGCCCGTCCAGGGCTTGAACTGGAGTTCCGGCCGCTCGAGCGAGGCGATCTCGTTGAGCGTCGTATAGTCGAGCAGGCCGTCGCATTCATAGACGCTCGACTCTTCGAGCCCGAGCTCCTCGAGCACCAGTTGCACGATGCGCGGCGACGCGCCCTTCTGCACCTCGAGCCGCACGGCTGAGGCGAAGCGGCGCATTCGCAGTTCTGCTTCCATCGATTCGAGAAGATCATCGATATCAGCGTCGTCGCGATCAAGCTCGATATTGCGCGTCACGCGGAAGGGGGCGACGTCCGTGATGACCATGTCAGGGAAGAGCCCATCGAGATTGTGAATGATCACTTCCGTCGATCGGACAAACCGGCCTGCGCCGCCGTGGGCGGGAGTCGTCGTCGGAACCCACTGCGGAATGCTTGTTGGCGCCTTGACGCGCGCGAACAACTCCTCGGCCTGATCGGGGTGGCGCAGGATGACGCCGATGGAGATGCTCAAACTCGAGATGAACGGGAATCGATGGCCCGGATCCACGGCCAGCGGCGTGAGGATCGGGAAGACGCTCTCCCGGAACCAACGATCCAGATGAGCGCGCTCCTCGGCGCTGGTCTCTTCATAGGAGACCAACTCGATACCCTCATCCGCCAGTTGCGGCACGATCTCCTGAAGGTAAATGCGTGATTGCTCCTCCGTCTGTCGAATGATCTCGTCGCGGATCGCGTCGAGCTGCTCCGCGGGCGTCATGCCGTCCGGCGACTGCGCGCTGACGCCGGCGCCCAACTGGCTCGTCAGACCGCCGACGCGCTTCATAACGAACTCGTCGAGATTCGAGCTGAAGATCGAGAGGAATCGAGTTCGTTCGAGGAGAGGGAAATCCTCCCGCTGCGTCTGCGCGAGCACACGCTCGTTGAACTTGAGCCATGAGAGTTCGCGATTGAGAAAGCGCTGAGGCGTCGAATCTTCGGCCTTCGCCTTGCTGACTCCTTGCTGGTCCTGCGGTGCAGTTGTCATGCGTGCTCTCTATGGCGTTCGGCGCCTGGTTTGGATGGGCGATAGACGGCGACGCATCCCGGCGCCTCGGTCACGGCGACGCTCTGGAGTCGCACTTCCGACGCCCCAAGCGATTCGAGGGCCTCATCGAGCGATTCGAAGAGATACGACGCGACATGCTCGGCCGTAGGGTTCAATCGATCGAATGGCTCGACCTCATTGAGGTTGGCGTTGTGATAGCGGGCGAGAATATCGTGCAGGGACGTCTCAATCGTATGGAAATCGCACAGGAGGCCATCTCGATCGAGTGATGGTCCCGCGAGTGTCACGGAGACACCCCAGTTGTGGCCGTGCGTCTTTTCTCGCGCGCCAGCCATCTCAATCGCGTGCGCGGCACAGAATTCAGCGTTCACCGTGATCTCGTACATCGTCCTGCAAGTATAGAGGCAGAGTCCGCGTGGACCGCGCTACGTCGTGAATCGGAGGCGCCTTTGGGCCGATAGAACGGCACGTGAAGGGGGCTCCCGCCGATGCTCGCAATCGATCCTCGATCATTCAGGCCAGGTCAGGAACTGGTCACGAACCTGTATAACCGCGCTGGAGTCAAGCTTCTCTCGACCGGGGCGACACTCACGCGCGATCTGTGTGAAGCCATCCGGACATCGACGAGCGGTCCGCTCTACCTCGCGTCGTCCGCGAGCGAGGTGCTACGGGAGGTCGCCAAGCCCACGGAGCGCGACGAACTTGAGATTCACACGGCCGGTGACCTGGCGACCCTCAAGCCGATGTCCCAGCGCTGGCGAACCCGTCTCGGCGTTGAAGACGGCGTTTTCGACCGGAGCGCATCGCTGATTCCGACCGACCAGGTCGAACTGCTGACACAAGCGCGTTCGATCTGGCATCCGCGGCTTCGCCAGGCCGCCCGCATCGTCTCTGAGCGAGCGAAACGGTGGGATCGGGAGGAGCGCCGTCTCCCACGATTCGCCGATCCACTCGACCTGCAGGTCGATCCCGATGCGGACTGGCCGGAAGGGGGCCGGCTTGCCGGCATGCGCGATGATCGCGTGCAGCGTTTTCGTCAGTTCCTGACGCAACTCATGCGCGGCGAGGGTCTGGACGCCGACGTGCCGGGTCGCCTGGTCGACGAACTGATCGGCCTGCTGGTGCGCCGTCCGGATCGATTCACCCAGATCGCGCTGCTCACGCCTCGACGCATGGACTTCATTCCGGATCATTGTCTGACGACCGCCGCGCTCGCCATCGCGATTGCCGGGCACATGGGTCTCTCGCGACGTCACGTTTATCTCTGTGGTCTGACCGGACTGCTGGCGGATGTCGGGATGGTTCTGACGCCGCTGGAGTTGCGACTGTCGCAGGGGCCGCTCGATGAGGTCGAGGTCAACAGGGTTCGCCGACATCCCGCGATGAGCGTCGTGATGCTCGAGACCGTGCCTGGCGTTCCGGAGCCGGTGCTGCTTGGCGCGTACCAGCATCACGAGCGACTCGATGGAGGCGGCTATCCAACGGCTGCTCGCGCGGACCACATCTCCGATATCGCCAGAATCGTCGCTGTTGCGGACGCCTTCGCCGCGGCGACCCAGCCCCGTCCCTACCGATCATCAAAGCGGCCGCACGATGCGCTCGCGGAGTTGCTCGAGCAGGGTCGGCAGGGTCAATACGACCGCGACGCGTTGCGCGGGCTCGTCCATGCTGCCGGTCTTTTCCCGGTAGGCAGCTATGTGCGGCTCTCAGATGGCCAGCGTGCGATCGTGCTCGCGAGCGATCCGGAGTCTCCGGCGCGGCCGCTTGTTCGCGCACTGCGTCGCTCTCGCGTTGGTCCGCCGTCACTCGGAGCCTTCATCGACTTGCGCTTGCCTGAGTTCGAAGGCGTGAGCATCGCCGCGGCGATTGATCCGCCCGCGGGCATGATCGGCGTCTGACGCCGATCCGTGGGTGATCGCTATCCTGTGAGCCACTTCCGCGCAGGAGCGACATGGCCGGATCCAATGACAAGCAGGCGCCGCTGATGCTCTCAGTCAGCGGCTGCAGGGGAATCGTCGGCGCATCACTGACGCCAGGGCTTGTATGCGAATACGTCGGCGCTTTCGCGGGCTGGCTTCGAGATCGTGGCGGAGGCGACACCGACAGTCCGATCGTCGTCGGTCGCGACGGGCGCGCCGGCGGCGAGGTTCCGCACGCGCTGGCGATGGGAGCGCTGCGAGCCGCGGGATTCGATGTGGTCGATCTCGGCGTCGCGATGACCGCCACTGTCGGCGTCATGATCGATCACCACGATGCTGCGGGCGGGGTCGTGTTGACGGCGAGCCACAACCCGGCTGAATGGAACGGAATCAAGTGCCTGGTGGCGCCAGGTTCAGCCCCGGCGCCGAGTGACGCGGAGGAAATCCTGACGCGCTATCGCGCCGGGGCGCCACTTCTGGCCGGCCATGATGCGCTTGGCGCCGCCCGCGCAGACGATACAAGCGCGCATGTGCACGTCGGACGGGTGCTGAAGGCGCTGAGTGAAATCGCTGATCTCGATCGGATCAAGGGTCGCGCGTTCAAGGTCGCGCTGGACTCGGTCAACGCCTCCGGATCGCGGGGCGGTGCGATGCTTCTCGAGTCGCTCGGTTGCGAACTCGTGCATCTCAACGCTGAGAGCTCAGGCGTCTTTCCGCACACGCCGGAGCCGACGGCGAAGAATCTTGCAGGGCTCTGCGAGACCGTGCGCGGACAGCGCGTCGATGTGGCGTTCGCACAGGATCCGGATGCGGATCGTCTGGCGGTCGTGGACGAGTCCGGTGGCTACATCGGGGAGGAGTACACGCTCGCGATCTCCGCGCAGACAATGCTCCGCGCTCGGGGCGCCGGCGTCATCGCGGCGAATCTCTCCACAAGCCGCATGGTCGATGACATCGCGCAGGCGGCAGGCGGGCGTGTCGTCCGGACACCGGTCGGGGAGGCGAACGTCGTGGCGGGCATGCGCGACGCTGGCGATGACTGCATTCTCGGAGGCGAGGGCAACGGAGGCGTGATCTGGCCTGATGTCGTCGACATCCGAGACAGTCTCTCAGCGATGGCGCTGACTCTCGCAGCCATGAGCGCGACGGACGCGCCGATCAGCGCGCTCGTGCGTGAAATCCCGTCGTATTCGATCGGAAAGCGCAAGCTTCCGATTCGCGACGGGCTCGCGGCGGCGGCAATACGCGCCGTTTCTGAAGCGCATGCAGACCAGCGCGTGGACACGCAGGATGGAGTTCGCGTGGATTTCGAGAACGAGCGCGCCTGGCTCCATGTGCGCGCAAGCAACACCGAACCGATCCTCCGGCTCATTGCTGAGGCGCCCGACGATGATCTTGCATCGAAGATTCTCGACGACGCTGGATCACTCGTGGATTCGCTTTAGAACAGCTAGGCGGGAGTCGGCATCAGGCCGGGGGCTGGACCCTCATCCTCATCAGGGCGGGTCTGCTCGACCGGACGATCCGGCGTTCGCTGCTTTCGCGCTTCCTCCGCCAGCAGATCGCTCACGGTGGGCTTGCTGAGCGGCTCACCGCGCATGAGCGTGTCGACCTCGTCGGCGCTGAGCGTCTCATGCCGAAGAAGCGCCTCGGCGACGGCGACGACCTTCTCCCAACTGTCTCGGAGCGTCTTCTCCGCGTCGGCGTACGCCTCATCGCTGAGGCGGCGCACCTCATCGTCGATGATCTGTGCGGTCTCGTCGGAGTAATCCTTGTCGGGCATGAAGCCCTCGCGGTCGTCTCGTCCGGCGTAGCGCACAAAGCCGAGCTTGTCGCTCATGCCCCACTCGAGCACCATCGTGCGCGCAATCTGCGTCACCTGTGAGATATCGGCGGAAGCGCCGCTCGAGACATCGCCCGTCTTGATCTGCTCCGCGATGCGCCCGCCGCAGGCGACGCGCATCATGGAGTTCAGCCACTTGAGCCCGAACCCATAGCGGTCCTTCTCCGGAAGCGACATGGAAGCGCCGCCGAACTCGCCGCGTGGGATGATCGTGACCTTGTGAAGCGGATCCGTATTCGGGAGGATCGTCTGGAGCACCGCGTGTCCGGCCTCGTGATAAGCCGTAGCGATGCGCTCCTCCTCTTCGACGACGCGGCTCTTCCGCTGTCGACCGAAGCGCACCTTGTCGCGGGCCTCCTCGAGGTCCTCCTGCTCGATGAACTCCTTCTCGTTCATCGTCGCGCCGATCGCCGCCTCATTCATGATCGCCGCCAGGTCGGCGCCGCTGAACATCGGCGTGCTTCGTGCGACGCGCTCGAGGTCGACGTTCGGATCGAGCTTCACCTTCTTGGCATGCACCTTCAGGATCTCGAGACGACCCTTGACGTCAGGCAACGCCACGACGACCTGGCGGTCGAATCGACCGGGACGCGTCAGCGCCGGATCGAGCACGTCATTGCGATTCGTGGCGGCGATGACGATGACCTGATCCGAAGTCTCGAATCCATCCATCTCGACGAGAATCGCATTGAGCGTCTGCTCGCGCTCGTCGTGCCCGCCCGTCGTGAAACCGCCGCCGCGTCGGCGACCGACAGCGTCGATTTCGTCCAGGAAGATGATGCAGGGCGAGTTCTCCTTCGCCTGCTTGAAGAGATCGCGCACGCGGCTGGCGCCGACGCCCACGAACATCTCGACGAAGTCCGAACCCGAAATGCTGAAGAAAGGGACATCCGCCTCGCCAGCGATCGCCCGGGCCAGCAACGTCTTGCCGCATCCGGGAGGGCCGCTGAGCAGCACCCCGCGCGGGATGCGGCCGCCGAGCTTCGTGAACTTCTTCGGGTTCTTGAGGAACTCGATGATTTCGGTGACTTCTTCCTTCGCCTCGGTGATGCCTGCGACGTCAGTGAACGTGACGCCTGTGCTGGCCTTGGCGAGCACGCGGTGGCGACTTCGCCCGAAGCTCCCGAGCATGCCGCCCCCGCCTCCGGCGGAGCGCATCACGCGGATGATGAAGATCCAGATGATCACGAAGAGCAGGATGGTGATGATGTATGGGTGCAGGAGCATGCGCCAGAGAGGCGGCGAGCCATCGTCCTTGAACTGCCCCTTCGTGAGTTCGTCGAGCTTCTCGATCCAGTAGGAAGCGTTGCCGGGTGAGATCTCGACTCGCACCTGCGGGCGCGGTCCGGTCGTTTCGCCGGCGCGCGTCGCGAGAATCGCGTTCTCCTTGAGCACGACGCTCTCGCGATCCAGTGAGCCGTCTTCGTACAGGTTGACGAACTCTGACCAGCCGCTCAGCTGATCAGGGCGATTGCCCACCTGCTGATAGACGAGGGCAAGCATCGCGAGCAGGATGAAGATGACGACCCACCCGAAGAGTCCGCGATTCGGACGCACGGGCGCTGGTGGCTGCTTCCCGCCTCCGGGGCGGTTCTGCTGCGAGTCATCCTGCTTGGGTCGGCCCTGATCATTCATTCACGACGATTCCTGTGCCGCAACGCGGCTTTTCTCTCGGGGGGGACCCCTCGATCCCTGTGCACGCGGGAAGCATAGCCGCCCGAGGGTCACCAGTCAGAGCGCATCTCGGCCACGATGGACCGGGCGAGGGCCTCCACGGCGCCCTGCTCACCCACATGCAATCGCTCCTGGACCCTGTTCGCCGGAACGAAGGCGCCGGAGCCGCTGAAGCCGTTCCGGGCCACCAGCACCCGGTCCTGACTGTTGTCGGTCCATTCGAAGTTGATGGCAATCTCGACGGCGTATTCCTGGATCAGTCCGCTGTCACGATTGGTCCCGAGCGCGCGGTTATCGACCCTGACGATTGCGCCTGTGAGGGTTGTTTCGGCCCCGCCGCTCTGGACGGTCCACGGCGTGGTCCGCTCGATCTCCTTGACGATGGCCTCTGTGAGTCGCGCCTCGAGGCCATGAGAAAATGTGCGGTTCTCAAATGTCACGACCTCGACCGTGCGGTCGTCGCCGTCGTAGGACCAGCCGTGGACGTATCCCTCGTTCGGATCGGACGCGCAGGACGCGACAGTGAGAAGAAGCGCCAGGGGGCCCCCCCAAAACAGGCGGTCGGCTTGGGCGACCCGGGTCATGGCGACGTGTCCTCTTCTGTCGGCGCCGCTTGGGCGTCGTCGGCCATCTCGCCCTCGGCAGGCAACTCGGCCGGCTCGGCGAGCAGCCATCCGCGCTCTTCGAGAATCTGAAGCGCCTTGCTCGCAGAGACCGACTGCGGGTGTTTCGCGACGAGGCGGCGCAGCGTCAGGCGCTCGGAGGTCGGGTCGTTGCGCTTTCGATACCAGCGCGCCGTCTCGAGCATCTGAGCGCCCTGCGACTCGTCGATGCGCGCATCCAGCGACTCGAGCGACAGTCGCTCCGCCTCCGCGGGGAAGAGAGTCGTAAATCGATTGATCTGCTCACTCGCGTTGAGGAGCGATGACGCGTCGTGCTGCGGCCCCTTGAAGAGCGCCACGTTGGCGAAGATCTGACGCGACATCGCATGCATTACATGTTGACCGCCGGGGAAGTTCTCCAGGTAGAGCGAATACGCCTCCTGCGCCAGCTTCATCTGCCTTCCCTCGTAGTAGAAATCAGCGAGCGCGATCGCTGCTCTCTCGGCCGCTGCGGAATCAGGCAGGCGCTCTTGCACGCGGATCAGCAGTTCTACGGCGAGTTCGCCGCTGTCTTCGACCCGGAATCCGAACAGCTTCAGCTTGAGTCCGTCGGCATAGAGCAAGGCGATCTCGAGTTCCCGGTTGACGGCCGTGGTGAAGTGGTCGCTACCCGGATACGCCGTGATCACTTTCTCGTAGTCATAGAGCGCCTGGTATTCAGCGTCGCGCGCAACGCGCGCGTCTCCGCGGAGGAGATAGGCCTCCGGGAGCAACGGATGCTCTGTCGTCTTCTTGCGCTCGATCCATCGCGTGAGCATCGACGACGCTTCCCCCGGCTCGCCATCGGCGAGGAATCGGCGGGCGCGCGCCATGACGGCTTCATCGGATCCGGGCGCCGGTGTCGATTCCTCGACCCACCGCCCCGAGTCGTCCAGTCGATACTCGGTGCTCTGGGCGGGCGCCGGCGACGCCATGGCGAGCACGGCGAGTCCGAGAAGGCAGCCCGTGACTAGTCTGGGAGTGGGTGTCCTCGCCCTCATCGCGACCACGATATTCGGAGAGAGGCGTTCCGGACAAGGTGACCATATAGTGGGAAACCCGTGTGCGCCGCGACGAAATCCCGGTTCGCTCTCGTCGCCGTCGATGGCCCCTCCTCCGTGAAGATGGAGCTCGACGGCGCCGCGCCGCTGACGATCGGTCGGCGTCGGGGACACACGCTCGAACTCGTCGGCGACGAGCGCGTTTCGCGCGACCATGCCCAGCTTTCATTCAACCCGGAGGAGGGCGATGACGGCTCCTGGTGCATTCTCGACACCGGCAGCAAACATGGCACCTGGGTCAATGGCGTGCGACTCGAGTCGGGTCGCTCCACGCCCGTCACCCCCGGCGATCAGATCATCATCACTCCATGGGCGTTCCGGCTCGTGGATCGCGAGGCGACCGGTCGAGCGACGACGCATGTTCGGACGGTGGACGATGTGACGACCATGGGAGGCAACGTCTCCCGTATCGAGGTCGCCGAGGGTGCGGCGATGGCTCAGCATCGACTGGCGCTCCTGCTCGATTGCGCCGCGACGATCAGCGCTGCAGACGATGAGATCGAGTTGTCGGAGGCAGTGCTCGACGCTGCGACGTCAGGCGTCGGATTCTCGAACGCAGCGCTCCTGCGCCCCATGGCGACGGATGGCGACATCGAGGTCGTCTCACATCGAGGCGACATCCTGAAGGATGAGGCGAATCCTCGTCTGAGCCGCTCATTGATTCGGAAGGCGGCCGAAGGCGCTCCGGCGCGCATGATGGGGACCGGGACCGTCGGTGATCAGGCGCACAGCATCATGCAGCTGCACATCGAGGAGGCGCTGTGCGTACCCATATTCGTAGGCGGCTCGATCGCCGGATTCCTCTATCTCGACAATCGAGATCGCTCTGCCGGATCGCGCGTCGCGGACGCGACCTCGTTTGCGATCGGGCTCGCGAAGCTGACGGCCATGGCGATGGCCAATCTGAAGCGACTTGACCTTGAACAGCGCTATGCGCGAATCGAGGCCGAACTCGCCGCGGGCGCCGAGGCGCAGCGCTGGGTGCTTCCGCCGAGTGAGGGAACGTACGGCCGCCTGCATTACACGGGCATCAGCCGTCCGGGTCGGCTTGTTGGCGGCGACTTCTTCGATGTGCTGCGCCTCGATGAGAATCGAATTGCGATCGCGCTCGGCGACGTCGCGGGAAAGGGCGTCGCGGCCTCGGTGCTCATGACGGCGTCAGCGGGGTATCTCCACGCGGCGCTCCTCGAGCATGGCGACCCGGGTCGCGCCGTGTGGGCGCTGAATCGCTTCGTCCATCCGCGACGGCCGGGCAGTCGGTTCCTCACGCTTTGGGTCGGCGTCTTCGATCTTGAGAAGCACGAACTGTCGTACGTCGATGCAGGGCACGGTCACGCAGTTATCTCCGACGCCACTGGCAAGAGCGACATGCTCACAGCGGGCGGCGGCGCCCTCGTGGGAATCGAACCCGATTCCTCATATGAGGTCGCCTCGACGGATCTCACAGAGGGCGGGCGCGTCCTGATCGTCAGCGACGGGCTGGTCGAACAACCGGGCGAGGGCGGTGAAGCGAAACTCGATCTCTTCGGCATCGAGCGCGTGCGTTCATTCCTCGAAGAGGCGAAAGGTGACGACGCGATCGACGGGCTCTTCAAGGTCGTGGAAGAGCACGCCGGCACCGCGCAACTCGCCGACGACGCGACCGCGATCCTCGTGCGCTGGTGATGAAACGATGAACGCCCGGAGGCGGAAGCTGCCGACCGGGCGCTCACGTGATGTGATGTGGTGTCCAGCCTCGAGATTACGGACACACACCCCACATACCGAGGAGTTCAGCGAGGTCGCCCGAACCAACGGCGCCGCTGTTGTCGATATCCGCGGCTTCGTTGTCCGATCCCCAGAGACCGATCAACTGCGCGAGGTCCGTGCTGCCGACGAAACCGTCGTCGTTGAGGTCGCCATGTTTGCGCGGACTCTGTGGATCCGGATCGAGTCCGTTGCTGAGGCAATCGTTGTCCTGATCGATGCCGATGCGCCGTCCTGATCCTGGCGGTACGGCCATGAAGAAGACGCGACTGTCACTGGTCTCGATCAGATTCAGCAGATCCGTAAGCGTCGTCGCGCCTCCCTGATCGTCGCGGAGGATCACGGCGGGATCGTTGGCGACCATCCAGTAGCTGACCTGCTGGACGTCGATGACGCCCTTGGCGACGACGTCATTCCTCGATGGATTCAGCATCGATTGCTGGATCATGAGATTGAGCATGGCGGCGTCATTCGGCGTCGTGATCGCCTGCTGGCCGGCGCCGCCGGCAGTCGGGCCCTGGAAGAGCGTTTGCACACCGATGATCGGCATTGAGTTGGATTGCCACGCGCGGAGGAATGCGGCGCCCTGGTCCTGCTGCATCTCGTCGAATCCGAAGAAGAAGGACAGGAACTCGTGGATCGCGGTGTCCTTGTCCTCGCGCTCGTCACGGCCGTCATGGATCAGGCCGAATCCGGTGTACCGATCCATGTTGAACTTCTTGCGGATGTCGCGAAGCTGCGGCACGAGCTGGATCTGGGCGAAGAGGCCGGCGAGGTTGAAGGCTGAGTCGCCAACGAGATTGGCGCATTGATCCTGCAGATTGAGAGCGCCGTCGTGCTTGAAGTTATGGCAGCGGTCGCAGGAGAGGATCAGGCCGCGCCCGGGGATCGCATCCGGATCACGAAAGGTGTTGTCCGGCTTGCGATGCGGATTCGGCGGGTACTCGATCGTCATCACGAAGTTGCGATACCTGCCCATGTCCTCATCGGAGAGTTGCTGACCACCGAGGAGGCCCTCGAATGCGGAGTTGAAGTCCTCGAAGATCGGCTTGTCGCCGCGCCAGTGCAGTGGCTCATGATCGCGCAGCCCCTGGAGCGACTGCGTCACCATCGGGCCTTTCACCGGGTGATTCTCAGCGGCGCCAGTCAGGCACGGCTCTTCGAAGAGGTTCACGACGACGTGCGGTGTGTCATTCATCGTCGCCTTGGTGTGGTCGCCGAGGTCCCATGCAAGTGAGTCCAGCTTTGCGTCAATGTGACACGTCGCGCACGATGCGCGGTTGAGATTCGAGAAGCGCGTGCTGTACAGAAAGTCGCGCCCTTCGGTGATTGACGCCGGCTCCGGGTTGAAGACATCGAAGGTCTCGATGACGCTCATGGCGGCGACGCTCGCGATATCGACGACCGATATCGAGAGGTCCGTTCGATTCATGACGAACGCGCGGGCGCCACCCTGATCGAGTTCGACGTCGCGTGGACCGCGACCCACATCGACGCGCCCCAGCACGGCGCCGGAGACGCCGTCGATCGCTGCGAGCCGGTCGGAGCCGAGCGCGACCACGAATGCCGCCTGGTTGTTCCGAGCAAACTCGATATCGATCGGATCGGAGATCGCCATCGCATGGGCGTCCGGATTGAAGACGCTCGGATCATCGAAGTTCGGGATGCCGGCGTTGAGATTCGACGAGGTGATCGAATGAGCGCCGTGCACATTCGAGATAATCACGAGCTCGTGATCGATGAACACGCCCTTGTGATTGGGCTCGAGTCGCGTCACGTTCTTCGCCTGGACCGTCAGCGCGAAGAGGTCGCCTGTGGCGGCGTTCTGACCGAGGCGATTGATATGTGTCCCGACGCCGCCGATCGTCTTCGTGACTCCCATGGCGCTTGGATTCGACACGTCGATGACGACGAGATCGTTGTCGATGGTGTCCTTGACGTCGTTGATCGTCGCCTCGAAGACCTCGAACGCGTTGGCGACGATGGGGTTCTCGGCTTCATACGCGGCGACCATCGCCGGATCAGGCTGTCCCATCCCGTCGGAGAGGACCGCGATGATGTCTCCCCACGGATTGTCGACACTGACCCCGGCGTCCGGCACGATGCGCATACCGACAGGTGACGTCTCCGGCGCTGGCGATGGATCTGGCCATTCGCCGAGGCCGAATGCGCCGCCCGACGTAAAGATCGGATTCGTCAGGGAGAATCCCTGCCCGACGATCAGATCCGGGAACGACACCGTCGTCGTTCCCAGATCCGGATTGTCAGGGTCAACGAAGAGATCGAAGAGGATCGGCTGCCCGGCGACTGTCGTGTTGTTGCCGGACATCTGCGGCGCCAGGATGACGGTCTGTGTCGACGCGTCATAGACAGCGCTCTTGGCCTGGTTGATGTCGAGGATCAGATTCTGGATCGTCTGCTTGGTCGTCGCGTTGACCGAGACGAGACCGCTCTCTTCGAGAATCGGATCGCCCTCACCGGGAAGCGGTGGTCCGCTCTGCACGACGAACGCGAAGGCGCCATCAGGAGTGAAGAGGATCGTTCCGGGCTCATCGCCCGTATTGATGATGTGCGTCACACGCCCCGTCGAGAGATTGATGACATTGACACGATCCGAGATTCGGCAGGCGACCCAGAGTTCCTCCGGAGGTTGATCGCCGTTGGGGCGGAGCGCCAGCGCGACGGGATCGAGCCCGACGGGAATCTCTCGAGTCCTGATGAGAAGGGGCCCAGTCGCATCGAGTTCGACGACGCTGTTGTTCGGTGTATTCGCCACGTAGAGGCGGCCCGCAAGATGGTCGTAGGCCAGGGGATCAATCTGAGGGCTCTCGTAGTTGACGAACGAACCACTCGTCAGCGGTGAATCCGGCGGGTCGTTCGGTCCGAGCAACTCCGGCGGGATGTTGTTTCCGCCGCCTTCATTGCCTCCGCCGAGCGCAGTGATGTCCGCCTGCGTCGGGTGGCCCACATTCCCGTTGCGAAGCACCATCTCCTGCGACATGGTCTGGACGCGCTGCGGATCTGCCGACAGTTGACGCTCGGTGTCGATGCGCGCTTCGCTTCCCGCCACCACGAGCGCCGCGCTCGTTGCGAGTGCGAGCGATGAGACGGCGACTGCATGGTTCAAGTTCATGATTCGATCTCCTTCCCGGCTGCGCTCGCCCATGGCCGTGATCTCGGCCGAGATTCCCCAGGCGAGCGCCGGCGCGCCGTGATGGAGAATGAACGTGCAACGTTCGTACCGCGAGATGCGATTGCGCTTGATGGGCTCGACATCGGCCAGTGGCCGCCGATCGCCGCGCGGGACTGGTCAGGGCCCACCGGAGTCACCCCTGGTCATGGCCAATCCTCACCGCGGCCGCGCACCGTCCGAGAACGACATTCGGCCGCTGTGCTGGCCAAGTGGCGGAAATATTGACCATCAGCAACTCCATGGCCCTCGGCCCATGGCTGACAGTCTGAATTCCCTTGTCCCGGGGTGTGCGCCCGACGTACATTGGCGCTGACGCCGCAGGGATGCGGCATGGATGTGGTTCTCCGTCCTGCCATGCGATCGGAGGCCCTGAGTGGGAAGGCGAGTGACGCGAACGCTTCAGATTGACGTGCCAAGGGCTGCGACGCCTGCTGTGCGCACGCAGGCGTTCACCCTCGTCGAGATGATGATCACGATCGGGATCATCGCGCTGCTGCTCTCTATTCTGCTGCCAGCCCTCGGCGCCACCATGGCGTCGGCGCGCGGATTCAAATGCCAGATGTCACTGCGAAGTGTGGCCCTCGACTTCGGGCTCTACGCCGATGATGAACTGCATGGCGATCGCGGTCGCGACGAGGCTCTCGGCGGACGTCGATTCACGCTCTCGGCTTTCGTCGATAGTCAGTACGGCGCTGCGGAGTTCTGGCGCTATGGCGGCGTCGAGGAAGTCAGCCTTCCTGACGATCATGGCAACGATCCGCTTCGTTGCCCGGATGTGCAGGGAGATCTGAAGCTCTCGCGGGGCGGATCCGTCTTCGAGCGAGCCGTGAAGACTCCTGAGAGCGTCTCCTATAGCTTCAACATGCGTCTGCACCGCGCCGAGGTCGTGAATTCGCGCGGCTTCGTTTCATTCGAACTCGTCACGCTCTCGAGCGACGTGATGCAACACGGACGGACGCCGCTCGTCTGGGATACGGATGCGATTCAGGCCCATGTGGGATACCGGAACCCTTCCATCTCGGCGCCATCGCTCGACAGTCAGGGGCCGTACAAGAACGACCGGTACTGGTACCCGGCGATGCGGCACAATGGCCGGATGAATGCCGCGTTCATCGATGGGCACGTCGATTTGACACATGCGCCGCTGGAGGAGTCGAACTGGGATTGGGCGTATCAGGGGGGCAAGTAGATCACGGTTCGCGCTCGTTCTCTCACTGATTCGGCGCCCCTGCCGAACGGCGTGACGCCATGACGCTGCAACGCAAGTTCATTCTGCTCATTGTGCTCCTCGGCGCCAGCGTATCGCTCAGCCTCGGCATGGCCATATTCTCATTTGGCCTCCTGCAACAAGAGGTCGCGGATCGCTTCGCCGACATGGCCGGCGAACTCAACGCCCTGAGCGAGATCAAACAGGAACTGACCTCGATCGCGTCGTCGCCTCCAGGTGTTGAGGAAGCGTCTGTCACAGCGGCGAGCGTTCGAATGATGGATTCACTTGAACGTCTCGAAACCCATCCAACATATTTGGAGGATGTCGGCCGCCGCCCCGCGGAACAACTCCGCGAGCGACTGACACTCCTTGGCGGGCCGGGACTCCTCGACGCTGATCGACGCGAGGAGGCGCGCCTCGCGATCCGGCTTGTGACGTCGATGGAGGACCGCCTCTCAGAAGGCGTACGCCTGGCGGTCGGCCATGCCGACGCTTTGCGCGGAAGGCTCGTGCGCGTCGTTTCGATCGCACTGAGTTCAACGCTGCTCGTCTGCGCGCTCTCGGTCCTGCTCGTCCGCCGTTGGGTGCTCCGCCCGGTGACAGACCTCCGGCGCGCCGCCGGAGAGTTTGCCTCAGGAAATCTGTCGCATCGAGCGCCGGTTCGCGGCGCCGACGAACTCGGTCTCCTCAGTGCGGAGGTCAACCAGATGGCCGAGACCGTCGCGGCCATGCAGGAGGAGCGCATCCAGCGCGAGCGACTTGCCGCGACCGGGGAGATGATTCGACAACTCGCGCACAATCTCCGGAATCCGCTCTCGGGGATCCGAGGTCTCGCCGAACTTACGCGGAGTCGATTGCAGAGCGGATCCGACGAACACGAGAATCAGGGTCGCATCCTCGCGACCGTCGATCGATTCGAGAAGTGGCTCTCAGATCTCCTCTCCTCGACGACGCCGCTTGAGATCCAACTGGCCGACCATGACCCGCGCCGCTGGCTGGAAGGCGCCATCGGCGCTCATCGACCGGCAGCCGAGGTCCGCGAGATCAGCATCCGGTCCGACGTGGATGCCGCCCCCGCGTCTGCCCGATTCGACGCCGCACGCCTCGAGCAGGCGCTCGTGGCCGTGCTCTCCAATGCGATAGAGCTTTCCCCCGATAGGGGTCTGATCCAGGTGACGGCGGCGGTCTGTGAGGATGGGCAATCCTGGCAGGTTCGCGTCGAGGATCAGGGGCCTGGGGTCGCGTCTGAGTTGACCGAGAGGATCTTCGAGCCACACTTCAGCAGGAAGACGGGCGGATTCGGCATCGGTCTTGCAGTAGCTCAGAAGGTGGCCATTGGTCACGGAGGCCGCATCGCCGTGGAGCAGGGATTGGCGCGGCCGGCCGACACGTCGCCAATGGCCGGGAACGGCCATGGGGCGGCATTTGTCATTCGCCTCCCGATCTCGGGCGGGAAGACTGAGGCGGATCATTCGGATGCAGCCAGTCGATCAAGCGCAACCACCTGACGGAGTCACCACGTGGCCCGAATCCTGATCGTCGAGGACGAGGACAATCTGCGTTTCTCGATCGCCCAGAAGCTCAAGGGCGATGGCCATGACGTGGCGGAGTCGGAATCCGTGCGCGGCGCCGAGGCGCTCCTTGACGAACGCGAGTTCGATCTGCTTCTCACGGACGTCAATCTCGTCGATGGCGACGGTGTGCAGATGATCGAGCGCGTGCGCGAGGGCGGGTTCGACGGCGTCGTTCTCGTCATGACCGCGTACGGCACGGTGCAGAGCGCCGTCGAGGCGATGAAGCAGGGCGCCGACGACTATCTCCAGAAGCCGCTGAGTCTTGAAGAGTTGTCGCTTCTCGTCGAGCGATCACTCGAGAATCGCGCTCTTCGCCGCAAGGTCGATCTGTACGAACGTCTTGAGAATGCGCAGGCTGCGCCGTGCGGAATGATCGGGGAGAGCGAAGCATGGCGCGAAGCGGTCTCAGTCGCGGAGCGCCTCGCAACATTGCCGCTGCCCAACGGCGGTGGACCCGAGGGCGAGACGCATGGCGTCCCGACGATTTTGCTGACCGGTGAGACCGGCGTCGGCAAGGGCGTGCTTGCGCGGCGCATCCACGATCTGCAGGCGGAGCATCGCGATGAGGTGACCGGCGACGCGCCGTATGTGCACGTGAACTGTTCGGCGCTGCCGGGTTCGCTCATCGAGAGCGAACTCTTCGGCCACGAGAAAGGGGCGTTCACGGACGCGCGAGAAGCGCGGCCGGGGCTCTTTGAGATGGCTGAGGGCGGGACTATCTTCCTCGACGAGATCGGGGAGATGTCGATGGATCTGCAGGCGAAGATGCTGCTGGTGCTGGAGGAGGGCGTCTATCGACGCGTGGGTGGCTCGCGCGAGCGGCGCGTGCGCGCCCGCATCATCGCGGCGACAAACCAGGATCTTGACGTCTGCGTGCAGCAGGGGTCATTCCGACGCGACCTGTTGTACAGACTCAACGCGTTCACAATCGAACTCCCGCGACTGGCTGATCGCGGTGAGGACGTGCAATTGCTCGCAGATGCGCTGCTGACCCGATTCACGCGCGAGTATCGTCGCGGCCCGCTCCGATTCAGTCGGCCCGCGCGACTCGCGATGGCGCGCCATGACTGGCCGGGCAACGTGCGCGAGTTGCTGAACGTCGTCCAGCGGGCAGTCATGCTTGTTGATGGGGATGAGATTACGCCGTCCGATCTTGGCCTCAGCGCGATGGCGACGCCCATCCTGAGCAACCGTGTTCAGGAGAACGGCGTCGCTCACGACACGCGCGATCTGATATTCGACTTCGAGGATGGTGTGCACACCGCCGACGAGGTGGAGAGAACACTGATCATCCAGGCGCTCGAGCACACTCGCGGCAACGTCTCGCGCGCCGCCAAGCTCATCGGCATGAATAGAAGCAGCTTCCGCTATCGACTACAGCGCTCCGGGCTCGAGGATCTCGCCCAGGAGATCGCGCGACGATGACGACGCTCATCGGGGCCATCCTGTGCGCGCTCGGGCCGGCGCTTGGCCCTGTTGATATCGATGGCGATCCGTCGGGCGTCAATGAGGCGATGGCGCCCGTAGAGATGACCGGAAACGCCGCGGTCTGGAACGACACACCGGATGACGCTGAAGAGCGTCGCACCGACACATCGACTGAGGATGGGCCGCCGGCGGTGATGCCGGACATCATTTCCGTCGCGCTGGCGGGGTGGAACCCGCTCAACGCCGTGTCGAATCCGTATGACGGGTCCACGGTCGCGGGAAATCTGGCGAATATCGTTCGGATCGATCTCCTCGTGAGCGGGCTTGTGAATCCACCCGGTCCAGTCGGCATGAACGGGCGGCCGAATGATCCGTTCCGATTCGGGGATCGAGCGATCTTCGGGTTCATTGACATCGACATCGATGGCAATCTCAACACAGGCGGCGAGTTCGCGCCCGAAGCCAATCTGAAGTTCCTCGCCAACGCCGCGCGATTTGGCGGTCTCTATCACGGCGCCAACGTGCTCCGCGGCGCAGCGAATGGGGCCGAGATTGATTCCAATTATGTCACGGATCCGCAGTACGAACGCAGCGGCGCCGACTTTGTCCTTGATCTGAGCGGACACGAGGACGTGATTCTGGTCTCCGGCGACGCCGACGGCGACGGGATGTTCGGAGAGGACGAAACCATCATCGTGCGCTCGCGCTTCTTTCATCGCACGACCGGCTATCAGCTTGCGAGCAAGGCCTTCGGCGGATCCGAACCCGGACTCTATGACCCATGGGTGGATCTGCGATTCAAGCACTTTCCGGGCATGGCGGGAGACCTGACCGACGGTGAGACGCTTATCACGCTTATCTTCCCCCTGAACATGCAGGGCGCGGCGATTCTCGCAGGTCGCCCCATGATGGTTGAGCCTCGTGACTTCGATGTCTCAAACGATGTGAGTGTTCAGGAGGCGATGCTCGATGTGAAGGACGCCCTCGTCGCCTCGCCGCCGGCGTTTCCGACGAGTGAACTTACAAGCGACTGGCTCATGCAGAGCGTCGTCGGCTCACTCAACCCGACGACCTGGAGTCTCACCGCGATCGTCGGCACGGCGGCCAACAACGGACTCTCACACTACGTCTTCACGGACGTCGGGTTTGAACTCCGCGTGGGCGACGTCAACGGAGACGATGCGCAGTCGATGGTTGACCGTGCGATCGTGCTCAACACGATCGGCGTGCGCGACGGCACTCCCATTGACGATGACGGCGTCGTGAACGGTGAGATTGTCATCCCGAATTTCGCTCGCAACTTCGACGTGCTGGATGTGGACGGCGACGGTCTTATCAACGCGATCGATGCGGACCTGGCGTTTACGCCGCCTGACAACGTTCCCGGCGATATCAACGGCGACGGCCAGGTCAATGCGGTCGATCTGGCGATCCTCATCGGATTGTGGGGGAGTGTCGATCCAGCCGCAGACCTCAACGACGATGGCGTCGTGAATGCGCAGGATCTCGCGATCCTCATCGGAAA
The DNA here is from genome assembly GCA_028279375.1 of Phycisphaerales bacterium. Lineage (GTDB taxonomy): Bacteria > Planctomycetota > Phycisphaerae > Phycisphaerales > UBA1924 > JANQNW01. Next base: position 32,422 of record JANQNW010000009.1, read on the forward strand.
CTGGGGATGAAGGTCGCCCTCAACTTCGCGCCGCGTCCACGCTTTCGAGAATCGCATGGAGGATGACCTGATGCGCTTCCTGAATGTGTCCGGTGTCTTCTTCCGGCACGATCACGCGGTGCGCGCAGAGCGCTGTCGCGGGTCCTCCATTGTGTCCCAGGAGACCGACGGTCGTGACGCCAAGATCGCCCGCCGCGCGAAGCGCGCGGAGGATGTTCTCGCTCTTCCCTGACGTTGAGAAGGCGACAAGCACGTCGTCTTTCTTCGCGAGTCCGGCGAGTTGTCGTGTGAAGATCTCGTCGAATCCGAAGTCATTGGCGATGCATGTCAGCGCTGTCGGATCGGCATTCAGGCAGAGACCAGCTCGAGGGGGGCGGACATCCCGATATTTCCCGATGAGCTCCTCGGCCAGGTGCAGCGCTTCGGCGGCCGAGCCGCCGTTGCCACAGGTGAAGACCGTTCCGCCGTTGTTCAGGCAGGCGACGATCGCATCGGCGACGTCGGCGATGTGATCGGCTACCTGTTCGAGCCGGGCGATAGCGCGTGACGCGCCATCGATGCGTGACCGGACGATGTCTGCTGTCTCTGGCATGGGGCCAGTGTCGCCTGATGGTCACGCGGACGCCACCTGCGGCGTTTCCCGGAGGACATTCGAAGTCGTAGCGACCTCAGAAAAAAGGGTCTAGACTGTCCCTTCGCGCGACAGTCAGAGGGCTCAAATGCCTGCGCGCTTCAGAGGGTGTAGCTCAGTCGGTAGAGCATCGGCCTTTTAAGCCGCTGGTCGTGGGTTCGAGTCCCACCGCCCTCATTGGTTCGTGAGTTCGAGGGAACTGGATCAGGAGGATCCGACGCGCCCATGCAGGTGCTGCACGTCAACTGGACAAACGGGGCGCTCCATCTCTGGGGCGAAGAGGCCAACTCACTCGAACGGGTGCACAGTGAAGCGCCGACGCCCTCGGAGGAGGGGGTCTGCCCACATCCCTATTCGATCGCTTCTGATGCGCTGCGCGACATCGTGAGCGCGATCGCCCCGAGCGTGGCTCTCGAGGAGTCTCAGTTCGAGATCTCTCTTCCGAGTTTCAGTCGTCATCCGGCGCCGAGTCCGAAAATGGCGCACGCCGTCGGCTTGGTCGCAACGGATGATCAGGAGACGGAGCCCATCGGCCTCAGCACCTGGCGTATTCCATCGCTGTCGATCTCTGCGCTCGATACGCCAATGTTCCTCGAGATCCTCGAGGAGTGCCTGCAGAGCGATCTCGAGCACCTGGATTCGCCGCTGGCGCCGGGTCCGTCTATTCAGTATCTCGCGGCGGGATCGCGCCTCGCGCGGGCGCTCATCGCAGAGCAGCGCGTCGTGCCCATGCTGCTTCAGGAAGCTGGAGGCCGACTTCGCGCCGACTGGCGGCCGTGGTTCAGCGATGAGCAGACCACGGCGCGCGTGTCTGAGTTGCTCCTGGCGATGCCTCCAATCGTGCGGGCCGTCAACGACGATCTCGAACATGATCCCTGGAATGTGCTCGAGAGCTTCATGGTGCGCGTTGTCGACGCGAGTTGCCGCGCCGCGCTGATCGCTGAGGGGATGGAGGAAGCGGTCGAGGATCGCGATCCCGCAAGCGACGAGCACGTTGCGTGGCTCTCCGGCCTCCTTGGCGGATCGGATGACGCTCCGGCGCCGGAGCAGGGGCGTCCGCAGATGCTCATGCGCGTGCGCGAGTGGATAGGTCGCCTCGACGAACGCGGTGAGAGCGTTGAATGGTCGCTTTGCCTCACGCTCGAAGAGCCGCTCGTCACCGAGGACAGCGGCCCCTTCAACGCGGCTTCGAGCGAGCAGACCTGGCGTCTCTCATTCGGTCTCAAGTCGGTCGAAGGCGAAGGCGTCCAGATATCGGCTGACGAGATCTGGCTCGCCAGCGCTGACACGATCGCGGTCGATGGGCGGAGCATCAGCGATCCGAAACACCTGCTTCTCGGCGAACTCGCGCGCGCCGCACGGATCTTCAAGCGTCTTGAGAAGGCCATCGAGGACTCGGAGCCGAGTGAACTCGAATTGACGACGCAGCAGGCCTACGAGTTCCTCCGCGAGATCCGACCGCTCCTCATTGAACAGGGATTCGCCGTTGAGGCGCCGGAGTGGTGGGGGGCGTCGTCGGCGCGCATCGGCGCCCGCCTTCAGATCGACTCGCCGGACGAGGCGCCGGGAGAAGACTCCGGGCAGGGCAGTGGCGACTCCGGCGTCGGGAGATTCGGACTCGAGACGCTCGTCGATTATCGATGGCGCATCGCCGTCGGCGATACAACGCTCACACTCGCCGAGTTCGAGAAGTTGGCGGCGCTCAAGCAGCCGCTCGTGCGTGTCGAGGGCAAGTGGGTTGAAATCCGGCCCGAGGATGTCGGCGCCGCCGTCGAGTTCCTGCGCGAGAACCCAGGAGGCACAGTCTCCGTGCTTGACGCGCTGCGCCTTGCCTACACCTCTGATCCGGAGAAGACGGGACTGCCGATTCTGGGCATGCGCGCGACGGGCTGGGTGCAGAACATCTTCGGCGGCGACGGCACGGATCGGCCGCTGCCGATGCTCGAGCAACCTGAGAACTTCAAGGGCTCGCTCCGGCCGTATCAAGTCAAGGGCCTGTCGTGGCTGGCGTTCCTCGATCAGTTCGATCTCGGCGCCTGCCTCGCGGATGACATGGGTCTCGGGAAGACGATTCAGCTGCTCGCCCTCCTGCTTCATGAACGGAATGAAGCGCAGCGTGTCGGCGCCGACAGCGTTGCGCCGACACTGGTCGTGGCGCCGATGTCCGTGGTCGGCAACTGGCAGCGCGAAGCCGCTCGATTTGCGCCTGAGCTCAGCACGATGGTGCACCACGGCGTCGATCGCCTGACCGGAGGCGCCTTTGAGCAGAAGGCGGGATCCTCGAACATGGTTGTGACGACCTACGCGCTCGCGCATCGCGACATCGAGGCCCTTCGCGCGATTCCGTGGCGACGCGTTGTGCTCGACGAAGCGCAGAACATCAAGAATCCTGCAGCGAAGCAGACGCAATCCCTGCGATCGCTTCCCACGAACAAGCGCGTGGCGCTCACTGGCACCCCGGTCGAGAACCGTCTGAGCGAACTCTGGTCGATCATGGAGTTCTGCAATCCCGGCTACCTCGGCACTGCCGGGGAGTTCCGCAGGCGATTCAGCGTGCCGATCGAGCGTCGCCACGATAAGCACCGCAGTAGCCAGCTTCGTTCGCTCGTGCGCCCATTCGTGCTTCGCAGGCTCAAGACTGATCCGACGATCACCGCCGATCTGCCGGATAAGGTCGAGACGAAGGAGTTCTGCCCGCTGACGCAGGAGCAGGCGACGCTCTACGAGGCGGCCGTCAAGCGCATGCTCAGCGAAGTTGACGACACCGAGGGCATGAAGCGGCGCGGCATGGTGCTTGCGACGCTGATCAAGCTCAAGCAGATCTGCAATCACCCGTCGCAACTGCTTCGCGATCATCAGCGGGACGCGACGGGCGCCGTCAGCGCTGAGCGCTCCGGCAAGTGCGTGCGTCTGCTGGAGATGCTCGAAGAGCTCGTCTCCGCCGGCGACCAGGCGCTGGTCTTCACGCAGTTCAGGCAGATGGGCTCGCTGCTGGCGCCGATGATCGCCCAGCATCTTGATCGCGATGTGCTCTTCCTGCACGGCGGCGTCTCGAAACTCAAGCGCGAGCAGATGGTGGATCGGTTCCAGCATCGCGATGGTTCAGCGCCTGTCTTCATCCTCTCGCTCCGCGCAGGCGGCGTTGGCATGAATCTCACCGCCGCCAGCCACGTCTTCCACTTCGATCGATGGTGGAATCCTGCGGTCGAGAACCAGGCGACGGACCGTGCCCATCGAATCGGCCAGACGCGCACGGTGCAGGTGCACAAGTTCATCGTGGCCGGCACGCTCGAAGAGCGGATTGATGAGATGATCGAGCAGAAGACGGAGCTCTCCGAACGAATCATTACCTCGGGCGAGCGTTGGCTCACCGAACTGTCCACGAACCAGCTCAAGGATCTGCTCACGCTTCGGCCCGACGCGGTTGAACTACAGGAAGCCTGATCCCTTGGCGCCCCCGACGGCGCAGGAGACGAATGATCGATGCCCGAAGCGGGATTCCATCGAAGGCCTGCCAAGCTCAGCGAGTCACCGCGCAAGGTGCGCGGCGGCATCAAGCTGAAAGGCAAGGAGGGGCCGCTCGTCGAGAGTTGGGTGGGTCGGCGCTGGATGCGCGCCGTCGAGAACGCCGCGCCGATCGCCGCGATCGCCGACGGCGTCGAGTATGCGACGCTTGGGCAGACGCGCACGCTCGAGATCGGGCTCGATGGCGTTCACGCCCTGGTGCAGGGTCGGGCGCCCCGCGCGTACAAGGTCAGCATCACGCTCGAGCAGTATGGCCACGCGGAATGGGACAAGATCATCGCCGCAATCGCTGATGAGCCGGCGCTGGCCGCTCGCATTGTCGCAGGCGAGATGCCTGTCAACATCGAGGACATCTTCGCGTCATTCTCACTCCGACTCTTCCCAAGCGACGACCATCCGGCGCGCCCCACGTGCTCGACATGCGGGGACGACGTCTGGTGCAAGCACGTCGTCTGCGCCTGCTGTCTCGTTGCGGAGCGACTTGAAGAGAACCCGTTCCTGATCTTTGAACTTCGGGGCATGTCGTCAGACGAGGTGCTGGAGCGCCTCCGTCAGCGTCGGGCTCTCTCAGGCGCCGTGGCCGGCGCGGCGCCGGCGTACACGCAGCGACCTCCGGCGTCGAGTGACGAGGAGCCGACGCTTCCCCTGGATGCCTGTCTCGACAGATTCTGGGTGGCTGGGGACCAACTCCAGGAGCTGGACACCTCGATCCGGAGGCCCGAGGTCAGCCACGCCTTGCTCCGCAGGCTGGGTCTGAGTCCATTCAAGGACGCCAGATTCCCACTCGTGGGGTTGCTGGCGACCTGCTACGACACGATGAGCGAGGCGGTCCAGCAGGACGCCTCTGGCGAGGCCGACGAGGCGGATTGATTCCCGGGAGGCAACTCCTACACTGTGCGGCCTGACAATTGAGAGGAGCCGTCCGTGACGTTCCAGGCGCGGACATGGGCCAGCCCGTCGCGGCAGTCGGTTGGTCCAGCTCTGAAGAATCGCGCCGCGGATCATTCGACGCCCGCCCCGGTATCGCCGAGGTCGCCGGGCCGATCGAATCAAGCCGCGTCCCCGAGCCCTTCGCGCTGGACCGGTTCACCTGAACAACGACTGGAACGACGAACGCCTGCTGTGCGTATGCGCGGCTTCATCTCGTGTGATATGTGGCCCGTGGTGTAATGGTAGCACAGGGGTTTTTGGTACCTCCAGTCTAGGTTCGAATCCTAGCGGGCCAGTTCGATTTGTTACTTCGGCGCACATGTGCGCCGCATGTCGGAGCGAGATTCATGACAGGGCTTAGCGCCGTCATCCTGGCTGCGGGCAAGGGCACGCGAATGAAGAGCGATCTTCCGAAGGTCGTTCATGAAGTCGCAGGCGCTCCCATGGTCCTGTGGGTAGCGCGCGCATGCGTTGAGGCCGGATGCGATCACGTCGTTCCGGTTGTCGGCCATCGTCAGGAACTGGTGCGACAGGCATTCGAAGCAGCGGACTTTCTTGACCTGAATGTCGAGTTCGCCCTGCAGGAAGAACAGCATGGGACAGCCCACGCCGTTCACTGCGCGCTTCCGATGCTCGCGAAAGCGACTGGCGACATCATCGTGCTCTGCGGCGACGGCCCGCTGATTCGCGCCGAGACGCTGGATGCGCTCATCGCCCGGCATCGAGAGACCGGCGCGAGCATGACGCTTGCGACGGCGACGCTCGAGGATCCGACCGGGTACGGCCGCGTCGTGCGAGATGAGAAGGGCGACTTCAGGCAGATCGTCGAGCAAAAGAACGCGACCGAGGAACAACTCGCCATCCGAGAGGTGAATCCGAGCTACTACTGCTTCCGGGCGCCTGACCTCCTCAAGATGATTCCGAAGGCCCCGAAGAACGAGGTCACGGGCGAGCACTACATCACGGATCTCCCGCAGATGCTCATGGACGCCGGACGGCGCGTCGAGGTGATCGACGCGGTCCCGGCCGAGGACGCACTCTCGATCAACACGCCGGAGCAACTCGCTCAGGCGGATCGCATTCTCCGAGACCGACTTGGACTCATGGAGGCACGCGCGTAGGCATGGCACGAAGCGATGCGAATACGTTGAAGATCTTCGCCGGCCGGCGCAGTCGCGACCTGACGGAGCGCATCTGTCGGCATCTCGATCTGCCGGTCGGACTCGGCAAGACCGAGGAGTTTCCCGATGGCGAGCTAATCGTCAAGACGGATGAAGACGTGCGCGGACGAGACTGCTTCGTCGTGCTCTCGACGGCGCAGCCGGTCAACGAGAACATCATGGAGCTGCTGATCTTCGTCGACTGCCTCAAGCGGGCGTCGGCGGCGCGCGTCAACGCGGTGATTCCATACTTCGGATACGCGCGACAGGATCGGAAGGACGAGGGGCGCACGCCAATCACGGCGAAGCTCGTCGCGAATATGATCGCATCGGCCGGAGCGACGCGCGTCATCGCGCTCGATCTTCACGCCGCACAGATCCAGGGATTCTTCGACATTCCCGTGGACCACCTTTCCGCGGCGCCTGTGCTGCTCGATCACTTCAGAGCCATTCGAGATGAGCTCGGCGATCTCGTGCTCGTGAGCCCCGATGTTGGAAACGTCAAGGTCGCGACGATGTACGCCTCCGCGCTCGATGGCGAACTGGCGATCGTGGACAAGCGGCGCGTCTCCGGCACGAAGGTGAACACCGCCAATCTCATCGGCGATGTCAAGGGCAAGGCCGTCGTGATGATGGACGACATGATTTCGACGGCTGGCACCGTCTGCGAGGCGGCGCGCCTCGTGATGGACGAGGGCGCCGAGAAGGTCATCGTCGGCGTCACGCACGCCGTCCTCTCAGGTCTGGCTATGGAGCGCCTGGCGGAGAGCCCGATCAGCAGCGTCGTCGTAACGAACACCATCCCGGGCGGCGCCCGGTTTGATCCGATTCGAGACAAGCTCGTGGAGTTGTGCGTCGGTCCGCTGTTGGGCGACGCGATCCATGCAATTCACCACAACATGTCCGTCAGCGCGCTCTTCCAGCGCGGCGTTGGAACGAAGCGATAGCGGCGACGGCTGAGAAAGAACACGACCGAAGCAAGAGCATCGGAGGTATTTGAGGAACTATGAGCAACGAAACTTTCACGCTGAACGTCGAGACGCGAGAGCGTCTTGGTACACGCCACTCACGGCGCCTTCGCGCCGCTGGTAAGCTCCCGGGCATCGTCTACGGCCATGGCCACAAGCCCGTGCCGATTGCGATGGAGGCGAAGGAGACCCAGCGCCATCTGAACGAGGGCGAGAAGGTCTTCCAGCTTGCCGCGTCCGGCGACATCAATGGGCAGACCGTCCTCCTGAAGGACATCCAGTTCGACTACATGGGTACGGAGATCGTGCACGTGGACTTCGCGCTCGTCGATCTGAATGAGACGGTCGAGGTGTCACTGCCGGTGAACTTCCGAGGCGACAGCGTCGGACTCAAGCAGGCTGGGGCGATGCTCCTGCATCCGACCTCCGAGGTTCGCGTCAAGTGCCGCGTGGGCGACATGGTCGACTCGGTCGAGCTCGACATCACCAACCTCGATGTCGGCGACGCGGCGCACGCCAGCGCGCTGGAGCTTCCCTCCGGATTCGAACTCATCTCCGATCCCGAAGACGTCATCGCGCTGATTCGCATCGCGAAGGTCGAGGAAGAGGAGACTGCAGAAGAGGGTGAGGCCGAGGGTGAGGGCGCTGAGCCTGAGGTCGTCGGCGAGAAGAAGGAAGAGGGCGAGGCGAGCGCGGAGTGAAGGTGATCGTTGGACTGGGCAATCCCGGTGTCGAGTACGAACGCACGCGTCACAACGCGGGCTTCATGGCGCTCGACAGACTCGCGGATCGGCACGCCGTCGGCGGCGTCCCGCGCGGGCGCTTTCATGCGCTCACGCTTGATGCGGACGTCAAGGGCGAGCGATGCCTGCTCATGAAGCCAACGACCTACATGAATCGCTCCGGGCTCGCGGTCGGCGAGGCGATCCGGTTCTTCAAGCTCGATCCGAGCGAGGACCTGCTTGTCATCGTCGATGATGTCGCCCTGCCCGCCGGCGCCATTCGAGTTCGGGCGCGCGGCTCAGCAGGGGGGCACAACGGCCTCGATGACATCCAGCGCGCGCTGGGCGACGACGCTTACGCCCGCATTCGAATCGGCGTCGATCCGCCGGGCATGGCGCGCCAGCGCGACTATGTGCTCGGGCGTTTCAGTCCCGACCAGGTCGATCGCGTCGAGCCCGCGCTCGAGAAGGCGGCGGACGCCGCCGAGCAATGGGCGACCTCCGGCGTCACCGACGCCATGAACAAGTTCAACGTCCGGCCGCCGAAGCCGGCGAAACAGACCAAGGGTGAGGACTCCGAGGAGACCCCGCCGGAAGATCAGGACTCGCCGACCGGCGCGTCTGAATGAGTAAGGATTGATGACGAATGGCTGATTCCAAGACCCAGACCTACGAAGGCATGTTTCTCTTCGCACAGTCTGCGGCATCCGACCTCGTCGGCGCCGCTGACCACGTGAAGGGAATTCTCACCAAGTCCGGCGCCGAGCTCATCTCGCTCAAGAAGTGGGAGGAGCGACGCCTGGCCTACGAGATCGGCAAGCAGAAGCGCGGCGTCTACCTGCTGGCGTACTTCAACTGCGATCCGCTCCGCATGAAGGACATCGAGCGCGACTGCAATCTCTCGGAGGACGTCCTCCGCGTGATGTGCACCCGCGCCGACCACCTGACCGCCGAGGAGATCCAGGCGCAGGACGCCCAGCAGGAGCTCGCTGACGAGGCGGCCCTCCGCAAGGAAGAGCCGGCTGGCGCCGACGCCTGAACATCCCGGACAAAAACCGTCTAGGATGTCTGATTCGGACCCGGAGACCAGCGAAATCCAGCGCGGAGACTGACGATGGCAGGCAGCTACAACAAGGTGCTTCTGATGGGCAACCTCACGAGAGACGTCGAGGTGCGCAATCTGCAGAACGACATGGCAGTCGCCAATTTCGGTCTGGCCGTCAATCGGAAGTTTCGTACGCGCGACGGCGAGAATCGTGAGGAAGTCACGTTCGTCGATTGCGAGGCGTGGGGTCGCACCGCCGAGACCATGGGCCGCTACCTCTCGAAGGGGCGTCCGGTGTTCGTCGAAGGAAGACTCAAGCTGGACACGTGGCAGGACAAGGACTCCGGAGCGAATCGCTCCAAGCTCAAGGTTGTCATCGACAACTTCCAGTTCATCGATAGTCGAGGCGACGGCGTCCCGAGCGGCGTCGGCGCTTCCTCTTCAAATGCGGGCGGCGGATCCGCCCCACCGGCGGACGCCGGCTATGTACCCATCGATGAGGACGACATCCCGTTCTAACTTCGGGGCGTCCTCTAACTCCCGTCTCTTTACGAGAGGACATCGATCACCATGCAGAAGACAGTGCAACTGCTCCTGACGGAGAACGTCGAGAATCTCGGCATCGTCGGCGACGTCGTGAACGTCAAGACCGGCTACGCCCGGAATTTCCTGCTCCCGCGCGAACTCGCGACCACGCCCAGCGAAGAGGCGATCGCGGCGCTCGCGCAGAAGCGTGAAGAAGCCGAGCGTCAGATGCGAGAGCTTCGCTCGCAGCGCGAGACCATGATCGAGAAGCTCGAAGAGTTCGAGATCTCGCTCACCAGGGCCTGCAACGACACGGGCTCGCTCTACGGCTCCGTCACGCAGCAGGACATCGCCGAGGCGCTCATCGCCGAGGGCTTCAACATTCGCCCCCGCGACGTGCGTCTCTCCGTCCACATCAAACGCGTGGACAGTTACAAGGTCCCGATTAAGCTCGACCAGGATCTCGAGTGCGAGATCAAGCTCTGGGTCGTTCCGGATCGCGAGCTTCCGACGGATGAGCGCGAGGAGATGGAGTTCGACAACGAGGGCAATCTCATCGAAAAGCCCGAAGTTGACGAGCGCGCCGAGGAGAAGACCGAGGCACCGGCCGAAGCGGCCGTGGACGCCTGATCCGACATCTCGTCATCTGAATGAAGAACGGGCGGCCCCTTCGGGAGCCGCCCGTTTTCTATTGGTCGTCCTCTGTGGCTGTTGCGCCGACTATCGAATCTCGAGCTCGAAGCTCTGCTGCACCCTGTTGCCGAGGGCGAATGCAGTCAGCGTGATCCGCTGCGGCACGATGAAGAGCAGCGTGACATCCCGGTCTTCACGTGAAAGGCTCAGGTTCGGAATCTGTTCCAGCCCCCGAATCGGCTGACCGGGCGTGTAGCGGTACTCGATGTTCGGGCCGTCCTCGAAGATCCAACCGATGGCCTCATACTGCTGGCCATTCGAATCGATGAGCACCGGGGGAAGCACATTCAGACCCGCCTGCTGCGCCTTGCCAAGCAGAGAGAACTTGCTCTGCTCGCCGACGTTCACCTGCACCATTTTCGACTGCGGCGGCACATGGAACTGCGACACGCGCAGCGACTGCGGCACGTTCGTTGACATGGCGCTGCGGCTGAACTTGTGAGTTCCTCCCTGCACCTTGTTGTCCGCGTTCACATCGAGACTGCCGCGATTCTGGCGATTGAATGCCACCTTGAGGTTCGAGCTCGCCGCGATGCCGTCAGTCGAGAGTCGTGAGCTTCCACTCAGGTTGACCTGCTTGGCGTCGCTCGTATCGAGCGCGATCGCCTCGAGTCCGAAGATGCTGCGATTCCGAACTGCATCATCGCGTTGCGCGACCGTGTAGCCGCCCTCAGGCTGCTCAGAGACATCCGGCACGCGCGTGACATCGGCGCGCACGTTCTTGACGATCAGATCGGTGAGCGTCGCGCCCTCCGGAACAACGAACTCGAAGCCTGCCGTGACGCGCGACTTCCCTTGCGGCGACGCCAGGTAGATGTCCTCGGCGTCGAAGCGGAATCGGTGATACGTCGGCGTGTCGCCCTTGGGCTGCGTCAGGAACGCCACGGGATGGCGCGCGAAGGGTCGACCCTCTCGATCGACGCCGACAAGGCGGATCTGCCCGGGACCGACGACGATCTGACCCTTCTTCTCCTTCGCCCCGGCGCTGAACTCAACGATGTAGCCGTGCAGATTGGACGGGGACGGGTACACGTTCCCGGAGGTGGCGCGCGCCGACTGGGGGCCGATGCTCTCGCCGTTGGACGTGATCGCGAAGCTGTCATCGAGCAGGGCGCTCATGCCGGCCTCGTGGACGCTGTACTGGTGCGTGACTTTGAAGTCGCTGCGAGCCAATGTCGCGCGGCTCTTGTCCTCCCATGTCATCCGCAGCACCCCGGCCTGCTCGTGGAGATCAGGATGTCGTGACGCAAGCGACGAGGACGAGCCGAAGGCCCCACCGCTGAGATGCTCATAGAGCTTGACGGTGATCTTGTCCGCCGGAAGCCAGAGTGAGGATCCCTGGATGACATTTCCCTGCGGATCATTCTTCATGGGCTCATGCCCGAGGAAGGACGAAGGGAGTCCGAGGAAACCGATGCCCAGCACGAGCACGCCGACCGTGACCACGCCGGAGATGGCGCCTGTCACAGCGCCGCCGATCATGTTGGTGAGATTGTCGAAATCGAGGTTCCCCGGAATGAACTTGTCCGACGCCATGCGCAGCAGGACGAGCGTGACGATGAACGGTCCCACGAGCGAGACGGTCCACGCGATGGACTGCAGCAGGCCGCCCTGGTTCACGAGGATCATCGCCAGCGGCTCCCAGACCGCGAGCGCGACGCCGCCGGCGACCAGCGTGCACACCATGTGCAGGAAGCCGGAGAAGAGACCCTGGTTGAACCACATGTAGGCGATGAAGCCGGTGAGTGCGATGACGGCGAGATTGAAGATCATGGTCTTGCTCGAGTATGCGAGTCGTGTTGCTTCAAACGAAGTGTGTCGCGTGCAGGATCAGGTCGCGGGCGCCGGTTTCTTGGCGGGCGCCTTCTTCCGCTGTCCGCTGCTGCTGACGCGGGCGACCTCCTCGACGCTCGTGGCGCCGCTGGCCGCCTTCATGATCATGGTCTCCTGCATGGAGGGCATACGCCGCTTGCGGAATGACGAACGAAGCGCGATCAGATCGTTCGAGGCGATCATGGCGCGCTCCTCATCGTTGATCGTATAGACCTCGAAGACGCCTTCCTGGCCGAAGTACCCGGAGCCGTTGCAGACCGGGCAGATTTCAGGCTTGCTCTTGATGAGCACCTGTCCGCCCTTCTTGTAGAGCTTCTTGATCTTGCCCGGCGGCGCGCCGAGCTTCTTCAGGAGCTCCGGAGACGGCGCGTATTCGATGCGGCAATTGAGACAGAGCTTTCGAACGAGCTTCAGCGCGACGACGCCGTGCAGGCATTCGGCCGCGGCTTTGGGATCGCCGACCGCCTTCACGAAGGTCTGGATCGCCGCAAGGCCGTTGTCCGCCTTGAGACCGACATAAGTTCGCGTGCGCTCGTGATCGGCGCGCGTGACCTCGATTGCAGTGTTCGCATCCGGCAACTCGCCGATTGCGACGATGTCCGGATCGCGACGCAGAATGGACCGCACCGTCGTGCTGTATTCCGCGCCGTCCTGAAGCGGGTTGAAGACGTTGTGACGAACGCCCTCCAGCGTCGCCTGCGGCTCGAGTTCAACGGTCTGCACGTTGCTGGTGTACGCGTCGTGCGCATGGATCAGGGCGTACAACGTTGTCGTGCGCCCGCCCAGCGGGGGCGAGGCGACGAGCACGGCGCCCTGAGACTCCTGCACCAGCGCATCCAGTTCGGAGCGCTGCTGGGGCAGCAGTCCGAGATCCTCCAGCGGCAACTTGACCTGATCTTCCGGGTCGAAAGTCAGAACGAGCTTCATGCCGGAGGATCCACCGCTGGCGACAACGCGAAGCGCGCGCTTGCCGCCATCCTGAATCATCTGAATGTCCTTCGTGAATCGCCGGCGTCTGTCGGAGACATCCATGCCGGCGGCGCTCTTGAAGAAGTCGATGATCGTCACAGCCTGTTGCGTCGGAATCGGATCCAGCTTCTGCCGAACGCCGTCGACGAGCAGATTCGCCTGGTAGCTGCTTTCACTGGCAGCGACCATCTCCACCCGCGCTGCGCGCGCCTCAATGGCGTCGATGATGATTGACTCAGCGGCGACACGAATGTCGTACTCCGGCGTTCCCTTCTCCGGAGGCGCAACCTCGCCATTCGGGCCCTTGAAGGAGAGCGTGACGCCCTTGGCGAGTTTGGCGGCTTCGCGGCTGGCGCGAGCCTCCTTCATCTTCTCGAGATCGAAGGACCACTTCATGGTCTCGGGGACCGCGCTGCTGCGATTGTGATGGGCTGCGTAGACGATCAGGTCCGCCGCGAGCAGCGCCACGAGCACCGGCCAGCCAATCCAGAAGCTGGGGAGCGCAAGGAAGAGCAGGACCGCGCCGGCTGCGAATCCGATGTGCGTCAGATTCCACGCGCGGCGCTTCATGTACCAGCGGGCCGCGTCCTTGTCATAGATCGTGCTGACGATCCATGCCCAGCCAAGCAGCGGAACGATGAGCAGGATCGGCTTGATCGGCGACATCAGCCAGACGGCCTCGCTGCCGGATCCACCGGACGCCGTGCGGCCGCCGCCGACGGCGCCGGGCGCCGCCTGGGCGAGCGTCGTGGTGAGCAGATCAGAAAGTTCAACGGGAGAAATGAGCATGCGCTGCGATCTCGATGCGGTGATTGTCAGTTCTTATTCGAGCGCCGGCTGGCGCTCGCGACGAACTCAGCTTCTGGCTCAGCCGATGCCCTTGAGGCGCATCGTGAGCTCGTCGGGATTCGGAGTCGCCTCCATGGCGACGCGAGTGTGAATGTATTCCTCCTCAACGAGCTTCACAAGAGATCCGTTGAAGTCCATCATGCCGATCTGCTGCGACTCGGTGGATTTGATGATCTCGTCAAGCTCGCCTTCGCGACCCTCGAGGATGTACTTCCGCGCCGCCGGAGTGTTGATCAGGATCTCCAGCGCCGGAATGCGGGGAATGTCCTCGTGCAGCGTCGGCAGCAGCTTCTGATACACGATCGCCCGCATCTGATAGCCGAGGATCTTCCGCACCTGCTCGCGTTCCTCGACAGGGAATAGGTCGTAAATGCGCTGGAAGGTCTGCGGCGCCGACGAAGCGTGGATCGTCCCGAAGACGAGGTGACCGGTCTCCGCCGCGTGCAGGGCCGCTTCGAACGTCTCGCTGTCGCGCATCTCGCCGACAAGCACGATGTCGGGATTCTCACGAACGAGGGCGCGAAGCGCGATCTTGAAATCGAGGCAGTCAATGCCGATCTCGCGCTGATTGATGGTCGCCTTCTTGTCCTCGAATATGTACTCGATCGGGTCTTCGATCGTGATGATGTGCACGGGCTTGCGCGCATTCACGTAGTCAAGCATCGAGGCGATCGTCGTTGATTTGCCCGAGCCCGTCACGCCAGCCAGCAGCACGATGCCCTGCGGCTGCATCGAGATCTCTGACATGACCGGCGGAAGATGCAGCTTCTCGAAAGGAAGGATGTTGCTCGTAACCAGACGGGCGGCGACGGAGAGCTTGCCGCGCGCCTGGAAGAGATTGACGCGAAAACGACTCGAGCTGTCGTAGTCGTACGCGAAGTCAACGGACCCGAACTTGTGCAGGTCGTCCCACTGCTCTTCAGTGAGGATGTGCTTGGCGATATTGATGAACTCTTCGCCCTCGATCGGGTCAGTGTCGAGCTGCTTGAGAGCGCCGCGCAGGCGAATGACCGGCGGCTTGCCGGTCTTAAGCAGCAGATCCGATCCGCCGAACTTGATGCACGCCTGCAGGAACTTCCCGAATCGCGTCGCGTGGGGATCGTGCTTCTTGTCGGGGTCGAGGGTGACGTGGCCCTGGATGGGGGCCGCGGTCGCGTCGCTGTCCAGACTCATCTCGTCTATCTCTCCAGGCGCTGGTCCAATTTCGGCGCGGCCTCATCGCGCCCGTATCCCAGACGGATACGCAGGGCCCGTGCCACCGGTTGCCGCATCATCGAAGGTCGAAACGGGGGTGGCCTCCGGGCCGAACGAGCCATGCTACCGCGCGGGGTCCAGGGGCGGCGGACCGCCTGTGACGCCTCCGAGCGCCCCCCGGAACCGGTCCTCGCTCCTTATGGCCACAGGACGCTCATCCGTGAGCCGATTCCGAGGCGACCCGATGAGTCTGTCCAGCCTCTCCAACACGTCCGCCGCGGTTGTCCTCGTTCAGTCGATCGAGCGGACGCCGACCGCGCCGACGCCGGCAGCGCCCGGGCTCGACGATTCCGCCATTGAGAGGAGCCCTCAGGCAGCCCTGGGCCTCGGCCAGGCGAACGAGGACGGTGACCAGGCCGAGCTGACGAGCGCGACGGCAGAGGGCGAGCAGGGGGCTGACGGCGAGGAGCTCTCGCCCGAGGAGGAGGAGCAGGTCCGCGAGCTCCGCCAGCGCGATCAGGAGGTCAGAGCACATGAGCAGGCCCATGTGGCGGCAGCCGGCGGCCTGGTCCGAGGAGGCATCTACTACGACTACCAGGAGGGCCCCGACGGACGTCGCTACGCCGTCGGCGGGCATGTCAGCATCGACACCTCCGAAGGACGCACGCCGGAGGAGACCGTCCAAAAGGCGCGCCAGATTCGTCGAGCTGCTCTGGCCCCGGCCGAGCCGTCCAATGCCGATCGCGCGATCGCCGCGAAGGCCGCTCAGATGGAGGCGAGAGCTTCCGTTGAACTCGCAGAGGAGCAGCGAGAGGAACAGACTGAACGGATTGACCAGTCGCGCGCTCTCGGCGATGAGTCCATGGAGAGTGGATCAGAGCTCGGCGCGCAGAAGCGAGAATCGACAGCGCCAGCGGGAGTGACAGGCGCTCCGGAGATCGGGAATCTCATTGACCTGATCGGCTGACAACGCAGAGCGCCTAGTGCTCGTGCTGATCGAGTCCGTATGCCTTCATCTTCTTGTAGAGCGTCGTTCGATTGATGCTCAGCTGATCGGCCGTCGCCTGACGATTCCAGTTGTTGGCGCGCAAGGCCTTGAGGAGGATCCGTCGCTCAGGTTCCTGCAGCGCCTCCTGCAGCGGCATGGGCTCCCAGCTCGCTGCGTCGTCGTCCGCACCCGCGTGTTCAGCCCGTGACACCGGCGCCAGCGCGCTTTTATTCGCCACGACGTGCGGAGGTAGATCACCGACATCGATCGTCGGCCGGCGCGTCAGTACGACGGCGCGCTCGATGATGTTGCTGAGTTCACGGACATTGCCCGGCATCGAGTAGCGCTGCAACGCCGCCATGGCCTCTTCCGTGAGCCCGGTGATCTGCTTGTTCATCTCGCGCGCGTGCGCGCTGATGAAATGCTCCGCGAGCAGGGGTATATCTCCGCTGCGATCGCGGAGCGGCGGCAGATCGATCTTGACCACATTGATCCGGTAGTAGAGATCCTGACGGAACTCGCCCGCCGCGACGAGTTCCTCCAGCGACTGGTTCGTCGCGAGGATGACGCGCACGTCAACCTCCACAGTCTCCGTCGCGCCGACGGGCTCGAATCGGCGCTCCTGCAGCACGCGGAGCAGCTTGAGTTGCATGCCCGGCGACGCCGAGTTGATCTCGTCAAGGAAGATTGTTCCGCCATCCGCGGCGAGGAATTTCCCCACCTTGTCTGCGTGCGCCCCTGTGAATGCGCCCTTGACATGTCCGAAGAGTTCGGACTCGAGCAGCGTCTCGGGGATGCTGCCGCATGAGATCTCGACGAATGGCCTGTCCCGTCGCGGACTGTGCTGGTGAATCGCATGCGCGATCAGCGATTTGCCGGTGCCGCTCTCACCGCTCATGAGCACTGTCGTCTTCGATGGCGCGACGGCTTCGATGAGGTCGTAGGTGCGCAGCATTCGATGGTCGGCGCCGACGATGTTGTCGAGGCCGAATCGGTCTTCAAGCTGGCCGCGCAGCACACGATTCTCGGCCAGGAGCTTTTGCTGGCGCAGAGCGCGCTGAAGGCTCATGCGCAGTTCGTTGTCGACGACGGGCTTTGTCAGATAATCCGATGCGCCCTTCCGCACA
Source organism: Phycisphaerales bacterium (assembly GCA_028279375.1). Taxonomy (GTDB): domain Bacteria; phylum Planctomycetota; class Phycisphaerae; order Phycisphaerales; family UBA1924; genus JANQNW01. The sequence goes on from JANQNW010000009.1 coordinate 49,581, forward strand.
GCGTTGACGGCGGACTCGATCGCGCCATAAGCCGTGATCATGCATACGACGACATCCGTGTGATCTCGGTTGATGTGCTCAAGGACCTCCATCCCGCTCATCCCGGGCATGGAGACGTCGCAGAGCGCCAGATTGAATGCGCGACCTGCGGCGTCCGCCTCCGCGAGCGCCTCGAGCGCCTCGGCGCCGTTGAACGCCGTTGCGACCTCATATCCCTCGGACTGCAGGAACTCTGCGAGCGAATCCGCGACGATCGGATCGTCGTCGATGATGAGAAGGCGCGCTTCGAGATCGTGCGCCGCGTCGTGATCGAAGTCGCCAGGATGTGCGTTGTTGACCACGCCGCCCTCCTACATCAGGGGCTCAAAGCGAATGGCCAGATGCGCTCCACCGGGAGCGCCATCGCGCGTGGGGCGATTCTCCATCGAGATCTCCCCGCCGAGCTCCTGCATGATCTCGCGCGAGAGCGCCAATCCAACACCAGCTGACGAACGCTTCGTCGTGCAGCGCACGTCGAAGACGTCGTCCAGAATGTGCGGCGCCACGCCGGGCCCGTCATCGAGCACGTCGATCTGCACCTCGGTCCCGCCGTCCGGCGAAGTGACGAGCTCGCAGATGAGATGCACGTTGCCGCCGCGGGTCATGGCCTCGATCGAGTTGCGCACCGCGTTGGAGATCACCGTGTAGATCGGACCGGCCTGGGCAAGCACGAGCCGCGGGGAGAACTCGACGTCGATCGAGACGTTCTGTTCATCAGCAAGCGGTCGCAGCACGTCGCACGCATGAATCACAGCGTCGACGAGCGGGCGCGGCTCATGAAATCGATTGGCGAGCGAGCCGCCGCCGGGAGTCAACGAATCGTGAACGATCGCGGACATCTTTCCGAGCGCCCACTCGGCGCTGCCCAGTTGCCGCAGCACCTCGCGATCGCGATCCGTGAGCGCGTCGGGCGCAGCGTCGAGGCCGCGTCTGGCGAGGCCGACGTATCGAATCGTGCCGTCAAGCAGGTTGCCCAGTTCGTGCGCGATCGCGGTGAGTTGGTCACCTGCGTGCTCGGCCATCCAACCGCATGCGTCCGCGCGCGCTATCGCATGGGCGCCGGAGTTGGCGCGACCATTGGAAGCGTGCGACGGGCGCGGATCCTGGGGGGCGTTGTCGTGTTCCATCAACATCGAGATCGACCGATATCCCGGATTCCTCAAGATGATTGTTGAGATGACGCGACACGCCCCGGCGCGTAACTGCGCCGGACGTTCACTTCGATCATCGTCGAGTGTCAGTTGGACGTGCGCGACGCTGACTACGAGGGAATCGCCATGCGGCCCGCGGCGGCGAGCAGCACGACGATGAGCACGCCGCGTACGACGTGAATCGGAAGGCGATGCGTCATGCGGGCGCCGAGGCCGGCGCCGAGTATCGCTGTGGGCGCCAGAGCAAGCGCCAGGAAGAGCGCCCGAGAGATCGGCAGACCGAGACTCCCGAGCGTCAGCATCTTGACGGTGGCGCCCACGCCCGCCGTCAGGCACATGGTCGCGGCGCTCGCCGCAATAGCCTCTCGCAGTGACACGCGACAGAGGAACTGAGCCAGCGGCACTGCGACGACGCCGCCGCCGACTCCGAGCAGACCGGCGATCGATCCCATGACGCCGCCCACCCCGCCGCTCCTCGAGAGCGTGACGCGCGAGTTCAGCTTCGCTTCATCGTCTTCGGTGTGCCTGAGCTTGCGCGCCTCGGTGTATGTCACGAAGAGGAGGAAGACGGCGAAAAGCATCCGCAGCGCGCGCGTCGGCGTCGCATTGGCGACGAAGACACCCACGACGATCATGACGGCGGCCGCCGGGATCATCCCTTGCAGGAGATCGCGCCGAAGTGCGCCCGCCCGGCGGTGGCGCATCGTCGCCGGCGCCGCAACGGCGATGTTCACCGCCATGGCGGCAGCCTGGTAGACATGCAGGGAGCCGCCGTCGCCGTCACCGAAGAGCGCCACGAGGCCCGGGATCATGAGGATGCTCCCGCCGATGCCAAGCATTCCGCCAAGCACGCCCGCGAAGAGCCCGATGACGCCGACCATCGCAAGATCGACCAGTTCCACCTGCAAGCGTGCGACCGTAGCAGACCGCGTACACCGGCGCCGTCGCGTCAGGGCTGATCGACTAGAGTGCTGCCAATGCGAGAGCATCGGCTTGTCACTGTGACGTTGAATCCCGCCGTCGATCGTGTCATCGAGGCGCCCGGATTCGCCGTGGGGTCACAGGTCACAGGCCGCATCATCGCGCAGTACCCGACCGGGCGAGGCATCACGATGAGCCGGGCCTTGGCCGCACTGGGACAGCGATCGATCGCCACGGGATTCGTCGGCCGGGGCGAACTGGGCATGTTCGAGGAGCACCTCGAGCGTATTGCGCGCGGGCGGGCAGTCGTGCAGTTCCTTGTCGTTCGCGCGAGAACGCGCGACAACATCTCCGTTGTCGATCCCGTCGAGGATTCCGAAACGCACATTCGTGACGCCGGATTCGCAGTGCAGCCGGATGACGTCCAGCGCATCGAGAGCAAGCTGGCGATGCTCGCCCGACGTGAGACGATCATGTGCTTTGGCGGATCGCTCCCACCGGGCATTGAGCCCGACCGATTCGCGCACATCGTGTCTCGCTGCTCCTCGCAGGGAGCGCTGGTGGCGCTCGATGTGTCGACAGCCGCACTTGAGGCGGTTCGAGATCAGAAGATCTGGCTCGTGCGCGTCAACTCCAAACAACTCGCCGGGATCACTGGACAGACTCTGAAGGATGACGATCAGTTCGTTTCGGCCGCTCGCTCGCTGGCGTCCTCCGGCGGCGGCGCGTTCCAGCACGTGGTGGCGACACGGGGGGCCGACGGCGCCTGCCTCGTCGGGCCCGACGTCACCCTTCTCGGACGCGTCTCCTGCCACCCCGGCCGTGTTGTCAGCACCGCCGGCTGCGCGGAGTGCTTGGTTGCGGGCCTGGTGGCCTCGACTACAACGGGCAAGGGCTGGACTGAGGCGTTCAGAGAGGGCCTGGCGGTCGCCACTGCCAATGCCATCGGACGTGAGGCGGGCGAGATCGATGACGAGGATCTCGCGGAGTTCCGCTTCATGGCGATGGTCGAAGAGCTTGGCGAATCGACGTCCGCATAAACGCTCTCCTTCACTGTGCCCCTCGTTATGGGGGTTCTGCAGTCGGCCCATTCCGGGGCGATCACCTTGAATTCGGCCTCTGGATTGAACGCGAGCCGCCCATTAGTCGTTACAGAATGAGCAGCCGGATCCCAAAGACGCACTTGGCGCCCGATCTCGTGGCGTACGACTTTGACCGGGGTATCCTGTGTGTCGAGCGGCAGCCCGTTCCGGATCGAGCGAGGCTGTTGAATGCGGACCGTGGTGGGCGTCGCATTCACCATCTCTCCATGAGATGGAGACAATCGGAGATCAGATTCTTGGATCGACATGTGAAGACACAGGTGGTTCGGCGCGGGTTCGTTTTCCGTTCGTACATGGAAGGCATCGTCTTCCTCGGTTTGGCTGTTGTCAGCGCAACGACGGCGGTCATGGCCAAGGAGGCATCTTCCGCGTCCACGCCGGCGCTTGCAGCGCTGGATGCCCCTGTGTCGGCGCAGCCGATCGAAATGATCGCCGGCGCGTCCGAGATGGATCTTGTCGCTGACGAAGCCCCGTCTCTCGGCGGCGCCATCGATCCAATCCTCATCGAGGTCGACGAATCCGATGAGATCAAGGCGCCGGAGACCGACGCCATCCGTTATGTCAACGGTCGTCCCGTGCGTCCCGTGCGCACCGTATGGATGACCGTCACCGCGTACAGCCCGGATCATCGTTCATGCGGCAAGTTCGCCGACGGCATCACCGCCAGCGGCAAGTCCATCTGGACCAACGGCATGAAGCTTGTCGCCGCCGATAAGCGCCTCTTCAAGTTCGGCTCGCTTATGAGCGTTCCGGGCTATGACGAGGGCCGCGTTGTGCCGGTGCTCGATCGAGGTGGCGCCATCAAGGGCGCTCGCCTGGACGTGCTCTATCCGACGCATGAGATCGCTCGCAAGTGGGGGCGTCAGCGCCTGCCCGTGACGATCTGGGAGTATGCGGACGAAGCGTCCTGAGCCTCGGGCTCGTCGCTCAGCGCGACTTGTTCTTCCCGACATTCCCGAGTGGCGACATCGATCGCACATCGAAGTTGAATGCGAACTCGACATAGGGTCCGATGAGCCTGCGCGCCGTGAAGACACTCGGAGCGACCAGGTTCTCATCGACCTCGAGTCTCAGCGTCGCGACGCCGTCGAGTTCCCACACGGAATGCGTCGCGCTTGACTGAATGCGGCCTGCGTCACGAGGTGAAGCGATCAGGGTGAACGGCTCGCCGAATGGCAGCCCCGAACCCGGATCGACGGAGCGCCATTGCACGATCAACTCGCGCCCGTCACCGGGCTTCGTTGACTCCACGCGCGCAATCCAGCGCACGGGCCCGCGATGCTCCTGGTTTCTCGCGCGCGCCCACCGCTTCGCGTCGCCGATGAACCGGCGCTTCTCGCTGTCAGTTCCTCTCGGCTTCTCGTCAAGCTCTGCGAGATAGCTCTGCTTCACGGCGTTGAACATGGACTCCGGTGACGCCATCGGCGCCTCCGGCACGGGAGCCGTCTTCTCGGCTGGAGTCGCGACCGGAGCGGTCTTCTGGGGCGACCGCGTGTTCGAGTCTCGGTTCTGGGTCGCGCGTTCCCGAACTGAAGTCAGCGATTCCCGAAGCGACTGATTCTGGCGCTGCAGGCGCTCGACCTGGCGCTTCGAGGCGGCGAGTTCAGCCTCGAGCTGACTCAACTGTTCACGAAGCCGCTCATTCTCGCGACGCAGGTCATTGAGGCTCTCGTTCCCCTGCGCAAGCGTGTGGGGGCTGAACAGGATCGCAAGTATCAAGACAACCAGGGTCGATCGATTCGAACTGAAGACGCGCATGGAGCCGCTCCTGATGATTGTCGGCGTCGTCGAGGGTGCGCCGCACGTCATACACTATCGCCTCCGGCGCTCGCTGTGAGCGCCATCGCAATGCAGGAGTGCCACGTGCTCGTTTCCGGCGCCAGTGACAGACCACGGACCCTCGAGGAACTGCTCGGGCCGGATCTGCTTCCGAAGCTCGATCGTCTCGACGTGATGAGCCGGAAGGTCTTCGCCGGCAAGCTGCCCGGAGAGCGGCGCTCAAAGAGACGGGGCCAGTCCGTCGAGTTCGAGGACTACATTCAGTACGCGCCGGGCTACGACATCCGCCACATCGACTGGAAGGTCTACGCCCGACTCGATCGTCTCTTCGTGAAGATCTTCCAGGAAGAAGAGGATCTCGCCCTGCACATCATCGTCGACGCATCCGCAAGCATGGAGGCGGGACGCCCGAACAAGTTGCTCTTCGCACAGCGCGTCGCGATGGCCCTCGGCTACATCGGGATCGTGAACAACAATCGTGTCGGTCTGTCTGTCTTCGGCGGCTCCGAGATCCGTCGACTCGCCCCGGCGCGCGGACGTCGCAACGTGCAGCGCCTTGCCTCCTTTGTCCTCGAGTCGATCGAGCCCGCCGCAGGGCCCCCGGGCACCGGCGCCGACTTCAACGAGGCGCTCCGGGCGCTTGCGATGGCGAGCCGAGGCAAGGGTGTCAACGTCCTCCTGAGCGACTTCCTGATTCGCGACGGCTACGAGGAGGGGCTGAAGTACCTCGCCGGCGCGCGTGGACATGACACCTACTGCCTGCAGGTGCTCAGCCCGGGAGAGATCGACCCGTCGGCGGAGTACGACGAGTCATTTGCAGGGGGTTTCTCCGGGGACCTCCGCTTGCTCGATGTCGAGACGGGGAGCGATGCGGAGGTCACCGTCACGGCTGCGCTGATCAAGCGCTACCGGGATCGGCTCGAGTCATATTGCGACGCGCTCTCCGTCTTCTGCAAGGCGCGCGAGATGACGCACATGGTCGTCCGCACCGACGATCGGATCGATGAGCTTCTTCTGCGTCACCTGCGCCGGCGTGGCCTGCTCCGGTGAATCAGAATCCCGACGCGTCGATCCACTTGCGGAGTTTGCCCAGCGGAATCGACTCCGCAAATGCGATGATCTCCGGGATGTCCTTCACGCTGTCGAGTTTCCACGGCTTTGGCAGCGCTGGATCGAGCCGGAAGAGACGATCGCCCAGGAGGCGCTGGCACTGATACGTCGCCACACCCATGACGCCGTCGATCATGATTGACACAAGCTGCTTGCCCCACTGGGCGTACCCCCAGTCATGTGAATACCGACCGACGCCGGCGATGTACCTGTTCGTTCGTCCCGTCCCGAGTGACAGGAGCACGATGTCATCAAGCGCCGCGTCGCCGGCGCGCGGATCGAGCGCTTCGGCGACCGCAGCCATGGATGGGTTGTTCGCCACGACTCCGCCATCGATGTACCCCTGGTAGCTCGGGAAGTATGTCGGCGCGGCGCTCGTGCGCAGCGCCACATCCACGATCAACTGGTCCCGATCGGAGTCGTTGTTCGGGAAGTTGTGAAAGAACTTCGGCTTCCAGTGACGCTGCGCGCCTTCCGGCGGCTTGCCGTCGTGATTGTCGAGATCGAACGTCGGGATCAGAACGCGCCGCTTGCGAAGATCGCCAAGCGTGCTGTCCCCGAAGAGCTTGCGGAGCTCCTTGCGCAGGCGCTTGTTGTCGTAGTCGGCCCCGGTCAGGCCCGCGAGATCGACGAGGTCGTCAAGCCAGGAGTCATCGAAGATGCGAGCCCCGCGTTTCCGGTAGAGATTGATCAACTGATCCGGAGACTTCCCGGCCGCGAGACCAAGCGCCAGGATGCCGCCTGTGCTCGTCCCCGCGAAGAGATCGATGCGATCAAGAAGGTCAGGCTCATGCTTGAGCAGACGGCGAATTACGACGATCTCGACGAGCCCCAGGATGCCGCCGCCATCGAGAGAGAGAATGCGATACGCCATGGTCGAGCCTCCCGATGCGCCTTCGCGCAACGGATGAGTCTCGATCGATCAACGGGGAATCGCTATCACCTGACAGGGGATATGGCGGCGATTCGCGTGTCCGGCTCAGGACGCGGTCTGCTGCAGCTGCTCCAGGAGCGCTTCGTCGATTCCCAGGAACTCGTGCATGTGCGAGTCATAGGTGCGCGCGTCCTCGTCGCGTGAGAGGTCGAGGCGGAGCTCATTGATGACCTTCGTCCCCTGGCCGATCCACTCGCGCCACGTCTCAGCGGAGATGTTCTCGTAGATCCACGCCCCGATAGGGCCGCGGAAGGGGGCGGAGGGAAGCTGCGTGCCCATCCGGCCCGTCCGGATGCAGCGGAAATCACCGTCGCCAGCAGAGGATTCCTGCTGAGCCTCCTTCACCTCTGGCACGGGCGCCCCGAGTGTCTCGAGCAACTCGCCCATCGCGAGCATCGGCATGCGATCCCCGCGACTGGCCGCCTCGACAAAGCCCGTTGTCAGGACCTCAGAAGCGCGCTCCTTCTCGCCGGCCTCGACGAGCGCCGCGCCTGCGAGCTGATACGCCTTCGTCATGTCCGGATTGACCTCGTAACAGCGGATGTAGCTGGCCGCCGCGTCAGCATGTCGCCCTGCCTGCGTGTACGCGCCGCCGAGACTGAAATGGGCCATCTCGTTGTCGGGGTCGGCGTTCGCCATGTTCTCGAACTGGGCGATCCGCTGCTCGATATCCATACCTGGTGATCTCCTTCGGGTCGTGATCCGGTGGGCATTGTAGGACGACGTCGAAGGCCTATGCGTTGGCCGACCCGCCACGTCTCGTCTACCCTTCCCGCCAGTGCCCCGCTCATCCATCCACGACGACGCCCTCCAGGTCGATCTCGCCGGTGTGGCGTTGCGAAACCCCGTGATGCTCGCCGCTGGGACCGCCGGCTACGGCGACGAGATGGGCGACGCGCTGAACCTCTCGCAGCTTGGCGCCGTCGTGACGAAGTCGATCACGCGCGAGGCGCGCGATGGCAACGAGACCTGGCGGATCATCGAGTCGAGGCGAGCGATGCTCAATGCGATCGGGCTCGCCAACGTCGGCGCCGAGGCGTTCGAGCGAGATCACATTCCGCGACTGGAGCAATCGGGAGCCTCGCTCATCGGATCCGTCGCCGGGAGTTCGATCCAGGAATACGTCGAAGTCGGCGCCATGATGGATCGCCATCACGGCATCCGCGCCGTCGAGCTCAACGTCTCCTGTCCGAACGTCCACGACGGCGCGAGCTTTGGCGAATCACCGGGGCTTCTCGCAGAGCTCATTTCGGAGGTCGCGCAGGCAGTTTCCTCGAAGCCGCTCTTCGTGAAGCTGCCTCCGCTCATCACAGGTCTCACCGGAAGCGGCATCGTGGATGTCGCCAGGGCGAGCGTCGATGCGGGCGCGAACGGTCTGACGGTCGGCAACACTTACCCCGCGATGGCAATTGACGTCGAGACCAAAGCCCCGCGTCTCAGCAATGTCACAGGCGGTCTCAGCGGTCCGGCGATCCACCCGGTCACGCTTCGTCTTGTGCATCTCGTCTATCGAGAAGTCGCCAGGGACGCCGGAGTGCCAATCATCGGCGCGGGCGGCGTCATGAACTGGGAGGACGCGGCAGAGTTCATGCTCGCTGGAGCCAGCGCCATCGAGATGGGCACGGCGCTCTTCGTCGATCCGCGCTCGCCCCTCCGCGTCATCGATGGTCTGTCGAAGTGGGTCAGGCGGCAGCGCGTCTCAAGCGTGCGTGAACTCGTCGGCGCCGTGCGCCTGAGTGGAACCGCAGGATGACTGAGGGAGATCGCGAGCGATTCGACGCGCTGCTCGAGGGTGTGATCGACGAACTGCCGGATCACCTGCGCGCACTTCTCGACGAGGCGCCTCTGATCGTCGATGACGAGCCGGGGCCTGGGCTGGCCGCCGAACTCGGGCTGGAGCCGGGCGAGATCATCTGCGGCCTTCACAGCGGCATCCCTCTCAACGAGCGTTCCGTGGAACAGCCGCCGGATCTGCCGATGCAGATCCACCTTTTCCGTCGCGGCATCCTCGAACTCGTCGGGGGTTTCGATGGCCCGGATGGCGAGATCGGGCTGCTTGAGGAGATCCGGATCACGCTCCTGCATGAGATCGGCCATCATTTCGGACTCGACGAGGACGATCTGGCGGATCTGGGGTACGACTAGCCCTACGCAACAGCAAGGGTGCAAATCCGTACAAAACACCAGTCAGAGCCACGAGAGCTTCGATGGGGATTGTCCAGGCCTACCATCCGGTCGTCCGGCGGCGGCTCATCGCATGCCGCGCCCGACAGACTGCTCAAAGGAGTGTCACGCAATGAGAACGCTGTCTCGAACGCTTTCAGGACTTGCCGCCGCGACCCTCATGGCCGCCGGCGCTGCGTCCGCCCAGACGAATGTTGGATGGATGGAGCTCGAAGGCGCCCCGGCGGAGCGCCCCGGTCCCTTCGACTGGCTCATGGGCAGCGCGACCTTCACGCTCAATGACTACACGACGGCGCTCGATGAAGCCTCCCAGCGTCGCGACCTCGAGGGCCTCGTCATTCGCCTTCGCGAGGCGGCGCTCTCGCGGATACAGGTGGAGGAACTCGGCGCCGCGATCGAGCGATTCCGAGAGACGGGGAAGCACGTTCATCTCTTCACAGAGATCTACGGCCCCAACGACCTCCTGCTTGGCTCCTATGCAGACGAGATCATTGTGCAGCAGGGGGGCGCCATTTCCCTCCCGGGCATCTACATGGAGGAGATGTTCCTTGCTGACACCCTCGCGATGGTCGGCCTGAAGGCGGACTTCGTGCAGGTGGGCGACTACAAGGGCGCCTCCGAGCAGATGGGACGCTCTGAGCCGAGCGATGAGTGGGATCAGAACATTTCACAGTTGCTCGATGGCCTGTACGACGCCATGCGGGATCAGTTGACAGACGGTCGCGACATGTCTGATGAAGAACTCGACCGCGCGATGGAAGAGGCATGGTTCCTCGATCCGGATCGCGGCGTCGAACTGGGTCTCGTTGATGCGGTCGTCGATCGTCTCGATCTCGACGCCCATCTGAAGAAGCAATACGGCGAGATTGAGTACGACACGAATGTCGCGCCGCAGGAGGGCGACCTCGCGCTCGATGCAGCGAATCCATTCGCAATCCTCCAAATGCTCTCCGAGACTCCTTCGCACCGCATCACGCGCGATTCGATCGCCGTGGTGCACATCGACGGCGCGATCGTTGATGGCGAGTCGCAGGAAGCCACGGCCTTCGGCGGCGGCACGGTCGGCAGCCTCACGATTCGCGAGGCGCTCGCCAAGATTGAGCATGAAGACAAGATCAAGGGCCTCGTGCTGCGCATCAACTCGCCCGGCGGAAGCGCCATCGCGAGTGAGTCCATCTGGCTCGGCGTGCGCCGCGTCGCCGACAAGAAGCCCGTGTGGGTCAGCGTCGGCTCGATGGCGGCCTCAGGCGGGTATTACATCGCCGTCTCCGGAGACAGGATCTACGTGAATCCCTCGAGCATCGTCGGCAGCATCGGCGTCGTCGGGGGCAAGTACACGATGGGCGGCCTCTACGAGAAGATCCAGGCCACGATCGTGCCTCGCGCACGCGGGCCGCGCGCGGATCTCTTCAGCTCGCTCGGGGCCTGGAGCGACACCGAGCGCGCGCTTGTCCGCGATCGCATGACGGAGACCTATGACCTCTTCATCGATCGCGTCAAGCAGGGACGAAGCGGCATTCGCATCTCAAAGACCGCCGAGGGGCGTCTCTTCACAGGCGACAGGGCGATCAATCTGCGCATGGCTGACGCCATGGGCGGCTATGACGACGTTATGACTGACTTCGCCGATCACCTCGCGCTCGATGAGGGCGACTACGACGTTTTCGTCTATCCGGAGCCCAAGAGCTTCAGCGACTTCCTCGAGTCGGCATTCGGCGGATTCGTCGAGGCGCCTGGCGTGAAGACGGAGCGTCCCAGCGTTCTTCTGTCCGAAGGGGCCAAGCTGCTCAGAGAGTTGGTCGGCGAGCAGAGTTGGCCGGCGATGCGCGACGCGCTCAATGCGATGCTTGAGCTTCGGCGCGAGCAGGTGCTGCTGGTTTCGCCGCGTGTGCTCCTGATGAAGTGAGTCGCCCGGTCGCCCTAGCGATAGACCTCGATCAATGCGATCGTGCAGCGCTCATTGCCGAGCCTGTCTGCGATGGGGAATCCGCGCCGGATCGGTGTCGCGATCGAGTGCCCCTTCACCAGACAGCGATTCGCCCAGACGTCGAGATCGTGCTCGGCGCTTTCGGCGCAGGCGCTAAAGAGGGCGAGCAGCAGCGCTGTCGACTGCAAGCCCTCCGCGACTGCAAGTTTGCGCACGTCCTTCGTGGCCGCCGTCAGGAGCTCGGCGCTATAGCTGCGATTCGCTTCCGCGACACCGTCGATGAGCGCGAACTGATGCGCGGTCTTGACCTCGAGCCACAGGGCTTCTGACGGATCAACACCGCCACCGCCGAAGAGCGATTCATCTTCAAGCGGATCATCGAGTGTCGCGTCCGCGTCTCTGAGAAGCACGATGTCGCAGCGATCCCCCTCCGATCGACGGCGTCTGTTGCGCGCCGCCGGGTAACGCTGTTCCGCCAGCACGCCATAGCCCGCGGCGCGCATCCCGCGCCGAATCACATCCTGCAGCGGCAGTTCATGTGGCGCGTCGAGTCCGTACGGCGACTGCTCCGCATCCAGTCGTTTGCTCTCGGCGCGCATCGCCTTGGCGGCGGCGTCGCAGATCTCCTCAAGATCCCATGCAAGCGATGGATTCATGACGCATGACGATAGACCATCTGCTGCCCATGAAAAAGGCCCCGACGGATCGCCGCCGGGGCCTTGGATTCTCATTCCAGCCTCTGCTACTCCACGTCGTGTCCCTCGACGACGTCCTTGAGCGCCGGCGCCGCGTGCGGATGGAACTCACCCGCCTTGAAGCGCCTGAAGTAGCTGTGATACGCGCCCATCGCCGTCACGCTGAAGATCAGCATGATCGGGATGTTCGCCCAGAGCATGACGCCGGTGCCAAGGGCGGTGAGGCCGTCAAGTTGCGCATCCGTCTCGATGAGATTCGGAAGCGTTGGGACAATGATGAGCACGCAGTAAATCACCTTGTAGAGGAAGATCCCGCGCGTTCCGAAGAGGAAGACGACACCCTGTTCGCCGTAGTAGCTCCACGAGATCATGGTCGAGATCGCGAAGAGCCATGCAGCGATCGGCACCAGCCATCGACCAAGACCTGGTTGCACGCGATCGAACGCGTAGGCCGTCAGAGACGCGCCCGGATAGCTCTGAAAAAGGCCGGCATGCTCGGAGTCCAGCGTTGGTTGCTCCGCGGACTCGACCGGATCCCATTCGACGAAGAGTGAACCGGTTTCCTCGTCCTCGACAACCTCGCCAGTGACCTTGTGCAGCGTGTCGCCGGTCTCGCGACGCGGATCATCGCCAAAGCGCGCGATGACGAAGACCTGGTCATTCTCGGCCCACTCGCCTGAGATCTTCCGAGCGGCCGGTTTCTTTGCCGGGACGAAGCTCTCGCTGGGCGTCCACAGCGGAACGCCGTCATCGGACACCCCAGTCTGAGCGAATGAGAGCGGCGAATAGAAATCCGCCTCCGCGCCGCGATTCCAGGCGCCCGAGCTCAGGATCACGAGCGCCGTAATCGTGCAGACGACGATCGTGTCAATAAACGGCTCGAGCCCAGCGACCACGGCCTCTCGCACCGGCTCATGCGTCTTCGCCGCCGAGTGGGCGATCGGAGACGATCCCTGGCCGGCTTCACTCGAGAAGAGTGCGCGCTTCATGCCCCAGAGGAACGCATAGCCCCAGGCGCCGCCGATGAACGCGCCCTCCGCCTCCAGCGTGCTGAACGCCGAGGTCACGATCAGGACGAGCATGTCGGGGATCATCCCGAACTTCAGGATCAGCACGTACAGCGCCGCGGCCAAATACATCAGGCACATGAATGGCACAAGACGGCCGGCGACGGCGCCGATGCGCTTGATGCCGCCGATGATAACCGCGCCGGTGATGAGCGCGAGGACGATTCCGGTCAGCACCGTCGGCACGCTGTTGTTCGTCGAGGCGTGTGTCACCTGGGCGACATTCCATGACTGGAACATGTTGCCGCCAGTGATGGCCGAGATGAGCAGCGTGATGACGAAGATCCCGCCGACGATCTTGCCGATCGGGGCCAGACCCATCTTCGCGAATCCCTTGGACGCGACGAACATCGGACCGCCGTGCGGATTCGAGGGGTCGTCGGTGTTGCGATAGATCATCGACAGGGAGACTTCGGTGGTCTTGAGGGCCATTCCTGCAAGGCCGATCATCCACATCCAGAAAACCGCGCCGGGACCGCCCAAGGCGATCGCGAGCGCAACGCCGCCGATGTTTCCAAGACCGACGGTTGCGGAGAGAGCCGCCGAGAGGGCCTGGAAGTGGTTGATTGCGCCGGGATCGTCCTTGTCGTCGTACTTGCCTCGTGTGACCGCGACGCCGTGCGTCAAAGCCCGGTACTGGCAGAACCCGCTCCAGAAGGTGAAGAGAACTCCCACGCCCAGAACGACGTAGAGGGCATAGTCATGCCAGATGACCGAGTTAATGCGTTCCAGAAAAGCGTCGAGTTGTTCCATGGGTACTCCGTGGGAGGCCGTCTCAGCCGGGGGAATCGCGTGCGGGACGATCATCAACGTTCCGTGACCATTCCGCAAGGTGAAGATCGGCTCTGCGGGCTGAGACGCCCGATTGTCATCGGAACTGATGAGGCGAACGCCTCAGTTCGGCGCCGATCGACGAGCCACGCTGACCTCAGGCGACGACCTGTGCCGATCTAGGGAAGAATCATCCGGGCGGCGACCGCGTGACATCTCCGGCGCCGCGACGAATCGCTGCATGCCACACTCCGAGATCGACAAGACGATCAATCGCAAGGTGCTGGGAGAGTTCTCGTTCCCGCTGGGTGTTTCGCCTCTAGACGAGGTCGAGCCGCGTCAGGGATGCACTGTGGAGTTCGAACCCGCGGATGGCGGAGACGAAGGCGGTCTCGAGGAGTGGCCCGACAGGTACGCCTTCGACATCGTGATCACCTCAAGCCGCCTCGAGCCGCTGTGCCGCTCGCTCTTCACGCTTCTGCCTTCGCGCGTCTACCCGATCCTCGATGTCCTGGGCAATGACGCCTATCGAGAGGTTGATCCCTACATCTCGTTCGACCTGATCGGATTCGATCGATTCATCGATGAAGTCGCGCGTCATCGTGACTGGTTCTACGAGGACGGCCTCGTCGGCTTCGGCGCGATGGGCATCGATCCATTCATCTACATCTTCGTCGATGAACACAAGATCGTGACGATTCGCGTCGAGACGCAGTTGCGCGAGCGTGTCGAGGAGATCCTCTCGGCCTTCGATGTCGAGATCATCCCCGAGCCTGTGGGCGTGGACTCAGCGGTGCACGAGCATGTGTCCGTGCTCGTGGCGCCGCCCGAGAAGCCCGAACTCATGAGCGCCGAGGAGATCATCGAGAGCCTTCAGGATGCGTGGCGACTGAAGCTCAATATCGATCCTGCGACGAACCTCGACGAGCGGGGAGCCGATCTCGGCGTGACCTGCTGGCGCTGTCTTGTCAGGCTCGAAGGGGCCGGCGAGGAGACGTCTTATCTCGAGGTCGATCTGACAGCGCCGACGATGGAGATCGCGCGCCAGATGTCGATGACGGAAGCCGTCGCCTCGCGCGAGCACACGAACGGCGTGTACGAGCCGGCGCCGGCGACATCTGCAGAATCAACGAACGATGGATCTGAAGAGATCGGCGAGGACGACACCGAGCCCGAGGAGTGGCTGGATCTTCTGCTTGTCTCTGCGGAGCGCGTCACGCCGGACGAGTTCGTGCAGTTGCTCAAGCACAACGGTGTCGAGACCGAAGGTGTTGATCCCGCGGAGCTGCGCCTGGATGTAAAGGTGTACGCGACGCGCAAGCTCGCGCCGTAGCGCTCAGCTATCTCGTCTCAGCGCTGAACTCATATCGCATCTGGATCGAGTTGCCCTGGTCGTTGAATGCGACCTCGGTCATGTACGCCCGGATGAGCATGATGCCGCGTCCGGAGGGGATCTCCAGATTCGCATCGAGCGTTGGGTCGGGGACATCCTCCGGATCGAAGCCGGGGCCTTGGTCGGTGATGCTGATCGCGACCTCGTGGGGCTTCACCTTCCATGAGACCTGGATCGGCTTGTCGGGAAGCTCCTTGTGACCGTGCCTGAATGCGTTGACGACGCCTTCTTCGAATGCGAGTCTGATTGCGAAGATGGATGCGCCGTCAAAACGCTGCCGCTCGAGCGCCGCGAGAAGCGCCTTCTCCGCCTGCTCGATCTGCTCCCGCTCATTGAAGAGCTCGAAGCTGGCTTCATCAGGCGCAGCGGCAGGCGACGGTTGATTCATGGGTCGAAGTGTCTGGCGGTTCTCAGCAGGGAGCGCCGCGGGCGATCACGGCCCGAAGCGTGAACACTGATCGTGCGCAGACGCGAATGGGGCGGCTGCGATCAGGTTGCGGCTAGAAGGCCGACATGGCCTCGGACGTCGTGTCGTGAATCTGGAAAAGCTTGTTCAGCTTCGTGATCACGAAGACCTCGTAGATCTGGGGATCGATATTGGCGAGACGGAGCTGCCCGTTCTTTCCCTTGACCTTGTTGTTGAGGGTGATCAGCGTGCCCAGCGCGGCGCTGGAGAGGTGATCAACGTTCGAGAAGCTGATCAGGACATTCGGCTTGCCTTCGGCTTCGATGATCTCGGAGATCTCTTCGCCGATCTGCTGAATGTTCCCTTCGTCAAGGATGTTCCGATCGATGAACTCGACTTGATGAACATCGTTCTCTTTGCGTATGCGCAGACGCGACTCAGCCGACGCCATCAGGTCGTACTCCTTGCTCTGCGACCGAAGGCGCGACCACTTGGCGCCATGGGTCAGTCAAAGGAACACCGCCACGCTTCCGTGCGGCAGACGGCCGCAGCCACCGAAGCGGCTGCGGCGCGACAGTATAGCGATGTCGGGTCCGGGGCGGCGCGGGCTGTTGGGCCTCCCCACAGAAGCGTGACGCCTGGGATCGATCAGAAGTTGGATGAGAAGCCGTTCTGCAGTGAGTCGAGCAGACCCGGGAAGTTCTTCTCTTCCTCCTCGCTCTGGATGATGATCGTCGGCTTGACGAGGATGAAGAGCGTGGACTCTTCCTTCGACTCGACGCGATTCGTGAAGAATCGGTTGAGGATCGGAATCTTACTGAGCACGGGCACGCCGGATTCGACCTCGACCTCCGTCGTCAGGCGCTGACCACCGATGAGCAGCGTGCCGCGATCCGGGATCGTGGCGCCTGTCGAGATGGAGGTGACCTGCACGATCGGAAGATCGAACTCGCCCGTGACGGGCTCGGAGCCGACGCTGACGTTGGCGCCGCCACCGGTCTGGGCGACGACTTCCGCGGTCGCGAACTCCACGACTTCCGCAACGGCCGTCTGCACCGTCAGCGTGACGTAGCGGCGATCCGCCGAGACGACGCCTTCGAGCGCGAGCGTGAAGCCTGAGTTCACAACATCGACTTCTGGATCGAACGCGACCGAGTTCGTTCCGACGATCGGATTGAGATCCGAGACGAACGCCTGCTGCGTCGTGACGAAGATGTTCGCGGCGTGACCATTCGTGAACGTCAGTCGCGGCGCCGTCAGCGTGACAGAGCGGCGATCCGCCTGCGTGGCCTCGATGAGGAAGTCCACCTGGATGTCATCGAGGAAGGTCCCAGCCACACCGAGGGCGGGCGAGAGCGCGAGGATCTCGGTCGCAAAGCTCGAGGTGATCAGGTTCTCCGAGATGACGTTGCTGTTCTGCTGGAAGGGGATGATCGACGTGTTGTCCGGCGCCGTGGCGACGTACTCGACAGGACCGAGGTCGACGGTCGGCGGCGTCTGCGCATCACCCGGATCGACAAGGAAGAAGTCGTTGACGGCGCCGTTTCGCGCCTGGTTGGTCGTCGGGAAGAAGCTCGGCACGAGATCCGTCGGAAGCAGCGAACTGCGGCCGCTCGACGCGGTGAGCAGGTTGCCGAAGATCTCCTGCTGCTCCTGCGCGTCGCGATACTGACTGTTGTTGGCGTTGAAGATGATGTCGAGATCGAAACCGATCTGCTCGAAGAAGTCCTGATTGACGATCAGGAAGCGCGTCTCGACGTTGATCTGGATCTGACGCACTTCACGAAGTTGGCGGAGCAGACCGCTGATCGAGCGGTGATTGCGGGCCGTGTTCGTGATGATGAAGTTGTCGTTCAGCTCCTGGATGATCCCGGTGTCGCCGCCGTTGTCGCGCCAACCCTCGAAATCGACATTTGTCTGGATGATCTCGACGAGCTGATCGCGAAGCTCCTCCTTGGTGAGGCGATCGCCTTCGCCTTCACCCTCGTCCTGGAAGATGCTGCCGCCGCTGCCGCCGTCAGACTGGTTCAGGACAGAGTCGAGATCCAGGCGCGGATAGTCGCGGAAGCTCGGAATCTGGAAGAGCAGATCTCGCACGTCGTAGATGACGACGAACGTGTTCTGGCGGAGGGCTTCGTCGGATGCGACCACGAGGATGCCGTCGTTCACCGCCCAGTTGGCGCGGCTGAACGTGTCGGGGCTCACCTTGGCCAGCAGGCGGTCAAGGACGACACCGGCGGGCATGGGCTCGGGGAGATTGAGCGTGACGAGCGTGTCGCGATCGACGCCGATGTCCTCGAGGGAGTCCCAGTCGATGTCCAGACTCAGGTTCGTGATTTGAGCAAAGAACTCCATCACGTCTTCGAGCGTGTTGTCGGTGAATGACGCGGGGATGCGCTTCGTGTCGAGTTCGGCGTGCACGCGTCGGTCCGCGGCGGACTCGGAGAACGCAGTGGGCTCGCCACGACGGAAGCTGAGCTCCGGCCAGTCATTTGGATACTCGATCAGCTCATCCGGGAAGACGAGCAGCTCCTGCGTGTTCACGGACTCCCGCGCATAGCTGAGACTCTTCTCACGCTGCAGTCGGTCCCACTCTCGGAAGATCGTGAGGTCGCGAAGCGTGTCCTTGAGAAGCAGGCCCGCGGGATTCTGCGGATCGAGGAAGAGAATCTGATCGACGACCTGCAGGGCCTCTTCGTATTTCTGCTCGAGCTCGAGTGCGCGGACTCGGTTCAGCGCCTCGTTGATCTTGTCGCGCTTCTCCTGCTCCTGGCGGCGCTTCTGCTCCTGCGCTTCAGCGGCGAGTCGCGTTTCGCGCTCTTCAATCTCGCGAATGCGGATCGACTCCTCTTCTTGGCGGATCTGATCGACGAGCGCCTGCTGGGCGCCGAGGCGTCGATTGAACTCGTCCTCGGAGAGCATGTTTCGGATGTCCGTCAGGCGGACGCGCGCCTGAGCCGCGAGGTTGCGAGCGCGCTCGGTGTCGCCGGCGCTCAGCGCCTGGCGTGATTCAGTCAGGAAGTTCTCGAACTCGGCGAGCGCCTGATCGCGAACGATCTCGCGAATATTGAGCTCTTCACCGAGCAGGTCGCCGCCGGCCTGCTGCAGGAGCACATTGATCTCGACGATTCGATCCGCGGAGCGCGTGGCGTCAGCCTCGCTGACGTAGCGCCGGTAGGCGTCGGTGATCTGGGTGTACTTCTCAAGGGCCTCGCTGTAGGCGCCGCCCTCGAAGGCGCGATCAGCTTCGGCGAGGATGCGCTGGGCGTCGAACTGAAGGGCCTCGAAGAAGAGATCCTCGTCGCTCCTGCCGTCGTCGGCGTCCTGAGCGTCGTCGTCGAGATCGACGAACTCCTCATCGTCGTCATCACCGACAGGATCATCCTGGTCGTTGATGGTCCCGGGCTGCATCATGCCGAATGCGACGAAGTCGGTGTCGAATGGACGACCGCGCGTCTGCTCGAGCTCGCCGATGCGCTGGCGATAGCGCTCGAGCACGCGATGCTGATCGGGGCTGAGCTCAACGCCGGAGTCGTAGACGCGCTCGAAGCCGGACTTGGACTCGGCGTAGCGGCCTGCGTCGAAGTCGAGAATCGCGCCCTCGAGCGTCGTCTCGATCATCGGCTGAAGCTCGAGCTTCATGATCTCGGCTTCCTGCCGGATGCTCGACGCCTCGGCGCGCTGATCGGCGTCAGCGTCATCCGCCATCAGGACTGCGTCGTAATGGCGCTCCGCCATGCGAATGTCGCCGCGCTCAATGGCGAGCCATGATTTCTGCAGAGAAATCTCATTCGGATTGGCGAACTTCAGACGATTCTCAATCGCCGTGAGCAACTCGAACGCGCGCTCGCGATCGTCGCGATCCATCTCGTTGCGATCGAGATCGATCAGGAGCGACTTCGCTCGGATGAGTTCACCGGCTTGCAGATAGGTCGCCGCCTGGGAGAGGTCTTCAGTCGGACTCGCCGTCGCTGATGTTGCGGGAATCAAGAGTGCGAGGGCGATCGCTCCAACCACTTTGAAGGGTCGGAGTCTTGGCGTCCTGGTCGGCATGCCGGCTCTCCAGAGGTAAGACAAGCGCGCGAAGGCGTCGAACTATCTGTATTCGCACGACTTGCGCGCGATCTGCACAACAGGAATGGGGCCGATGGCCCATGCGCCGCAAAGAAAGCGCGCGGCGCGGTCGGAACATATCGCCCGTATATTGGTCACGCAACCCGGAGTCGGTTCCGACGAATCACCGGGATGACTTCGAAAGCGGCTTGAATTGGGGTTTTTGCTCTGGCGCGATCACGCCCAGATCGCCAACGTTCCTCAGGTGGCTTCGAGCGGACGGCGCGTCTGCATCATCTGCACGAAAGCGTCGAAGAGATACGACGCATCATGTGGCCCTGGGCTCGCCTCAGGATGGTGCTGCACGCCGAAAACGGGCTTGTCCCGCAGCCGGAAGCCACAGATCACGCCGTCATTGAGATGGATATGGGTCGGATCACCCCCGGCCGCCTCGAGCGACGCTGGGTCCACCGCGAATCCATGATTCTGGCTCGTGATCTCGACGCGCCCCGTCAGCAGGTTCTTCACAGGCTGATTCGCTCCGCGATGCCCGAACTTCAGCTTGTAGGTCTCTGCGCCCGCCGCGAGAGCGAGGAGCTGGAATCCAAGGCAGATTCCGAACGTCGGCACCATGCGATCCTCCGCGGCGCCGAGGAGCTCGCGGAGGACGCCCACGGTCGTCTCGACCGCTGCCGGATCTCCGGGCCCGTTCGATATGAAGAGGCCATCGATTTCGCCAGCGTCGAACTTCGACTGGATTTCGCTCGCCGGCGTGTCCGGAGCGATGAGCGTCACGCGACAGCCCGTCTCGACGAGGTTCCTCAGGATGTTGCGCTTGGCGCCGCAATCGATCGCCAGCACGTGGAGCGCGTCGGCGTGCGTGGAACGGACCCGGCTCCCAGGCCGCCAGTCGCCAAGATCGTCGCTCCAGGATTTCTCACCGGCGCCTGCCTCGGTGGCGAGATCCTGTCCGGCCATCGAAGGCGCTGAGCGCACCTGAGCAAGAAGCTCCTCATCGCTGAGCGTCGGATCGGAGCAGATGGCGCCTCGCATCGCGCCGGCGGTTCGGAGCCGGCGTGTCAGGGCGCGTGTATCGACTCCCGTCAGGCCGAGGATGCCCTCATCAGCCAGGTACTGAGTCAGCGTGCGCGTTGATCGCTGATTCGAAGGGCTTTCGACGAGCTCACGCACGATGAATCCACTGACGCGCACGGCGCCTGACTCTGTGTCCTCATCATTAGAGCCGTAGACGCCGATCATCGGCGCCGTCATCGTGAGGATCTGGCCCGTGTAGGACGGATCCGTCAGCGACTCCTGATACCCGGTGAGCGCCGTATTGAAGACGACCTCGGCCGTCACGGCGCGGGCAGGCCTCGTCGCGCCGAAGCACTGGCCGCGAAAGATCGACCCGTCCTCGAGGACGAGGCGGCCGTCATGCTGTGTTGCGCTGGAAGACATCGGCCAGAGTGTAGACATCGAGGAGAATCGTGTCCGGCGAGGATCCTCGATGGCGAGCGGGGTGTCGCGGTACGCTCTGGAGATGGAGGAGCGCCTCTTCAGCGAGGGATCGCCGGCATCAGGTCGCTACGCGCGCATTGCGGTGGCGCGAAGTGTCGACTACTCGGAAGGGCTGACGTACGCGATTCCGTCGTCGCTCGATGACCTCGTCGTGGGAGAGCGCGTCGAGGCGCCGCTCGGCCGGGGCAACGCGCTCTCGGAGGGATTCGTAGTCGATGTCGACGTGGCGCCGGATCTTGATCCCGCCCGGATCAAGCCGATCGCGCGCCGGACGGGGGCCAGGCTTCCTGCGTCGCTCGTTGAGCTGGCGCGCTGGATGGCCGGGTACTACTTCTGCCCGCTCGGAATGGTGTTGACGTCCATGCTTCCGGCCGCCGTCAAGCGCGGAACGGGGCGGATTCGACGCGTCGAGGTCGAGCTGACAGGAGAGGGGGAAAAGGACGGCCTGTCGCCGGCGGCACTGGACGCATGGAGGAGCATTTGTGAACTCCCGAGGGACGTCTTTCCTCTTACGGCGAAGGAGCTCTCACTGCGGATCGGAGTCCGGTCAGTGGCGCCAATCAATCGAATCATCCGAGCCGGCCTGCTTCGGGAGGTTGAGCGCACGCGCATTCGGGCGGCGTGGGCTGAGCACGCCGTCGAGCGCCCACGGGAGCTGAGTCTGCATCCCGATCAGGAGCGCGCGATCGAGCGCGTGTGCGTTACGCTCGGCGCGTTTCATCAGCACCTCGTCTTCGGTGTGACGGGTTCGGGGAAGACCGAGGTCTATCTCCGCATCATCGAGCGCGTGCTTCAGCACGGTGAGTGCGCGATCGTGCTCGTGCCGGAGATCAGTCTGACGCCACAGACCGCCGGTCGATTTCTCGGCTGGTTCGGCAAGCAGGGTGTGGCCGTCCTGCATTCCGGGCTGACGCAGTCACAGCGTCATCAGCAATGGGCGGCTGTGCGAGATGGCGACGCGCGAGTCGTGATCGGCGCGCGCTCCGCAGTCTTCTCACCCTTTGACGCGAGCGCTGGCGGCAAGGTCGGCGTGATCATCGTCGATGAGGAGCACGACGGCGCCTACAAGCAGGACGAGCCGGCGCCGCGCTATCACGGACGCGATGTCGCGATCAAGCGGGCGCAGATCGATGGATGCCCGGTTGTTCTGGGTTCGGCGACGCCATCGCTGGAGTCCTGGCACAACGCACGGCAGGGGAGAAGCTCCCTGCATCAACTGCCAGAGCGCGCCGGCGGAGCGTCGATGCCAACCGTTCAGGTCGTTGATCTTGCGAAGGAGCTTCGCGCGCTTGCGGATGAGCGCAGTCGCGTGCGTCTGATCGGACCCACGCTTCGGTCGGCGCTCGGCGAGACGCTCGACGACGGGGGCCAAGCCGTGCTGCTGCTGAATCGGCGCGGATATGCGAACTACATCTGCTGCCCAGATCAGCGCTGCGGCTGGATCATGGTGTGTGAGCGTTGTGATTCGACGATGGTGCTGCACAAGGGACGTGAGTTGCCGCGCGATGGCGTCGTTCGCTGCCACCACTGTCAGGACGCGATGAAGCTGCCGCCTCTGTGTCCTGTGTGCTCACGGAAGGTCGTCGCGTTCGGCATGGGCACGCAGCGCGTGGAGGAGGAGTTGCGTCAGCTCTTTCCAGCGCTCGAGGAGGGCGTCGCGCTGCGCCGGCTTGACAGCGACGCACTGCAGCGCGCCAGCGACTGGCACGAGGCGCTTGAGCAGTTTGCGAATCAGGAGATCCGTGTGCTGCTCGGCACGCAGATGATCGGCAAGGGGCTTGATTTTCCGAACGTACGGCTTGTGGGCGTCATCAACGCCGACACGGCGATCAACCTGCCGGATTTCCGTGCGGCGGAGCGCACGTTCCAATTGGTCAGTCAGGTGGCCGGTCGCGCCGGCCGCGCGTCTGACAAGCCGGGGCGCGTCATCGTGCAGTCCTTCAACCCGCAGGCGCCGGCGGTGCGCTTGGCGGCTCGTCACGACTACGTCGCCTTCGCTGATCTTGAACTCGCCGGGCGCGAGCGTGATGGACTCCCGCCTGCGGGGCGTATGGTTCGGATGGTCATTCGCGACAAGGACTATGCGAAGGCGAGCGCTGCGGCGACGGAGCTCGCGCACGCTATACGAGAGCTTCGCAAGGAGCGTCTGCGCGTGCGCGGACCTATGCCTTGTCCGATCAGTCGTGTCGCGGAGTTCTATCGATTCTCGGTCGAAGCGATCGCGCCGTCGCCGGGTCCGCTTCATCAGGCGCTGACGACGCTCCGAAACTCCGGTCGTCTCAAGAGCGATGCGCGGATGGCGGTTGATGTCGATCCATATGCGCTTCTGTGAGAGAACGATCGTGTGTTACAGATCGATCGTGCGCTGCCGCCCGTGCTCGATGCGGATCACGAATCCTTCGGATTCGAGCGCAGCGAGCAACTCCTGAATGTGATCGGGACCCGAGGTTTCGATCGTGCATCGCACGTCGACGGAGGAAAGATCGGACGTCGCGAACGCGCGGTCGTGCGTAATGTCGTGCACTGAGGCGCCTACGCGCGCGATGATCTGCGTCAACGCATTGAGGCCTCCCGGGCGGTCACTGATCGAGACGACGAAGCGCGTGAGTCGGCCATCGGCGGCGAGGCCGCGCTCGATCACGCGCCCGATCATCGCGGGGTCGATGTTGCCGCCGCAGAGCGGGAGCGCCACGACCTGCCCGCTGAGATCGGGGAGCCCGTCGTCGATCAGGCTGCGTTCCTTTCGCGCGAGCATGGCCGCCAGTCCCGCGGCGCCGGCGCCCTCGATGACGGACTTCTCGTGTTCCATCAGTCGAAGCACGGCGAGCGAGACCGTCGCCTCATTGACGAGCGAGACGCTATCGACCAACGGATTCGCCGTCTCGAACGCGTTCGCGCCGACATCAGGTGTCGCGAGGCCGTCAGCGAGCGTCTTGCCAACATCGACGTGAACCGGCTTGCCGGCGCGCTGCGCTGCGATGAACGTCGCGGCCCGCTCCGGCTCGACACCGAACACGCGCGTGCTGGGGGAAATCTGCTTGGCGGCGACGGCGACGCCGGCGATAAGTCCGGCGCCGCCGATCGGCACGACGATGGCGTCCGGATACGCGCCGATGCGTTCATGGATCTGCTCCATGAGTTCGACGCCGGCGGTTCCCTGCCCTGCGATAATGGCCGGATCGTCGTAGCCGTGCACATACGTGAGGCCGCGTTCCGAGACGAGTTCCTGAGCGCGGTTGTAGGCGTCGTTGAACGTGTCTCCGCACGTGAGCACCTCGGCGCCGAGATGCTTGCATGTCGCTTTCTTGATCAGCGGCGCAGAGCCTGGCATCACGACCGTCACCGGGATCTCCAGCAGGCTGCCGTGATAGGCGAGACCGAGCGCATGATTCCCGGCGCTTGCGGCGACGACGCCGTTGGCCTTCGCTTCTGGCGACAGCTGCATGAGGGCATTCCGCGCGCCTCGTTCCTTGAAGGAGCCGGTGCGCTGCATGTTCTCCATCTTGACGAAGATCCGTGCGCCGGTGAGCTCCGAAAGCGGGTCGGATCGCAGGCAGGGCGTGCGCATGACGCCGTCACGAATGCGGTCATGCGCAGCGAGGATGTCTTCGTACGTCACACGCATGGCGCCAATGTAGCGAGCGAGCGCGCGACGGGGATGGATCTCGGCGGACGCGAGGGAGGACGGCCTGTACAATCGCCCGAATGAGTGATGAGAGACAGCGAGTCGCGTCAGTCACGGTCTACTGCGCGGCCAGTGACGACCTCAAGGAGGAGTTCTACCAATGCGCCGACGAGCTCGGTCGGTTGCTCGGCGAGTGCGGGCGCGGGCTCGTCTACGGCGGAGGCTCCGTGGGCCTCATGGGGCGTCTGGCGCGCGCCTGTCGCGCCGCCGGCGGCAACGTGACCGGGATCATCACGGAGCGCCTCCGCGACGCTGAACTTCTGGATATGGACAACCAGGAGAACATCGTCGTCAAGACAATGCGCGAGCGCAAGACCCTTCTCGAGGCGCGCGGCGATGCGTTTCTCGTGCTGCCCGGCGGCGTCGGGACGCTTGAGGAGTTCTTCGAGATTCTCGTGGGGCGAATCCTCGGTGAGCACGACAAACCGATCGTCATCGTGAACTGGCCCGATCCGCGTCATCCGGATGAGCGCGGTTACTACGACCATCTCATCGAGATGATCGATCACATGATCGAAGGCGGATTCGCGCGAGAGAATGTGCGCAAGGCCTTCAGCGTCTGCGCCTCGCCCGTGGATGCGATCCACGCGCTCGATGAGTTCGATCGCCTTCCTCCTGACGCCAGCGGACGGCGCTACGACGCGCTCGGAACATCGCAGGATCTGCTGAAGAAGCGATGAAGCGACTGACGCCGAATCCCATCATGATCCTGCCGGATCCGCCGCCGCCGCCCGCGCCGATCGGACTGATCGCTGGTGGTGGACGCCTGCCGTTGCTCATCGCCGAGGGCATCGCGGCGCGTGGCCACGCCGTCCGCGCGATGGGTCTTCGCGGTCACTACGACCCGGAGCTTCCGGGATTATGCGAGCAGTTCAAGGAAGGCGCGGTCCTGCGCGTCGGGACGTGGGGCCCGAAACTGCGTCGCATGGGTGTGCGTCATGCGATCATGGTCGGGCGGGTTGACAAGGCGGCGATGGCGCACAGGCCGCTGCAGCGAGTGCGCAATCGGCCGGATCTCAAGACGGCCTGGGTCTGGTATCGTCATCTGCGTCACGACCGGCGCTCGTCTGGTGTGCTTGCGGCCGTGGCGCAGGAACTCTCGACGCACGGAGTGCATCTCATCGACTCGACAGCGCCGATTCCGGAGCATCTTGCGACTTCAGGAGTCATGACGACGCGCCGGCCCAACGCGGTGGAGCGCGCCGATATCGACTTCGGCTGGCCGCTGTTGCTCGAGATGTTGCGTCTGGATATCGGCCAGTCGATGGTCGTGCGCGAGCGGGACGTGATGGCTGTTGAAGCAGTCGAGGGCACGGACCGCATGATCGAGCGCGCCGGGCAGATCTGCCGTGGGAGACCCTGGGTGCTGCTGAAAGGCGCGCGCACCGGGCACGACCGCCGGGCCGATGTGCCGACGATCGGTGAGACGACGATTCAGATGGTCGCTGACGCGGGCGGCACCTGCATAGCGCTTGCCGCGGGCGACGTGATCATGGTCGATAAACCGAAGACGATCACGCTCGCCGAGAAACTCGGTGTCTCGATCGTCGGTGTCACAGAGATCTGAGTCTTCATGGCGGCACGTGACGCCACCGATGCACAGGGACGCAGCTACGTCTCGCGCGGCGGCGTGAAGCTTGCGCATGCGCTTGCACAATTTAATATCGATGTGGAAGGCAAGTCCTGCGCCGATCTCGGATGCAGCACCGGCGGCTTCACAGACTGTCTGCTCAAGCACGGCGCCGCAGTGGTCTACGCGGTCGATACGGCGTATGGCGAGCTTGCATACGCATTGCGCACCGACGAACGCGTCCATGTCATGGAGCGCACGAACGCGCTGAAGGCGGAGCCCCCAGCCGACGGCGTTGATCTTGTCGTCATCGATCTCGGATGGACGCCACAGCGCCGCGCGATTCCGGCGGCAGTCGCCTGGCTGCGATCTGGCGGCGAAATCGTCTCGCTCGTCAAACCGCACTATGAGGCCTCGGATTCGGGTCGGGAGGCGTTGCTCGTCGATGGAGTGCTGACTCCAGAAGATGCCGAGCTCGTGCTCCGCGACACCCTGGAGGTCATCGACTCCCTCGAAGTTGAAGTGCTGGGTTGCGAGAGATCACCTGTCGTCGGTGGCGGCCGACGCAAGGGCCGGGAACGAGGCAATATCGAGTGGATGGTGCATTGCCGTCCGCGCCATTCTCAAGACTGATCAGGGACAGGGCCCCCAGTTGCTGATGAGCGCTGCAAGGTCGAAGCTATTGACGACGGTCGAGTCGTCGAGGTCCTCAGGACAAGGTCCCGTGCAAGGCCCCCACGAGCCGAGGAGCAGCGCCAGATCAGGGCTCCCGATGGCGCCGGACCCATCGAGGTCGGCGGCGCAGAGCTCGGCGATTCCTGAGTTCAGAAGGACTGAGAAGAACCCGGGCCCGCCCTGGTTTGAACTTGCGCTGGCCAGATCGGGACGCCCATCGCCATTGAAGTCGCCCTGAGCGACGAACTTCGGCTCGCGCTCAACGGGATTCAATGACCGAAGAACGATGATCCGCTTCCCGCGATTCTCATGGATCGCGACCTTGTCGTCTGCGAGCAGCGCCGTCGCAATCTCAGGGAGACCATCGCCATTGAGATCGACAGGAAGCGAGTGCTCGGGTTCCCCGGCGCTGCTGAGCGATGTCGTTGTCGGGAAGGCGCCGGCGCCGTCATTCCACGCGATCTCGATCGTTGAGCTGAGAATGCTCGCGACCACGAGGTCGGGCGCACCGTCGAGATCCATGTCTGCGATCTCGACTGCCTGGGGTCTCGAGCCAAGCAGGAGATGCGTCGGCGCGCCGAGGCCGAGCCAATCGTCAGTCTTCGGATCCAGCCCGAGATTCAGGAAGACGCAGGCGCCGAGCAATCCTTCACCCAGGACGACGACGTCCGGCGCCATGTCGCCGTTGAGATCGTCGATGGCGACGCTGATTGGTCGAACACCGAGGCCGACTTCGACGGTCGTATAGACGCTGAAGTCGACGGAATCGGCGGCAAGGTGGACCGTCGCCTCTCCCATGAGGTTTTCCTGCCCGTCAGGCGCGGGCACGACGCCGAAACACGCGATCACGATGTCGAGTGCGCCGTCGAGATCGAGATCGCCGGTGTCCACCCAATGAGGGTTCTCCTCAGTCGGAATCGTCACGGGGTCGAGGAACCCGAGCCAGTTCATTCCGGCGTCGAGGCCGCGATTCTCAAAGAGCGACGCTGAGTCCGCGAGCGAGTTCACCACAAGCAGATCTTCATCGAGATCGCCGTCGATATCGGCGCAGGTCGCAATGCGCGGCGCGGCGCCGGCAAGGAGGCTCGAGCCTGGGATGAAGGCGCCGAGGCCATTCGAGTTGATCCAGATCGACACATCGGATTGCACCCGGTGCGTGACAATGAGATCGATGTCGCCATCGAGATCAACATCACTCGCAACGACACTTCGGCAGTTCAATCCATCCGGGTAGTTGATGGCGCTCTTGAATGATGGAACTGGAGGGACCGAGGTCGACAGCGCCAGCGCGAGCGTAGAGCCTGCGCACACACTGCACACGAGCGCGACGCGACGCCCCGCGCGCGCGACACGATGATCCGAATCTGGAAGCAACAGACGTGTCTCCTCCACGATGTCCGAAACCTCGCTGAAGCCTAGCATGGCTCTGCTGCGCGAAAAGGGGAAATACCGACCTCGAGGCCGAGAAATACCCTGATCGGAAGGGCTCGCCGTGGGGGCGATAAGCAATGGCGCGATTGAGTCTTGCCGGTTGGAGACCCTGCACTAGGATGAGTCAGGAGGAGCATTTCACGTGAGATCGAGGAGCGCAACTTGCGCTGTCGCAGTATCAGTGTGTCGCATTTCGGCAGCGAGTCTGGCGATCTCGATGGCATGCGCCGGCCTGACAAGCGCCGACACATATCCGGCCCCGCTGGCGTTCTCCGATGTTGAGAATCTCGAGACCGGCGTCTTCCCGTCTGCAGTGGTGATCGCCGATGTGGATCTCAATGGGTGGAGCGACATCGTGGTCTCGTGTCGGGATGAGGGCGCCGTCCAACTCTTTCTCAACAACGGAAACGCGGTGTTCCTGGCGCCCGTGAGTCTTCCGTGCGGCGGCGCTCCCCGGATTCCGGCTGTCTCGGATGTGAATGGCGACGGTTGGCCCGACGTCGTCGTGCCGGACTGGCAGGTGGGGGCTGACCGTATCGCGCTGATTCTGTCGGATGGCGCCGGCGGCTTCCTGGCATCCGAATATCTGGCGACCAACGCAGGCTCGCGCCCTCGAGCCGTTGCGCTCGCGGATCTGAATGGCGACGGAGACGAGGACCTCGTCGTCGCCAATAACGGCGCTGACGACTTAACGATATTTGAGAACGACGGAACGGGGTCGTTCGCGCCGGTTCTCACGATTCCGGTGGGGAACGCGCCGGGCTCGCTGTCCATCGCCGACTTTGACAATGACGGATTGCGCGACATCGCTGTGACAAGCCGCCTGGAACGAACCACGACCTTCGTGCGGAATCTCGGGAACAACGCTTTCGAGATCGTCGCGACGGCCGATGTCGGCGTCGGGCCCAGGGACGAAGTCGTTGCGGACGTCAACGGCGACGGAAGGCTCGATGTCGTTGTCTCGTCAGGCACTGACAATACGAACAGCGGTTTCACGGTCGTGCTGAATCTCGGCGCCTTCAGCATGCGCGAACTTGCCTTCCATGAAATAGGGCACATAGCGCATGGGATCGACGCCCGAGATTTTGACGGTGATGGTGATCGCGATGTGCTCATTGTCAACGTCGGTTCGAACTCAGCCTATGTCATGCGGAACAATGGCAATGGGACCTTCGCATTCAGCCCGCATTTCCTCTCGACTGGCGCAGGACTGACGTCGCCTGCCTATTGCGCCGTGGGTGAGCTCGACGGTGAGGGCGGACCTGACATCGTGACGGCGAATATCGCCACGAACGACATCGGTGTCTTCCGGAACCTCACGCCGCTCCCGCCGCATGGGGACATCGATCTTGACGGCGTTGTCGGCGCCGCCGATCTCGCTGAGTTGATCGGCGCCTGGGGATCGCCGGATTTGCTCGCCGATCTCGATGGAGACGGCGTCGTGACCGCGTCGGATCTCGCCGACCTCATCGGACGATGGGGCGCGCAGTCGCCGAAGTAGTTCTCACCAGCCGTATTCAGGCAGTCGCGCCAGTCTCTGCCGCCAGCGTAATCGTCTGTCGCCGATCAGGCCCGACGCCGATGTAGTCGATCGGGGCGCCGATGAACTCCGAAACGAAATCCACATACGCCGTCGCTTCGCTCGGAAGATCTGCGAGTGTCCTCGCCTTGTCTATCTCTTGTGAGAATCCCGAGAGCGATGTGTAGACGGGCTCGACGCGACTGAGCGCCCGAGCGTCAGGAATAAACCGATCAGAGGTGACTCCGTCGACCCGGTACGCCGTGCATACTCGCAGGTCATCAAATCCCGCCAGCACGTCGAGGAGCGTCATCGCGATGCAGGTGCAGTCGTTGAGCGTCGTGGCGTAGCGCGCCGCGACGAGATCCAGCCAGCCGGTGCGACGAGGGCGTCCGGTGGTTGTGCCGAATTCATTTCCGCGTTCGCGAATTCGATCGCCCATCGCGTCCTCGAGTTCGGTGGGAAACGGGCCGGCGCCGACACGCGTCTGATACGCCTTGAGGACACCGATGACACGCCCGAGACGGCGCTCGGAGACACCCGTGCCGGAAGCGATCCCCAGTACGGACGTATGGGACGACGTCACGAATGGGAAGGTCCCGTGATCGACATCCAGGAGCGTTGCGTTGGCGCCTTCGAAGAGAATCGAATCGCCCTGATCGAGGAGATCGTGCAGCAGGTAGAAGGTGTCGGCGACATAGGGCGCCAGCGATTCGCCATATCCTCTGTATTGCCGCACCATCGCATCAAGGACCTGCTCGGATGACCCGTCCTCGCCCTGGCGCTCTCTGAATCGCGATGAGAGTTGGATCTTCTCGCGCAACGTCTTCTCGCATGCGAGATCGCCAATGCGGATCGCGCAAGCGCGCTGGATCTTCTCGGCGTACGCCGGTCCGATGCCGCGCTTGGTGGTGCCGATGGACCGATCGCCGGATTCGCCGCTCTCATCCGTCGCCAGGCGGGACTCGCGGCTTGCATCCTCGGCGAAGTGGTACGGCATCACCACATGGGCCCGGTTCGAGATGCGCAACCCAGAGACATCGACACCTGAATCTTCGAGCCGGCCGAGTTCGTGCAGGAGACCTTCCGGATCGACGACAACCCCGTTGCCGATGACGGAGAGCACGTTCGAATGCAGAATCCCTGATGGAATCAGGTGAAGCGCGTGCTTGGCGCCGCCGACGACAACGGTATGACCGGCGTTGGCGCCTCCGTTGAATCGAACAACCGCGTCATGATGCGGCGCGAGCAGATCAACGATCTTCCCCTTGCCCTCGTCGCCCCACTGGAGACCGATGACCGCTGTGCAGTCTCCGTCACCACTCATGCCTCTTCGATCCTTACCCAATGCGGGGACTCCATTGCAGGGGTTATCGCCGGAGCGACCCGGTGCTTATCCGGACGAATGCCCAGGCTCTCTGGGCGGACTTTACTGGATCCACGTGGCACCGTTCCGATTGTCAGGCTCGCCGCGGCGATTGAGCCGCGATCCCTCTGAGGCGCGCTCAATCCACCGCCGCATTTCGCCGACTTGCGGCGAGTGGGGTGTGAGGCATTCTTCGAGGCGATCAGATGTCCCAGCGAAATATCCGAGTGATGTGTCCGAATCTGACTTGCCGCAAGGTGCTCGCCGTCCCCGTTTCGGCGCGTGGTCGCACCGTGCGTTGCCGGTCATGCGGCACGAATATTCGGATCCCGGACAAGAAGGAGACGCGTCAGCCCCAGGCGGACGCCGCACCGGTTGATGAGGTCGCCTCCGAGGGCTGAGACCCCGGGGAGATCGATCTCAGTCTTCGTCGTCCAGATCGATATCGAAATCGAAGACGCTGCTGTCGTCGTTGATCGCGCGCGTGGCTCGCGCGATGAGGTCGCCGATCTCGCCCGACGCGTCCGTGTCGTCTGATCCTGCGTCCGCGTCGCCGGTTGCTGTCGGCGTCGTTGGCTCTGAGGCCTTGTGTGAGACAGGCGCGTCAAGCAGCGGCGGCTCCACGTACTCAGGCTCGCCGTTGATCTGGAGCGTGAAGACGATTGTCCCCACCGCGAGCTGATCGCCAGCCTCAAAGGCCGTCGGGCCGGAGAGTTGCTCGCCGTTGCGGAAGGTCCCGTTGCTCGAGCCCAGATCTTCGATCGTGACCTGGTCGTCGGCGATCGTGATGCGGCAATGCTCTCTCGAAACACTGGCCAGCGGGACCTGCAGCCCACAACTCGTGCCCCGTCCGATGACGGAGACATCGTGCGTCACCGGCATGTCCTTCTTCGTGCCGTCAGACTTGAAATAGACAAGCTTCACGTCCACGATTGGGATACTCCTGGAGTCGTCGAGCAACGCGCCGGCGACCCGAAACCGCGATCAATCGCCTCACAGTGGTTCGAACACGTGGCCTGGTCGCCGCTCGAGAGGGGCCGCGTCCGTGCGTAAGCCTATCCAACTTCCACAGACCGGACAACAGAAATTGGCCCCGCCGGGCCCCGACGAGGAACTCGCGCCGGTCCGATCTCTTTATCTCCATATTCCGTTCTGCACACACAAATGCCACTACTGCGACTTCTACAGCGTGGAGATTGAAGACCGCGGGCGTCACAAAGCGTTCGTTGAGGCGCTCGAGATGGAAATCGCGGCCTTGGGCGCGCTGAAGGACGCGATCGATGAGCGCCATCCGAAGAGCGATAACCGACTGCGCACGATCTTCGCCGGCGGCGGCACGCCAAGTCTCCTCTCCCCGGATCTGTGGGAACGCGTGCTCCGCGCTCTTCGAGACGCATTCGATCTCTCCGCAACGCAGATTGACGACTGGGAGTTCACGGTCGAGTGCAATCCGGAATCCGTGAGCGCCGAGTTGATGACAACGCTGCGCGAGGGCGGCGTGAATCGGATCAGTGTGGGCGCTCAGTCATTCGACGCGCGTCATCTGGCGCTCCTGGAGAGAATTCACGAGCCGGAGAATGTGCAGCGTGCGCTCCAGATGGCGCATGACGCCGGCGTCACACGGAGATCGGTCGATCTCATATTCGGAATTCCCGGTCAGTCGATCGATGAGTGGATGCGTGATCTTGATCAAGTGCTTCAGCTTGACCCCGGCGTCGATCATGTGAGTTGTTATGCGCTTACCTACGAACCAAATACGCCACTGACGGTGCGCATGCGCCGGGGCGAGTTCACGCCGATGGATCAAGACCGTGAACGTGAACTTATGAGTCTGACGCGCGATCGTCTCCGGAAAGCGGGGTTCGAGCGCTACGAGATCAGCAATTTCGCGCGAACGTCGCCCGCGCCCGGCAAGACTCGTTCTCGTCACAACGAAGCCTACTGGAGGGGCATGTCGTGGTTTGCGGCAGGGCCGTCAGCGTCCGGGCATCTGCTCGTTGATGAGCGACGCCCCGAACGCGGCGGCTGGCGATTCAAGAATGTCCCGCGCCTCGCGGACTGGGCGGCGAGCGTCCGGCGATCAGGCGGCCGTGCCGACGTCGTCGATCTCGAAGGGCCGGATTCAGAGCAGGCGCTCGTCGAGCGGCTCCTGATGGAGCTCCGAGTCATCGACGGCATCGACATCGAATCGATCAGGTCTCACGCATCGCACATCGGCGCAGAGGACGAACTTGTCCGGCGCGTCACGTCGCTGATCGATCGAGGCCACATGGAAGCCGCCTCGGGTCGATGGAGACTTACGGATGAGGGCGTCTATCTCACCGATGCGATCGTCGGTGAACTGTGTGAGGCGATCAACCGTGCAGACTCGATATGAGTGCGCGCTCGTGAGATGCCGGTCCCACCACGCCGCCAGTGCGTCGAGCGTGTGACTGACATGTGCTTCTCTGGGATACGCGAGGAACTCGACTTGGCAGCCGGAATCTCCAAGCGCCGACACATGATCCGTTCGGGCAGGCTCTGCTAGATTGCGGGCCACCATCCTCGTTCGCCCGATGGAGGCCTCGGCTCGATGGAAAACGTCAACCTCACGGTGATCGTCGTCTCATTTGCGCTCTACACGCTGGCGATCATCGCCGTCGGCATGTACTCGGCGCGATTCGCGAAGCGAAGCGACGAGGATTACTTCCTCGCGGGTCGCTCGCTCGGCCCGTGGATCGCGGCGCTCTCTGCGTCAGCATCCGCCGAATCGGGCTGGGTCACCATGGGCCTTGTGGGAATGGCGTTCGCAACCGGTTTCAACGCCTATTGGCTGATTCCAGGCGTCGGACTGGGCTACCTCTTCAACTGGTTCTTCCTCGCTGCGCGACTTCGAGAGCGCTCCGCCGCGTGCGGCGCGCTGACGATTCCGGATCTCTTCTCACTGCACTTCCGGGAGCGCATCCCGCTGCTGCGCATTCTCAGTGTGATCGTCATCATGGTCGCCATGCTCCTGTACGTGGCGGCGCAGTTCGCCGCCGCAGGCAAGGCGTTCGACATCACACTTGGAGCCAACGTTCAGTACTGGCACGGCGTGCTCATCGGGGGCGGTGTCGTGCTCGCGTACTCAGTGCTCGGCGGTTTCCGCGCCGCGTGCTGGACCGACTTTCTGCAGGGCCTGATCATGATCGGCGCCCTCGTGGGCTTTCCGCTCTATCTCATGCTGACGCAGGGAGGCTACGGCTATATCCACGAGCAGCTCGCGAGTGTCGCGGACAAGTCGGGGCAGGAAGGGGGACTCCTCCGGTTCTTGCCTGAGAAGAGCGGCTTCGCCCTCATCGGGTTCCTTCTTGGCTCAGGCGCGCTCGGCGTGAACTTCGGGTATCCCGGCCAGCCGCACATCCTGATTCGTTACATGGCGATGAAGGACAAACGCGAGGCCGTGCGCGGCGGCGTCATTGCGATGATCTGGATGGTCCTCGTGATCTGGGGCGCCGTCACGATCGGCGTGCTCGCGCGGGCGATGGCGGAAGGGGGCGCGGCATGGGGCCAGGATCTCCTCGCAGACATGGCGAGCGCCAACACGACCAATCTGCACGAGACTGCCCTGATCGTCGCGGCGGCGAACATGCTTCCGGGCGTGATCGCGGGTCTCGTGCTCGCTGCCGTGCTCGCCGCTATCTGCTCGACTGCGGACAGCCAGCTTGTCGTGGCGGCAAGTTCGGTCGCCAACGACATCTACACACGTCTCTTCCGCCCGAAGAGCGAGAAGTCTCACATGTTCGTCAATCGAGCCGTGCTCTTCCTTCTCGGCGCCGGCGCGGTGGTGCTCGTGCTCGATCAACAGGTGAACGTCTACACCTATGTGTTGACCTACGGATGGGCGGTGCTCGGTGCAGCGTTCGGCCCGCAACTCATCCTGCTCCTGCTGTGGAAGCGCGCAAGCTATGCAGGCTGCGTCACCGGCATGGCGATCGGGTTCGCGCTGCCGATCTTCTGGAATCTGACATACGGCGCCGAACCGCGGAGCGTCGAGATCTACAACCTGACGCTCTCATTCATTGTCGCGATGATCGCGAACGTCGTCATGAGCCTGCTCATCCCAGATAGGCGGGAACCGGTTCAGCCAGAACCGGCGTAAGCGACTTGTCAGTCGATCGTGCGGGCGGAGGGGGCGACGGCGATTCCATCTCGACCCAACTTCGGTCCCGCTCGTACCCGAGCGCCAGGAGCACGTCTCCGGCGAGGTCGTCGAAAACCTGGGCGGATTCGCGCGTGAAGTGATTTCGCCAGTCACCGGCGACACCCTTGCGAATGAAGCTGGAGCGATCCTCCGTGCCGCCCGTGCGTCCGGTCTGGCGACGCATGGAGAACTTCTCGACCGCCATGTCGATTCGCCAGCCCTCGACGGGCTTGCCCGACACGTGCGCTGTCACGCGCGAGAGTGCGCAGCCGCAATCAGAGAGCAATTCCTCGTAGCTGACGTATGCGATCTCGGCGCGCCTCCGGACGTTCATCCACGAGTCAACGTGATCGCGCCAATTCGTTCGACAACCGCGCGGCCGGGCGAACTCGTTCTCGATGAATCGAGGGAGCAGCCTCTTCGTATCCTCCGGGTCATAGCCCTTGCCGAAGATTCGATCGTATTCAGCCGCAATCTTGCCCCAGCGCGGCGCGCTCCGCTTCTGGATGATCCGAAGACGATGGAAGAAGTACGAGACCATGATGTCCCGGCCATCGCGGTACAGGTAGATCGCCCGTGACATGCGGGGATGGTGCGTCCAGTGGTTCTGGACCACGCACGAGAATCCGAGCGGCAATGCGGCGTGCTGAGGAAACGGAAGTTGCAGCGCGTCGGCGACCATGCGCGACAGCCAGGTGCCGCCTGACTTTGGATACTCGGAGATGTAATAGAACGGGAACGACGCTCCGTAGCGCAGGCCAACCAGTCGCGTCATCGAGTCAGACGCTCTCCGCATTCCATGCTGGACCAACTTCATGAGGCCGGACTCCTGGGTGCGATCTGAGCAGGACGCGGACGCCGTCTGGCGCCAGACCTGTCGTCCTCTCGTCACACTAATCGGAGCCGCTGAGCCGACAAGAACCAGTAAGCGCACTTGGCGGAGTCTTCACGGGAACATTGGCGCCGCGCACACAAAGCGAACATTTCCGATCGGCCATGTAAATGATCGGCAAGCACAGGGCGCGGATCCGCGCAGCGCGGCGCTAACGTTCGGCGCGCTCGGGCCCTCCGTCCTCAGGACGGAATCGCATCGCCCTCTGCAAACGGAAGGTCATCATGAAGCTGCATGCGCAGGTAATGCGCATATCGGCCGTCGACCTGAATGAGTTCCTCGTGCCGTCCGACCTCGACGATGCGACCGTGTTCGATCACCGCAATGCGACTGGCGTGGCGGACCGTGCTCAATCGATGCGCGATCACGAACGACGTGCGTCCCTTCATGAGATTGCGGAGTGAGCTCTGAATGAGCGTCTCGCTCTCGCTGTCGAGATTGCTCGTTGCCTCGTCGAGAATGAGGACAGTGGGATCTGCGAGAATCGCGCGCGCGATGGCGAGCCTCTGCTTCTGTCCGCCGCTGAGACGGACGCCCCGTTCACCGATCAGGGTTCTGTATCCCTCCGGGAACTCGGAGATGAATGAGTGGGCATTGGCGGCGAGCGCCGCGGCGAGAATCGTGTCCTCATCGGCGTCAGGGCGCGAGTACGAGATGTTCTCTCCAATGGAGCCGTCGAAGAGAAAGACATCCTGCTCCACGATTCCAAGTATCCGGCGATAGCTCTCGACGTCGAACTCGCTGATTGATTGGCCGTCGAGCAGGACCTCTCCCTGGTCCGGGTCATAGAAGCGCGCGACCAGATTGCAGAATGTCGTCTTGCCCGCGCCGCTCGGGCCCACCAGCGCGATCATCTCTCCCGGCGCCACATCGATGTTCACGTCCATGAGTGCAGGCGCATCCGTGCCCGGGTAGGTGAACGTGACGCCCCGCATTTCGATGCTCCCTACGACAGAGGTGCGATCGACGCGACGCCTGCCGCGCGACTCCGAGAACTCCTTCGACTCATCCAGCAGATCGAGGAGGCGATCGAATCCGGCGAGGTTCGTCTGCATGCTCGCTGCGCTTGCCGCGAGCGCCTCCAGCGGCGAAAGAAGCGCCAGCAGATACGCGCTGAACATCATGACATCGCCGATCAGGAGGCGGCCGCTCAGCACGGCGAGCCCGCCGTAGAGCAGGATGCCGGCGGAGGCGAGCGGGATGAGCAGTTGCCACGACATATCCACCGCGCGCGCCCACCACCACGTGCGAAGCTCCATGCGCGCCAGGAGATGATTGCCGGTGACGAAGCGCCTGCTCTCGCCGCGCTCTCTGCTGAATCCGCGGACGATGCGCACGCCGCCGAACGCCTCCGTGGAGTGCGCATCGACCGTCTGCCGTGTGTGGCGGATGTCTCGATACATCGGTCGGATGCGGCTGATCCATGTCTTGTGCGTCACCCACACGAGAGGAAGCAGCAGGATCGCGCCCACGAGCAGGAGCCAGTCCACGAACGCCAGGATGATCAGTGTGCCGCTGAGCTGGGCGATCCCGCGCCACGGGTTGTAAATCGTGCTGAAAACCATCTCGCCGGCGCCGCCGGCGTCCTCGCGGAGGATGCTCGCGACGCCGCCGCTCTTGAGCGCATGCACGCGATGGAGGGGTAGCCGGACGGCGTGCTCGAAGGCGAGCTTGCGAAGGCGCACCTGCATCCGCTTTGTCACAAGCGTCGTCTGCCAGCGTCCCCACATGCCGATGCCGACAGAAAGCACGGAGAGCGTGACCATCGCGCCGGCCGTCATCCAGAGGAGGGTCTCCCGAGTCCTGCCCTCAGCGAACCACGCCGGCAGCGCTGCGGGCCCCGGAGACTCGGCGAGGATGAAGTCAACAACCACCTTGATGGCGAACGGCATGGCCAGCCCGATCGCCGTCGCAATCGTCAGCGTGATGAGGGAGAGAACGACCTTGAGCCGATGCCCCTGGAGCAGACGCCAGAATCGCCCGAGCAGATCCCCGAATGACCGCGACCGCTGGCTGCGAATCTGGTCCGCCGATCGCAGGTGGCGATCCGCCTGGGGCTGCCCCCGCCGCGCGCGGCGCTCCTTCAGGTAACGACCGAATCGCGCTCCACTTGTGTCATCTCTGGGCCGCATCCAGCAATCGTATACCCCGTCGAACGCCTCGCGCCGCGTCCAGTCGCAGGAGTCGACGGGTGGCTCTAGACTGTGCGGTTCGCTCGCAGGCGTGATGTCAGCGCCACGCGGGCCCGAATCCAGCGAGACCTCTGACGGAGCACGCATCAATGAGCGTCCTCAATATTCGGAATTCAACGATCACAATCTTCGCCATGCTGCTCGTCGCCGCGATCGCGCTCACGCCCGACGCCGCACGCGCTCAGGATGGCGACTCCGGCTCGGCCCAGGAGGAGGCGTTTGTGTACGTCAAGATGAAGACGTCGAAGGGCGACATCGTGCTCGAACTCAATCAGGAGAAGGCGCCGATCTCCGTTGAGAACTTTCTGAAGTATGTGGATGAGGAGTTCTACAACGGCACGGTTTTCCATCGTGTGATGAAAGGCTTCATGATCCAGGGAGGCGGATTCACCGACGCCACCTCGCGCAAGCCGACGAATCCTCCGATCAAGAATGAATGGCGAAACGGCCTGAAGAACAAGCGCGGGACAATCGCGATGGCGCGCACGCAGGTGCACGACTCCGCCACGTCGCAGTTCTTCATCAATCACGCGGACAATGCCTTCCTCGACCAACCGCGCGATGGCGCCGCGTACGCCGTCTTTGGTGAGGTTGTCGAGGGCATCGAGGTCGTGGATGCGATCGCAGACGTTCCCACGCGTCGCGTCGGCCCACAGGCGAACTATCCGGTTGAGAAGATCGAGATCATGGAGGTCGTGCTCCTCGAGGATTACGCGCCGGAAGGCTGATCTCCGGTGCGCATCGCTCGATCACACTCGAACTCAGACGCCGGTCGCTGAGACCGGCGTTTTTTCATGCGCGGTCTGCTTCGTCAAGACGCCTCGCATGGAGGTCACGGCTCGACCGCCGAGAAGGACGCGATCGCCGGCCACGCGAACCCGAAGATCGCCGCCCCTCGCTGAGGCCTGGTGCGCCAGGAGCGTCGTCTTCCCGAGGCGCTCGCTCCACAGGGGCCCGATTGTGCAATGCGCCGAACCGCAGACAGGATCTTCGTCGATCCCGCACGCCGGCGCGAAATAGCGGGACACACAGTCGTACGCGCCCTCACCGGGGGCCGTCACCGCAACGCCGAGAATGTCGGGAAGAAGCGCCAGACGCGACAGGTCAGGCGCGAGCGACCGCACCGTCTCAGCGTCCTCCACCTCGACAACGAGAGAGCCGTTCGAGTTCCTGTGCACGCTTATCACGCGCGCCCCGATGATCTCTTCCAGATCGGAGGGCGGCGGGCAGGACTCCGGCGTCGCGATTGGAAGGTCGATCTCGATCAACGCGCCGTCGCGACGGCAGCGCAAATCACCGCGCTTCGTTGCGAACACCACATCCTCACCGGAGTCGACAAGCCCTTCGCTCCAGACTGCATGCGCCGCGGCCATCGTCGCATGCCCGCAGATATGCACCTCCATGGTCGGCGCGAACCAGCGCAGATGCAGCGAATCGTTTGTGACACGCAGGAACGCCGTCATCGGCGCCCCGAGTTCATTCGCGACAGCCCGCAGCCAGACTTCCTCACGATCCGACGCGAGGATGACAACAGCGGCAGGATTGCCGGTGAACGGACCGGAAGCGAATGCGTCAATGAGAAGGACTCGCTCGCTCATGCGCGCATCGTAGGCGCGGCGAAGATGGACATCGTCGCGCCGCTCACGCGAACCCCGGATCGAACGCATCCGCGTCAGTCACACGGGCCCCACGATCCGAGCAGGTCGGCCAGGTCAGACGGCCCGACTCGACCGGTGCAGTCAAGGTCGCCAGAATTGTCGACCCCACCCCAGAGAACCAGCAGCAATGCGACATCGGACTCATCAACCACCCGGTCGCCGTTCAGATCCGGGCAGGTGGGAACCAGATCGATCAGCAGGGTCGGCCGCTTCTCCAGCGGATTCTCATACGAACTCGAGTACACGCTGGCGCCTTCCCGAACGAGCGCGCCCTCAGGTGACTCGTCCACGCGTCCCTGCACGCCGAAGAACTGGTTCCCCCGCAATATGTCCTGTCGCACGAGTTCGGTGACGTCGACCTCGAAGACGCCTGCTCCCGGATCAGGTTCGATCACGATGAGAGGCTCCTCGTCGAGACCGGCCGCGAAGTCGACCGGCCTCAGCCTGCCGTCGGTCACGGTGTTCACGTGCTGAAATGAGGTCTCAATGTCGCCCGGAACTCCCGTTGTCGTGAGAACAAGCCGGGCTGATCGGACATCGCGCGGATCAGCAATTTGGAAGATCGCCCACTCGAAGTGGACGCGACGCGCCGTGAACTGATCGCCGGTGAGTAGGAGTTCGAACGACGCGAAGATCTCCCGGCCCGGAGGAACGAACTCGATGGCGTCGCCGACCTGGTCGCCGTCGGAGTCGATCACGAGCCCGGCGACCCGTGGCGGAGTATCCGTCGGGCAAACGCCGTGAGAGGCGACGATGACGCTGGCGGCGAAGGCGACGCTCATCGCCAACATCGAGAACCTCCATTCGGCGCAACGAAGAACATCGCGTTGGATCCTAGCGCGGGCGTACACTCGTCATCGAATGCTGAACGCATCCGAAATACATGGCCGCCAGGCGCTGGTGATGGGGCTCGGGCGATTTGGGGGCGGCGCTGGCGTGACACATTGGCTCGTTGAGCCGGGCGCCAGCGTGCTCCTGACCGACCTGTCCTCCGCAGACGCGTTGCAGTCAGCGATCACTCCGATCGTCTCGCTCATTGAGGCGGGAAGCGTGGAGACCCGTCTGGGAGAGCATCGAGTCGAGGATTTCGAGCGCGCTGACCTGGTCGTGGCGAACCCCGCGGTTCCCGCCCCTTGGGATAATGAGTTCCTCAACGCCGCGCGCCTCGCAGGGATCCCGATCACAACGGAGATTGGACTCGTCGCGGCGAATCTGCCCTCGAGAGAACGTGTGATTGGTGTCACGGGATCCGCCGGCAAATCGACGACCAGCGCCATGATCGCGCACATTCTCGAGAGGGCGCTCGATGACGAACACGTCTGGCTCGGAGGCAACATCGGAGGCTCGCTCCTGCCGTCATTGCGCGATATCGGAGCGCAGGATTGGATCGTGCTCGAGCTGTCGAGCTTCATGCTGCATTGGCTCGGTCAGCCCGCCGGCTCTGGATGGTCGCCGGGAATCGCCGTAATGACGAATCTCGCGCCGAATCACCTGGACTGGCACGGTTCGTTCGAGCACTATCGCGAGAGCAAAGCGCAGATTCTCGCGTCGCAGCGCGCTGGAGATCTCGCGCTTTTCGGCGACGAGTCGACGCGACGCGAGTTCAGCGGCTGGCTCGTCGAGGGCGTCAATGCGCAAGCGCCCAGGCGCGACGAGAGCAGGGGACGCATCGATCTGGAGATACCCGGCCGCCATAATCAGGCGAACGCCGAACTCGCGTGCGCCACGGCGGTGAGCGCGCTCGGTCTCGAGAGACCATCACAGCTTGAGCGCGCCCTTCACGATTTCAGGGGTCTTCCGCATCGGCTCGAACTGGTGACGGCGTTCGCGCCGAACCCCGGCGATCCGCCGATCCGGTTCTTCAACGACTCGAAATCGACGACACCGGAGGCTGCGATGCGTGCGGTTGACGCGATCGCAGATGAGTCGCGGAAAGGCGCCCGGAGCATTCATCTCATCGCCGGAGGGCACGGCAAGGGGGTGGATCTCAGCGCTTTGGCCGCGCGCGCGTCCGAGCTGGCAGGCCTCTATGCGATCGGGGCCACCGGTGAGGCCCTCGTGGGCTCGGCGCCTTCCGGAGGGCCGGCATTCCACGATGGCACGCTCGATCGCGCCTTCGAGCACGTCATGCGACGAGTCCGGCCGGGCGACGTGGTCCTCTTGAGCCCCGGGTGCGCCTCGTGGGATCAGTTCGCCAGCTTCGAGGAGCGAGGGGCCAGATTCGCCTGCCTCGCCTGTGAGGCTGAAGAGGCCAGTTTGAGCGGGTCAAAAAGTTAGGGGAATATTCACCTAACATCCTTGACGTCCGAGAAGCGAACCGTATCCTGACGTTCACCGAACATTGACCCTCGATGGAGACACGGATATGGTCGCGACCGCAGATCGAAAGAGACCCGCAGGTGAGGCCCCCAAGGCGATGTCCAAGGATCGGACTCAGGGCGTCAGCGGGCGTCAGGCAAAGAGCCTGAAGCCTGAAAACGCTCGTCCTGCTGCGAACAATCAGAAGCCACCTCAATCACGGAAGGAATCGCCAATGGCCTCTGCCATCGAGGACAAGGGAAGAGCGCAGGCGCTGGATCGCGCCCTCAGTCAGATCGAGAAGTCCTTCGGCAAGGGCTCGATCATGCGCCTCGACGAGGACGCCCATCTCGCGATCCCGTCGATCTCGACAGGCGCCCTGTCGCTGGATCTGGCGCTCGGGGGCAAGGGCCTGCCGCGCGGACGCATCATCGAAATCTTCGGCCCGGAGTCCTCGGGCAAGACGACGCTCGCCCTGACCGTCGCGGCGCACGCGCAGAAAGACGGCGGCGTGGCTGCGTTCATCGACGCCGAGCACGCGCTCGATCCATCATGGGCGCGCCGCATCGGCGTGAATATCGACGATCTGCTCGTGTCGCAGCCCGACACCGGGGAGCAGGCGCTCGAGATCTGCGAGTTGCTCGTTCGCTCCAACGCCGTGGACATCATCGTCGTTGACTCCGTCGCGGCGCTCATTCCGAAGGCTGAAATCGACGGCGAAATGGGCGACTCACACGTCGGCCTGCAGGCGCGCCTCATGAGCCAGGCGATGCGCAAGCTGACCGGCGCCATCGCCAAGAGCAGCTGCACAGTCGTCTTCATCAATCAGATTCGCGAGAAGATCGGCGTGATGTTCGGCTCGCCCGAGACAACGCCCGGCGGTCGCGCCCTGAAGTTCTACTCATCGGTGCGCATCGACATCCGGCGCACCGGCGCCATCAAGGATGGTGAGAACAACGTGGGCAACCACGTGCGGGCGCGCGTCGTGAAGAACAAGGTCGCGCCGCCATTCCGCGACGCGGAGTTCGACATCATGTTCAGCGAGGGCATCTCGAAGACCGGCGATCTGCTCGACCTGGCCGTCAAGGACGGCGTCGTTGACAAGTCCGGCGCCTGGTTCAGCTATGGCGATGTCCGTCTCGGTCAGGGACGCGAGAACTCGAAGCGATATCTCGCCGAGGAGCCGAAGCTCTTCGACGAGATCAGGCAGAAGGTGCTGATCCATCGGGGCGTGATCCAACCGGCCTCAGACGGCGCCCCCGCACAGGCTGAAGAAAGCCCGGCGGCAGAGGTGAAGAAGGCCCCGACGAAGGCGCCGGCCCGAGCCTGAAGGTCCTTGTCCTGAACAGATGCGAATATCGAGCCGGCCCTGCCCGTTGGAATCGGGGAGGGCCGGTCTTCATACGCCCCCGCATCCCGAGTCTCAGGGGGGAGAAAGGCCCCGTAGCGGGCCTTGAAGCCAGTTTCTCATGCAGTTTCTTACTGACTTCCGGAAACCTCTTCTTTACGCATTGCGAAGCATTGAGAGAATGTCCCGGCAGATGGTCCATCCTGACTCCGGTCCTCGTTCCTTCAGGACTGCCCATTCCGACGCGTTCAGAGGCGATTCCCGCTGGGTTTGCCTTTTGGATGTCGCTGGATATGCTGCCGCGTCTCTCGCCGCGGCTGTGGCGGAATTGGCAGACGCGCTAGGTTCAGGTCCTAGTGGGGGTAAAACCCCGTGGAGGTTCGACTCCTCTCAGCCGCATTCGATGTCGGTGCTTCCGACCCCGGCGCCCGTTGGCGCTTGGCGTCGGCCGGAGAGCGCTATCATTGAACCCTGCGGTGCTCAGTTGGGGGAGACGACGTCTCAGAGGCGTCAGCGAGTTGGGGGCAGATCAGGGCCCGGTCGGACATTTAAGTGTCGATCGTGCTAGTTTGAGAACGCGCTGGCGTGCGCGAGACACGCGCAGCCAGGAATAGGAGATCCCTCGCATGAACAAGCGTCGTCAAGGCT
Source organism: Phycisphaerales bacterium (assembly GCA_028279375.1). Taxonomy (GTDB): domain Bacteria; phylum Planctomycetota; class Phycisphaerae; order Phycisphaerales; family UBA1924; genus JANQNW01. The sequence goes on from JANQNW010000009.1 coordinate 94,076, forward strand.
TTACGCTCGTTGAGCTCCTGGTGGTGATCAGCATCATCGCCCTGCTCATCGGCATGGTCCTCCCGGCATTGGGAGAGGCCCGCCGCTCCACTCGTGTCCTCCTTGACGTTGCTGACATGAATCAGCACGGCAAGATGAAGGAGAGCTTCGCCGCTGACCAGAAGGGCCGCATGCCCAACGCGCCTCCCGGCACGAACGCCGGTCGCCGCGCTGCGAACTCCGCCGGCAACACCGGCTCTCGTTCGCATCCTGCGATCTTCTGGGCACACCCGCTCTACCCGCACAACGGCTGGGAGATCCCCGAAGGTCTCAAGCATCAGGACGTGCAGCGCGCGTACCACATCGCGTTCGGCGAGTACGCGATCGATGGTGAGCGATTCGACCTGCTCGACGAGATGTTCACTTCGTCGGGTTTCTCCGAGTGGCTGCCCATGGGCGGCTACTGGGCTGGTCTGAAGAGCCGTTCCTACGGCCTCGACTACCCCGATGACTTCTCGGCTGCCGGCAGCGGTGGTGAGACGACTCGTGCGTTCTTCTCGTCAGAGCTTCCTGAGACGATCGACGAAGGCGGCGCCTGGATTCTGAATCCCAGCTATCGCTACACCATCGTCGGCATCATGGGTGACAGCCTCTGGGATCGACAGCCCGGCAACTTCTGGACCGGCGTTCGTGACACGAGCAACCCCTTCGGCGGCGACACGGCTCAGGCCGGTTGGTCGCAGCGCGAGTGGTGGCCCTTCCGTGCGTACGTCCAGTCGAGCGACATCGTGCACCCCTCCAAGAAGGTCATGTTCTACGGCCTCTTCGCGGCGCACAATCGCAATGCGTTCCTCTACAGCAGCCCCGGCGCGACTGTCGCCGTCTCCATGTGCGATGGCTCGGCCAAGCAGGTCAAGACCTTCGACGTGATGCCTGATCCGAACGATCGTGAGTATCGCGACGCGATCTCCAATGGCGAGCTGTACGCCACCACCCTTGATTACCAGTGGAATGATCCTTCCATCGGCGGCGGCGGCCCCGCGTGGTACGCGGCGTGCGTCGGCGGCCCGAAGGGACGTGACTTCCGCTAAGTCCGACGTCAGCCGACCCTTCGGCTGGTGTTCAATCGATGACGCATTGGCGGCGCTCGGGACGAGAGCAGGCAATCTGCACCGTTCCGGGCGCCGCTTTTCTTACGCCCTGGCCACGTTCTCAGGTGCAGGGCGGCCGAGATGCCGACTCGGTACAATCTGAACATTCGGAACGCCGCCGAGATCGTGACTGCGGCGGCCGTCCAGTATCGCTCCGAGGAGATCGCGACGTGGAGAAGGGTCAGCTCATCAAGGTCATCATCATCGCTGTTTGCCTGATCGGCGCTGTCGTGTTGATCGCGATTCAGGTCATGCCGTCCGGTAGTGGCGGTCCGACAGGGGAAACGGCTGATGGTGAGTCGGTCCGGCTTACCCCGCCGAAGCCTTAGGACTGCGCAGGCGGAATAGTCTCCACCGGCGCTCGACCTGCGCGACTGGCGCGCAGGACATCGCCGGCTCGCCCTCTTGAGAGGCGGCGCGCCCGATGACTGCTCTCGCGCCCGGGCTGATCTATGCCGGCATCGACGAAGCGGGGTACGGACCGCGCCTGGGGCCGCTGTGCGTCGCATCGACATCATTTGATGTTCAAGGTTGGTCTGAAGGCGATGCGCCCCCAGATCTCTGGAAGACGCTTGCCGGCGCCGTCGGTCAGACGACTCGGGATGCGCAGCGCGGACTGATCGCTGTCAACGATTCGAAAGCGCTCAAGCTTCCGAACCAAACGAAAACGAGGCATCCGCTTGTCCATCTCGAGACAGGCGTGCTTGGTTTTCTAGCGCTTCTCGGTCTCGAACCTGCAACGGATATCGAGCTCTTCGAGGCGCTCGGCGAATGCGCCTGTCGCCCTGCGTGGCACGGGGAGGACCCGTCTCCGATTCCAGTCGCGGTGTCGCGCGAGGAACTCGGTATTCGCGTCAACAGGCTGCGCGCGACGTGTCGCGAGCAGGGGGTGACTCTGATCGAGATGCGCTGTGTCGCACTGGACGCAATGGAGTTCAATCGGCGCCTCGAGAATCTGGACGGCAAGGCTGAAGTCAGCTTTGGTTGCGTCGCGGAGTTGCTCCGGCGCGTCTGGGAGGCGTCCGGCGAGCGCCGGCCGCGCGTCGTCATCGATCGGCAGGGGGGCCGCAGGTTCTACGAAGGCAAGCTCGAAGCGGCAATCGAGGACGCCCGAGTCGATTCGAGGGCGGAATCGCAGGAAACGAGCTTCTACTCGATCTCCGGCAACGAGACTGGCGCTGGACCGGCGCGCTCGATGGCGATCAGGTTCGAAGTCGAAGCGGATGCACGGCATCTCCCGACGGCGCTCGCGTCGATGTGCGCCAAGTATGTCCGCGAACTTCACATGGCGCGATTCAACAGGCACTGGTCAGCGCGACTGCCGGAGTTGAAGCCCACGGCGGGGTACGGTCTGGATGCCCGCCGATGGCTGGAGGATATGCGCGACGAACTCTCCGCCGCGGAGCGCAATGCACTGGTGCGCCGGGCATGAGCGCGAGTGAGGCGATCGACAAGCGCATGCTCGATCTGGCGGCCCGCGTCGCATGGCGCGCCGTGGGCGACGTCGAGCCGAATCCGCTGGTTGGGTGCGTCATCGGCCGGGAGCGCGACGGCGATGTCGAGATTCTCGGCATCGGACACCATCGGAGATTCGGCGGAGACCACGCAGAGATCGATGCGCTCAAAGCATGCCATCAGCGTGATCGAGATGTGCGCGGCGCCACGATGTGGGTCACGCTCGAGCCTTGCGTGCACACGGGGAAGACGGGGCCCTGCGCGGACGCCGTCATTCGTGCCGGCGTCGCTCGTGTCGTGATAGCGGTTTCCGATCCGGGCGAGGTTTCTCGCGGCGGCGCTTGTGTGCTTGCGAACGCTGGCGTTGAGACTCGATTTACAGCAGCGTCCGTTGACGCGGTCCGTCTGAGCCAGCCCTGGCGACATCGCCTCGAGACTGGCAGACCCTGGGTCATCGCGAAGTGGGCTCAGACGGATGACGGCGCTCTCACAACGCCTCAGGGACAATCGAACTGGATTTCGAACGAGCGTTCACGACTGGATGTGCATCGCCTGCGCGCGAAGGTCGACGCCATCCTCAGCGCCGTCGGAACAGTGCTTGCCGACGATCCGCTCCTCACGGCGCGCGGCGTTCGTCGCATTCGTCGCGTCGCCACGCGCGTCATCGTCGATTCATCGGTTCGCACATCGCCGGACGCTCGAGTCCTCTCGATGGCGGCGGATGCTCCCATCGTCGTTGCAGCCTCGAAGCGGCGTCTCACTGACAGCGAGGTCGCGCAACGCGCCGCGTCGCTTCGAGAGTCAGGAGCGCGAGTAGAGGGGTTTCCGACCGGAGATCAAGGAGTTGATCTCGAGTCATTGCTTCGATGGTTGTCAGAATCAACTGACGCGAGCACGGTCATGACCGAGGCGGGATCGCAACTTCTGGAGAGTCTTGCGGAGAAAGACTTGATCGATGAGGCGCAGGTCTATGTCGGTGGTGAGAAGACATCGGTGTCTCACGCATGCGATCCGCCTGCCACGTTGCGTTTCATTGACGGAAACGTTCACACGGTGGTGTCCACGCGCCGATTCGGCGCGGATCGGAAGCTCGTTTACCGGAGGCCGGACCCCGCATGCAGGCGCGATGCGGGATTCTCGTAAGCGCGCCCGGGAGGACTCGAACCTCCGACCTACGGTTTCAGCGATCACGTCGGTTTCCCGACGGGCTGGACCATCTCATCAACCGGCGGCGCCATCGTCTGCCGCCGGTCGCCGGGCGCTTCGAACCGACCCGGTTTCGGATCAGCCCTACGCGGGGGTATTGCCGGGACTGCTCACCCGCTGGTCTCTACACCTTCCACCGGCGACGCCCCACTCTGATCATTGATCAAACTCGGGACGGCCCCACCGATGGCTTGGCTCGGGATTACCCGGTCGCGCAACGTGTGTGCGACTGTGGGCTTCCCCGAGTTCACCCGGTTCGCCTCGACCCGTCGCCGGGCCGGGCCCCTCTTTTCGAAGGAAACCGTTGCTCTATCCTGCTGAGCTACGAGCGCTTGGTGCTCTATTCCTGACGAACATATCTGGTTGTCGCCCCGGTGGCCTTCAGAGGTCGCCAGAGCCGATTCAGTATAGCTGAGCGCCGCTCCGCACTGAGTCTCGATAGACTGATGGGTTCGAAGCAGCGCCCGGAACGAACGAGGATTCGCCGATGAAGGTTGGACCGATTGAAGTCGATGTGAACGCCCCGCGAGAGCGGGTGTTCGGCGCATTCTGCGACCTGGAGAATATGACTGACCGGATCAGCGGGATCACGAAGATCGAGTTGCTGACCGACGGCGAAGTCGGCAAGGGCACGCGCTGGGCCGAGACGCGCGTCGTGCTCAAAAGGGAGCATACGGAGGAACTCGAGTTCGATGAGTTCTCGCCGCCCGGGGAACTCGGCGTTCGTTGCGAGTCCTGCGGTGTGGATTATCGATTCCGGTACGCGTTCTCCGATCAGCATGGGTCTACGCGTGTCGTTCTGACCGGCGAGGGAAAGCCCTTGACTTTCATGGCGCGACTCATGACGCCGGTGGGGCTTCTCTTTTCCGGCACGATGAAGAAGGCGCTGCTGCAGGACATGGAGGATTTGAAGGCGGTCGTGGAATCCGGCGACTGACCCGATTGAGCAAGAGTGAGCATGACGCGCCGCAGGAGCATCGGTCCGGCGGACGAGAGAAGCAGATCAAGATCGACTATGACACAAACGCAGAATGAAGGCGGCGCCCAGCAGGCGCGTTTCAATCCCACTGAGGACAGCGAGGGACGAGCCAATCGGATCTCCTCGAATCTGTCGAGCCCCGAAGCGAACGCGAAGATTGATGAACTCATCGCATTCGCCGGCGGCGACGCGAGTTCGCCCGAGAGCAAGTTCATTCGTGAGTTGCTCCAGACAAGCCTCAAGGTGGTCAAGGACGGGCGTGACTCTGGTGAGCTCAAGCTCATGGCGTCCACGCTCAAGGAGATTCGTCACGCCTATCGGGTGTTCGCCGACTACCCGCACGCGCCGAAGGTGAGCATCTTCGGTTCGGCGCGCACGCCTTCGGAGCATCCGGATTACATCCGCGCGGTCGAGTTCTCACGCATGATGGCTGAGCATGGCTGGCTCGTGATCACAGGCGCTGGCGACGGCATCATGAAAGCCGGTCACGAGGGCCCGGGGCGGGATTCGTCATTCGGCCTCTCGATTCGCCTGCCCTTTGAGACCACGGCGAATGAGATCATCGCCGGCGACTCCAAGCTCATAAACTTCCGCTACTTCTTCACGCGCAAGCTCATGTTCGTGAGTCAGGCGGACGCCGTCGTGTGCTTCCCCGGCGGATTCGGCACGAACGACGAGGCGTTCGAGGTGCTGACGCTGATCCAGACCGGCAAGTCATCGATCGTGCCGGTGGTGATGCTGGAGGGCAAGGGCGGCACCTATTGGCGTGACTGGAACGCGTACATCAACGAGGCCCTGATGAAGACACGCTTCATCAGCCCCGAGGATTACTCGATCTACTACATCGCGGAGGACTCGGACGACGCGGAGCGCCACATCAAGCGCTTCTATCGAAACTACCACTCGTCCCGGTATGTGCGCGACGATCTCGTGCTGCGGATCAAGCATCGCATCACCGACGAAGACGTCGCCCGTCTCAACCACGAGTTCGATTTCCTCGTCAAGAGCGGCTCCATCGAGCAGCGCGGACCGTACGAGGTCGAGACGGATCACCTGGACCTCCCGCGGATTGCGTTCACGCATACCCGCCGCAACTACGGCATCGTGCGCAAACTGATCGACCGCATCAATGACTTCGAGCCGGCCGAAGTCTGAGTTCAACGGGCGCGGTCTGATGGTGATGGCGCTCGCGGCGCTCTGGCTCCCATCCTGCGCCGTGGAGCAGTCCGTCACCGTCAAGCCGCCGAGCGCTGACGGCGCCGAGGAGATCGTGGAGCCCGTGGTGCGCGGCGGGCACAGCGGGCTTGAGATGCGCCGCTGGGTGATTCGCGATCGAGGCGAAGATCTCGCCGAGGCGCTCTCGCCCTATTCCGATTCACTGGCAGAACTCTCCGTCGAGGAGCGCCGCCATCTGCAGGTCAACGGATTTCGGCTGGTGCGCGTGCCGCTCACTGAGTTGCCCGGCGTGCGCGAGTCGCTCGAACTTACGGGTCGCATCGATCGGCATTGGTTCGGACAGTCGCCTGATTGGACTGACGCAATGGTCGGCCTTGATGTGGGGGAGGGGCTGGCGATGCGGTCCTCTGGCGGCGTCAGTGTGCTCGATGGCGGGCGTCTGCGGCTCCTGCTGCGCGCCTGGACGACCCCGACGGCTGACGGCCCTCGACTGCGCGTGGACCTGGCTCTCCAGCTCGCGTTCGCCGCGGAGTCAGCGGCTTTTTCGCTTCCTGAGCGCCGTCCTGTCGCCGAAGATGGGCCGCTCTTTGACGACCTCAGCGTCAGTGCGCTCCTTGAACCTGGCAACGCCTACCTCATCTGCTCCGAGCGCCCGGAAGTCCCGTGGGGCGAGGGCGACTCGATCGAGGTCATCGCCCAGGACGCCGAAGACGGATTCGGGCCGGCGTCACTGCGCACCGAGACGGCCGGCGAACTCATGCTTTCCGAGCGCGTTGTCGATGACGACAGGAAGCGCGTGTATCGACAGGTCGTGGTGCTCCTGCCGCGTTTGCCGGAGCGCTTTCGCCTGATCGAATAGGGCGCTTACATCCGGTACTCGAGCGGTTCGATCGTTCGATCGATCAGGGCGTGCGTCGACTCGATGGCGATCCAGCCGACTGCCGCGAAGGAGCCCAGTAGCAGGGCCTCTCGGGAGTATCCCTGGCCGACTAGCCAGCCGCAGTTGTAGATCGCGAGCCAGCAGGACCCCGTGCGCCCGACGCGCGCCGCTGTGCGCGGGCGGGCGCCGGTTCCGCGCGTTGTGGTCATCAATAGGTAGACGATGAACGCGATGGCGCCGGCGGCGGGCCCGAGCGCAGCGACCGGAGACACCCAGTCCGGCCAGAGCGCTCCCGAACGTCTCCATCCGACAAAGAGCAGCACGCCTGACCAGAAGACCCAACCTGCGATCGCCGAGATCAGCGCGCGCCGCGAGAGTCGCGGACGACGTCCACCGACGACATGCACGACGATCGCGATCAGCAGACTGTGCGACATCACGAGCCAGACGGGCCAGACGAACTCGAGACGCACATTCGGGATGATCATGTGCGCGCCGTAGATGAGGCTCACGGAGACGACGCCAACAGAGGGCACGTGCTTGGCGACGCCATTGAAGAAGAGGATTGCCGAGCAGGTCAGCAGCGAGAGCACCACGGCCCCCAGGCCCAGGACTGTCGAGGCGAGCGTCGCGACCAGGAGCATGCCCGCGATGATGCCGATCGCGGCCTCGAGGCTGATCTGGCCGGAGGGAAGCGGGCGTTCCGGATGAAGAGCTCGATCGCGTCTCACATCCAGCAGGTCATTTAATGCGGCGCCGTAGGCGAAGATCCCGACGGCGACAACGGCGCCGATCGCAAGCAATGCCCATAACGGCGTTTCCGCCTGGGCAGCCGGCCCGATCTCCTCCGGCGCCGCGCGCGTCCAGAGAATGACGAACCAGGCGTTTGAGACCGCCGCCAGCGCCGTCGCGACGCGGGTGAGTCGGAGCGCTGGGATGACCTGATTCAGGAGGGAGGGCACGTCGCGATGGTATCGCCTGAGCGCCCCCGTGAGGGATCGCCGGGGCTGGTGGCCCGAGCGAGCGGCACGCCCTACCATCCCGGCCGTGGCAACCGAAGACCCATCTCTCGCCGGCGATCGCGACGCGCGCGGAATGCGCATTGCGATCGTTGTGAGTCGGTACAACCCGGAGATCACGGAGAGCCTGCTCGAGGGCGCCCGCGCCGAGTTCGAGCGCTGCGGCGGATCAGGGGAGGACCTCCTGGTTGTGCGCGCTCCCGGCGCCTTCGAACTCCCGGTTCTCGCTCAGGCGTCTACAGCTGGCCAGGATGCGGTCGTGGCCCTCGGATGTGTCATCCAGGGCGAGACGCGCCACGATGAAGTCATCGCTGACGCCATCGCGAACGGGCTCATTCGGGTTGCTCTGGACTCAGGCGTTCCGACGCTCTTCGGTGTGCTCACGACGGGGACTTTCGAGCAAGCGAAAGCCCGGGCCCAGGCGCCGCGATCGGGGAGGTCGTCGGCCGCGGGATCGGGGAAGCTCAGCGTGGACAACAAGGGGGTCGAGGCGATGGCGGCGGCGATCGACGCCGTCCTGGAACTGCGACGTGTTCAGTCCGTGCGCGCAGCTGGAGCGATCAGCTAACCCTATGGCGACCCCACGTGATATCAGGAGACTCGCGTTCCAGGCGCTTTATCAGCTCGATGCGCGCGGAGACTGCGATGTCGAAGTCGTTCGTGGCGACATTGTCGACGACGGCGACGCGGCGTTCACCGAGGCGGAGCGCGATGAAGCATTCAAACTCGCGCTCGCAGCGTTCGAGGCGCGGTCGGGCGCCGACGATGTCTTCACGGAGCTGGCGCCCGGTTGGCCGGCGCATCGGCAGCCGGCCGTCGATCGGGCGATTCTCCGCCTCGCGCACTACGAGATGACCGCACACGTGTGCGAACCGAAGGTCGCGGTGAATGAGGCGATCGAGCTGGCCAAGAAGTTCAGCACGGAGCGGTCGCCCTCGTTCGTCAACGGAGTTCTCGACAAAGTGCTCAAGTCCGTGCTTCGATCGACGCCCGAAGACACATCGAGCCATTCCGGAGAGGTGACTGGCTGATGGCTCTTTTCAAGTCAGTGCTTTCGAAGGTGAGCAAGGGGCTGGCGCGGACGCGCGAGTCATTCGTTGGCGGGCTTCGCTCGATGCTCGCCGGGCGCACCCTCGATGACGCGTTGATTGACGAGATCGAGGCCCGGCTCATTCAGTCTGATGTGGGCGTCGCAACGACGCGTAGGCTCATCGAAGGGCTGCGAAGCGACTACAAAGCTGGACAACTGACGCGCGGCGAGGATGCGATCGAGTATCTCAAGCGCGAACTCAAGGCGATGTGGCCGGAGTCAGACCGGCGACTGCACTTCGCGTCAGACTTCGACTGCTCACCGGGAACGCCGACAGTCATCCTTGTCGCCGGTGTCAACGGCGCCGGTAAGACGACGAGCATCGCCAAGCTCTCGAAGGCGCTGCGTGATGAGAACCGCAGTGTCATGCTGGCCGCATGTGACACATTCCGCGCCGGCGCCGTCCGCCAGCTCGAGATCTGGTCGGATCGACTCGGCGTTGAGATCGTCAAGGGCCAGCAGGGGGGAGATCCGGCGGCCGTCGCGTTCGATGCCTGCGAGGCGGCGTTGAATCGCGGCGTCGATACGCTGATCATCGACACGGCGGGCCGTCTGCACACCCAGGATCCGCTCATGCGCCAACTCACGAAGATTCGTGATGTTGTGGCGAAGAGGATCGAAGGAGCGCCGCACGAGGTCATGCTTGTCCTGGATGCGACGACCGGACAGAACGCCGTGCGTCAGGCCGAGGAGTTCACACAGGCGATCGGCGTCACCGGTCTCTTCCTCGCGAAGCTCGACGGCACGGCCAAGGGCGGCAGTGTGCTGGCCATTCGCGAAGCGCTCGATATCCCGGTGAAGTTCATCGGCGTCGGTGAGACTCCCGACGACGTCGAGCCGTTTGATCCTGAGGCCTACGTCGAAGCGCTCTTCGCCGAGGCGTGATCACACGCGATCAGGAATCGCCGTAGATATCCGGCGCGCGCTCAATCTCGGGCTCTGGCATCTCGTCGGGCTGCAGCGGCCAGGCAATCGGCTCGTCATCTTCCTGATACGGCGCGGGCTGAATGCGCGGGTCGACTTCGTCCCAGGCAACGCGTGAGGCGCCGAGGAGAGTGCCGGTCGCGAAGGCCAGATCAACCTGTGCGATCTGGTAGTCGCGCAGGGACTGAATCTCTGTGAGCTGCGCGAGCGCGAGGCGTGTCGCGGCGTCGAGCACATCATTCGAGGTGCTGCGACCGACGTCGAACTGACGCTGCTCCGCTTGGAGCGTTCGTTCGGCGAGGATCGTCGTCTGGCGAGACGCGAGGATGCGCTGCCAGTTGGTTTCGAGCGTGTCGATCGCGTCGAGCGTTTCCTGGATGATCGACAGTCGGCGAGCTTCGCGTGTGCCGAGGCGCTGCAATCGCCTGAGGACCGCCTCCTGGACGCGCGCCTTGGCGGACTCATTGCCCGCAATCGGAATCTCGGCGTTGAGGCCCAGCGTCCAGTCATTGAAATCGTCACGTCGGGCCTGGCGAAGCGCGCTCTGCGTGTTGTCGCTCAGACCGTTGGTGTTGTACGAGTAGTCGAACGTGAAGAGCGGGAGCGCCTGGTTCCTCGTGAAGTCGACCGTGCTGGCGTCGATCGCGAGCTGGAGCTCAAGTTCAAGCATCTCCATGCGATTCTCGACGGCCTGTGTGGCGAGCGCTCCCGGGTCGAGCTCAAAGTTGATCGGGTTCGGGTCCGTCTCAGGAACGATCAGGATCTCGTCGAGCATCTCGAGATCCGAGACGTTCATGATCCTCTTCAGATTGCGCTGGAACTGAACGACTCGATTCTGATCGCTGATGATCGACTGAAGTCGCTGCGCGACGCCCTCTTCAGCGCGTGTCTCTTCGATTTCCGCGACAACGCCCGCCCGAACTCGGCGCCTTGCCCGCTCCAACTGGTCCATCGCGAGGTCGTACTGCTGCAGTGAGACCTCCAGTGCGCGTCTTGCCGAATAAAGACGCCAGTATGCCCGATCGACGTTGGCGACCTGCCGAATGACCTCGAGCTTGGCCGCGGTCTGCGTAATGCCGGATTGCAATGAAGCGACGCGAATCGAGTGCGTATTCACGCGCCGGCCCGCATTGCGAAGCAGCGGCTGCGAGATCGAGAAGGTCGGTTGAACTTCGTATGACGGGTCAAGAAACGTGAACTCGTTGTCCGTCGATGTCCTGCTGAATGGCGACTCCAGCGTGATCGTGCCGCCGGTCCGGAGCGGAATCCGGAAACCCGCATTGAAGTTGTTCAGCTCGACCTGTGATCCCTGAAGATCGCTCGATGTCGGTTGATCAAGTTCCGTCCGTCGGGCGCTGGCGAAGAAGACGGCTTCGAATTTCCCTTCCTCGGCCGCGAGTCGCTCCGTCGAGATCGTTGGTTCGATCAGCGCGACGCGGACATCGACATTATTCGCCAGCGTCCATGCGCGGGCCTGCTCAATGTCCAGCTCGAAGGAATCCATGCCTTCGAATCGGTTCCGCGGGGGATGATCGATGTATTCCTCGGCAAGCTCCGTGTGGTCGTCATCCAGAGCCCATTCGTCCAGAGGGAGCGTGTCGACCGTGTGCATCTTCTGCAGCGGGAGTTCGCGTCCGTAGTCACTGGGATGTGAGAAGAAGGGGTTCTTGCAGCCGGTGATGGCGACGAGGGCGCAGGCGCCGACGCCGAGGAAGACGAGTTGTTTATTCATGTCGCAGTGCGTCGATGGGATTCAGTCGTGCAGCCTTGATGGCCGGGAACATGCCGAAGAGGACGCCGACGGCCGTGCAGAAACCGAGCGCGAGCACGATCGCGGACGGGGGAATGGCGGCGCTCGTCAGATTGACATCGGGGAGATTCTGCATAACCAGAACAATGATCTGGCCGAGGATCACGCCGATGATGCCGCCTGCCACACAGAGGACGATCGCCTCGATCAGGAACTGAAGCAGGATCACGATCGGTTGCGCGCCGACCGCCTTTCGCAATCCAATCTCGCGTGTGCGCTCACTCACGGAGACCAGCATGATGTTCATGATGCCGACGCCGCCGACGAGCAGCGAGATCGCAACGACGCCTGCGGCGATCGCGGTCATCGTGTTCGCGAGCTGATTGAATCCGTCAACAAACCGCTGGACGACCTCGAAGAAGAACGTGTCCTCGTCGGATGGATCGAGGCCGCGCGTGCGGCGCAGGATGTGACGGACATGGGCCTTCGTCTCATCGGTTTCCTCCGTCGATGTGACGAGTCCTTCAGCGTGGCGGATCCAGCGATGCGGGGCCATCTTCTTGCAGGTTTCGAAGGGCACATACACTTCGGTCTGCGCATCGCCCCCACCGAACATTGCGCTCATCTCCTTCGTCTCGATGACGCCGATGACGAGGAATCGCCGGCCGCCGACGAAGATAAAGTCGCCGACCGGATCGCGATTGAGACCGAGCTCTTCGATTGCGTGCTCATTGATCAGGCAGACGTGCCGTTTGTGCTCGTTGTCGAGCGAACTCATCTCCCGACCTCGAATCACGGTCTGATCAGAGATCTCGTGCCACTCCGGCCAGGCGCCGGTCACGCGGACGCCGGTGACGAGGAACTCGCCGTTGCGAACTTCGAATGAGTCCCACCACATAGGCGTGATCAACTCGATCGACTCGACCTCATCGCGAAGACGATGGACTTCTTCGATCGTGAGCTGCGTATCGAGCCAGTGAACCTTGTCCGCCATGCTTGGCGGAAGCGTTCCATCGATAAAGAACCGGTTCGAGCCGAATTTCTCGAACTCATTGAGCACGAAGCCGCGCAGCCCGGTCATGGCGCCGATCACCGACGTCACCGATGCGATCCCGACAATGATGCCCAGCGCCGTCAGCAGCGCCCGCGCCTTGTTGGCGCGCAGCTGGCCGAAGGCGAGGCCGAGCGTCTGCATGATGAATCGGACGATGAACATGACTGCGAAGGAGACTCCAGAACTACTCGCGTCGAAGGGCGTCAATCGGGTTCAGGCGCGCTGCCTTGAACGCCGGGAACATGCCGAAGATCACGCCCACACTGGCGCTGAATCCGAAGGCGAAGAGGAGCGCCCACATCGGGATTGACGCATGCTCGAGATCCGCGCCCGGGATTGATCGCAGGCCCAGCGTCAGGTACTGGCCCGCGATGACGCCGACAAGCCCGCCGGCCAGGCAAAGCACGATGGCCTCCGTGAGGAACTGCAGCAGAATGATCGCCGGTTGAGCGCCGACGGCCTTGCGCAAGCCGATCTCACGTGTTCGCTCGCTCACCGAGACGAGCATGATGTTCATGATGCCGATGCCGCCGACCAGAAGCGAGACGCTCACGATGCCCCCGGCGATCATGGTCATGACGGCCGCGACGTTATTGAATCGGTCGATGTGCGACTGAAGGATCTCGATGCCGAATGTGTCGGGCGTTTCCGGATCGAGCCGCCGCATCTTCCGAAGCACGAAGCGCATCTGTTCGCGCGCTTCGTCCGCCTTGTCCGGCGAGCTGATCTGGGCCATGGCGTAAGGCCAGCGCCATTTGTTCATCTTCTCGGCGGTGCCGAATGGGATGTACACCTCCGTTCGGCTTTCTCCCTCGCCGAACATGCCGCCGCCGACGCGCTCCTCGACGACGCCGATGATCAGGAACCGTCGTCCGTTGACGAGCACGAAGTCGCCTGTTGGATCGGTGTCGAGGCGCAGCTCCTCGATGGCCTTTTCATTGATCAGACAGACCTGCTGGCGAGTCTCGTTGTCGATGGTGTTGAACGGGCGGCCGAGGGTCACTGCACGGCCTTCGATCTCATGCCAGGTTGGCCAGATGCCCGTCACTCCAACTGCGGTCTGGATGTAGTCGCCGTTGCGCACATCCCAGCGCATGTTGGTGAGTGGTGTGACGAGCGTGATCGCGTCGCACTGATCCTGTAGTGCTGAGATCTCCTCGAGATCCATGCGCACTTTGTCCCAGTGCATCGTCCCGCGGAGTTCGCGAGGCACCTGGCCCCAGATCCACGCCTTGCGCGCGCCGAATCCCTCGAACTCGGCGAGCACGCCCTGGCGCATGCCGGTCATCGCCGCGATGACGGCCGTCACCGACGCGACACCGATGATGATGCCCAGCGCCGTGAGCATGGCGCGAAACTTGTTGGCGCGGATCTGCTCGGCCGCCGTGACGATCGTCTGAAGCAGCAGCCGGATGATCAGCATGATGGCGCCTTCTTCGCCGGATTGACCACGGTCGGCGTCGCCTGAGTCTGCTCCTGGTGCTTCCGCAGCGCGGCCGCCGAGTGCTCGAGCCATTCGCGGTGGATCTCGTCCTCACCGGTTGGCTTGTCGGACATCACGAGGCCGTCTCGCAGTCGGATGATGCGCTCGGCATGCCCGGCGACATCCTCCTCGTGCGTGACGATTACGATCGTCTGACCCTCTTCGTGAAGCTCAGTGAAGAGGTGGATGATCTCGTCCGTCGTCTTGGAGTCGAGGTTGCCGGTGGGCTCATCCGCGAGCAGGATGCTCGGCTGCGCAACGAGCGCTCGAGCGACCGCCACGCGCTGCTTCTGACCGCCGGAGAGTTGATTCGGCTTGTGCCCCATGCGATCTTCGAGTCCGACGCGCTGCAATGCGCGCTTGGCGGCGCCCCGTGCGCCCCACCAGTGCTTCTTCGAGTAGATCAGCGGGAGCATGACATTCTTCAGCGCCGAAGCTCTGGGGAGCAGCTCGAATGACTGAAAGACGAACCCGATCTCGTTGTTGCGGACCTTCGCAAGTTCGCGGGACCCCATCTTGTGCGTCGGCTTGCCGTTGAGGATGTAACGACCCTTTGTCGGGCGGTCGAGGCAGCCGAGGATGTTCATGAGCGTGGATTTGCCCGAGCCTGAGGAGCCCATGATCGCAACGAACTCGTTCTTGCCGATCTCGATATCGAGGCCCCGAAGCGCATGCACGCGATCGACGCCGACCTTGTAGGTCTTGACGAGTTTGCGGATCGAGATTGTCATGACGCGGCGCTTGAGTCCGAGACGAGGGTCGTCTCGGCCTCCGATGAGGTCTGCCCGGCGTTGTCGCTTCCTTCCTCAGAGGCGAGATCCTCCGCCTCTTCCTCGCCTTCCTGCGCGAGATCGGTCGTCGTCTCTTCCTCGTCCTTCTCGAGTTCGGGGTCGTAGACAGCCTTCTCATGCTCCATCGATGACAGGGCGCGATACGGCCCGACGATGACGCGCGACCCCGGCTCGAGTCCGTCCGTGATGGCCGTCTGCTGAACATTGCTTGGACCGACGCGCACAGGCGTGGCGACAGCCTTGCCATCGACGAGTTGATAGACCACGCGAGCGAAGGTCTTCTCGCGGTCGATGATCTCGTTGTCGTCGCTGACCTCGCGCGGCAATTCATCGACGCGGACATCGGCGACGGCCTGGCTGGGCACCAGCAGGGCGTCCTCGAGCGTCTCGACCGCGATCTCAACGCTCGCCGTCAGGCCGGCGTAGAGGCGTCGGTCGGCGTCCTTATGAAGGCTCACTTCGACATAGAAGATGTCGGCCCCCGTTCTGGAGACAGAACGCTCGAGCGCGATTCGTGAGACTGTGCCTTCGAAGACTTCCTCCGGGAATGCGTTGATGAAGATGCGAGCGCTCTGTCCGATCGTGACTTCTGCGATGTCCGATTCGTCCACCTCAGTGCGGACGATCATCTCGGTGAGATCGGCAATCTCCATGATGACCGTGCCCTGGGCGCCGACGGAGCCGGTCACAACCTCGCCGACCTCAGAGTTGCGGCGGGTGACCCAGCCGCCGATCGGCGATCGAATCACCGTGTAGCGCACGTTCTCGAGTTGCTGCTGCACGAGCGCTCGACCAACCTCGACCGCCTGCTCGGAAGCACGGAGATTCGCTTCGGCGTTGTGCATGGCGTTCTCGGCGTCGTCGAGTTCTGACTTACTGACATCCGCGCTCTTATAAAGAGAGTCCAGGCGCTCCCAGTCGATCACCGCGTCTTTGTAGGTCGCCTGGGCGCCTTGCAATCGCGCTTCGTCGCCGCCAAGGCGTGCTTCTGCCGAGGCGAGCGACGCCAACTGTTCAGCGTCATCGAGGCGAACGACGACGTCACCAGCCTCCACCGGGTCGCCGTTGTCGAATGGGAGTTCGACGATTTCGGCAGAGACCCGCGGGGAGATTACGACGCGCCGGGGCGGCTCGAGCAGACCCGGGGCGCTGACGCGCCGCACCAGACGGCCACGGTCAATTTCGAGAGAGTAGATCTCCGTGCCGACGGGACCGCCCTGGCGATTCGCCATGACTTCCTTCAGCTTCGGATAGAGGAACGCGCCGGCCCCCGCGCCGAGGATCACGATCACGAGCCCGATCCAAAAAAACCACTTCAGAACCGACCAGAGGGTGCTCATGCAGATGCCCTGTCATTATTCGGACGTTGTGAACTCTCGACCCAATCTCAGCCCACGAGAGCCGCCACTGTCGCCTACCTTCCCATCAGGAGCGAGTTGCAAAGGGCGCTGGCCGCGGAGCACTGGCTTATATGGCGGAGGAAGACGCTGATTTCACGGTCGCGTTCGAGGAGACATGCTCACGCGGCCCTGCATCCTAGCCTCCGCAGCGATACATGCGTCCTGCGCACGAGAAAGGGCCCCCGACACGTGTCGGAGGCCCTGAAATGTCCTGCCAGCAATCTGAGATCACTGTCCTGTGCGTCGCGGACGCGTCGATCAGGCCACCTTGAATTGCCCAACGACTTCCTGCAACTCCTCGGCCTTCACGGAGAGATCCGCCGCGGCTTCCGACGACTGCCGCACGCCCTCGGCGGCCTCGTTCGTGACGGCGTTGATCGCCTCGACGTTTCTCGAGATGTCAGTGCTTGCCAGCGCCTGCTGTTCGGCTGACGCAGCGATGCCTCGAATGACCTCTGCGACCTCTTGAGCGCCTGCGACGATTCCCTGCAGGGACGCGCCCGCCCGCTCAGCGAGCTTCACGCCATCGGCGACACTTTCCCGGCCGCCCTGCATCTGATCGACGGCGAGCGAGGTGTCGGACTGAATGGCCTGGATCGACTCCGTGACCTCTTCAGTCGCCCGTGTCGTTCGCTCGGCGAGCTTCCTCACCTCATCGGCGACGACTGCGAAGCCGCGACCATGCTCTCCGGCGCGGGCCGCCTCGATGGCGGCATTCAACGCGAGGAGGTTCGTCTGATCGGCGATGTCGTTGATGACCTCGATGACGTCGCCGATCTGTTCGCCGCGCCGGCCGAGTTCGCCGACGGCGATGGCCGACTCATTGACCTGGGCGCTGATCGCCTCCATGCCGCTGACGGTGCGCTCCACAACCTCGCCGCCAGAGGCGGCCTCGTCGCCGGATCGCTCTGACTTCTCAACGGCGCAGCTGGCCTTCGACGCGACCTCAGCGATCGATGCGGACATCTCTTCGACGGCGGAGGAAACCGTCGCTGTCTGCGACTGCTGCTGCTGCATTCCAGCGCTGAGCTCCTCTGCGGAGGCTGCGATCTCCGTCGCTGACGACGCGACATCGTGCGCGTTCTTCGCGACATTGGTGATCATCGTTCGAAGATTGCTCACGAAGAGATTGAACCACTTGCCCAACTCACCGAGTTCGTCGGGTCGTTCCTCGTCAACGGTTTGCGTGAGATCACCCTCGCCATCCGCGATGTCACGCAGGCGATCGATCATGGAGAGCAGCGGGTTCGTGATCGAGCGGGAGAGGAACACACCGATCGATGACGTGAAGAGGATGATCAGAATCGTGGATACGCCGAGGGCGTACATATTTGTTCGAGCGGCCGCGAACTCTCCCGACGCCTCCTGTCGCAGACGCTCGGCGAAGAGATCTTCGAGCTCATGCAGCACGTTGATCTTCTTGGTGATCGTGGCGAACCAGATCTTCGGATCGATTCCGAATCCGCCCTCGACGGCGTTCGCCATCGCGAGAGCGCGGTATTCATCGACCCTGCTGAATGCCTCCGCGAGCGCCGCCTGCTCCCAGTCGGAGAGATTCTCCGGGCTGGCCAGGAGTCGGGCCTCATGCGCGAAGAGCTCCTGAGCGGTCTTGATGGCGATGAACTTCTCGAACATGCCCGGTCCGAACTTGTCCGACGCGAAGGTGTTCGCCAGCACCGCGCGCTCGATGCCAGCGCGCTCCTTCGACTTCAGAAAACTCACGTATGAGACAAAATGCGACGCGAGCTTATCGGTGGCTTCGTTCGTCATCTGGGTGATCGAATCGAGGAAGTGGCCGTTCATCGACGTGTAGTACGACAGTGCGTCCGCCAGCGGCGCCTCCATGGCGCTGAATTCGCTGCGACGCGATTCGATCTCGCGCAGCTGGGCGAGCGCGATCTCGAGTTCCTCTGCGAAGAGCGCGTGTTCCGCGACGGCGTCGACTCCAGCGATCGCTGCGCGGAGGGCCTCCGCCCTCTGGTCGGTCTGATTGCGTTGTTCAGCAAGCTCCGGTCCGAACTGTGATCCCTTCGAGCCGTAGAACGCGGCCGTCATGCCGCGCTCCTTCTGCGTCTCATGAACAAGGGCGCCAATCTGGCCCGAGAGTCCCGCGAGTTCATCGATCGACTTCAGCCCTTCGGCGTCCGCGCGGCTCTCGAGGAACGCCCGCCCCCCGAGGAATATCAACGCGATCATGGGGATGATGAGCGCCAGGAGCAGTTTCTTGCGGATGGTCAGATTGAACATTCTGGACACCTCTTCCTTCCCAGTCGACGTTGTCCGCCGGGACAACACATTGAGCAGCGCGTTCGCGCGGTCGCGGCGCAGACCCGAGGAAATCCCGGGGTCCCTCAGGGGATCGGAATCATGAACAGCAATCTTCAGGTGTCACAGAGGCGCGAGGAGCAGTTTGGCCGCACAGACCGAATGCCCTCAGCGCCAGCGCGGACGAGTCGCTCCCCCTAGAATGGTGTCGGACGTGCGCATCCGAGCAAACGTCGCGAAGGGCGGCGACCTCGGCGCGCCATCAGGCCGCAACTTCAGACGAGTCCTTCCGGAGTCCGACATGACGACCATGCAGCAGAGCGAGCAGACGAGAATCGAGAAGGACTCCATGGGCGAGATGAAGGTGCCTATCGATGCGCTCTATGGCGCCTCGACGCAGCGCGCCGTCCTCAATTTTCCGGTTTCCGGTCGACCTGTTCCCGGGCCGATCATCCACGCTTACGGCCTTCTCAAGGCGGCGTGTGCCGTGGTCAATCGCGAACTCGGCATGCTCGATCCACCCCGCGCGGAGTCGATCATCGCAGCCTCCGAGGAGGTCGCCGCCGGGAAGCACGATCGCCATTTTCCGGTGGATGTCTTTCAGACGGGTTCAGGAACATCGACGAACATGAACGCCAACGAGGTCATCGCGAACCTCGTCTGTCAGAAGCGCGGCGCGCCGATCGGAAGCTCGAAGGATGCGGAGTACCTTGCCCAGGGCGGTGTGCATCCCAATGACCACGTGAACATGGGACAGTCCTCCAACGACACATTCCCCACAGCAATGCATCTCTCAGCGGCGATGCAGATCAACTGTGAGTTGCTCCCGGCCGTGCGGAGGCTCTCTGAGAAGCTCGAGTTCTTGGCGCGCGAATGGGATGACGTCATCAAGATCGGTCGGACGCATCTGCAGGACGCGACGCCCATCCGCCTCGGCCAGGAGTTCTCCGGCTTCGCGTCGCAGATGAGGCACGCCGAGGAGCGCCTGCAGCATGCGATCGACACGCTGGCGGAGCTTCCGCTCGGAGGCACGGCCGTCGGGACAGGTGTCAATACTCATCACGAGTTCGGCCGCCTCGTTGCTGACGAGCTCTCGCGCCGAACGAGCATGGGCTTCATCGAGGCGCCAAATCACTTTGAGGCGCAGCATGCGAAAGACGGCATCTGCGAGGCTTCCGGGCATCTCAAGACTGTCGCCATCTCGATCTCCAAGATCGCAAGCGACATCAGGCTCATGGGCTGCGGCCCGCGCTGCGGTGTCGGCGAACTCAACCTGCCGGCCGTGCAGCCGGGATCATCGATCATGCCGGGCAAGGTGAATCCGGTGATCTGCGAGGCGGTGATGATGGTGTCCTGCCAGGTCATCGGCAACGACACTGCGACAACGATGGGGGGCATGGGCGGCATCGGGTCGCTGCTCGATCTGAATGTCGCGATGCCGATGATGGCGCGGAATATTCTCGAGTCGATCGAGATCCTCACCGGCGCCTGCGCGATCACGGTGGACAAGCTGCTTGAGGGTCTCGAGCCTGATCGTGAGCGTTGCGCTGAACTCATCGAAGGCAGTCTCGCGATGTGCACTTCCTTGGCGCCGGTCATCGGCTACGACAAAGCCGCGGCGCTCGCGAAGCAGGCATTCAGCGAAGGCAAGACTGTGCGTCAGGTGGCGCTCGAGACGGGCGTGCTTCCCGAGGCGAAGCTCAACGAGCTTCTCGATCCGATGTCAATGACCAAGCCGGGCTGAGTCACTTGGCTCCGGGATTCGGTTTCGCGTCGCGCGGGTGTTCAAGGAGCCACCAGCGCTTGCGGGTCTTCGGTCCGTAGCTCAGGCCGAATCGTCTCATCCCGACTTCCTTGACATGCTGCGCCGCGGCGCTCGCGGAGTCGGTCAGGATGATTCGGTCGAAGTCCTCCGGATCGATCGTGCCTTGCTGCACGAGGGTGTCCTTGACGAAGTCGATGAGCGGCTCCCAGAACTCGGAGCCCATCAGCACCACCGGGAAGTCCTTGATCTTCTGTGTCTGGATGAGCGTCGCCGTCTCGAAGACCTCGTCAAGTGTGCCGAATCCACCCGGCAGCGCGATGAAGGCATAGGAGTACTTCACCAGCATGACCTTGCGAATGAAGAAGTACCGGAAGTCAATCCACTCATCCAGGTACGGATTCGGCTCCTGCTCGTGAGGCAGCTCGATGTTGCAGCCGATCGACTTCCCACCAGCTTCGCGGGCGCCTCGATTCGCTGCCTCCATGATGCCCGGCCCGCCGCCCGTCATGACGGTGAAGCCGTGTTCAGCGAGCTTGTGACCGACCCGCTGCGCCATCTGGTAGTAGCGGTGGTTCTCGCGGAATCGCGCTGATCCGAAGACCGTGACGCAGGGCCCGACAAAGTGCAGCCTCCGGAATCCGCGCATGGCCTCCGCGAAGATGCGGTACGCGCGTTTGAGTTCATCCAGACGTCCACCCGGTCCAACGAG
The DNA here is from genome assembly GCA_028279375.1 of Phycisphaerales bacterium. Lineage (GTDB taxonomy): Bacteria > Planctomycetota > Phycisphaerae > Phycisphaerales > UBA1924 > JANQNW01. Next base: position 115,152 of record JANQNW010000009.1, read on the forward strand.
AAACTCGGTGTCGCCGTTCGCCGGGGGCTGGAGATCCCATCGGACGTGCTTGTCGACATGCTCATCTGCGGGAGCGACCTGGTCATTCATGTCGGGCTGATCGTAGTCGAAGGCGCCGACGCAGTCACTATGATCGTGCGCAGGACTCGAGAGGATACGCGTTGCGCACAACAGGATTCAGTGAACTGGTGCTCATCGTCAGGGACGTTCCGCAGGCGGCGACGTTCTACCGCGACGTCGTTGGGCTCCGGCCGCGCACGCCTGAGTCAGATTGGGATCAGGACTGGGCGTGGTTCGACGTCGGCGCTCCCGGCGGGCGGCAATTGCTCGGTCTCCATCGTGGAGCATTGCTCTTCGAGGAGCATTCACCGCGCCCAGCCGGCGCCCGGTGGGGTCCGGTGCACTTCGCGCTCAACACGCCGCGCGATTGCCTGCAGGAATCCGTGGAGCACGTCCGCGCCGCCGGAGTTGAAGTCTTCGGGCCGACGCGATTCGACTGGATGTCCGCGGAGTCCTATTACTTCTACGATCCGGACGACAACCTCGTCGAACTCTGGTCGCCGGACGATTCGCCATGAAACGAGACTACAAGTCAATCGCCCGCAAGCTGGCTGAAGAGAATCATGCGCAAGCCGATTCTTCGTCGCGTCATCGCGCCGTCGTTGATGCGCTCTGGGAGAGCCTCTCCGGTCTCGGTTGCGACTGGGTCGGTGTGTACACCTTCGCCGATGACGATCCGAGCGCCAGTGAGATGGTGCTCGGTCATTGTCGCGACGCTCCGGCGTGCTCGCCCATCGGCCTGCATGGACAATGCGGACTCGCCGCCAGCACCGGCGAAGCGCAGATCGTCGATGACGTGCGCCTGTTGGGCGAAGCACACATCGAATGCGATCCTCGCAATATCTCTGAGATCGTGATCCCGCTGTTTCGTCAGCGCGACGGACGCGATGAGTGTTATGGAGTCCTGGATGTTGACTCGCATTCGGTCGCGGCTTTTTCGCCTGAAGACGGCGAAGGTCTCGAACTCGTCCTCGAAGCCGTCGGCATTCGCTGCACGCCGTCGATCTCCGAGAGCGGTCGCTCGTGAACTCGCGGGATGACGAGTGGAATCCGCTTGATGCGGAAGAGCACGCTCTTCAGCTTCAGGACCTCAAGGCGCTCCTCGAAGCGCGCGCGAGCAAGGAACGCTGGTTGCTTGATCTGGGCGCTGGAGATGGGCGCATCGCGCGTCCACTGACTGAACTCGGCTGGCGAGTGCTCGCGCTCGACTCGAGCGCCGAGGCCGCGGAACGATGCGCCGGCGCGGGAATCGCCGTGCGACTTGCGGACTTTCTCGATCCGCGCGCTGATCTGGCGCCAGACGATGGAGAGTACGGAGCCATCTGGTGTCTCGGACACACGTTGATGCTCATCCACGACGTCGATCAAGCGCTGCGCCTGATGACGCGTCTTCGCGGACTGATCGACGATCACGGCTGGTTCGCTGTTGACGCATTCTGTGATCCATGCTGGCGCGAGGTCGCCGAGGGCGCCTGGCAGAACGGCGTCTCCGAAGATGGCTCACAGCAACTCGTCTGGGCCGACGGCGACAACGTCTTTTCGCTGCGCGAAGGCGAGCGCGTGAACCCAGACGACTGGACGCTTCATGCTGATGAGCCCCGGCACCGACTCTGGTCCATGGGGGAGTTGACGCTGCTGGCGCGTGCCTCCGGCTGGAAGCCGCCGGCGGCTTCGCCCGGAAACACGCTGCTCCTCTTCCGACCCGATACGGACGGGTGAGACGCGAGCGTCTCTGCGGTTTGCGACGAATACCGTCTTTTCGGACGGCAGGCGAACGGCTGGACCACCCGGACGCGCATCAAGCATCCCGGCGCTCGGGCCGATGTCCCAACCAGCGAATCGATCCATTGTCCCGACGATTCTCGCGGGGGAAGACGTGCCTGCAGCTCGAAGCAGAACCGAACACTGGCGTCGGAGCCTTCAGCAGATCGCCGATCGAAACGGCGCTCTGGAGATTGCGATGGCGCGCGCTTTCGAGGACGGCGGCGCTGACGCCGACCCTGCAGTCGACGCCGTCGCCAAGAACCTGATCTGGCGCGTTCGCATCCTTGATCTGACGGAAGACGAGATCGTCATTGAGCGTCCGTCCACGCTGGGCGAGGCGATCAACATCGAAGACAACGTTGAGCTCGTCGGCGTCATGGCAGTCGGTCAGAATCGCTGGATGTTCCACACGCGCAAGCTTGGAAACACGCTCAAGGCGCTGAATCGATCGAAGTCGGTGCAGGCCATTCGCATCGCGGCGCCGCGTAAGGTGGAGCGCTGCCAGCGCCGTTCTTTCTATCGAATCTCGACGGCGGGACTCATCCTGCCGCGCGTGCTCTGCTGGCCGATTCTCGATCCGCTCACGATCTCCGCCGCTGAGCGCGGCGTTCAGACGCGCATTCAGATGCTCGAAGAGGGGCATGTCATCGCGCGTATCGGAGAGCCGGAAGACACACTCGTGACGCCCGAAGTCGGACCGTCCTTCTGGAGCGCCCTCGTCAACGTCGGTGGCGGCGGTGTGGGACTTGTCGTCGAGCCGAATGAGCCGGTCGCGGCGCCCGATCAGTCGCTTCTCTGGCTGAACATCGATCTGCAGCCGCAGATCCCGGCGCCCATCGGCGTCGCCGGGCGCGTCGTACACGTGCACCGCGACAGTGAGCAGCGTTCGTACATCGGCGTCGCCTTCGAGTTCTCACCGGCGTCGAGCCACAAGCGGTTCATCGTGGATCGCATCTGCAAGTACGTGACAGAAGTGCAGCGCGAGCAACTCCGCCGCCAAGCGAACGTCTGATCTCGGACCACCACGACAAGGTCAATTCACACCGGCGACCATCTCCCGTGACGGCGCGTCGGCGTCATCGACGATGTCCACGTCGTAGCCATCCTCGTATGAGCTCGATCTGAAATCGATGTCACTCTCATACTCGCTTCGAAGGGCCTTGACGTAGGCGTCGTATCGCTTCTTGAGTATCACCGCGTCCCGGCGCAGTTCGATGACCGCCATGTTGTTGCGCACCATGATCGCAAGCGGATACAGGACGCCGATCGCGCCGAGTCCCATGAGAACGGCGATCAGAATCCAGGCGGCGGTGGGGAAGGTGACCATGCTCGCCGGATCGGTCCGCTCGGAGGCCGACTTGAGGGTCCGCTTCCTGTCTAGAATGGCCCCATGACGCAAGGCCCCGCCTTCAGATTCACGTCAATCGCTCTCGCGATCGCGATCTGGGCTCTCTTCGGCGTCGGGCAGGCTCAGGCCCAAATCGATCAGACGCCCGGATCTGCCTCCGCAGGAGAGGTCGAGGTCGGCGTCGAGCAGTTCGGCGTCGGGAACCAGGCCAGACCCGGCGAGTGGACCGGGATTCGCCTGGCGCTCACCGATCGCGGCAGCCGCGTCCGCTCAGCCATCGCTCGGATCAGGCTTCGAGACGCAGACGGCGATCTCGCGCTGATCGGGCGTTCGGTCACGCTGAATCCCGGTCGGCGTCAGCCACTGTGGCTCTATTTTCGATTGCCGCATGACGCAGATCCGTCGAGCATCTTCGAGATCGAGGTTCGGGAAACCACCGACGGCGCCACCGGTCAGCGTGTTGGTCGACGCATCGGCATGGCGTGGATTCAGCCAGTGAGTCTCGTCAGCTCGACTGATCCAATGATCGGCGTGATTGGTCGTCAGGACGCAGGGCTCAAGACGTACTCGATCCAATCACCGGGCAACAGCTGGTCTCCCACGGGACATGAACTGATTCGAGTCATTTCCGATCTGAGTCCGGAGACGCTTCCGGATACGTGGATGGGTCTTGCTCAGTTTGAGTCCATCTTCTGGTCCGGCGATCGGCTGACCAATCTCGGATCCGACGCGGCGAGCGCCCTGAACGAGTGGGTTCTTCGAGGTGGTCATCTCGTGATCAGCCTTCCATCGACGGGCGGCGCATGGCTCTCGGAGCGTTCAAATCCACTGAGCCGTCTCATGCCATCGGTGACGGCGCGTCGCCTCGAGGGCGTGGACCTGGGAGATTTCCGGCGCATTCTCACGGACTCGCCCCTTCGGCGTCTGCCCGACGACGCGATCGTCCATGTGTTTGAGGCGAGTCCCGACGCCGCTCCACATGAGGCGCGCGTGATCCTGCAGGGGCCGGCGTACGAGAACATCGTCGTGCGCCGACTTCATGGCGCCGGCGCCGTCACGCTGATCGGTCTCGACTTGGGTGATGCGCGACTGACCGGGCGGATCGACGCACAGGAATTCTGGCATCGCATGCTCGGGAAGCGATTCGATGTTCTTTCGCTGCCGGAGATGCAGGATCTCCAGGCGAATGGCGGCGCGGACTTCCGGACGCGCTCGGCGCCCTATTACCTCGACATCAACATCCCCGGCGCCATCAGCATGAAGGGCAAGGCTGGAGCAGGGGTGCTTCTTGCGCTCGTGATCTTCATCGCCTATTGGGCGCTCGCCGGTCCGATCAGCTTCAGCGCGCTCAAGCTTCGGGATCTGCAGCAGCACGCATGGGTGGTGTTCGTCGCGATCACCGGGATCTTCACCGCAATCGCATGGGGCGGCGCCACGATTCTCAAGCCCTCGGAGACGGATGCGCGACACTTGACGCTGCTTGACGCCGTGCACGGCCAGGCGGAGACGCGCACCCGCACATGGATCAGCATTCTCCTCCCGACGTACGGAGAGCAGGAGGTGCGCGTCGGTGGCGACAGCGCCGTCGATGACTGGCGTGACGCCCTGAGCAGTTGGGAGAATCCATCCTCAACGGTTCGCCGCCGATTCCCGGATCCGCGCGAATACACCATCTCCTCAACTCGGCCGAACACGGCCCGCGTGCCGACGCGATCAACTGTGAAGCAGTTCCAGGTCGACTGGCTCGGCGGATCGCGATGGCGGCTTCCGCGAGCGGTGGATGACGACATCTGGATCGACGACGACGGCAGACTCCACGGACAGCTCGTGCACGAGTTGCCTGGCGAGTTGCGCAACGTGGAGATCGTCCTCGTGAAGGGCCTGAAGCCCTACACGGAGCTTCGTCATGGCGGTCCCATGCTCGCGGAGTCATACGCCTGGAAACTGCGCGCCTGGCCTGCCGAGAGTCTCCTCGTGCTCGATGACCTGGGTGAGACCTCGCGCCAGACGCAGGGTGAAGCGCTCTATCGCGACCTCGCGCGCCGTCGCGTCGGATGGGACTTTGCCGGCGACGCCGCATTCGACATGAGCGATGCGCCGCGGAACTTCCAGTCGCTCGCATGGGCGTCCGTGCTTGAGCCGCCGGACTGGACGACCTATGACGGCCAGAAGGTCATGCTGCAGCGCCGTGCGGCGCACGGCTGGGATCTCGGTCGCTGGTTTACGGAGCCATGCCTGATCATCGTTGGGCAGGTGAGCGATGCGGATACGCCGACGCCACTCTTTGTTGATGGGGAACCGCTCAAGGCGGAAGGACGAACGATCGTGCGATGGGTCTTTCCGCTGAAGCCGCAGCCGCTCACACCGGCTCGCCAGACGCGAGGTACAGTGCCTGACGATGTCGATGATTGAGACGATCAACCTCACCAAGCGCTACGACTCATTCGAGGCGCTCAAGAGTCTCAACCTCAAGATTGATGAGGGCGAGTGCTTCGGGTTCATCGGGCCCAACGGCGCCGGGAAGACGACCACGATCAAGATTCTCGCGACGTTGTTGCGCCCCTCCTCCGGTCAGGCGATGATCAATGGGCTGACCGTCGGGTATCAGAATCGACAGATTCGCCCAATCATCGGATACGTGCCGGATTTCATGGGCGCGTACGAGGACATGGTCGTCACCGAGTACCTGGAGTTCTTCGCCGCTGCATTCAACATCCACGGCGCGCAGCGCAAGCGTGTGGTGTCGGACGTTCTCGAACTGACGGACCTCGCCTACAAGCACGATGCGGAAGTCAACTCGCTGAGCCGTGGAATGCAGCAGCGCCTGAGCGTCGCGCGCGTTCTGCTTCACGATCCAAAGGTGCTGCTCATGGACGAGCCGGCGTCCGGTCTCGATCCGCGTGCTCGCATCGAAATTCGCGAGCTCCTGAAGGAACTCCGGCGCATGGGCAAGACCATCCTGATCTCGAGCCACATCCTGCATGAGCTCGCGGAGCTCTGCAGCAGTGTGGGCATCATTGAGCGCGGCGAACTGCTCTTCCAGGGGCCGGTCCGCGATGTGCTCAAGCGGGCGCGCATGGGGCGGGTATATCAGGTTGTCGTGAGTGATCGCACCGGCGATGCGGCTCGACTCCTCGAAAAGGCGCCGGGCGTCGCGAGCGTCTCCATCGGAGCCGAGGAGAGCGCCGGCAGCGCCAACGGCCACTACGCAGACGATCGCGTGATCCACGTCGCCATGGACGATGATTCCGGCGAGTCCCACCTCGACATCCCCAACCGGCTGGTCAATGCCGGCTTCCGCATCACGCACTTCGCCGAGGAATCCGTGAATCTCGAGACGGCGTTCATGCGCCTAACCAAGGGTCTCGTGCAGTAGCCCACGCCTGTTTCTGCAACGGAACAGGGGGGATGCCTGTTACACTCCGGTAAGCCGATTCGGCGAGCGCTGCCGATCCGAGCAACCCAAATGGAAAAGTCCTGAAGGAGATCTCCATGCGTTCAGCCTTGATTCTCTCCGGCTTGACCGCCGGCGCCATCGTCCTCGCCTCGTGCGCCTCGACAGGCACTTCCTCGCGTGCGGGCAAGACGCGTGAAGCGAAGCCAATCGGCGAGCGCATCACCTATCCCCACGCCATGACCGTCGATCAGACGGACGAGTACTTCGGCGTTGCGGTGAAGGACCCCTATCGCTGGCTCGAGGATCCGGAGGGACGGGGCACCCGTCTCTGGATTGAGCGCGAGAATCGGGTCACGTTCCGATACCTCGACGAGATCGATCAGCGCGAAGTCATTCAGGAGCGCATGACTGATCTCTGGGACTATGAACGCCAGGGTGTCCCCTTCAAGGAGGGCGGCCGTTACTTCTTCAGTCGCAATGACGGCCTTCAGAATCAGAACGTCATCTACATGACGGATTCGCTCGATCGGGAGCCGCAAGTCGCGCTCGATCCGAACACATTCTCCGAAGACGGCACGGTTGCGCTGAGCAGTTACAAGGTGAGCGACGATGGTCGCCTCATGGTCTACGGCACTCAGAGCGCCGGCTCCGACTGGGTCGAGTTCCACGTGCGCGATCTGCGCACCGGTCGCGATCTCGATGACCACATCGAGTGGGCGAAGTTCACGGGCGCCTCATGGTCGCCGGATGGCGAGGGCTTCTACTACAGCCGCTACCCGGAGCCGGAGGAAGGCGCTGAGTATGCCGGAGCGAACTACGGCCACATGCTCATGTATCACCGGCTTGGCACGCCGCAGGAGTCGGACGAGCTGGTCTTTAACGACCCGAGCAACGAGACCCGCGGATTCGCTGGCGCCGTCACTGATGATGGCCAGTTCCTGATCATCGGCGTGTGGGAGGGGACCTCTCGGAAGAACGGCGTGTATTACATACCGACCGCGTCTCCTGGCGCCGGCGCCGAGCGTCTGCTCGATGATTTCGACGCCCAGTATTCATTCATCGACAACGTCGGCGACACCTTCTACTTCGAGACGGATCTTGACGCGCCCAACAGCCGCGTCATCGCGATCGACATCGATAATCCCTATCGGGACGCCTGGGAGGAGATCATTCCGGAGTCGGAGTTCGCGCTGCGGAACGTCGACATTGTCGGCGACTTCTTCTTCGCTTCATACCTGGAGGATGCGCACTCCAAGATTCGCATCTTCGAACTCGACGGCACGCCCGCCGGCGAGGTCGAGCTTCCTGGACTCGGCAGCGTCTACGGATTCGGCGGTGAGCAGGGCGACGAGGAGACCTTCTTCAGCTTCACCGGTTACACGAGCCCCTCGACGATCTACCGCTATGACGTCCCTCGGGGCGAGACCGAGCTCATCCGCAAGCCCGATGTCGACTTCGATCCGGAGAACTTCGTTACGAAGCAGGTCTTCTATCGATCCAAGGACGGCACGCGCATTCCCATGTTCATCACGCACAAGCGCGGACTGAAGATGGATGGATCGAACCCGACCTACCTCTACGGCTACGGAGGGTTCAATATCGCGCTGACGCCGAGCTTCAGCGTCCGCAACGTCGTCTGGATGGAAATGGGGGGCATCCTCGCGGTTGCCAACCTCCGCGGCGGCGGCGAATACGGCAAGGCCTGGCACGACGCCGGCAAGCTCCTGAATAAGCAGAACGTCTTCGACGACTTCATCGCTGCGGGCGAGCACCTGATCGACGAGGGCTACACGAGCACGCCCAAACTCGCCATCGGCGGGCGTTCGAATGGCGGCCTTCTCGTCGGCGCCGTCATGAATCAGCGACCCGATCTCTTCGGCGCCTGCCTGCCGGGAGTCGGCGTCATGGACATGCTCCGATTCCACAAGTTCACGATTGGCTGGGCATGGACGTCCGACTACGGCTCACCCGACGAGGAAGAGCACTTCTTCAACCTGCTCTCCTACTCGCCGATCCACAACATCGAGCCGGGCACGTGCTATCCGCCGACCTTCATCGTGACGGCGGACCACGATGATCGCGTTGTGCCGGCGCACAGCTTCAAATACGCCGCGACGCTTCAGGCCGCGCAGGGGTGTGACAACCCGATCCTCATTCGCATCGAGACCAGGGCCGGCCATGGCGGCGGCAAGCCGATCTCGAAGCGCATCGAGGAGGCGACCGATGAGATGGCGTTCCTCTATCGCGTGCTCCGTATGGATGAGACCGCCAACTGATCGCCTCAGGCTGGCGGCTCGCCAGCGTGAGGACATCCACTGACACACAGGCCCCACCCCATCCGGGGTGGGGTTTTTGTCTTTCCAGAGGTCACTGTCCCCTTGACGAAGGCCTGGAATGGGCTAGCATGTCGCCTCAACCCGCCTGCAGGGGTTGTTCGCTTGTGGTGTGTCCGTGGCGAGGAGCCCGATGTACCACATCAGCCGACCAAACTTAGGAGCGTAGCTATGGAGTCGATCGAGACAGACGACGACTCCGGCCCGCACTGAGCCGATCCGCCCGCTGGCGACGGCGACGTCGCAGGCCGGAGCGGACCGAACAACTCACCGGACCTTCGCAGCAGAGTCATCACTCCTGCGTCCGGGGAGTCGAAAGAACAGAAACAAATCACTCGAACGGGACGGCCCGATGTCGTCGGAGCAGTCGCGTTCGTTCCAGACCTCAACTTCGTGACGGCGGTTATCGCCTCAGAGCATCACTTCCACCAGACCCTCTTCATTCGCCCCAGCACGCCCAGGACTGAACCATGGATCTCGCCAAACTTCGCAACATCGGCATTTGCGCCCACATTGACGCCGGCAAGACGACCGTCACCGAGCGCATCCTGTACTACACCGGCAAGAACTACAAGATGGGCGAGGTGCATGAAGGCACCGCCACCATGGACTTCCTCGAGGAAGAGCAGCAGCGCGGCATCACGATCCAGTCCGCCGCGACGACCTGTCCCTGGATCTACGAGGGCGTCGAGTACATGGTCAATCTCATTGACACGCCCGGGCACGTCGACTTCACTGTCGAAGTCGAGCGCTCCCTGCGCGTGCTCGATGGCGCCGTCGCCGTCTTCGACGGCAAGGAGGGCGTTGAAGCCCAGTCCGAGACGGTCTGGCGCCAGGCCGATCGCTACGAGGTGCCCCGCCTCTGCTTCATCAACAAGATGGACAAGCTCGGCGCGAACTTCGAGTTCAGCTTCAGCACGATCAAGGAGCGCCTCGGCGCCAATCCCATCGCCGTCCAGTATCCAATCGGCGAAGGCGACTCCTTCGAGGGCCTCGTCGATCTCGTGAACATGCGGGCGTACTACTTCGACTCCTCCGAGTTGGGTGCGAAGGTCGAAGAGCGGGACATTCCGGCGGAGATGGTCGAGACCGCTGAGCTCTGGAGACACGAGCTAGTCGAGAAGGCCGCCGAGCTCTGCGAGGAGCTCATGGAGAAGTACCTCGAGGACGAGTCCTCGATCAATGAGGTCGATATCAAGAAGGCTCTCCGCAAGGGTGTTCTGAATCACTCGGGCGTGCCCGTCTTCTGCGGCTCCGCCCTCAAGAACATCGGTGTGCAGCGCCTGCTCAATGGCGTGATCGATTACCTCCCGTCACCGCATGACGTTCCCTCCGTGACCGGCGTCGATCCCAAGGATCACGACGTCGAGTTGGCTCGCGAGAACACCCCTGACGCGCCCTTCTCAGCGCTCGTCTTCAAGGTCGTCAGCGATTCTCACGGCGATCTGAGCTACTGCCGCATCTACTCGGGCACGATGGTGAAGGGCTCCCGTGTCCTGAACTCGTCGACCGGGAAGCGTGAGATCATCAGCCGCATCTTTGAAATGCACGCCAAGGAGCGCATTCCGCTTGAGCAGGCCACCGCTGGCGCCATCGTCGCGATCGTCGGTCTGAAGACCTCCGGTACGGGCGACACTCTCTGCGATCCCGATCAGCCGGTCATTCTCGAGCAGATGTCCTTCCCCGAGCCAGTGATCTCGATGTCCATCGAGCCGCGCACGTCTGACGACAAGCGGAAGCTCGGAGAGGCCTTGACCACGATCAAGCGCGAGGATCCGTCCTTCCGCGCTCAGTACGACGAAGAGACAGGGCAGACCATCATCGCCGGCATGGGTGAGCTTCACCTGGAGATCATCAAGAACAAGCTGACGCGCGATATGAAGGTCGACGTCGAGGTCGGCAAGCCGCGCGTGTCCTATCGCGAGACCATCACCGGTTCGGCCAACGAGGTCCGCGGCAAGTTCGTCAAGCAGACTGGCGGTCGTGGTCAGTTCGGCGACGTCATCATCAACATCGAGCCCATGAACGCCGAGCAGGCCGAGGAAGAGGGCCTCAAGTTCAACGACGCCTTCGCGTTCGAGAGCAAGATCGTCGGCGGCGCAGTCCCGAAGGAGTACATCCCCTCCGTCGAGACCGGAGTTCGCCAGACGGCGCTTTCCGGCGTGATGGCGGGCTATCCGCTCATCAATGTCAAGGTCACGCTCGTCGACGGCTCGTACCACCCGGTGGACTCTTCGCAGGTCGCGTTCGAGCAGGCGGGCCGACTCGCCCTTCTCGACGCCTGCCAGAAGGCGAAGCCGACGCTTCTGGAGCCGATCATGAAGGTCGTCGTCACCACGCCATCCGACTATGTCGGCGCCGTCACAGGCGATCTGAGCGGTCGTCGAGGCCTCATCATGGGCACCGAGGAGCGCGGCGTGACGCAGGTCATCACCGCCGAGGTGCCGCTCTCCGAAATGTTCGGCTATGTCACCACGCTTCGCAGCCTGACGCAGGGCCGGGCAAACTCCGTCATGGAGCCGCTCGAGTACCGGGCGTTGCCGCCGAATCTCGCCAAGGAAGTCATCGAGGCGGTGTGAGCAACGACCAATCTTCCGGGAACTGATCTCCTCCCGCGAATCAGTTTCTGATCCTCCACGGAAGCCGACCCTCGCGGGGCGGCTTCCGCTTTTGTTAACGTCTGTACGGTTGCGCCGCATGGGGGCGCTGCAACACGAATGGAGAGCGCTGTGGTCAGGATCACGAAGATCTACACGCGAAATGGCGACGCCGGCAAGACGCAACTGGGCGACGGCGCCGACGTCAGCAAGGCGAGCCTGCGCGTCACGGCGTACGGCGAAGTGGATGAAGCGAACGCGGCGCTCGGGCTGGCGGCGACGGAGGCAGCGCGCGCCGGTCACGGAATGACGGCGCTGCTGACATCCATTCAGAATGAGCTCTTCGATGTCGGCGCCGATCTCTGCGTGCCGCTCGGGAAGAGCGAGAAGACGGGAGATCGACTGCGCATCATCGATTCTGAGGTCAAACGACTCGAGAACGAGATCGATCGACACAATGAACCGCTCGCGGCGCTCGAATCGTTTGTGCTTCCTGGTGGGAGCGAACTCGCGGCGCGTCTGCATCTTGCTCGCACGGTCGTCCGGCGCGCTGAGCGCGCCGTCTCGGCGCTTCTGTTCGAGGAGCCCGAATCAACAAACGAGGTCGCGCTCCGGTATCTGAATCGGCTCAGCGATCTACTCTTCGTGCTCGCTCGCGTCGCCAATGACAACGGCGCCGCCGATGTCCTCTGGAAACCCGGCGCTCAGCGCGATCAATCCTGACCCATGTGGCCCGCTTGATTGGGCGTGGCGCTGTACCCTGTTCGTGTGGCCAGCGACCGACCGAATCGAACCCCGAGGAACCCGACGAGTTCGGCCTTTACATTGGAATTCCGTCACGAGTTCGAGGCGGAGCGCGGGCGCTGGCTCAAGCGCCGATTCGTGTGGTTCGGCTGCGTCATGGCCGCGTGGCAGACCATCGCGATCCTCTACTACTCCGGTCGCTTCGCGCTTCGATACTCCGACGCGGGCCTGAGCCTACCCCTGCCCGAGGTGCTTGGCTTCGCCGGACTCGTCGCCACGGCCGCGATACTCGTCATTCTCTACGCCGGACCGGTGGTCTACGTGCATCGCACGACGCTTTCGCGCTCGCGCGAGGACGTGCTCAGGCTCGTCTTCTGGATATTCGTCACGCAGGGGATCGTCACGGCGATTGGAAAGCTGCTCTTCCCGCTGGCGCTCGGCGGGGCGATGAACGCCGGTCCACTCGGTTTTCTGCCGCAGTGGGGTTTTACGCTCTTCATGACGCATGTCGTCGCGGCGTCGTTCATGCCCTGGACGCCGCGCGAGGCGATCAGGCCACTGGCGCCATTGCTCGTCATCTTCGTGGTCGCAGCGCTCTTCGTTGGCGCCGGAGGCTGGCTGCCGCGCATCTTCGCTATCGTGCTCTCCCCCGCCATCGCGCTTCCAGGTCTGATGATCTGCCAGTGGCGTCACGGTCGGTTTCGCGATCGCTTCCAGATGCGCATGCTGCGCGGACGTTACAAGGAGATGCGCCAGGAGCTCACGGACGCCCGGCGCATCCATGAATCGCTCTTCCCGGAGCCGATCTCCGAGGGCGCCGTGCGCTTCGAGTTCGAATACGAGCCGATGCGCCAGATCGGAGGCGATTTCCTCTTCACGCATCGATTCCCGGGGATCGGGATGGAGGAACTCGGCGAAGAGCCGCTTTCGATTGTGATCATCGACGTCACCGGCCACGGCATTCCCGCGGCGCTCACGGTCAATCGCCTCCACGGCGAACTCGAGCGAATCTTCGCCGAGGAGCCGGACATCTCGCCCGGCGATGTGCTGACTGCGCTGAACCGGTACGTGCATCTCACGCTCGCGACGCATTCAGTCTATGCGACGGCGCTGTGCCTTCGCGTCGCCCCGGAACTCAACATCCTTGAGTGGGCCAATGGCGGTCATCCGCCCGCGTTCGTGCGAACCATCGATGGCAGGCTCGATCAACTCGATTCGACTGCCTTTGTCCTCGGCGCATGCCACGGTGATGACTTTGATCCCCATCAGCGTTCGATGCAGTTCACACGAGGCGACTCTCTGATCGCATACACGGATGGCGCCACCGAGGCGCGCTCTGAGACGGGCTCGATGATGCGCGTCGAGGGTATGCGCAGCCTGGTTGCGACAAGCTATCCGTCGAAAGCGCCGGCCCGGGGCGGTTGGGCGGGCGAGATCGCGCGACGGGTCTGGGATTTCCGTTTCGGTCCCGCCACCGACGACATGCTGATCGTCGAGGTGTACCGCCCGGTTCAGGCGTAACCTGTCGGCGCGTGCGGCAGGAGCGCCGTCGCTAGACTCTCGCCATGCATCCATTCATCCTCACGACGTGGTCCTTCGGTCCGGTTGGCAATGACGCCGCGATGCCCGTGCTCCTTGACGGCGGCTCAGCAGTGGAGGCTGCGATCGCCGCCTCGACGGTCTTCGAGGATGACCCGTCGATTGACTCCGTCGGCGTCGGCGGGCTCCCTGACGCTGACGGGGAACTCTCACTCGATGGCGCCCTGATGACGGATCCGCATCAGTGCGGCGCCGTGTGCTTCATTCGGCATTATGCGAATCCCGTGCAGATCGCGCAGCGTGTCATGGAAAAGACGATTCACACGACGCTTGCGGGCATGGGAGCCGAAGACTTTGCGCTTCGCGAGGGATTCGAGCGCCGACCCCTTCTGACGGATGAGGCGCGAGAAGTCTGGGAGGACTGGCGCGCCGATCCGCGCAACATCGATCGCGAGCGCTATCGAGGCTGGCTGCCGCCGATCAATGTCGAAGAGCTCAAGGGTGTCGATATCACGCGCCATCGTCACTCAGATCTTGCTCCGGACCCCGCCCAGTCCCATGACACCGTCTCCGTCATCACGCGTGATGCGCAGGGCAAACTCGCCGTGACCTGTTCAACCAGCGGCATGGCGTTCAAGGTCCCGGGGCGCGTGGGCGATTCGCCCGTCTTCGGGCAGGGTCTCTATTGCGATCAGAATGTCGGGGCCGCGGCCGCCACCGGAACCGGTGAACTCATCACCGGGATCTGCGGCAGTTTCCTCGTTGTCGAGAAGATGAGAGAGGGCGCGTCGCCTGAAGAGGCGATCCGCATCGCCCTCCAGCGCGTGATCGACAGCTATGACCTCGTCGATGAGCACCAGGTCGCATTCATCTGCTCAGACAAGGATGGACGCTGGGCCTCCGGCGCCCTCAAGCCGGGCTTCCATCACACGATCACGGACGAAAACGGCACGCGCGTCGAGGACCCGACGTTTGTCATGATGCCCTAGGCGCTACTGCTCGATGACGTCGGGAAGGTCGTCCAGCCCCTCGGTCAGCACGCGCGGGCCGTCATCGCCGATGTACACGTCATGTTCGTAGTGCACGGCGAGCGAGCCGTCGGCGGTGTAGATCGGCCACTCGTTGCCGCGTTGCACCATCTCGCCGGTGCCGACGCCGATCATGGGCTCGACTGCGATCAGCGTTCCGGGCTTGATGGTCGTGAAAGCGTCCGGCCATTCGCCCGGATAGCTGGGAACGTTGTTGGCGACGAACGGAGGGCCATGCAGCTTTCGCCCGTATCCATGCCCGCCGAGACCGCGCACACAGTGGAACCCGCATTCGCCTTCGACATGATCCTGCACGGCGCGGGCGAACTCGATGTATGTCAGACCCGGCCTGAGTTGCTCGATTCCTCGGCGCAGCGACTCCTTGCCGCACGCCGTCAATCGCTCAACGAGTTCGCTCTTGGCCCCGAAGACGTACGTCCACGCGGCGTCGCCGATCCACCCGTGATGGACGACGCCGATGTCGACCTTGAGCACATCGCCTTCCTTGAGGGGCTCCGTGTAATAGCCCGCGGTGCCGTGCACGATGCACTCATTCACGCTCACGCATGAGAATGACGGGAACGCGGGCGACCGGCCCTGCTTGTAATGCAGAAACGCCGATCTGCATCCGAGATCCTCGAGCGTTCTGCCGACGAAGGCGTCGATCTGCGCAAGCGTCTGTCCGTGCGCGAGAAACTCGACCAGACGCTGGTGCGTCTGCACGACCTTCTGCGCCGACGTGTACGCGGCCTCGACATCGACTGATTGCTGCGCTCGGCGAATCATCTGAATCCTGCGACATGGAACGAAAGAACAAAACCGCAGTCGAGCCATCGGGTGAGGCGCTCGACTGCGGCCAGATTACTTGAAACTCGATCGACCGGCGGGACCTACGGGCACCCACCCCAGTTGCCAATCACTGCGGCGAGATCTCCGGCGCCGATGATCCCGTTGCCATCGAGATCAGCG
The DNA here is from genome assembly GCA_028279375.1 of Phycisphaerales bacterium. Lineage (GTDB taxonomy): Bacteria > Planctomycetota > Phycisphaerae > Phycisphaerales > UBA1924 > JANQNW01. The sequence continues at coordinate 130,931 of JANQNW010000009.1, forward strand.
GGATCGTAGGACTGCCCCCAGAATCCCAGGAGTTCGGCGATATCTCCGGCGTCCACCTGACCGTTGAGTTTCACGTCCGCCGGGCATGGCACGTGGATGAGTTCAAACTTCAAGCACAAGCGCGGGCCGCACATGGCCACATTTTCGCTATACGACCCGACCTGGAAATAGTAGCGATCGCCTTTCTGCACAAGCGAGTTCACGACTGATCCGCGCGGCGCACCCGGATTGCAGCCATTCGCGCACACGACGTCGATCGAGTCGTCGATGCATGTCACCTGATTGAGGACGACGCCGCAGACTCCTGAGTACATCGCCATCACGGTGTCGTAGTTCGTCACGGAGTTGCAGGTCGTCGCGACGATGCGTCCGTTCTCCTCGGGCACGCTGGTGTACCAGACCGAGTTGCCGATCGGCGGGCCTGAGCAGAACGGGATCGGCTCCGATGGCAGGGTGAACGCATCCGTCACATCCGTCTGCGCGATGTGCGAGCCAGACGATCCGGGGAGTTCCTTCGCGAGTGAGCAGTCGAGGTTCGTCGGCGCGTCTCCGCATGGCTCTCCGATGGTCGCAATGAGGCCGAGGCAGAGATTGCAGCCGGCCTGATTGTCTCCATAGGCGCCAATGCCAATCACATAGCGCGTCCCACCAACGGCGCCGAAGCTGATCGTCGAGCCGCGGCCGCTGCAGCCATTCACGCACTCTTCGGTGAGGGTGTCGTCATTGCATCCGACCTCGACGAGCATATTGCAGCCCTGGCCGAACGCCGCCCAGGCGATCATCACCGTGTCGTAGGTTGTCGCCGGATGACACGTCGAGAGCGAGATCTGCACGTCCGCCTGAGGCGTGATCTCGAAGTACACGACGTTCGAAACTTGCTGGCCGCAATAGTCGCCAAGCACGCCGGAAGAGTTCGCATCCATAAGGACCACGTGCTGTCCGACTTCGCCGGGGATGACGCGCGGATTGTCGCAGAGAGGGGAGGCCGGCTCTGTGAACGAGCATGTCTGTGCATTCGCCGGGTATCCGATCACGTTGATCAGGAACGCCGCCAGCATCATGTGGGGAACAGTGCGTCGCATGGCGCTTCTCCTTTCGCCGTGTCCCGTCGATCCAGACGGTTCTGCCCACGGCTACTGGATAAGGCGCGACCATCGCGCGAGAGGCGCAAGAGTCCCCTCAGAAAAATCAGTTCGATTCGCTGGATGACGCAGTTGGACTCAATCGAGTCCGATGATCTCCCCGCCGCAGATCACAAGATCGACGGGATTCCCCCCGAACTCGTACGCGAGCAGACGCTCATCCGTGTGGCGGAGCATAATCAGGTCCGCCCGCATTCCCTCGGCAAGCGCGCCGCGATCATCGAAGCCGAGCAGCGCTGCCGCGTTGATCGTGCAGGCGCTGATGGCTTCCGACGGTGTGAGGCCGAGCTTTCTAACGGCGAGCGCGATCGCGAAAGGCATGGAGCTCGTCGGCGCCGATCCCGGATTGCAGTTCGTCGCAATCACGAGAGCCCCACCGGCGTCCGCGAAGGCACGCCCGTTCGCGTATCGCTCATCCACGTGGAATCCCGAGCATGGCAACATCACACCAAATGTCCTCGACTCCGCGAGCAGACGCAGTTCGCCGGGCGGGGTCGCTTCGAGATGATCCACGCTCAGGGCGCCCAACTCAATGGCGAGCGTCGTCATCCCGAGCGCATTGAACTGGTCCGCATGCACGCGAACCGGATGCCCGAGTTCAAGCGCCTTGTCGAAGAGGCGACGTGTGTCCTCGAGCGACCAGGCGCCTTGCTCGCAGTACGCGTCGATCGTGATTCCAGGGAACTCCGTGCTGACGGCTGGAAGTGTCTCGGTGATCGTCCTCTCGACGAAGTCCGGCTGATCGGGATCGATCGCGTGGCCCAGGAGCGCCGTCGGACAGATCGTCACACGCGTGCGCCTCTGGGCGTCGTGGATCGCCTGCAGCATCTTCATCTCATCGCGCGTTGAGAGTCCATATCCACTCTTGACCTCGACGGTCGTCGTGCCCTCGCCGAGCATCACCTCGAGGCGCGCGAGCAGATTGCGCATGAGCTGGCGCTTCGAGGTCTCCCGCACAGCGCGCACGGTGGACATGATTCCGCCGCCTGCCTCGAGAATCTCGAGATACGTCGCGCCAGACTGCTTCTGATCGAACTCATCGAGCCGCTCGCCCGCCCAGACGGCGTGCGTATGGGCGTCTACGAACGACGGCATGACCACCCGTCCCTCGGCGTCGATCACGATGACGTTGTCGGCGCCCGTGACGAAACTCGGCGCACGCGGATCATCGCGCAGGATCGATGGGATGATCCCCGCGATCCGGTCGCCCTCGATTACGATGTCCGCAGGATCGCTCTGCGCGAGGAGCCCCAGGTTGAGCCCGCGCCGCGGCGCCTCGCCCGCCTCGAGAGTAATCGCCCGTGCGTTCTGAATGATGATCGTCATGACGTGGGACTTACAGATCCCGCATCGGGATATCGACTTCGTGCGCCTCGGCGCATCGCTCGGCCTCGTCGTACCCCGCGTCCACGTGACGCAACACGCCCATCATCGGATCATTCGTGAGCACGCGACTGAGTCTCTCAGCGGCCTCCGGCGTGCCGTCCGCCACGATCACCTGTCCGGCGTGCTGTGAGTAGCCGATTCCGACACCGCCGCCATGATGGAAGCTCACCCAACTGGCGCCGCTGGCGACATTCACCATCGCGTTGAGAATCGCCCAGTCGCTGATCGCGTCCGAGCCGTCCTTCATGCCCTCGGTCTCGCGATTGGGCGAGGCGACCGAGCCGCAGTCGAGATGGTCGCGTCCGATGACGATCGGCGCGGAGACGTCGCCCCGCTTCACCATGTCATTGAAGAGCAGCCCGGCCTTCTCGCGCTCGCCGAAGCCGAACCAACAGATGCGTGAGGGCAGGCCCTGGAAGTGCACGCGTTCTCCAGCGAGCTTCAGCCATCGATGCAGCGCCTCGTCCTTCGGAAAGAGCTCCATCAGCGCGCGGTCAGTCGCGAAGATGTCCTCCGGATCGCCCGAGAGCGCCGCCCAGCGGAATGGACCACGTCCATTGCAGAACTGAGGCCGGATGTACGCTGGCACGAAGCCGGGGAACTCGAACGCGTCCTTGAAGCCCTCTTCAAGCGCGCGCTGCCGGATGTTGTTGCCGTAGTCGAAGGTCACCGCGCCACGTCGCTTGAGCTCGACCATCTGCTCCACATGTCTCCGCATTGTGGTGAGCGACCGCTTCTCATAATCCTGCGGATACTGTGATCGAAGCTCCTCGGCGTCTTCGACAGTCAGCCCCTCCGGATAGTACGAAAGCGCATCGTGCGCAGAGGTCTGGTCCGTCAGGGCGTCCGGCGTAATGTCGCGCTCGAGCATGCGCCCAAGCAGCACGACCGCATTCACCGGCACGCCGACCGAGACCGCCTGCTTCTTGCTCTTGTAGTCGAGGGCCGCGTCGATGGCGCTGTCAACATCCTCGATGATCTCGTCGAGATACCCGTCATGACAGCGCCGGTCGAGTCGGGAGTGATCGACATCGGCGATCAGGCAGGCGCCGTTGTTCATCGTGACCGCGAGCGGCTGCGCGCCGCCCATGCCGCCGCAGCCTGCGGTCACGCTGAGCGTGCCTGCGAGATCCCCACCAAAGTGCTGCCGGGCGCACTCTGCGAAGGTCTCATAGGTCCCCTGCAGAATGCCCTGCGTCCCGATGTAAATCCACGAGCCGGCCGTCATCTGGCCGTACATGATCAGACCCTTCGCGGCGAGCTCGTCGAAATTCTGCTGGGTCGCCCAGTGCGGGACGAGATTGCTGTTGGCGATGAGCACCCGCGGGGCGTCTTCGGTTGTCTGGATGACGCCGACCGGTTTGCCCGACTGCACGAGCAGCGTCTCATCCGGCTCCAGGCGTTTGAGCGTGTCGACGATCGCGTCAAACGCCGGCCATGAGCGAGCGGCCTGACCGCGGCCCCCGTAGACCACGAGGCGCGATGGATCTTCGGCGACCTCTGGGTCGAGGTTGTTCATCAGCATGCGCATGGCGGCTTCTGCCTGCCACGTGCGGCATGTCAGTTCGCTTCCCCGCGGCGCCCGGATCGTCCTGGTGGCGCCGCCCGCGCTCGTCTGTGCAACAGTCATCAACGCGCTCCCCGATTGGAATCTCTCGAAAAGCCCATTGTGGCAGATGCGGGCGCCGCCCGCAGCGCAATGTCAGCGATGAACTTCGACGAATCCGGCGATTTCCGACGCCACAGGTCTGTCCTGTGGCTTCCAGTTGCAATACGCAAAGCGCACGAGTCCCTCCCGGCCGACCACGAAGAGACTCGGTCCCGGAAGCAGTGGGCTGCCGGACGCGCTCACTTCCTCAGGCACGACATCGCCAAACTCAAACTCCGGACCTTCCAGATCCTTCGACGTGTCGAACGCCACGTGGAATCCAGTCATCGCCTCGTCCCGGCTGTCGCTCAGCGCGTAGAACTGGAGTCCGAGATCCTCCGCCATCCGCTCGACGACCTCGATCGGCTCTGGTGAGATCGCGAACACCTGGCCGCCAGCAGCGCGTATGGCGTCGAGCTCCACCTGCACAGCGCTCAGGAACGCTCTGTCTTCGCGACGCCAACTGCCCTGAATGAAGATGACGACCGTTGGGCCGTTGGCGTAGATCGTGCGCAGACTCACAGACCGGCCGCCCGGCTGTGTGAGTCTCGCGTCAGGCGCACGATCACTGACATTCAGGCCGGGAAACCGTTTCGCAGGATTGAGGATCGCAGGCGGCTTCTCCGCCGAGTCTCCGGGCGCCGCGCTGATCTCCTGCGTGTTCGCGGCTGGGCCGGATGTCGCTTGGCGCTCTCGCTCTTCGCAGCCCGAAGCCAGCAGCAGGAGCGCGATAAAGCCGGCGCAGCAAAGACTGCGAGATGGAGCGCTCGATCGCGTCACTTGTTCATAGCCTCGACGAACTCGATGACGTCCTTCGGCTTGGCGCGCTTCTTGTAATCCCATTCCGCGAACGCCCACCGGACGACGCCATCACGATCGACCACAAAGGTCGCAGGCGCTGGAAGTTCCCATCTGTGGATCTGGTTGTGCTTTTCGAGATCGATGCCGTAGCCGCGATACTTCTTCTGCGTCCGTTCTTCGAGTTCGAACGCGACCCGGTAGTTCCGAATGGCCTCACCGGACGAATCGGAGAGCACGAGGTAGGTCGCATCCGTCATGTCGACGGTCTCAATGCTGTGCTCGCGCGTTTCGGGGCTGATCGCGACGAACTGGCCGCCGGCCTCCTCGAGGTCCGGCAGCTTGTCCTGCCAGCGTGAGAGCGCCTTGGTGCAGAATGGGCACCATGATCCTCGATAGAACGTCACGACCGTCGGCCCGCTCGACCAGAGGTCGTCGAGTTCAACTTCGTCGCCCTCGACATTCACGAGCCTCGCGTTCGGCGCCCTCTCACCAGGCGTGAGCCCTGGCTGCTGGGTCTTCGGATCCAGCTTTTCCGGGAGATCATCCATGTTCGCGGCGACCGGCTTTTCTTCCTCTGTGCGAATCTCGGAGGTGTGGCCGTAGTTCGTCGCGCAACCACTGAGGGCGATGCAGGACAAAGTCAGTGCGCCGCCGACCAGGCAGAGGTGATTCATATCTCGTTGCTCCTCGAGCCGGAGGGCTCATCGGGTTCGGGCGATTGTCCCCCGTCGAATCGCACTGGGCGACCGACCATTCCCGGAAAGTCAGGAATCTCCGCGCGAGACCGTCCGATGGCAAACAGCATATGGACACTCAGGCGTCGTCGCACGACTCTGAGAACGCTCCATCACGGATCAGGCGCTCGATCGACGCGATGTCCGGCGCCGGGGAGCGATCACGCTCCAGTTCGGCAACATGCTCCCGAATGATCGCGTGCGCTCGCTCGACGGCGGCGCCCGATCTGAGCGGCCGAGCACGCTCAAGCGCCTCGGCTGCGCACAACAGCTCGATAGCGACGACCGAGCGCGTGAGCTGCACGCCTCGCGCCGCCTTGGCCACCGAGCGCGGGCCCGACGAGTTGTAGTCTTCCATCCCGGCGCACGTCGGGATGTTCGTGACGCACGCCGGCGTCGAGAGCGTCGCGAGTTCGTTGCAGCACGCCGCCGCGGCGTACTGGGCGACCATGAAGCCGCTCTGCAGGCCGGGGTCTGGACTCAACTGCGGGGAGAGATCGGCGATGCGATCACGAGCCGCGAGCATGTGGAAGACGCGACGCTCAGCGATCCCAGCGACTTGCGCGATCGCCGGAGTCAGCGCGTCCATGTGCAGCGCCAGCGGCATCCCATGGAAGTTCCCCGCCGAAACGACGCGTCGCCCTGCGAGTTCGTTCTCGAACACAAGCGGATTGTCCGTGACGGCGCCGAGTTCGAGTTCGACCACGCGCCAGACGGCGTTCATCAGATCCAGCGCGGCGCCGAGGACGACGGGGGCGCATCGGAATGAATACGGGTCCTGCACGCGCGGATCATCCTCGGCGTGACTCGGGATGATCTCACTGCCTTCAAGCAGTTCGCCCAAGCGCCGAGCGACCTCGATCTGCCCGGACTGCATTCTGGCGGCATGAACACGCGGATCGAGAAACGAGTCCGTTGTCTTGTTCGCATCGAGTGACATCGCGGCGCCGACGAGCGCCGCATCGAAGACGCGCTTCATGTCTTTCAGGGCCAGCGCCGCGCGGCCGGCCATCAGATGAGTGCCATTGATCAGCGCGAGGCCTTCCTTCGGACCAAGCCGAAGCGGCGTCGCCCCGGCGCGCCTGAGAGCCTCGGCTCCGTCCAATCGCTTGCCGTCGCTCGTCGCCTCGCCTTCACCGAGGAGCGGCAGCGCGAGATGCGCCAGTGGCGCCAGATCGCCCGATGCGCCGACGGAGCCCGTTTCCGGAACGACTGGCGTCACATCCGCGTTCAGGAAGGCAACGAGGTTCTCGACGAGAGCGACCTGAACGCCGGACCGGCCTCGACACAGTGACGCTGCGAGCAGCAGCATCATCGAGCGGACGACCTCCTCGGGCAGCGGCTCGCCGACTCCCGACGCATGCGATCGGAGAAGGTTGATTTGCAGCGCCTCGAGTTGGTCGCCACCAACGCGCTGGCTCGCGAGTGCCCCGAATCCGGTGTTCACGCCGTAGATCGCGGCCCCGTCCTCGAGGACCGTCCGAAGCGTCTCCTGAGATCTCTCAAGGAGTGATCGCGCTGCCGGCGAGAGTTCGACGCGCTGCCGCAGACGGGCGACCTGGTGGACCTGATCAATCGTCAGCGACCCGCCATCGAGGGAGAGAGGGCCGCCTGAGACGGGAGGTGAAGGCGAGGTGCTCATGTGTGTCAGTGTTGCGAGCCTCACGGGCTCGGGCAATCGGGCGATTCGGGTGGACGGGGCTTTTCCGTTCGGCCGATCCAATGTCCTGGCGATTGCGGCGCCGATGGAGGGGCGTCACTATAAGACGAGACCCCGCGCCGCCGGACGAGGCGGGAGTCGCAGTCGAGCACGCGCATGAAGACAACAGTCGCATCCTGGACGCTCATCGGCATCGCAGCACTCGTCGCCGGCCCGATCGCGGGTCGGCTCGTCGGCGGCGTTCCTGCGCCTGATGGCGGACCCGACGCCACGATGCTCGTCAACGACGCCCTGAGCGCAGGCATCTCACGGACGTTCGCAGCGATGATCATCGCCGGAGCCATGGGCCTTCTGACGGCGCGTGTTTCGTCGGTGCGTGCGGGCCTGCTTGCGGCTGGCGCCGTTCTCGTCTGGCCCGCCTGGACCTCGGCTCGCGTCGAGGGCCTCCTCCAATCGGCCCAGTCAGGCGATCCGTTCGTCCCGCTGGCGGTCGAGGGATTGGTCCTTGGCGGAATCGCGGTCGCGATCTGCATCGCAATGGCGCTCGTCCAGCCAGCCAGTCCTGACCATGAGTCCGATGGCGCCCGGGGTGGGGTGCATTTTCGGAAGGACGCGATGATCGGTCTCGTGACCGCGATCGTGGTCGGAGGCGTGGCGGCGTGGTTAATCGCGCGAGAGGGGCTGAAGGGCCAGACGCTTGCGGCCGGCGCCATCGCGTCGATCGCCGCCTGCACAGTGGGTCGCATTGTCGCCGGCGGAGCGCCCGTGGCGGTCTTCGTCGCCGGACTCGGTGTGCTCGCTGTCGCCAGCCCCGCCCTCGGGGCCACGATCGACGGCTCGGACGCCCTCGCTCGCAGCTTCTCGAATGACCTCTTCCCACTCGCCAGAATCGCGCCGCTCGACTGGATCGCCGGGGCTTTTCTCGGCGCCCCGATCGGACTCGCCTGGGGCGCGTCGATGCTGGAGAAAAAGGCACACGAGGCCTGAACTCGGCGCCCGCCGAATCCCCTCTCATCACCCCGGCGAAGTCCCTCGCGCGCTCCTAGCATGGGGTCGAAGCCGCAGGTGGCGGCTCGCTTTCTCCCCAGAACGGATCTCTCGATGAACTCTCCCCGGACGGATATCACTCCCTCCTCACCAGTCGTGGTTGACGCGACCATGCCCGATGTGCAGTCCGAGTCGGACGAGCGCCAGATCGCGATCGATCGGGTCGGCGTGAAGAACGTCACCTACCCGATCACCCTGCACATGCCCTGCGGGGGAAGCCAGACGACCGTCGCGACGATCAACATGTACGTCGGTCTGCCGCACCACCAGAAGGGCACGCATATGAGCCGCTTCCTGGAGGTGCTGAATCAGTACGCTGACAGCATCACGCCGGAGCGGATCCCTGAGATCACACGCGAGATGCGCAAGCGTCTTGACGCCGACGAAGGGCACTTGGAACTCGACTTCACCTACTTCATTCGGAAACTCGCCCCGGTGACCAAGTCGCCGGGTTTGATGGACTATCGCGTCACATTCGAGTGCACGAGCAACTCACACGAGGACTTCGTGATGGGCGTCACGGCGCCGGCCACCAGCCTCTGCCCCTGCTCGAAGGAAATTTCCGAGTACGGCGCCCACAACCAGCGATGCCTGATCACTGCGAAGGTGCGTTTCAAGGAGACGATGTGGATCGAGTGCCTCGCGCGTCATCTCGAAGAATCGGCAAGTTCCGAGGTCTACGCCGTCCTGAAGCGCCCGGACGAGAAGTTCGTGACGGAGGCCGCATTCGACAATCCCAAGTTCGTCGAGGACATCGTCCGTGATCTCGCCCTTCGCCTCGATGACGACGATCGCGTCACGTGGTATTCAATCGACTCTGAGAATTTCGAGTCCATCCACAGCCACAACGCCTACGCCCAGGTGATCCGGGACAAGCGGCAGGGCGCCTGACCCCCTCTGATTCCGTCCGCCATTCCGGGATCCACGAGCCTGATCGACCGATATTCTTACGAGTGACGCCTGCAGGGCCGCCGGTGGCGCCTGCGCGCAGACTCGTCGAAGTCGACCAGGGCCCGGATTGAAGCACGACGCGCTCATTCCAAGCATGTATCACCGGAGGCTGCTCCTCCTCCTGTCGCTCATCACGATCGGCATGTTGTTTCTGTCCGGCCAGATGACGCGTTTGACAGTCGTTCAAGGCGCTGAACTGCGCGCTGAGGCGGAAAGCCGGCTCATCAACGAACGATGGACGCCGACCTTCCGCGGCCAGATTCTCGATCGAAAGGGGCGCATTCTCGCGCTCGATCGCCCAAGTTTCGACCTTGTCGCCGACTATCGCCTCATCACCGGCGAATGGGCGTACAACCGCGCCGCGCGCGAGGCCCGACGTCAGAGTCGCGATGTGTGGACGTCTCTGAGCCCTTCGGAGCGCGAGCGCCGTATTCAGGAGAGGCTGCCGAAATACCTGGAACAACTCGAAGCAGTCTGGTCAGCAGTCGCGGATGTCGCCCAGGTCGATCCTGGGGAGGTCGAGCTTCGCAAGAACAAGATCAGGTCAACGGTCGAGCGCATGGCGTCGTCCATCTGGGCGCGGCGCCTCGAAAGGGAAAGAAGGGCCGCTGCGTCGCGCGAAGTGCTCGTCGAGCTGGATGATGTCGCACGTCCAATTCGGGAGCAGAAATCCTCACACGTCATTGTGCGCGGACTGGACGATCGACGCGCCTTCCGACTACGAGCCCTGATCAACACACTCGGCGATCTCAAGCGCGGCGACATGGAAGTCATCGACGCCGGTCAGCGCGCCTATCCGTACGAAACCATGACCGTCGCGATCGACCGATCGACGTTCCCCGGCACGCTCGGGACCGAGGAGATGATCAACGTCGAGGTGGACGGTGTCGCAACGCACATGCTCGGTTGGATGCGCAATCGGATTTACGCTGAAGATCGTGAACGACGCCCGAGACGCGATCCGGTGACGGGCGACGTCGATCGCGGCTTCTACCGCGAGGGCGACTCCGTCGGCGCCGCCGGTCTCGAGGGCTCGCTGGAGGATCGCCTGCGAGGTCTGCGGGGCCACGTCGTCAAACGTCTGGACACGGGCGCCACCACGACGACGGAATCCGCGCGCGGCGATGACATCACGCTCGCAATCGACATCGAGCTGCAGGCGCGCCTCCAGGCGCTGATCGACCCGGATCTTGGTCTTACGAAGGTGCAGCCATGGCATTTGCACCAGGACCTTGCGCTGGGGCATCGACTGAATTCCGCCGTCGTCGTCATCGAGATCGATTCCGGCGACATCCTGTCGATGGCGAGCCATCCCACCTTCACGCGCCGACAGATTCAGGATGACCCTGATTCGATCTTCCGCGACCCCGTCGATCAGGCGTGGGTGAATCGACCGCTCCAGCGACCGTATCAACCTGGCTCGATCGTCAAGCCGCTCGTCCATGCCGAGATGATCAGCGCGGACCCGAAGGCGCTGGGGCGGCATATCACATGCAATGGACACTTCATCCCCGGCAGGCCGGGCATCTACCGCTGCTGGATCTACCGACCGCGCTACGGCATGACGACACACTCAGCGCAGGTCGATGGCGCCCTCTCTGTCGTCGAGGCGATCAAGCGCTCCTGCAACATCTACTTCTACACGCTGGGAAGAGCGCTGGGCATTGAGGGGATGGTCGAGATGTATCGGCGCTACGGCGTCGGCGTCGCCTATGAGATCGGACTCTCAGGCGCGGCGCCGGGATTCCTTGGTCGTCTGGATGGGGCGCCTTTCACCAACTCTGAAGCGATCATGATGGGCATCGGACAGGGCCCCGTGAGTTGGACGCCTTTGCACGCCGCCGACGCATACGCCACGTTCGTGCGCGAGGGCGTTCGACTGCCGCCGCGTCTGGTCGTCGACGACACGCCGCGCGATCCCGTCGACCTGAATCTGCATCCGAGGGCGGTGCGCGAGGGAATCCTCGGCCTCGACGGCGCGATCAATCGCGAGGAGGGCACGGCCCATCACATCACGCACGAAGACTATTCGCGCGAGCGCATCTTCAATGTGCCGGGCGTGCGCGTACGAGGCAAGACTGGCACGGCTCAGGCTGCGCCGACGTTCTACGACCTGAAGGGCGATCTCTCCGTCAGCAAGGACAATCCGAACATCGTGCGCGCAGGCGACCACGCGTGGACAGTCGCCATCGTCGGGCCGGAGGGGAAAGCCCCGACGCACACGATCGCAGTCGTCGTCGAGCACGGCGGCAGCGGCGGACGCGTCGCCGGGCCAATCGTCAACCAGGTGGTGAAGGCCCTCGTCGATCTCGGGCTGCTCGAGGCGACGCCATGACGATGCTTGCGCCGACACCCAAGCCGCAGGAACGATCGTTCACTGGAGAGCTCTTCCGCGCTGCGCCCGCCAATCGAATCCCGAAGGTGCACTTTCGCACACCGGCGTGGCTCTGTCTGGGAAGCGCCATCGGGCTCGCCGCCCTCGGTGTGTACTGCATCAACGTCACCGAAGGACTTGAAGCCGGTGTCGTAAGCGCCCTCGCAATCAAGCAGATCATTCTCCTGACGGTCGGGGTCGTCGCCGGCGCCTTGGTCGCGTTCCCGCACTTCAAACTGATCGGAGCGCTGACGCCGCAACTTGCGATCGCTGTATTGGCGCTGCTTGTCTTCCTGCTTATTCCGTTCGTTCCCGATTTCCTTGTGACGCCGCGCAACGGCGCTCGGCGCTGGATCAATCTCGTCATCACGGATTTCCAGCCGAGCGAACTCGCGAAGATCGTCTACGTGCTCGCCGTGGCGCGCTACCTGCGATTCCGCAAGAACCACCGCATGTTCCTTGGTCTCGCGCCGCCGGCGATCATCACGTTCGTGCCGATGGCGCTGATTCTCGTCGAGCCGGATCTCGGCACGGCGCTGCTCTTCCTGCCCACGCTCTTCGCCATGCTCATCGCGGCGGGCGCCAAGCTGAAGCACCTGCTCTTCGTCGTGATCGTGGCCGGGGCGATGGCGCCCGCGATGTACCCGCTCCTGCAGCCTCACCAGAAAGACCGGATTCAGGCGATGGTGCATCAGCTCAAGGGCGACAAGAGCCAGGCCGACGGCATCAACTACCAGGGCTATCGCGCGATGACCCTCGCCGGCGCCGGCGGCGTCTCTGGTATGGATGCCTCTCGCAGCCGAGCCGTCGTCCACTTCAACGCGCTGCCCGAAGATCACAACGACATGATCTTCGCCGTGATATCCAACCGATTCGGTCTCGTCGGCGGCGTGGCGACGCTCTGCTTGTATCTCATCTGGATCATCGGGGCCCTCTGGTCGGCGGCGCTCTGCCGGGATCCTTTCGGGCGCTTGCTCATCGTCGGTCTGACCGCGATGATCGCCACGCAGATGACGATCAACATCGGCATGACGATCGGACTCCTCCCGATCACAGGCATGACGCTGCCATTCGTCAGCGCCGGCGGCTCGAGCCTTCTCTCAGCGTTCCTCATGACAGGACTTGTCTTCAATGTCGCGATCCGACGACCCGACTACCTCCAGCGCAAGTCCTTCGAGTTCGATGAGGGAGATTCAGTCGGCTGATCGCTCATACCCGGCCCCGCCGAGGCTCTTTCACGAACGCACTCGGGATCTTGGCATTGAGTTCGAGGAAGGTGATCTCGAGCAGTTCGCCGCGTATCTCGCGCTTCTTCGCGCGGGCAATACAATCTGCAATCTGACATCGATCGACGATCCCGACGACGCGTGGATCCGTCACGTATTTGACTCGCTCACGCTCATGAGCTTGCTGGCGGAGCTTCCCTCCGGCGCCCGCGTCATCGACGTCGGCAGCGGGGGCGGGGCGCCGGCGCTGCCGCTGGCGATCGCCCTGCCGGATCTGGATTTCACGCTCATCGAATCAACAGGCAAGAAGTCGGAGTTCCTGCTGAATGCAGCTCAGGCGCTGGGTCTCGGCAACGTGCGGGTGATCAGCGATCGCGCCGAGACGCTCGGCCAGATGCACAAGGAGCATCGCGAGAAGTACGACGCAGCGACCGCGCGCGCCCTCGGGCCACTGCGTGTCGCGTCGGAGTTGCTGCTTCCTTTCGTGAGAGTCGGTGGCCTGGCGCTCTTCATCAAGGGCCAGCGCGCCGGTGAGGAGCTTGAGGAGGCGAAGCAGGCAATGCATCTCCTTCATGCGGCCTGCTCTGGCGTCATCGACACGCCCACGGGCCGGATCGTCGTCCTCGAGAAGCTCAGGCCGACGCCGCGCCTCTATCCGCGAAGGCCGGGAGAGCCGAAGCGCGCGCCGCTTGGCGCCGAAGCCGCCCGCTAAACTTGCGCTTTCGAGCATTCTCTGAGGAAGTCTCTCGCCGCGCATGTCCCTGAGCATCCATGACATTTTCTCCACCGACGGCCCGATCGCCCGGATCGTCGGCGACGCCTATGAATCGCGCGGCCAGCAGGTGCGTATGAGTGAGGCGGTTGAGCGCGCGATGGAACAGCGTGGGCGTCTCCTCGTCGAAGCGGGAACCGGTGTAGGAAAATCATTCGCCTATCTCGCGCCGGCGATGCTCCGGGCGGCTGAATCCGGTGAGCGCGTGGTCATCGCCACGAACACGATCGCGCTCCAGGAACAGCTCCTCAAGAAGGATGTCCCGCTTCTTCGCAGGGCGCTTGATCTCGACGAGGAGACGCTCCGTGTCGCCCTCGTCAAAGGCAGAGGCAACTATCTCTCCGTGAGGCGTCTCGAACTCGCGTCGAAGCGCAAGGACAGAATCTTCGCCGGTGATGCGTCGCTGCGTTCGCTGCACGTCATTGAAGACTGGGCGTATTCAACAGAGGATGGCACGCTCTCGACGCTGCCACAGTTGGAGCGCCCGGGTGTCTGGGAGCGCGTCCAGTCGGACTCCGGCAACTGCATGGGCCGTCGATGTCCACGCTACGAGCAGTGCTTCTACCAGGCCGCGCGCAAGGAAATGGAGCAGGCCAATCTCCTGATCTGCAATCACGCGATCTTCTTTGCTGATCTTGCGCTGCGTCGAGCCGAGGTCGGTTTCATTCCTCCGTATGAGCACGTCGTGCTCGACGAAGCGCATGCCGCGGAGGATGTCGCCAGCGACTACTTCGGCGCCACAGTTTCGGAAGGCGCCGTGCGCTCGCTGCTCGGAACGCTTCATCACGCCAGACGACACAAGGGATTCATCGATCAACTCGTGCTGCAGGACGGTGATACGGAGGCGATTGATCAGACGATCCGATTGACGCTTGACGCCCAGGACGCCGCAGACCGGTTCTTCCAGAGCGTCGTTGATCTCGTGGAACGGCAGGGAAGCGGCGCGGATCAGACGGTTCGCGTGCCGGAAGCGGCGACGTTCGAGAATCCACTGACGCCGAAGCTCAAGGAGCTTGGAATTCGTCTGAAGCGCCTTCGGGAACGCGTGCAGTTCGAGGAGGATCGATTCGAGCTCAACGCGTACGCCGAGCGCGCCGCGATGCTGGCGGCAAGCGCCGAGGCGCTCGTCGATCAATCGATCGAGGGATGCGTCTATTGGGCGGAGGCGGGATCTCGAAGCGCACGACGTCGACGCGTGCGTCTGGCGTGCTCGCCGATTGATGTCGCGCCCATCCTGCGTGAAGCGCTCTTCGGACAGGAAGCAAGCGTGACGCTCACATCCGCCACGATGACCACCGGCGCCGACAGCTTCGACCACATCTCATCGCGCCTCGGCTGCGACGACGCGGAGTCACTCGCGGTCGGGAGCCCGTTCGACCACGCCAGCCAGGCGGAGTTGCTCGTGGATGAGACCATGCCTGATCCCCGCCATCAGGCGTATCCGGAGGAACTGGCGAGGCGCATCGTCCGAAGTATCGAAGAGACGGACGGCGGCGCGTTCGTGCTCTTCACGAGCCTCGCGACCATGCGCGCCGCGGCAGATCGCGTGGAAGAGCCCCTTCGCCAGGCGATGCATCCGCTTCTCGTCCAGGGGCGCGACGGCGATCGCGCCGCGCTCGTCGAGCGATTTCTCGAGGACGATCGCAGCGTCCTCTTCGGCGTCTCCACGTTCTGGCAGGGCGTCGACGTGCGCGGGCGCAATCTCCGAAACGTCATCATCACGCGCCTGCCATTCGAGCCGCCCGGCAGGCCGCTCACCGAGGCGCGCCTCGAGCGCGTGCAGGAGCAGGGGGGGCATCCATTCATGGACGATTCACTGCCGCGCGCCGTGATTCGCTTCAAGCAGGGCTTCGGCAGGCTCATTCGCAGCGCCGAGGACTTCGGCCGCGTCGTCGTGCTCGATCCGCGCATCGTGACGAAGCCTTACGGCAAGCGTTTCATCAGGGCGCTCCCGGAGGGACTACCGATCGTGCGCATGTCCGGCGAACAGTCGGATGAGGCGTCGTCGTCTTAACGAAACAGCCCCCGGCAGAAGGCGCCGGGGGCTGTGAGTATGTGTTCAGGATTCTGTCGAACCAGGCTCAGTCGTCGCGACGACGGCGGACTGCGAAGACGCCGCAGAGACCGGCAGCGCCGAGACCGACGCCGGACGGCAGCGGAATCATCTCCATCTGCATGTCGCCGCGGAGCGAGAGCGTCCAGCTGCGAAGAGCGCCGGAGTCGCCGGACGCGTTGTCGGAGATCGTGAGTTTCCAATCGCCCGCCGAGGACTCGCCGTCGAAATCTGAAAGAGATGAGGCGCCGCCATCGACCGTGGTCGGGAAGTAGTTCCCGCCTGCGATGACACCGGCTCCGGTGGCCGCCGCTTCCGCCCACAGGTCACCTGTAAAGGCGTCATTGAAACTGTAGTCGGCGCCGTAGTCCGAAGAGTCGCCGAATCCCGAGTCGCCGGTGCGGCCGACACGATGCACCAGGTCGACCTCGGTGCCGGTGTCCACGTGCTCCAGCGTGATAATCAGATCGCCGGCCCATGTATGCGTGAGATCGTTCAGCGTGACCGTGATGTCCGAGATCTCAAAGTCATCGGTCACGGTGATCGTGCTGCAGAAGATGTCGTCATCGGTTCCTGAGCCGCCCGTGCCGACCGGGGGAAGCCCTCCGCCGTCGCCGTCCATGTCGACGGAACCGGCGCTAGCGCTCATCGCGATCGCGAGGCCGGCGGCGCCGACCAGTGCATGATGCAGTTTCATTCTCTTTCTCCAATCCCCGCGCCGCCCGTGCGCAACGACCGCCGGCGCGACTGCGTCAATTCCACGAGTTCCCTTTCGAGGCGCTGCGTCCCCTGTGCGTAAGAGACGCCGCCACTCCATGAATGCCACACGGGTTGGGTGATGCAAGTTCTTTCGGGTAAACGACTTATGATCGCTCGCGCGGTCGCTCGGCGCGTCGATTTCCGGACGCCTGCGTTCCGTGGAGGAAGGCTGCTGGCTTTCGGTCCCCGGCTGGGTTTCCGGCCCGGCACGCCTTTTCGGACCCGCCGCTATCCTTGGCGATTCAATCGACGAAGAACGATTCGAACAGGAGTCAGAATCACGTCATGCTCGGCAATGTCTTCAAGGCTTACGACGTCAGAAGCACCTATCCCGATCCGTTGAATGAGGCGCTCGCATGGCGCATCGGCGCCGGATGCGCGCTGCATCTGCTCGAGGACGCCGCGAGATCCGGCGATCGGACGCCGATGTTGCAGAACATCGTCGTCGGACGCGACATGCGTCTGTCGAGCCCGAGTCTCTCAAGGAGTCTGATCGAGGGCATCACAGAAGGCGGGGCGAGCGTCGTCGATGTCGGCGTCGTCGATACCCCGTTCGTGTACTTCGCTGTCAACCACCTCGACTGCGCCGGTGGCGTGATGAACACCGCCAGTCACAATCCGCCGCAGTACAACGGCTTCAAGATCTCCAAGCGTCACGCGAAACCGGTCGGCGCTGACACCGGTCTCGATGAGATCCGCAGGCGCGCCGCCATGGCCGACAAGACGCGCAAGACACCGATCTCCGAGAAGATCGGACGCGTCGAACAGCGCGATCTCTGGGACGCCTACGCCCAGCACGTGCTCTCATTTCTGGATCTCGGAGGTCGCAGTCTGAAAGTCGTCGTGGACGCGTCCAATGGAATGGCCGGAACTGCCGTGCCGAAAGTCTTCGGTCCCCGCGGCGATGCCATCGACGGGCTCGAAATCGTCGAGCTCTACTTCGAGAACGACAAGGGCGAGTTCGTGCATCCGCCAGATCCGCTCGTCAAGGCGAATCTCCGCGACCTCCAGGAGACGGTCCGGCGCGAGAAGGCCGATCTCGGCCTCTGCTTCGATGGCGACGGGGATCGCTGCATGGTCGTCGACGAGCGCGGCGAGATCGTCGGCTGTGATCATCTCACGGCCTGGCTCGCAGGCGCTTTCCTCGCGAAGAATCCGGGCGCCGCGATCGCGTATGACCTGCGCTCGAGCAAATCGGTGGAGGAAGCGATTCGATTCGCCGGCGGCAAGCCCGTGCGCGGGCGCGTCGGGCACGTCTTCATGAAGGCTGCGCTCGCCGAGACAGGCGCCGTCTTCGGTGGGGAACTCTCGGGGCATTTCTATTTCCGCGACAACTTCAACTGTGACTCGGGTCTGATCGCGATGGCGACGACGCTCAGTGCGCTGGCCGCGTCCGGAAAACGGATGAGCGAGGTGATCGCGCCGATGGCCGCATATCCGCAGTCCGGGGAGATCAACTTCAACGTCGAAGACAAGGACGGCGCGCTCGCGGCGCTCGAGGAGACGTATGGAGCGCGCGGCGATCTCGACGATCTCGACGGCCTCACCATCGACTGCTTCGAGAATGAGGGCTGGTGGTGCAATGTCCGCAAGAGCAACACCGAGCCGCTGCTGCGACTCAATGCCGAAGCGCGAACGCAGGATCTGCTCGATGCAGTCGTCGAAGACATCTCGCCGATGCTCGGTGAGATGGTGGCGCACTAGAATCGACCGGCCTGCGTCGTCCAAATCCGGAGCAGATCGAGACACGGCATGAACGTTGACAGTTTCTTCTCGCACCACGGCGTCAGGGAGAATCCATTCCGCGCCGAGGAAGCGCGCCAGGACGCCGTCTTCGAGCGACTTGGCGCCGGGCCGACAGCGCATCCGGACTTCGAGAAGATTCTGGGCGATCTCGCCGATCCCTCCACCTCGATCGTCTTCGGCGAGAAGGGGAGCGGCAAGACTGCTATCAGGCTGCAGATGGCCATGCGCATCGGCGACTACAACGCCGAGCACCCTGAGCGTAAGGTCTTCCTGATTCCCTACGACGATCTCAATCCGCTGCTCGATCGATTCCAGGCGAGTCTCGACGGTGGGGCCGCTTCGAAGTCGAGGCGGCGCTCGTCGAGGAAGTCGACGACGAAGAAGGATGACGCCACGCTCGCGCTCCTCGAGAAACTTCGCCTCCGCGATCACTATGACGGCATTCTGCACATCGGCGTCAGCCGGCTCGTCGACGCCCTTCTCGCGGACCCTCGCACTGACAAGTCGCTCGGCCTCGATCATCGCGCCGCGAAGTCGCTGCGGAAAAGCGACGCCGATACGCGCGCCGAGGCGCTGCTGCTGCAGGCTCTCTACGACCGGCCAGCCCATGCCCATGAGCGCACAGCGATCTTGCGACGGCGCATTCGTGCGCCGCGGGCCGGCGACGCGCTCGCATGGGGCGGACTGGCATGGCTCGGTTGGCTGATCCCGGCGGCCGTCGGAGCGCTGTGGTGGCAGTTCGGCGCGTCGCGCCCGGATTGGCCGTGGCCCGAAGCCTTGCTGATCGCGCTGCTTGTCTGGGCG
>JANQNW010000014.1 GCA_028279375.1 Phycisphaerales bacterium
GTTCTTCGTGATCAGCGGCTCGGCGCGCGTTGTGCTCGATGGACTTCCGCCGGCATTGCTTGGACGGCGATCAGAGCGGCGAACGGGCGTCATCGGCGCCGTCGCGCGACTCCTGACAAATCGTCAGGCGCCGGAGGCTCGCAATCTCGAGGAATACAGGCAGAGTCGGGAGGTCGGCGAGCGCACGAGCGACGGCGACGGTCCTCGTGTCTTCCTGCAGGATGTGCCCGGCGTCATTGATGAGCACAGCACCGTGCAGTTGGGCGCCGGGGAGTTCTTCGGCGAGATCGCTGCGCTTGGTCGGTCTCCGCGTACGGCGAGTGTGTTTGCGGATCAGGAGAGCGAGCTACTCGAAATTCGCTGGCAAGGTCTGCGCGACATTCGGCGCCGGGCGGACGAGATCCGGGCGCACATCGACGCCCTGTATCGTGAGCGCAGTCTCGTGCGCCATCTGCAGGAGGTCGAGGAGTTTCGCGGGCTCACTGGTGAGCAGCTCGAACGCATCGCCGAGGCGACGGTGTTTGAGTCTTTCGGGAGCTTTGACTGGAATATCTCCTACAAGCGCCTTGCAGAGGCTGGTCGCGCCAGCGACTTCAGTGATGAGCCGGTCATCGTGCAGGAGGGGCACTATCCGAATGGCCTCGTGCTGATTCGATCCGGATTTGTCCGCGTCAGTCGCAGTGTCGGCGACTCCGAGCAGACAGTCAGTTATCTGGGGAAGGGTCAGGCGTACGGCCTCGAAGAGCTTGCTCAGAACTGGCGTTACGAACAGCAGCGGCCCTGGCGTCGCACCCTGCGAGCGATCGGCTATGTCGATGTTCTGCGTGTGCCCACGCGAGTGATCGAGGAGATCGTGCTTCCCGGTCTTCCAAAGGAAACAGCGCGCAAGGCCGAGGGTGATCTGCATCGGGCGGCGTCGAGCGCGCCGGACCGCGCTGCCCAACTGGAGACCGGCGTCCTCGAGCGACTCATGGAGCTTCGCCTGGTGAACGGATCCGAGGCGATGGTGATCGATCTCGATCGATGCACGCGCTGTGATGACTGCGTTCGCGCATGCGCCTCCGCCCATGACCAGAATCCACGGTTTCTTCGCCATGGGCCGCAGATCGGCAGATTCATGATCGCGAATGCCTGCATGCACTGCGCCGATCCCGTCTGCATGATCGGATGTCCGACTGGCGCAATTCACCGTGATCTTTCAGGAGGGCAGGTCGTCATCAACGACCTGACGTGCATCGGTTGCGCGACGTGCGCCGACAGTTGCCCCTACCACAACATTCGCATGGTTGAGATCCGCAATCGGCACGGCGTGGAGGTGCGCGATCCTGAGAGCGGCATGCCGATTCGAAAGGCCACCAAGTGCGATCTGTGTGTCGATCTGCCGGGTGGGCCTGCGTGTCAGCGCGCGTGTCCGCATGATGCGCTTCGAAGAATCGATCTGCGAACGCCCAATGCGCTCGCGGAGGTCTCGGCGCGATGATCAGGTTTCGAACGCGCCGCCAGGTCGGACTTCTTGTCGCGATCGCGCTCAGCGCGCTGCTGTTGATCTGGCACAGCGCTATGCGGTCATCGCTGAGGTCAACGGACGTTCTTACGGGCGTGGGCTTGCTCGCGCTCGTACTCCTCTTGACGTCTCTCAATGTGCGAAAGAAAGTCCCGACGGCGCCGCTTGGCCCGGTGGCGTGGTGGATGCAGTTTCACATCTATGGCGGCCTCTTCTCCGGCGTGCTTTTTCTTGCGCACGCGGGCGCCGGCGCGCCTTCAGGACTTATCGAGATATGGGTGTGGGCGCTTTTTGTGCTCGTGTTCCTGAGCGGCCTTGC
Source organism: Phycisphaerales bacterium (assembly GCA_028279375.1). Classification (GTDB taxonomy): domain Bacteria; phylum Planctomycetota; class Phycisphaerae; order Phycisphaerales; family UBA1924; genus JANQNW01. Next base: position 1,824 of record JANQNW010000014.1, read on the forward strand.
CGGTCTCGGACTCTCGAGGCTGCTTCCGGCTCGTTTGACGGCGGGAGGCGAGGAGGTCATTTACGAACGCATTCCCGCGCATCGACGCAAGCTGCTCGAAGAGGCGGATGCGCTTGCCACCGCGGCTGCCGCACAGTCCGGCGAGTCCGTCGTGGCGGATTTCCATGCGCACCGACTGCGTTCGTTCCTCGCCGCTCGTCCGCGGCTTCTTCGGCCGCTCCGGCTTGGCGGCCATCGACGGCGCGCTCTGCTGCAGGAACTGGATGCGCAGGTGCGGAGTCTTGGCAAATCGGACAGCCGGCAGATGAATGAACTGGCGCGCATCGCGCGCGTGAAAGATGATCTGGATCTCGCTGCGGCTTCGCAGATGCTTCTGCGCCTCTGGCTCTTCGTGCATATCCCGGCGACGTATGCGCTGATCATCGTCGGCGCGGCGCACGGCTTCATCGCGTTGCGATCGGGGGGGCTCTCGTGAATCTCCGCCTGCAACAGTTCGGCCACGCGCAGAGTGCGTATGAGCGTCCGGAGCAGCGTTGGGTGTGCGGCTGGGCTGCAGAGGGCAAGCCATGCCCGCACGGACCCGATGTCAAGGGGCGCTGCCATGCCAGCGGCGAGTGCCACCCCGTTCGTCAGGGTGATCGATGGCGATGCGCACGACGGCCGGACTTCGGAGGACCGTGCGAGTCGGGGCCTCTTCCCGACGGGACTTGCTGCAACCCGATTCCGGTGTGCCAGCCCCGGCGAAGCCAGCGCTCTCGCCGCGGCGCGCTGGTCGTCTGGACGTGTCTTGCCACACTCGGAGCGCTCGTCGCGATTCTTGCGGCGCCGAACAGCAGGTCATTCGTATCGGCGGGTCCGCTCTCGTCTTCGCATGCCTTCCTCGCGAATGACTGCGCGCAATGCCATACGACGCGGGATGGGGGACCGCTGGATGCCTTCGATGGAGCGAGATTCGGCGTCGTCGATGCGGATCGGTGCCTGGAGTGCCATGACCTGGGCGACCACGCGCTGATGCCGCATTCGGTCGCGGAGCTTCCGAGTCCGGAGCCGTCGGGCGACACGCCCGCGATCATGGCGTTGCAGGCGGCGCTCGTTGGATCTCCGGACGCGCAACAAGTCGCCGGCGACTGCATGACCTGCCATCAGGAGCACCACGGCAGCGCGGTGGATATCGCGCACCTGACCTCGAGGCAGTGCCAGTCCTGCCACACGAACCAGTTCAACTCATTCGAGGACGGGCACCCGGAGTTCAGCGATGACGCATGGGCGCGGGAGCGCGCTCTGTCGTATGACCATCATTCGCACGAGACGGATCACTTCCAGCGCAGTCCCGAGCACGCGCTTTCCTGTGCTGCTTGTCATGTCATGAATGAACAGACCGGCGTGATGACGCTCGCGAGCTTCGATCAGATGTGCGCCGCGTGTCATGACGACCAGATTCGAGGCGCAGGGCGCGTCGCTGGCGCCGGATTCTCGATCCTGAATCTGCCCGCGATCGATGTTCGATCTCTCGAGGACACCGATCGCTGGATCGGCGACTGGCCGGCGGACAGCGCATTCGTCGAGACCGGCGCAAGTGAATTTACGATGGCTCTCCTTGAGGGTCTCGACGCTGCGAGTGTCAATCTAGCGCGCAGCGGCGACCTTGTTGATCTCTCAGACGCGGATGACGATGCACTCGACCGAGCTGCTGATTTCGCCTGGCGTGTGAAGGAGCTCTGGTTCGACCTGGCGTCGAAGGGCGGACCGGCGCTTGCCGAGCGACTGGATCCGGATGGCTCGGGCGACGACGCGCCGGCTCGCGTCAGCGCGGAAGCGGTGCGAGCCGCCGCTGATGCGTGGATGCCGAATCTACGCCGCGATCTCGCCATGCGCGCAGCCGGCGTCACGCCGGAGGCCGAGCCTGAGCCGGTCGATTCGTCGCCAGCGTCCGCGACGCCTCAGTCCGAGGACGACGATCTTTTCGACGACGATCTCCTCGATGATGATCTTCTGGATGATGATCTGCTCGCCGACGATGACGAAGACACGGATCTGCTCGACGAGGACGACGATCTCCTAGGCGACGATCTTCTTGGCGACGATCTGCTGGACGACGAACTTGATGAAGCGTCGGAGGAAGAGACGGAGCCCGGCGACGAGCTCTCCGTGCCGCAGTGGATGCTGAGCGCCGAGGATGATGTCCCCGGAGGTGGCTGGTATCTCTCGGAGGACGACTTCTCGGTGCGTCACCGCCCGACTGGCCATTCCGATGAGTTCATGCGCGCCGTGATCGAGTGGTCGTCGCGCCGGACGAGCGAGGACGACGCCTGGAGCGGCTTATTCCTTCAGGTCGCGGGAGAGGGGGCGCCAGGCGCCTGCGCGAAGTGCCACAGCGCCCTTGGGACGACCGATGGCGAGATGGTCTGGACGACGCCGCCATCAGCAGGTCCGGAACATGGACTGCTTCGATTCAGCCATGCGCCCCATGTGAGCGGATCCACGATCGGCTCGTGCGACGGCTGCCATGTCCCCTCGAGAGGCGCCTCCAATGGCGATTTCAGGCCGATTCGGATCGCCTCCTGCCTCGACTGCCACAGGCCAGGGCGGAGCTCCTCGACGTGCCTGACGTGCCACTCGTATCACTCCAGAACGCCCTGGGAATGACCGATAAGGAGCCCTGTGGCCCGGTTGCGGGGGGGTCATGCGGAGAGAGCGGATTCCGTCGGATTCGCGCGTCCGGATAAGCCAATTACGGCGTTTGAATTCAACAGAAGGCATTGTGGATCGTCTGATCCGCGTTATTCTCGTAGCGGAGGATGATGGACCGCATCGAGCCCCGGGACTGCTCAGCCATTCGTATCTGGCTGTCAGGCAAGGGCTTGCGAGATGGCCTGCGATCTCGGTCGTGCGCCAGGCTTGATGCGATCCGTATTTGATCCGGCTTTCGGGCCGTTTGCGGATATGGGCAAAGAGAGAGCCTCAGTTCCGAGTCTTGTTCATCGCCGTTTCGCGGATCGCGCTGTCGTCTCGCTGACGATTTCGATCGCGCTCGGGTGCGTGGCGATGTTTGCGGCGTGCCTGTTCTATTCACGGTGCGCCGACGCCCTCCATGACACGCGATTCCTGACCGGCTGGGTGCTGGCGTTGACGCTGGCGGTGCTCTGCTTCCCGCAGACGCTACGTCTTCTGCGCGTTGCGTCGGGCCATCAGTGGCTACGTCTTCATCTTGCTGTCTGGACGATCGGCGTGGTCCTCTTCGGATTCCACATCGAGTCGCATGGTCCGAATGCGCCATTCGAATACGCCTTGACCGGGCTCTTCGGGGTGTATGCCTTGAGCGGTCTGGGACTCGCCGGTCTCTTCGTAGTGAATCGTCGGGCAAGCGCCGGGCGGCCCGCCGAGACAATCGAAGAGTTCCTGGTGGACTGGGTCGCCCTCGGTGAGCGCGTCGATGGACTTCGTCAGGAAGCGAGAACGAAGAGTTGTGGCGGCGACACACTCGAGCTCTTCGAGCAGGCCGCGTATCGCATGAGCCTGCGACCGCGCTCCGGTCTGCAGCGTATGCTTCGTCCGGCGACGGACGCCAGCCCGCTGACGATCAAGGCCGAAACGCTGCAACGAATCGCCTCGAACGTCGATCGCGAGGCGCTGAAAAGACTCAGTGAGGCCATGTCGGATGCCGATACTCTGGAAGCCCGCTTCGTCCGCAGGATGGCGCTGCGTCGAGCGACGTTCGCTCACGTCTTCATCACCTGCAGCCTGATTACGCTGGGCATGATGCATGGCACATTGCTTAGCGCACACGGCTTCATGGCTCACGTCGTTCTCGGCAAGTAAGATCGCATAGATGTCACGCGTACCGACTACTGGCGCGCAGGACGGCGGACTTGGCCTTCGGGCGAAGTTGTGGTTGTTCGCGATCGCAGGCGCGGCTGTGACCGTCGCTGTCGTGACGCCGTTCCTTGCTCCCAATACAGGCGGCAAATATGTGATGCCCGGTCCGCTGACGCATGCTCATGCGTCGCTGGCGCAGGACTGCGCGCACTGTCACATGACGACCGCCAGTTCGATCAAGACGCCGCTGCATGGGCTGATTGTAAGTGAGGGTTCGCTGGAGGAGAGCGGCAAGTGCGTGGCGTGTCACACGTTCGGCGATCATGTGCTGTCGCCGCACAGTGACGACCCGGCGCTGATCGCAGCGATGACAGAGCGTGCGCGTGAGGAGGCGATCGCGCGTGGCGTCAGCGCGTCGGATCTGGAGCCGTTCGCGGGTTACGATCGCATCGCCTGCGCCGTCTGCCATCACGAGCATCAAGGCGCTGACGCGTCGCTCATCACGATGACGAACCGCCAGTGCCAGACGTGCCACAGCGCCGCATTCGAGAGCTTCGCCGATGGGCATCCGGAGTTCCGGAACTATCCATATGCGCAGCCACTGAATATCGCGTTCAACCACGCGTCACATCTGACGCGTCATTTCGTCGGCGCCCGTCGCGATCACGCGCCGAGTTCCTGTGAGTCCTGCCATGTGCCGAGTGTGACGGGCGCAGAGATCGGGACGCTTGGATTCGAGTCCATGTGCGCGTCCTGCCACTCCGCGCAGATCGCGGGAGATGGACGAGCCGGCGCCAAGGGCATCGATGTGCTCTCGCTCCCGGCGGTCGATGTCATGACGCTTCGCGAGCGCGGATTCGATATCGGCGAATGGCCTGCGGACAGCCGATTCCTCGAGACGGAGCTCACGCCCTTCCTGGAGCTTGCGTTGCTGGGCGATCGGCGAGGCTCCACGAGCGTTGCCGAGATCCAGGAGATGAATCTGCTCGATCTCCAGGGCGCAACTGATGAGCAACTCGAGGTCGTGACGGACTATCTCTGGTCGATCAAGGCGTTCCTCTTCGAACTGACGACGGATGGTCACCGAGCGATGCGCTCGCGCGTCGAGGCCTCGCTGGGTCGAGCGCTGACGCGTGAGGAGTCGATCGGGCTCCTCTCGCAGATGCCTGTGGATGTCGTTCGCACGGCGCAGCGCCAGTGGCTTCCGAGGCTGATCGAGGAGATGAGCGAAGAACGCGAACGCCGAGGTCCGGCGGCGAAATCTCGGGCGGAGGCCGAAGCGCAACAGAGCGCTTCCCGGCCGGCGGACGATTCCGGCGACGAACTCCTTGATGACGATCTCCTCGATGACGACCTTGATCTGCTGGCGATGGATGACGACGAGGACACGGACGTCGACCGACGTTCGACGGCGCCGAGCGTCTACCAGGCGTCACCAGAGGACTGGGTGGCCTCCGGCGGATGGCATCGGCGCGATGAGACGTACACGCTCGCGTATCGACCGACGGGGCACGCCGATGAGTTTCTGAAGTGCTGGCTGGATGTCAGCGCCGCACGCGCCGAGGGGCCCGGGCGCGTCGCCGCATCGCACATCTTCCAGAGCCTCGCCGATCGCGACGCGCCGGGAATGTGCACGAAATGTCACACGATCGACGGCGATGCGACTGACAAGCGACTGAACTGGATCTCCTCCATCGCGCCGCGCGCGACGTCGGCGTATACGAAGTTCGATCATCGTCCGCATGTGCTCATGGCCGGCGAGCAGCAGTGCAACTCATGCCACCAGCTCGGAGGCGCCGCCCTGATCCCGATTGATCGATCGGTGAGCGTCCCGCTGCCTTCAAAATCGGCCTTTGCGCCAATTCAGCGCAGTTCCTGCGTGGAGTGCCACACGCCTCAGGCGGCGGGCAACTCCTGCACGCAATGCCATTCGTATCACGCGACCCCGGTGAGACGGAGCATCAACATCACGCCGCTTCCGGGACCGGTGACGTCGGGTGAGGAACGGGAATAGCGGGATTTGAATCGACGCCTTCGAGGCGCTAGAGGATCTCAAGGACCTCAAATCGCTTGACCCCGCGCGGCGTATCGACGCGCACGGTCTCACCGATCCGGGCTTTGAGCAGCGCTTCGCCCATCGGGCTCGAGACGGTCACCTCGACCGGATCCGCCAGCGGGTTTCCTGAGGATTCGCCGACGAGGCGGACATCCTCGATATCGTCGGTCTCGATTTCCTTGATTTTCACGGTGGACCCGACGAAGACGATGTCGGCCGTGGCGGCGTCCTCTTTGACGACGACCGCCGTCGCGAGGCGATCTTCGAGGCGTGTGATCTCCGCCTCATCCATGCCCTGATCCTCGCGGGCCGCGTGGTATTCGGCGTTCTCCTTGAGATCGCCGAGCTCGCGCGCTTCCTGGATACGCGTCGAAATCGCCTTGCGTCGTCCCTTGAGCTCCGTCAGGCGCGTTTCGATCTGTTCTTTTTCCTGTTTGGAGATGAACTCCATCGGGATCCTCCGGCCCTCGCTGCTGCGCCGCCGCCTACGTCGCCCTGTTCCGGGCGGACGGCCGTCCTCTGAGCGCACCACTGTAGCCGGGCCCTCAGGGGGGCGCCGGGTGTGAACAGGGCGTGTTCGGGGCGTGAAAAAAATCGATTTCATGCGCCGGTCGGCCGGATGGAAGGCGTTTCCAACTGTGTCGGACGCAGGGCTGAGCAGGCCCGCGACCGGATTCTGATCCTCGATTGCTGGGAGCGCCCTGAGCAAGCGCTCTCTTGCCGGACGGCGGGCTCTCGCGAAACTCCCCCCGCCGCGCCGGCCGACACAGGGCCCGCGAGTCTTCTGCCGACTCGTGGGTCTTTTTTCGCGCCGACTCCGGTCCGGGAGCACGCGGGCGCGTCGTCTCGTCGACGATTTGCGATTTCTCGTGAAGTGGACCTTGACACAAGGCCGATCGAGAGAGAGCATTCGCCGCCCCCGACATTTCTGGGGACGGAATAAGACATGATTCAGATCACCGCCATCAAAGCCAAGAAAGACAAGGGCGCCTCGAGCGTTCGGGATATCGTCTTGGCTTGGCGCGGCGCTGACTGACGTCGCACACTGAAACCCTCAAGCCATTTCGAAGCCCCCGAGCGCGTGCTCGGGGGCTTTTTTCGTTTTGCACCAACTCTGAAAGGACATGAATCATGAACAGCGCAACGACCACAACGACGGAGACGCAGACGGCCGCATGCATCGAATGCGGTGGCGAACTGCAATTCCGCAGATCGCCTCGTCTGGGCCAGGTTGTGATGTGCTCCGGATGCGGCGTCGAGCTCGAGGTTGTCTCGACATCGCCGCTGGCGCTCGAGCTTGCACCGGAAGTCGAAGAAGACTGGGGCGAATGACGCCGGCGTCGCGCCGTCACTGAAAGGACACAGCCATGCGTATCGCGATGCTGCACAACAGACTGCGGATTGAGGAGGAGATGCTCCTCGACGCTCTCGAGGATCTCGGCGCCGAAGTGGTCGCCATCGATCTCCGCCGGACATCGTTTGATCTGATGAATGGCGAAGACTGGCGCCAGTACGACCTTGTCATCGACCGATCGCTCAGCCTTACCTCGTCGCTGACGGCGACGCGGATCATCGAGGTATACGGCGTTCGGTGCATGAATCCATCGCATTCGATCGAGCTCTGCTCCGACAAGCTTCGCACGTCGATCGAACTCGAGCGCGCCGCGATCCCGACGCCGCGTGTGATGATCGCCACGTCGCCTGAGGCGGCGCTCACGGCGATCGAGGAACATGGATACCCGGTCGTGCTGAAGCCGACGATCGGCTCCTGGGGACGGCTCGTCGCGCGTGTCAATGATCGAGACGCGGCGGAGGCGCTCCTCGAGCATCGATCGACACTCGGGTCGGCGCAGCAAGGTGTGTTCTACATCCAGGAGCACATTGACAAGCCCGGACGCGATCTGCGCGTCTTCGTGGTCGGCGGCGAGGCGATCGCGGCGATCTCACGATCGTCGGATCATTGGCTGACCAACACGGCGCGCGGCGCTGAAGCGCATGGCTTGCCATTGACTCCGGAGCTCGCCGATCTTGGCCAGCGCGCCGCGGCGTGCGTCGGGTCCGATGTGGCGGCGATCGATCTCCTCGAGTGTCCGCAGCGCGGGCTGCTCGTCAACGAGATCAATCACTCAATGGAGTTTCGCAACAGCATCTCGACAACCGGTGTCGAGATTCCGAGGCTCATCGCTGAGCACGCGCTGCGAATCGCCGGAGCGACAAGCGGGAAGCGGCGACAAGAGGGGGCGCTGGTATGACGACGCGCGTCTCCATCGTCGGCGCCAACGGATACTCCGGCGGCGAACTCCTTCGCTTGCTTCTGGCGCACTCTGAGACGGAGCTCGCCTGCGCCACATCGCGCTCGATGGCCGGGCAGCCACTGCATCGGGCTCATCCGAACCTGCGCGGGCATGTGGATCTGATGTTCAGCGATCCGGAAGAGCTGACGCCGTGCGACGTCCTCTTCCTCTGCCTTCCCCACGGCGTGGCGGCGACGGAGATCGAGCGCTTTCTCGATCTGGCGCCGCTCGTCATCGATCTCTCGGCGGACTTTCGCCTGCGTGATCCGGAGACGTACGCACGCTGGTACCGGGCGGAGCACCCGGCGCCGGGCCGTCTTGGCGAGGCTGTCTACGGCCTGGCGGAGGTTTCGCGAGCGTCGCTTCGTGGCGCACGACTGATCAGCGGCGTCGGCTGCAATGCGACGGCAATGAATCTGGCGCTGCTGCCTCTCGCTCGCGCCGGTCTCATCGATCGCGTCATCGCCGACCTGAAGGTGGGGTCGAGCGAGTCGGGCGCGTCCTCGTCGGAGAGTTCACATCATCCGATTCGCTCGCGCGCGGTGCGGACGTACAGCACAAGCGGGCATCGACATTGCGCTGAGGTGCATCAGGCGCTGGGTGAGATGCGCCTCGATGCGACGGTCACGGCGATCGAGATGGTGCGCGGCGTGCTTTGCACGGCGCATGTCGATCCGGTCGAGCGCGTGACGGAACGAGAGCTGTGGCGGCTCTTTCGCGACGCGTACGAGTGTGAGCCGTTTGTGCGAATCGTGCGTGATCGCTCCGGTCTGCACCGCCTGCCCGATCCGCGGGTCGTCGCAGGGAGCAACCACGCGGATGTCGGGTTCGCCGTCGATCAGGAGTCCGGTCGAATCATCGCGCTGTGCGCTATCGACAATCTGATGAAGGGCGCGGCTGGCTCAGCCGTGCAGTCCATGAATCTCGCGCTCGGCTTCGACGAGCGCGCCGGTCTCGAGTTTCCCGGCCTCCATCCGGCCTGATTGTGAAAGGAACGCGTCATGAGCGCTGATATCGTTGTAAAGATCGGCGGCGGGGAGGGGATCGACCTCGAACCGCTGCTGAGTGAGATCGCGGAGATGGTCCGATCGGGCATGCGCATCGTGCTCGTGCATGGCGGTTCGCATGAAACAAACGAGCTCTCCGGGCGACTGGGCCATCCCGCGCGGTTCATCACGAGTCCGTCCGGGCACACAAGCCGCCGAACGGATGCCCAGACGCTTGACATCTTCTGTATGGCGTACTGCGGGCGCATCAACAAGCGCGCGGTGGAGTCGCTGCGAAGATCGGGCGTGGACGCCGTGGGACTCTCGGGAATCGATGGCGGTCTCTGGACAGGTGAGCGCAAGAAGGCCATTCGATCTATCGAGGATGGCGCGGTCGTGATCATCCGTGACGATTTCTCTGGACGCGTTACTGATGTGGATACAGGGCTGCTCAGGTTGCTGCTTGATGACGGGCGCGTGCCCGTGCTGACGCCGCCGGCGGTGACAATCGACGGCGTGGCGATCAACGTCGATGCGGATCGCGCTGCGGCGATGACCGCCGGCGCCCTGCAGGCTCGCGAGTTGCTGCTGCTCTCGAATGTCCCCGGCGTGCTGCGTGATATCGCCGATGCGTCGAGCCTCATTCAGCATGTGTCGGAAGCTGGCGTCGAGGCCGTGCGCGCGGCCGGCGAAGGGCGGATGAAGAACAAAATCCTGGCGGCTGAGGAGGCCGTCTCCATGGGCGTCGAGCGTGTGGTGATCGGCTCTGCACGAGGCGCCGGCGCCATCTGCGCAGCGCGACAGGGCGCAGGCACTGTGTTCACAGGAGCGGCGGCATGTTGACGGAGAATGCCGAGCGCAAAGCGATCACCGAGAAGACTGCGATCAACTGTCTCGAAGAGCTGGTCAGGACGCCGAGCGTCTCGGGCGAAGAACAGTCGGCAGTTGACGTCTTCGTCGCCCACGCGCGATCGCTCGGAATGCGCACGGAGATCGATGCGGCTGGCAATGCGATCGCCGCCCGAGGTCCGGAGTCCGACTGGACGACGCAGCTGATGCTGCTGGGACACATCGATACTGTCCCCGGTGATATCGATGTTCGATTCGAAGACCGCGCGCTGTGGGGGCGAGGCGCCGTCGATGCCAAGGGTCCGCTGGCGGCGATGCTCCTCGCTGCGGCGGACGCTGAGATTCCTGACGACGTCTCAGTTGTCGTGGTCGCGGCCGTGGGCGAGGAAACTCCGAACTCGCCAGGCGCGACCGCAGTCTGTCGGTCTTTCCATCCCGACGCCTGCATCATCGGTGAGCCGAGCGGGTGGAACGGCGTCACGCTCGGATACAAGGGGCGGCTCCTTGTGGAGGCGTCCAGCGAGAAGAGCGCCGCACACAGCGCCGGCCCGGAGTCGTCAGCGGCGGATGACGTTGTTGAGATATGGCATCGCGTCCTGCGACTCGTTGAGACATTCAATGCCGGCCGTGAGCGTGCATTCGATCAGGTTCAGGCGAGTGTCCTCGCCATGCAGAGCGATTGCGATGGCCTGCTGTCGAGAGCGGAGCTGCGGGGTGGCTTCAGACTGCCGCAGTGGATCAATCCGCGAACACTGGAGGAAGAGATCCGTCAACTGAATGCAGGAATCTGCGAGCTGCGCTTCAACGGCGGAATTCCGGCGCATGCGACTACTCGGAATGATCCAGTGGTGCAGGCGCTGACCGGCGCCATCCGGCAGGAGGGCGGCGCGCCGCGCCCGAAGCTCAAGACGGGGACTGCGGATCTGAATGTCGTGGGTCCGGTGTGGCGCTGTCCGATCGCCGCGTACGGTCCGGGAGACAGCGCGCTGGATCACGCGCCGGACGAGCGCATCGATATCGACGAGTACCTCCGGTCCATTCGTGTGCTTCGGAGGGCGATTTCGGATCTGGCGCGAGAACTGCGAGCGCAGGAGGCCTTCTAGATCCATCGCGAACGGTGGCCGGAAGCGCCAGGAGGAGTGTTGTGAAGTTCGTCTAGATCAGATCAACATCCGTCATCACCTCGACGGTCGCCGGTCCGGGATAGGCGAGGGCGCGTTCGATGGCTTCGTCGAGGGCGCTGGCGTCTTCAACGCGGACACCGAGACCTCCGCAGCTGTTGACGTAGTCCGCGATGTTCGGGTTGGTGAGGCTCGTCTGCCACACCTGCCAGGCGCCGGCGCGCTGTTCCTTGCTGATCTTGCCGAGTTCGTTGTTGTTGAGCAGGATGTGAGTGATGTTCATGCCGTACTTGACGGCCGTGTTGACCTCCCACGGATACTGCCCGAAGCCGCCGTCGCCGGAGACGCAGATCACGGGGCGATCAGCGAATCGGTCGTTCCAGCGTCCTCTGACCTGCGTTGCGGCCCAGGCGCCGATGGAGGCGGGATATCCGAATCCGATCGAGCCGAGGTAGCCGCTCATCAGGACATCCTGCCGGCCCGAGGTCTCGAAATATCGACCGAAGGAGTAGGTGTTGTTGCCGACATCGACGGCGATGATTGCGTTCTCCGGGATGAGGCGATTCATCGCGTCGAAGACGGCGATGGAGCTCAGACCCTTCTCGCTCGCGTCCTTGAGTCTGCTTGATTTCTCCTCGCGCCAGATGGCCCAGCGTTTGGCGATCTCATCGCGCTGGTCAATGGCGCCGTGATTTCCGCGCAGTCGGTCGAGCAGGAGCGACGCCGTGACACCAATGTCTCCGAGCACAGGCACATCCACTGCGTGGAACTTCCCGAGGTGCATCGGATCGAAGTCCACCTGGATGGTCGGTTTCTTCGGCGTGATGCCGGTGTGGTTGCTGAAGGAGGCGCCGAAGACGAGGAGCGCATCGCTCTCATTCATGAACCATGAGGCGATGGGGGTGCCGGAGCGCCCGAGGACGCCGCAGCCGAGCGGGTGTTTCGGCGCATCGCCGATCACGCCCTTGCCCTTGAATGTCGTAAGGACGGGACAGTTCAAGTCTTCAGCGAGCGCGATGGCAGGCTGGATCTCCGCGCGGGCGCCGTGGCCGACGATGATCGCGGGGCGCTTCGCCTCTCTGAGGAGTGAGACGGCCTGATCGATGGAGTCCACCGACGGCGCGATGCGATGGTCGCCGACCCGTCCATCCGGTTGGCCAGCCGCAGTCTCGGGCGCGGCTTCCTGCGTCTGCACATCGTCAGGGAGGATCACGTGCGCGACGTCGCGCTTGATGAGCGCGTTCTTGATCGCCAGTGACATCAGCTCCGCATGATTCGAGCCGGGCAGGCAGAGATGGCTGAACTCCGCGACGGCGCTGAACGCTTCCTTCAGTGGAAGTTCCTGGAATGCGCCCGGGCCGAAGACCTGCTGGTTGACCTGACCGGTCAACGCGAGCACAGGCGCCCGATCGACCTTTGCATCCCACATGCCGGTGAGCAGATTCGTCGCGCCAGGGCCGGCGATCGCCAGGCAGGCGGCTGGAGAACCGGTGAGCTTGCCGAACGCTGACGCCGCGAACGCCGCCGCGCCCTCGTGGCGGATACCGATGTAGGAGAGGGCGCCAGTTTCACACTGACGCCGAATCGCGTCGGCGAGACCGAGATTGGAGTGTCCGACCATTCCAAAGACATGCGTCACACCCCAGCTGACCATCGTTTCGGCCATGACATCGGTGACCGTGCGCACGTGTTCGGGCGGGGACTCAAGACCGATGTACACGCCATCGTCGCGCTGCTCGACCGGGAACGTGTCGACGCCGTCGTCATAGCCGCCCGGGGGCTTGCCAGTGACGGGATCGAAGTCCCAGCCATGCCAGGGGCAGCGCAGACAACCGTTCTCGATGCTCCCTTCGCCGAGCGGGCCGCCTTGATGAGGGCATGCGTTGTCGAGCGCTGAGTAGCAGCCGTCCACGTTTGTCAACGCGAAGGATCGCACGGTGTCGCCCTGTTGGACGCTGACGGTCTTGACGCGACCTACCGGGAGATCGCCGGTTTCGGCGATCTTGTGCCAAGTGAGCGGAACGGGGACTTCAGGCATTGACTGTCTCCTGATCGAGGTCGCGCAGCTCGCGACCAAGCGCATAACCGATGACGATTCGTATAAGCGCGACGCCGCCGAGGATGGCGAGGTGCTCCAATGTCGGGCTCGCCATAGTCTCGATGACATCGGCCGCGATCAGCAGTTCGAGGCCGAAGAGGAGATAGAAGCCGAGCTGTCTTCGGAGGTTGGCGCGCTCGCGCTCGTAGCTGCGCCCCATCACGCGCCGCGCTTCTGCGCGGATGAAGCAGAATGCTCCGTACAGGACGCCCCACGTGAGCACGAGCACCGTGAGGGCGTTGATCGCGAGGACCACCCAGGTCAGGGTTTCGTGGAATGCGCCGTCGATCCGCATCGCGTCGGCTGAGGCAAGTGCGAGGCCCATTGTCACAGGATGCTCCCTTCGTCCGGCTCGGCGCTGTGCAGCGACGTCTGCTGACCGGCAGGCGACTTGTGTTTCTCGCACTCCGATGCGCAGATCGCCTCAACTCGCTCATGCTCGTAGCGAACGGTCTCGGTGATGAAGAAGACCTCGAGGAAGCTGGTGAGCATGGACCCCACCATGACGACGATTCCGGCGACGAAGATGATCGCCGAGAGCATATGCAGTGTGGCGGAGGAGCTGTCGATGACAAATCGTGCTCCGAGTCCGAGCATGGCGATCAGATTGCAGGCGATGGCGACGAAGAGCAGAAGCATGGTGATGCGAAGCAGGGACGCCCTCCGCAGCAACCGATGCGTCTGATGCTCGAGTCCCTCGAGACGCAGCGAACGGACTGCGTCCCGGCGTGAACCGGCTTCCGTCTCGAGAGCCCAGATGTCGAGTCGCTCGTGATGGAAAGCTCGCAGCCTTCCGAGCACGGTGTTCATCCGAGCAGTCGATGAGAGAAGCAGCAGGCCGCAGGCCGGAATCATCGCGGCAGGCGCGATGATCTCTGAGATGATCGTGGGAGGAATCGTCGCCATCGTGATGGCCTTTTCAGAGTTTCGACGGATCGTAGTAGAACCGGATGTGTGTCGCCTTGCCGTTCTTCCAGTCCATCACCTGCGCCTGCTTCGCGTTGAACGTGGAGCCGTCCTTCAACGAGGGCATATGACTTCTCCTCCTGCAAGGGGGCTCAGCTTCCGACGCCGGCGAATCGAACTCCGGCGAGGTCGGCCATTCCTTTCTTCCAGGTCGTCAGATCGCTGTTTGAGAGCTTGCTCAGGTGATCATGGCCGCAAGCGCGAGCGAGCACGCGCATCAAATCGGTGGACGCGAGGAAGAAGTTCCGAAGGCGCTGCGCCGATTCATCAATCACCTGGCGCTTGCGCAACCCTTCCTTCTGCGTCGCGATGCCGACGGGGCAGTTGTTCGTATTGCAGGCGCGCATGCCAAGGCATCCGATCGCCTGGATCGCCGCGTTCGAGACGGCGATCGCGTCGGCGCCGAGCATGAGCGCCTTGGCGAAGTCCGCCGGCGTGCGGAGGCCTCCGGTGATGACGAGCGACACATCGCTCCGACCGATGGCGTCCAGATGTCGTCGCGCCCGAGCAAGCGCCGGGATCGTCGGGACCGAGATGTTGTCGCGGAAGATCAACGGCGCTGCGCCGGTGCCGCCGCCGCGTCCATCGAGGATGATGTAGTCCGCCGACGCTTCAAGCGCAAAGTCAATGTCGTCTTCGATGTGCTGGGCGCTGAGTTTGAATCCGATGGGAATGCCGCTGGCCGCGTCGCGCACCTCATCAGCGAGCTTCCTGAAGTCCGCGGCTGTGTCCAGATCTGTAAATGTCGCCGGGCTGATCGCCGGCGTGCCGGGTTCGATCTCGCGGACGCGCGCGATCGTCAGATCGACCTTCTCGCCTGGCAGATGACCGCCGGTTCCCGTCTTGGCGCCCTGTCCGCCCTTGAAGTGGAAGGCCTGGCAGCGCGCGACTTTGTCCATAGAGAAACCGAACTTCGCTGACGCCAGTTCATAGAAGTAGCGCGAGTTGGCCTCCTGCTCATCCGGCAGCATGCCGCCCTCGCCGGAACAGATTCCGGTCCCGGCGAGTTCGGCGCCCTTCGCAAGCGCGACTTTCGCTTCATGGGAGAGCGCGCCGAAGCTCATGTCGGAGACGAAGAGTGGGATCTCCAATCGCAGCGGCTTCTTCGCGTTCGGGCCGATGACGACCTCGGCGCCAACGACGTCGTCATCGAGCAGTGGCTTCCGCGCCATCTGCGCCGTGACGATCTGCAGGTCATCCCAACTCGGAAGATCCTGTCTGGCGACGCCCATCGCGCCGGATGGTCCGTGGTGGCCGACCTTCGAGAGTCCGTTGCGGGCAAGTTCCTGGATCAATCCAACGTGCGGCTCCTCCGGAACTCCATGCACATCCTGGTACAGACCGAGGTACTCATCGCGGTTGTAAGGCTGCGGATTCGCAAGCTCCCACGCCTGAAGCTCGTCTTCATCGACGTAGACTGCGTTTCTGCCGTCATCCTCTTTGATCCAGGCGTTGAACTTGTGCAGGCGCTCGGCGTTGTTGTATTCGCTGACGCCCGTGTCGTACCGGTAGTCCCAGCCATGGACGCCGCAGATGAGATTGGCGCCATCGATGTGGCCATCGGACATCAGTGCGCCGCGATGGAGGCACCTTCCGAACAGGACGGACACGGCGTCGGCGCCGCCTTCGTCGTAGCGAATGACGACGAGATCCACATTCGCCACGAGCGCGTACGACGGTTCGAGCGGTTCCAACTCATCAAGAAACGCAATCCGTCTCTGCTGCATGGTTTCATCTCACTCCTGCTGGCCCACGATGACAGCGCACCGGTGTCGCCGAATGACGCCACAATACGCGCAATCTCGTCGAGGTTCTCTCTTGCTGTGCGTGTAAAGCCCACGTGAAGCGCCTGCGTTCAAGGCGGCGCCTCATTCCCGTCACGAAACGATCGGACGCGGCCTTCTGAGCCGGTCCTCCCTGTCTCGACAAACAACAGAGCATCGCCATCGGGTATTCCCGAGGGTGGAATTGACGCTCTCTCAGGGACGCAATAGGGGTGATGGCGGCTTGGGGCGCCAGAGGCGGCCCTCAGTCGGCACATGCGGGGAATGGAGCGGACCGGGATCGAACCGGCAACCCCTGGCTTGCAAAGCCAGTGCTCTCCCAATTGAGCTACCGCCCCGCTGGAGCCGGATCATACCCGGCCGCGGATGCGGATGGCGGCGCGGGCCGCCTCTGGGACCGGGTGGGTGGGGGCTCTACTCGACGTCGGCCAGGTTGCCGATGCTCGTGATATTCACGAGGCGATAGAGGTCGAGGTTCACTTCGTCGGCGCCCTGGTCGGGGACGCGTGAGCGAATGACGCCGTTCGTGGGGTTGTACCACCAGCCGAAGGAGTCCTCGGCGATCAGCTTCTCCGCTGGATGCGTCATGCTCGAGTCGCCGGATTCATCCGTCTCGACGCCGAGCGGAGTCTCGCCGGTCGAGAAGGGATGCGGGCGCACGCGACCGAACCACTCAGTCAGCATGTCGTTGCTGATCTCATCCGGGAATCCGCCGCCGTTGGCCTGCGCTTCGAGCATGACCTGGGTCTGCATGTGCTTGAGGTCAGATTGCGCCGCGGAGCTGCGCGCCTCCAGATCGACGCCTCCGAAGCTCGTGACGACGATCGCCGCGAGCACTCCGAGAATCACGACCACGATAAGGATCTCCACAAGCGTGAAGCCTCGTCGCGCGCGCGAACTGCGTTGAAGTGCGTTTCGAAGAGTCATGATCAGATCCTCCTGCGGAGGGTTCACCTCGTCTGTCTCGGCGCGGCCGAAGCCACGAGGCGAATCGTCTCGGGCGGCGCATCGCCCCCGATGGTCAGGTCGGCCGAGTCGTTCGGCTCGATCGTGAGATCGATCGTCGCCCGGTCCAGCAGCCAGGTCTGCTCGTTGTATTCGAGGTTGAACTGGCACGCGGTGACGCCGGTGAGCAGCACGCGCTCCTCGACGACGGTCTCGTCTTCATCTTCCTCGTCCGCCGGCTCGACGACGACGTACCACAACTCATCGAGCGGTCCGTCATCTTCAGAGGCCCGATGCTCGATGCGCGTGATGCGCGTGATCTCGCCGCCGAAATCGGTGTCGCTCACGAACTCGATGAAACCGGATGCGATCGGATTCTGATCCGGATCGAGGGGATCATCAGGGAAGGGCCCGAACTCGGCGCCCGTGCGAACCATCGACAGCATGCGATGCATCACGATGCGCGACACAACATGCGTTGACGCCGACTCCGTCGTCGTCTTGTACTGCTTGAACGAACTGTCAAGCGCCGCGAGCGTCGCCGCCATGAGCGATCCGCTGATCGCCAGCGCGATCAGCATCTCGACGAGGCTGAATGCCCGCCGGCGGTGGACGTGATGTGATTTCGGTGAGCGACCCATCAGTTCGCCTCCACGATGAGGCGACCTTCTCGATAGGAAGTCGCCAGAGGTCGAATCTGGATCGGCGCGATGAGGCCGTCGGGCATCACGAGGTTCGGATCCCAGTTCAGCACGACGCGCCCGAAACCATTGAACGGCACGGCCGTCGATGTCTCGGGATCAGCGCCCTCGTCGGGGAAGCCGTCGCCGTTGGCGTCCCAGCCGATGTCGAGCGTGCCGTCGCCGTCGAGATCAGCGAGGCCTTCGAGATTAAAGCCCTCTTCGTCGCCCTGCTCAGGTCCGAAGTAGCCAAGCGTCGCGTTGAAGTGCGCCGGATTGCCGACAGGCGTGCCGAAGTGCTGCAGCGCCGGGTCGGAAAGCGATGGCTCGAAGGTCAGGAGCAGGGCGCCATCGATGGATGTGTTGCCGCGCACGTCGAGCACGCCGGCGATCACCAGGCCGCTGAGATTGACGTCCTGCGTGGTCGGCGCGTTGTTGCTTCCGATATCCACTGAGTAGTGGGGGGCGAGCATCGAGCTCTTGGCGATCTCGTCGAGATCATCGGCGTCCGGATTCAGATCATCGTCGTCCGGATACTCCGGGTTCTCGGTGTGGAACTTTGTGCTGCCGGTGAACTGAAGCTTGTTGCGAATGTGCGTGTAGTTCGTCGGTCGATCGGAGACGATCGAGCCCACGAAGAGGCAGTTGTGGAAGCGGATGTTGTTGCTCAGCGGCTTCGTCGTCACGTACGGTGTGTCGCCGACGGTGAGACGCGGGAGATCAAACTCATCCGGCTGGATGATGCCCGCGGTGAAGTAGTCGTTGTCGAGCTGCGCTTCACTCTCCATGGGCGGAGGCGGATACTTGAGCTCGAGGTTGGCGAACTGCTGGCCATAGAACTGCCAGCTGGGATGCGTATTGGCCGAGTAGCTCTCGACGCGCGTGACGCCGACAAACGTGCAGTTGACGAAAAGCGCATTGAGTCCACGCGGGATCACCACGTTCTTGAATGTGATGTCCTGGAAGACGGGACGCTCGTAGTAGTCAGCCGGAGCGGCGCCGCCGTAGGGAGTCGCCTCGACGACGGTGGTCAGGCCCGCGTTGAAGACCTGCCCGATGACGACGCCGTCGCCATCAACGGAGAGCGAGAACGCGGCGCCGGAGAGGCCGGCCTGCGTCGCGAAGGACTCGCCATCGGCGGCGTCTGCGAGCGCAGTCTCCGCGGAGTCGAACGTGTCGGTGTCAATGTCCGGGAGCACGTCATACCCGGCGCTGAACTCGATCGGCTGATCGCCGAGATCGGGGCGAATCACGCCCTCGACCATGCCCTGGTAATCACCGAGCGCGACGCCCAGCGCATCCTCATTCGCTTCCCAGTTGTCGCGTCCGACGCGGAAGGCGATCGAGCCGCGAATCTTGGCGTATCGATCCTTGTAGTCGATGACGCCGTCGCGATAGCCGAGCACGGTGTCCTTGTAGTTCACCTTGCCGTCGCCGTTTCGATCGGGCATCGCTGAGTCGAGCAGATAGGCGAGATCATCATCGACGCCTCCGAATTCCGGCTCTTCGCCGTCGGCGCCTGTGCCGGCGGTCAGCGCTTCAGAGAGGACGAGCTTGCCGTCGCCATCCTGATCGTAATGCTGGAGAAAGATGTCGAACTCATCGATGGAGCCGTCACCGTTGACATCGGTGAACGCCTGGTCGGCATCGCCATCGCCGTCGTAATCCTCGGCATTGAGTGAGGCGAGACCGTCGGACTCGACGGTGTGGTCCTTGCGGAGTCTGTTGTCGCCGTCGGTGTCGTCGTCGGTGATGGCCGCGTAGAGATCCTCGAGCTTGTCATTGAGCTCAGAGCTGAGACCCAGGAAGTCGGAGTGCACGACGAGCGGATGTCCATCGACATGCTCGACGCCTGTGAACGTGGCGCCGAGAGGGCCATTGATCTGGACGTTTCGCCCGACCATGATCTTGCTCGGCCCAAGGATGGCGTGATCAACGCGCTTGAAGATGCGGAAATCCTGCTGCGCACTTCGGGAAATCCAGCGGCCGCTGGTGTAGTCCCATGAATAGCCGGTCACGACTGCGCGGACGCCGCCTTCGCCATCGAGAGGCACATACGTGATCTGCGCGGCTCGAACCGGATCGCCGTCGACGTTCGTCTCGAGCAGAATCGGATTGGTCACGAGCCAGCCTTCGAGCGGTGTATAGCCAACGTCGATGCCGTTGACGACGGTGTCGTCACCATGAACGGCGGTCAGAAGCTCGACGATGCCATCCGTCTGATCGACGCCGGCGCGATCCTGCACAGCGCCGTCATCTTCGCTGTACGTGCCGGTCCAGAGGTCCATTGCGTAGTCCGGATCGACAACGCCCTTCTCGATGCGGAGGTCAATGGTCACGGCGTTGAGTCGCGCGGTGGCGATCGTCAGTCCCGTGTCCACGGCGCCCAGCGCTTCGTGGACGCGCAGCTGCGTCTGGGCAGTCTGAAGATTGCCCTGGCTGACGATGGCCATCGCCGCCGCGAGTGAACCGAAAAGCACCAGGAACATCATCGCCAGGATGGCGACGACGCCGCGCCGTGCGCGTCGAGCGTTCACTCGGATTCGTTGTGTTGAGAGTCGAAGTCGCATGAAGAAGTCTCCGTTGATCAACTCCAACAGCGCGCCTCCAGTCGGATGAGTTGAGTCGATCACGTTCTCGCGCATGGCGCCCATCAGGGGAGCGCCACCCACGTTGAGCGCGTGATCTCAGTCGGGGCCAGGTCGCCGGGCCCCTGATAGAGCACGACCACCTGCACGCGCACCGGGAACTGATCCACTTCAAGTTCGGGAAGGCTCTCGGTCGCAGCCTCGAAGTAGTCATTCGCGCGTGTGGTCGTCAGGTTCTCGGGATCGACCTTGTCGACGATGATGTATTGCGACCAGCCCTGGAGAGCGATCGCCTCGTCGTCGTCATTGAGGATCTGCGCGCCGCTCCAGTCGGTGTCCGTAACCAGCTCGCCGAAGGAGTTGATCGGACCCGCCAGACGCATCGTGATGTCGCCGGGGGCGCTGGAGGCGTCACCGAACATGACGCCGTCGAGATCATCGAGATCGTCGAAGGTGTCGGCGGACGCTTCGCCCGTTTCCGGACCCCAGCCGCGCAGCGTCTCATGTGTCACTGGATTCTCGAAGTAGAGCCCGCCCGAGAAGACATCATGGCGCGGATAGGTGCGCGCCATCTCGCGGACTTCGTTGGCGAGCAGGGCCCCTGTTGAACTGTGGGTGGACCAGGAGTTCTTGAAGAGGAACGCCTGCTGCGCCTCGAGCAGCGCAAGCACGCCGACGCCGATGATGATCACCGCGAGGCTCGTCTCAATGAGCGTGAACCCGCGTGCGGACGTCCGATTACGTGTTGTTCGTCGAATCCTTACAAGACGCATGCGAAGCGCTCCGTACAAAACGCTGCGCTCACGGACCTTCTGAAGGTCCACCCGCAACGACCCCCGCATACGCCCGCATCGGCTATCTCACAATCTGGCTCATCTTGAAGATCGGCAGAATGATCGACATGGCGATGAATCCAACGACTGAACCCATTAGGATGATCATGATGGGTTCGATCATGCTCGTGACGGCTTTTATTCGGTCTTTCAGCTGCGCCGCGTAGTACGTCGAGATCTCATCGAGCACCTCACCGAGCTTACCGGACTCCTCGCCGGCGCCGATCATCTGGACGACCGCCTTCGGAAGCAGGCGCGTCTTTGTCAGCGGCGCAGCGATCTTCTTACCTTCCTTGACGGCGCCGTAGACGGAGCGCCAGAGTCGGCGATAGAGCTGGTTGCCGGAGATGTCCGACGTGATCGCCAGCGTGTCCAGCATTGGGACACCGGCGTTGATGAGCTCGCCCATCGTCTGCAGCGAACGGCTCAGGTAGAGCGCGTTGAACATGCCGCGGAAGATAGGCGTCTTGAGCTTGGTGCGGTCCATCCAGAAGCGGCCGAGCTCCGTGCGCAGGAAGAGCACGAACGCCACGCCCAGCACGGCCGCGGCGCCGAGCAGGATCGGCCACTGCGAGACCAGGAAGTCACTGAGTGAGAGCAGGAAGCTCGTCGACCAGGGCAGCGCGTCCTCCTTGCCTTCGAAGATCGCCGCGAACTTGGGCAGCACGAAGGTCAGGAGAAAGACGGTGACGGAGACCGCCATCGCCGCGATTACGCCCGGATAGATCATCGCGCCGATGACCATCTTGCGCGTCTCGATCTCCTGGGCGATATTCGCCGCGATACGATCGAGCATCTTGCCGAATGAGCCCGAGACCTCCGAGGCGCGAACCATGTTCACGTAGAGCGGGCTGAAGAGACTCGGATGGCGCGAGATCGCCTCCGAGAACTGCTTGCCGGATTCGACATCATTCTTGAGTCCGATGATCACCCGCCGGAAGCCGGAGTGGGTGGTCTGCTCGGCGATGCCGTCGAGCGCCGCGCGCAGGTTGATGCCGGCGCGCACCATGACGGCGAGCTGTGTCGTGAAGTCGAGGATGTGCTTCTGCGAGACGCGTCCCGCGTTGAGCTCGCGCAGGCGCGCCATCAGCCTGGTGCTGGTGACGGCCGCGTTCATCGGCGTCAACGACAGGACGTGGGCGCCCTGGTTGCGCAGGATGGCGGCCGCCGTCGTCGCGTTCTCCGCGGAGAGCACGCCGACATTGACCTCGCCGTCGTTGTTTCGAACCTGATATCGATAATTCGGCATGGCCAGTCAGCCTTAGGCAACGAGTTGACGTTCGAGCTTCTCCGGATACGCGGACTGCGCAATGGCGTCTTCACGACTGATCATGCCGTTGAAGAAGAGCTCCGCGATCGACGAGTCGAGCGTGGACATGCCCATCGCGCGATTCGTCTCGATGATGTTCGGGATCTCGAACGTGCGCGCTTCACGAATGACGTTGCGCACAGCGGGCGTACACAAGAGCACCTCGACGCCCGGGACCATGCCCGGCTTGTCAACGCGCGAGAAGAGCGTCTGCGAGACGACGGCCTGCAGCGTGTTCGCCAGCATCGAGCGAATCTGATTCTGCTGTGACGCCGGGTACATATCGATGATTCGCTCGACCGTCTGCGACGCGTTGACGGTGTGGAGCGTGGAGAGCACGAGGTGGCCCGTTTCGGCGGCCGAGATCGCGAGAGCCGCGGTTTCAAGGTCTCGCATTTCGCCGACGAGGATGATGTCGGGATCCTGACGCAGCGCGTGCTTCAGGCCGGAGGCGAAGCTCGGCATGTCCTGGCCCAGCTCGCGCTGCTCGATCAGGCAGCGATGCGATTCGAACGCATACTCGACCGGATCCTCCAGCGTGATGATGTGCTTGCGATAACGCTCGTTCATCGCCTGGATCATCGCGGCGAGCGACGTTGACTTGCCCGAACCCGTGTCGCCCGTGACAAGTACGAGGCCGCGCGGCAGGTACGTCAGTCGCGCGATGACGTCCGGGAGATTCAGATCGTTGAGCGGCGGAACCTGCGTCTTGATCATTCGCATCGCGAGGCCAATGGCGCCGCGCTGCATATGCGCATTGACACGGAAACGACCGACGCCGTCGACGGCGTAGGAGAAGTCCGCGTCCTTGTGCTTCTCGAAAGCGTCCACCACCTCAGGCACGGCCATCTGCTCGAACATGGCGCGCGTGGACTCAGGCGTCAGCGCCGGCTCATCAAGCGGCGTCATGACGGTGTGCACGCGCAACACGGGCGGATGACCGGCGACGATGTGGATGTCCGACGCGTCCTGATCGACGGCCGCACGAATGATGTCGAGAAGCTTCATGGACTGGTCTCCACACCGGCGCGCTTGCGCTTCACCCTGCGCGCACTCCGACGCCGGCTCCGTCGCAGACATCGACCAGAACACAGCGCCCCATCAGGCTGGAAGCGGGGCGGACGCGCCCGGTCGCGCAGGCTGCGCCAGTGGCGACGGCGCCCTTCTCGAGAGTGCAGGGCGCGGTCCCGCCATGCCGAATAACCACGTGGGTCATTCCCGAGGCCCGGGCTGTGGAACTTTGCAACGAAGGCAGCGTCCGATAGCCTGTGCTAGTTGGGAATCACTAATGTGCGAGACGCCGGAAAGCGATTCCGGCGGGACCTCTTTAATAGGAGGCATGGGGAGACATGACGAGAGCGCTGAAGCGACCGGCCTCGCCGGCCCTGGAGGAGGCGATCGATGCCCGCACAGAGACCGTGCGAGTGCAGGCGGCTCCTGCGGGCGCGAGTCAGGAATCGCCCGCCAGTTGGCGGATCACCCTGAACGATCGCGAGCGCGAGCACCTGCTCAAGGCGATGACGAGTCTCACAACCCGCGAAAGGGAAGTGGCTTGCGCGGTCGCGGAGGGCGGCCCCAACGAGGTCATCGCAGATCGGATGTGCATCGCCGTCCCGACACTGCGGACGCACCTGATGCGCATCAACCAGAAGCTCGGCACGTCGAGCAAGGCTGACCTGGTGATCTTCGTCGCCAGTCGGATGCTGGATGGTTATAGGACGGAGAAGCTCGGGGCCGAATCCACGGCGCCGAAGAGGATGGAAGATCGCGGGCTGCGCTATATCGACCAGCCCGGACGCCGCCCGGACGCGGCTGAAAATCATCGCTTCCGATGACGACACGCAAGGTCCGGGGGAGAGAATGGTCCGCAATAAGTTTGTAAGCACTCAATTGCACCGGTGAGACGGTCGATTGGCCAGTTCGATCGGACGCCTGCCGGCCTCCTCCGGGACGCAGCGCCCAGGGGTTGATGGCGAGAGATGAAACGCTCGCGTGGAGACTGCGAGCACGGAGTCACGAAAACGTCAGGACGACGAAAACACCAATGGACGAAACTTCCGCACGCGTTGCGCGTCTCATGGCGTCGTAGCGCTGCTCGTATGTGTTCTTTGCGAACGAACACGTGCGCATGTGCGCATTTTCAAGGTTGATTGCAGACGTGGGCCGATACCTGCCCATTCACTGCATTGATCAACCTCTACAGGGGAGCGGTTTCTTGCGCATCAACAGATGCGCACAACGTGGGAGGAAGACTGGCTGGCTGGCATAAGCGCTCGTGATCTTTTTTGATGATGAACCGAGCGCGAATTCCAAGAGTGCATTGCTGATTCAACCGACGACGCCTGTGGTCGTTGGAAACGGAAAGTGACGCTTCGTCGCCTGGTTCGCTCCGTGGTGAGCGGGCGTCAAAGCTCAAACAGACAGATGATTTCTGGCAAGTCTCAGATCAGGAAAGGAAACCTTCGAATGAGGCGTTTCATGACTACGGCGGCCGCCACGGCCGCGATCGCGACGTCCGGCGCCGCCATGGCGCAGATCGACGTCACGAACCCGACACCGTTCGGCATGGCGACGGTTGAGCAATCGGGACCCATCTCGATTGTCATCTTCGACGTCCCCGGCGGCGTTCTCACCGTTGCGGAGACGATCACCGTCACGCTCGACTTCTTCACCGTTGACGACATGGACGCTGTCACCGTCCAGTTCGGCAACATTCTCGTTCCGCCGGCGAGTCTCGACCTCGACGGCGACGGCACGTTCGGCGAAGGCGGCGACAACGTCTGGGCCGGCGCTACGACCGACTCCAAGATCGACATGGCCGGCGTCGGCACGTTCAACGCCGCCGTCAACGCCATCAACGGCCTCGTCACCTCGGGCAGCGCCGTCTCCGCGGGCATCCGCATCGTCGCGACCGATCAGTCCGCCAATACGGAAATGACGGTCATCGACACCACCAGCGGTGTCTTCAACGAGGCGACCGATGAGTCGCTCGACGGCTTGACGACCGCCGCCAACATGTCGGACGCGTTCTACGACGAGACCAACATGGAGCTCATCATGGTCTGGAATCGCTCGCTGCGTAACGCGGCCGGCGGCACCGCCAATGATCTGAACCAGACCGTCGTCGCCGACGTCGCGCTCCTTGCGGGCACCGACTTCGAGCGCGCTGACGACAGCGCCTTCATGACCGGCGTCGCCGCCATCCTCGGCGTCAACGCCGGCGATGTCGCGCTCACCGGCGCCACGCAGGAGGCTCTCTCCTTCACGCTTCCGATGGTCGACAACATCGACGTCGGCAACTACGTGCGCATCGCCGCGGCCACCACGTCGGTCACGGACATCCTGGGCAACGACCTCTCCGACGATCAGGTCGGCTCCGTCGTTTCCGCCCTCGAGGATTTCATCGTCACCGCCGTCAACTGGCGCGTGCCCGTTCCCACGAACGGCGCCAACACCGTCGGCGCGCTTGCCGTCACGTTCAACCTTCCGGTTGACTCTGGCCAGCTCGGCGCTGACTCCTTCTATGACATGTTCCTGGGCAGCGGCTCCGATCTGCTCGACGCTGACAACAGCGACTTCTTCCTGACCGGCGCCGCCGTCGATCCAATGGACAGCCGCACGATTCTCCTCGATGTCGACTCCGACATCGACGACCTGGGCGTCGCCGACGACGGCCTCAACCAGGACGACGACACCGGCAACGACTACGACGGCGACGGCAACAACGATGAGAATCTGCTCTCGTTCTCCCTCAACCTCGAGGGCGATCGTGAGATGGCCGCCAACGAGCCGCAGTCCGCTTTCGGCGGTCCCTACGGCGGCGGCGACGACGACTTCGATCAGACCATCGTCTCAGGCGATGAGATCGATCCCACGGCCGGCGCTGTCGCATATGTCGATTGTGACGGCGACGGCACCCTCGACGGCGTGCGCGTCGTCTTCAGCGAGCCGCTGGACACCTCCGTGGACGCGGATGATGGCGCCGCCATCACCGCCAACACCGGCGTCACGGTTCACCCCGTCGACATGATCGACCTCGTCACCGGCGTCCGCACGACGGCCACGACGGCCGCCATGTTCGCCATGGGTGAGGACGACGTCGACATCGACTCCTTCGAGTTCTCCAGCGTCGACACCGACGCTGATGACGTCATCTCCTCTCGCGAGACCAACAACGCGATCACGTGGAAGTGGGTTCCCGGCGACTTCGACTGGGACGGCGACGGCATGACCGCCAACGATGCGATGATGGCTGATGACGAGGAAGCCCTTGCGACCACCGATGACGATGGCCTCGTCGATCTCGATGTCGACGGCATGATGTCTCCCATCACCGACGCCAACGGCAACAGCGCCGGCGGCTTCAGCGGCACGGCCAACACCGACCGCGCCTCCGCCGTCCTCCTGGGCGTCAGCTTCTTCAACGGCGACAACATCGCCGCCGGCATGCAGAAGTTCAGCGAGCAGGATGGCAACCCCGGCGATGACGCCAACAACAACCTCGTTCAGGGCATCTTCACCGAAGGCCTGAACGTCGGCGGCATCGATGAGACCAAGTTCCGCTGGGGCGCCTCCGCCTCCGACCGCTTCGCGGTCGGCGACTCGGACGGCACCTTCGGCGCTGAGAACAACATTCTCCAGCTCACCGACAACACGCCCAACGGCATCGAAGCCGGTGACACCCTGACCATCGCTGCGGACAACGGCGTCGCCGATCTCAACGGCTTCGACCTCGCTCCGGACGCGACGGGTCAGATGAGCGTCGATCGCACCGGTCCGTACGTTGCGCTCCAGTTCGACGTCAACGGCGTTGTCATCGACTCCGCCTTCCTTGTCGACGAGACGGAGGATGGCGAGTTCGCAGAGCGTGTCGACCTCTTCTTCACGTGCGACCTTGACGCCTCGACCGTTCAGGTTGAGGACTTCACGGTCCAGGGCATCGACGCTGACGACCTCACCCTCGCCCTCAGCGGCCAGGTTGTCTCGCTCAGCTTCCCGACGTCCCTGATTCCGCTGTCGTCCACGGTCACCGTGACCTACAACGGCGCCGCGGACACGACCCCGCTCGCCTGCAACGGCAATCCGATCGCGGCGATGAACGACACCGTCACCGCCCGCGAGGTTCCCACGCCGGATGTTGATGGCGAGTTCACTGCCGTCAAGAACATCTCGGGCACGATCACCGGCGCCTCCGCCGGCACGAAGGTCTTTGGCATGATCGCGGCTCCCGCGGTCAAGTCGATCCGAGGCACGGTCGGCAACGTCTCCTTCGTCATTACCGACAGCTCCTCGTGCGAGGCCGTGACCAACGTCATCCTCGGACTCGAAGAGTTCGCCTACATGTACAACGATCGCGGCGACATGTTCGTCTCGAACGAGAAGGAAGATGACTTCGACGATGTCAGCGAGCCGAGCGCCCGCTGGATCGCCCTGATGAACATCAACTCGAACAACTTCACCTTCACAGCTCGCGGCACGTCTGAGGACGCGCAGTACCAGTCCATCAATGTCTCGAGCGGCTCGCTTGCGATTAGCTGGGAAGTTCTCGGCTCGTCGGATGGCACCGCCTACAACCTCTATCGCAACGGTGTCGGCAGCACGCCGATCGTCTCGACGGCTGTTGTCACGGACGACTCCGGCGCCTACCTGCTGCACATGACGGCTCCCGTCAGCGAGTTCGGCGGCTTCAGCGCCACCGACTGGCCGATCATCATCGTCGTCGAGCAGCCCACCGGCGCCCGCTTCGCGGTCTCTGGTCTGCTGACCTCGATCAACGGCGAAGCGATCACCTTCAACTCCCTCCAGTGGGAGTCGGATGATCCGTCCAACTGCATCTTCGACATCGACCTTGCAGACGTCGGCGTTGAGACCATCTACCGCGGTTGGAATATCCTCAAGTACGCCCGCGCGGGCGGCTATGCGGACGCCAACAACCAGATTCCGACGCTGCCTCGCGGCGTGACCGAGGACGACATCACCGTCGGCACGGACCTCGACAACGCGACGACGCTGTCGCAGTTCGTGTACTTCCTCGACTCCAACGGCGACGGCGTGTGGGACAACAACGATGGCGGCCTCGAGGACATCGTGGTCGACGTCAACTGCTTCGAGCACTTCGTCTTCACCATGACGAGCCGAGGCGTGGAAGTCAGCTCGCAGTTCAACGGTCGCGTCAGCGACGACGTTGATACGTTCCCGGGCGGCTACGCGGCCGGATTCTTCAACGGTGAATCGAGCCGTCTCGGTGTCTTCCAGTTCGGTTCGATGATCGCTCCCGGCTCGATCTTCGGGTCGGAAGACGAGTTCCCGAACAACAACGTGACCAAGGGCTGGGCTCTGGTCTCGAACAACCCGGGTGGTGAATCGGACACCATCGTCGAGTTCTTCACCCAGAACCCGGGCGCCGAGTTCGTCATTGAATTCGATCGCACCAGCAACAGCGAAGTCGAGATCTCGACTTCGGACAATGGCATCGGCGACCTGAACGAGGTCACCTGCCAGGGTCTGTTCGTCTGGTACGACAACTGATCTGAGTCAGTCTGTTTGAGTGACTTTCCGGCGGGAGCCTGCAACAGCGGGCTCCCGCTTTTTCCTTTTTGCCCGGGAACCCCGCTCGGGCTATCGTCGTCCAACGAGATGACGGGATTCCCGCGCGCTCGCCGGAATCGCCGATTCATCGGGTACAGAAGCGTCATGTTCAATCACAAGGCCATCCTGCCTGCAGTCGCAGCGCTCGCGCTGCTCATGGCTCTGCCTGAGTGCGCGGAGGCTCAGTTCAACGATCCCGGGCAGCAATCGAACGTGGTGGAGCGCCTCACAGGACAGCTTCTGAGCGCGGAGGGTGAACCGACCCCCGAACCAGGGGACCAACTCGCGGTCTTCTTCGAGGATCAGATCCTCGGGGTCTTCAACTACACATCCGGTCAGGTCGATCCGCTCGAGTACGACATCCTGATCTTCGGCGACGACCCGGACACGGAGGATGTTGTCGAAGGACCGGAAGTCGGACAGCCGATTCGCTTCCGCTTCTTCGACTCGAGCACGAATCAGACGCGCACGGACCTCGCCGTGCTGAACGCCCAGGGCGAGCAATTCAACCTGACATTCCAGGGCGAGTTCACCTTCACCATTCCGATCATGGTGCCCGGCGCCCCGCCATTCCCCGACGCCCCGGCGCGCGAGTTCGACGTGCTGCTCGGCGCCGAAGGAACCGGTGGAAATAACGGCGGCGGTGGTGGCGGCGGCGGAAGCGGTGGGAGCGCCGAGGAGCCGAACTACGACGTCAACAACGACGGCTCAGTCAACAAGAAGGATGCCGCGATCGTGCTTCGCGTCGTCATCGGCGCGAGTCGCGCAGTGAGCGCAGCAGATCTCGCTCGCGCGGATGTCAACGGCGACGGCGTTGTGAACACCGGCGATGTCATCGAGATCATGCGAAATCGCTGACATGACGCGATCAGCCTGTTACGCCCGGTCGGCACGACGAAGTGGGGGTTTCTCCCTTCTCGAGATGCTGGTCGTCCTGATCATGATCGCCATGATCGCCGGAATGGTGACCCCCCAGATCGCCGGCGTCTCAGCGGTCGCCCGGGAGCGCACGCAACTCGAGGAGCTCGCAGCGCGATTCGCCACGAGCCGCGTCGAGGCGATGCGTCAGGTGAAGACGATGAACGTCGCCGGCGATCTCGCCGACGGATTGCTTGCTCTTTCAGTGAATGAGACAGGCGACAAGCGGTGGCGTCCATGGCGCACCGACCTGCAGGAGGATGTCTCCTCGCAGGATGGGCGTTTCCGCGTCGTCTTCGACGCGCGTGGGCGCACGACGAGCCGTGTGCTCGTCTTTAACGCGCAGGACGACTCGGGTAGGATCTGGGCGATTCGGTTCGATCCCATCTCTGGAACACCCAGCCTGCATCGTGAGGATGAGGATCAGTCAACGGCGTCTTGATCGCCCAGGAGCCAGGGACCCATGCGCACTCAGAAAACCAACTCCCGCATTCGCAGTCGACGTGGCTTCTCGCTGCTCGAGATGCTCGTGGTGCTCATCATCATGGGCCTGCTCGTGGCGCTCGTCGGCCCGCGCGTGCTCGACAACGTCGGCAAGTCGAAGGTCAAGACGACCACCGCTCAGATCGAACTTCTCAGTGGCGCGCTCGCCCAGTTCTATCTCGATGTCGGTCGCTATCCGACGGCCGAGGAAGGTCTCGATGTGCTCCTGACCGCGCCGAGCGGCGACGACGCTTCGAAGTGGGACGGGCCGTACCTGCAGAAGAACAGCGTGCCGATGGATGGCTGGGGCAATGCGTTCGAGTATCGAACCGACGTTGAGCCGTGGCCATTCGTCCTGCGATCGCTGGGCGCCGACGGCAAGCCGGGCGGTGAGGGCGAGAACGCCGATCTTTCGAACCGCGAACTGTGATCACGACGGAGTCCATCTCGAGTCTGCTCGCGTTCGACGGCGGCGCCTTCGGCGCGACGCTGACGCAGGCCTCAGAGATCTCCGACACCGACTGGCGTCTGGCCGAACAGGTCTCACGACAGAACGCCCAGACGTCATTACGCGCGCTTCTTGATCTGGGCCTCCTGAGTGAGGACGCGCTGGCTGACCAGCTCGCGTCCTTCACCGGTTGCCCGCGATGGGATCCGGAGGATGAGCAGCGCCTGATCAGCGACGCCGTGCCGCGTCAGTTCATGGAGTCCAACGCGCTGCTGCTCCTCTCGCCGATCGATGCGGAGGACAGTGAGGCGCCGTCACTCCTGATCTGCTCCGATCCCTCTGACAGGCCGGTCCTTCGAGCCATGGTCAATCAGCTCGATCGAGCGGTTGATGTCGCGATCGGCGCCCAGAAGGACATCAAGCGATTCCTTGAGGCGAACGCCGAGGAAATTGAAGGCGCCGCAGCCGGCGCTGAAGATCAGCTCGATATCTCCGAGGAGATCAGCCAGCTACGCGACATGGCCTCCGAGGCGCCGGTGATTCGCTTCTTCAATCAGACGATCGAGCGCGCGATGGAGCTTGGCGCATCTGATGTTCATATTGAGCGATTTGATCATCGCGCGGCGATTCGATTGCGCGTCGACGGCCTCCTCATTGATCAACCCGCGCCGCCGCCGCAGATGTACGACCCGCTGATCTGTCGCGTGAAGATCATGTCGGGCCTCGATATCGCCGAGCGCCGCCTCCCGCAGGACGGGCGCATTCGCATGCGACTGCGTGGGCGCATGGTGGATATGCGCGTGAGCCTCGTGCCGACGATGTACGGCCAGGACGCCGCCATTCGTCTGCAGGATCGCCAGAAGCTCGGCGAGATCGATCTTCCGGATCTCGGATTCACCGACGAGCAGATCGGCGATCTGCTGGCGTGCTCATCCAAGAGCCACGGCATCGTGCTCGTCACCGGCCCGACCGGTTCGGGAAAGACGACGACGCTCTATGCGCTGCTGCGTCGACTCGTCTCGAGCGAGCGGAAGGTCGTCACGGTCGAGGATCCGGTCGAGTACGCGATGGAGGGCGTCAACCAGATCCAGGTGAATCCGGCGATCGGGCTGAGCTTCTCCAACACGCTCAGGCACATTCTCCGTCACGATCCCGATGTGATTCTCATCGGTGAGATTCGCGATCAGGAAACCGCCGAAATGGCGTTCCAAGCCGCGCTCACCGGTCACATGGTGCTCTCGACGCTTCACACGAACGACGTGCCGGGCACATTCGTGCGATTGATCGACATGGGCGTTGAGCCTTATCTCGTGAACGCCGTCATCGAAGGCGTCACGGCGCAGCGCCTGATTCGACGAACGTGTCCCGCTTGCGGCAATGATCCGGCGAAGCGCGAGGGTTGCAGGACGTGCGGCGGCATCGGCTATCGCGGTCGCGCGGCGCTGATGGAGTTCGCCTCGCTCGACGCGAAGGTCAAAAAGGAGATTCGCGACGGCGCCGATGAGCGGCGCGTGCGAGAGGCGCTTGCCGAAGGAAGCTATGTGCCGATGCGTGCGGCCGCGGAGCGCATGGTCAGCGAGGGCATGACTGATATGGCGGAGGTCGCCCGCGTGCTTGGCCACGTTGATCCCGAGGCGCCCGGCGCGTGATCCAGTTCACCTACAAAGCGATCCCCGCGGCTCAGGGGGGTGGGGGCAGCGCGTCAAGCGTGATCGACGGGAGGCTCGAGGCGCCCGATGAACGCTCCCTGCGCGACAAGCTTCGCGCCCAGGGCATGATCGTTCTCGAGGCGCGTCCCGTCAGCGCGATGGACGCCATCCGGGCGTCTCTGGGCGGCCGCGGCCTTCGAGCGAACGACGCCGTCTGGTTCTTCCAGACGCTCGAGCAACTAATGGACGCGAAGGTGCCGGTGGAGTCTGCGATCTCGACGATGCAGGAACTGGCCCCGCGGCCGCGTCTGGTCGAGGCGTGCCGGGAGGTGGGGGAGTCGCTTCGCGCCGGTGTCTCGCTCTCGGATGCGGTGGCGAAGGTGGATCGGCTCGCACGGCCCCAGCACATCGCACTGCTACGCGTGGGCCACGAATCCGGTCGCCTGGCGCATGTGATTCGACTGATCTCCCGATCTATCGAGGCGAGGGAGAAGATCCGCCGGACTGTGACCGGCCGGATGATCTACCCGGCGCTGGTGATCGTGGTGACGATCCTGGCCGTCTGGATCCTCGCGACGTTCGTCATTCCGCGATTCGCCGAGACGTTGAGCGCCGCAGGCGTTGAGCTTCCCCTCTCGACGCGCATCACGATGGCGGCGGCGGATTGGGCGGCATGGATCGGCCCGGCGATGCTCGTGGTCCTTCTGGGCGTCATCGGCCTCCGGAGCAAGGCGCTGCCAGAGTCCACGCGTCTCAAGCTCGATCGGCTGGTCCTCAGGATCCCGATCCTGGGATCCGTCATCTGGAACACACAGGGCGCCCTGGTGAGCGAGACACTCGCGACGATTGTCGAGGGCGGCGGCGACGTGCTCTCGGGCCTCGAGCAGGCGGAATCGGCCCTTCGATCGCCGGAACTGCGCGGGCGTCTGGGGCGCGCACGAGAGCAAGTGCGGGCCGGCGAGGAGCTTGGCGAGGCGATCGCCCGGGAACAGGTCATTCCACCCATGGCGTCCGCGATCGTGCGCGCCGGAATGAAGGCGGGCGACCTGGTTGGGGCCCTGAAGAGGGCATCTGAGATGTGTGTTCGGAGGCAGGATGAACTGACCGGGCGCCTCCTCACCCTGCTCGAACCGGCGGTCACGCTCTTCATCGCCGGCATCGTTGCGTGGGTGTTTTACAGCCTTATCGCAGGTATTCTGACGATGAATGATCTGGGTGCGCTCTGATGCGGAAGCGCCCGATCCCAGGTCGTTCGACGCCCGGAGGGTGTCGACGCAAGAGGGAGAAGTTCAGGATGGCCAAACCAGCACTTATCAGCGCGCTGATCGTCGGGGCGGGGCTCGCGCTCGTCGCGTGTCAGAACGCCCCCGAGGAGACCGCAGAGCGGGAGCCATTCCAGGGGCGTCCGTACAGCTCCATCGACCGGCCGATCTCCGAGGTGATCACCTCGCGCGGCTCGGGCCCGATCGACGCGACAGGATCGGCGACGCTCATTGATCGGCAGAAGCTCGCCGCCGCGCGCAAGGCTGAGCGCGTCGAGGCGGAACTGCTGGATCCGCAGGCGCAGGGCGAGTTGATCCAGGTGAAGTACAGCGCGCGCGAGGCGGCGCCCGAGGATGTCATTCGCGTGCTCGTCTCCGACTTCCTCGGTCGTTCGTATGCGCTTGATCCCCAGGTCGCCAAGTCCAATGCCGGCGTGACGATCGATGTGGATCTGGAGATGACGCCGGAGGACATCGAGGATCTTCTCGGCGCGCTCGCCGTGCTGCATGGCTGGAGCATCGATGACCGAGGCGAGTTCCTTGTCATCGGGAACGCGGCGAACATGTCGCGCTCCGCGACGGCGCCGATTCTTCGCGCTCGCGCCGCGCTCGGCAGCGAGCACACCGCGGCCCGCGTCTTCAGGCTGGACTATCTCGCGGCGAACGAAGCTGCGGAGGCCATCAAGGATCTCGTCAGCGACGGCGGCAAGACTGTCGTCGCCGGGCGCACGCTTCTCGTCGTTGATCGCATCAATCAGCTGAACAGACTCGATCGCGTGTTCGCAGCGCTTGACGTGGCGCCCTTCGAAGGGGCTGAGATCTGGACATATCAGTTGAGCTTCCAGCAGGCGCAGGAAGCACAGCGCCTCCTTGGCGCCATGGCGACGGGCTCACGCATCAACGAGGGCGGCGAGGCGCTGATTACGTTCCTCGCGCAGGATCAGCAGAACAGGATCATGGTCATCAGTCGTGATCCATCGCTGCAGCCGATGGTGCGCGGCTGGCTCAAGCAGATCGACAGGCCCGGTGATGATCCGGGGCGCAATCGCTATCTCTATCGCGTACAGCATCAGTCGCCGACAGAGCTCGTGCGCATCGCGCGGGAAACCTTCTCGGAGCGCGTCGAACGAAGCAAGGAGGATCCACTGGATCCGGGCATTCGTTTCGTGGCGGGACAGGATGAGGATTTCATCATTGTTGTCGCGACGCCGAGTGACTACGCCGACCTGCTTTCACTCTTCGGGGCGATCGATCGACCCGATCAACAGGTGATGTTGCAAACGGTGCTCGCTGAGGTCACGCTCAGCAATGGATTGCAGTGGGGGATTGACTACTTCCTGCAGACGGAAATCGATGGAAGCCTGCTCGAGCTTGCGGGTGATCTCACTCAACTCGGACCTCTGAACCCGACGGGATCCGCGTTCTTCCTTGGCGGGGATGGTTTCGCTCTGCTCGAGGTGCTCGAGGAGGAGACGGATGTTCGCCTGCTCACGACGCCGAGCATCTTCGTGCGTGACAAGGAAGCGGCGTTTATTCAGATCGGCGGCGAGGTGCCCATCATCACCTCGAATATCGACAGTGACTTCCAGCAGGATGGCGATACCGGCATTCGGCAGGAGATTGAGTACCGCGAGACGGGCGTCATTCTCAATGTGCAGCCGGAGGTCAATGAGAGCGGCGAAGTCACCCTGCTGATCACCCAGGAGATCCGTCAGGTCACGCCGACGACCTCGAGCGGCATTGATTCGCCGGAGTTCACGGTGCGCCGCGTCGAGACGAGCGTCACCGTGCCGCACGGCAAGACGCTGCTGCTCGGCGGCATCGTGACGGAGGCGGACCAGGAGCAGATCAACAAGATCCCGCTTCTCGGCGATATCCCACTCCTCGGCCTGGCGTTCCAGAACCTCGACATCAGCACGGCGCGCACGGAGTTGATGCTCACGATTACGCCGCAGATCGTCAACGATCCACACGACGCCGGTGTCTTCCTGAGCGCCTTCCTCGACTCGAGTGTCAATCTCGGCGAGACGATGCAGGAGTTCAATGAGAACATCATGATCTCGATCTACGACGACGAGGATGTGCTCGACGGGACGCCGCCGCGCATGTACGACGTCCCGATGGAGTTCGACTCGGACGAAGACGCGGATGACGAGATGCGTCAGGGTCGCGATCGAAATCCTGGTGAGAGCTTGCTTGGCCTCAGTCGTCTTGCGGCGCGCCAAGCCGACGCGGACGCTGAAAGCGCAGCGGCGGTGTCAGAGTTCCTCGAAGGGCTTGTTGCGCTCGCGAGCAGGACTGACCAGGATTAGAAGATGCCATGCACGTCCTGCCGAACACGGGGACGCGCCGCCCGGGGATTCACACTGCTCGAGTCCGTGGCTGCGCTGTCGGTGTTGACCGGTGTCGCGATCATCTGCATGCAGTTGCGGGTGCAGGCGGCGGTGCATGCCGTCGAGTTGTCAGAGCGCGCCAGCGCTCAGCACGCCGCGGCGGCGCTGCTTGAACTCGCCGTCTCGGGAATGCTCCCGGCCGGTGAAGGTCCTGAGGAGGATGACCCGCTCCAGCGCATCACATGGACGGGATCACGCCTGGGCAAGAAATACACCTGCACGCGCGAGCGGATCACAATCAAGAACCCGGTCGCCGGCGCTCCCGGCGTGAATGACGGCGCCGTGGCGCAACTCGTCGAGATGAACCGGTTCTCCGTGGAATGCGCCGGAGTGACCCTCGAGACAATCCGGCCGCTTGGCAAATGAAACACGATCCAGGCCCATCCAGATCGAGCCGTCGGGCGATGACGCTCATGGAGATGCTGATCGCGATCACGCTGCTCGCGACGCTCACCGGTCTTCTGTCGTCGCTGTGGGGGCAACTGGGTGATTGGGCTCGGCAGAATCAGTTCGCAGGTGAATCACTCGAGATTCAGAGAGCGATCGGATTCCTCGACGAGCAGTGGGGCAGCCGACGCGCCGTCCTCCGAGTCGGCGAGGAAGGTAAGAACTCCTGGGATGTCACGCCCGAGGAGCTTCAGTTCGTCACGTCGACACCGGCGCTCTTTCCAGACTGGCCGCTCGTGGCGGTGCGCGTCACGTTCGAGATCGAGGATTCACTTCGAAGAACAGCGGATGGCCGGCAGTTTGCGAAACTTCTCTATGAGGAGACGCGTCTCATTGACATGAGCACGATGCCTGATCAGCCACGGGACGCGCTGGGCCGGGACATGTCGAGCCGCATCACACTGCTGGACGACTGCGTCGAGCTTCGATTCGAGCAACTCGATCTGAGGAGCGCGGCTCGCGCGCGGGCGCGGGGCCTCGCTGACGAGGAGGAACTCAGCCCATGGCGGCCGGTTGAGGCGAGGAGTCTGCTGCACGAGGCCTTGCGTGAAGAGGAGGATGAGGTCGCGCTTCCACGGGCGATTCGTATTCGCGGAGAACGACGCGGAGAGGAGTTTGCATGCGAGCTCATCGCAGAAGCTTCGCGATGATCGTCGTGCTGCTCGCGTCCGCCGCGATCTTCGGGTTCGCGATGCAGGGCGGTCTGGCGATGCGTCTGGCGA
Source organism: Phycisphaerales bacterium (assembly GCA_028279375.1). Taxonomy (GTDB): domain Bacteria; phylum Planctomycetota; class Phycisphaerae; order Phycisphaerales; family UBA1924; genus JANQNW01. The sequence continues at coordinate 39,059 of JANQNW010000014.1, forward strand.
CGATCGAGACGACTGCGCTCCGCGATCAGGATGCGCTTCTGCGCGAGGCTCGGAGCGCTGCCGCGATCGTCCTGGCGGGTCTGACCTCCGGACCAGGCGTCGATGAGACGACGCGCACCGACGGATTCGGAACGCCGACGACCTCCGATGAGGAGGACGTCGCACCGCTGGAAGAGCCGAATATTCCCCAGCTCCCAGAGGAGATCCGTGAGTTGCTCTTCGGGGACCTTCCGGAGCCGGATGATGACGACGACGCGAACGGCGGGTTCCTTTCGAGCCCTGAGCCCATCCGCAGAACGACGCGGAGCTCAGGCCGCTACACCGCGCTGCGCAAAGCGGGTCTCCCCGGGCGGCCCATCGCCGTGGTGCGTGACGAGCAGGTGTTTGAGGTCTCAATCCTCGACGAGGGCGCTCGCCTGAATGTCAATGTCGCGAGCGCTGAGCAGCTGACGACTTATCTCAAGCTCAAGGGGATTCAATCCCCGACGGATGTGGCCCTCGCGAGCCAGATCGTCGATTGGCGCGATGAAGACGATTTCGTGAGCCCGCGCGGCGCCGAGAAGGACGAGTATGCCCGGAGAGGCGTCGTTATTCGCAACGGCGACTTCCTGACCATCGAGGAGTTGCTTTATCTGCCGGCGATGTCACGCGAGATCTACGGCGTCGTGCAACACGATTTGACGGTGGTCGGCGACGGCGCTCTCTGTGTGAGCAGTGTCAGCCGCGAAGCGCTCCTGAGCGTGCCCGGCATGAATGAGGCGACCGGCGGCGAGGTGCTGACGCTTCGAGATCAGGGGCAACTCACCAAGAAGTCACTCGAGGCGGCGCTGACGCCGCTCTCGATCGAAGCGCTCGAGCATCTCAGACTCAGTCCGACCTCGACGCTGCGTCTCTACGTGCGGCCGGTCGGACTCGACATGCCTCCGTTCGAGGGTGTCGCTATCGTGACGGATTCGGGAGGCATTGAGGCGATCATGTTGAATCCGCCTCGTGCGTGGTAAGGGCGTGTTGATGCGACTGAGCTTTCACACACGGGTTTCGATGGTGGCTCGAGGCGAAGACCTCTACGTCGTCACCGTCCTGCAGACCCCCTGGCGCACGACCGTTCGTCATGGTCCGACGCTGCGCGACTTCCGTGCGATGCCCGTCGAGCAGGCGCGCGCGGCGCTCTCCAAAGTCAAGGGCGCTCACAGGATCACGCTGACGTGCGACGAGTCATGGTGTTCGATCCGTCCCATTCAGATCAAGGCGTCGAACTGGAAGCAGGCGAGGGAAGAAGTGCGACTTTCGATCGATCGGCTGCTTCCGCTTTCGCCGGATGACGCCATGGTCGGTGTCATTGACATGGACGACTCGACTGGCGACGGCACGCTGCTTGCCGTGCGTCGCTCCACGGTCCAGGAATGGATCGATCACATCGAAGAAGCGTCGGGCGCGCGCGTTGTAGACGTGCTTGCGCCGCACATGTCAATGCTGGCGCTGGGCCATCAGCGGGACGAGCAGGCGCGCGTCATCGAGCTGGACAATGAGGGAACGCCGATCGGTGAGCATCGATTCCGATACGGAGCGCCTGTCCAGTTCGATGCGCCATTTACGGACAACGCGGAGACGGACGAGGCGTCTTTTGTCGCCGGACCGCGGGAAATCGGCGTCGCCTCGGCTCTGGCGCCAATGATCGGCGCCGGTCGCTACGCGCCACTGCAGGGGAGAACACCTCCGCCGCCGCGTCGATGGTTGGCGCCGGCGGCCGCCGGCGGACTCGCGATCCTCGTCTTCATCGGCGCAGGATCACTGTTTGAAGGTCGACTTCAGCATGCGACTGCCCGCGCCGAGAGCCGGCAGCTTGAATTGGTGGAGCCGCTGAGGCTTGTGCGCGACACTCGCGCTGACACCGAGCGGCACATCACACTTCTGCGCGACGGCCTCGCCAGGTCCACAAGCGACTGGCAGAGCGTTCTTCCTCTGATGACCGAGGTCGAGCGGGCGCTCGGCGCCGAAGGTTTCCTGCGTCGCCTCGAGATCTCGCGCGAATACGTCATCGTTCAGGGCGAGTCACCGAGCGCAACCTCCGTGCTCGAGGCGATGGAGGCGAGTTCCCTCCTGCAGGAGGCGCAGCTCTCGGCGCCAACGAGCGTCTCGAGTCAGTCCGGTCTCGACATGTTCTCTATTCGCGCTCGACGCTCGAATCGGGAAGGAGGCGCAGAATGACCCCGGATCAAAAGCGCCGTTTCTTCCTGATCAGCGTCATGATTGCGCTCGTGGCGCTTGTCGCCGCCGATCGACTAGGGGTGTTCGGTGGAGCGGATGGCGACGCCGCCGGCGGCGGAACTGCGATGGACGAGTGGCTCAGCGCCGGCGCTCGGGCGAGCGATATGCAGGCGGAGGTTGATCAGGGGCCCGAGTGGGAGGCGCTGCTCGCCAGCGCTCGCGGATCCTGGGAATCGGTCGCCGACGAGTTGATCGTGGCGCCCAGTGCGGAGGTGGCTTCGGCCCGCTTACGCAGGCGCGTGCAGGAGGCGATGGGAGAGTTTGATCTCCGGCTCACGGTCTCGGAGGCGTTGCCGCCGCGTGCGCCAGTTGACGGCGAGCCATTGCGCATCGTCGGCATCGAACTCTCGTTCGACGCGCTGAACCCTGAGCAGGTGTATCGTCTCATCGATCGTTTGGAGCATCTTGATTCGTTGCGAACGAACATCCCCACGCTTCGAATCGAGGGTCCGGGTCGGGGAGTGCGCACCGGTATTCAGGTCACGATGAGCTTGCAGGCGCTGGCGATGGTTGAGACGGGGCGACAGTCATGAGGGTGACGCAGCATCATTCGAGTCGCAGCGAGGGTGATGTGCATGCCGTGCCCCCTGCGCAGCTCAGGACTCCCGGCGATGGCGCCCCGGATGCGATCACCTGGCTGAGCCGAGTGGGTCTCGCGGCGTTCATTCTCGCGCTTGGATGGCTCCTCTTCGCTGTCATACGCCCGCTGCCTGGCCTCGCAGAACCCGCGATCGGCTCGCTCCCCGTCCTTGAACTACCCGGAGAACACGGCCTGCAGATCGCTGAGCGCGAACGCATTCTGACCTTCGCGACTGGAGAGAACATCTTCAATCCGGAGCGCTCGCCCTGGTCGAGCGAGCCGAAGGGCGACGATTCGACCGAGATTGCAGAGGAAGCGGAGTCGCCAGCCACAAGCCCGATTGCGTCGACTGGCGTGCCTGCAATGAGCGACATCGAGTTCGATGGCGAGCCCGAGCTGCTGACCTATGACGACATCGAGCTCGCGAAGCCGTCCGAGATTCCGGTGGCCGTCGTGAAGTCACTGCGAGAGCTTGAACTTCGCGGCATCTATGGGCGCGATGGCGGGTACATCGCGCAGATCGGGAAGATCAGCAACAAGCGTCGCATGACGAGCGAAGGCTACGCCGTCGGGCAGAAATTCGATGACGAGAACTGGCAGTTGCTTGCAATCGACCCAGTGCATGACCGCGTCATTCTGCGTCGATCCGACTCCGTCAATGTCGAACTCACGATGTACGCACCGGGCCTCTCTCCGCGTCCACTCCCATCGACGGAGGAGTCGCGCTCTGCCGCTGAGGCCATGGCGACGGTTGCGCTGCGTACACCGGAGGAGGCTCGATCAGACCTCGAGGAGGGCGGCGTCTCTCAGAGTGAGATCGATGAGTTGCTTCGGCTTGCAGAGGGCGCAGAGGATCAGGCCGAGGACGGTGACAAGGTCGCCAGCGCTGATAATGGGGATGACGAGAGCACGAAGAGCGCCGCGGCGCCCGCGGGACTCAGCTCCATTCTCAAGATGATGGCGCGCAACCCGTTCGAAGCGCCGGGCGAGTCTTCGCAAGATGAACCAGAGGATGAGCCGGCGGAAGGTGATGACGACAACTGATCGTCCGTCTCAGTGTCCCGACTCGGTCACGCGAATGACTTCGGTCACTGTTGTCAGGCCTTCCTGAACCTTCTGGAATCCATCGGTGCGAAGCGGGGTCATGCCGCGCTCGATGCACGCGAGCCGGAACTCGGCCACGTTGGGATTCCGCGCGACCATGTCGCGCATCTGATCATCCACGACGAGCAGTTCATAGATACCGACGCGCCCGGAGTAGCCCGTATTTCGGCACTTCTCACAGCCCTCACCGACCCACACCTTGTCCGCGGGCAGGCCGTTCATCGAGAGAAACTCGGCAAGGTCGTCGGCAGGGGTCGTCTCAGTTCGGCAGTTGGGACAGATGCGACGCACCAGTCGCTGCGCCAGGACGGCGTTGATCGCGGCGCCAACGAGGAAGGGCTCGATGCCGATGTTGATCAGTCGCGTGACAGAGCTCGGAGCGTCATTGGTGTGAAGCGTCGAGAGCACGAGGTGGCCTGTCAGGGCCGCCTGGATCGCCGTCTCGGCGGTCTCCATGTCTCGGATTTCACCGATCATGATCACGTCAGGATCCTGTCGCAGCAGCGCCTTGAGCGCTTTGGCGAATGACATCCCGATCTTGTCATGCGTCTGCGTCTGGGTGATCCCGCCGAGGTGATACTCGACCGGATCCTCGACCGTCGACACATTCAGCTTCTGCTTGTCCATCTGGCGGAGCGACGAATACAGCGTCGTCGTCTTACCAGAGCCGGTCGGACCCGTCACGAGGATGATCCCGTGTGGTTCGGCGATCTGCTTCTTCCAGATGTGCAACGTGTTCTCGTCGAAGCCGAGTTCGTCGAGCGACACATTGATGCTTGCCGTATCGAGAATACGCATCACAGTCTTCTCGCCGTACGGCGTCGGAAGCGTCGAGACACGAAGGTCGAGCTTGCGCCCGCGCACGGCGCAGCGAATGCGGCCATCCTGCGGCAGGCGGCGCTCACTGATATCGAGATTCGCCATGATCTTCAGACGCGAAGTGATGGCGGCCGCCATGTGACCGGGCGGCGTCATCATCTCGAACAGCACGCCGTCGATGCGGAATCGCACTTTGAGCTTGCCCTCGTTGGGCTCGATGTGAATGTCGCTGGCGCCCTCCTTGACCGCTGTCTGGAGGATGTAGTTCACGTAGCGAATGACCGGGGACTCGCCCGCCTGCTTCTCGAGGTCGACTTCGTCCTGAGCGCTCTTCTGCAGCTGGACGTCGTCCTCTTCGACCTCGCTGAGGATCTCGTCGACGTTCAGATCCTGATCGTCGCCCTCGCCGAGCGCGTCAAGCACGAGCTTGATGTCGCCGCGCGTGACGACCACGACCTTCAGCGAGGAGATGCCGAGCTTGCGTCGGACCGTGTCAAGAAGGAAGACATCATCCGGCCTGACGGCGCCGAGCACGACGCGCCCGCTATCGCGGCGCAACGGCATGATCTCGTGGCTCTTGCAGAATGCAGGCGTCAGGCGCTGCAACATCGTCATGTCGATCGCGTCTTCGAGCTGGCTTGTATCGATGCGCTCGAAACTCAGGTTCGCGGTCTCAGCGACGATCGCCTGGATACCGGCTTCGTCGACGTCCTTATCCGTGAGCACGTCGACGAGGCTCGTGCCAGGCGACTGGCGAAGCACCGTCTCGGCCTCGGAGAGCTGCTCGGTCGTGATGACCTGCCGCTCGACAAGCAGCTGTCCGATCTCCTTGGAGTCATGCTGCTCATCGTCCGGGTTGTAGATGTCCTGCAAGGCGCCGTCAACGGGCGCAGCGTCAGCGGATTCGACAGGGGACTTGTCGTCGGACTGCCCCTCGGGAACCCCGAGGTCGTTCAGCAGATCATCGAGATCGAACTTGCCCATGCTGATTCCGATCGACACGTCGGGACGTGTCAGTCTCCGAGCACCTTGGAATAGAGCTTGCCGTCGGCTTCGAGCTCGACACTGCGGCCGTGGATGGCGCGAACCGTGAAGATGGCGATCGTGTCGCCGATTCGAACTGGCACGCCATTGATGCGCGCGATCGGCACGTGGCCGCTGATGATGCTGTTGACTTCCAGCGATTCGAGTGTGCGCGAGATTTCAAGCTTCCGCTGTTCGGCTTTGCGCCGGAGCTCGGCGTCGAGGTCGTACGTCGGCGCTTCGGCAATCTCAGGAATCTCCTCGGAGTCATCGAGCAGGAACGGATTGCGCTGTAGATCTGCGAGGGGCACCTGGACAATGTCGTCGCTCGTGCGGAGGGCTTCCATGACGCGCTGATGCGCTTCATCGTCCACGACACCCTCGCCGTCGACCGGGTAGTCGATCTTCGGCGTGGTGAACGCGACGCCGCCGCGGACACCGACGGTGCGCATGAGGTACAGCGAGCCGGCCGCGACCGCGACGACCATCGTCATCATGATGATGTTCGTCGGCAGGCTCTTCTTGACGCCCTCGCCGGACGCGTCGCTGAGATCCGCAAGACCAGAATCCTCGGGATCAGTGAGCGCCGGATCGGCGCTCATCATGCTCGCCGGAAGACCCTGCGGCTCCGCGGGGCCCGAGTCCGAATCCGAGTTGATGTCGCTCAGCAAACTCATGAGGCGCCTCCCGTGTAACCAGACTCGAAGTAGATGCTCAGTGTCATCTCAACTTCAATGACGCCGTCTTCCTTCTTCGACCGGATGATGCGCATGTTGGGGAGCCTCGTGATTCGGTCGAGCTGCTCGAGATCGAGCAGGAAGGCATAGAAGCGTTCGAACTGTCCGCTGATGGCCATGGAGAGCGGCTGCTCCATGTAGGCGGTCGCCGGCACGCGCTTCTCGCTGCGCACCTGCTTGAGCGTCAGGCTGTTGCTGCGGGCGATGTCCGCGACCTGTTCCAGAATGACATCGACTTCCTTGTCGGAAGGCAGGCGCGCTTCGATGCGCTCGATCTGCTCGGCGACCTCCTGATTGCGGAGGGCAAGATCAGACGTCTGAGCGGTCGCCTTCTCGAGCGACTCAAGCACCTGCTCCTTGTGCGAGATCTCCTTGCGAGCCTGGTTGATCTCGTCATTCTGCGGCCTGAAGACGAACCAGAAGCTCGCGACGGGGACCGCCAGAAGCACGAGCAGAAAGATGACTTCGCGAATGCCAAATCTCACGTCAGTCCTCCTCGTTCTCGCTGGCGTCCGACTTGATCACAAGCCCTTCGGTGAGCGAGGCGGTGTCGCCGAATGAACGACCCGTGTCCTCAATCGGTGTCAGTTCGCGCGCGTCAGCGTTGGCGACGAGCGTCGCCTCAATCCGGAACTTGTAGAGCCCGCGATCGTCGATGATCGTGTTCTGGCTGTACTTCAGTTCAACCTGCTCCAGCAGCGGGCAATCCTGCAACTCGGAGACGTACCACGCCACCTCCTGGTGCCCGACGGCCACGCCGACGATCGTCACGGTCGTGTTGTATCGGAGTGGCCTCGGTCCCGACGTCTCGCCATTGGCGTCATCACTCTTGGACTTCTTCGCCAGACTCGTCCCGCCCTTCTTGGCGCTCGAGCGCTTCTTGGACTTGGACTTCTTGACGCCGGCGCGCTTGCTGCTCAGTTCGACCTCGAGAAGCGTCAGACGCTCCGGCATTCGGTTGATGAACTGCGAGAGGAGCACGCTACGCGGGGCCTTCTCGATCAGCGCCGAGATCAACTCCGCTTTGCGGTTCTTCTGCTCCTCTTCAGCCTTCAGTTCCTTGAGCTGCTCGATCTGCTGCGCGGCCTGCGTGTACCGGATGTTGATCATCTTCTGCTGCGTCTTGACGCTCGACCACTGCTGATTCGTCACGAAGAAGGCGCCGACAACGCAGAAGATGACGACGAAGAAGAGCGTGAGCAGCACGAGATTCGATCGGCGCTCCGCCTTCTTGGCCAGATAGTCCTCAGGAAGGAATCCCGAGGTCGATGTCTGGTTGCTCAAATTGGAGAAGGGGTTCTTCATCCTGCGTCACCGTTGATGTGCCGGCGCGAGCCCGGCGAGGTGCTCATGAATCCGCCGGGCACATGCACAGGCCGTAGGGAACAGCCCACCCGGGCTGCGGAATGGTCAGATCGACACCGCCGGCGTTTCGCCCTGCGTCGCTCTTCTTGAGAGCTGCGAATGGATCAGCGACGCGCGCCGGCAGACGTAGCGCTCGCGCCAGATGCTGGCACAGGCCGAGATAGCGCGATTCGCCGCCGAGGAAAATCGCCCGATTGACCCGCCGATCCGGATACAGATGGGAGTGATAGCGCAGGCACATCGCGACCTCGTCCGTGAGCGCTTCGAGCGGCCCATTGAGTTGCACGTCGCAAGGCGCCTCGGGCGGCGCTGCGCCGTCGGTCTCGATCGGAGTCGAGAGCGTCGACGGCGCCTGACCAGTTCGCCGATCCTCGGCGAGCGCCTGGGACGCCTGGGCGTCGTCGCGCTCCATCTCGAGGCCGCCGGACTCTCCAAGTGGAGACGGCGCGCCGGTCGACTGTGTGGTGGAGTTCGACTGACTCTGAGCGCCCTGGGGCGCTGCGAAGAGCTCCATGGTCAGTCGTCGCGCACGCGCCTCACGCTGATCGCATTTCATCTGCGATGCGATCGATTCATCGAAGCTGTGTCCGGCGACGTGGATTGTCTTGGCGAAGACGATGCCTGTGCCGTGGGCGACGACGACCTTCGTCGAGCCCGCCCCGATATCCAGGTAGAGAGACGTCAACTCCGCGTCCTCAGCACGACGCGTGATGTGGTCAAACGCATGGATAATCGAGTGCTGCTCGCTGTGAACGCCGACGACCTCGTACTTCTGCGCATTCAAGGCTTCGACCTGCTTGAGGACGACATCCTTGGCGACGGCGAGACAGAGGACCTCGGTCTTGTTCCCCGACTGACGCGCATCCGGCAATTCGAAGTGCCGAATGACGACACGCGACGGATCGCAGTTCAGCGTCGAATGGAGCTCGGCGGCGATCAGTGACTGCAGATTGACGCCGTCAGCCTTCTGCAGCTGCATATGTTGCACGAGCGTCTGCGACGCGGGAATGGAGCAGACCACTTTCTTACCGCGGAAGCCGCGTCCCTTGAGCAGCTTCGGGATGTTCTGCAACTGAAACTTCAGGCGCTCGGCGTGGTTCTTCCGGAGTTCATCCGGGGTCTCGAGCAGCGCAGCGGCCACGAGCGCCGGGTGGTCGCCCGGTGAGAGCTGAAGCGCTTTCAGCGAGCCGACGCCGAAGTCGAGGGCGATCGGCTGGGCACTGTTTGAGAGCATCCCGAACGGCATACCTTGACGGACCTCCTCCGGACCACGCACGCAATCTCCACCTCGCGCGTCGCGTCCTCACGTCATCGGCCCCGTTCTTCGCCCGGTTCACCCAGCCCTCCCGCCCGGCGCCATCCAGCCGACGGCGCATGCGGAATAGACGATCTCTTCCGCGCCGGGCACGTCCCATCAGTCCGATGTGTGGTCGATCGGCGACTCGGACTCGTCCACAAGAGATCAGGCGCCAGGTCCGATTACGCGCTGACTCAAGGCGGCGAGTCGCTCGAGGGCGCCGTCGAGATCCCAGCGCTGACCCTCTCGGTCGCCAGTTGTATTGCTGATGACTCGCAGTTCGAGGAAGGGGGTCCGGCGAGAGAGTGGGTCCACCGAATCGAGTCGCGCCAGAGCGTTGGCGATGGCGCCACCCTCCATCGCCTCGCACGCGGCCCCGGTTCGTTTCCTAATGTCGCGCGCCGCCTCATCCGTGCCCGAGCATGTTGAAACGGTTGCGACCGGCGCCGACGTCGTGACGACCGGACGCACTGCCTCGACCCAGTCCAGATCGCATTGAAATCCGGCGCCTTGCGCGACGTCGTCGTGGGCAACCGGGCCCGGTGGGAACCCCATCGACGCGGTCGTCTGGAAGCCGTCGCCAGTCATGAGCCCCTCATCTGCGAGCAGACTCCAGGTCGCCGCGACGCTTTCAAGAAGGCCAACGCCGCTTTCAGGCAGCGCTCCGGCGACTCCAATATTGAGAACGCCGCAATGACGATCGCGATCGAAGAAATGTGCAAGAGCGCCGGCGGCGTTCGCCTTGCCCACGCCTGTGAGCACCAGATCAGCCCCCGGGGAAAGAGAACTCGGCGACCATGCCTTGATCTCTCCAGCCTCCGACGCGCCGACACCACCGACGACACTCGCCGCTTCTCGCGGAGCCGCGACGAGCACGAGGAGGAGACCATCTCCGGCGGGAGGAAGACACGGGCCTGAGGACATGGAGCGAATGTATCCGGCATCCGGACGTCCGGCATGGCGTGGGGGGCGCCCGTCGGCCTGATCGCCTATCGTTCGAGCTGATGGCTCCTCCGCACGTGATCACAATCGGGAATTTCGATGGCGTGCACATCGGTCACGCCGCCCTCTTCGACGCGGGCCGTTCGCGATCGGGCGGCGCTCCGGTCACCGCCCTTGTCTTCGATCCGCATCCGCTGACGCGGATTCGCCCGCGTCAGGCGCCGCAGCCGCTCACCACGTATCAGCATCGCGTGGAGCTGCTTCATGAGGCTGGCGTGACCGACGTGCGCCGCCTGGCGCCGAGCGACGATCTCCTTGCATTAAGTCCGAGGCAGTTCATCCAGCGTGTCGTGGAGGAGCATCGCCCCTCACTGATCGTGGAGGGCGCCGACTTCCGATTCGGCAAAGCGCGCGAAGGCGACACGAAGACGCTCGCAGCGCTTGGCGGCGAGTTCGGTTTCGAGGTCGAGGCGATCGAGCCAGTGCAGGCGACGCTCTCTGATCAATCGATCGTCGTCGCCTCCAGTTCCATGACGCGATGGCTCGTGCGCCATGGTCGCGTGGAAGATGCGGCCATCCTCCTCGGCCGTCCGTACGAGATGCGTGGGTCCGTCGTCCAGGGAGATCGACGCGGACGTGAGATCGGATTCCCGACCGCGAATCTCGACTCCGGCCAACTCGCCCCCGAAGACGGCATCTACGCCGGATCAGCCACGCTTCCTGACGGGCGGGAGTTTCCAGCAGCGATCAGCGTCGGCGTCAAGCCGACATTCGGCGAGCATGCACGAACGGTCGAGGCGTACATACCGTGCTGGGATGGTCCCGTCGCGGAGGGCGATGAGGAGTACGGCTGGCCGCTGAAACTCCGGTTCTTCCACTGGTTGCGTGATCAGGCGCGTTACGGATCGATCAACTCGCTCGTCCGGCAAATACGCCATGATGTCGAGCGCACCGTGACGCTTGCCGATGAGCGAGGCGTCGGATCAGTCCTCGAAGCGGGGAGCGGCGCGACATGACGAATCTCGCGACATCCAGTGGATCTGACGCTCCACAAGCCGATGATGAATCCATGAACTGGGGCACGAACTCTTCACTCTCGGAGATCGCGGCGCTGCTGCGAGAAGCGAAGCACGTCGTGCTTCTGACACACGCCCGGCCGGATGGAGACGCCATCGGCGCGACGCTCGCAGTCGCGCGCTGCCTCGGGCGCCTCGACATCAAGGCGACGCCTGTCTACGCGGGCCCCTGGTCGCATCGATTCGATGGGATCGTTGGCGCGACGGAGACCGTGCGCGTCGGCATGCTGACACAGGCGCCGAAGTCGTGCGCGAACGCGGACCTGATTCTCGTTATGGACACCGGCTCATGGTCGCAACTTGCCGAGGTGCGCGCGTGGATCGAGCCGCTCCACGAGAAGATCGCGCTCATCGATCACCACCTGCATGGTGACGCGAGCGTTGCGAGCCTCCGCGTCGTCGACAGCGCCTCGGCGGCGACGTGTCAGACCGTCGCGCCGCTCTGTCTCGACCTGCTCGGGCTCTCGAGTGTCACCGACTTCCCGGTCGATGTCGCCGAACCGCTCTACCTTGGCGTCGCGACGGACACCGGCTGGTTCCGCCATTCGAATGTCTCGCCGGATGTGCTCCATCTGGCCGCAAGGCTGCTGGACGCCGGCGTCGATCACAAGAGCGTCTACGAGCGTGTTGAGCAATCGGACAACCCTGCCCGTATTCGGCTCATCGGACGCGCCATCAACTCCATGCAACTCCTCGCGAATGAGCGCGTCGCGGTCCTGACGCTGACGCAGCAGGATCTGAAGGAGTGTCACGGATCACTCGATGACATGGGCGGGATGAACGATCTCCCGATGAACATTGGTTCAGTGCGCGTGAGCGCCGTGATCTCAGAGATCGCGGACAACGTCTGCAAGGTGAGCCTGCGCAGCAAACCGAAGGTCGATGCGGACGATGTATTCGTGAATGTGAATGAGGTCGCGATGTCGCTGGGAGGCGGCGGCCATGCACAGGCATCGGGATGCAAGCTGCGCGAACCCGTCGGAGACGCGTCGACGCGCATCGCAGATGCGCTGGTCGCCTGCTTCGAATGAGTGACGCCCCCGGGGATCGACGTGCGCCGAATCCATCGCGCAAGAGGAGCAGGCGCTCCGGAGGCGAGCCGTATCGCAAGCCGCCGCTGCGCCTCATGACGACCACGCTCTGGGAGTACCCGAGTCAGCACTATGGCGACACGATCCAGGGTGACAAGAACTACATCGGCGCGACGCCGAGTTGGGTCATCTGGCAGCTGCTCCAGAGATACACGCGTGAGAAAGACCTTGTGATCGATCCGATGTGCGGCGGCGGCACGACGCTCGATGTCGCGCGGGATCTGAATCGCCGCGCGGTCGGCTACGACCTGGCGCCGTCGCGTGATGACATCTTCCGCGCCGACGCACGAGAGCTCCCGCTCGAGGACGGCAAGGTCGATTTCGTCTTCGTCGATCCGCCGTATTCGACGCACATCAACTACTCAGACGATGAACGATGCATCGGGAAGCTTGACGCCGGCGAGGATGAGGGGCGCGACTACTACAGGGCGATGACCGACGTGATCGATGAGATCCATCGTGTCATGCGGAATCGACGCTACATGGCCCTTTACGTCAGCGATTCCTATCGGAAGCGGAAGCCGCCCCGGGAGAGCTTCATGCCGATCGGATTCGAGCTCTTCAGCATTCTGCGCCGGCGCTTCAAGCCGGTGGACATCGTCTGCGTCGTCCGCCATAACGCGAAGCTCAAGAAGGCGAATTGGAGGAAGGCCGCCGAGCGCGACAATTTCTTTCTCCGCGGATTCAACTACCTCCTCATCATGAAGAAGGAAGATGACGCGAGGGGTCGCCGCGCATGAAAAAGGGAGCGGCACGCGGTGAAGCGAACCGCTCCCGAAGGAGATACATCTCACAAGATCGCAAGCCGACTGAGAGCGGCCGGCCGATCTAGAAGAGAAGCTGGAACTGGGCGCGGAGGGCGAACTGATCTTCGTTTCCGCTCTCCAGGAGTCCGATGCGCCTGCCGCGCTCGGCCCCCGGCCCGGTGATGCTGTCGACGAGATCGTTTGAGGTTGTCTCGTCGGGGTAGTAGACGACGTCGAAGGTGAACTTCGCCGCCTGTCCATGCATGTAGTAGTTGAAGCCCGCAGTGATCGTGTTGAACGCATCGTCGTTCGCGCGATCGTCATCCGCGATCACGACGTCATAGCGAGCGAACATCTCGAACGGGTCGCTGAAGTAGTAGCTTCCCTGGGCGACGAAGCCATAGTCAGTCGTCTCCGATCCTCCGTCGGGATCCTGCCAGAGACCGACGCCGGCGGCATAGAGGCTCCAGCCGTCGCCGGTGAACATCAGATCAGCCGTGAAGGCAGCCAGGTCCGTCCCGTCGCCGGGAGGCGTCGGGCGATCGGCGCCGAGCTCGTAGTGGAAGCCGCCGCCCAGCTTGCTGCCAAGCTCGCTGCCCTTGGGTGATGTGAACTGATCGAACTGCGACCATTCACCCGCGAACTTCCATTCCCAGCGTGTCGTGAAGCCGAAGTCCGAGTTGCCCTGGTCGAAGTCGGTGTTCTCGGCGCGGATGCCGTCGTTCACACCGGCCCACATGCGCCAGTCTTCGTCCGTGTAGTGAAGCCAGACGCCTTGCGAGCGATCCTGGCGGAAGACCGCGTTGACAACGGACTGATCAACGGCGAGGGACGCCTTGTCGTTGATCACATCCTCCCACAGGATCGGCTCACGATACTGACCCCAGAGAAGGAGCAGCCCATTCTCGAATGTATAGCCGACGAAAGCGTCTTCGAGTTCGAAGTCGCCACCGTCGCGATCGAAGTTGCCTTCGACACCGAAGATGAACTCGTCGTAGATCTTGCCGTCGAATCGAAGCGAAGTTCGGTTCGTCGTGAATCCGCTCTCGAAGTCGTCGGTGTCGTCCTCGTCATCGCGGAAGTTGGCGATGTAGCGGAACTGCACCTGACCGGAGACATTGAGTCGGAAGGAGCCGTCGGCGGACTGAAGGAAGAACTTCCCGTCATGTCCGGCCGTTCCGCCCGACTGCAGGAGTGACGACCTGGAGTCGGAGTCGGCGACCATCTCCGCGACGAGCGCGCGGATCTCATCCTCATTCGTGTTTGCCCAACTGTCGGGTTCTGCCAGCGCGACGCCACCCGTCGCAGCGAGCAGGGCCGACAACGTCATCAGAGTCCTTGCTGTATGCATGGGTCTGAGTCCCTTCGATTGGCCCGGGGGCGATTCGACCCGATCTGCAGACAACGTCGTCTGCGCTCTCAGTAATCGGATCTACAAGTCCGCTTTATACCAGAAGCCGGGCTTTAGCGGCCAAGAGGACCGGATTGTGCATAAGTGTGGGGGGACTACCGGGTCCGGATGACCCGCGCCGCGCGATGCCCTCGCCCGAGCACCTGGGCATGGTCTGTCTCGAGCCAGTCCTTCAGGATCGCTGCCTGCACGCTCCGGAAGTCGAGCGTGAAGCGGAGGTCCCCGTTGTCGAGGGCCGACTTGGAGAGCGACGGGTGCTTGCCCAGGAGCCCCGCCTTGACCATGGGACCCGCGAGGAACATGGGCGCCGCCGTCCCGTGGTCCGTGCCGCCACTGCCGTTCTGGGCGACACGCCGTCCGAACTCGCTGAACGTCATCGTGAGGACCCGATGCTCGTTCCCCTGGGCGGCGAGATCGTCGTAGAACGCTTTCAGCGCGGAGCCGAACTGGGAGAGAAGTTGCGCGTGCCGTCCCTGCGGCCCGCCCTGGCCGGCATGCGTATCGAATCCGCCCATCGTCACGTAGTACACGCGCGTGTTGAGTTCTGCTCGAATCATGGCGCCGACCATCGCAAGCTGACGCGCGAGGTCGTTGTTCGGATAGGCCACCAGCGGACGCGCTGCAACCGCCTTCCGAATCGCTTCGCTCGCAAGCTGCGCATCGAGCGCGGTGCGCATCAGGAATGCAGTGTTCGTGTTCTCGCCGACACCCTCCTGCACACCGGAGCGCGTGATTGACTCATAAGGCTGCTCGAGCGCCTCATGCAGCTCGCCGCCGGTCCAGCGGAACTGGTCTGGAGACTCGAAGCTGATTGGTTTGTTGATGCGTCCCTGCATCGCCAGTGGCGCCGTGCGGCCGATGGCGACGCCGACATTCGGCTCGGGCGTCCCGTTGCAGTCGTTGTCGAAGTACCGACCCAGCCATCCATCGCCGACGCCGGAGGTGTTTGCTGTGTGCCAGATATCCATCGACTTGAAGTGCGATCGGTTCGGATTCGGATAGCCGACGCCCTGGAGGATGGAGAGCAGGCCATCGTCATAGAGCGACTTGAGCCCTGTGAGCGATGGGTGCAGGCCGATCGACGAGCCGCGCCCCAGTTTGAGCACATCGCGTTCAGCGATGCCGATGCCCGGTCGCGCCGTGTAGTAGTCGCGCATGCCGAAGGGGACGACGGTGTTGAGGCCGTCGTTTCCTCCGCCGAGCTGGACGACGACGAGCACCCGATCCTCCGGCACGTTGGGTTGCGACGTCGTCAGCGACGACGCGCTTTGCGCCAGGGCGCTGGCCGTGTTCTGCAGGAAGAGCGGAACGGTCGTCGCCGCAGATACCATCGTGACTCCGTGGCGCATGAATCGACGGCGCGTATAGGCGGATGAGTTATGAAGATCCATCTCAGCTCCCCTTGTCAGCAGAGTTGATACTCGGGCATCGACCCGATCACGGTCAACACGCCGACCAACATGTCACGATTGATGGCGCCGCCGTTGGCGCGGACGAAATCCCGAAGCGTCGCGTAGCGCTCGGAGTCGTTCCAGTCGCCGTCGCCGGGGTAGGGCCCCAGCACAGCGCGGAGCAGGAATAGGCAGACGGTTTCCGGATCGCGCGCCGCGTCCGGCGACATCATCTCAAGCCCGTCGAGCAGGCTCATCGGGTCATATTTCTCGAGTGAGGCGCGCGAGTCGAATCCGGATGGCGTCTTGCCTGTCAGCAAGTACGTGGTGACGTTCTGCCGGACGTAAAGCGTCGATGTGTTGATCCAGGAGCGTCCGCCGTCCCAGCCCTTGACGCTCGGGGGAAACAGGATGTTCTGCCCCATGCGGTCCATCGCATCTGTCAGCACGCCGAGATTACGCGCCGGCGTCTCCAGACTGCGGACAGATCCGACGACAAGCTGCACCGGCGACTTGATCTGCCGATCCCGCTCAACCATCTGATAGAAGTGCTCGGAGAGGAACAGCTTGCGGAGCATCGGCTTCAATTCGTATTTATTCCGACGCAAGTTGGACGCGAGCTGCTGCACGAACTTCCGCTGCTCGCGCGGCGCATCCGAGAGATCAGGCGGCAGATCTGCGACGAAATAGCGATAGAGCTTGGCGCAGATGAACTCGCTGCAGGCCTTCTTTTCGAGAATCGCGCGCACGAAACCATCGCCATCGAGCCTGCCACGCTTGCCCAGAATCGACTTCTCTCCGTTGTCGTGCCACGGCTCGCGGAAGACCGGCTCATTCCCCTCGAATGTGTAGCCAGTCAGCGCACGGGCGCCCTCCTTGATGTCCTCTTCGGAGTAGACGCCGACACCGAGGCTGAAGAGCTCCATGAGCTCTCGCGCGAGGTTCTCATTCGGTCTTCCACGGCGCGACTGATCGTTATCCAGGTAGGCGATCATTGCAGGGTCCCGGATGATCAGGAAAAGCAGCCTGCCGAAATTCCCGAGCGCGTGACGCCGGAACATCTCGATCTGCATCGCCATGTGGAAACTATTCTCGATCGTTCGATAGCTCGTGGCGAAATGACCGTGCCAGAAGAGCGTCATGCGTTCTTCGAGCGGCCGGGGCGATTCGATCATGCGCGCAAGCCACGAGCGCTGCATCGATCGGACCTGACTGCGGTCCCGGCCCTGGGCGCGCTGACGCCGGGCTCTGAACTCCTGAACAACCTCTTCATTCTGTGTGCGCAACGCCTCGCGATACCGCGCCTGCTCCTCAGGTGAGGGCGGCAGCATGATCGCCGAATCAAGGTCGTCGAGCTCGTCGCGTTCGTACGGAATCTCATCGACCGCGAGCAGGAACTCGACGGAGCGCTGCGGGCCCCAGTCAGCCAGCGTGCGTATCTGTGCCGGCGCGCCCCCAAAGCCGGCGCGCCAGAGCAGCGCTCTCGCCTCATCGAACCCGAAGTCGTCCGAGTCGATCGGCGTCAATCCAGCGTTGATCTCATTCCGCTCACGACTCGACATCGTCTCACCTCACGTCCGGCCTCGGCGCTCCCGCGCTGCCTGCTGAACGCATCTTCGCCCCGCGCATTGCCGTCCGCGAATCCGTGCCTCTGGCGACGCCAACGCTCATCCCTCGGTGCGCGGTAAAATGGGAATCTCCGGTCCGGAATTCTTCGCAGGCCCTCGGGCCTCAGTTCCCGGGTGTTCTTTCCGAGGACTCGCGCATGTTGAAGAGGATAGTCGTCGCATTCGATGGATCCGAGCTCTCGCGTGAGGCGTTCGCCTATTCCGAGCTGATGGCCGAGGCTGGCGACATCGATCTCGAGATTGTGCACCTGCTTGAGCCGATCGCCCCGCCCGTCGTCGGAGAGCCCCTCGCCGGCGTCGACGTCAATCCTGTGCTCGTTGCCGACACCGCCCAGGCGGAGCGAGATCTCGTGGAGGAGCGAGCATGGGCGGAGCAGGAACTCCGATCGATCAAGCAGTTCTGTGAGTCTCGTGGCCGGAGCTGCGCGACCACGATCGAGGAGGGACGCCTGTCCCATTGGCTCACACGGAATACAGAACCGAGGGATCTCATCGCCCTGGGCGCCAAGGGGCGCTTCAAGCGATCAGGATTCGGATCGAGCACCCGCGCCCTCGTGAAGTCGGCGCCCTGCCCGGTCATGGTCGTCGCCTGCGGCCTCAAGCCGGTGAATCGCATCCTTGCGATCTACGACGGCACGGAGGTCTCGGAGCGCGCCGGCGTGATGGCGCGAGAACTCGCAGGACAATGCGGCTGGCCGCTCTCGATCCTGGCGGTCACCAGCAAGAAGCTCTCCATCGACGACTCGCTCGAACGCGCTCAGATGCTCAGCGCCGAGGCGCAGGTGATCAGTTTCGGCGCGGTCGGCGCCTCAGAAGCGGAACAGATTGAGGAGGCCGCGGATCACGCGAGGCATGCGCTTGTTGTCATCGGCGCCTACCCCGACTCCGTCTTCCATCAGCTCTTCTTCGGCGGCACGACCGGCCATGTGATTTCGCACGTCGATGCGCCAGTCATCCTCGTTCCTTAGCGAATCCATGCTTCAGCTCGCGATGAGCTCCGCGCCGGACGGCGCCGTGAACTCGCCCTCTGCTGTGTCGAGTTGCAGGCGCCCCTGCTCGTCGAGTCCGAGCAGGCGCCCTCTTTGCTCCGAGCCATCTCCGAGCTTCACTTGAACCTGCGACCCGACGCCGAAGAGATGATGTCGAAGGTCTTCCAGTTCCGGCGTGCTGACGCCCTCACTCATCAACGCCGCGCGCAGGCGCTCTCGCAGATCGTCAACGAGCCTGTCGAGCACAACCGGACCATCAGTCACGGTCTGGAGCGTCGTCGCGTCGTGGCGCAGTTCCTCCGGAAGATCCGTGATCGGGAAGTTCGCATTGATCCCGACGCCGACGAGCGCGAAGGGCTTGCCGTCATGCTCGATCACCTCGCAGAGCGTCCCGAGGACCTTGCGACCCCCGATGAGCACATCATTCGGCCACTTGAGCCGGACGTCCTCGCCATGGCCATGTGTCGCGAGCACATGCTCGATCGCATGGACACATGCGAGGCCTATGCGAAGCCCGAGACCATCGACGACGCGGCGGATATCCAGATTGACCGGCCAGATCAACGTCATCCAGAGCCCGCCCGCCGGGCTCTCCCAGCGCCGCCCGAATCGTCCAACGCCGCCGGTCTGGCGGGCGGCGATCAGCAGTCTCGCCTGGTCGCCGATCTCGCCCTCCTCGACGAGGCGCCGGGCGAGGAGGGAGGTCGAATCGACCTCATCCAGGTGTTCGATCGGGATCTCGACGTCGATGTCGCGCATGGCATTCGTCCTTTCGACTCGGCTGGGGCCATTCGGCGGGGGTCCGTCCATCATTCTGCCATCCAATGGCTTGCCCGTCCCGCCTGAGCGGTCGATACTCTGGTTGGCCCCCTTGGGGCCCCTGAAGCCATGTCCAGTTGCAAAGGCCCATCCCGATCGCTTGCCCATCGCTCCGCCATCAATGCGGTGGCGATGCTGCTCGTGCTGGGCGTTCTCTCGAACGCGCCGGCCGTGGCCCGGATGGATGCGGACGCGTCCGCGGCGACCCTGCGAGAACTGCAACGGGACCTGCGACACGCGCGCGACCTCTCGGCGGCCCTCGCCAAGGCGGTCCGGGATCTCGTCGGCGAGACGCAGATCAAGCTGGAGCACACGGCGCCGGAGCGGACATTCACTCATGCCGATGGTTTTTTTGCGGCGCTCCCCAGCGAGCCTCTTCGCGGAGCCATCGCGCCGGACGAGTTTCGTGAATCACTGATGAACCTTCCGCCACCGGCGATCGTCCTCTGACGATCCCGCGCTCTGGCGCATCCTCATCACAACGACATAATCACGAACATGCGTTCGCCCGCATGCGCCCGTGCCCTCTGACGATTCGTCAGTGGCGAGCCGGCCGCCGCCGGGAAGAGCGCTTCAGCAGCACATCGACTGAGACAACCAGCCATGAAGAACAACGATATCCCCGTTGTCGGACCGTTCCTCCGATTCATCTTCGGCAGCCGCAATGAGCGCTTCGTCAAGCGCTACACCAGCCGCGCCGACGCCGTCGGCGCCCTGGAGGCGCAGGTTCGGGTTCTGACCGACGCCGAACTCCGCGCGAAGACGGCGGAGTTTCGCGAGCGAACCGCCAAGGGCGAGAAGGCCGTCGACATGATGATCGAGGCATTCTCCATCGCCCGCGAGGCGATGGACCGGAGCGTCGGCATCCGCAACATCTTCAACCCGCGCCACGCCGACGAGTTCGATCCATCGCAACTCCCCGAGCCGGTGCAGAAGCTCTACCACGAGACGAAGGCGAAGATGGACGCCATGGATCCGGCGCCGCCGATTGGCCCCTTCCTTGGCTGCACTGAAGAGCAGCCCGGTTGGCGTCAGGTGGACATTCCGAACGAGATCTACGAAGCGGTGAGAGAGCTTTACCCGAAGAGCAAGCCACCCTTCCGAGCCCGCCCGTTCGACGTGCAGCTCATCGGCGCGATGGTCCTCTATCAGGGCAAGATCGCGGAAATGAAGACGGGCGAGGGCAAGACGATTGTCGCCCCGCTGGCGTGCTATCTCGCGGCCCTCGACGGGCTTGCCTGTCACGTCGTCACCGTGAATGACTATCTCGTTCAGCGCGACCGCGACTGGACCTTCCCCTTCTTCCATGCGCTGGGGCTGACCGTCGGCGCCATCCACCCGCAGCACATGCAGCCCGAGGAAGTGAAGCGGGCGATGTACCAGTGCGACGTCGTCTACGGCACGACGTCCGAGTTCGGATTCGACTATCTGCGCGACAACATGAAGCGCGGCGTTGAGCAGCAGGTGCAACGCGTTCGTGAGTTCGCCGTGGTCGACGAGGTCGATTCGACGCTGATCGACGAGGCGCGCACGCCGCTGATCATCTCCGGTCAGGCGTACGACGATGCGCCGCGCTACGGCCTCGCTGACGAGCTCGCCCGGCATCTCTTCGACAAGCAGAAGCCATGGGCTTCAGCCGATGAGAAGGTTCAGGCCTGCATGAAGCGCGCCAAGGGTCTCGAGGGTGACATCCGGAACGCGCGCGACAAGGCCGCGATCCCCGAGATGCAGCGCCAACTTGATGAGGCGAAGTCACAACTTCCGGGCCTCGAGCGCGATCGCGACCAGTACATTCAGTACTACGAAGTCGAGATGGATAAGAAGCAGGGTCGCCTGACGCACCACGGCATCGAAGAGGCGCAGCGTGTCGCCAATGTCGGGTCGTTCTATGTCGGCGCCAACACCGACATTCCACACCTGCTCGAGCAGTCAATCCGAGCCCACGCGGTCTACAAGCTCGATCGTGACTACATCATCATGCCCCAGCAGAACCCGCAGACCGGTCAGTCGGAGCCGGGCATCGTCATCGTCGACACGAACACCGGCCGCCCGATGATCGGGCGCCAGTGGTCCGACGGCCTGCACCAGGCGATCGAGGCGAAAGAGAACGTGCCGATCAAGCAGGAGACGCAGACGGTCGCCACGATCACCATCCAGAACTACTTCAAGATGTACAAGCGCCTTGCGGGTATGACCGGCACCGCGGACACCGAGGCGCAGGAGTTTCATGACATCTACGGTCTCGACGTCGTCGTTATCCCGACGAATGTGCCGGTGCTCCGCGCCGATCACAACGATCTCGTGTATCTGACGGCCAAGGATAAGTGGTCTTCGATCGTCGATGAGATCAAGCAATTCCACGATGTCGGGAGGCCGGTTCTTGTCGGCACGACGAGTGTCGAGCGCTCCGAGATGCTCTCTGACATGCTCTCGAAGCGACACAACATTCAGCATGAAGTGCTGAACGCCAAGCAGCACGAACGCGAGGCGAACATCATCGAAAGCGCCGGACAGCTCGGCGCCGTGATGATCGCGACGAACATGGCGGGCCGCGGCACCGACATCAAGCTGGCGCGCATCAGCCGCGATGAGTTGCTCGATCACTGGAAGCGCCGTGGTCTGGCGCCGAAGGAGCTGACCACCGACGCGACGGATGAGGAAGTGCGCGAGCTCATCTATCGGAAGATCGGCGCCAAGGAACTCGGCATGCAGAAGCGCGAGGCCGAGCAGATGCCCTTCGAGGAGCTGGAGCTCGCGCTGCTTCGTCACTGGGCGTCCGGCCACACCTGGGCGGACCCCAAGAAACTGAATCAGCTCAGCGCCGACGACCTGCGCAATGAACTCGATGCCCAGGGCAGCTTCATGTTGCACCGCATCGGCTGGAGCGACTCGGTTGTCGATCTCGGCGGTCTCCACGTCGTCGGCACCGAGCGCCACGAGTCCCGACGCATCGACAATCAGCTGCGCGGCCGCTCGGGACGTCAGGGCGACGCCGGATCCTCACGCTTCTTCGTAAGCCTCGAAGACGATCTCATGAAGATGTTCGCCGGCGAGACAACCATGAAGATTCTGTCGCGCCTCGGCATGAAGGAGGGCGACGCGATCGAGCATCCCATGCTCACCAAGAGCGTCGAGCGCGCCCAACGCAAGGTCGAGGAGCGGAACTTCCAGGTGCGCAAGAACATCCTCGAATACGACGAGGTCATGGAGCATCAGCGTCAGGCCTTCTACGGCCTGCGCCAGCGTGTGCTCGAAGGTCGCGAGATGAAGGACCTCATTTTCGACTACATCGACTCAACGATCGGGACGGCCGTCGATCGCTATCTCGATCGCGACTATCCGGCCGAGTGCATCGCCGAGCGCATCCGGCAGGATCACGACATCTCCATTCCGGTGGAGCGCCTCCGCAACATTGACGCTGACGATATTCAGAATCGCATCCGCCAGGTTGCGCGTGACGAGGCCGAGGCCATGTGCAGCGTCACCGTCGGTGAGTACATGCCCGCCGAGGAGGAAGACGTCGAGCACGATCTCGTCGGCCTTGCGAACTGGGCGAGCCAGGAGTTCAAGAGGGAATTCAAGCCCAGCGATCTCCGTGGTCTCTCTCGCCGTGAGGTAGAGAACATGCTTCTTGAGGCGTCCCAGGAATGGCTGGCCGCGCTCGACTTCACGGGCGCCCTCGAGTATCTCGCGCCTGACTACGGCGCCAGGCAACTCGCCGAGTGGGCGAAGCAGAAATTCGATGTGGAGATCGACATCGCTCGCATCGCGGAGGCCGAGACGAATGACGAGGTGATCGATCTGATCGCCGAGTCCGCATCAAACAAGTATCGCGATCGAGAGATCGAGTATCCGGTCACCTTCGCGATGGATATGACGATGGCGCAGATGCGTCAGTCCCCGCAGGCGGCGGCCGAGCAGCTCATCTCGTGGGCGAATCGCCGCTACCAGATGGGATGGGACGAGGCGATCATTCGCACGAAGATGCCGCAACAGATCCGCGAGGACCTTCTCAAGGCGTCACGCGAGTTCGTCGAGGGCGGCAAGCTGGACGAACTCGTCGGCGAGGCGCTTGCGTGCATCGACGACGACGCCTTGGCGTCGTTCCTCAAGGATCGTTTCGATGCGCCGCTCCCGCCCGGCATCGAGAAGCTTGAAGGTGGGGAGCGCGAAGACATGATCCGCGCACGAATTGAGGGTCTTCTCCGGAGTGAGATGATCCAGTTCGAGCGAATGGTCCTGGTTGATGTGCTTGATGGCTCGTGGAAAGAGCATCTTCGCGCGATGGACCAGGTGCGCGACTCGATTGGTTTCCGTTCGTTCAGTCAGCAGGATCCGCGAATCGAGTTCAAGCGTGAAGGCTCCCGCCTCTTCGATGAGATGCAGGAGACGATTCGAGATCGTACGACTGAGTTCGTCTTCAAGTATCGCCTCGCGCCGCAGGCGCTGATGGCGGGGGCCGCGCAGCCAGGCGCCGCGCAGCGAGCGCCGGCGCCCGGAAATGGCGCTCCGCCCGCGCCTCCGCAGCAGCCCCAGGAAGCGCCGCCCACGGCCCGCACGCATACGCCAGCGGCGCCGGAAGGGCGCGATCGATTCGCGGGCGCTCAGCCCGCCGCACGACCGGGACAGTCAACCGGTGTTGCAACGGCGGCGTCGCAGGGCGCGCCCGGCGGCGAGCGAACTGCTCCCGAGAAGCCGGCGCGTGTGCGCCAGGCGACTCAGGCGTCGGCGCCGCGCGTTGGTCGAAATGACCCGTGTCCCTGCGGCTCCGGTCTGAAGTACAAGAAGTGTTGCGGAAGGAACGAGGCCGGTTGATCAGGACTGTTCGTTCGGCTTGTCGTCGATGGGCTCTGCGAGATTCCTCTCGAAGATGAGGAGATTCTGCAGGCGCTCTTCGTCCCAGCGCAGTCCGATGATGTTGAAGCCCTGTGAGATGCCGAAGTGAAGCATCGGGCGCTTGTCGTTCGTGCACTCGAAGCGCAAACCGCTGTAACCGCGCGACTGGGCCCAGCCCATGGCGTCGCGCATCAGCACGGTCGCGACGCCCATGCGCCGCGCGTCCGGCATGACGCCGCAGAGCCACGAGAAGTGAATGGCGGGCTTCAACTCCATCCCGACGTAGAACCCGACAGCCTCATTGTCGATGCGCGCAACCATGAAGAGCGGGTGCATTCTGCTCTCAAGCCGGCGCGCAAACGAATCGCCGTCGCGCTCCGGGCGGAAGACCTGATTAAACAGATGCGCCATCAGCTCCGTGTCTTTCGGATCAACCTGATCCGTGACGATCTTGCCCATGACGGCGTGCCTCCGGTTGGGCGCCTGTGGCTCTCGATGCGATCCTAGGCGCGGGCCTGATAGGACCCATCGGTCGTCGAGACTCGAATTCTTTCACCAGGCTCGATGAATGGAGGAACGCGCGTCTTCAGTCCGGTGTCGCACGTCGCCTCCTTCAACTGGTTCGTGACGGTCGCGCCCTTGATGCCGGGCGGCGTATCCGTGACCGTGACCTCGATGCTTGCGGGGAGCTCGATCGAAAGCGGTTTGTCTTCGTACATCAGAACGACCAGCTCCATGTTCGGCGCGAGGAAGACGTTGTCGTCGCCGATGAAGTCCGCGGAGATGGTGAGCTGGTCGAAGTCCTCCTGGTCCATGAAGACGAAACCGGAGGCGTCGGCGTAGAGAAACTCCATCGTGCGCCGGTCGAGATTGACCGCGTCCACTTCATCCGTCGAACCGAAGCGCTTGTCGATATTTGCGCCCGACTGGATGTCCTTGAGTTTGCAGGCGAGATACGCCGGCCCCTTGCCGGGCTTCGTGTGCTCGTACTTGACGAGCACGTACAGCTTGCCATCAAGCTTGATCGCCATGCCCGTCTTCAGGTCGTTTGCTCTCATCGGGGGTGGATCCCTTGTTCGATTGGGTGTCTCGTCATGGGGATCTCTCCGGCACGCCCGACGCGACCGGGCGGCTTGCCCCTGCGGGTGGCGATTCTAGCGACTGGACACATCGGCTGGTGATACCATCCGCTCTTCGTTCTGCCGGAGCGCTGTCGCAGCGCTGGGGCGGCGATCTGGAGGAGCCTCATGCATCTGAATCGACGCGAGTTCGCGTGTCTCTCCGTTTTGGCAGGCGCCGGTCTCGCAGCCGGACTCCCCGCTCGCGCTCTTGCGCGCATGCAGTCCGGGCAGACAGTCTTCGAATGGACGCCCGTCTGCAATGGCGGCATGGCGGTGATCGGTGGAGGCGGAAACTCGCTCGTCATCTTTGATCGCGAGGAGGCCGTCATCATCGACGCCAAGAACCCGGGCCTCGGGATCATCCTGCGAATCGAGGCGGAGATGATGACGCGCACGCGTCCGGGCGTGCTCGTCAATACGCATCATCACGCGGATCACACCGGCGGCAACGACGCCTTCACACCGGATCTGAGCGTGATCGCTCAGCGCAAGGCGCTTCCGCGAATCGAGGCACAGATCGATAAGTACCGGGAGAGCCTCGGGCGTCCGATCACGTGGCTCCGCGAGACCGGCGTGTCGTATGCGGAGACGGCCGCCGATGCGCTGGAGCAGCAGGCGGCGAACGCCAGCAGGAAGAAGGCGTCCGACTACAAGCCGGGACGCGTCGTCGATGAGAGCGAGGAACTGCGTCATGGCGCCAGCGTCATGCAACTGACGCACGTCGGCGCCGGACACACGGACAACGATCTCTTTGTGCACGTCGCTCGCCGCAACGTGCTCCACACCGGCGACCTTGTCTTCGAGGGGATGCATCCCTTCTTCGATATCAACGGCGGCGCCGAGTCGGTCGGTTGGGAGCATGGGCTCGAGACGATGCATCGACTTTGCGACAACGACACGGTCGTGATCCCGGGCCACGGCAAGATCTGCGGGCCCGACGAGATCATGACGCAACGCGATTACTTCCAGCGCTGTCGCGACGCCGTCCAGAAGTGGATCAATGAGGGGCGATCGAAGGACGAGATCATCGACACCGAGGTTGAGGAATTCGCCCACTATGGATTCCAGCGCGGCGGACGGACGGTGCGCGAGGGGCTGTATCTCGAACTCACCGCCGGCTAGCGTCTGAATCGGGGTCATTCATCTCGGAGCGATCCACAAGGCGCGCCGTGAATGGAGCAGGCGGTTCGCTGAGAATGGCGTCGAACCCGCTCGGGGAGTTTCGCAGGGAGCGAAGTTCAGACTCCTGAGCGAACTTGCCCCCGTCATCGACCCCGTCCTTGCCGAACGAGTAGAGGACATAGCTTCGGCCGTCCTGGAGCATTTCGTAGCCGAACTTCGCGCCGGCGACGGGATCATCCGGGATCGAGTTCAGGATTGATGGAGCGAGCCTCGTCAACGAACCCGGATACGAACCGTGCTCCTGGCGCCAGAGCTCGAGCGCAAGGATGAGTCGGCGGCTCTCGACATGCATCGTGGCTTCATGCCGCAGGTAGAGCGCCGAAGCGAAGAGTAATCCGAGATCGTCGACGCCGAATGGGATTTCCACCGGGTAGTCGTGAGGACGCGACCATCGCCTCGCGACCGCGCGCTGTTCCCAGGAATCTTGCGCGGCGCTTCGGAGCTCGCGCGCGAATCGAGCGAGCTCATTCGCGAAACTGGTCATCCGAGGATGCCAGAGCGCTTCAATGTTCCCGATCTTCTCCATCGCCGAGCCTGCACTCGGCACCCATCGACCAGAGAGATCTGGTTTCGCCTCGTACCACCGGTCAACCGACTGCAGAATCTCGATCTCCAGGGATGCGATCCAGTCGTCACGTCTGAGTTTCTCTGCCTCGCGCGTGCTCTGGAGGAGCAGTTGCTGGCATACCGGCGCCGGAACCTCACCATCGAGCACAACAGGCAGAAGTGTTCGACTCCAGAGCGTCTCGCGAATCGAATAGGGCAACATCCAACTGAGCGACGAGAGTTCGAGATCGTGCTGCTCCGAGAGTCCATCGAGAAGTGAGAGAAGTCGAGCCGCCTCATCCCAGTCTCTTGCAATGACGCTCTCTCGAATGAGATGGCAGAGTGGGTATCCGAGTGACCGATACGCGCTGCCGAAGTTGAAGGCGCGCATACTCTTGTCCGCATCGATGGCGTCCAGCAGGGCCTTCGAGGACTCCTGACGCCTTGGAAGCTCGATGATGCGGTCGAGGATTCCACGATCGCGCAAGGCACGAGCTGCGGAGGCCTCGGGATCCAGCAGAGCCTGGGGCCAGTTGAAGTAAAGGAGATTCGATATCTCAAAGCGGCTCGCGTCAGCCTCATAGTCGACATCGACCACGACACGATCCGGTGATATGAGCGTGTGGTGGCCCTGGAACACCGACTCGGACTCCGCGTGGATTGACTGAATGGTCATCCAGGCGGCCGGATCCGGATAGCCGCGCTCCGGATCGCGGGATTCGATCATCGCGCGAGACCAGTCGCGGCTCTCGCCTGTGGTCGCAGTGAGCGCCCAATACATCGAGTCGACAAAGATGAGGATGACGGGGAAGAGAAGGACGGCCGCGATACCAACGCCGACTCCTCGACGCAGGGAGATTCTCATCAGCGACTCTCGTCGATGAAGTTGCGCAACTCCTGGCGGGCGAATGTCGAGAGCTTCACATGTCCGACGCGCGTGCCGTCGGAGGCGATCGCCGTGATCGAGACGGATGTGCTCTCCGACATCGTCTGCGCCTGAATCTGATTCATCTGGTACTCGCCGGCGAATCGATAGAGCGAACCGATGTCCGATGATGCTGTCGTTTCGACTCCGATCAGGCGTGACGTTCCCGGCAGTGTCATCTGCGCGCCGTCAACACTGACATAGAGCTCCGAGACCTTGACGTCCGATGGCAGCATGTACTGCATGCCGAGCGCGTACGTTTGCGGTCCGGTTCCCGGCTTCGTCCGGATGATCGTCAGGCGCGCGATCGTCGCGAAACGGCCGCCGGATTCGAGGAGCAGGCTCTGTCGCTTGGCGCCGGTGCGCGAGTCGGTGAACTCGCCGCGCTCGCCAACCGGGGGAGGCGGCTCAAGCGACTTGCAGGAGATCGGCAGCGCGAGCAGGAATATCAATGGAAACACTCGGAGGCTGCGCATGGGCATCGATCTTCTCCTGCGCCTCGTCGCACACTGAGAGCGCATTTCGCTGATCAGTCCTCGGCGCCGACTGTCAACTGTACCGGCGATGTCGTCACGATTTCAGACGACTCGCTACCGGATTCCACATGAAGTTGTCTGGCGCGATGCTCGGACCAGTCGCGTACCTGTAGATCGGGGCTCTCCGGCCCGGCGTGCACACGAAGCATGTCGTAGACATTGTCGCGCTGTGCGGGTGTGAATCCAGCATCGCGAATCAATCGGCAGAGCACCGGCTCGTTCAGGCAGTACGTCGTGCCCGCGGCCGAGACAACATTCTCCTCCATCATCACCGAGCCCATGTCGTTGGCGCCAAAGGAGAGCGCCACCTGCCCGATGTGCGGGCCCATCGTCACCCAACTCGCGCCGATCGAATAGACATTGTCGAGCACGAGGCGGCTCACTGCCTGGGTGCGCAGGTACTCGACAGCGCCCGCCATGCGCAGGCGCCGACCAAACTCCGGATGAGACTTCGGGTCGCCGTCGCCATTGAGGGATGAGACGACATCGCCCGGGTAGGGCTCATCGAGTTCGCCCTCGCGCTGGCCCCATTCCCGCAGACGCCCCAGCGGCGTATTCTCACGCTGGAATGGCCAGGAGATGAATGCCTTGTAGCAACCGCCTGCGTGCGTCGAGCCATCGACGGACTCGACGCCTTCGCCGAGTTCGCGCAGCGCCCGATCCTGCCACTCGCGCACGAGCAGCATGTGGTGGACACGATCGGCAAGCCCCTCGATGTGTCCGAACATCATCGTCGCGCTCGTGAACATGCCGAGCGAATGAGCGACGAACATCGTCGTGAGCCACGCCTCGGCGTCGCACTTGCCCAGCCCGATTTTCCGACGGACCGGATTCGAGAAGATCTCGCCGCCGCCGCCGGGGAGTGAGTCGAGGCCCGCGTCCTTGAGGCGCACCATCACCCACCGGAGCTTGTCCTCGAGCGTCGAGCCGGGCGGATCGAAGAAGTGCACGAACTCGATGAACTCCGGAGGAGAGAATCCGTGCACATGGACGCTCGGGAAGCGCTCCTTGATGCCATGCAGGAGATCGATGTACCACTCGAGCGGCAGCTCAGGGTTCATGCCGCCCTGCATCAGAATCTGCGTGCCGCCGATCTCGACGAGTTCGGCGATCTTTTCGTAGAGCTGCTCATACTCGAGCGTGTAGGCGTCGTGGTCGTCGAGATCGCGCCGGAATGCGCAGAAGGTGCACTTGGCGGTGCAGACGTTCGTGTAGTTGATGTTCCGATCAATGACGTACGTCCGGAACTCGTCGCCGTGCAGGGTGCGGCAGCGCGCGTCCGCCCAGCGCCCGAGCTCGTGCAGGCGGGCAGCGTCAAGGAGGCTCAGAGCCTGCTCTCCAGTCAGGCGGACTTCACCCTGCGCGACCGCGCGCAGCAGCCCAGGGTCCTGCGGATCCAGGCCCGGGCGCTCGACCGGAGGCATGTAGACGACGGCCATGGGACGGAAGGGTAGCACAGTCAGAAACCCGAATTCGAGCCGCCAGGGGCGTATTTTCAATATTATCTGAAAGATTTGAGTGTTTCTGGGCGCCCTCGCTTGATGCGTTCGCATGGGATCGTGGCCGATCACCATGAGCCACCCTAGTCAGGGGGCACCCTCGACCTTCAGAGGACCCTCGGAAAGGCCGATATCGAGGGCGATACGTGAGACCCCGCTGGAAGGGATGTGAGAGCACTCGTGGCCAAGTCCAGTTCACCCCATGTCTCGCCGGCGCTTCGGCACCTGCGATTCAACGTCATGATCTGCTCATTGACGTTGGCGGTGGCGTTGCTGCTTCACATGCTCCTCTTCGCGTTCGTTCATTTCACGGACATGCGGTCCACGCAGCTCAACCCGGAGCAGGCCAAACAGCACTCCACCGAGGTCGTGCTCACACCTGAGGGAGACGCCGCGTCCAACCTCGAGGTCACCGAGGCGAGCGCCGCGAACGTAAATCGGGTCCGCTCCCAGCGCGATTTGCAGTTCGGGGCCATCAGCGGGCTCGATCAGACTGTGGGCGTCATCGCCTCATTCGTGCTGGCCGTGCTGATCCTCAACTCGATCGTCGTCGGTGCTGGGGCGGGCGTCCCCGGAATCGAGAAGGCGGTCTCCGCCGGAACCTGGTCGCTCGTGCTCTTGTTCATGACGCTGCCGCTGCAGTCCGTGCTCCCCGCGATCTCGTTCATGGGTGTTTTCGCCGGGTATGAGTGGCTGACGTCGACAAGCGACGCGATCCGGGCAGGCGCCCCGGGGGCTCCATCTTCCTTCATGCTCTATCTCAATGGCCTGCTCCTCCCGCTTCTGGGCCTTGTGGTGGTCGTGATGATCTCGTATCGCTTCTCGAATGCGGTTGAACAGGGTGTAATCGTGACCGCTGTCAGCGAACTCGATGAGAAGCTCGAGAAGGAGATCTCGAAGATCCGGGTCGCCGCCCAGAGCACTCCTCGCTCGGTGGGGGCGCTGAATCGGGCCATCGGAGATGAAAGCCTCGAGGTGGCCCCGAGCCTGACCCGTCCGGCCGCAGAGCCCGACACAGGCGGAACGATGCGCCCGAAGCCCGGCGATCCGCTCTCCCGTCCCATTTAGGCTGAATTCTTGCTATCCACGCGGGTGGAATCGCCTGTGCACGTCCTTCAGGCGCGAACGATCGACGTGGGTGTAGACCTGCGTCGTGCTGATGTCGGAATGCCCGAGCAGCTCCTGGACCACCCGGAGGTCAGCGCCGCCGATGAGCATGTGCGTCGCAAAGGAGTGGCGAAGGGTGTGCGGATGCACATTCCGGAGCCCGGCCGCCTCTGCATGCTTCTTGACGAGTTGCCAGACGGCGACCCGTTCGAGGGGCCGGCCGGTGCGTGAGAGAAGCAGTCGCTCATTGTCCCTTCCGTCAGGCTTGACGAGCAGAGGCCGGCATTCTGTCAGATAGCAGTCCACGGCCTTCCGGGCGGGAACGCCCATGGGGACGAGTCGTTCGCGGTCGCCCTTGCCGAGCACCCGAATGACGCCCAGTGACTCGCTGATGTCACGCACGCCGATGCCGCCGACCTCGGAGGCTCGGAGACCGCTGGCGTACATGAGTTCGAGCATGGCCCGGTCTCGCAGCCAGAGCGGCAGGCGTTGAGAGGCGTCGCTCTCGGCAGGGGGCTGCGGGGCGTCGAGGAGCTTCCGGACATCCGCTGGTGAGAGCACGGAAGGGAGCTTCTTCCAGCGCGTCGGCTGGTCCAGCCAGTCCGCGGGGTTGTTCTCGAGGACGCCGGTGCTGACGAGATAGCGGAAGAGCACCTTGATCGTCGCCAGGTGGCGGGCGATCGAGCTCGCGCTGAGGCCGCGGACGTTCTTGAGGGCGATGAGATGCTCGGCCAGATCCCGCGGGTGGATCTTCTGAACGCCGGTCACGCCGCGATCATTGAGTTCAATGAATAGATCGCGCACATCGCGCCCGTACGCCTCGATGGTGTTCGAGCTCAGGCCGCATTCGATGCGCACGAAGTCGAGGAAGCGTTGCGCGATGGACTCGTAGTTGAGCGCAGACATCGGGGTTCTCGTATCGGGCGGTCGTCCGTCCGGGCGTCAGTTTCGACTCGCCTTCGGGTGTCCCGCCGGTCAGAACGCTGAGCGCATGGATTGCGCATGCGGTTGTTCTCTCACTCAGGTACGCGCAAATCGCACCGGCGCTGCGCAGCGAATCGCGCGGAAATGGTCGAAATCGCGGTTGGCGCACTGGCATGCGGCTTGAGGTGTGAGACAGGTCCGTTCTGTTTCTTCCTCGAGAGGACGCCAGTTGCGCATCGCGATCGACAATCACCCAGAGCGCATTCGCGACACGACAGGCCGGGGCGATGACCTCGGCGCCCGGATCGTCGCGCTGGCGCATCTGGCGACGAGCGTCCACATGGCGAAGACCTGCGATCGCGCTCGCGCCGAGGCCCTGCTGCGAATCTCCGCGCGGGGGGCCTCCTCATGAACTACGGCCTGTATCTCTCCGCATCGGGTGTTCAGACGGGCATGTACCGGTTTGACGTCGCGGCGAACAACCTCGCGAATGTCAACACGACCGGATTCAAGGTGGATGTTCCGGTGGTGCGCCAGCGCGACGCCGTGCGCGCTGAAGACGGACTCTCGACGCTTCCCTCCAACGATCTGCTCGAGCGCCTCGGCGGGGGCGTGCTGCTTGAGCGCACCGGTAGTTCATTCAAACCGGGTCCATTGCGCGAGACCGGCAACTCGCTTGATCTGGCCATCGACGGCGACGGCTTCTTCGTGATCGACTCCGGGCAAGGAAGCGGCGCCGACCGATTCCGATACACACGCGACGGTTCGCTCACGCTGAATGCGCGGGGTGTGCTGGTGACGGCGATCAGCGGCGAGGCCGTGCTCGACACACAGAATCGTTCCATCGAAGTTGATCCGGCGCTTCCGGTGAGCGTCGGCTCGCGTGGCGAGATCATTCAGAACGGTGAAGAGATCGCGCGATTGCAGGTGACCGGATTCGCTGATCCGCGCGTCCTCACCAAGAGCGGCACGAATCAGTTCAGGCTCGCCGGCGGTCCGGCGCAGCCCATCCAGGATGCGGGTCTCGTGCGATCCGGCGTGCTCGAGAACTCCGGCGTCGAGCCCATCAGCGCGATGACAAGCGTCACCAAGGCGCAGGGCGCCGTCTCCGCCAACACACGCATGATTCAGATGATCGACGGCCTCATGGATCGCGCGATCAACACGTTCGGACGATTGAGTTAGTCATTTCGCAGGATGCGGCGACACGCGCCGCGAGTGAGGAAGCCACATGGCGATCAACGCATTGCAGACCGCGTCCACGGGGATGTCCGCCCTCAGCACGAACCTGGACATCATCGCGAACAACCTCGCGAACGTGAACACGGATGGCTACAAGGCGAGCCGCGCCAACTTCCAGGACCTGCTCTACGTCGAGAAGGCGCAGCCGGGAACGGAGAACGCCAACGGCGACGAGCGCCCGACGGGCCTCTATGTCGGGCTCGGCGTGAAGGTGTCGGGTACGCAACTGAATTTCGAGCAGGGGGCGCCGCAGCCGACGGAGCGGCCGCTCGACGTCATGATCAGCGGCAACGGCTTCTTCCGCGTGCAGATCGAGGATGAGCGCGGCCCGAATGGCATCGGCTACACGCGCGCCGGCAACTTCACGCGCAATGCGGATGGCGATCTCGTGCTGGCCAATGACGAGGGACGTCGCCTCGATCCAGTGATCAACATCCCTGAGGACGCGACGAACGTCCAGATCATGTCGACGGGCGAGGTCTTCTACAAGGTCGATGGCGACGCGAATCCAGTGCCCGCGGGCGAAATCGAGCTTGCGGCGTTCATCAACCCGGCCGGGCTCGAGCAGATCGGTGAGAACCTCTACGTCGAGACAGCTGGCTCTGGCCCGGAGCTCTCCGGCGAACCGGGACTCGATGGTCGCGGCACGCTGCTGCCGGAGCATCTCGAGGCGTCCAATGTCAATCCCACGAATGAACTCGTTGATCTCATTCGCACGCAGCGTGCGTTTGAGATGAACAGCCAGGTGATCCGAGCCGCGGATGAGACTTGGCAGAACATCTCACAGCTCGGCAGGTAATAGCCCAACGCGGCGCGTCAAGGAGTGACGCATGAAGGTGAATGGAGTTCACAAACTGACCTTGATCGTCGCGCTTGCGATCGCGCAGGCGGCTGCGGCGGGAGAGATCCAGCTCAAGGGCGCGGCGAGCGTCGCTCATGATCAGCCGATCACGCTCGGCGATGTCGCGACTCTGAAAGGCGCCGATGCGCAAGCGCTCGCCGGCATCGTCCTGCGGACGCAATCAACTGAGCATTCGGACGACACCGGCCTCGTGCATATCAGCATGCGCTACGTGCGAGAGATCCTCGATGAAGAGCAGGTCAACTGGGGCAAGCTGGCCATCAGCGGCGACGACTGCGTCGTTCGAGTCCGAGGCGCGAAGCCTCGTACGCATGCGGTCCAGAAGGGCGCCGAGCAGGACCAGCCGTATGACCGTGGCGACCCGGCGCCAGTGCTCATCGACGAGCGGCCGACGGTCCGGAATCTCGTGGCGAAGACACTGGCGCGGCACTACGACGTGCGCCTGACTGATCTGAAGATTCTCTATCGCGAGAGCGATCAGGATTTTCTCGATCGCGTGGAATGGCATCGGCGTGTCGAGATTCGACCGACGGCTTCCGGACGATCAGGCGTCACGCCGATTCGAATCCGGTTCTACGAGGATGAGCGCATTGTCGATGATCGCGCGATTCGCGTCACGGCGGAGGTGCGCAAGACTGCGGTCCTCCTGGCGACCGACGTCCGTCGCGGCGAGACGATCTCCGAGCGCCATGTGCGCGTACAGGATCGTTGGCTGTCGCCTGGTTCGCACACCATGGATTCGATCGACGAGGTCGTCGGTCAGAAGGTTCGATCGAAGCTGCACGCAGGCGCGCTGCTGCATCCAGAGGATCTCGAGCCGCCCGTGCTCATACGACGCGGCGAACTCGTAAACGTCAAATGTCTGAGCGGCTCGATCGTGCTTTCTGCGCGCGCACGGGCGATGGCTGATGGCGCCGAAGGCGAACTCATCGAACTTCGGCTTGACGGATCGAAGAAGTCATTCCTGGGGCGTGTCGATGCGCGCGGACGCGCGATCGTTGACGTCGACCAGATGCGCGGCACGGCTCGCGCAGAGGGCGAGGAGCGAGGAGCAAGCTCATGATCAATCGAATCGGACTCGTACTGATCGTCGGCCTGGCGCAAGGCGCCGCGGCGCAGAGCCTCTTTCAGCAGTCCCCGGCGCCGACGCCCGATGGCGCCGCTGACGTTGACACCGCAGAGCCCCTCTACAACGTCTCGCTGATCGCGGTTCCGCCGAAGGAGCCGCGCACGTTCGCGATCAACGATCTCGTGACGATCGTGATCAACGAGCGCTCGAACGTGAAGCGTGAGCAGGCTATGGAGACGGAGAAAGACTATGAGATCCGCGCTTCGCATGTGCTGCCGCAGGATCTGCTGAAGTACATGTTCACGAAGGACAACGAGGATGACGTGACGGATCTCTCGACGATTCGTGTCGGGACGGATGTGGAGTTCAACGGTGAAGGCGAATACGAGCGCAAGGACAACATCAGCGGCAAGCTGACGGCGCGCGTCATTGATGTGAAGCCGAACGGCACGCTGCTGCTCGAAGCCAAGACGATGCTGCAGACGGACGAGGAAGTGCAGACGTTCCTCCTCAGCGGACTCTGCCGAACGGAAGACATCAATGAGGAGACGGGCGAGGTCGAATCGAATCGTCTGTATGACCTCAAGTACACGGTCCGCCACAGCGGACAGATGAAGAACGCGACGAAGAAGGGCATCTTCCCGCGTCTGTTCGAAACACTCTTCAACTTCTGATCAGAACGAGGCGGAGCTTCGTGAACACATACATGACCAGGAAAGTCGGACTGACTCACAGAATCCTGACCGGTTTCATCGCATCGGTGGCGCTGCTCCTCCTCCCGGCGCCCGTCGCCCATGCGATGACCGTTCAGGACATTGTCCGGCTTGAGGGACAGGGCGAGTCCGTCCTCCAGGGATTTGGACTGGTGGTCGGTCTCCCGGGCACCGGCGACTCCGGCGCTGATCTCGTGGTGGCGCGACCGCTCGCGAATCTGCTTCGGGAGCAGGGAAATCCGATCGAGAACTTCGAGGAGCTTGCGGCGTCGCGTTCGGTCGCGATCGTTGTCGTCAAGTGCACGATTCCCGAAGAGGGAGCCCGGCGCGATGACAAGTTCGACGTCAGCGTGAGCGCGGTGCACAACGCTGCGAGTCTCGAGGGTGGCGAGCTCTTCCTGACCCCGCTGCGTGGTCCCTTCCCGGGTGATCCGGTTTTCGCGATCGCTGAGGGCTCGATCCGGCTCGAGGACCTGAACGCCACGCGCGGCAGAGTTCGCGGCGGCGCCCGCATGCTCCGCGACATTACGATGAACTCCATTCGCAGCGATGGCACGGTCTCGCTTGTGATCAATCCGAACTCGAGCGGCTGGACGACGTCGCAGCTTCTCGCGAGCATCATCAACGATCATCGCATCGGCCTCGATGCGGCGGATCGGGAGATCGCCTACGCCGTCGATGAGCGGCTCGTCCGCATCGAAGTGCCGGACGCGGAGCTCGCTGATCCGGCGAACTTCATCGCAGACATTCTCAGCATTCGATTCGATCCGTCGTTGCTCTCGCTTCCGGCGACAGTGCTCGTGAATGAACGCACCGGGACGATCATCGTGACCGCTGAGGTTGAAATCAGTCCGGTGATCCTGAGTCACGGCGATCTCGTGATTACAACCGTCGCGCAGCCGGGCGCGGGGGGCGCCCCGGCTGCAGCGCGGCGTTGGCCGCAGATTGAGACGAACGTCCGAGATGTCGAGGCGGCGAAGCTGCAGGATCTCGTGGACGCGTTCGAGCAACTGGATGTGCCGGCCCGCGATCGCATCGAGATCCTGACGGAGCTCCACGCGACGGGTCGTCTTCACGCACAACTGGTGGTCAACTGATGGCCACATTCTCCACCATCCCGGGCCTGACAGATCGTTCAGCGTCATTCGGCGCGCAACCTGGTCTCGCCGGCGGCGTCGGACTCCAGGACACGAACTCCGGTGGATTCGGCGGCGCGCTCACCCGCGCTCTGGGTGAATCCGGGAGAGCCGGAGAGACATCTCTCGAATCGCGAGCGCGGAAGTCGGCGGAGGAGTTTGTCTCGATGGCGCTCGTGCAACCGATTCTGAGCCAGCTTCGCGACACCAACCAGGCAGCGGCGCCATTTGCGCCCGGGCGCGGGGAGCGCATGTTCGGCGGACTCTGGGACGCAGAGATTGCGCAGCGCGTGACGTCCAGTCAGCGATTCGAGTTGGTGGACATCGTGGCAAGGCAGTTGCTTCGTCAGACTCACGTGAGCGCGGAAAGTGCGCCGCAGTCCAAGGGAGTCGCCATCGATGCCTGAGCTGATGACGTCACAAGCCGGAACGGAGTCGACTGAGAGCGTCAACCAGCTCGGTTCGTCGCTTCTGCTGGCGCTCCAGTCGATCAGGACAGCGTACGAAGGCATCGAAGAGGCCATCGAGCTGCGCGAAGAGGCTATTCGCAGCGCTGATGTCAACGGGCTCGTGCGCGGCCTGAAGGTCGAGAACAACCTCGTGCAGCATGTTGCGGAGGAAGAGAAGCGCCGCATCGCGCTCGTCGCGTCCTTCGTCGATCTCTTTGGGGAGCCTCCGAGGCTGGGAGGGACCGTTTCGTGGATTGCGGATCGCGTTGGCGGCGATCTTGGTGAGGATCTCCGAATCGCCGGCGATGACTTGCGCAAGACACTTGAGCGTGTCGGGAAGCGCAATGCGACATCGAAAGCGGCGGTCGAGTCGCTCGCAACGCACATGGAAGGCCTGCTGCGCTCCGCCACGGCGCAGCTGAGTCACACGGGCGCCTACGGGCGGCGCGGCGCCATCGAGGCCGGACCGACCGTTGTGTCCGCCATCGATCTGACCACCTAGGAGCATCGAGCACAGCAGCAATGGGTCTTGGCAGCTCTCTCCAACTCGGACTCAGCGCCCTGACGGCGAGTCAGGCAGGCATTCAGGTCGCGGGCGACAACCTCGCGAACGCGGCGACGCCTGGATTCCACCGGCGCGCGGCGACGCTGACGCCTGCGCGCGGCGCCATTGACTCGCAGAACGTCTTCTCGGGGCGAGGCGTGCAGATTGGGAAGATCGGGCGCCAGATCGATATCGCCCTGCAATCTCGCCTTCGCCAGGGCACGAGCCAGCTAATCTCCGCCCAGGTCGATGAGAGCGTGCTGCTGCAGGTCGAGGCGATCGTCTCGGACCTGACGAACCAGGGCCTGTCTGATCAACTGACTGAGTTCTTCAACGCATTCAGTGAACTGGCGAACAACCCGGCGTCATCGGAAAGCCGCACGCTTGTCGTGCAGCAGGGCGAGTCATTGGCGCAGTTTGCTCGTCAGCTTCGCTCTGATCTCGTGACTCTTCGTCAGCAGGTCGATCAGCAACTCGGGACCACCGTGAGCAGGGCGGACGAGTTGCTTCACGAGATCGGCGCGCTGAATCGGAGCATTTCGCAGTCGGAACTCGGACGAGCCGAGGACGCCGGCCTGCGCGATCAGCGCGATCAGCTGTTAACTGAGTTGAGTGAACTCATTGAGATCAACACCGTTGCGCAGCCGAACGGCGCCGTGGACGTGTTCGTCGGATCGACGCCGATTCTGCTCGGCAACACCGTGCGAGGCATTGAGGTTCGTACGGAGACGAACAATGGCGTGCTCGAGGTCGATGTCGTCGTGAAGTCGGACCAGGAGGTGCTGACGCCGCGATACGGTCGCATCGGCGGGCTCCTTGGTCAGCGCAGCGCGGCGATCCAGCAGACGATCGACGATCTCGACGCGCTGACGGCGAATGTGATCTTCGAGGTCAACAAGATTCACTCGTCCGGCCGCAGCTTTCCGGGCGCGACGGACATCGTGTCGGAACGCGGCTTGCCGTTGGCGGAACAGACGATCGCCTTCAACGATCCGGCGAACACGACCCTCGATGCTCTTCCGTTTGCGCCGAACAACGGTTCCTTCACTGTCTATGTCACCGACCAGGCGACAGGCCTCGTGCAGAAGACAGAGGTCTTCATCGATCTGGACGGCATCGACAACACGGGCGCCGCGGGATTCGCGGATGACACGAATCTCACGACGCTGACGGCGGATCTGGACGCGATTGGCAACCTGAGCGCGACGATTCTCCCGAATGGCACACTGCAGCTTACGTCGAGCCCGGGTTTTGACTTCGGATTCGCGGATGACTCATCGGGTGTGCTGGCGACGCTCGGGATCAACACGTTCTTCTCCGGCGACAGCGCGAGCGACATCGGCGTGCGCGAGGAGCTGATCGCGGATCCCAATCGAGTCGTCGCCGGTGTGGAGCCGGGTTCGAATGAGGCGGCGCTCTCGATTGCGATGTTGCGTGAGCGCGGCGTCGACAGTTTCGGCGGCAGGACAATCCTCGAGGGATGGCGACAGACGACTGAGCGTGTTGCGGTGGAAGGCGCTGCGGCGATCACGCGCTCCGGCGCGGCGCTGCAGGTGAAAGAGAGCCTCGAGGCGCAGCGCGCGGCCGTGAGCGGCGTGAGCGTTGACGAGGAGTCGGTCAATCTTCTGAATTACCAGCGTCAGTATCAGGCGGCGGCTCGATTCATTTCGACTGTCGATGAGCTGACGCAACTGCTGCTCTCTCTGGTGTAATCGCATGGCTCGCATTCCCGTCAATCTCGCTCGCGTGCCCAACCTGCTGTCAACGTCGCTCCTGCAGCAGAGCATCACATCGACGAATGTTGAGATGCTGCGCCTGCAGGAGAAGCTGGCGTCGGGTAAAGAGATCAACCACTCGACCGATGATCCCGTGCGGTCGTCACTGATCAATGTGTTGCGCGAGCGCATCGCTGGAAGTGATCAGCGGCTTCGGAACTTCGAGCATGCGACGACCTCATTGGCGACGGTCGATAGCACGCTCTCTTCCGTGTCTGATCTCTTGCTCGAGGCGCGGGAGACCGCCTCCAGCCAGGTCGGTGTCGGCTCCAGCGCCGATTCGCGCGCCTCGCAGGCGGTTGTCATCAACTCGATTATCTCGGAGCTGGAGTTCGCGCTTAATTCGGAGTTCGCGGATCTCCACGTGTTTGGCGGCACGCGCACCGGGTCGCCTCCGATTGAGTCGTTCTTTGGCGGCTATCGATATCGAGGCGAAGGACGCGGCATCGTGACGGAGATCGGAAACGGGCTCGACACGCCGATCACGATCGGAGCGGACGAGGCCGTCGGCGGGCTGGCGTCTCGTATCGATGGCACGCGCGATCTCAATCCGGAACTCACTGGTCAGACGAATCTGCAGTCGATACGCGGCGGTCGCAACGCCGGTGTGACACTCGGGCAGATCGAGATCGCGATCACCGGCGGCGGCAATCCGACGCTGGTCGTTGATCTCTCGAACGCCTCATCGATCGGCGATGTCCAGGACACGATCGAGTCTGCAATCCGCGCAGCCGAGCCTGGCGCTCTCGCGGGGGCGTATCCGACGGGCGTCGGTCTCGACGGCGCCGGGCAGCGTTTCAGTTTCAATGTGAATGCCGGGTTCTCAATCGACATCAATGACGTCGGCGGCGGAACGACAGCCGCGGATCTTGGGTTGGATGCGTTCACGTATGACAACGCAAACCCGGATAATCCGGCTGTCGATCTCGATCCCCGATTGACGGAGTTCACGCGTCTGGGCGACCTGAATCCGGTGACGCCCTTCGCAGCTGGCGACATCGTCTTCAACAACGGTGGGCGCGTCGGGACGGTGACGGTGACGAATGCGACGACGGTCGCCGAGTTCCAGCGCGCGGTCGAGGCCCTCGATCTGGGGATCCGCATCGAGATCGCGCCGGACGAGCGAACACTGAGCGTGGTCAATGAGATCTCGGGATCACTGCTCGCCGTCGAGGAATCGGGCGGGGGCACGCTGACGGCGACATCCCTGGGTATCCGGTCGTTCTCCGCTTCGACGCCGACGTCGGTATTCAACTCCGGGCGCGGCGTGTCGATCGCGGATGGCGAGATCGATCCGATCAGCGGACTGCCGGATCCGGCGCGGAACGTCGATTTCGAGGTGACGCTGACGGATGGCACGCAGTTTGTCGTCGACTTCACGCCTGCTGATCTCGCAGACGTCGGCACGATCCTGGCGCGCATCAACGCTGATGCGGCGGGCGCCGGTGTGCCGGTGGGGGGCGGCGCCGGCCAGTTCCAGGCCGTGCTCGTCGATGGCGCCAACGGCATCGTCTTCGAGGATCGCCTTGGCGGCCCGGATCCGGTGAGCGTGCTCTCGCTCAATGGGCATGCGGCGGAGGACCTTGGTCTCCAGTCAGGGGTCTACACGCCGGGAGTTCCGGCAACATTTGCCGGAGAGGACCGCGCAAAGTTGCGCGTGGATGGGCTGTTCAGCGCTCTGATCGACCTCAGGGAGGCATTGCTCGCCAATGACGAGCGCGGCATCAACTTTGCGGGGGGGTTCCTCGAAGAGGAAGTCGAACGACTTGCCACGGCGCGCGCCACGGTGGGCGCACGCGCCAGTCGAGTCGAGGCGGCGCAGACACGTGAAGAGGACTCTCAGCTTCTGGACGCTAGCGTGCGGAGCTCCCTGGAGGACCTCGATTTCGTGAAAGCGACAAGCGACTTCGCTCTTCTGCAATTGGTGCAGCAGGCCGGTTATCGAACGGCTGGCCTGTCGCAGCAGATTTCATTGCTCGACTTCCTGCGGTGACGCGGTTGGTCGGGATTCGGAGGTCCGTCACGCCTCGGCCGTGTGACGGAATCCAGACAGGATGTCGCCCGTCGCGGAGCACGGGCCAACCAGGAAGGTAAGGCCGACAAGTGGAGCACTTTGATGGAAGTGCGGACAACGAGATTCGGGACGGTTGAAATCGCGGAGGACCGCGTGATCAACTTCCCAAAAGGACTCTTGGGCTTCTCTGAGAAGAAGCAGTATTGCCTGCTGCAACCGGGCGACGACGCGTGTTTCTTCTGGCTGCAGTGCGTTGACGAACCGGGACTGGCCTTCGTCGTGACTGATCCGGCGATGTTCGTCCCGGACTACTCAGTGCCGATTCGCGGTGAGCAGATGGAGTCACTCGAGCTCAGTTCGCTCGACGACGCCCAGGTCTTCGTGATCGTCAACAAGGTCGAGAACACGCTGACAGGCAATCTGCAGGGACCGCTTGTGATCAACACGCTGACTCGCAACGGCGAGCAGTTCGTTCTCGCCGAGAAGCGATGGACGACGCGTCATGAGTTGATCACGACGGAGAAGAAGGCTCGGGCCACGGCCTGAGGCTGAACAGGAGTCGGGATGTCGCCAGCGGCGTCGTCCCACACGGCGCGTCAAGGAGGACGCGCATTCATCGGGCGCAGTGCGCTTCGGGGATGCCCCGCGCACGCGCAGTAGGAAGGAGCCGACTCGATGCTGGTGCTATCACGTCAGCGCGACGAGACAATCATGATTGGCGACGACATCGAAATCACTGTCGTCGACATTCGTGGAGATAAAGTGCGTCTCGGAATCACGGCGCCGACCTCGATCGCAGTACACAGAAAGGAAGTGTACGAGGCGATCAAGGCGGAGAATGAGCAGGCCTCGCGCATTGGCGACAAGGACCTGGACCTGCTCTCTCGCGGCGCTCCCAATGAACAGGAACGACGAAGCGCATCCGTCGCCGCAAGGCTCTCGGGTCATGTGCGCGACGAGAACGAGAAACGATCCTCGGGTTCGGATGAGAAGCCGAAGTCGAATCGAGAAAAGAGGTCAGCATGAACAGGAAGCGAATCCCCGCCCCGACGGGCGTCTCGCTTGCTGAGCGAGCGCCCTCTTCCGACCGGATCAAGATACGGAACCCCCTCGGCGCCCTGGAATGCGTAGCCACGGCGCAGAGCAGCTTGACGTCAGACGCAATCACGGAGGATTGCCATGACACGCATTAACTCGAACATCGCGAGCCTCACCGCGCAGGCGAACCTCAATCGGGCCAATACGGACCTGAACATTCGCCTTCAGCGACTCTCGACGGGCCTGAAGATCAACCGCGGCGCGGATGATCCCGCCGGCCTGATCACGACAGAGCGACTGCGCGCAGAGCTCCGGGGCGTCGAGCAGAGCGTTCGCAACTCGGAACGAGCCAGCAACGTCATCGCGACGACCGAAGGCGCGCTTGCCGAGGTGAGTGAACTGCTCAACTCGATCAAGGCTCTCGTCGTCGAGGCGGCCAACGCCGGCGCCTTCTCACCCGAGGAAGTGCAGGCGAATCAGCTGCAGATCGATTCGGCGATCGATTCGATCACGCGCATCTCCAACACTGCGTCGTTCGCCGGGCTCAAGCTGCTCGATGGCGGTCTCGGATACACGCTCAGCGGCGTCAACTCGACGCAGATCATCCAGGCGCAGGTGAACGCGGCGAACTTCCTTGACCGGGCCACCGTCGACATTGATGTCGAAGTGGTTGCCTCGGCACAGCAGGCGCAGCTCTTCACACGCGGCGACTACTCGTCGAATCCGCCATTCAATCCGCCTGGCGTCGATGGTCAGCTTCTGTCCTCCGTGACACTCGAGATCGCCGGCAACCAGGGTGTGCAGGTCTTGACGTTCATCTCCGGCGCTTCGCTGGATGATGTCGCCTCCGCGATCAACGCGGTCGCCGGCAGTACGGGCGTCCGAGCCGAGCGCGTGAGCGCAGCTGACATCACTTCCGGTCTTCGCTTCTTCTCGAATGAGTATGGCAGCGAGTCATTCGTGTCAGTGCAGAAGCTCGGGAACTCGGGCAACTTCTTCGACACGGTGCGCCTGCTCAATGATGGCCCGGCCGCTGTGCTCGACTACACGAACCCGGCGATCGTCGAGTCCGCGAATCGCGATGATGGTCTCGACGTCAGTGCGATCGTCAACGGCGCCCTCGCCTCCGGCAGGGGATTGGCCCTCTCGATACGCACGGGTGTGCTGGATCTTGAACTTCTCCTTGAAGAGGCGTTCGCGACGACTGTCAACGGAACGCAATCGAGCTTCTCGATCACCGGTGGCGGCTCGCTCTTCCAGCTCGGGCCGCAGGTCAACGCGGCGCAGCAAGTCAACATCGGTGTGCAGTCGATCGCTGACTCTCGCCTGGGCGGCACGCTCGTCAATCTGACGGCGGGCGGGACAGAGTTCCAGTTCCTTCAGAGTCTCAAATCAGGCGGTCCGAACTCGCTCAAGGAGCGAAACTTCCTGGCGGCGAGCGACATCATCGACAGTTCGATCGATGAGATCTCCACGCTGCGAGGCCGACTCGGCGCCTTCGAACGCAACACGTTGCAGACGAACATCCGTTCGCAGCAGACTGCGATCGAGAATGTGACGTCCGCTGTCTCCGTGAT
The DNA here is from genome assembly GCA_028279375.1 of Phycisphaerales bacterium. Classification (GTDB taxonomy): domain Bacteria; phylum Planctomycetota; class Phycisphaerae; order Phycisphaerales; family UBA1924; genus JANQNW01. The sequence goes on from JANQNW010000014.1 coordinate 83,440, forward strand.
CCGCGATGCGGACTTCGCCGTCGAAACGAGTCAGTTGACTCGAGCCCAGATCCTGACGCAGGCGGGCAACAGTGTTCTGGCGCTTGCCAATCAGCAGGCTCAGTCCGTGCTGCAGCTCCTCGGATAGCGACAAGGACCGACAGGTCCACGTCCCAGAACCTCGTAGCCCCCCGGCGGACCTCTTCGCCGGGGGGCTTTTCGATGCGCTGAGAACTTCTGTTCGGTTTGTGCGGGTGGATCCGGCACGCGCGATTCTGCCAGTCAGCGCAAGTCTGTCACCTCCTCGGGATCTGCGCAACGATCTGTCTGCGTGGACCCAACCGTCTGCGCGCGTCTGATAGCCGCAAGTGGGGCATGAACAGGACTTTGTGCCTCATAGAAGCTTGACACGGTGACGATCACTCCCGCGGTCTGACCGGGCTTTCGCCGGGTCGGGACCGTGAGCGTGGGGCATTCGCCATTTGTTGAGAAGCGTGATGCCGCATTCCTCACGGGAAGTGAATGCGTCAGGCGGGACGGGGCGCCGCATGTTGCTGCGTCAGCTCGCTCGTCAACGGAGTGCGGACGCCCAGAGATCGGGCGCCGGCCAAGATCACGGAGGAAGGCATGAGCCGGATCAATACAAACGTTCAGTCTCTGGTGGCACAGCGCGTGCTGAACCAGAACAACCGAGGCCTGGGCCAGTCGCTCGAGCGACTGAGCACCGGTCTTCGCATCAATCGCGGCGCCGACGACCCGGCGGGTCTGATCGCGTCGGAGAACCTGCGTGCTGAGAAGACCGCTCTCGGCGCGGCGATCTCCAACTCGGAGCGCGCCGAGCAGGTCGTCAACATCGCTGAGGGTGGTCTCCAGGAGATCTCCGGCCTGCTCAATGAGCTCGAGGGCCTGATCACCACGACCGCCAAC
>JANQNW010000017.1 GCA_028279375.1 Phycisphaerales bacterium
CGCTCTGATCGGCGAAAGAGGGATCTTGGAGCCACGACGGCGCCGCTGACTGAAATTACCACGCGAACGATGAAGCGTGAGGCTTAACAATTCGCATTCGGGTCGTCTGAGCGGCAAATTTCACATTTTCGGGCCCTGATAGAGGCTCGGAGGCCCCCCCTCGGCAGGTGGGGCGCGTCAGTGTGGGCAGGGTCCCCAGCGGCCGATGAGTTCGGCGAGATCGGCGGCGTCGATGGCGCCGTTGCCATTCAGATCGAAGCGGGCGCTGGATTCATCGACGGGTCCCCAGCGGCTGAGCAGTTCGGCGATGTCATTGGCGGCGACGTCGCCGTTGTAGTCGAGGTCCGCTTCGCAGAGGGGAACGACGACAAGTTCGATCACGCGATATCCCGATCCGTCATCGTCGTTGTAATAGTCGAACATCTTCCATCCGAGCCCGGGGAAGCCGGCAGCGTCGAGGTCGGGGAAATCGAGATGTCCGAACGGCGTGGTTGGCCCTATGGCGCTGAATACGGTCCAACCATCTCTGATCTCCGGGACATAACCCTCTTTCAGGCTTATTCGAAGTGTCATCGGCTGCAGGTCGGCGGCGCCGCTGATTCCGGAGAGGGTCGTGGAGCCTCCGCTGAAGGGGTTTGGTTCTTCAAGGGGAACTTCGAAAACGCCTGGTCCAGTCAGGACGCCGGAGATCCCGAGCTGCCCTTTGATCGTGCTCGGCGGCGACGTCTCATCGAAATTGACCGTCCCGAGGATCCTTCCCCAGGTTTCAGATTCCGCGAGGACGTTGCTCAGTTGAATATCAGGCGCCTCCACTTCGGCGCGGAAATCGAGCTGAAGCAACGCGTTTTGCAGCGTGATTGAGCTCGTCGCTTCCCAGCGCGCCTTCTCGCCCGACAGTGCGAGCATGAGCTCTGTGATGTCATCTGGATCCGGGCCGAAGAACTCCGTTGTGTTCGTTGTGACAACTGTGTCTTCAAGGCTGATGCTGCCGGCGATGAATCTCAGCGCAGATACAGGATCTGTCACGACGCGTCCGTTCGTGAATGTGACTGCGGCGCGCGCGTCGCCTGCGCCGTCGGCGATCTTCAGGGGATCGATGGGCGCCTCGAGCGTCATCATGTGACCCATCATGTCGAGATCGAAGTCGGTGGGGGCGCCGCCCGGTTCGCCATGGACGGTGAGACTGTCTGCGACGAGGTTCGCGGAGAGCGTGGCGCTCAATGGTCCGGATTGGATGATGGTGAGCGCCTGGCCGCTTGCGGGCGCGCCGGCGCTCCAGTTGGCGGGATTGTTGAGGTCGCCGGCGTCGCCGCCGATCCAGTTGTTGGTGATGATGGATCCAGCCGAGGCCACGGCGCTTGTGACGAAGAGCGCGATGACCAGCAATGTCGCGAGCCTTGTGGCTCGTTCGGTGGAGGAAGTCGTTGGGCGCATCGACATCCCTTTCCGCAGGAAGCTCGTGGGTTGATTCCGGGTCGCGGTCAGTGGGACTGCATCAGTCTCTGACCACTGAGTGATTCGCGTGGTCGGCGCTTCGGTTCGCGGGAAGTCGCCTGGAGCGTGATCGAGTTTCCCGCCGCCATGCATAACGTGGGGGGGTTCTAGGGGCATGCTCCCCAGTTCCCGAGAAGTACAGCGAGATCGGCGGCGTCGATGGCCCCGCTGCCGTCGAGATCGAATCGCGCGTTGGAGTCATCGGCGGGTCCCCAGCGGGCGAGGAGGTCGGCGATGTCCCGCATGGAGACCCGACCGTTGTAGTCCACGTCGCCTTCGCAGCGCGGGACGATATCGACATAGAGATAGTCAACATCCTCGTACTCGTTTATCTGATAGTCGAGACGCCATCCGAGATCGGGGAATCCAAGAGCATCGAGATCGGGGAAACGAACCTCCCCGAACTGGCCGACGAGATCGAACGCCACAATCAGCAGGTAGGACGTTCCGGCATACGGAGTCGGATCAGGAGTCAGGAAGTACGGCGCCAACACGAAGTCGGACAAATTCACACTGCCGACGATGCTCGTGCGAGGAGTGCTTCCGCCGTACGGGTTCGAGTCCGGGACGAACGGGATCTCGAAGACAGTTGGTCCTGAGAGCTCCTCACTGAAGTGGAAGATGCCACGAAACACCGTTGGATCGCCGCCGGGAACGCTGCGCACATCGCCGAGGAAGAAGCCTCCGTAGTCCGCCCAGAACGGTCTTCCGGATTCCGTATCGACTGATTCAATTCTGACGTTCGCGAGTTCGATATCGGGAGAGCTGATGAACGCGCGATTGTGCACTGCCAAGGTCGCGTTGCGCATGGTGAAGGAGTCGGCGGACGCCCAGCCCGAGTCCTCGCCGAACATCGAAAGCCGAAGTGCCGACGGGTCATTCGAGTCAGGACCGTGGAACTCGGCGACGCCCGTGGTGACGAAGGCGCCATCGGCAAGCTGCAGACTGCCGACGTCAAATCGCAGCAAGGCGTCAGTGGCGATCCCGAGGTGTCCGTTCTTCAGCGTGAGTGCGCCAATCGAATCGGTGACGGTCTCCGCGATCTTGAGAGGATCGACGAGCGACTCGAGTGTCATGGAATGGCCCATCATGTCGAGCTCGACTTCGGCCGGGTCGTCGCCGGGATCGCCGTAAATGGTGAGGCTGTCTGCGACGAGATCGGCTGAGAGCGTTGCGTTGAGCGGGCCGGACTGAATGATCGTGAGCGCCTGGCCGCTGGAAGGCGCGCCAGCGCTCCAGTTCATGGGATCATTGAAATCTCCGGCGTCGCCGCCGATCCAGTCGTTGGTGATGATGCCGCCGGCCGCGATGGCGAGACCGGCGACGAAGAGCGCTGCGAGCGCATTCGCTCGGGCGCTGGAGGAGTTCCTTGGGCGCATCGATTTCCCTTCCCGCAAGGAGTTCGTCAACGGATTTCGAGATGTGGCCGTTGGTGTTGCATCAGTCTCCGGCCGGCAATTGATTCGCGGGATGGGCGGTGAGGTTCGCTGGAAGTTGCGCGGCGGACGATCTGCCCTCGATTCACGCAGCAGATAGGGGGGCTCTAGGGGCATGGTCCCCAGCGGCCGATGAGATCTGCGAGGTCGCCGGCGCCGATGACGCCGTCGCCGTCGAGATCTGTTCCGGGCGGCGCATCACCGGCGGCTGCGGACCAGTATCCAAGGAGGAACGCGAGATCGGCAGCGCCGATGTCGCCCGTGACGTAGAGATCGCCAGGACATGGCTGCGTCGTGCGCACGAGGATGGCGACTTCCGCGGCGCCGAGTGTGACTTCGGTGACGGGTGTGTAGATCGCCTGGCCGTCGCCGCCGACGATTTCGTGAAGGCCACCGGTCATGGAAAGTGACCAGAGTTCTTCACCGAGGTCGATCGTGACGGGATCGCCGCTGTTGTTGAAGAGGACCCAGCCGCGTTCGAACTCGCGCGAGAGGAGCGCCGGATCGCGCGAGTCGGCGAGGTCGGCGAAGCTCGTGACCTCGCGCACGGCGTCGCCGAGTTGCACATCCCACTCGGGAAGATAGACGACATCGTTGAGGAAGTTGTCCGTCTGCGTGTAGAAGAAGACGCCTTCGCCGGAGACGAGGAGATAGAGGCCAAATGTGCGCATGCGCCCGAGGAGATTGGCGACGTTGACGCCGGAGTCGAGCAGGATCATGCGGTCTTTTGCGCGCAGGTCGAAGACGGCCTGCATGCCCTGGCCGGTGTTGGTCTGGAGTTCGGGTGAGGCGCGGTCGTTGCCGATGGCGAAGAACTCGACTTCGCCGATATCGACGATGTCGGTGAATGTGTCGAAGTTGGCGGGATCGACGACGGTGAAGAGGCCGTTGATGGAGACGAGCGCCGTCGGGTGCGCTGCTTTGAGCGCCGTGAGCAGCTCGATCATCTGATCGCGAATGACTGTGTCGCCGGGCGAGTAGTTGAGCGGCTCACCCGTCGCGGCCCAGAAGAGATCCATGGAGTCGAAGGTGAAGTCGAGGCGGATGCCGTCGTAGCCGATGGCGAGCGCATCGGTGAGTCGCTGGATGGTCTGGTTCATCCAGATGGTGTTGTTGGGCCAGATGTATGCGGAGCCGAAGGAGCGCATCTGGATTCGGTTGTTGATGTCGCCGCGCTGGTACGCGCCTTCGCGCGGCTCGGTGACCGCCGGATCTGTCTCGAGGACGATGCGATAGTTGTAGAGGAAGTCGGCGATGGGGGAATCAAGCGTGCCGGTGTACACCTTCGAGCCATCGAGAAGCGTGGTGAGCGTGTCAAAGTAGAAGCGCTCGCCGAAGCTGAAGGTGTGGCTGTTGTCGAGATCGGCGTCGATGCGCAGGTCGGCGGGATCTTCGGGGCAGTCGCCGTAGCAGCGGACGTGCATGGCGCCGCCCGTGTTGATGTATCCCGCGGCAAGTGTTGTCGTGGCGCTCGCGTCGATGGCGACGGGCCAGGAGTAATCGACGAGGCTGCCATCGCCGAGGCGCGAGCGCACGCGATAGAAGCGGTTCGGATCGACGACCGGATCGGTGATCGTGTAGATCTTGGCGCCGTACTCGTTGATCGGCGATCCGAGCTGCGTCCACGGGCCGTCTTCAGTGGGCGCATATTCGACGAGGTACTCGATGACGCCGGGCGGGACGTATGTGAAATTGAGGAGTCGCGCGCGGGAGTCCTGGCGGAACCAGATCTTCGTGACGCCGTCGTCGACGGCGGGCACGAGGCACGCGGGCTCCGCCGAGTGAATGAAGATTGACTCGTGAATGTCGCTGGGTCGATAGCGATCATCACCGATGCCGACGGTCATGGCGTCCCAGTGCGCGAGCGCGATGACATCAGGGTTGAGCGCCTTGAGGGAGCCGACGGGTCCGGGGAAGTTGTAGCCGTGGCCATCGAGGCCTGCGGCGACGGCGTATCGAGACGCCATGGCTTCGAACTCGGCCGGTGTGAACCAGAGGCCGTGGTTGGGGCGTTGGCGCACGACGAGCGAGAAGATCTGCGCGGTCTGCAGGTTCTTGTCGAAGACTGCTGGATCAGGCGGCGGCGTCGCGATCGCGCCTGCTGAGGTGACGACGCTCGCCAGAAGCGTGGTGGTCAGCATGGTTCTCACTCCGGTTCTTCTTAATGAGGATACGCGCGCAGGGCGCGGAACCGGAAGGATGTTTTTGAGAATCGCTGTCGTGCGATTGTGGGGGCTTGTTCTAGGGACACGGCCCCCAGCGGCCGATGAGTTCGGCGAGATCGTCGGCGCCGACGGCGGCGCCTGCGAAGTTTGCGGGGACGCCGTACTGGCCCCATGTGCCGACGAGTTGGGCGAGGTCGGATGAGCCGATGGCGCCGTCGCTGTCGAGGTCCCAGGGGCAGGGGACAGTGTTCTGGAACCAGCGCCAAGGTGTCAGGACATCGAGGTCGCCGTCGCCATCAAGATCTGCGAGGGCCAGGTTGTGCGCGTTAGAAGTCAAGTGGACAACTTCAGAAATGAAGGCGGGCGCGAGTTGACCATCGTTTCTGAGCCACGCGATCTCGATTGCTCCGGTGCTCGATACAACGACATCCAGATGTCCGTCGTTGTCGATGTCGCCGATCGCCATCGCCCGCAGTGAGCCGCCAGCGTCATGGAGCAATGAGGTTGTGAATGTAGGCGGTTTGTCGCCATTGTTCAGGTGGATCCAGACGGCGCCGGTCGCGGTTGCGTGAATGACATCTGTATCGCCATCGCCGTTCATGTCTGCGCCGTACGCTCGGCTTGCCAGAACAGCTTCCGGTCCGACAGAGATATCGTGGGCGCTGAATGCGAGCGGCTGCGCGCCGTTGTTTTCGTACCAGCGCACGGCGTTGGCGACGATAAACGCCGCGATGATGTCGGGGTCGCCATCGGAATCAACATCTGCGATGGTTGCTCTACATGCGGACCCGATGTCAGGCGCCACCGGGTGTACGGTGAAAGAAAGCGGTGAGACGCCGTGGTTCTCGGCAAAGTAGATACTGCCTCTCCAGTTGCCGAGGACGACGTCATAGTCGCCATCGCCATCCATGTCCTCGATCTCGGGTGCTCCACGCTCAAGGATCGGGAATGATCGCGTGAATGTCGGCAGACTTGCTCCGTCATTGTCGAAGAAGCACGGGTGGATTGATGAGGTTGATGAAATGATGTCGTTGTCGCCATCGCCATCCATATCCTCGACTCGGAACTCGACGTCTTGTCCTCCGCCCCAGACTATATGCCGCTTAAACAGCGGCGGCGCCGCAGCGCTGTTGTTGATCAGCATGTGAACGCCATAGCTATCCCGGCGCGAGAGCGCGTCGATGTCGCCGTCGCCGTCGACATCGCCTGTTCCTATACCAGTGGCGGTCCAGATATTTGAGCCGAGACTATGCGAGACGAACGTGATCTGCGCAGTGGAGGCTGGCGTCTCCAACGCCAAGAGAACTGAGATGGCAATGACCAGGTTCTTGCGTCGCACGAGCATAGTGATGCTCCCTGTCCGTCAACGAGACAATTGTAGCGCCCTAGGGGCAAGGCCCCCAGCGTCCGACGAGTTCGGCGAGGTCGTCCGCGCCGACGCCGTCGTCGAAGAAGTCTGCAGGGACGCCGGTCTGGCCCCAGAAGCCGACGAGTTCGGCGAGATCGGCGCTGCCGACGGCGCCGTCGCCGTCGAGGTCCCATGGGCATGCGGGCGCCGTGAAGTTGATGATGAGTGTGGCGCTTTGCAGCGTGCCTGTGTCGATTGCGGCGACGTCTGCGATCGTGAGGTTCCAGTCGCCGTTGGGATCGACACCGTTGAAGATGCTCAGCGCTTCATTAGGAAGCAGCACGCCGGCAAGCGCGGGCGTGACACCGGGTGCGCATTCGGGATCGGGGAGCGCGCTTCCGCTGTCGGAGAAGGTGGCGTTGATGTCGTCGCCGCCGCAGCCGAAGGCCCACGTGCCGGTGGCGATCTGGTTGATGATCGTTGCGCTGTTTGCTGTCGGCGCATGCTCGAGAGAGATTACGAGGTCGCCGATCCACTCGTGATCGATGTCGAGCGTCAGTTCGACGCTGTCGACAGTGGCGCCCGCCGGAAGGACCATGCTGAAGGCGCCGATTGGCGCTGGCGATGCGTCGCCGTCGGTGATGGCGAGCGGACCGGTGATCGTGAGCATCGCTGTGTCGGCGACCGCCATCGGGCAGAGCGCGACGAGTGCGAATGGGAGAAGTCTCTTAGCGTGCGGCATTGGTGTTCATCTCCGCATTGCGAGTCGCGTCGAGGTACTGCGCAGGGTTGCTCATGCCGGTCGTATGGCACCAGCCGACGGTGTGGCCCATGTTGTTGGCGCCGGGAAGCTGGCCGCGGACCTGTTCGATGACGCCGTCTTCGGGGTCACTGAGGAAGAGGCCGCTGAAGAAGTTGCATCCGCTGCCGCTGTTGGAGGTCGTCCAGTAGTAGACGTTGGCGCGTGGGGCCATCGGGATCGTCGAAAGCCAGACGAGCGCGCCGCTCGGGTCAAGGTCGGAGTTCTGGCCGCAGCCGGCGCCGAAGATGCCGCCGATGCCCGCGGCTGCGCCTGCGAGGGGCGTGCCCTGGTAGGGCGAGCCGACGGACTGGATCAGGCGATTGCCTTCGGCCCAGTCCATGCCCGAGTAATAGAACGTGAAGAGATGCAGCGCGGCGAGTCCGCCCTGGGAGTGCCCGACGATGCCGAAGGACTTGCCGTTGTCGCCGACGGCAGCGAGCAGCAGCGCGAACTCATCCTGCGTGCGATTCGCATCGGGATCATTCAGCGCTTCGGATGGTCCGGTGAAGTCACCGGGGGGCCACGGGTTGCCTCCGGCGCAGTAGCCGTGGGAAAAGAGCAGGTTGTGCGCGCCGGCGGCTCGCGATGTCGCCAGCGGCGCCCCGAGCGATGGGATCTCGAGCTGCAGGCCGCTCGCCGGGCGAAGCGTCTGCATATCAGGCGTGATTTCTCTTGGCGCTTCGACGGAGAGCGCGCGTTCATTGAGATCAAGCGCGATCGTCTCGCGTTCGGCGAGAATCGTATTCGTCTGCGGGCAAACGATGCGCGTCTCGCGGAGTTCGTAGGGGCCGGTCGCGCTGGCGAGCGCGATCCAGCGCGGGTCGAGGGTGAGCGGGAGTTCGCCGGAGTCAGCGAGCGGCGCGGTCATGCCGCCGAGCCAGGCGATGGGGACATCGGCGCCGCTCTTTCGATCGCGTCCCCAGAGCTGGCTGCTGGCGATGCAGCGATCGTCGCGCTCGAGGCCTTCGATCGCGATGCGAACATCGAGATTGGCGCCCTGCACGACGGCGCTTGCGCGCTGGGTGAGATCGAAGGCGCGCTCGGCGGCGCGGAAGACGTGATGCGTTGTGCGGATGTAGGGATCGCCTTCGCGATCGACCCCCTCGAATCGGATCGTGACGGCGTGCTGGCCCGTGCGCTGAATGTCGAATGACGCGCGGGGCGTCTTTGTGCGTGAGAATGACGTTGTTCGCGATTCGCCCGATGCGTCGGTGACGGTGAGCGTCGCGCTGGTCACGCGTCCAGCGGGCGCTTCGGCCTCGTACACGGCCCGATTCCCGACGACGAGGTTGTAGTGCGCGGCATGCGTGCGGAGGCGATCGCCGGTGTCGTACTTGATGATCGCCTTGGCGCGCGGGGCTGCGGCGGCACGCTCGGCTGCAGGAAGACCCGCTTCGAGCGTCCACGCGCCGCGCGGGAGATCCGTAAAGAGATAGAGCGTGCCGGTGGTGGAGTAGTGGCCGAGATGGATGGGCCCGCGCTCGGCGCCGGCGTGCGCGTGGCGAAGTCCGTCGCGGAGCTCGATGGGCGTCAGTCCGGGTGTTCGGAGAGAAAGCTCGAACGCATCGGCCTGCGGCGACAGAATGAGCAGTCGCGCGGTGCGCGATGACCCGGAGGGAATCTCGGTGATCGAGCGCCAGGCGCCATCGGCGTCGCGGGTGAACTCCAGATCGATCATCGCGTAGTTGGACACGTGCGCCGCGGACTTGAAGTCCGGCGCGCTGAGCGGCCCGTCGAGGAACTCCTCGGGCGGCGCGTTCCAGTGTTTGGGTGTGATGGTGATCTGCGCCGTCGCGCTTGCGGCGGTCGCAATAGCGAGCGCGGCGAAGGCGCCGATGCAGGTGAGAGAACGTCTGGGGTTCGTCATGAGTCCTTCCTCTCTCGAACGTCACCAGTGTAGGTCGACGGATTGAGGACGCGATGCGGTAAATGCACATTGGTCCGTGCCTTTGCGCAATAAACAAGCCGCCCCCAAGCGGAGCGGCTTGTCGAGATGAACGTTCGACGGCCTCACCGAGGCGCCGTCGGTCTTTCCTTATGGGCAGGGGCCCCAGAATCCGAGAAGCTCTGCGAGATCATCGGCGCCGACGCCGTTGCCGAAGAAGTCGGCGGGAACGCCGACCTGCGTCCATGTGCCGAGCAGCTCCGCAAGATCAGTTGCGCCGACGGAGCCGTCGCCATCGAGATCGGCCTCGCAGGTGTCCGGCGCGGCGGCGACTTCGTACTCGCTCGGCGCGCCGGGCACGTCGCCGGAGAGATCGATGAGATCAATGCGCGTTGAGTCCGACTCGGTTGCGATGAAGTCGCCGCCCGTTGTCCAAAGCGACTGGCTCACGGCCTGTCCCGTGCGCGACTCCGCGCTGCCGACGCCGGCGCCATCGATATTCCACTGCAGGTGGTCGCCGATGAGCGCGGAGTTCCCGAACGAGACGCTCCCGTTCTGCGCGGGGAAGTAGATCTGCAGGCCGTATGCGTCCTGATCGAGCGGCGTGGCGAAACCGCCGCCGAGCGTCGAGCGATTGATCCGATCGGGATCACCGCCGGGAGCGTCGTTGTTGAAGTGCACGAAGACGGAGGTTCCGGTTTCGATGGTCACGCCGTTGAAGCCGACCGACGACGTGTATCGGAATCCCTGGTCGAAGTCGTGTGAGCAGAAACGCCAACCGGTGAGGTCCTCGTCGAACTCGCCGAAGTTGAAGAGCTCGATGATCCCGTCTTCGAAGTCGACGCTGCGAATCTGCACCTGCCGGCTCGTCTCCGTCAGCACGAAGTTGAGGCCGTATTCTTGAATGAGATCGCTCGTCTGCTGAATGACGAAGGTGTAATCGCCCGCGACGAGCCGGGCGTCCGCGAGGCTGTTGGTCGTGACGGAGTTGTTCTGGAGTTCGACGAGGAGATCAGTTCCGACGTTCGACGACGCGGGAAGGATGCCCGCAAGAAAGCTGGCGCTCGTGGCCCCGCTGGGAATGAAGCCTGTGGCCCCGGCGTTCACGGCGAAGAAGCCGAGATTGTCCGGATTCCACGCGGTCAGATTGATGTCGGTGATGGTCTGGCCATTCGGCACGGTGAAACTCAGAAAGTCGCGGTCGCCGCTGACGAGATCGTTCGACAGATTGACCTCACCGGCGACTTGGTTGGCGCCGGGCGTGATGGCGAGCACGGTCGGCGCCGCTGGATCGTCGGAGAGATCGCCATCGACGGACTCGTCATACGGCGCCCCGGCGAACGCGGGAACACTCGAAAGAAGCGGTGTCACGACAAGGATGGCGCCGAGGCGGGAGAGGTTCGATTGGATGTAGGCGGACGGATAGCGGACGCATTGGCGTGTCATCAGGTGTCTCCGTGGTGTTGGATGCGAGGACTTGTGTTCAACGTTCCGCGGAATGCAAATCCCCGCGGACTCCGGGTTCATGTTGGGCGGGCCCGTGTCCTTGCATGAGGCATCGCAAAGGGGGCGCATTTACACAAACCAAACATTCGCCCTCGCGGCGCATGAATCGCGCACCCGGATCGGAGTGAGTACGCCATGACATGCGCGGTGGATTCACGCGCCGAGAGAAATCCCGGTTCGATGCGCGGATGATCTCCGTGTCCACACAAACAAACCGCCCCGAAGCGGAGCGGCTTGTCGAGATCAGAAGCCGCCGGTCACTCGTCGTAACCGGCGGCTGTTGTGGTGGCTTGCTTACGCCTTCAGGGCGCGACGGCGGCGGGCGCCGATGAGGCCGACGCCGGCGAAGCCGAGGGCGCTGGCCGTCGGCAGCGGGATGATCTTCATCTCCGCATCACCTTCGAGCAGGAAGCCCGTGGGATTCGGATCGTTGGTCACGCGCTCGTTGTAGACGATGACCTCGATGTCAATCGTGCTGCCGGTGACCCAGAAGTCCTGGTCGAAGTTGCGGAACTGCTGGGGGTTGGACTGCAGGTCGGCGTCGAAGTCAACGAGGACCTGGTCATCGATGGAGAAGAAGATGACCTGGTTGTCCGAGGTGTAGTCGCCGTGGAAGCACCAGCGGGTGTTGTCCATGACGTCAACGCTGAGCGTGTACTTGTAGAAGCCAGGCGTGTCGTTCGGGTTCGTGCCGGTGCCGATCCACTCGGCGTTCGGGGCGCTCGCCCACACACCGGGAATGTTGCCCGCTGCGATCTCGACGGCTGCGGATGACGCGCCGAAGATCGGATCGGACATCGGATAGTCCACCGGGATCGGAGCGAACGCGACCTGCCAGTCAGCGGTTCCCGTATCGAGATTGACGGTGCTGGCGCTTGCGGCCGCCGCGATAGCGAGCGCGCCGGCGCTCACGAACATCTTTGCTGTGCGCATATGTGGACCTCCCCAGGTCTGTCTTCGAATGTTGAATCCTGTCAGCGCAGGCGCCGCGTATGAGACGACTACGTGCGGTCAACGTGCCTCGGCGCTCGCGCGAGTCCAGCGGCGATGCGCGCCTTCTTCGAGGCGATTCGAGAGGGCCTCGGGGCGTCCACGGGGAAGGGGTCTTTTCGGGCGGGGGACGAGTTTTTGAACCTGGGGGATTTGCCGTATTCGCTGGTTACGGGAACTCCGGGGCGTTTGGCGTGTCCGAATTCTGAGAAAGCGTGAGAGAGGAGGCTGGTTTACGCAGAGTCATGCAGGTGACGTTCGCAGGCGTGACTGAGGAGATAGCGCTTGCGGATGGCCTGGTGTCTTCCCCTCGGCGCCTTTGGAGGCAGGGAAGCGGCGGGTTCCTGCTGGTGGGGATCGGGCCTCGTGCCGGATCGGCCGCGGGAGGGAACCACCGCCGCAGCGCCGGAGGGAGGAGGCGTCATGACGGCCCATGCTCGGCAGGGCTGCGTGACGCGAAGGAGCCCAGGCGCCGGCTCGCCCGCCGCATTCCCCGGCGGGCGGGCCTTTTTTGTTCAGGAGCTGGGGAGAAGGCGAGCCGGAACCAGCCGGGAGCGTTACCAGTTCTCGCGTCTATATAAGGATGGGGCCGGAAAGTTGGGTCGTCATTCGCCCGGACCGCCGCCATCTTCCTCGCACGGGCCCCAGTTTCCGATCAGTGTCGCGAGATCGGCGCTCCCGACGCCGCCGTCACCATCGAGATCGCCGATGCATGGTCCGCCCGGTCCGACGCTCCGCTTCACGCTGATGGTGTAGCAGCCGCAGATCGAGTGGCCCGGAGGCGACTGGAAGGCGGGGAAGTCGTCGAAGTCGTCTGCGCTCAGCCGGATGAGGCTCGACACGCTGTCGTCCTTGGCGCTGGCGCCGGGGTCGTAGTCGGAAGGAAGAGGGCTCATGATGTATCCCTCGTCGAAGAGGAACTGAAGGTATGAGACCTCCGGGATGTCGTCGAGGCCGTTGAAGTTGTCGTCCGTATTCCCGGTGACTGCGATCCTGACCTCACCGAGGACGTCGGCGATGACGCTGAGTTTCGAGTACCCGCCTTGGCCGCTATCCGTGTCGGCGAGGATGAGATCGCCGCTCGAGTCGAGCCAGCCGAGCGTCGTATCCGTAGGGAATCCGTCGCAATCGACGCCGCTGACGACCTCGACTGTGTACTCGACAAGGGGCTCGAGACCTTTGATCGTGTAGTGATCCACGTCGTAGCAGACTGGGGCCTGGCCGACGTCATTTCGAACCGTGGCGACGAACGAGGTGGCCGCGCCCGGGATCTCGTTCGCTCCGACGCCGATCCGGAATCCGTCCCGTCCTTGCTTGAGATCACCCTCGTAGACGACGACTCCGACCGGCGCATCCATGGCGTCGCGAAACTCGATCTCGAGTTCGAATGCGCCGGTGACTTCGTGGGGTGAGGAACTCTGGAAGAGGCCATTGAGCGCCCCGTCGAAACAGTCAACGAACGCTCCGACGCCGAATCTGAGAGCGGTTATGGGTGGGGTCACGGGGCCTGTCAACGAAGCGCTCGTCGCCGGCGGCTGCGCGAAGACGAAGTCCGTGGCTCCGTCGACGATCGCCGTGCCGCCGCCGGGGGGTTCACACGTGAAGGGGGCCGAGTAGAGAGCGAGGCAGAGGGAGGGCTGGGCGCCCCAGACGCAATCCTCCTGAAGTTTGCCTGAGATCAGGAGGCAATCATCGGGATCGAGGCTGAGATTGACTTCTTCCGAGCCGCTGAAGACATCATTGAACGGGCCCATCGGAGCGTCGCCGCTCTCGATATGCGTCGTGAACGACTGGGCGACGACCGGGGTCGCGGCAAACAGCGGGAGGGAGAGGATCGGGATCAGTGACGACCGGGTCATGGCTCTGCTCCTACTTCTAAAATGATGCGACAGGCGAATTTCGAAGGGCCGAGCCTACCCCCTCGGCCGGGGGATTCGCCACGGAAAGATCTACTCGCATCGGCTGTGACATGTCTCGCCGGAATCGGCGCCGGCGCGTGTCCCTGATGGCGCCGCCGGGCGTAGGTCAGATGGAGCGAGTCGGTTCAGATTCCCCGATGAAAGCAGGGCCCCTCGCGGTACCATCACCCCATGCGACGCCCGGCGCTCATCCTCGCCATGTGTGCGCTCACCGTCCTCCCGGGCTGCCTGGGTCTCTGGGCGCCGCCAACTGACAACATGCCCGCTGACGCCCTCGAACGCATCGAGATCGGCGTCACCACTCGGGACGACGTCTACGACATCGTTGGGAAGCCCGACCTCCTCGACCACGAGCAGTTCGAGGTCCGGCGATGCAACCGATCCGACGGGACCTTCTTCGGGATCTGGATCATCGGAGGCATGTACGGCGGGGCCACGGGCGGCGCCTACGCCTTCGGCGTCAATCGCATCGAGTGGCACATCCTCACCGAGTACAACACCGACGGAACCGTCACACGCTTCGAATACGAACAGGGCGCCATCGACTCCGACGCCGGAGGCGAAGCCGCGGCCCTCGCCCGCAACGACCCCCGTCGTGCGGCATCCATGAGCGCGCTGCCGGACCACGAGTTCGAAAAGCCCGAAGGCTGGCTCCACCTCCAGAACTCGCGCTCCGAACCGCTCCTCTGCGTCGAGCGGCACTACGAAGACAAGTACTGGATCGGGTCCGAGATCAGACTGAAGTCCCTGGGGGTTCGACACCGCGGGCGCATCGTCGAGCTCGACAATCCGATCAAGCCGGGCAAGCCCATCAAGCCACGTTGGTGGTCACGACTCCTCTGCGCCACGCGCGCCTACTCCGGGCAGCCGCTTGTCGCAGGGGTCTGCAAGGGTAAACCCGTGATCTGGGACGCCAACTCCGGCGCCGTCGTCGGTCCCAGTCAAGACACGCCCTTCTACAGCACCAGGAACAAGTCCATCCTGTGCATGGCCTTCTCCCCCGACGGGCGCATGCTCGCGATGGGTGGGCGTCACGGGCGCCTCACCCTCATCCGGCTCGGGACCGAGCAACCGATCTACGAAGCCGACATCGACAAACACGTCTTCCAACTCGCGTGGTCGCCCGACGGGCGATGGCTCGCCGCGTCCATCGGCTTCCGCGAGGTCGCTCTCGTCGACGCGCGCACCGGAGCGATCGTCGACCGCATCAAGCGCCCGGAAGACTGCCAGCACGGTGTCGCGTTCTCACCGAATGGCGACACCCTCGCCATCGCAGCGCCGGCGCACGTCGAACTCTGGCGTATCGACCAGGGCCGGTTCGAGGAACTCGAGGACGTCCTTCTCCTTCCCTTCATCCGGGGCGGTTTCCGCTACGGCGGGCTGAATATCGTCGATGGGAAGAAAACCCTCGCCCCCTGGGTCCGGTTTTCTGACGACGGCCGACGCCTCGTCGCCATCAGCGGTGTGGGCGTCGCCTGGACCCTCCCCGACAAACGCCAGGTCTGGCGATGGATCCCCGACGCCGAAGACGGCGGTGAACACCACTACCTCAGCAACCCCGCCATCAGTCCAGACGCCCGGATCATCTACGCGATCGCCGATGGTCAACCCGTTCGCATCCGGACGCGGTGATTCAAATCAGCTGCGATCCCGTCACTCGAAACGCCCCCAGATCGCCCCACGATCCACATTCGCCCCGCCGACCAGCGCCCCTACGCGCATCCAGCGGGCATCGACCTTTCCTTTTCATCCGCCAAACAGCGCCGACGCCGGATCGAGGCGGATCGGGGAGGTTCGGGGGCTGAGTTTCGCTTTCTCTATAAGGAGAGGAACGTGGAGGCCCGACTCTGGGCTGCGGGTGGCTGCATCGGATCGGGTCGAAGAGGGCGGAGGGGATTGGAGACGGCTTCAAATGGGGGTTCCGGGCGACTTGAGGAGGCTGAGGGTGATGGCTACATTACGCGGCTCGCCCACGGCCTCACGGGTTGCCGGGCAGCTTCGCCACCGTAGCTCAGTGGTAGAGCACACCCTTGGTAAGGGTGAGGTCATGGGTTCAAGTCCCATCGGTGGCTCTGTGCCGCCGCCACGCGGGTTTTGAGCGTGGGGTCGGCGTTGTTATCCTTGCGTCCCGCCGGCGCGTAAGGATTGGCCGGCGGGCGTCAGCTCGCCCGGTCGGGTGGGTTGGCCGGCACCATGATCGGTCGCTTCCGAGCGATTGAAAATGGCGCTGCGCATCGGGTGTTCGGGCGCAGTTGTAATCAGGATTGAGTGCCTGGTTGGAGCGTTTGGAGACGAAGAGCGTCTTCGTCGCGCGTTTCGTTCAGGCTTTTGGCGCATGACCTCGACCGAGAACGAGGTCCTATCGACAGCTTCATGGTGGAGGTTCTGCCGAAATGGCTAAGGGTGTATTTGAGAGAACCAAGCCGCACCTCAACGTTGGAACGATCGGCCACATCGATCACGGCAAGAGCACGCTGACGGCCGCAATGTCGGCGCGTTCCGCCGCGAAGTACGGTGGCGAAGCGAAAAGCTACGCCGATGTGACCAAGGGCGGTACGGTTCGTGATTCAAGCAAGACTGTGACCATCGCGGCGTCGCACACTGAGTACGAGACGGACAACCGTCACTACGCTCACGTGGACTGCCCCGGTCACGCTGACTTCGTGAAGAACATGATCACGGGCGCCGCGCAGATGGATGCGGCGATCCTCGTGGTTTCGGCGGCTGACGGCCCGATGCCCCAGACGCGTGAGCACGTGCTGCTCGCTCGTCAGGTGAACGTGCCGCACATCGTCGTGTTCCTGAACAAGGTCGATCTCGTTGACGATCCGGAGCTTCTCGAGCTCGTCGAGCTCGAAGTCCGCGAGTTGCTCAACAAGTACGACTTCCCGGGCGATGATCTTCCGATCATCAAGGGCCAGTCGAAGGCCGCGATGGAGAACCCCGCCGACGACGACGCCTGCGGTCCGATCGACGAGCTCTTCAACGCGCTCGACACCTACGTTCCCGAGCCGGACCGCGAGGAGGACAAGCCCTTCCTCGTTTCCGTCGAGGACGTCTTCTCGATCAAGGGACGCGGCACGGTCGCGACCGGTCGTATCGAGCGTGGTGTCGTCAAGGTCGGCGACGCGGCGGAGATCGTCGGTCTCAGCACCGAGCCGGGCAAGACGACCGTCACCGGCGTCGAGATGTTCAACAAGACGCTCGAGCAGGGCATGGCCGGCGACAACGTCGGTGTGCTGCTCCGCGGCGTTGAGAAGGACGACATCGAGCGCGGCCAGGTCATCTGCAAGCCGGGTTCGATCAATCCGCACACCAAGTTCAAGGCCGAGGTCTACGTGCTGACCAAGGAAGAGGGTGGTCGCACGACGCCCTTCTTCAACGGCTACCGCCCGCAGTTCTACTTCCGCACGACGGACGTGACCGGCGCGGTCAAGCTGCTCGGCGGCACTGAGATGTGCATGCCCGGCGACAACGTCGAGATGGAAGTCGATCTCGGCGAGAAGCCGATCGCCATGGAAGAGGGTCTTCGCTTCGCCATTCGTGAAGGCGGCCGCACGGTCGGCTCCGGCGTCGTGACCTCGATCATCGAGTGATCTATCCGCCCCGAACACGGGGCGTCTGAATGCGTATCCACCGCGGAGTCGGCGAAAGCCGACTCGGCGGCTTTGAAGAGGTTCGGGCCGGTTCGGCCGCCACACAACAGAGGACGTGAGTCATGGCCAAGAAGAAGGGTGACGCCCGCGAGTACGTGTGGCTGCAGTGCACCGAGACCAAGGATCTGAATTACCGCACGCAGGTGAATGTGAAGGGTGGACTTCCGGAGAAGCTCAAGGACGGGCTCAAGAAGTACTCCCCGCGTCTTCGCAAGCACACCGTGCATAAGATCAAGAGGAAGTGATTCGAAGTCCTCGCGACGCTTTCAGCGATTCGCGTGGGCTCGATGATCGAACGCCGGTAGCTCAATTTGGTAGAGCAGCGGATTCCAAATCCGCAGGTTGAGTGTTCGAGTCACTCCCGGCGTGTTGAAGAATCCTAAATCTTCGGAGCGGCGATTCGGCGCCGATTGCTTCTGATGTCATTCGGAATCTACAAGCAGGGTCAGGGCTACTGGACGCGCGTCATGACGGCTGTCGGCGCGGGCGTGCTCGGACTGGCCGGAGCGAACTGGGCCTTCCAGCAGCTCAGCGTCGTGAAGACCAGCTTCCAGGTCGAGTACCTGCAGGCCGGCGCCGCGGCGGCCGTGGCGCTGCTCTCGGCGCTCGCGATCTACTACCTCGTGGGCGTGAAGCACAAGACGGTTGACTTCCTCGTCGCCACCGAAGGCGAGATGCAGAAGGTCAACTGGTCGAGCAAGCGCGAGGTGCTGGGCTCGACGTGGGTCGTCATCGGCGTGAGCGTCATCATCTCGGTGGTGCTCGGCGTGACGGACCTGCTCTTCTCGTGGTTCTTCATTCTCATTCGCGTGCTCGAGGTCAGCTGACCTTCCGTTCGGCGCGACCGTCGGTCGCGCCAGGCGCACGCGCAGAAGCAGAACGGCGCTCCAACTTTCGAAACTCCTTCCACGGTGCGATCAACCAATGACCAACGACACAGCTTCCACGCCCGAGAGCCCGACCCCGGCGCCGCAGGAGACGCCCGACGCTTCGCAGGCCGCCGAGACAACGCCGGCGCCCGCGCCGGTTGAGGTCCCCGCGGAGGCCGCGCCTGCGCAGCCGGAGAAGCCCGCCGCGCCGGCGCTTGATGGTCGCCTCAACGAGCGCACCGACATGATCGGCGGCGACGATGAGCCCGTCACCCAGGAAGGCATGAACTGGTTCGTGCTTCGCGTGGCCTCCAACAAGGAGTCGCACGTGCGCGAGACGCTGCTCCGCAAGGTGCAGATCGAAGGCATGACCCATCTCGTCGGACGCATCCTCGTGCCGACCGAAAAGACCAAGACCATCAAGGGCGGCAAGCAGCGCATCACCGAGACCAAGCTCTACCCGGGCTACGTCTTCGTCGAGATGCATCTCGAGGACGACGGCCGCATCCCGCAGGATGTCTTCTTCCTGATCAAGGAGACGACGGGTGTCGGCGATTTCGTCGGCGCCGCCGGTCGTCCCACGGCCATGGCGCCGCATGAGATCGAGAAGATGCTCCTCGACAGCCGCAAGCCCGAGGAACTGCCGACGGTTCGCATGGTCTTCGAGAAGGGCGACCAGGTCATCATCCGCGAGGGCCCGTTCGAGAATTACGAGGGCACCGTGGACGAGCTGCAGCCTGACAAGGGCATCGTGCGCGTCCTGGTCACGATCTTCGGCCGCCAGGCGCCCATCGACCTCGAGGAATGGCAGATCGCCAAGCCGGACGAGGCGTAAGCCCGAAACCGAAGGCCCCGATCGAGCGAATCCTGAACCAGGAGGCGACCTGCGCCTGAGGGCTGCCCTGCGCCTCCTGCTGATCAGGAGCGACACCACCGATGATCTCCTTCATCGTCCCGGCCCATAACGAAGAACTGTGGATCGGCGCGTGCGTGGGCTCGATCAACGACGCGGCCGCGGCCGCTGACATCGAGCACGAAGTCGTCGTGGCCGCCGACGCCTGCACGGATCGCACCGCTGAGATCGCGACATCGATGGGCGCGCGCGTCGTCGAGGTGGATCACCGGCAGATCTCGAAGGTGCGCAACTCCGGCGCGCGCGAGGCGACATTCGATCGATTTATATTCGTCGATGGCGACACATCAATTACGCCGGAGGTGCTTCGCGCCGTGCTGGCGCAGTTCGAGCAGGGCGTCGTCGGCGGCGGGGCGGGCGCGGATATGGACGGCCCGGCGCCGCGCTGGGCGAAAGTCGTGCTGGAGATGACGGTGTGGAGCTTTCGCGTCTTCAATATTGCCGCGGGGTGCTTCGTCTACTGCACGCGCGAGGCCTTCGAGGCCGTCGGCGGCTTCGATGAGACGATCTACGCCAGCGAGGAGACGGTGTTCTCATCCGCGATGAAGCGGAAAGCCGGGAAGTTCGTCGTCGTGAAGGAGCGCGTCGTCACGAGCGGGCGGAAGCTGCGGACGTTCTCGGGGCGCGAGATCTTCGGCGTCATCTTCCGGGAGATCTGGGTGCGTCCGTCGCGCCGGTTTACGGAGCCTGAGCGTCTGGACATCTGGTACGGCGCCCGGCGCGACGATCCGCACGACCGCGCTCGCACCGAAGTACCATCTGCTTCATGAGCACGGACCTGCTTGTCGCGACCAGCAACCCCCACAAGATCGAAGAGATCGCCGAGATCCTCAACGCGAAGGGCATTCGTGTGATCGGCCTGTCGGATCTCGAAGGCGGCGCCGATCTGCCGGAGCCGGATGAAGACGGCGACACGTTCGAGGCCAACGCGCGCAAGAAGTCGATCGGCTACGCGCTGATGACGAAGCGCATGTGCCTGGCGGATGACTCGGGCCTGGAGGTCGATGCGCTGGATGGCGAACCGGGCGTGTTTTCTGCGCGCTATTCCGATGAGGGCAGGGGGCTGCCGCGCGCCGAGCGCGACAAGGCGAACAATCGCAAGCTGCTGGCCGAACTCGAGAACCTGCCCGACGAGCAGCGCACGGCTCGCTTCGTGTGCGCCATGAGCCTGGCGACGGCCGAGGGTGAAGAAATCGCGACCAGTCGCGGAGAGTTCGGCGGACGCATTGGTCACGCCGAGCGCGGCGACAATGGCTTCGGCTACGACCCGCTGCTCGTGCTCGACGACGGGCGCACAAGCGCGGAGTTGACGCCGGCTGAGAAGAACGCGCGCAGTCATCGCGGCGAAGCGACAAGGAAGATCGCGGATGCGATTGCGAAGGCGTTGGCGAACGCGACCTGAGCGGACGAACCTCCTGCTACACTCCCCGCTCCTGAGCCGCCAATGACTGACGCGCCCCAACAAATCGGACAGTACCGCATCGATCGTGAGGTCGGGCGCGGCGGCATGGGCGTCGTCTATCAGGCGCATGACTCTCGACTCGGGCGCAACGTCGCCATCAAGGCGCTGCCCGATGAAGTCTCGCAGGACGCCGAGCGACTGGCGCGCTTCGAACGCGAAGCGCGAGCGCTGGCGCAACTGGATCATCCCAATCTCGCCGGCATCTACGGCATCGAGGAGCACGAAGGCCGTCGCTATCTCGTGCTCGAGTATGTCGAGGGCGAGACGCTCTCTGCGATACTCGATCGCGGGCCGCTGAGCCTGGACGACACGATCGACTGGTGCAGCCAGATCGCCGCGGGCGTGGCGTCGGCGCACGATGGCGGCGTCGTCCATCGCGATCTCAAGCCGGACAACGTGAAGATCACCCCCGAAGGCAAGGCGAAGGTGCTGGACTTCGGGCTCGCCAAGGCGAGCGATCCGCAGTCATCGACGAGCATGAGCGGGAGCATGAGCCCGACGCTCACGACGCCGCGTGGCGGGCCGGGAAGCCAGACGATCCCCGGCGCGATCATGGGCACCGCGCCCTACATGAGCCCCGAGCAGGCGCGCGGACGTCACGTCGATCGGCGCACGGATGTCTGGAGCTTCGGCTGCATTCTGTATGAGTGCCTCACGGGCGCGCGCCTCTTCGCCGGTGAATCCGCGACGGACTCGATGGGCGCGATCCTGCACAAGGAGATCAGCTTCGATCTGCTGCCGGATTCGACGCCGCCGCGCGTGCGTGAGCTGCTGGCGCGCATGCTCGAGCGCGACAAGGAGAAGCGCCTGCGCGATCTCGGCGACGCGATGCTGGAGCTCCAGGCGGCGCGCGGCGAGCGCGGCGCCGGCCCGCGCAACGTGAAGACGCCGCAGGGCATGGGGCCGGTGATCGTCGTTGCGCTGATGGCGCTGACGGGGATTGTCTCCGGCATTGCCGTTTGGGGCCTTTCGAAGAGCAAGGGCGTGGTTGATGGGGCGCAGTCGTCGCGTCCATCGGCCCACATGACGCGATTGACCGACGCAGTCGGCGCCGAGAGCTTCCCGACCATCTCGCCCAACGGGGAGACGATCGTCTTCACCATGATTGACGGTGGTGACACCGACATATTCACACGCCGTGTCAACGGCCTGAATGCGACGAATCTCACGGCGGACAGCGACTCGGAGGATCTGGCGCCCGCCTTCTCCCCGGATGGTCAATACATCGCATTTCGATCTGATCGCGATGGCGGCGGCATCTTCGTGATGGGCGCGACTGGCGAGTCGCCCAGGCGATTGACGGAATTCGGCGAGGATCCGGCGTGGTCTCCTGATGGGAGCAAGCTGGTCTTCTCGACGGAGCGTATCGTCGGGCCGTTTGCGCGCCTCACGCGCAGCGCCTTGTGGACTGTCGACTTCAGGAGTGGCGAGACAGAGCGCATCTTCGAGGGAGATGCAGTGCAGCCATCATGGTCTCCCTCAGGCGAGCGCATCGCATACTGGCGCGTGGAGCAAAGCGGTCGGCGCGACATCTTCACGATCGGCGCCGACGGTTCGAATCCTGTCGCCGTGATGGATGATGCGCCGACGGATTGGAGTCCTGAATGGGCGCCGGATGGGCGGCGTCTGTACTTCTGCAGCGATCGCGGCGGCAGCATGGCGATCTGGCGTGTTCCGATCGACGAGTCCACCGGTGAGATTCTGGGTGAGCTCGAGCAGGTTACGACGAGCACGCGCGAGGGCGCCGGCTCTCTTTCATTCTCAGGTGATGGACGACGTCTCGTCTTCGCGGCCGGGATTGTCGAGACTCTTCTTTTCCGCGCCGAGCTCGATCCGGCGACGGGTCAGGCAATCGGAGAGCCGTTTCGACTTCTTCAGTTCAACACGAGCACGTCGCAGCCAGCGATCTCGCCCGATGGACTCTCGATCGCGTATAGCAGCACCGGCGAACAGCAGGAGGATCTCTACCTCGTGTCCGCAGATGGCGCGACGCGCCGGCGCGTCACGAATGACGCGGCGAAGGACCGCGGACCGCGCTGGCTGAGCGATGGCGACCGACTGATCTTCTATTCCGATCGCGACAGCAAGTATCGCATCTGGTCCATCCGAACGGATGGCGGCGACCTGCGCATGGTCGCAGAGATCGATGATAATTCCCTGAATGTCCCGCGCATCTCGCCGGATGGCAGATACCTGTCCGCATTCTCCAGCAACGGCGAGATGTATGTCTTTCGTCTCGAGCCCGGGAATCCGGCGGAGTTGCTGGACCTGCCGCCGGCGCCAGCCGGGTACTCCGGCCCGTCGCCACTGGATTGGTCCCCGGACAGCAGACGACTTCTGATCACCTGGAACGAATCTGCGGAGACGACGACCAGCATCACAATGCTGGATATAGAGACCGGCGTTCATACGCCGCTCGCTGCGGAAGCGCGCGGGCTCTTCACTGCCTCGTTCATGTCGGACGAACGATTTGTGATGGCCCGGACGCCTGACGGGATCTACCGGATCGACACCCGGTCCGGCGAGTCAACGCCTGTGTTTTCTGATCCGCAGTCCATCGAAGATGTCTTCTCATTCGATCTCGCGCCGGACGATTCCTGGATGGTGTTGAACACGTTCGAGGTCGAGGTGGACATCTGGATGATGGAGTTTGAGGACTAGGGCAGTTAGAAGGGCGCTTCGCTGACGATCTCTACGCGCTCGCCATCCTCCGGATCACTGATCACCAGCTTCGACGCATGCAGCAACATGCGCGCCTCACCCGCCGCGGATCCATACAGCGAATCCCCGACGATCGGCGCCCCGAGTCCGCCTGCTTCTACCGGCGTCGCGCTGTGCACGCGAAGCTGATGCGACCGTCCCGTGCGCGGCGTAAAGAGCACACGCGTGCGCCCGCCTCCAAGGCGCTCCAGCACGCGATACCCCGTCTCCGACGCCTTGCCCTGCTCGTGATCGACGATCTGGCGCGGGCGATTCTCGACATCAAGACGAATCGGCAGATCGACGACGCCCTCGTCCGTCCCGATCACGCCCTCGAGAATCGCGACATACTCCTTCTCCACCGTGCGCTCCTCGAACTGGCGCGAGAGATGCCGATGGGCGTCAGCATCGAGCGCAAGCACCATGACGCCGCTCGTTTCCATATCGAGGCGATGCACGGTCAGCGGACCGGTCGCATCCGCAAACATCGCCTGCACGCGCGCGGCGCAGCAGTCCTGCTTGTCCGGCCCCTTGCCCGGAACAGAGAGCAGCCCCGCCGGCTTATCGATCGCGACGAAGCGATTCGTCTCATACAGGATTGTCAGAGCGCTGTCAGTCATGTGTCACGAGCGTCGGCGCAAGCGTTCCATTCGTCAACTCGCGCATGAAAAAACCGTGCGCCCATCGTGGGGCGCACGGTCCTGATAGCAATCGAACAGTCGGAAGAGGCGTCGAGCTTCCGAAGCGGTCTTGATTAACGCTTCGAGAACTGGAAGCGACGGCGGGCGCCGGCCTGGCCGTACTTCTTACGCTCGACCTCACGGGCGTCGCGGGTGAGGAAGCCCTCATCGCGGAGCACGCCTTCGAGCGCCGGGTCGTACTTCTTCAGGGCGCGAGCCACGCCAAGCACGACGGCGCCGGCCTGTCCCATGTAGCCGCCGCCATTGACGCGGAGCACGACGTCCATCTTGCCGAAGGTGTTGGTGGCCTTCAACGGTGCGACGACGTCGGCGCGATCGCGGTCCTCGGTGAAGTACTCATCGATGGACTTGAACTTCTTCTTCGACACCTGCACCACGAAGCGTCCGTCGCCGGGCTTGAGGCGCACGCGCGCGACGGCCGTCTTGCGTCGGCCGGTGCCGCGCCACCAGCCCTGCGGATCCGGCGCTTCCGGCGCCGCGGCAGGACGAGAGGCGAGCGTCGCGCCGGGATCGGGGATCGCCGGCGTCGGCATGGAGGGGGCGGGGTTCTGAGTCTGGTCTTCCATATGTCTTCTTCCGATGCTGTTTCGGATCGATTCGTTCGTTGCTGTTCGTTGCGTGTGGGTTATTCGCAGACGTCCATCGGGACGGGCTGCTGCGCGCCGTGCGGATGCTCGGAGCCGCGATACACCTTGAGCTTCTTCAACATCGTGCGGCCGAGTCGGTTCTTCGGGAGCATGCGGCGCACCGCATCCTCAACGACGGACTCCGGCTTGCGCTCGAGCAGGCTGGCGTACGTCTCGGCCTTCAGGCCGCCCGGATAGCCCGAGTAACGCGTCTTGATGCGCTTCTCGGCGCGACCGCCGACCATGACGACCTTCTCGGCGTTAGTGATGACGACGAAGTCGCCGGTGTCAACGTGCGGCGTGTACTCCGGGCGATGCTTGCCCATGAGCACAGTGGCGACTTCGGTGGCGAGTCGTCCGAGGCGCTTGCCGTCGGCGTCCACCAGACGCCAGGCGCGCTCGACTTCTCCCTGCTTTGCGTAATAGGTCTGACGCATGGTCTGACACTCCCGAGATCGGGCCGGTTTCCCGGAACACCTGTTAGCCGCGCCGCCGAAGCGAACGCGGAGGAATCACACGAACATCGAGGCCCGATCGTTCCATCGCTGGAACCTCAGGCTCTGAGCCCACCTGATGCAGGATCCATCCCACGTCAGGCAGCCGGGGCCCGCTCTCACCCATCAGGGCTACACGCGAGCGCCGAAGAGAAACTGGTTGTCGCCATCGCAGGGCCCGGATCCCACCGGAGGCCCCGCCGGATGGCGGATCGCAGAGAGTACCGATCACGGCTCGGGAGTCAAATTGGACTCTCGGCAGGCCACTCTCAGCCATTGCGATGAGGCTCGCGTCAGGTGGGTGGGGCTCCCGCCCCGGAGGCGTGAGCGGCCCGGCGCGCCGATGATAGGGGTATGGATCAGCCTCCCAGCCGACCTGAGTTCCCGCCCGGCCCCGAGGAGTACGCCTCGGGCGGCGCCCGCGGGCGTCCCGAGCGACCCGCGCCGATCGCCCCGCCGGTCGAGTCCGGCATCGGCGCCGAGGAGCGGGCGGCTCTCGCGCCGCCCCCGGGTCGCGACCCGCGCACGCCCGGCGGCCCCGTCGCCGGCGGGCTCACGTGGATCCTGCTCATCGTCACGACGCTCTTCGTCTTCGCGATGCAGTCCGGGCTGGTCTCCCTGACGCCGCCCCCGCCTGAAGAGGAAGTTCCCTCACCCGACGGACTCATCCAGATCATGGGGCGCTACAACGTCGGCGCCACGCGCATGCTCAGCGGCATGCAGCCGCCGGCAGCGCCAGCGGCAGAGTCAGAAGATGGCGAGGACGCCGAAGACGACGGCGTCGCCGATCCCGAAGATCAGGCCGTCGTCATTGGTCTTCAGCTTCTTCAGCAGATGGACACCATGTTCCCGGCGACGGCCAATCGTCTGCGCCTGGCCATGGTCGCCGGCGAAACCGTCGCGCCGGAAGAGGCGATCCGGCGCATCGACGAACTGCTCGAAGACGCGAGAGAAAGCGCCGAGGGCGAAGAGCCGGTTGAAGCGCCCGCGTGGCTCGTCGAAGACAGCGCCACCCTGCGCCTCCTTTATCTGGATGGCGCCGACGCCATCAGCGATCAGCAGCGCGAGGATCTCGTCGAGCGCCACGGCTGGTTCGGCGAACTTGCGCTCGTCAACAGCGCCGATGATGACGATCCGCTCCGAAAGGAAATCCTCGGCTCATCGACGCGATTCCTGGTGCTGATCATCACGGTCTTCTTCGGCGTCGGTCTCGCAGGGCTCGCGGGTCTCGTGACGCTGATCGTCGTCTCCGCCTTCGGAAGCGGGCGCAGCCTGCTGACGGCAGGCGCGACCATCGCCGTCGCGACGCTTCCCGGATTCGCCGGGCTCGCGCTGAACATCATGGGCCTCGGCTTCTTCGGCAACTGGCTCATCTTCATGTCGCTGTGCGCCGTGATGGTGGGGGTGCTGATCGCCGTCAACGGCGGACTGAAGAAGCGCTACAAGGCGCCGGAGGCGGGCGGCAGCGCGTACCTCGAGTCCTTCACCATGTTCCTGATCTGGTTCCCGGCCGTGAGCGTGCTCGGCGCGATCATCGCCGGAGCGATGGGCGTTGATCTCACGCCGATACTCATCTGGACGCTGCTTCTTTGCGCGTTCTTCCCGCTGGCGCGCGGGGCGCGCTGGCTGGAATGGAAGCGCGCCATGGGCTGGCATCGCGGCGCGGGGTTCTTCAAGGAAGTGCTCGCAGGCGTCTTCGGCTACATCGCGGGACTGCCGATCTTCGCGCTGGCTGTGCTGATCACGCTGGTGCTGGGCGCAGCCGCGGCGTACCTGCCGGGGCAGGAGAGCGCCGGTCCGCCGACGCATCCGATCTTCGAGCAGCTCGGGGGCGGCGATCTCTGGGGCGTCGTCCAGATCTACCTGCTGGCGGCCGTCTGGGCGCCGGTTGTCGAGGAGACGATGTTTCGCGGCGCGCTGTATCACCATCTGCGCGGCGCCCTGGGCGTCGTCAGCGCGGCGCTCTTCAGCTCCTTTATCTTCGCGTTCATCCATCCCCAGGGGATCATCGCGGTGCCCGCCCTGATGGGCCTGGCCCTCGTCTTCGCCCTGATGCGCGAGTGGCGCGGCTCGATCATCGGCCCCATGGTCGCCCACGCGATGCACAACGCGACGCTGATCACGATCCTGCTCATCGGCCTGAGCTAACGGGCATCGCAGCCCATCGGGACACGTCAAACCCCGTTCGCAGGGCGCCAGGGGCGACTTCCGGCGATTCCCCTTGATCGCGGGAGCGCCTTCACGCTACCTTCACAACCAGCCCGATCGCGGCCTCTCCTTTCCGGGGGCCGGCGACGGTGGAAGGCCAGACGGGCTTCGGCGTTGGGCAAACGCTGGAAGGGACGATTGTGGCCGCTGTACGCCTCTGAAAGTTTTTGCGCCGAACGCGGGAAAACCGCGCCGGTGTGGGTGTGGTCTGGCGCTTCCAGAGGCAGATACGAAAACCTCGATCGTGGGAAGGTGGAGGTCGTCGTGAACAACCGGAGTTTCGCTTCACTCGCGCTGCGGGTGGATCTATCGCCTCATGCGCATGGCCGGGCTGCAACCAGCCGGCCGGGACAACTGACTCGTTCACACGCAGGAACCTGCGCGGCGCTCTCGCAGACGCCCGGCGCATCCCGTCCCTTCACAACATGACTCAACCGGCGCTCCCGGTCTCGACCTCGAGTCCCCGGCGCGCCGTGACTCTGCCTCACCTGACTTCAAAGACCCCAGTGGGAAGCTGGAGACTTTCAAATGACTTTCAAGCGCTTCGCAACCGTTCTCACTCTCTCGATCGCGACCTTCGGCGTCATGCATGAGCCGGCGACTGCTGAAACATGTGATCTGCCGTGGGACATCCCCTGTTGCGCGATGGAGGGCGAGCAGTTCGGAACAGCGATCGCCAACCTCGTCATCTGCAACTGCACCGATGTCGAGAGCACCTACGACTTCCAGATGAAGACGACCCAACCCGGCGTGACTTTCTCACCCGGCGGCGGCGTCGTCACCCTGGCGCCCGGCGACTGCATCGAGATTCCGATCACCATTCACTGCCCGACCGACGGCGGCGTTCCGGGGATGAACGGCTTCATCTTCAGCGCCTGCGTCACGAACGCGACTACCGGAGCGACGTTCTCGTGCGACGGCTCGGTGCGCGACGTGACGGAATACAAGGTCATTCCGTCCACGCCGATCATCGACATCTTCCCGGTGGAGCCCGGCCTTCCTGTCGGACCGCCCGCGACGGCGCGCCTCGTCGTCAGCAACATCGGCTCCTCCGGCAAGGACGGCGTCTCGATCGATGTCGCGCCGATGGGCGGCGTCGAAGTCATTCCGCAGTGGACCAACCCCGTCTTCCCGCCCCCCGGCGGCGCCATTGTCCTCGAAGCGGAAGTCCGTTCACTGCGAGACCATGAGCCCTTCGTCTTCTACGACATCATCCTTATGTACGACGGCGATGGCGACGGCACGCAGGATGAAGCCGGCAGCTT
Source organism: Phycisphaerales bacterium (assembly GCA_028279375.1). Lineage (GTDB taxonomy): Bacteria > Planctomycetota > Phycisphaerae > Phycisphaerales > UBA1924 > JANQNW01. The sequence continues at coordinate 28,440 of JANQNW010000017.1, forward strand.
CCGCGCTCGAAGCGTTCCGGCGAAGTGCATCGGCGACCTCGACGGCGACGGCACGGTCGGTTCCTCTGATCTCGCCCAGCTGATCGGCCGCTGGGGACCCTGCCCGTAAGACAACACAGTTCCTCACTCGGCGCCCGGCCACGCGGTTCGGGCGCCGCTTCTTTGCTTAATCAGACTCAGGTTTCCAATCCCCAACAGTGGGAATGAAAGGGAGATTTCAAATGAAGAGATGGAGAACGACTCTGGCGGCGTGTGTCGCCGTCCTCACGGCGTGTCTGGCGACACAGTCGTCGCGCGCCGATCACTGCGAGCTGCTGTGGGATCTGCCGTGTTGCATCGTGCCGGGCACGAACATCGGTGTGTCCAACAACGTGCTCACGATCTGCAACTGCTTCCAGGATGTCGCGACGTACGACTTCTTCCTGAAGGGCGGTCCCGCAGGCACCACGTTCTCGCCGCCCGGCGGCGTCGTGACGCTGGCGCCCGGCGAGTGCATCGAGATCCCGATCATGGTCACGTGCGATCCAAGCGCGACTGGACCCATGGGAGGCGGCTTCGTCTTCCAGGCCAATGTCACGAACATCGCCACGGGCGCTCAGTTCAGCTGCCAGGGCTCCGTGCGCGGCGTGGAGAACTGGAAAGTGACGCCCGTCGATCCGGTCGTCGCCGTGCCCGTCGGCACGACGGTCCGGACCCAACTGGTCGTCAGCAACATCGGCTCCTCCGGCAAGGACGGCGTGAGCATTGACGTCATGACGATGGGCGGCGGCACCGCGACGGCGCGCTGGCAGAATCCCATCGTGATGCCGACCGGGGGCCAGTGCGCCCTGCCGCTGGACATTCGTTTTGACGGCCCGCCATCTGCGCGCGGCGCCACCTTCGACGTCTTCTTCGACGTCATCGTCTCGTACGACGATGACGGCGACGGAGTCCCGGAGCAGAACTCCAGCCTCAAGGCGCGTGTCGTCGGAGGGCCCTGCATCGGCGATCTCGATGGCGACGGCGTCGTCGGCTCTGCCGATCTCGCCGAGCTCATCGGTCGTTGGGGCCCGTGCCCGTAACACCAGTCTCAATGTGCGAGGGCGCGCCCGGATGCGCGCCTTCGCGATTTTCTTATCCGAGGGTTACGAAAGGGAGATTTCCTGTGAACTTCAAGCGCATGCTTGCAGGGGCGGTCGTTGCATCCGCCTGTTTCGTCGCGGCGCCCGCCAGCGCTGACAACTGTGAACTGCTCTGGGATCAGCGCTGCTGCCCGATCCCCGGCAATCCGCAGACCGGCATCGCCGAGAACATGCTCATCATCTGCAACTGCACCGATATCGACGCCGAGTACGACTGGTTCCTCAAGACGACCGAGCCCGGCGTTGTCTTCGATCCGCCCGGCGGCGTTGTCACGCTCGCGCCGGGTGAGTGCATCGAGATTCCAATCAAGATCTACTGCCCGATCGACAGCGCGACGGGCTCCGACGGCTTTCTCTTCCAGGCCAACGTCGTCAACCTGACGACCGGCGGTCAGTTCAGCTGCCAGGGCTCCGTCGTCAACGTCGGCGACGCGAAGATCACGCCGCCCGATCCGGTCATTGACGTGCCCATCACCGGCACGACGAGCACCGCGGTCAACGTGCAGAACATCGGATCGTCCGGCAAGGACGGCGTCTTCGATATCGAAGTCATGGTCATGGGCGACGGCTCGGCGACGCCCGAGTGGGTCAATCCCGTGCGCGTCTCCCCGACCGAGATCGTCGCGCTCAACCTTCGACTTGAAGGACCGGAGCAGGGACGGCGCGGCTTCGATCAGTTCTTCGATGTCATCTTCCTCATCGACACCGATGGCGACGGCGTCGGCGAGGCCGTCTCGGCGCTCAAGGCGCAGCTGGTCGGTGGTCCGTGCATCGGCGATCTCGATGGCGACGGCGTCGTCGGATCGGCCGATCTCGCTGAACTCATCGGGCGCTGGGGGCCCTGCCCGTAAATCGACAGTGGGGTGACGAGCATCGCTCGTCCTTTTCTCAGGGAATGGCCGAGGGCGACGCGTTCGCCTTCGGCCATTTCTTCTGCGCCGAGGAAGCCGCTGCATTCGGTGTCGCCGGCCTCGCGGCTGGTCGCCGTCGTCGCTCCGCGTGATCTGATCAGCTTCGGTTGAGACAGAATCTCAAAGCCCCGCGTTCTCTGAGCGCGGGGCTTTTTTGTGCGCGCTTGATCAGGAGCACAGCCGCTACGAGTCAGTTGACTCATGAGCAGCGGAGTCGCCTTCCGCATCATCATCCATCGGCATATGCCGATTGCAGTAGGGCCGAGTCTCTTTCCAGGGCTCGATCTCCCACGGCTGATTGATGTAGATATGGACATGTTCGTTCCCGAGCAGGAGCGACCAGTGCATCGCGTCCTCCCATTCGGAGTCGCAGGGATCTAGGCGGCAGACGAGGATTCGAAGCGAGAGTCCATTCGAGAATCTCAGGATCAAATCAGGGTCAGGATTCGGCATCTGGGCGTCAATGACCGTTGAGCCTACGAGCTTCGGCAGTTCGTCGTATGCGCGTGATCCCATGTTGGCGGAGGATGCGAGGACGCCTTCGTCGGACTCAAGTCGCCAAAAGGCGCTGCGCACGTAGAGCTGCGCCTCTCCCCTGAAGAAGACCGGGTCGTCCGGGCCCTGGAGTTCACGCGTTCTCGGCAGGATCACCGACCAGTCGGGCCGGCGGATCTTCTTGCCAAGCTTGATGCTGAATCCGAAGTCATCCAGCACCGTTCCGCATGAGAACCAGCAGGGCATGTCGATAAGCCGCGCAATCCAAGGCTCGATGTCCTCGCGCGTTGCGATGCGCGAAGCGCCCTCAGCCATCGGATTCGCGCCGCCTCTGAATGTGCTGTGATCCGATTCCGGGCATTCTGGCACTCTACCGGCCGAACCTGCGCGGACCAGAAGATTCTCGAAGCCTTGCTAACAGGCAGCATGCGCTCGGCGTCCTACCTCTGACGATCCAACTCTCTTGCAGGAAGGAGCCCCGTATGCCGCGCACGCTCATGATCGCCCTGACGGCCCTCACCGTCCTCATCGCCGCCTCCATTTCATCCTTCGCCGGGCCGCCGCTGATCTGTCATGAGTTCAAGATCGACGGGGCTCAGTCCATCAGCTGGGGCAGCCGCGCCTATGACATTCCGCGCGGCGTCAGCGCCGACGCGCTTGCCGATGAGACGATCGCCGTGCTCGACAGCGCGCCGAGCGTGCTCGTGCGCATGGAGACGATCCGGCGCGCCACGCTCATCGCGGGGCGCAAGACCAGTCGCTGCAACACCCTGCTGACGCGCGTCATGGCGCGAGCGCTGGACGCCGAGGCCAGCGGCACAAACGTCGCCGATGCGTGGTTCGATGTCGGCTTCCTCGCCCAGAGCATGGATCAGAACTACTCCAAGGCCACGAAGGGCATGGGCATGCGCGACGGGATCGTCGGGTACGCCTGGACGCACCGGGCCCTCGAGCTGGAACCCGACAACGCTCAGATGCACTTTGCGGCCGCGCTCATGACCGCCCTGCACGACGATGAGCTGCGCAGGGCGCACATGGCGAAGGCCAGGGCCGGCAGCGCCGACGATCGGCTGCTGGCAGTCAATATCACGCGTTTCTCGTCTGAGATCGGTGAGCATCTTGATCACCATCGCCGCAACTACCGCTCCGGTCACTAGCATCAGGGGCGCCGTGGCGCAGTCTGACGACGACTCCGGAGCCGACCTGATCACATTGCTCGAGCGCGCCCGCGCCGGCGACCGGGAGGCCTGCGCGCAGGCGCTTGCGCGCCATGCCGATCTCGTCAACGGCGTGCTTCTCGCACATACGCCGCTGGCTGATCTCGAAGACGCGCGCCAGGAGGTGTATTTCAAAGCCTGGCGGCGTCTTTCTTCGCTGCGGGATGACCACGCTTTCGGTCCCTGGCTGGCGACCATCGCGCGCAACACCGGCGTGAGCTTCGCCCGCTCGCGCTGGCGCCGACTCCGGCGCACGGCGATGGCCGCGGCAGGGCGGGCGAGCGCGCACATCGATTCGGGCGCCGGCGAGATTCTCGAGGAGATCCGCGCGCTTCCAGAGGCATATCGTGAGACACTGGCGCTGCGACTCGTCGAGCAGATGAGCGCCGCTGAGATCGCCCGGCGCACCGGCCTCACCGAGGGCTCCGTGCGCGTCAACCTGCATCGAGGGATGAAGCTGCTGAGAGAACGGCTGGAGCCCCAGTCATGAATGAGCACGATCGCACACAGAGTGACGACTACCTGACGAATCCGGACGCGACCCCGGACGAGGAAATCACGCGCCTCGAATCGAGCCTGCGCGCCGTGCGCCATCGCGGCGGCGTCGATCTGCATCCGCCGTCGCGCCGCGGCCCGTCCACCGGCGTGCTCCTCATCTTCGCGCTCCTGGCGGTCGCGGTCCTTGCGATCAACATCACCGGCCAGTTCAGCTCGCGCGCGCTTCCGCTCAGCGGCATTGAAGGCATGGAGCAGCTCCGCCCCGGCCAGTGGATCGAGCCGACATCGAAGGCGCGCATCGATCTCGACGACATGGGCGAGGTCACGATCGAACCTGATTCTCGCCTGCGCCTGCTCAAGTCCACCCCGCGCGAGCATCGTCTGGAGCTTGCGCGCGGCTCGATCGAGGCGTTTGTGACGGCGCCGCCGCGCATGTTCTTCGTCGAGACGCCCTCGGCGCTTGCTGTCGATCTGGGCTGCGCGTACACGCTCGATGTCGACGACACCGGAGCGGGCGTCCTCCAGGTCACGCTCGGCTGGGTCGCCCTCGAAAAGCACGGCCGAACGTCGACCGTCCCCGCCGGCGCCAGCTGCCAGATGAGCCCGAAGACCGGTCCGGGCACGCCGGTTTTCGACGACGCCACCGACGAGTTCCGGAACGCCGTCGCCCTCGTGGACGCCGAGCCCGCCCTGGCCATCGGCCTCGACGAGGTCCTGCGCCTGGCGAGGGCCCGGGACTCGCTGACGATTTATCACCTGATCCCCGCGCTCTCGGGCGAGAAGCGGGCGGCGGCGACCGATCGCCTGATCGCCCTTGTCGAGATGCCCGAGCAGGTCACGCGCGAGGGGACGCTGGCGCTGGACGACGCCCAGATGTATCGCTGGTGGAACGCCGTCCAGCGGGCGTGGTGAAGCGGGACCGGATCGCCTGAAATCCCGGCGAATCGGCTGCGGGAGGGATCGCGGGGCAGGTGGCCCCGGGGCGTCAGGATCGCTATTCTGTTCGTCCCAATCGCGGGCTCGAGCGCCCGATGGTGGCGGCCGGTTTCGGCCGGTCTGATGGCCATGGCCGCGATGTGGGAAGTGGTCCAGATGAAGAACGCCCGGCATCGCGCCGTCACTGTCGCGACGCATTCCGGGTGAGAAGAGCAAGCACGCCTTCCCGCGATCGGTCCGATGCGGGTTCGGCACACGACAGAAGAAGAGGATGCTTTCATGTCCAGCACCGGTGTTGTCACACAGGTCATCGGCTCGACCTTCGACGCCCAGTTCCCGGAAGAGAATCTCCCGGACATCTACAACGCGCTGACGATCACCGCCGAGACCAAGGCCGGCCCGATCAAGCTCGTTGGTGAAGTGCAGCAGCACCTCGGCGGCGGACGCGTTCGCGCGGTCGCGCTGGGTTCGACCGACGGCATGTATCGCGGTGTCGAGTGCACGGACATCGGTTCGCCGGTGACGGTCCCCGTCGGTGAGAACGTGCTCGGTCGCGTTTTCAATCTGCTGGGTGAGCCGATCGATGAGCGCGGCGAGTGCCCGACGGAGAAGCGCCTTCCGATTCACAGAGAGCCCGCGGAGCTTGCGGACCTCAACCCCAAGACTGAAATTCTCGTCACGGGCATCAAGGTCATTGACCTGCTCTGCCCGTTCGTGCGAGGCGGCAAGATCGGCCTGTTCGGCGGCGCCGGCGTCGGCAAGACCGTCATCATTCAGGAGATGATCGCGCGTGTTGCGCGTGAGTTCGGCGGCTACTCCGTGTTCGCCGGTGTCGGCGAGCGCACGCGTGAGGGCAACGACCTCTGGCTGGAAATGCAGGAGGCCGAGTACACCGACGAGACGGGCAAGACCGCCCACGTGCTCGACAAGGTGGCCATGGTCTTCGGTCAGATGAACGAGCCGCCCGGCTCGCGTCTTCGCGTCGCGCTTTCGGCGCTGACGATGGCCGAGGAGTTCCGCGACGCCTCCGGTAAGGAAACACTGATTTTTGTCGACAACGTCTTCCGCTTCACGCAGGCGGGTTCGGAAGTGTCGGCGCTTCTTGGCCGCATGCCGTCGGCGGTGGGTTACCAGCCCACGCTCTCGACGGAGATGGGCGAGATGCAGGAGCGCATCACGTCGACGTCGAAGGGCGCCATTACGTCGGTGCAGGCCGTGTACGTGCCGGCCGACGACCTGACGGATCCGGCGCCCGCGACGACGTTCGCTCACCTTGACGCGTTCGTCGTTCTCTCGCGAAGCATCGCCGAGAAGGGCATCTACCCGGCGGTCGATCCGCTGGCTTCGACCTCGCGAATCGTCGATCCGGCGATCCTCGGCGAGCGTCACTACAACGTGTCGCGCCAGGTGCAGCAGATCCTGCAGCGTTACAAGAGCCTCCAGGACATCATCGCCATTCTCGGTGTGGACGAGCTCTCGGAAGAGGACAAGCTGATCGTCGGTCGCGCCCGCAAGATCGAGCGCTTCCTGTCGCAGCCCTTCTTCGTGGCCGAGCAGTTCACCGGCTTCGCGGGCATCTACACCAGCCTCGAGGAGACGATCGATTCGTTCGAGCGTCTGGTCAACGGCGAAGGCGACGACCTTCCCGAGGGCGCCTTCATGTACGTCGGCACGCTCGACGACGCGAAGGCCAAGGCGGAGAAGATGGCGGCCGAGTAAGGGCGCGTCAGCTTTCATACGAAGCACAAGGGACCCGACTGGCGATCAACGCCGGTCGGGTCTTTTTCGTTGTTCATCCGGGCGATGATCCGGCGCGAGGCGATCGAGGGCTTCGACCATGCGCTGCTGTGAGGATTCGAGGCTCGCCAGGGCGCGCGTGTTGTCCTCGACGATGCGCGCGAGGATCTCGTACTGCACGCGCCCTTCTTCGAGGCGCTCGTGGGCGCGCTCCAGCAGGCGCTCGCGCGACAGCGCATGGCGGCGTTCGGTGAGCCACATCCAGGCGATGAGCCCGGCGGCGCCGAACTGGGTCAGTGTCGCGATGAGATTGGGGGGGATGGATGGGTTCATGGCGCCGCCACGTTGAGGCGGATGTAGTCGATCGAATAGCCCAAGCTGACGACGCGCCCGATGTCGATCGGCCCGGTCGGCTCGAAGCGCAGCATCGTCATCTGCGGCCACGTTCGGCCCGAGTGCTCGACGAGATCGCCGACGCGCGCTTCTTCCGCGAGAGCAACGATCGCATCGGCAAGCGACCAGAGCGCGCTCTCGCTTTGTGCGACGAGTCGGCCGGTCTGCACGAGCGCAGGCTCACGCGGCGTGGCGATGACGATCGTGTCTTCGGTGAACTCATCGAGCGTGAGGGGCGGGAACCAGAGGCGACCCCGGGCGCGCATGGCGATGCGGTGGGGGCCGGAGTCGAAGAGGGAGTGGCCGTCGAAGGTGGCGGGCATCAGGAGTCTCCATCGATGGTGATCGGGTCGGCGCCATCGGCGGAGATCGCGATGGCGCGCAGTGACTGGCGGGCGCGATCACGCTTGAGATCGTGCCTGATGGACTCGATGACGACACGAGCGCGCAGCGTGCGAGCGCCGGCGTCGGAGCGCGCGATGGTCATGCGCACCGCAAGGCCCACCTCGACGCCCGGCGTGAGTAGGAGCATCGCCTCGTCATCCGTGCGATCGAGATGGCGCTCGATGCGAACGAAAGTCTGCTGCTGCGCGACATCTGCAAAGGCGGGGTGCGGGCCAGTGGGATCGGACTCCGTGATCACACCCTGGGCCAGTCGATCGATGGCGATGGTCTCGACATCGGGCAGGAGAATAGAGACGCCTTCGAGATCGAGCGTCACGATGTCGGGGTTGAGAATGAGCATGGATCAGCCTCGTGTCACGGACGGGGTGTCGAGTGATCGGGTCTCCGTGGCGCCATCGCCGAGATCGAGGCGCGCGCGCAGCCAGGCGCGAAGGCGCGCGATTCGGCGGTCGTTGAGCGCGCGGCAGGCGTTCGCATCGGGGGCGCTGCGCGCGGCGTCGTAGATTCGGCGGAGCGTCATCGCCGCCTCGAGCAGCGCGACATCGCGTGGGTTCGTGATCGATGATTCCTGCGTCTCGTCGATGTCCAGCGACTGCATCAGTTCGTGGTGGGCAAGCTCGATCTGTGGCTGGAACGTGGAAATACGGAGCTTCGCGCCTGCGATGTCTCCGGGGATGAGCTCCGGGTCGTCTGCGCGAGCGCGCAGATGCGAGAGCAGGAGCGTCGCTGGCGATGGACGGAGTGAGACTTCTAGAGCGCTCCCATCGAGGATCGCGACGAATCCCGGATCGATCTGAGCATCAGCGAAGTCAACGCCCGGCGCCGAGAGCAGGCCGGAGGTGAGTTGCGCGTTGTCTGAAGTGACGCGTCGCTGCGCATCCCAGGCGATTTCGAAGAAGAGGTTCGGGTCCAGCGCGAGCAGGTCGCGATCGGTGGCGAATGGCATCGTTGCACTCCCGGAAGAGGGTGAGGTGAAGCGCGGCGGGGCTCTTTCGAGCGCCCGGCCGCGTGGCGGGGCGAGAGGGGGGGGCGACGATCTGCGCGCCCGGTATGGGGCGGATGGTGCTGGCGCGGCCGTCGCGATCGCTGAGCGCGCTACAGCGCGCCGAGTCCCCGGATGACGCCGTGGGCGTTCTCGTTGCGCATCTCGAGCGTGTACTCGCCGATCAGCTGGCCGATTTCGGAGTCGCCTCCAGAAGCGAGCTGCTTGAAGTGGAAGGAGCGTCCGGAGAGGGGGAGGACGTCGAGGCGTGACGAGTCGAGGAGCACGCAGGCGTCCGGCGGGACCCATCGGCTGAGGATCACGCGTGCGACGCCGAAGTCGGAGGCGTACATACTCACCTGGTCGCGGAACATCGTGTCGCTTGCGCCGAAAGAGCGCGTCTCGCCGATGAAGTTGTTGATGCGCCGCTTCTGGGCGCCGCCGACGAGGATGATGTCCACGATGGCGCCGGACTGCTCCCAGATGGTGCGCAGCGCAGTGTTGAGCACTTCTTCATTGAGCAGGTCCTGACCAAGTCCGCTGCCGACAGGAATCGGATCGACGCCGACGACGAACTCGTTCGTCTGGATCGAGGGAAGCACGCCGCGCATGGTGCGCCGGACGCTGTCCGTGCCCTCAGGATCCACCTGCGGCGCCACGCCGTTGATGACGCAGTTCTCGAGATCGCGCAGCAGCTCGCGCAGGCGCTCCTGCTTCTGATAGTCCATCTCGTCTGCGAGGGCGATGGTGCGTGCGGCAAGCTGCGAGCCGCTGACCTCGACGCTCTTCGTAAAGATCTGCGTGTAGTTGGCGAGACGCCTTCGATTGGTGAATTTCGGGGCGGGTCGATCGGCGCCTTCGAGCGCGCTTCCGCCGAGGATGGTGATGGACTGGTCGTCCGCGAGTGCCGCCGCGGGCGTGCCTCCGTAGGCGCGCACGACGCTGAGCGTGTCGCCGACGACATCGGTGACGAGCATGACTTCCTGCGCGCCCTCGGCGCGGATCTGATCGCCGGGCGTGAAGGAAGCGCCGTTCTCGACGACGAAGGTCGTCGCGCTCGACGGGTCGGGCGAGAAGCTCGCCTGATTGATGCGATCGGTGTTGGGGAGCAGGTCATCCTCGAGCCACTCGTGGCGCGTGCTCGTGGCGGCGCGACGCGCGTCGCCGAGATGATCGAGCAGGGGCGTTTCGAAGGGAGAGACGATGGAGACGATGTCGGCGACGTCCTCGGCGATTTCGGGGAGGGCGGCGCCTGCGGAGAAGGTGGCTTTGCCGGCGAATGGCATGAGTCAGTGTCCTTTCGGGTGAGCGGGTGGCTTGGCGGGCGCGGTCAGGCGGAGCGCCGGATGCGCAGGTAGTGGAGGAGCGCCTTGCGATCGCCGGTGGCGCTGGCGGTGCGCAGGGCGCCGGCGACGGGGGATTCGGCGATCTCGTCGACAGGCGCCATCGCGCCGGCGCGTGAACGCACGGGCGGGCGGAAGAGCGTTGGGCGATTGCGCCGAATCTCGACGAGCGTCTCCTTGGGGTCGGCGTCGTCAGTCAGCTGCGCGGTGAGCAGGGCGCGGACGAGTTCTTCATCCGCCGGCTGGGCGTCGCGCATCGCGCTGTTGATCTCGACGTCGCGTCGCACGCGCGTCAGTTCCGCCTGGGCGAGCCGCAGGGCTTCCTTCGCTTCGTTGAGTTCATTTTCGAGCGCGGCGCTTTCGGCAGGTTGCGCCGGATTGATGGAATCAGCCATGGTGTTGCTCCTTGTGTGGATGGTGGTCATTCGACGCCGGGGTCGAGGGGTGAGTAGCCGAGTTCAGCGCGCAGCTGCTCGGCGGGCACGCCGAGGCGCTCCTTGATCTCGGCGGCCTGGACGCGCTCGAGCTCGCGCTGCGGGAGGGTTTCGGGCCATTCGACGCGCACGTCGCGATCGCGCCGCTGCGTGGGCAGGGCGCCGGTGAAATCGAGCGTTTCGAGGATGAGCGCCGCGAGTTGCGCCAGCGCGCTTCCGAAGGTGAGGCGTTTGCGCGCGGTCTTGGAGATGAGGCCCATCATGGCGATGCGCAGCGCGTTCTCGCTGGAAAGCTGGCCGACCTTGCCGCCGAGCACGCCGGCGGCGATGGGCGTGACGGAGGACGTCTTGTCCATCGCCTGGCGGACCTGCTCGATGTGGTTGTCTTCACCCGGCGCGGCGACGTCGCCACCGAAGGCGTCCACGCCGGCGTCCGGATTGTCTGTTGTCCAGAGCTGACCAGGCGCGATGCGTAGCGACGGCGCTTCACGCATCGTGTCGACGCCGCGCGCGAGATACATGCGGAAGGATTGCATCGTCACGCGATTGGCGCGATCGGAGAGGCGCGTGTTCAGTTCATCCTGCAGCGGGATCAGCGCCTCGACTTCCGAGAGTCCGGCGAAGCGCAGCGGCTGACTGATATTCTGGATGTGGATGTAAGGCAGCGATGTATGGCGCAAGCGCTCGGACTCGACGAGCTGCTCATCGATGTAGAGCTGGCGCTGGGCGGGCGTGATGATCTCGACGATCTGCTCGTCGCGCTCGGCGCTTTCGTCGCGCCGCCGATGCGTGATGATTACGCCCAGCATGCGCCTGTAGTCCGTTGGATCGGGAAGGGGAATCACGCGCGGCGCCGGGACGAGCTCGATGCGCAGGAAGGGCGCAAGTTCATCGATGGATGCTCGGGCGCTGGCGACGCCTGATTCGATCGCCCGGTGGAGGTCGCCTGTGCGAAGCAGCAGCCCGACGTGGCCATAGATCGCGGCCAGCAGCGCCATATCCTGCAGGAGGGCCACGCCCCCTGACGCCTCAAAGATCGCATCCAGCGCTTCTTCGATGCGCGTGCGCAGCGATTCGTCCGAAGCGGTGCTGATGACGGAGACAGGGGCGCCGAGGAGGAAGTCGACCATCGCGTGCAGTCGCCAGGCGATGTCGTTTTCGATGACGATCTCGCGCCGGTCGGCAGGGTCGCCTGATGCGGGATGCGTGAGGCGCGCCGGAAGACCCGCGGCCTGGGCGACATGCGACGTGTTGTTCACGCTCGCGACGCGCGGATTGCGGTAGTAGCGCCACAGGCGATCGAGGGCGGGAATCGTCGATTCGTCATGACGCCGAAGCAGGTCGCGCAGGCGCGGCTCATCAAGCGCAACGTCGGAGAAGGGCTGAAGCTGAAATGGCATGACGCGCTGGTCTCGCTCGCGGGGCCTGGGGTGCGAGGCTCGACAACCGGGCCTCCACCCTTGGGACCGACCAGCGCGTTTCAGGCGAATGAGAAGCGCGATGCGCGCAGGCGAACGCGCGCAAGTCCTTCTGCGTCAAGGCGCAAAAAAATCTTCAGCGAATCCTGATTTTCAAAATGGCGAGGTCACTTTGCGCACATCGCGGACGCACATGCGCCCGGCGCGCTAGAAAACGCGAACATGCGCATCGAGGGGCTCATATCGCCCGCCGGGCAGGCCCAGTTCGCGGATGATGGGCGTGCGCGCGTAGAGCAGGCGCTTGTAGTGGCGTCCGCGGCGCCAGCTCTCGGCGGCGCCGCGCAGGGTGCAGACGAGAAAGTTGGGGGCGTCCAGATGGATGAGGCTGCCGTCGTCCATGATCTGGAGCCCGACGCAGGCGCTCTCCTCGAGCGCATTCTTCGGCGTCTGGAGCGGAATCTCAGGTGTGTCACCTTCGTCCGTCGCGATGAAGCCCTGCGCATATTCGACGCCGCCATTGCGGAGGCGCACGCGCAATTCGAGAATCGCCTCATTGCGCCGCGTCTCGGGAAGCTGACTGCGAATCTCCTCGGGGAGCGCCGGAGCATGGACCTTCCAGCGCACGACGACCTCGGTGCGCAGCAGTGCGGCGCTGGGTGTCTGGCTTCGGTCTGTCGGCGTGAGCATGGACACGGTGATCGTTCCTGGATCGGGTCAGCCGCTGAGCTTGGCGAGCGCTGTTGCGGCGAATCGCAGGCCCTTGCCGGAGGGGCTTGCGAATCGTTCGGAGAGTTTGTCGATGGTCTCGATCGCCTGGACCATCTCGTCGAGGCGCTCGTTGTGGTCGGAGACGTTCTTCACATCGTCGGCGGCCGTCTTGCCGACGCGCCCGGGGGCGGTCATCTCGCGAATGTCGTAGAGGGCGGCGAGCACGGGCTCGACCTCGCGCTTCATACGTTCGCGCACGATGATGCGGAACATGGTCCAGACGTCGGACTCGGCGACGAAGTACTCCTTGCGATCGCCGCGCTTGTGTGTGCGTGCGACGACGCCCCAGTCGACGAGCGCGCGGATGGACATGGAGGCGTTGCCGCGCGAGATCTGAAGGCGCTGCATGACGTCGTCGGTGTTGAGCGGCTCGGCGCAGATGTAGAGGAGCGCGTGCACCTCTGCCATGGTGCGGCTGATGCCCCAGACGGCGCCCATCTTGCCCCACGTGTCGATGAAGCGCTCCTGTGCTTCGGCGAGCGCTTCGGGTGCGGAATGGGGGCTGGGTGACACGGCCGCTCTCCGGGGGTGGGGACGGGATTCCCTGCGTTGCGAGAGGCTATCCGGGGGGCGGCGACGTGTCTATGGATTTTCAGAAACTTTTGAAATGAGTGGGGATTCCGGGGTCTGGAGGGGGGTTCTGGGGATCAGGGAGGCGGCGAACTCGGGGATGGGCGGGCAGGCACAGCGGGAGCAGGGCGTCTCGCTGGGAAAGCCGCGCTCGTGCTCACAGACGGGGCAGGTGGTGTCGAGCGTGTGATTGATCGCGCGGCAGAAGGCAGGAAGGGTGAGCCTGACGACGCCGAGATAGAGCTTGCTGCGCAAGTAGACGAAGACGGGAATCGTCACGACGAGGAATGAGATGAAGAGCGAGATCGAGATGAGCTTCCCGACACTCCGGATGTCGTTGAAGAGATTCGCCATGAAGGGATACGCGATCGCTCCGCCGACGAGTGTGGTCAGGATCGTGCCGACGATCAGGAAGAGGTAGTAGTCGAACCCGGCGTAGGACGAGAGGAAGTGGCGGTCCTTCACGCGGCTGCGCTGTTCAGACGTCAAGTTCATGAACGCGTCGATGGCGACTCTTGGCGCGCACTGGTCAAGCAGTCGTCTCTGGTGACGCGGCGACGCCCAGAAGAGGTCGGCTTGACTGCCATAGCGCTCCGGGACTACGTCCCGGCTGCACTCGGGGCAGGGGGCGTCCGGCGGGAGACCGCGCCGAGGGTAGCCGCAGGCGAGACAGGCGATGTCGTCAGCGTCGATCCGCTCCGCGGCCAGGTTCAGTGCGCGCCGGAACGATGTCGGGAACTCGCGCAGAAGAATCGTGTAGGCCGTCCATCCGACGACAATCAGCGTGACGATACTGAAGACCGTTGGTCGAACGATGGAGACGCTGAGAAACACCGGGAGCGTGAGTCCGAAGCAGAGGAGCGCAAAGATCCACTTGTACTTCAGAGGACGGGGGACGCACGCGAGCGCAAGGCGCGAGAGATCCCTGCGTTGATCGCGCGGCATCGAGACAAGGCTGCGCAGCGTGATCATCCCGGGCTCGAGCGTCTCGTCGAGTTCCTCGGGCATCGGCTGCATGTCAACGAAGGAGTCCGTCTCGAATAGCTGCTGGCAAATTGAGCAGTTCGTCGAGTTCTCATCAGGCGCCGCGGCGCGCGGGCAGTTGAGGCAGACTCGCGCGCCATTCTTAATGGCAAGATGAAGCAGGACTTCGTGCGCGAGCAGAGGTAGGAGGATCCACCCGAATATGAATGTGACTCCGAACCATGCGGCGTAGAGACCGATGATCATCTTCGAGTCCGCCTGGAGCAGAAGGCCGACGATGATGAAAGGAAGCGCCAGCGTGACAATGAGGACTCCGAAACGAGATCCGAATGCGTGCACATCTACTGAGTTGTGGTTGATCTTTCGAAAGCGCCGCCATTGACGACGGATCTCTCGCCGCTCTTGACGCGTCAACGATCGCCAGATCCGAAAGAAGCGCATTGGCCCGATCGAGTCGCTCATGCGCTCCCCGTTGTACCACCCGCGTCAATCGGCGTTCGCGCTTGGCGCTCTACCCCGCGATCAGCACATCCACGCTTCCCATCACACCCAGTACGCAACTCACGACGCCGTTGATCGTGAAGAACGCCATCGGCAGGCCCGCGATGCCGCGCCGGTGGAGGATCGTGTGCTCATACACAAGCAGTGCGCCGACGAGCGTGACGGCGGCGCCGAAGAGGAGCGTCAGGCGGGGGTCGGAGCGCCAGGCCGCGACGAGCAGCGCGAAGGCGATCACATGAAATCCTCGGCTCACCCACAGGGCGCCCTTCCAGCCGAACGTCGCCGGGATGCTCGCGAGCCCGACCTCGCGGTCGTAATCGAGGTCCTGCAGGGCGTACGCGACGTCAAAGCCTGCGACCCAGAAGAGGACCATGCCGGCGATGAACCACAGGGCCGGCGTCGAAGTAAGCGCCGATGGATTGATCGCAATCGCCGCGGCGATGGGGCTGAAGGCCAGCGCGCCGCCCAGGAAGACGTGGCACAGAAACGTGAATCGCTTCGTGTAGCTGTAGAAGGCGATCCACAGGAGCGTCGGGGCGCCGAGGAATGTCGGCCATGGATTGTCGAAGAAGACCCAGAAGAGCGCGCAGCAGATGAGGAAGGCGCCGGCGCTGGCGAGGGCGAGGAGGACGCCGTCGCGCACGCGCATCCGGCCGCTGGCCATCGCGCGCTTCTTGGTCCTGGGGTTGTCGCGATCGATCGCGTGATCGGCGACTCGATTGACGAGCATCGCCCACGTGCGGGCGAAGATCATGCAGAGCACGACGAGCGCAAGCTGACCGGCGAAGCGTCCCCAGTCCGGCGTGACGCCGCCGGCGGTCAGCGCGAGGAATGACGCCAGCACGGCGAAGGGCATCGCGAAGACGGTGTGCGCCAGCTTGATGTCGGCCAGCGCCAGGCGCACGACGCCTATCGCGCCGGTCGTCTCGGCGGCCCCGTCGATCGTGCTGGTCGGCGCTTCTGCTGACATGATTCCGGCGCGAGCCCCCGCGCGCGTGGGAGGGGATTGTACGCCTCGCGCTTGATGGCGAAGGGGTGCAGGCGATGCGCCGTGGGGCGCCTCCCGGTACACTGACGATCTCTGATGAGTGGGGAATCGACCTCGGGAGGCCCAATGGTGATGAAGAACGGACTCCTCGCCGGCGCCGGAAAGCGACTGGTCCTCGGACTCGCGGCAGGCGGCATGACGCTCCTCGCGTCGCAGCTCGCCGGGTGCGTGGGATACGCCAACTATCCGCCGATCGACGGCAACCTGGCCACGGAGAATCCGAACTCCGCCCTGATCTATGACATCCAGATCGCCGGCCTGACGTGGGTTTCCACCCGCTATTCGCCGCAGGGCGACTGGGTGATCAACTTTCCCGAGGGCATGACGCGCACGCGCGCGCTGCAGGTGCTGGCGCGCGTGGGCGATCCCGACGCTCAGCTCCTCACGCAGGAGACGCAATCGCTCCCGATCTACCACGTCACGCGCATCTGGGTGCGCGGCGAGCGGGCCGAGATGGATGTGCTGCGTCCGGTCGTCGATTTGCTCGATCCCGATGGCGTGCCGGCGTATCAGCCCATCACGCTCACGATCGAGGGCGGCCTGCAGCGATGGCGAATGAAGTCATTCCAGACGTGGACGGTCGGCTCGCAGGAGCCGCCGGCGCTGAACTTCCTCGACGAGCCGGAGGATCCGGAAGCCGAGCCTGAGGAGAGCGCTGAAGACGATCCGGATGACGGCGCCGAGTCGGACGACCCGGTGCAGTAGAGATTCAGTCGCTGCCGTGAACGCGCGCGGCGCGAATCCAGAGCGCGGCGAAACCGAGCGTCAACGAGAAACCGGCGTGGAATGCTGCGAGCAGGAGCAGGCTCACAGCGGTTGATCTCCCCTGGTCAACCGCCGCAAGTGACGCCCCAAGTGCAGGAAGCGCGCTGCCAAGCGCAAAGAGCAGAATGATGCGGCGCTGATTCTCCACCCAGGCGATCGCAGCGCTGCACGCCCCGGCAAGCCATGGCCCGGCGATGAGCAGCGCAAATGCGAACGAGATGAACGCCATGTCACAGTGCTCGCCGGTGGCGGCGCACTTGACGAGAACGAGGGGAAACATGGCGATGAACGCGCCCGATGCGAGCGCGCCGACACCACCGAAGGTGGAGAGACCTGTTCGATTCATGGTGCTGACCTCAAAACCGTGGAGATCCAGCCCCCATCCGCTCAATCAGGGAGCGAATGGCGATCGGACACCCGTGCAGGTCTATTTACGTCGCCGATTGTGGGTGGGTTCGCGCGATCTTCGCGCGAGGTTCACGCTGCGGCGGGCGATCGCCTGAGCGGACGGGGTAGACGCCCTCGGGCGCTCTCGCGCGAAGCAGGCGGCAGCACGCCGATGAGCACGCACAGAGCGCCGCCGACGATCATCAGCATGCGCGTCGTGTCGCCCTCGATGAGATTGCGCAGCGTCGAATCGCCCATTCCCAGGCGAGGCATGACGACGGGGGCCGGCTCGAGATCGTCGAAGACGGAGGCGTTGAAGTGATCGATGTCGCCATCCATCCAGACGGGCGTGCGATCGGCGGGGGCGAGGTTGAGTTGCGTCGCCGCGAGCGCCTTCATCACGGTTTCGTCCTGGCGGTCGAGGGCCTCGAGATACGTCGAGTAGTTGTCGAGGCGCTCGCGCTTGTGCTCGAGGAGCGCTTCGGCCTGGGCGCGGCGCCACTTCGCCTTCTCGAGGTCGTCCATCACCGGGACGAGCGCGACACAGGCGAGCATCGCCATGCCGGCGGCGAGAAAGAGCCAGCCGGTGAGGCCGTTGAGCAATGAGCTGATTCGGGAAGGCACCGCCCCACCATCGGCCGCCGGCGCCAGATGGGTTGAGAATCGGAGCGCGGTGCGCGTGTGTTCTAGGGCTTCACTTCGAAGGGAAGATCTTCGCCGGCGAGAATCGCGCGCACGTTCTGGCACGCGATGTCCGCCATCATCTCCCGATAGCGCCCGGCGCCCGAGCCGATGTGCGGCATGAGCACCGCGTTGTCCAGCTCCGCCAGCCCCGGCGTCAGGATCGGCTCGTGCTCGTAGACATCCAGCCCCGCGCCGAAAATGCGCTTCTCACGCAGGGCGTCCACCAGCGCCTGCTCGTCGATGACGGCGCCGCGCGCGGTGTTGACGATCACGGCCCGCTTCTTCATCAGCCCGATCCGGCGCGCATCGATCATGTGATGCGTCGCTTCCGAGTAGGGCACGTGGATGCTGATGTAGTCCGCCTCGGCGAGCCCCTCGTCCAACTCGACCTTCCGGGCGTTGAGCGGCGCGAACTCGAAGGCGTAGTGGCGGCTTCGCGCGACGTAGAGCACGTTCATGCCCCAGCCGATCGAACGCATGGCCGTCGCGTAGCCGATGCGACCGGCGCCGACGATGAGCAGCGTGCGCCCGGCGATGTCGAGGCCCACGAGGTCGCTCATGCTGAGCTGGCCCTTCTCGGCGTATTCGGGCGATCGGGCGTAGCGCCCGGCCTCGGTCATGCGCCGCGCCGCGGCCAGGATGAGCAGGATGGCCATGTCGGCCGTGCCTTCGGTGACCGCCTTGGGCGTGTTGCCGACCTTCACGCCCCGCCGCGCGCAGGCCGCGACGTCGATGTTCTCATGGCCCACGGCGAAGTTGACCACACCCTTGATGGTCGGCCCGGCGGCGTCCAGATACGCGTCGTCAACCCGGTCGTTGTACATCGAGACGATCACATCGATGGGCGCCTGGGAGGCGATCCACTCGAGCAACTCTTCCTGGGTCTCGTACGGGCCTTCGCGCCCGATGACGACCTCGGCGCCGGGGATGTCGTACTCCCCGGGCGTCTTGCGTGTGACGATGACCTTGGGCATGACGATTCCAGTGTACGGGGAGGCCGTCGGTGATGACGCGCGACAATCTGCGCGTAGAATGCCTCAGGTCACGATGACGTGAGACGAACGAACCGGGAAGGAGCGACCACCATGGCGGCGACCGCAAGCACGATGATCGAGCTCGGCACGACGATGCCTGATTTCAACCTGCCGGAACCCGCCCGAAGCCGCACCTTCGGCAGCGCTGATCTCGCAGGCGCCAAAGGCGTCGTCGTGTGCTTCATCTGCAATCACTGCCCCTTCGTGAAGCACATTCGCGAGGGTCTCATCGAGTTGTGCGACTACTGCCATAAGAACGGCGTGAAGATGGTCGCGATCAACTCCAACGACGTCGAGAACTATCCCGATGACTCGCCGCAGATGATGAAGCAGGAAGTCGAGGCCCACGGCTACCAGTTTCCGTATCTCTTCGACGAGACGCAGAATGTTGCGAAGGCCTTCAGCGCCGCGTGCACGCCGGATTTCTATGTCTTCGATGCTGAGATGAAGCTGACGTATCGCGGGCAGATGGATGACAGTCGCCCAGGTTCCGATGTTCCGGTGACGGGGACGGACATTCGGGAGGCGATCAACGCGCTGATTTATGACGAGCCGGCGCCGACGGATCAGAAGCCGAGCCTGGGCTGCAACATCAAGTGGAAGCCGGGGAACGAGCCGTCCTACTGAGCGCTCGATGAGCCGGCAGCGCGCGGGCGCTCGCCGGACTCGCTCAACCACCACTGATCGGCGTCCTGCTCGAGGCGTTCTGCGCCTTCCTTGAACCACTCTTTGTGCGTGTCGCCGAGCAGTCCGTCGTAGAAGAGCATCAGTCGATCATTCTGAATCGTGAAGCGCTTCGGATTGGGTTTGGTGTAGTCCTTCTTGGCGATGGCGTAAGCGCACCAGCCGCCGTAGGCGGGCTCATAGCGCGTCGGGCGCTCCTTGAAGCGCTCGAGGTTCTCGGCGCTCGTGAATCGATACGTCACGCCGCGGTAATCAGCGCTGATCTTCTTCTGCCCCTTCTTCGGCTTGGCGCCGCCCTCGGGGAAGTACGTCACGAGGTCATAGCCCGCGGCGGCGATATCGCGCTTGGTCAGGTGCTTCTCGATGTTGCGGTCGAGCGATTCGCGCAAGCGCCGGGCGCCCGGATCGCTCTGGCCCATATCCCAGTTCGAAAGCGCTGCGAGCGCCACGTCGTCATGCGAGCGCAGCCACGACTCGCGTGAGGCGTCATTCTCAAAGAGGAAGAGGAAGCCGTCGATCACGCTGAAGGTCGAGGCGTCGCCTTCTACTCGTGCGCCTTCGGCAAGGCGTCCCGGGTCCAGCCCGTCGAACATGGGCGCGTAGTCGCCCGGGTTTGCTTCGAAGCGCGCTGCGTGATCAGCAGTTGCAAAGAGATACAAATGGCCGTTGTGCTCGACCGAATGCGCATCGACGCCCGCTTGCGGCGGCGCAGCGTCAGACGCGAAGTATGACACGGCGTCGTAGCCGTCGAGCGCCGTCTGCTGCGCGTGCGCCGGAAGCGCGAGGATTATTGCGCCGAGCGCGATTGCAAGTCGGCTGTTCCAGCGTCGTATTGATGCGTGCATACCTGACCCCTCACGAGTGGGAATGTGATCTCGAACCGGACGAACGGCCTGGGCGGGCGGTGTATTCCATGGTTGTCGCAGCGACTGATGGGACCACGAAAAAAGCCCCTCCCGAATGCAGGAAGGGCTTTGTGTAGTTCTGTGAACGTCAGGAATGCTCAGCGACGACGGCGCATCGCGCAGAGACCCGCGATCGAGAGCGCGCCGAGGCTGCCGGGTGTCGGCACCGCAATCAGCGACGTGTTGATCTGCAGCGCGCCGGCGATCGTGCGATCAGCGGTGAAGAAGCCGGTGGCCGTATTCACGCGCCCGAGCTCGAAGAAGCCCGTGTCGGCGTTGTTGGTCGCGAGCCAGAGGTCGCCGTCGTGGAACTCGCCGCCCAGCGAGAGCGACGCATGTCCGAGCGGTCCGACGAGCGTCGCCGTCGGATCGGGGCCGCCCGTCAATGAGTAATCGACGGTGAAGAGATTCTCCGGGGCTGACAGTCCTTCCATGGCGTAGAGGACGTCGCCGCCGGCGTCGTAGCCGGAGCCGCCGACAGCCTGGAGGCCGGTGGCGCCGGTGGCGCCGACAGGCGTCTCGTTGAAGGTGCCGAGATCGATCTCGACGAGCGTGTCTTCGAGGTTGTTGAACCCGTACAGCTCATTCCCGATGAACGTGATCGACGGGTACAACCTGGTCAGGTCGTCGTCGAGCAGCGTGAGTGTGGGAGCGGCGCCGAATGCGTTGTCGAGCCTGTAGAGCTCTGCGCCCTGCGCGCCGGCGCCGGGCTTCTCGCTGACGGCGTAGATGACGCCATTGGGCGCCTCCGCCATCGCGATCACCGTGTCATTCAGCGTGAATGACTGCACGGCGCCCGCCAGGCCGAAGCGATAGAGCGTGTCGCCCTGCGTCGCCAGGAAGAGCGGATCGTTGGGAACGCCCGCGAGCGCGACGCCGCTGGCGCCCAGCGCCGTCAATCCGATCAACCACCCACGACGATGTGATCCAAACATGTTCTTTGTCCTCCTCCGTCGGGCCCTGGGGCAGCGCACCATGCGCAGACCGGAACGAGCGAATCCATATGAGGGCCCGGCACGTGTTCCTTCCCGTGTGCGTTCCGGACCCCAGATCCTAAGACAGGGGTGTGATCATGTCGAGCAATTTCCCCCCCAAACAGGCGTAGGTCTGAACGGACCCCTATCTTCTGGGACCTGCGCGGTTCACCACGCGGAAGGAAGGCGGCCATGCGTCGAGGCGAGACCATCGCGGAGTCCATCGAAGGCGCCCTCGATCTGCTCGAGCTCTTCAGCGAGGGCTTCGACGACTCGAATCGCACCAGCCAGGCGCCGGGCCTGCCGAACCACTTCGCATGGACGCTCGGCCACTGCGCGCTGGCCATGCATGAGGTCGCGCACTTCATCGACGACGGCCCGCTGCCGGCGCAGGACTTTGCATCCCCTGGCAAGGGGAACAATTGCTTCGTCGAGGAGGAGATCGCGTTCGGATCGTCGCCGCGGGATGACGCCGACGCATTTCCAGGCGCACAGCGCTGTCTGGAGATTCACCGGCGCGCATGCGATCGCCTGATCAAAGCACTGCGCAACGCTTCCGATCAAGAACTGGACAGAGAAGTCCCGTGGGGCGTGAATTCGAAGGCTGTTGGAACAATCGCGCAGCGCATGGCGATTCACACCGGCATGCACATCGGGCAGCTGATCGATCTGCGCCGAGCGCTCGGTGTGGCTCCCCTGTTCATGGCATAAGTTCGTTTCCGCCACAGAATTCAGGCAATTCGCGTCGATATCCGGAATTCGGCGTTGCGCGATTCGCGAACCGGTCAATGCCGGGAAATGCCTCTGTTCGCGCTGTAGTGAACGCCGATGAGTCCGTAGATTTGTTCCAGCGTTTAAACGGAGCTGGCATGTCTTCGACGAGTGACCTTTGGGAAGTTGTCGTCCTCTATAAGGACGCGAACGAGTGGACGGCAGGGGATCTCGAGCCCCAGCCGAAGGATGTCGCTGTGGCGCTTGCGCAGCGCCTCTTCGAGCGCCTCGTCATCGCCGGTGAAGGTGGTGTTGTTGACGTCGGTGTGCGCAACGACGCCGAGGGTGACATCTTCCAGGTCAACCATCTCGGTGAGATCTCCGACGAGCCCGTGGCGCGTCGCAAACTCTGAGCGGCGCCCGTCGCTCGCTCCGCAGACGCCGCCACGCGGCCCCATCGCCCATCAGGATCTCCGATCAGAAAAATCTCTCAGGTGTGTTGACATTGTATCATTGTGTGATACAATGAGGCCATGGCAGCGAGAATCGCCATCAGCCTCGAGTCGCCCATTCCCCTCGTCGAGCAGATCGTCGCGGGGGTGCGGGAGGTCATCGCCCTTGGCGAGATCGCCCCGGGGGACTCCCTGCCGACCGTCAGGCAGCTCGCCGCCGACCTCGGCGTGAATATGAACACCGTCGCCCGGGCCTACAGGGCCCTCGAGGGGGACGGCTTGGTTCAGACGCGCCGGGGGCGAGGAACCACCGTCGCCGCCAGCGCCGAAGCGCCGGCCCGTGACATCGAGAGCATTCGCGCCGAACTCGCCGCCCGGACACGTGACGCGCTGGCCAGCGCGCGTCTCGGGGGGCTTTCTCGTGACGAAGCGCGGGATCTCCTGCTCGAACAGATGGACCTCTTCTGGGACAAGGAGTGATCACATGGATCTCTTCAGGATTCTCTTTCCGATTGGCATGATCGTCGCGCCCCTGGCCTTCTGCGTTCTGTTCCGGCCGGGGCTGATGCGCGTCGAAGATCCCGCGGCGCAGGAGAAGGTGCGCCGGCTCATGACCTGGCTCATCGTCGGGACATTCGCGTCTGTCGGCGCGGTCATCGGCGTGCAGCTTGTCTATCCCTTCGGCGGCTCATTCCTCTGGCTGCTCTTCTTCCCGCTCTGGTTCGGCCTCGCGATGCCGCTGACGGCGAAGAAGTACCCAAGCCTCTCGACGCAGGGCCATGCGCAAGCGGGAGCGCCGCGCGCCGCGTCGCTCGAGCGGCGCGAGCCTGAGAGCGTCATTCCGCGCGCCGCCTGGACGGCGCTGTGGGTCATGTGGCTTGCGATGACCGGGCTCGTTGTCGCCGGGCTCGCCACCGGCGCGTCGAGCATCAGCCAGACAATCGCCATGGCGGTCATTGTGCCGCAGCCCGTCATCGCCGGACTGATCTGCATCCTCGGGCCCTTCTGCACCCGTCTGGCGATGATGGAAGCCGAGCCACTGCCGGAGGACGCTCCTGAGGATTTGCTTACGGCGTACGAGCGCCATCGCGCGTTCAAAGCGCGCTTCTTCTACATCCTGAGCGCACTCCTGGTCGTGTGCGTGCTGGGCGTCGCCGGCGCCTTTGCGTGGGGCCTCGAGGGCTCGGGTCTCGGAATCGCCGGCGCGATCGTCGGGTCACTCGTCGGCGTCGCGGGCGGCGTCTTTGGCACGATGGCCAGCACGCGGCGCGCGAAGATCAACGAACAGATTGCGCGCCTGCAGACCGCCTGACGAGTTCGAGCGCAACCAAAAAAGAAGGAACGCCGGGTCGCGTCCGTGCGCCCCGGCGTTCTTCTTTGATCTCGTCGCCGTCATGTGACGGCGTCTGTCATCTGACCGCCTCAGGCGGCGCGGCGACGCGCCGTCGTGCGACGGGCGCTCGACGGGCGACGGCTGCTGGAGCGCTTCTGCGTTCCGGCAAGTCGCAGGTTGCCGCTGCTGGTGCGACGACGCGCGGTCGTCGTGGTGCGGCGCTTGGCCGTGGTCTTGCGAGCCGTGGTGCGCTTGGCCGGGCTGCGACGCGCGGTCGTCTTGCGGGCCGTGCTCTTGCGAGCGGGGCTGCGC
The DNA here is from genome assembly GCA_028279375.1 of Phycisphaerales bacterium. Taxonomy (GTDB): domain Bacteria; phylum Planctomycetota; class Phycisphaerae; order Phycisphaerales; family UBA1924; genus JANQNW01. Next base: position 52,442 of record JANQNW010000017.1, read on the forward strand.
TTGGCGGTCGTGCGCTTCCGGGCCGTGGTCGTGGTGCGACGCTTGGCCGGGCTGCGGCGAGCCGTGGTCTTGCGAGCCGTCGTGCGGCGCTTCGGTGCGGCCTTGCGGGCCGTGGTGCGCTTGCGAGCGGTCGTCGTGGTGCGGCGCTTGGCCGGGCTGCGACGAGCCGTCGTCTTGCGAGCGGTCGTGCGACGCTTCGGCGCGGCCTTGCGTGCCGTGGTGCGCTTGCGTGCCGTCGTCGTGGTGCGGCGCTTGGCCGGGCTGCGACGTGCCGTGGTCTTCCGAGCGGTCGTGCGACGCTTCGGCGTTGCCTTGCGAGCGGTGGTTCGCTTGCGTGCCGTCGTCGTGGTGCGGCGCTTGGCCGGGCTGCGACGAGCCGTGGTCTTACGAGCTGTCGTGCGACGCTTCGGCGTGCTCTTGCGCGCGGTGGTGCGCTTGCGAGCCGTGGTCGAGGTGCGACGCTTGGGAGCGCTCTTGCGCGCCGTCGTGCGCTTGGCAGGACTGCGGCGAGCGGTCGTCTTGCGTGCGGTGGAGCGACGGGTCGCGGGCTTGCGCGCCGTGGTGCGCTTGCGTGCGGTCGTCGTGGTGCGGCGCTTCGGCGCGCTCTTACGAGCGGTCGTGCGCTTCGCGGTGCTCTTGCGAGCGGTGGTTCGCTTGGCGGCGGGCTTGCGCGTGGTTGTGCGCTTGCGGGCCGTCGTGGTCGTGCGACGCTTGGGCGTCGTCTTGCGAGCCGTGCTGCGCTTGGCGACAGGCTTGCGGGCGGTCGAGCGCTTGGCGGTCGAACGCTTCGCGGCGGGCTTGCGCGCGGTGGTGCGCTTGCGAGCGGTTGTGGTCGACGTGCTCTTCTTTCTTCTGGGCGTCGACTTCTTGGCAGTCGTTTTCGATCTGCCGGTGTGCTTTTTCGCGCTCGTTGAGCGCTTGGCCGTGCCTCGTCTGGTTGAGGCCTTTCTGGGCGTGGGCATTTCTATGCTCCATTTGCGCGGCGCCGGATTCCGAGGTTCGACCTCGCCGATCGCCATCCTTGATTGCTGTTCCTTGCCCGGTCTCCAACCGGAAGCGACGGTGTTCGGCGGCGCGACACCCGCACTGCGGGGGTGGCGTCGCCGAACGATGCGAGAATCGGCACGTCCCGGTCCGCTTCTCAAGGAAGAGCGCCCAATCCACGGAAAAAAAGTGAACGCGCAATTCGCGCCCACCTTCTCGGACACCGCACTTCCTGACGTATATTCCTGAAGCGACAAGCAGGGTCAGCCGACGCGCACACTCTTCATTCGCGCGCACGACCCAAAATGTGGAGACGCAACGTGCCCAAGCCCCGAGCGAAGGCGTCCGAACCCTGGACGCCCGAATCCTGGAAGACGCGCCTCGAAGCGCATCAGGTCGTCTATGACGACCGGGACGCCGTGCAGCGCGCCGTGAATAAGCTCCAGGCGCTCCCGCCGCTTGTCACCAGCTGGGAAATCGAACGTCTCAGGAGCCATATTGCGGAGGCGCAGGCCGGAAAGCGCTTCCTGCTGCAGGGCGGCGACTGCGCCGAAACGCTCGCCGACTGTCAGCCGGACATCATCGCCAACAAGCTCAAGATCCTGCTCCAGATGTCCCTCGTGCTGGTGCATGGGATCAAGAAGCCCGTCATTCGAGTCGGACGATTCGCCGGCCAGTACGCCAAGCCGCGCTCCAGCCCCATGGAGAAGGGCAAGGGACCTGACGGCGCCGACGTCGAGCTGCCCAGCTACTTCGGCGACCTCGTCAACAAGGCCGAGTTCAGCGCCGACGCCCGACGCGCCAACCCCGACAACATGGTCGCCGGCTATCAGCACGCCGCGATGACCATCAACTTCATCCGCTCCCTCGTCGACGGCGGCTTCGCTGATCTGCATCATCCCGAGTACTGGAACCTCGGCTTCCTCGAGCACGCGGATCTCCCCGACGCCCTGCGCGACGACTATCGGAAGATGACGACGGAGCTCGCCGAGGCGCTGAAGTTCATGGAGGCGCTGGGCGAGACGGGCATCGACGAACTCACGCGCACCGAGTTCTTCTGCTCGCATGAAGGTCTCAATCTCTTATACGAGAGCGCCCAGACGCGCCGCGTGCCACGCCGCGCCGGCTACTTCGATCTCACGACCCATCTGCCCTGGATCGGGGAGCGCACGAGACAGCTCGAAGGCGCCCACGTGGAGTTCTTCCGCGGCGTGCGCAATCCCGTCGGCGTCAAGGTCGGCCCCAACGCCGACCCCGGCGAGGTCGTCCAGCTCGTCGAGACGCTCAACCCGGACGATGAGTCTGGCAAGATGATTCTCATCAATCGATTCGGGGCGACGCACGTCGCCGAGGCGCTGCCGCCGGTCATCGAGGCGATCAAGGCGAGCGGGCGCACGGTCCTCTGGGTGTGCGACCCGATGCACGGCAACGGCGTCACCACCGATGGCGGCGTCAAGACGCGCAACTTCGATGCGATCCTCCAGGAGGTCGAGGAGAACCTGAAAGCGCATCGCGCCGCGGGGACCGTTCTTGGCGGCGTGCACTTCGAACTCACCGGCGATGACGTGACCGAATGCGTCGGCGGCGCCGCGGGCGTGCGCGAGCAGGATCTCTGCCTCAACTACCAGACGCCCTGCGATCCGCGCCTCAACTACCAGCAGTCATTGGAGCTGGCGCTGCGCCTGGCCGGCTGGATGAGCGAGGATCGGAAGTAGCGCATTCCTGTCGGTACGCTGTCCATCTCACACGATGGAGATGGACGCATGAGCAGGAATCTCGAGAAAGAGCTGCGCGACGCCTGGCGCACGAACTGCAAGATCAACCTCATGATCCTCGACAAGGTGTCGAAGGATGGCATGGCTGCGACGCTCTCCACGCGTGGCGGGCGCGGGGTCATGGGCGAGTTCGCGCACGTGCACAACATCCGCGTCCATCACGTCAAGAACCGCGCGCCGGAGATCTTCGCGAAATGGGTGGACAAGCTCGAAGTCCTCGACACGAAGGCGACGTTCACGAAGGTGGAGTTGAAGAAGGCCCTGAAGGCCAGTGCGAGCGCCATCGAGGAACTGCTCCTCGATGTGCTCAATGAAGTTCCGAAGCGCCGCGGCTTCCGCAAGGGGATCTTCACGACGCTCAGCTATCTCGTCTCCCACGAGGCGCACCATCGCGGGCGCATCCTGCTCACGCTCAAGGTGAGCGGGAAGACCATCGACAAGGATGTGGCGATGGGCATCTGGGGGTGGGATCAGGTGAAGATCTAGAGCGATTCAAGGGCTGAGCGCAGACTCAATCGCGCCGCGCACCTTCACCGCATGACTGCTGCCGCAGATCACGAACACGCGCTCGCCCTGCCCCGCCAGGTCCACTACGCATCGCACGAGGTGCTCGTCGCGGGCGCGGTTCAGATCCATGGCGCCGAGAAATCCCGGGAGGCCATACTCATCGGAGACATCGCGCCAGTCGGGACCATCCGGGAATGAGCGCAGCCACGCACTGTTGAGTTCGTCCATACTTGAAATTGCTCCGTCGATGCCTGGCCACTTCGAGCGCTCGTTGAGCGTATCCAGCACGAAGCTCTCCGGGTCGCTTGGTTTGCCATGACGCAGATTGGAGAAGTAAGGATTGAGCATCAGGCGCAGGGCGATCTGCTCGCTCGTGAATTCCTGCGCCTTGACTGACTCGATCAGCACATCGACAGGCGGCTCCCATGACATCGCTCGTGCGCCCGAATCAAGCGCGAGCGCGCGTACGAAGCCGCCTTCGCCGAACGTCTGCACAGGATCCATGAACGCCGGAAACAGCATGCCCTGGCGTCCTTCGATCAGGGCGATCGTCGGCGCCATCGCATTCCAGCGAACGCGAATGTCGGCGAGCTGCGCATCGCCTGCGTCCATGGTGTGCTCGGCCCCGAAGATCTGGACGACGCCGTCGCCATCGGAGTTCTCGATGATGTAGGCATACGGGCGCGCATGCGTGTCGATCACGAGCGCATACTCGGCGTTGTCCATGATCGGCCCGCTGACTGCAGGGGCCGGCTCATGGAGGGGAAGTCTGCGCCACGCCGTCCCCAGCAACCAGGCGGCGACGATCGCCCAGACGACGACCACGATGCTGACGCCGATCAGGATCCGTCGCCTTAGTCGGTGTCTGCGCATGCAGGCCTCTTTCGGAGCGTTCGCCTTGTGATTTCAAGACTCCAGGCAGCCGGAGAATCGACAGTTTCGGCTACGGGGGCCGTACAATCGCTGGCCAAGTCAGGTGTATTTCCAACCCCGAGGTGTCCCCCGATGGATCTCCGTCCCGCGCTTGCTCTCCCGCTCCTTGCATTCGCCGCACCGGCGCTTGCGCAGCATGAAGCCGCCGACTGGCGGGAAGCTGAGTCAGACTTCCTGAAACACCACACGCAGCTCACCTTCCCCGAGCAGTTCGAGAAGGCTGGCGAGGCGTACTTCAGCGCCGACAGCTCGTGGATCATCTTCCAGGCCGTGCCAAAGACGGACGCCAGCGCGAAGGCGCGCAATCCGCATTACTCGATGTACGTCGCCAAGCTGATCCGCGACGCCAACGGACGCATCGACTCCATCAGCGAGCCCATCATGGTCTCCGACCCCGGCTCCGCCAACACCTGCGGCTTCTTCGATCCAACCTCCAACCACGACATCATCTTCGGCTCCACGCGCGTGCCGCCTGCATCGCGCAGTAAGAGCGGCTATCAGCGCGACACCAGTGACTATGCCTGGCAGTTCCCCAACGAAATGGAAGTCTGCGCCCGCTCCGTCGCCGAGATCGCCGAAGACCAGAACCCCGGCAAGCGTTTCAACTGGAGCGCGGACGCCTTCGTCCCGAAGCCCCTCTGGACGCGCGAAGGCTACGACGCCGAATGCGCGTTCTCACCGGACGGGCGCTTCATCGTGAATACACAGGTTGATCCCGAGACCGGTGACGGCGATCTCTACATCTTTGACACCGAGACCGAAGCGAATCACCCCATTGTCATCAAGCAGGGCTACGACGGCGGCCCCTTCTTCAGCCCCGACGGCAAACGTCTCTGCTATCGCTCCGATCGCGCCGGCAACGACCTGCTGCAGGTATACGTCGCCGATCTGAAATTCGACGACGAAGGCGTCCCGATCGGCGTCGAGCATGAGCATCAAATCACGAACAATCGTCACGTGAACTGGGCGCCCTACTTCCATCCGAGCGGCCGCTTCCTCGTCTACACGACGAGCGAAGTCGGGCATCACAACTACGAGGTCTACGCTGTGCAGATTCCGGCCTACGGCCAGATCGACGCGCAGCTCGCGCCGCCCATCCGCGTCACGCAGGCGCCCGGTTTCGACGGCATGCCCGTCTTCTCAAACGATGGCGAGCACCTGATGTGGACGAGTCAGCGCGGCGGGAAGCTCGAAGGACAGGAACGACCGTCGAGCCAGATCTGGATCGCCGACATCGTGGACCCCGAAGAGCAGGGTCACCCGCAGTGAGTTGATGTGCGATTCGGATCAGTCGCCCGCGGGCGCGCTCTCGACGAGCTCGACGCGGCTGTACTGATCGAGATTGCAGACGACCATCTCGCCATCGTCTTTCTTGAGCGTCAGGCGATCGAGCCAGACCCTGCCGTCTTTGGTGTGCGCGAACCACGATCCGGTCTTGGCCTGGCCGTATTCGACGATGACGCCCTCGACGCTCGTCTGCAGCGAGCCGGAAGCGGCGCGCGGGATCTGCTGGAAGACGCGCACGCGTGCGCCCGGCGAGTAATCGGTGATCTCCTGAGCCATAGCGCCGCAGTGTAGCGATGACACGCGATTCGCCGCGCATTGCAATGGAACGGCGCATGGCGCATTAAAAAAGCCGCCGAACGGAGGCTCCGATCCCCGTCCGGCGGTCAAGGCGCAACCGAAGCTGCGCACATTGCTTGTGAAACGAGAATCAACCACCCCCCAAGGGCGATCGCTCGCGCTCTCTTGGTAGCCTAGCCCTCTGAGCGATGCGGTCAACGTCCTCAGGCGGTTTCTCACAAGATTCTGTAAGTCGCTTATTTACAGGTGTTTATGACTGACGCTTCAGGCCCGGCGCCGGCGCGAGTGTGGACCGAGGTTGGCATCGGCGTCGTCCTGCGCAAGCGCTCCTCGGAGGGGGGCGAAGCGCCCACCGGATGGGAGGCGCTCGTCACACGCCGGCCTGAAACGACCGTCTATGCGGGCTATTGGGAGTTCCCCGGGGGCAAGCTCGATCCCGGCGAATCCCCGGAGTTGGGGGTGCGGCGTGAGATCGAGGAGGAGACCGGCCTCCTCGTCGACGCCGTCTGTCCGCTGGCCGGAGTCGGACCGATCGAGCATGTCTACGCCCACGGCGCCGTCCGCCTGCACATCCGCCTCTGCCGCCCGAAGCCCGGCTCACCGGAGGCCCGTCCCATCGAAGTCGCCGACGCCCGCTGGATCGCGCTGGAGGATCTCCCGGCCCTCGAGTTCCCCGAGGCCAACGAGCAGATCATCAGCGCCCTCCTGGGAGGCGCCTGGATTCCTGATTTCGAGGGGGACTGACGCCTACATGAACTCGCGCAGGGCGAGCTCCTCGTGGCGCTCCTCGAGGCGATCGATCTCGTCGGCGAGACCCTCGGGCGCCTCGCCCGGCAGGGCTTCCGCCTCGATCTCGCGCAGCTGCTGAATCGCCTTGGCGACGGCGTCGAGCGAGTCCTCATCGGCAAGCTCCAGCGCCGCGTCGAACTGGCGCTGGAATCGACTCGTCTTCGCCTGCTCCAGTGCGCTCTCGGCCGGTCCGGTGTTCGAAGGCTCGCTCGATTCCGACGTCGGTGTCGCCGGCGTTGACTCAACAGGCCCGCTGATCGCGGGTGTCTGCGCAGTTTGAGTGCGGCTTTCCGTTGCGCGCTCAGAGAGTCCATTGAGAAACGGCCACAGCAGGAAGACGCACACGAGCGCCAGCAGCGCGATGTTCGAAAGCGCCATCATCGCCGCGAGTGTCTTGAAGCGCGCGACGTCCTTGCGCATGCGCTTCATGGACGCCGTCATCGGCGCACGTGGCGGCTCGGGCGGCGCGATGTCCGCTGTCGGCGCGGGCGTCGGCGCCGACGTGAACGACTCGAGTGAAGCAGGGGGGCCGGCGCTGGGCGCTTCGGTTGGAATCTGCGGCGTGCGCGCCGGCTCCGGCGGCTTCGTCTCCGTCGGCGTCACCAGACCGCTGATCGTCGAAGCCGCCACGATGCGCGAGGGCGCCTGTCCGGGAAGCAGTCGTTTCGGCGCCAGGCCGAGATGCTGCCGATCCGACGGCGTCACGAAGACGGCGCCGCAGGACTTGCACATGTATTCGTCAGGGTCCGCCTTCTCGTGGCAGTTGTGACACTGACCCATGAGATGGGCGACGCCCGGCGTGTCCTTCGCGTACGACCAGAACTGGCGCGTCGTCGGTCCGCGCAGGACGGTCTCTTCGGTCACCTTGCCGCGCAGGACAAGCTTGCGAAGCGTCTCATACGAGCAGCCGGGACGATGGGGTTGCTCGTCGTCTCGAATGAACCAGGCGCCCATGGCGTTCTGCGTGGCCTGGCGTGAAAGCGGCTCAAACAGCCCCCCGCACGAGTCACACTGCGCCGCGGCTCCTCGCTGGATGTGGCCGCAGTAGGGGCACGGCATTACTCCATGCGTCGTCGTGTCGCTGTTTGAGCCGGTATGTTCCATATCGTGTCCTGCAGCCGTCCGGGCGTCAAAAAGATACGTTCGCCGCCCGCGGGCAGTTCCAGTCCTGTCCCGGCCAACCGGGGTTTGAGCCATGAAAATGCAGATGAGCCCACCCATCCAGAGAGCCAAGCATAGCCGGGGCGAACGCCTCTGCGCCATGGTCATGCTCGCAGCCGCTTGCTCTGTCGGATGCGCCACCACGACACAGGAAGCGTATGACGACCGGGGCCTCGTGCTCGCCGAGAAGTCCATCGGATCCACCGAAGGCGCCAGCGATCCCGCGCTCGAGCAGACCGCCGCGCTCATTGACGGCGTCGCGCTGAGCTGGGATCAGATCCGACCGTTCATGGCCGAAGCCGGCGGACGCCTGGCGCTCGAAGAACTCGCGCTGGATTATCTCGTCGATCGTGAAGCGCGCCGGCGCGCGGTCGTCCTGACGCGCGAAGACATCGACCGCGAGCGCGATCTCCTCACCGACTCGATTGCGCAGACCGCCGGCGCCGGCGACTCCCAGGACGCGGCGCGCATTGTCATGGCCGTGCGCCGCAGGCGCGGCCTCGGTCCCGAGCGTTTCGCCGGCCTCGTCCGGCGCTCCGCGCTCCTGCGCAAGATGGTGCAGCCCGAAGTCAATGTCTCCAGCGCCAGCGTCGCCCAGCTCTACGACCTCATCCACGGCCCGCGCTACCAGGCGCGACTGATCACCGTGGACAGCGTCGATGAAGCAAGCAGGATCTCACGCCGTCTGGCCGATGGCGAGCGCTTCGGCGACGTCGCCGCGACGCGCTCGACCGACGCTTCGGCGGCGCGCGGCGGCATCATCGAACCCATCAGCCCCGCCGACACCGCGTATCCCGCGTCTATCCGGCGCGCCCTCGAACAGATGAATGAGGGCGACATCAGCACGCCCATCGCGCTCAACGAGGGGTACGCCATCCTCCTGCTCGAGGAGATCATCGAGCCCGACGGCGTTCCGCCGGAGGATGTTCGCGCCGAACTCGAGAACGCTGCGCGTCGCCAGCAGGAGCGCCTGCTCATGAATCGCCTTGCGGACCAGCTCCTCGATGCGGCGCGCATCACGATTCTCGACGACAGCCTCGACTTCGCCTGGTCCGCTCGCACGCCGTAAGCGTTCACGGATAGCCCCTCCGGACTCGCAAGCCGGTCCGTTCTCCGGTCGATGAGAACCGGGGCGCCGTTGCGCGCGCCCGGAGACGTCCATGAACCAGGCATTCAGCGAGACTGATCTGCGTCACAGCGCGCATGAGCGATCCGGCCTGCGCTCATTGCGCGTGCGCGCCCTGGGCTTCTCGCTCCTGCTCGTCGCCGGCGCCGTCGGCGTCAGCTCATTCTTGCTGGCGACGATCACTGAACGCCAGCTCGCCTCCGAGCTTCGCCTCTACGCCGCCCAGTCAGGCAATGCCTTGAGCAACACGCTCCGCCGCCCCGTCGAGCGCCATGAGGAGCACGCGATCGTCGCCGAGGTCATGACGGCCCTCGCTGATCCGCGCCTCTCCTTCGTGACGATCACCATGCACGACGATGGCGCCGTCATCGAACGCGTGCGCGAGCGGCAGGTCTTCAGCGCGCATCACGCGCGCAAAACGAACGCCGGTGGCGCCATGCTCCTCAACGAGGCCATTCCGATCCGAAATCGCGGCGCCACCATCGGCTACGCCTATCGCACGATCATCGCCTCCGACAGATACGACTCGCGGCCCCTCGCCTATCTCACGCTGGGCTTCAGCGATCCGACGTATCGCGTGATGCGCAATCAGCTATCCCAGTCGGCGATCATCGCGGCGAGTCTGGTGGCGCTCGGCGTCATCCCGGCCGTGATCCTCTTCGTCCGCCGCCTGACGCGACCCATCCAGGCCGTCTCCGCCGCGGCGACCGAACTCGCCGGCGGCCATCGCCCCGAAGAGCTCGAGGAGAAGGGCGCGACCGAGTTGCGCGCCCTGAGCCGTTCATTCAATGAAATGGCCGGCAAGCTCTCACGCGCCCGCGAGGCGCTCATGCGCACGAACGCCGAACTCGAATCCAAGGTCGAAGAGCGCACCCGCGCCCTGCAGCGCGTCAACGATCTCCTCAAGCTGGAGATCAGCGACAAAAACGACTTCCTTCGCACCGTCAGCCATGATCTCGGCGCCCCGCTTCGCAACATCGCCGGCATGACGTCGAGCATCATCCGCAAGCATGAGGAAGACCTGCCCGATGAGATCGTCTCGCGCCTCGAACGCATCGACGCCAACGTCCGCATTGAAACGGAGATGATCGACGAGCTCCTCGAACTCAGCCGCATCGGCATGCGCAAGGAGAAGCCGGAAGTTATGAACTCCTTCGACCTCGTGCGCGATGTGGCTCGGGCCTTCGATCATGATCTCAAGGCGCGGCGCATCGAGCTGACGATCGATGAGAACCTCCCGATCCTGCACATGGAGCCGGGGCGCCTTCGCAATGTCGTGCAGAATCTCATCGACAACGCCATCAAGTACATGGGCGAGAGCCCCGTTCGGCGCATTCACGTCAGTTGCCGAAGGCGCGAGGACAACGTCGCCTTCACCATCGAGGACACCGGACCCGGCATCCCCGAGAAGGAGCAGGCGCACGTCTTCCAGGTCTTCCGGCGCGGCGCCGACGCAGGGGATCATGCCCAGGGCAAGGGGGTTGGACTCGCCGCAGTGCGCGCAACCGTCGAGCGCTGGTCCGGAAAACTCTCCTTGACGAGCGAACTCGGAAAGGGCAGTCGATTCACGTTCACGATTCCCGCCGATCGCGTGCGCTCTTTCCCGGACGTCGCAGGCGCAAGCGCTTAGCGCGATTGTGCGGGCGTGCCAAGGCATGGCGCGCCCTCAACAGAAGCGGCGCGAATACCGATGCTCACAGGCGGCGGCGCCATGATCGCTTCGCCTGGAGAGAACGTGCTGCATCTGTCGTGTGGCAGGCGTTGAGGGGCGCCGCCGGCGAGAGTGCGATGCGTGGGGCGCACTGCATTCCCTTCAATCCGGGATCACCGCGAGTTCATGGGCGATCAGCAACCACCAAGAGTCCTGCTGCTTGAAGACGATCGCGACGCCGCCGATCTCATCGTCGAGGCTGTCACTGATCACTTCGGCGCCTCAAATATCGTCGTGTGCAACTCCATCGCCGAGACGCACGTGCACGATCTCTCGGAGTTCGACCTGGCGCTCTCCGACTGTCATCTCCCCGATGGCAGCGGCCTGGACGCCCTGCGCATCCTGCTCGAGCGGCGCGACGACCTTCCCGTCGTCATCGTCACCGGCGAATGCGATGTCGATCTCGCCGTCGAAGCCATCCGCAAGGGCGCCGTTGACTATCTCGTGAAGTTCAGCGGCTACTTCCAGGTCATCCCGATCATCATCGAGAAGAACATGGAGGGCACGCGCATCCGGCGCGACAACATGCGCCTCCAGGTCGCGCTCTCGCGCTCGCTCGCCGAACTCAAGACGAAGAATCGCGACCTTGAGAAGGTCGCCGCCCAGCTCGAAGTCCTCGCCTCGACGGACCTGCTCACCGGCCTCGCCAATCGGCGCAGGCTCGAAGAGCGCCTTGGCGAGATGTTCAGTGAAGCCGTTCGCTACCAGGCGGATCTCTCCTGCCTCATGGTCGATCTCGACGGTTTCAAGGACGTCAACGACGGCGTCGGCCACCAGGCGGGCGACGACGTCCTGCGCGTTGTTGGCTCACTCATTCGATCACACATCCGTGTTTCGGACATCGGCGCACGCTACGGCGGCGACGAGTTCGCCGTGATCCTCTCCCACACGCCGCCCGAAACAGCGATTGCGACAGCGCGCCGATTGCTCAAGGGCTTTGACGCCGAACTGCGCGAACGCTTCGGCGCCGACGTCGGCTGCGGCATGTCCATCGGCGTCTCCGGCCTCGGCCTCAGCAATCCGCTCAACGCCGAGCAACTCATCGCACATGCCGACGACGCCCTCTACCGCGCCAAGAGCGCCGGCAAGGGCCGCGTCATGATCTGCGCCGAAGGCGGCGACACGATCCTCGAAGCCGAGACCTATCTCGCGGCGTGAGCGACGCTCCTTCAATTCCTACGGACACACACCCCACGACCCGATAAGCGTCGCGATGTCGCCTGCGCCCACAGCGCCCACGCCGTCGAGATCCAGGCACGGATCCACCGAGCCCCAGGAGCCGAGGAGCGACGCCAGATCGACAGCGCCGACGGCCCCGTCTCCGTCGAGGTCCGCCGGGCATGGCCCGTCAGCGGCCTCCTCCGCCTCGTACGCGCCCATATCGAGGAGCGCGTTGACGCCGTCGCTGACGCCGATGTCCGCATAACCGGCGGCGTCTTCAAATCGCGGCGCCCCGTCCAGATCCAGCGGCAGGCGCTCGCCCGTCACCGCGTCCTCGTCGATGTCGATCAGGTCGAACGGAACCAGCATGTTGTTGCCTGCGTCGATCAGCGTCGAAGCGCGACCAAGTCGAAAGTCATCGTCGAGCGTGCCGAGCACGCCATCGACGCCTGCCGGATCGACGAATCGCGGATTGCAGCCAGTGTTGCCGGCGCCGCCCAGCGCGCCGGTGAGACCCTGCACGCATGTGTAGTCCATGAAGAAGAAGCCGTCCTCGATGAAGATCTGCTCGGCTTCGCTGGCGTCTGTCGCGTCTTCGTTGTTCCTCCAGAGCACGCAGTTCTGCACGCGCGTGCGCCCGTTGCCGTTGCTCGTTGTCTGGAAGATCGCCGCCCCAGTCGCCGCCGTGTTGTACGCGATCGTGCAGTTCTTGTAGTGCGGCTGGAAGTTGCTGTAGTCGAAGATCGCCCCGCCCATCATGTCGCATGCGTTGGCCACGAGGAGGCAGTTCATCAGAATGGGCGTCGCGCAGCGATTGACCAGCAGACCGCCGCCCTTCTCCGTTGCGTGATTTCGCATGAAGCGGCAGTTCGTCGCGCGCGGATCGCCCCGGTCGGCCAGGTAAAGCCCGCCACCGCGCTCGGCCGTGTTCTCGAAAAAATCACAGCGCGTCAGGATCATGTCGCTGAACGATATGTACATCCCGCCGCCGAAGACCGGCGTGTGATTGTCGATGAAGACACAATCCGTGATCGTGAACTCGCTGTTCTGAATCGACGCCCCGCCACCGACCTGGTCGAGCGCCGGACCGTCCGCATAGCCGCGCGTGAACGTGAATCCCTCGATCAGCGCATTCTCCACCTGGTAGGAACGCAGCACGTGATAGCTGTTGTCGAGGATCGACATCGGATCGCCAAGCTCGCCCGACAGCGTGCTCGTGTACGTGCCGAAATCCCGATCGTCCGGCGAGCCCGGCTGCGCAAGCCCCGCGTAACCGCCGCGCAGGGAGAGGTTGTCCTGCATCACGAAGCGATGACTTCGGTCATCCGGCGTCACACTCGCGCCCTGATCCGGTTTGTATTCACCGCCTGCGACGCGGACCTCGACATCCATCCCCGCGCCCGTGACAGGCGCCGCGGCGTCGAGCGCGTCCTGCAGATGAGTGAACGCGAGCGCCCAACTGGAGCCGTCGCCGCCGGCCGGCGCATCGTCATCGACGTAGAGCGTCATCTGCGCATGCGTTATGGACGCCAGGAGCGCGCAGAAGACAGGCGCCATCAGCGATCGCGCACGATTCAAGGCGTGTCGTGGTGTTACGAGACTCTCAGCCACTCCGGCTCAAGCCTACCTCTGCTTGGCTGTCCGCCAAGCGAAAATCGGTTGCTCAGGCGTGATCAGGGGCACGGGCCCCAGTTGCCGATCAGGATCGCGAGGTCGCCCGCGCCTACTGAGCCGTCGCCATCGAAGTCCGCCTGCAGATCGGCGGACGTCCACACACCGAGAAGCGACGCCAGGTCTGTCGAGCCCACCGAGCCGTCGCCATCGAGATCCCACACGCAGGCGCTCACGATGTTCGCCGACAGCGTCACGACACGCGCCGGTGTGTCCGGATCATTGGACAGGATCGTGACCGTGCTTGCGAAGGGCCCGATGACGGACGTGTCGATGAAGATCGAATGCGCATTCGGCGCATCGCCGGCGTCGTGCGAGAACGAACCACCCGGCGCCGTGGCGCCCGCGCCCGCTGAAAGCGAGTAATCGAGCGCGTTGATTCCGTCGGCGCTCCAAAGCGCGAGGTCGCCGTCGTTGAAGACCGAGAGGCTCATCAACGCCAGCGTGTTCTGTGTCACGTCGCCGAAATCGATCGATGAATCGGATCCGACAAGCGCCGGAACGAGCAGGTCGAGAAACACGGGCAGATGGCCGCCGCCGCTGGCGGTCGTCTTCAGCGCCTGAGCGATCGTCGGTCCGACCATGGTGTTGCCGGTCGTCGCCAGGCTGCCGTTGTAGCTCGTGCCGTCGTTGCCCCAGGAGCGATACGAGTGATTCGGATCGTCCCACGTCGAGAGGCTGTAGGGAACTCCCGGATCACCGAGGTAATCGAGCCCGTCGCCATCGACGAGGCTGCCGCTGACAAGGATCTGATCGTGCCGGTCATCCATGCCGCCGGCGCCCGACGGATCCTGCGTGTGCAGCGTGCGATAGGTGCTGGAGTTGTTCCAGCTTCCGGGGCGACTGATCGGATCGAAGAAGCGCCCGTCGTTGTTGGCCTGCGATCCGACCATCCACTGGTACGCGCTCTGGGAGGATCTCTGGATGTTGAAGTCGCCGCCCACGACGAAGTTCCATCCGGCCGGGAGAGCCTCCGAGTCGTCCCGCATCTCCTGCGCCTCCTCGAGTCGGCGCGATTGATCGTTGCTTCCTGAGCCCGCCTTCATGTGCGTGCTGTAGCACGCGATCACGGCGCTGTCCGCCGTGTAACCGTTGAGCTTGATGTCGTAGCGATCGAGATTGCGCGGATGATTGGGCGAGACGCTGCCCGTCGAAACGACCGTGTGCCCAAGGAAGGAGACCTTGCTCGTGCGATAGAAGAACGCGTTGTCCGTGTCCGGTCCGTTGACAAATGGCGCCGCCGCCCAGTCGCCGGGGCTCCCCGGCGCCGTGTTCAGGATGCTCAGGAAGTTGTTGACGCCCGTCTGCGACAGGAACTCCTGCCCGATGAAGACATCCGGAGACATGCTGCGACCGTCGAACTCGCTGTAAATCGCCGTCTGGAAATCAGCTACGCGTCCACTCGTGTAGTTCGTGACGTTCCACGTGACGACGCGCAGCTGCGCGCTGGCGACGGGAGCAAGCGCACAACCGAGGGCGCACGCGGCGAGCAATCGAAAACAGGAGATCTTCATCAATCCTCCGATATCTCGGAAAGCAGAATCGTTGTGCGCGACTGTGCGCTCGGTCGCGAGGGAGTTTCAAAACACTGCGGCAGGCGCGTGCTCGTTAGCAGGGGCCCCAGTTGCCGATGAGAATGGCCAGGTCGCCGGAGCCGACCGTGCCGCTGCCGTCGAGGTCCGCATCCGGATCCATCGACGTCCACAGGCCGATCAGCTGCGCGAGATCGGATGACCCGACGACGCCGTCGCCGTCGAGATCCTCCGGACAGTCGGAGACGATGTTCGCCGTCACCGTGACGACGCGCACGCCTTCTTCCGGATCATTCGAAGTGATGACGACACCGCCCGCGAAGGGGCCGACCGTTGACGTGTCGAGCTCGATCGAGTGCATGTTGGCCGCGTCGCCCGAGTCATGCGTGAATGAGCCCATCGGCGCCGTCAGCCCTGCGCCCGTTGTCAGCGAATACGAGAGCGTGTTGATGCCGTCGTTCGTCCAGAGCGTGTCGTCGCCATCGTTGAAGACGGAAAGATCCATCGACGCCATCGATCCCTGCGGCACATCGCCGAAATCGATCGACGCGTCCGACCCGACGCGCGCCGGCACGAGAATGTCGAGGAAGACCGGCAGGTGACCCGCCGAGAGGCAACTGTCCTTCAGCGCCTGTGCGATCGTCGGTCCGACCATCGTGTTGCCCGTC
This sequence comes from Phycisphaerales bacterium, assembly GCA_028279375.1. Classification (GTDB taxonomy): domain Bacteria; phylum Planctomycetota; class Phycisphaerae; order Phycisphaerales; family UBA1924; genus JANQNW01. The sequence continues at coordinate 68,044 of JANQNW010000017.1, forward strand.
GTCGTCAGGCTGGCGTTGAAGCTCGTCGCGTCATTGCCCCAGCTGCGATACGAGTGATTTGGATCGTCCCACGTGACGAGGCTGTACGCGATCGTCGCGTCGCCGTCGTAGTCCGTGCCCTCGTTGTCGATCAGACTCGCGCTGACGAGGATCTGGTCATAGCGATCATCCATGCCGCCGGCGCCCACTGGGTCCTGCGTGTGGATCGTCGCGAAAGCGGGGGAGTTGCTCCATCCGCCCGGCAGCTTGATCGGATCGAAGAACCGCCCGTCGTCGTTTACCTGCGTGCTGATGAGCTCGACGTATCCGTCATCAAGGAACGTCTCGACATTCAGATCGCCGCCGACGAGGAAGTGCCAACCGGCGGGCAGCGACTCAGCGTCGTCGCGCATCGGGATCGCTTCATCGAGACGGCGCGCTTCATCGGTGTCCGTTCCGCCCGCCTTCATGTGCGTGCAGTAACACGCGATCGTGGACTCCGCAGTCGTGTATCCCTTCAGGCGAATGTCATACCGATCGAGATTGCGCGGATGATTCGGCGCCAGGCCGCCCATTGAGACGAGCGTGCGCCCCAGATAATCGACCTTGCTCGTGCGATAGAAGAACGCGTTGTCCGTGTCCGGCCCGTTGAAGAAGGGCGCCGCCGCCCAGTCTCCAGGGCTTCCCGACGCGGTGTTCAGGATGTTCAGAAAGCTCGTCACCGAGCCTTCCGTCTGAAACTCCTGCCCGAGGATCACATCCGGCGACATCGACCGGCCCATGAACTCGCCGTAGATCGATGTCTGGAACGCCGCGTCGCGACCGCTGATGTAGTTCGTGACGTTCCACGTCACCACGCGCAGCTGCGCGCTGGCCAGCGGCGCAATGGCGCCCATCGCGACGACGGCGGACATCAGGATGGCGGCGCGCCGCATCGGCGCAACTCGACTCTGCATGGACATGCGACTCGATCTCCTCTACACCGCCATCCAGGCCCCACGACGGGCAGAAAGCGGACCGGGCAGCGTACTACAGACGCGCCCAAATCGGGAAAGAAATATTAGCGCCGGCGACGCTCGAACACGGGTTTTCGGGCCTGAAACACCCGGGTTCCGGGCCTTCACGCCATCTCCTGGTCAATATCCGCCGGAACAATCAGCGGAGACGCTTCGACATCGCGCGGTCCATCTCACGCTTCGCCTCGCGCTGCTTCAGGTCCTGGCGACGGTCGTAGTGCTTCTTGCCCACGCCAACGCCGATGAGCAGCTTCAGACGTCCCTCCTTGAAGTACGCCTTCAGAGGCACAATGGTCGCGCCTTTCGCCTGCATCGCCACGTACAGCTTCCGGATCTCACGCCGATGAGCCAGCAGCTGCCGCTGACGTGTCGGATGATGCTGGTAGATCCCCGTCGCCGGCTTGTACTCCCCGATATGGGCGCCATGCAGCGTCAGGCTCATCCGGGGCTCGATTTCCGCCCGCACGTACCCCTCCGCCAGCGACATCTTCCCCGCCCGGATCGACTTCACCTCGGACCCTTGCAGAGCGATGCCCACCTCGAGCGTCTCCTCGATCAGGTAGTCGTGGCGAGCCTTCCGATTCTCGATCACGACCTCGCCCGGATTGGTCTTCTTCCTGCCTTTGGCCATGGTGAATCGGAGGAGGCTATCGCGCGACGCTCCTCCCGGCGCGCCGGCCTGCGTATATTCAACCAATGGCGCACGCAGGCGATCAGAAGCAGATTCTCACCATCGGGCACTCCCCCGATCCCGATGACGCGTTCATGTGGTGGCCGCTGGGCGATGTCGAGACCGGCATGGCGCCCGCCGTCGACATCGCGCCATTCCAGTTCCGGGCCGTCCCCGAGGACATCGAGAAGCTCAACACCCGAGCCGTCGAGACCGGCGACCTCGATATCACCGCCATCTCCATCCATACATATCCCCACGTGAAGGATCGCTACGCCCTCACCTCCTGCGGCGCCAGCATGGGCGATGGCTATGGCCCCAAGCTCGTCGTCCCCGAAGACAGTGCCATCATCTCGCTTGACGATCTGCGCGACGCCGACGCCGTCATCGCCATCCCCGGCCTGCGCACCTCGGCGTATCTTGCCCTCCGTCTCGTGCTCGAGGCCGATCCCGCCGTCCGGGCGATCCCCTTCGACCGGATCATCGACGCCGTCGTCCAGCATGAGGTCGCCGCCGGCGTCGTCATTCACGAGGGCCAGCTCACCTACGCCGACGCCGGGCTTCGCCTCATCGCCGACCTCGGCGAAGCGTGGGGGAAGAAGACCGGCCTGCCGCTGCCCCTCGGAGGCAACGCCGTCCGGCGCGACATTGAATCCCGCTTCGGCGCCGGCTCACTCCAGCGCCTCGCCGCAATACTCAGCGCCTCCCTCGAGCATGCCCTCGATCAGCGCGAGCAGGGGCTCGACTACGCCCTGGGATTTGCGCGCGGTCTCCCGCAGGCCACCGCCGATCAGTTCATCGCGATGTACGTGAACGATCTCACGCGCGACGCCGGCCCGCGCGGCGCCCGGGCGATCAACGAATTCCTCAGCCGAGGCGCAGCCGCCGGGCTCTGCCCCGATCCCGGCGAGGTCGATCTCGTCACCCCCTGAACGCCCCTCGGGGCGGGGGTGAAACGACCCTCATTTGCCAAACAATTGCTTGTATTCACGATGGCTGGGTGGATAATCGGACTTCCGCCGCAATCTCCTCCCTTCTGGGCGGCGGACGCCGACTGAGCATTGCGCCGCCCGCCGGCCGGAGATGAGGGAGACTCCGCCATCGGCGGCGCGCGCCCGGAGGACGCGAGGTTCCAGGCGCCAGCTTGTCTGACGCCCTCGTCGCGCCGATGGGAAGAAGGCGACCAACATTCGAGCAGGTCCTGAGGGGGTTCCCGCTTCCCATGGTTCCAGAGATCCCGATGAGCTACGCCTCGAACCCGCTGCAAACTGCCCACGGCTATGACGCCCCCTGCGTCACGCAGTTCAGCGTCTTTCTCGACAATCGCGTCGGCAAACTTCTCGATGTCGTCGAGACGCTCAATGCGCATCCTTACACGCAGATCTGCGCGCTCTCCGTGCACGAGGCGTCCGACTACGCCGTCGTCCGCATCATCACCAATGGCTCCGACGCGACCAGAGACATTCTGAAGTCCAAGAGATTCCCCTTCTCCGAGAAGGAGCTTCTCATCGTCGAGCTCGTCAACGGGCACGACCTCGCCAGCCTCTGTCTCTGTCTCCTCTCCGCCGAACTCAACATCCACTTCGCTTATCCGCTGCTGCTCAAGATGCACGGCGCCCCGACCATCGCGCTCGCCGTCGACGACATCACGCTCGCCGGCCAGATTCTCCGCCGCAAGGAGTTCGTCCTCCTCGGCGAAGCGGATCTCCCGCACGACTGATCCGCCCCGCGCGCTTGACCTCCAGCGCTTCGCGCGCGACGTTGCCCCTCCATGGCGCAGATCATCCACGACGCCGAATCACTCCGGCCCTATGTCGGCTGCGTTCTCGTTCCGACGATGGGCGCCCTGCATGAAGGCCACATCCAGCTCATCCGCAAGGCCGCGGAGGCAGCCGGCGTCGGAGCGCTGCGCCGCACGCTCGTCAGCGTGTACGTCAATCCGAAGCAGTTCAACGAATCGAGCGACTTCGACAGCTATCCACGTTCCCTCGGTCAGGATGTCGTCAGCGCCCAGCGCGCCGGCGCCGACGCCGTCTTCGCGCCGACCGATGACGTCATCTATCCGCTCGGTGAGGACGAGCCCGACATCGTTCTGCCGCACGTTGCGCAGCAGCCGAAGCTCGAGGACGCGTTCCGCCCCGGCCACTTCGAAGGCGTCTGCCGCGTTGTCGATCGCCTCTTCGCGCTCACCAAACCAAGCGCCGCTGTCTTCGGTGAGAAGGACTGGCAGCAGCTCAAGGTGGTGCGCGCCATGGCGCATGTGCGACATCCACGCGTCGAGATCATTCCCTGCGAGACCGTGCGCGAATCCGACGGCCTCGCCATGAGCAGCCGCAACCAACTCCTCGACGCACGCGCACGCGCGAGCGCCGGCGCGATCCACCAGGCGCTCAAGGCGGCGCGCGAGGAGAAAGACGCGAGCGCCGCGGAGGAGCGCATGCGACACGTCCTCGTCGATGCGGGTCTCGAGATCGAATACGCCTGCGTGCGCGACGCGCGATCCCTCCTTCCCCCCGATCAGGCAGGATTCGGCCAGGAAGGCGGCAGGGCGCTCATCGCCGCCCGCGTGCAGGGCGTGCGCCTCATCGACAACATCGCCTGGCCCGCGATCTAGGGACAATTCACGGGCCTCGTGTGAAGGCCCTGCATGTCCCGGCGCGAGTTCCTATCTTCAACGCGTCATGAACCAGACAGCAATCGAGCAGCCGAGTACGCAGGAGACCACCGTGCACGAGACGCCAATCCATGACTTCCACGTCACGCACGGCGCCAAGATGGTTGACTTCGCCGGATGGGAGATGCCCATCAGCTACGGCAGCATCATCAACGAGCACAACCAGGTGCGCAGCTCCGGCGGCATCTTCGACGTCTCCCACATGGGGCGCGTCAACGTCAAGGGCCGCCACGCCCGCCGCTTCCTCGAGAAACTCTGCACCCGGCGCGTCTCCGACATGAAGGATGGCCAGTGTCGCTACTCGCTCATCTGCAACGAGCAGGGCGGCGTCAAGGATGACGTGCTCATCTATCGCAAGGATGACGATGAGTTCCTGCTCGTCGTCAACGCCTCCAATCGTGAGAAGCTCCTGCCGCACTTCGAGGAAGTGCGCGGCGACCTCACCTGCAAGATCGACGACGTCACGATGAAGACCGCGATGGTCGCGCTCCAGGGCCCGAAGGTCATGGACATCATCAGCAATTTCAGCTCCGAGATCCCGACGCTCAAGCGCTATCGCTTCGTCGAGAAGAACATGCTCGTGCTCAAGGTGCTCGTCAGCCGCACGGGCTACACCGGCGAAGACGGCGTCGAGGTCATCCTCCCCGCGAAGATGGCCAAGAGCGCGCTGGGCATGCTGATGAAGGACGTCGATATCGAATCCGAGAATGCGGCCATCAAACCCGCCGGCCTCGGCGCTCGCGACTCGCTGCGCCTCGAAGCCGGTATGGCGCTCTATGGCCATGAGCTCACCGAAGAGCGCTGTGCGCTGGAGTGCAACGTCGACTTCGCCATCAACATGGACAAGGACCAGGACGAGCGCGGCGAGGCCTTCGTCGGCCTCGATGCACTCCGCATCGCCGAACGCGACGGCCTGAAGAAGACCATCACCGGCCTCATCCTCGACGGCAAGCGCACCGCGCGCCAGGGCATGCCCGTTCTCAAGGGCGACAAGAACGTCGGCGAAATCACCAGCGCCTGCCTCAGCCCGACGCTCGGCAAGCCCATCGCGATCGCGTACCTCGACATCGACGCCGCCGAACCCGGCGGCGCGCTGAGCGTGGACACGGGCAAGTCGAAGGTGGACGCCGAGGTGACGAAGCCGCCGTTCTACAAGGCGGGGAAGTAAGCGCTACCCCGTCCTGCGCAACCGACGACTCTTCCTGGCCTCGTCCTGCTCCATCTCCTCGATGGCGCGGCGCTTGGCCTCCTCCTCCTTCGTCGCATTCTCCTTGAAGAAGCGCGTCGGAGCGTCGTCTGACAGGCGCATGTTCAGCTTGCGCAGCGCCTCGATCTCGATCTGACGCACGCGCTCGCGCGTCACGCCGATCTCCTCGCCGATCTGTTTCAGCGTGCGCGGCTCCTGGCCGTCAAGACCGAAGCGCATCTGCAGCACGCGTCCCTCACGATCGTCGATCACCTCGAGCAGCTTCTCGATCACGAAAAGCTCCTCGGCGTAAAGCGTCTGGTTCTCCGGCGACTTCATGTCCGTATCAGCGATCATCTCGCTGATGTTCATCGACTCGCCGTCTTCGCCTATCGGCGTCTGCGAAGGCGAATGGAACGCCTTCACCGCCTTGCGAATGATCCGAACCTTGCGCAGCGGCAAGTTCATCTCCGTCGCAAGCTCCTGCATCGAGGGGTGGCGCCCAAGCTGCTCATGCAGCAGCCGGCTCGCAGCCTTCCACTTGCCGATCAGCTCGACCATGTACGCCGGAATGTGAATCGGCTGCACCGCGTTGATCAACGCGCGCTTGATCGCCTGCTTGATCCACCACGACGCATACGTCGAAAAGCGGGCGCCCTGCGCCGGGTCGAAACCCTCGACCGCGCGGATCAGCCCGATATTGCCTTCTTCAATAAGGTCCGGAAGCGTCAGCCCGCGATTCGAATAGCGCTTCGCGATCGCCACCACGAGCCGAAGGTTGGAAGCCACCATCCGCTCGCGCGCTTCAAGACACTGATCATTGATCACGCGCCATCCGAGCTCCTTCTCCTCGTCCGGAGTCAGAATCGAATAACGATTGATCTCCTGGAGATACATCTCCAGGTCGGATTTCACGGCACGGCTGCGCATAGATACGAACGACTCCCCTCCGGCGGCGCCGGGTCTGCGCGATTGCCCATGTGCTCTGGACCGTGCTCCGCCCGGGTTCCACACCGTGCGTTCTGGCGGTCTCTCCAGACGTGTTATTCGTGCAAGATCGGCGGGGCGGTTCCACTGCTTAAGCCCCCGATTCACGCCGTCTCGCTGGACGCCCCCCGAAACGTGACAAACCGAGCCTCGGACCGAAAACAACGCCATTCGCCGTTTCAGCCATGTAACGCAAACCGCCGATCCTTCCCCTGCGTGTCCGCATACGCGTATGCGTTTTCCAACGTCCGGATATAGTTGTGGGGACCTATGTCACAGGATCTCAGCCGAATACTCGACGACTGGCCCTACGAACCCGGACAACTCTCCGTCCGAATGATCGAAGGCGACGACGGCAAGCCCAAGATCCAGATGCGCGTCGATCTCGGCGTCCTGCAGATGGAGGTCGAAGGACGCCCCGACGGCATGCGCCCCGACGACGCCGAGAGCGTCCTCGAAGCGATCGAAGCCGAACTCGATGCGCACATCGCCGAAGGCGGCGAAGCCGAAGCGTTCAAGATCGACGGCGACACCTGCCGCATCCTGCGCGAGGAAGCTGCGCAGTATTACCATCGCTACGTCGCGCTCTTCATCCTTGAAGAGTACGAAGGCGTCGTGCGCGACACGTCGCGCAACCTCCGCGTCCTCGATCTCTGCAGGAACCACGCCGACGATGAAGAAGACGCGCTCCTGCTCGAGCAATACCGCCCCTATCTCGAGATGATGCGCGCCCGCGCGCTCGCCTCCGAGGCCATCCGCGATCAGGAGCCCAAGGCAGCGCTTCTCGCCATTGACGAAGCCCTCGCCCGCATCAAGGAGATGTTCGAGGAGGCCGAACAGGGCGAGCTCTACGACCAGGCCCCCGAGGTGCAGCTGCTCAAGGGCATGCGCGACCAGCTCGTCCCCAAGCTCCCTGTCAGCCCGCAGTCCGAGTTGAAGGATCGGCTCAAGCGCGCGATCGAAGCGGAGAACTATGAACTCGCCGCCATCCTGCGCGACGAACTGCGCATGATGAAGGACTGAAGCGCCGCACACGCGTAGCGCCGCCGCCGGACGTACACTCCCGCCCATGACAGCCGCGGACGACGCCTTCGTCCTCATCCCGACGCACACCCCGCGTTATCTCGCGATCGTCCTCGCCGGCCTCGCTCGGCAGACGCACACGCCGCGCGCCATCGTCGTCAGCTGCGACAGTGACGATCCCGCCATCGGCGACGTGCTGAAGCAGTGGGGGCCTCGCACCGGCGCCAGCGTCGCGTGGGTCCGACGCCCGCACATGGATGGCGAACGTCTCTGCCAGGCGCGCAACAACGGCGTGCGCTGGCTCGTCGATGAGTTCGGCGCCGAACGCGGCCGTCTCATCACGCTCGACGGCGACATGCTCGCCTCCGACACGCTCATCCAGCAGCACCTCGACCTCGCGCAAGGCAAAGACTTCGTCTATCCCTATCGCGTCGATGTCGATGAACAGACTTCCGGTGCGCTCGATCCTGAGCGCGTTCTCAGCGGAGATCAGACGGTCGAAGCCGACGCACACGCGCGCAGCCTCCTCAAGAAACGAGCAATGCGCTATCGCAAGCAGAAGCGCATGCGCAGGCTCCGCCTCGGCCCGAAGCACAAGCCCAAGCTCCTCGGCGGCCACTTCTCCGTCACGCTCGAGCTGTACCTCAGGCTCAACGGCTTCGACGAGCTCTACCAGGGCTGGGGCTTCAAGGACGACGAGTTCGCCCGACGCGCCGTCCGCGCCGGCGCCGACTGCCGCATCGCCGTCGAGGAGATCCTGGGCTTCCACCTCTACCACCCGACCCGCCAGCATGGCGCCATGCGCGACAACCCCAACGCCGCCCGCTTCGCCCGACGGGATCTCCCGATCACCTGCGAGCACGGCGTCCGAAATCCGCTCCCGCAGGCGCCCGTCGAGGCCGAACTCATCTGCTCCGCCTGAAATTCGTCTCCGGGTGGAATCACCCGTGAGCCCGGCGCATCGAAGGCGGCCTAAAGTAGAATGATTCTAAATCGCAGTTGAGGATAGGGGGGTCCGCAATCCGCCGAAACCGCGGCCAGACGTCCCCGCTGCACGCACATCAGAGAACCACGACACCGAGAGGCCAACGCTCGCCATGAATCTCCCCATCTACTTCGACAACGCCGCCACAACGCGCTGCGATCCAAGAGTCGTTGAGGAAATGCTGCCCTACTTCACCGAGAAGTACGGCAATCCCGGCAGCCGCAATCACGCCTTCGGATGGGAATCCGAAGACGCCGTCGATCTCGCGCGCGAGCGCATCGCGAAGCTCATCGGCGCCACGCCCAAGGAGATCGTCTTCACCTCCGGCGCCACCGAGTCGAACAACCTCGCCATCAAGGGCGCGGCGACGATGTACCAGAAGAATCCCGCCGGCTCAGAGAAGCGCGGACACATCATCTCCGCGATCCACGAGCACAAGGCCGTCCTCGATCCCGTCAAGCGCCTCCAGAAGGAAGGCTTCGACGTCACCTGGCTCGAGCCCGGCGAAGACGGAATTATCACCGCGAAGATGATCGAGGATGCGCTCCGCGAGGACACCATTCTCGTCACGATCATGTGGGCCAACAACGAGATCGGAACGATCAACGAGATCCCGCAGATCGGCAAGCTCTGTCACGCCAACAACATCGTCCTCCACACCGACGCCACGCAGTGGGTCGGCAAGATGCCGACGAATGTCGTCACCGACGAAATCGATCTCCTCAGCTTCTCCGGTCACAAGATGTACGGGCCCAAGGGCGTCGGCGCCCTCTATGTCCGTCGCCGCAAGCCGCGCATCCGCCTTGTCGCTCAGGCTGAAGGCGGCGGTCAGGAGCGCGGCTTCCGATCCGGCACGCTCAACGTCACCGGCATTGTCGGCCTCGGCAAGGCCGCAGAACTCTGCGCCCAAGAGATGGACGCCGACGGCGCCCGACTCATCCAGTGGCGCAAGCGACTGGAAGACGAGCTCACCAGCTCACTCGAAGTTACGCAGGTCAACGGCCACGCCGAGAAGCGTTTGCCGCATCTCACGAATATTTCCTTCGGCTTCGTCGAGGGCGAAGGCCTGATGATGGCCGTCAAGGACATCGCATGCTCCTCCGGCTCGGCGTGCACCAGCGCCAGCCTCGAGCCCAGTTATGTGCTCAAGGCGCTTGGCGTCGGCGACGAGCTCGCCCACTCCTCGCTCCGCATCTCGATGGGACGCTTCACCACCGAGGACCAGGTCGACTTCGCCATCGGCAAGATCAAGGAAGCCGTGCTCAAGCTCCGCGAGATGAGCCCGCTCTTTGATATGCATAAGGAAGGCATCGACATCTCTCAGATCGAATGGGCCGCCCACTAAAGGCGCCACGTACCGAACCATTTCACAGCGTCACACAGGCGAACTGAAACCATGGCATACAGCGACAAAGTCATCGATCACTACGAGAACCCGCGCAACGTCGGAACCTTTGGCAAGACCAACGAAGTCAAGGACCGAAAGGATGTTGGTGTCGGCATCGTCGGCGCCCCCGAGTGCGGCGACGTCATGCAGCTCCAGATCAAGGTCGACGATCAGGGCCGCATCGAGGACGCCAAGTTCAAGACCTTCGGCTGCGGCAGCGCCATCGCCTCCTCGTCCCTCGCCACCGAGTGGCTCAAGGGACGCACCGTTGATGAAGGCGCCGCCATCAAGAACACCGAAATCGTCGAGGAGCTCAGCCTCCCGCCCGTCAAGATCCACTGCTCCGTGCTGGCCGAAGACGCCATCCGCGCCGCCGTGAATGACTACAAGAAGAAGAACGGGATCGCCGAAGAAAAGGAAGCCCACGCTCACTGAAACAGGGCTCAATTGGCCGTGAGCGACGCTCAGAGCTACCATCCCCGCCCGTTGATTCTGGCCATTTCCGGAGCGAGACCACAATGACCGTGACCCTCACAGACACCGCCGCACGCGAAATCAAGACCATCATCGAGCAGCAGGAACTCGACGAGGAGAAGGTCCGCCTGCGCGTCGGCGTCAAGGGCGGCGGCTGCTCCGGATTCAGCTACATCCTCGACCTCACCGAGAACGTCAAGGATCACGACGAGGTCTTCGAGCAGGACGGCATCAGCGTTGTCTGCGATCCCAAGAGCCTCCTCTACCTCAACGGCACGACCATCGATTTCAAGGACGAGATCATGGGCCGGGGATTCGTCTTCAACAATCCCAACGCCACCTCGACATGCGGCTGCGGATCCAGCTTCCAGGCCTGAGACAGACCGCACACGAACACAAGCCCGCGGCGCATTTGCGTCGCGGGTTTCTTCATGCGCTCACCGCGCCGGTCTAATCGATATAGAGATCCAGCGCGTCCTCGCCCACCGCGCGATCGCGTCCGGGCTCCGCGCCGATGCCGAAGGGCGACAATGTCACCGTCGGATCGTTGTACGTCCCCGAGACGTAGTACTTCATCGCCCCGTCCGTCACGCCCGCCAGCACGTCGCCGACGCCGCCCATCGAGGCCTGGAGCTTCTCGATCGGCCCGCCATTGACGGCCAGATCCAGGCGACCGTCGTAGTAGATGAAACCGCGCCCGCGCGCCACCACCCGAGGCGAGATGACCGTGCAGCGCTGAATCTCGAAAGCCTCGTTCGTGAATGAGAAGAGGGCGTCGATCTGATCCCGCAGCGCTCGGCGCTCCTCCTCCGTGATCTCATACGCGTCAGCGAGCGACTCGATCAGCGGAATCTCCACGAGATTTCCCTGGAAGATCGATGTCTCTCCCTCGCCGTAGAGCGTCGTCGAAGGACGCAGCAGATCCATCGCGAACATGCCCTTGCAGTCGACGACGCCGATCAGGTTGCTCGGCGTGTCGCTGGCGACCGTGATCATCAGAAGATCCTCGAGATCCACATCCAGCGCCGTCACATCCGCGCTGAATGGAAGCGAATCCTCGAGCAGATCCGTCCGCGCCTCGACGCTCAAGGTCCCCTGCGCCATCTTCATGTCGATCGCCGTCAGGTTGATCCGGCGCTCCGAAGCCGTGATGCGCATCGCGCCGCTCTCGATCGGAAAACGCCGACGCCCAACGCGGAACTGCACATCGTCAAGATCCGCCCGAACGTCGAACGTGCTCTGGCGCCAGTCCGCAATCGGAATGGTCCCCTCCAGCGAGAGACTCAGGCCGCCGCTCGCCTCATGATGACGCAGCATCTGCTGCACCGAGGGCGGCAGCGCCTTGTAGCTCTCCTCGCGCAGCTCCATATCAAGCTGCGCCATCGCCACATCAACCTCGAATGTGTCGAGGTTCATGCGCCCGTCGAGATCCATCGTGAAGATCGGCGCACGATTGATCGATGTGCGCATGGAGTACCAGCCCTTTTCCTCGTCATAGCCGGGCGGCTCGATGTCCAGCGCAAGGCTCAGATCATCGAGCGTCATCGGCGGGCGTCCGTCATTCGGATCGAAGATCACGGTCCCGCCTTCAATCGCCAACTCACGAATGCGCAGCGCATCGCTCAGTCGGCCGCTCGATTCCACTTCCCGCCGCACGATCGGCACAAGCCCCTTCAGACCGCGCTTGTCGTTCGTCTTCTCCTCGATCAGGCGCACCTCCGCATCCTGAAGCGTGATGCTCTCGATGCGCAGCGGCCGCCCGCGCTGAGGGGGCTCGGAGAATGTGATCAGCATAGATGTCGCTGACGCCACCTGCGTGCCGTCCGGCGCCGTCATCACGACGTCGTCCAGTGTGATCGCGCCATTCGCGCTGATGTCGAACGTCTCGAACTCGATCGTCGGAACCAGCGTCTTGCGCGCCATCGTCATCAGGCGGCGCACGACCCAGTCATCGATCTCACCCGTTCCCTGGAACACGGCGACAGCGAAGCCGCCGGCGCCAATAAGCGCCACGACCAAAACCACCGCGAAGATCGTGAAGAGGCGTTTCATAGAGGGCGCCCGGGGGAGCAGGCGTGAAAGAGCCCGAAGGCCCTTCCAAATCTACCGACAGCGTAGGCCGCGGCCGCTCCACGCGCCGAGAACCCTCTCAACGTCCCAGAATCGCCCGCTTTCCTACAGTGATAGCGTCCATGAGACACTCGAAACGACGAAAAGTCGCCATCACGCTCCTCAGCCTCGTCGCCATCCTCGTCGGCCTCTGGCTCATCCTGCGCACGCCCCGCTTCCTCGGCGAACCCGACATGCCCTTCGACTTCGCCGGGCCGATCTCGGAGCAGGACATCTCCTCCTCATTCGACCACCTCCTCGGCGTCCGATTCCTCGCCTCGAAGGACACGGCCAGAAGAAGATCCTGGTTCACGCCGGGCGAGCAGACGCAGCTTCCTCCTGAGATCGTGCTGCTCGTCCATGGCCTCGATGAGCCGGGCGACATCTGGGACGACCTTGCGCCGGCCGTCGCCCTCCGCAACTTCCACGTCGCGCGATTCGACTATCGCAACGATCAGCGCATCGCCAACTCGACCGATGACTTCGCCGAGGCCCTTCGCGACCTGCGCGCCCGCGGCGTCAAGCGCCTCACCATCGTCGCCCACTCCATGGGCGGGCTTGTCGCACGCGATGCGCTCACGCGCGACGAGATCTACGGAGGCGACCCAAGAGGTCCCGATGATCTGCCGAAGATCATGAGGCTCATCACCATCGGCACACCGAACCGCGGCTCGCCTTTTGCGCCCATGCGCGTCGTCGCCGAGATCCGCGAGCGATTCGTCCGGTGGATGAACGACGGAATCTCCGACGAAGAGGCAATTCTCGGCGGCACGGACGATGGCGCCGGCGCCGCAGGCGAGGACCTCACGCCCGGCTCCGACTTCCTGGACGAGCTCAACAGCAGACCGCTCCCGCGAAATCTCGAGATCACGATCATCGCCGGACGCCTCGGCCCCATCGACGAGAAGCAGTTCCAACTCGCCGAAGACGATCCCGAGTTCGAAGATGAACTCGAGCGGATCATCGAGGAGGGGGCCCGCACCGAAACCGAGATCGTCGCCCTCTTCCGCAAGCTCGGCGACGGCGTCGTGCCTGTCGATTCGACGCAGCTCGAAGGCGTCACCGACTACACGATGCTGTTCTCAAACCACAGGTCGATGCTCTTCACCTTCGATATCGAGGACCGCGTGCGCTCCTTCTTTGGCGCTGCGCCCGCTGTTCCGCCCGCCGTGCCCATCGTCATTGACCGGCTCGAAGCCGACCGACAGCCTTAGCGCCCGCGCGATTGCTCCCGCTGAACCTGTCGCCACAAGCGCATCACACGATCATCCTTCTTCCGTCCATGCACCCATGGAATGAACCCGCGCCGGAACGCGCTCAGGAGCTGCTCGTCCGTCCCGGGATCCGTCGGACGAATGGCGATGAACAACTCCGTCGTCTCGGGATCGACTTCCCATGTCCAGTCCGGATCCCATCGGTCGAAATACACCACCAGACCGACCCAGGGCATCGTCTCGATCGCCTCACGATCAAGCTCGCTCGACTTCGCCCCGGCGCGCGGGATCGCCTCGCCACCGATGCGAATGCCGCGCTCCATCATCATTCGACCATAGTGCATCGCCGGACCGCGCCGATTCGACTTGCTCGTCGCGTCCCACCAGATCTCCGTGAATCCGCATTGCTCCACCCAGGGAAGCGTCCGCGCGAACATGGAGCGCCGATCCGACTCGTTCCCGATCCGCGGCGGGCGATGGCCGTCGAATTTCACCGTCGTCGGCGTCGGATCGATATCGAAACCGCTGTATAAGCCGAGCGTTGTCTCTGGATGCGCCGCCAGCCACTCCTGGCAGAATCGCGCGAGCATCCGCTGGCGACGCGCGGACATCGTCGCCCAGTGCGAAGACGAGAAGAACTTCTGATTCGGATCCTTCCCCCCGGGAAGCGTCAGACTGAATCTCGTGTACCCCTCCTCGAGTCCGCGCTCAAGCTCCGAGCGCAGCCACGCGATCGCGTGCGCGTCGTCTGACGATCCCCACTCGTCATTCAGCATCCCGGGATGGCGCGGACTTCCGTTAAAGCACGCAATCGCGCGCACGGGCCGCCGATCCGGATACAGGCCGCCGTCTGAACGCAACGGACGAGCAGGGGCCCGGAGCGCCGCACTGTCTCTCCGCGCGTCGGGACGGCTTCGATCATCGTTCGACGAGGCGCCGATCCATGAGAGGCAACCCGGAATGGCGATCAACGCGACAGCGATCAGGACGATCAACGCCGCACCGAAACTCCGGCCGCCGAACCTCGCTTGATCAGTCATTCACTCTCCAAACTCGATCTGATCCGGTCGGTGCGCAAACCAGAGTTCGCGCGCCCGGAGTCCGATGTCGCCGCCCGAGCCATGAACCCAGGGAATGAACCCGCGCGACAAAATGTCCTGCACAAGCTCCTCATTGGCGATCGACTCGGGCGTCAGCGCGACGAATAACTCATGACGCCCCGGATCCGCAATCCATGCGCCTTCAGGATCCCACAACTCGAAGTAGGGCACGAGCGCCACCCATGCCATCGTCTCGATGTCGGATTCGCTCAGCCGATTCGGATAGAACGAAAGCCGCGGCATCGCTTCGCCGCCGACTCGAACACCGAGTGCGCTGAACTCATCAACGAGCAGCGTCACCTCATTCCGGCGAACGAATCGACTCGTAGCGTCGAAGAACACCTCGCTGAATCCGCACTCCGTAAACCAGTGCAGATGAAGGTCAATCAGCGCCGCAACGTCCGCCGCATCCTCCGCCTGGGGCACGCGATGGCCGCTGAACTCGACATCCTCCGGCGTCGGGTCAAGATCGAACCCCGTGTACACACCAAGCGTTGTCTCCGGATGCGCGTCAAACCATGCGCGGAAGAATCGCCCGAGCGCCTCTCGTCGTTCCGGCGCCTGCGGCCACCAGTGCGATGAGCTGAAGTACTCCGCATTGAAGTCGCGTCCCGCCGGCAGCGTCAGCACGAAACGCGTGTACCCCTCCTCGACACCCGCCAGGAGACGCTCCTCCAGCCAGGCAACCGCGATCTCAACGTCGGGATTCGCCCAGTCAGGTTGCAGGCCGTACTGATTGGCGCTGCTCCCGTTGAAACACGGAATCGCGCGCACCGGACGCCGATCCGGTGTGAATCCCGCCGACTCCGCCTGCGACGAGCAGCTCATGAGCGCCCATGCCGCGACGCACGCCATTCGCACCCACGCGCGCCATCCACATCCCATCTTCACTGCTCGCCCTCCCAGTGTGAGCGTCCCCACTCCCCTGGCGCTCACGCCGACCGCGATTCTATCGGGCCCCCCGGAACCCGCGATCCCAAATCCCCGAACTCGCGCCAACAACGCACGGGCCGAACGCCCGAGAATTCCGCTTTCCTGTCTTTCCCGTGGACTGATTCGAGACTCCTGTCTACGCTGCCTCCAACAGGCGCCGTGTGTCTGGCGATCCGGCGCCCTCAACCAGTGTGGAATGCGCTCGAAACCACACCCGGATGCAGGAGCCCCCGAAGATGCGCCGTGCCGCTCTCGTTGTTGTCGCTGCGATTGTCTCATACCCCGCGCTCGCCGCTGAAGCGCCGCGCGACGCCGCCGCACTCCCTGCCGTCACACTCTTCGCGCCGACGGCCGTCCTCGAGGCCGACCGCAGCGCTCACCTCCACGCGACCGACCGGCGCGTGCGTTTCGTGCAGCCCGATGTCGACGCACTTCGAAACGCCATGCGCTTCGAAGCCATCGACGCGACCATCGACTTCAACCTCTTTGACGACGCCCGCTTCACCGCGCGTCGAACCCACTTCCGCTCGCTCGCGCCCGGACGCTTCATCTGGAAGGGCGACATCGAGGGATTCGAAGGCGGCCGCGCCGTCGTCGCCATGCGCGATGACGCCTTCGCCGCCGAAGTGCGCATCCCCAACGTCGGCACGTATGAGATGCACTCCACGAGCGCCGGCGACTATGTGATCCGCCATCTCGACTTCCTCGCCTTCGAGCCCTGCGCAACCACGCACGAGCATGCTTGGGTCGGCGAAGCGGAAGAAGCCCCGCAGCAGCCGGAAGCCGTCGCGCGAGGCGGCGTCACGCCGACGGAGATCGACCTGCTCGTCGGATACACCGATGACCTGCGCGCCGCGCTTGGATCGCAGGCCTCCGTCGAGTCGAATATCGATCTCATGATCGAAACCACGAACGACGCCTTCGTAGATAGCGGCGTCCCCATGGTGTATCGCCTTGTCCTCGCGGAGGAATACGACTTCGTCGAGGTCAACAGCGCAAGCTCCACGCTCTCGTCGTGGCGACTCGTCGATGGTCAGGCCGACGAGGTCTTCGCCGATCGCAACGCCGTCGGCGCCGACATCTGCGCCCTCCTCGTCACCAACTTCAACGCCTGCGGCATCGCGCGTCTCATGACGACGCCCTCCGTCGGATTCGCCTCGCAGGCGTTCAATGTCACGCAGTTCAGCTGCGCCATTGGCAACCGAACCTTCGCCCATGAATGCGGCCACAACTCCGGACTCAGCCACGATCGCGACAACGCCGGTGGATCATCGCGACCCTATGCCTACGGCTATCGCACGCCCGACAACGGCTGGCGCTCCATCATGGCCTACGCACCTGGCACGCGCGTGCCCTACTGGTCAAGCCCCAATGTATTCGTCGGCGCCATGCAGCCCCTCGGCATCGCTCCGGGATTGCCCGGCGAGGCCGACAACGCGCAGGCCCTCGACGACAACAAGAACATCATCGCCGCGTTCCGCAACACCGTCATCATCGACTGCATCGGCGACTTCAACGGCAACGGCAGCGTCGACAGCGGCGACCTCTCCATCCTCATCGGATCATGGGGAAGCTTCGACCCGTCACTCGATCTCGCCGGCGACGGTCCCGTGGGAAGCTCCGATCTCGCGCTCCTCATCGGCAACTGGGGACCATGCCCCACCGAGTGAGCGAACCTCGTCAATCCCAACCGCGTCCTCGTGACGCGGTTTTTTTATGCGCACACTTGCCCGTCGAGATCGCCCGGAGCATCATCCGTCGGGAACAACTCGCTTCGCCCGTGCGTCTCAACGCCTGAGTCGAGCGCTCTTCAGGAAGGAACCCTCACGCATGACACACCAGAAACACCGTTCCGTCTCCGGCGTCGCGCTTGGAATCTCGGTCGCCGCCGTCGCCATCGCCGTGATGAGCGCCATGAAACCAGCGCAGGCGACTCCGAACGCCCCGATCTGCCGCTGGATCTACGGCGAACTTCAGGTCGGCGCCACCGACGCCATCTTCATCACCGACGGCCACGTCGTGAAGATCGAGGGCCCCGATCCGCGCAACCCCATCCAGGCGGTCAATGAACCCAAGATCCAGGTCATCCCGCCCGCCGAGATCCATCCGCTCAACGTCCTCGGCGCCGACGGCTGGGAAGTCGTCCCCAATGGCGGACACGCCGGACGCATTCTCCTCAAGCGCCCGTTCTGATACCTAGTCCGCGCCGATCATCCTCATCGCCAGCCGATACCCCAGCAGCGCTGCGCCCACACCCAGCACGTTGCTCAGGATGATGTTCAGTCCCGCGCGCCCAAGCTCGCCTTCGCTCGCAAGATCAACCGTCTCCATCGCGAATGTCGAGAACGTGGTGAACCCGCCGAGCACGCCGACCATCAGCCCGATGCGCACGCTCTCACTCAGCCGATGAGTATGGTCGAAGGTCGCCGCCAGCAGCCCGAGCGCAAAGCACCCCAGCACATTCACGACGAGCGTTCCCAGCGGGAAGACATCCGTCGAGCCGACGAAACGCTGCGCGCCGAGACTCACCAGATAGCGCGCGCAGCTGCCGATCGCGCCGCCCAGTGCGATGAACAGGATCTTCTCCATGATCGCTCCGCCTGTGAAAAAGGCCCCGCGCCGAAGCGCAGAGCCTTGAGGTGTCGTGGTTGTTCGTCGAATCAGCCGCGACGCGGACCGGCGAAGTGCGCGAACGCCTTGTTCGCCTCGGCCATGCGGAGCGTCTGCTCACGCGTCTGCATCGCCTTGCCTTCCTTGCGGGCCGCCGCGTACAACTCGTTCGCCAGGCACATCGCCATCGGCTTGCCCTTCTCGCTGCGCGCCGCCGTGATGATCCAGCGGAACGCCAGGCTCTGCTGACGACGCTTCGGCACCTGCATCGGCACCTGGTAGTTGGCGCCGCCGATGCGCTTCGAGCGAACCTCGATGTAAGGCTTGACGTTCTCGATCGCCATCGTGAAGACCTCAATGGCCTCCTTCGGCGCCTCGGGACTCGTCTCTTTGTCCAGACGCTTCTGGATGATGTCCATCGCGTCGTACATCACGCGCATCGCGCGCGTCTTCTTGCCATCCTGCATCACGCAGTTGATGAACTTCGACAGCACCATGTCCTTGAACCGCGGGTCAGGACGAAGCTGCTCTTCCGATTTCGTAATGCGACCGGCCATGAAATGCTCCTTCAGGCTCTTCGACCCGGCGCTTCACATCGCCGCCGGATTCACGTTCACCCCACGAGGCCGGCCAGGCCTCCGGGATTACTTGCCTTCAAACTCGAATGAAAAAGGCCGCACGCGCTCCTGCGCCCGCGGCCTGAAAACGTCTTACTTGCCGCGCTTCGCGCCGTACTTCGAACGACCCTGCTTCCGGCCGTCGACGCCGAGCGTGTCGTGCGAGCCGCGAACGATGTGGTAGCGCACACCCGGAAGGTCGCGAACTCGACCGCCGCGCACGAGCACGATCGAGTGCTCCTGCAGGTTGTGACCCTCGCCGCCGATGTACGCCGAGATCTCCTTGCCGTTGGAAAGACGCACACGCGCGATCTTGCGAAGCGCCGAGTTCGGCTTCTTCGGCGTCACCGTTCGCACCTGCAGGCACACGCCGCGCTTCTGCGGGCACGCATCAAGATCGCGCACCTTCGACTTCGCGACATTCGGCTTGCGGGGCTTGCGGACGAGCTGGTTGATCGTGGGCATGTGACAGCGATTCCAGGAAAAGGCCGGACCTCGGGACCGGCCTGGCGGACCTCAAAAAACAGCGACGGACGCTCCGGCGAACCCCCCGGTCCATCCAGAGCAGGACTGCGAAGTGTAGCGGGGACCCCGAGGGATGCAACAGCACCGCCACATGTCCCCCGATTCCCCAATCGGACTTGGAGATCCCCTACCCAGATGCCGACAAAAACAGGGCAGGGGGGGTGTCAGGGGGCGCCTTTCCGCGAATGGTCCCGTGATCTGGGGGAGGGTTGCCCGAGAGGGTGACCCGGGAGCCGACTGAGTGCCACACCGAGGCCCGAAATCCGACGCCATCGGTCTGCCTTTCTGGATGCAGACGCGCACACTCGCCGTGCTCCTGCTGGCGATCAGCCTGCTGCCGTTGCTCACCAACGCGCTCGGTCTCTCAGCGGCCGCCGTCTTCGGCGCCGCAGATTCCACCGGCGCCTCCATCGTCAGCATTCGCATGCTCCTCGACTGGACCACCGTCTGCGTCGCGACGGCTGTCTTCGCCCTCTGCGTCGCCGAATTCCGCCTCACGCGCGAGCCATCCCTCCTCGCCCTCGCCATCGCGCTCGCTGGCGTCGCCGGAGTCGAGGCAATCCGATCCTTCGCCGCCGGAGGACTCCTCAACAATCAGCCTGTGCCGACCAACGGCTTCCCCATTCTCTGGACGTATTCGCAGTCCATCTTCGGACTGCTCCTGGTCGTCGGACTCATCGCCTCCGCCACCCGTGCCCGTGATCACATCGCCGGCGCTCGCAGCTTCAGTGTCGCTGCCGCTGCAATCCTCGCCTTCGCCGCCGGCGCCGCCGGCGCGCTGTGGTTCCTGCGCTCCCCCGATCTCGCCAACGCCCTCGAGGCGACGCCCCTTGTGATGAGCGCGCTCGATTTCGCCGCGCTGCTGCCCTTCCTGCTCGTCGCCGGCCTGGTGCTCCCTACCTATATAAGACGCCGCCTCAGAACCCACTTCGCGATCGCCCTCGAACTCGCGATGCTCGTTCATGTCGCGGCTCACTTCTACGCCGTCCTCGTCGGGCCCCGATTCGACGCCGCCTTCCTCGACGCTCAGGTCCTCCGCGTCATCGCCATCCTCACGCCCGCCGTCGGCCTCATGGCCGCGCACATCCGCACCTACCGGGAGCGCGAGCAGGTCGAGACCGAACTCCAGAAGCACTCGGCCCAGCTCGAGATCGCGCGCCGTCAGTCCGAGGACTCCAGCCGCGCCAAATCCGAGTTCCTCGCCAATATGAGCCACGAAATCCGCACGCCCATGAACGCCATCCTGGGCTACGCCGATCTCCTCCTCGACGAGGGCGCCACCGACGATCATCGAAGACGCTGCGTCGACACCATCCGGCGCAACGGCGGCCATCTTCTCGCGCTCATCGACGACATCCTCGATCTCTCCAAGATCGAAGCAGGCAAGATGGCCATCGAACGCATCGAATGCAGCCCCGCCCAGATCGCAGCCGACGTCGAAGCGCTCATGCGCCTCCCCGCGAAGGAACGAAAACTCTCACTCTCCATCGAAGTCAGCGGACGCATCCCCGAGACCATCCAGTCCGACCCCACGCGCCTGAGGCAGATCCTCGTCAACCTCGTCTCCAACGCCGTGAAGTTCACCGAAGAAGGCGGCGTGCGCATCATCGTCAGGATGGCCACCGATCCCGACGACCCCGATCCGAGACTCGCCTACGAAGTCGTCGACACCGGCATCGGCATCTCCGATGAACAGGCGAGCAAACTCTTCAAGCCGTTCACCCAGGCGGACATGTCCACCACGCGCCGCTTCGGCGGCACCGGACTCGGGCTCGCCATCTCCCAGCATCTCGCCAGGATGCTCGGCGGCGACATCACGTTCCAGTCCATCGAAGGCGAAGGCACGGAGTTCCGACTCGTCGTCGCCGCGGGCGATCTCTCCGGCGTCCCCATGATCGATCGCGTCGATTGTGTCGAGACGCAACGCCGACACGTGCGCGATGAGAGGACGGCAAGCGCCGCAACGAACCAACTCGACGCGCGCATCCTGCTTGCAGACGACAGCGCCGACAACCGTCGCCTCTTCAAGTTCCACCTCACGCGCGCAGGCGCACAACTCGACCTCGCCGAAAACGGACGCATCGCCGCTGACATGGCCCTCCTGGCGCACGCCGCCGCCGAGCCCTACGACCTCATCATCCTCGACATGCAGATGCCCGAACTCGACGGCTACCAGGCCGCAAGACTCCTCCGCGAGCGCGATATCCAAACGCCAATCCTCGCTCTCACCGCCAACGCCATGAACGGCGACCGAGACAAGTGCATCGAAGCAGGCTGCACCGACTATGAGTCGAAGCCCGTGGACCGGAAGACGCTGATCGCGAAGTGTGGAGACCTGCTGAATCTGGCGCAGGCCAATCCGTCACTCAGTCCATGAACCGATGAGAAGCGCCAGATCACTTGCTCCGATGGCGCCATCGGCGTCCAGATCGCCCGGACACCCTGGAAGGTTGCCGGAACACGGCCCCCAGTTGGAGAGAAGCTCGGCGAGATCTTCCGAGCCGACGATGCAATCCCCGGAGAGATCTGCGTCGCTGCATGAAGCGCCGAAGATCACATAGCTCTCGCCAGAGGTCTGTCCATTCGGATCCGCCAGATCTGCACCGAGGATGATGTCGTCGATGCCGTCGCCATTCACATCGCCGGCGGAGGCGGCGTCGACGCCAAGTCTGTCTCCAGGGTTGATTGAGCGGACGACGAATCCATCGATGCCGTTCAGATCTTCGAGCATGATGCCGCGGCCCTGAACGGGATCCGATGAGCCGAACACGACGTGCACGGCGCCTGAGTTTCCCGCCGTCGCGCCTCCGATAATGATGTCATCCAGGCCGTCGTCGTTGATGTCGCCAGCGAAGTGAACATGACCGCTCCGATCGCCCGCTTCCTCGCCGACGATGACGAATCCGTTTTCTCCATTCAGAAACGCCAGATCGAGGAATCCACTCGCTCCGACCCCCGGTCCACCGAATATGACGTAGCTCTCGCCGGAGTTGAGCCCGCCCGCGTCTCCCGCGAACGCGCCGACGATGAGATCATCATGTCCATCGCCATTGAAGTCGCCCGCCGATGCAACTAGATGCGCACCATCGTTCTGTTGTATTCCCCGAATCGTGAATCCGTTCGCGCCGTCAAGAGAATGCGGCTGAATGAAGCCGGTGGATCCGACATTCGGTCCTCCGAATACCACGTGGACGATTCCCGTCCCTCCAGAGAGGAAATCACCGCCACTGGCGCCGATGGCGATGTCGTCAAACCCGTCGCTGTTGAAGTCGCCGGCATTCGAGACCGAAAGACCGACGTCTGCGAACGCCTTGTCTCCACTGACCCGAAAGCCGTTGGATCCGTCGAGATCCCTGACAATGAGGTCAATACGCAGGTCCGGGTCGGCATGGCCGAATACGACGAAGCAGTCGCCCTCGTAGCTACTCCCGGAGCGAGCGGCGCCGACCAGAACGTCATCAAAACCGTCGCCATTGATATCGCCTGCAGCCGAAACAGCCTGCCCGGCGTCGCCGTAAGGCGTGTTGCCTGCGATTGTGAATGAATGGCTGCCTCCGGCGAACTCGGAACCGCTCTTTCCGACGTCGGCGCCTCCGAGGAGAACGTATGTCTCCCCCTCGTTGTAGTTGACGCCGGCGCTCGAGTCCGCATCAGGTGATCCAATCAGGAGATCATCAATATCGTCCCCGTTGAAATCACCTGCGCACGAAACAGCGTCGCCACATCGCCCGTTGAGGCGGAAATAGTAGAATCTCGTGCCAAGCGCATCGAAACCATCAGATCCGTCAAGGTCCGCAAGCTCAATGACGCCTGATGCGCCGACAGCAGTCCCACCGAACACGATGTGGCAACGGCCGACATTCTGGTACGTGCCATACTGACCTTCGCGATCATGCCCCGGCGCACCGACGATCAGGTCGTCAAATCCGTCGCCATTAATATCTCCCGCGCCTGAGACGGCGCGACCACTGGCCTCTCCGACACCCGCCCCGCGCATCACGAATCCATTCGTGCCGTCGAGAGTTGTCAGATCGAACTCGGCGCCGAATGGCCCCGCGCCCAGGGCATGCGGTGTACCTGCGACCAGAACAATGGCTGCGCCGGAAACGAATGGGTTCTTTCTCACCTCGATACCTCGCGAATGGACCGATGAAGGCGCTTCATTGTGCGTCTGACGCATCGGTCAGTCCAGCAAAATCCCACTCCCACGCCATGACAGTGCGCGAGACGGAGACGCATGCCCATGCGGCATTCCGTTCACGTGAATCTCTCACACCCCTGATACAGTGGATGAGTCCCCAAAGGCGGAGACTCCCCGATGTTCAGCAACCTCCGAATCGGCGCCCGCATCGGCATCGGCACGGCTCTCGTGCTCGTCGTCATGGCCGCCCTTTCCTTCTACGCCATCTCCGGTCTTCGCACCGGCGGCGAGAGCTTCCGCGATTACCGCGCGCTCGCCCGTGCCAGCATTCTCTCCGGACGCGTCCAGGCGAACATGCTCATCGCCTCCAAGTCCGTGCGCGACTTCCTGAATACGAGCGACCCCGCCGAGATCGAGATCTTCAACGAGCGCTTCACCGCCGCCAAGACCTTCGCACAGGAGCAGCAGCAGGCGCTGCAGGATCCCAGCCGACGCGCCATGAACGACGAGCTCGTCGCGGACCTCGATCGCTACGAGACCACCGTCGCGGAGATCTTCCGACTCGTCGAAGACCGCGACACGGTCCTGCGCGACAGACTCGATCCACAGGGGAGAGTCATGCGCACGCGCCTCGGCGAGATCATGGTCACCGCCAATGACGACGGCGACACCGAGGCCGCCTTCGTCGCCGGCCGCGCCCTCGAAAACGTGCTTCTTGGGCGCATCTACATGCTCAAGTTCCTCGAAGACAACTCCCAGGAGGATGTCGAGCGCGTCCGCGCCGAACTCGGAACCGGCTTCACGCAGTCCTATGAGAATATGGTGGCCGTCATCCAGAACCCCGAGCGGATTCGCCTGCTCGAGGAGTTCGCCACCGCGCGTCAGCTCTATCTCGACGGCTTCGAGGAGATCGTCAACACCATCGTCACCCGCAACGACCTGATCGATCAGACGATGACGCCCCTGGATCAGTCAATCGACGCCATGGCGGAGCAGATCAAGCTCTCGCTCAAGGCGGACCAGGACGAACTCGGCCCGCAGGTCGAGAGACGCAACGCAGCGATGACACGCGCCGTCTTCATCGGTTCCGGCGCCGCCATCGTCCTCGCCGTCCTCATCATGTTCCCCGTCAGCCGCGCCATCACGCGCCCCATCGCCGAGTTCGTGGATGTCATCGGCGACGTGCGACGCACTGGAAACCTCGCCCGGCGCTCAGAGCGCAGCTCGCACGATGAGCTCGGCGCCATGGCCGACGCCCTCAATCAGTTCCTTAATAGCCTCGAAGACCGCGCCGCGATCGCGCGCAAGGTCGCCGATGGTCAACTCGATGTCACGCCCGATCTCCTTTCCGATCAGGACACGCTTGGCCGGGCGCTCCAGGTAATGATCGAAAGCCTCCGAGAGAATGAGCGCGGCGCAACGCTCCGCGAGTGGATGCGAAGCGGCCAGAACGAGGTCCACAAGGCCACCCGAGGCGACCTCAACGACGTCGAACTCGCCGAACGCGTCATGGCGGCGCTGGCGCGCCATGTCGACTCCCAGTTCGGCGCCCTCTATATCTTCGACTCCGAGCATGAGTCCCTGCGCCGACTTGCTGGCTTCGCCATCGCCGACAACGACGACGCGCACGAGGCCGTCAGCCTCGGCGAGGGCCTCGTCGGCCAGGTCGCACGGGATCGGAGTCCGATTCGCGTTGACGACGTGCCCGACGATTACATGCGCATCGCCTCATCGCTTGGAGACGCCAGGCCGCGCAGCTTGCTCATCGCGCCGCTCATCCGGGAGAACGAACTCATCGGCGTCATCGAGCTTGCGCGCCTTGCGCCGTACGAAGAGCGCGACGTGCGCTATCTCGACTCCGTGCAGGAGAACATCTGCATCGGCCTGCGCGTCGCGCGCGGTCGCGCCGCCCTCGCTGAAGCAATCAAGGCAGCCGACGCCGCCAACGAAGCCAAGGGCGCCTTCCTCGCCAACATGAGCCACGAGATCCGCACGCCCATGAACGGCGTCATCGGTATGACCGAACTCGCGCTCGAGACCGACCTCAATCCCGAACAGCGCGACTATCTCAACACCGTCAAGACCTCCGGAGAAGCGCTCCTCACCATCATCAACGACATCCTCGACTTCTCGAAGATCGAAGCCGGCAAGCTCGAACTCGATCCGGTCAACTTCGAACTGCGCGACTCGCTCGCCGAGATGCTCAGCGCCCTCGCCACCCGCGGCCACGCCAAGGGGCTCGAAGTCGCCTACCACGTCCCGCCCAAAGTGCACGATGCGCTCATCGGCGATGTCCACCGCATCCGCCAGATCGTCGTCAACCTCGTCGGCAACGCCATCAAGTTCACAAGTGAAGGCGAGATCGTCGTCAAGGTCGAAGAGCAGCAGCGTGGCGCCAACACGATCACGCTTCACTTCTCAGTCCGCGACACCGGCGTCGGCATCCCGCAGGACAAGCTCGAGACCATTTTCAAGCCATTCGAACAGGCCGATGCCTCGACCACGCGCGAGTTCGGCGGCACGGGCCTCGGCCTCACCATCTGCGTCCAGCTCGTCGAACTCATGGGCGGACGCATCTGGGCCGAGAGCGAAGTCGATGTCGGCACCACCGTCCACTTCACCATCAACTGCGCCATGGGCGTCGCGCGCCCGCATCTCGAACAGGGTCGCCGGCGCGAACTCCTCGACGAGATGCCCGTGCTCATTGTCGATGACAACGAGACAAACCGGAAGATACTCCACGAGATGCTCAGGAACTGGAACATGGCGCCCGCAAGCGCCGACAGCGGCAGCACCGCCCTCGCCGCAATCGCCCAGGCCCAGCACGCCGGCAAGCCCTTCCAGCTCATCGTCTCAGACGTCCACATGCCCGGCATGGACGGCTTCGAACTCTTCGAACAGGTCAAGGCGATCGCCAAAGACCAGCGCATCCCCTTCATCCTCATCACCAGCGGCGCACGACAGGGCGACATCCAGCGCAGCCGCGACCTCGGCATCGCGGCGCATCTCATGAAACCCGTCAAGCAGTCGCTGCTGATGAACACGATCGTCGACGCCGTCGCCGACGATCACCTCACAGAAGCAGCCGACTCCCCGCGCCGCGCGCCCGAACCCGCGCCCGCGCCGGCGCAGCCCGTCGCCAACGGCGAAGCGCTGCGCATCCTCCTCGCCGAAGACAACGCCATCAATCAGAAGTTCGCCATCCGCGTCCTCGAGAAGGCCGGCCACACCGTCCGCGTCGCAAACAATGGCCGCGAAGCCGTCGAAGCCCTCCAGGCCGATCACGATCACATCGACCTCGTCCTCATGGACGTGCAGATGCCCGAGATGGACGGCTTCGAAGCCACGCGCACCATCCGAACGCTCGAATCCGAAGGCCAGTCGCGCACGCCCATCATCGCCATGACCGCCAACGCCATGAAAGGCGACCGCGAGAAATGCCTCGACGCCGGCATGGACGGCTACGTCTCCAAACCAGTCAAGCGCGACAAGCTCATGGAAGAAATGAATCGCGTCATCGGGGGGTGAAGAAGGGGTGTCGCCGCCTCCCTCTCGCCGATCCTTAATGATGAAATTGCTTGAACGCCACGCCTGATGGCCTCAGTATGAACGCGGCGGCGCCTCGTCGACGATCGATGCGGACGCCGGAATTCCGGAACAACCTCGCTCAGCCCAGCGAACACTCGGTGGCGAGGATGGCCAGCGACTGATGGGGAGGAAACGTGGTCGGAAACGCCGGGCGCCGTGGCGCCACACTCCTTGAAACATTGATCGGCGCCGCCCTTGCCGCGGGCGGGCTTGCGCTCGTCGCCGTCGCCTCCGGTGAACTCCGCGGCGACGCCATGAGCGCTATGGACGCCGCCAATCTCATGACGCTCGGACAGGCGTCATCGATGTACCAGTCAGACAACAACGGCTGGCTCGTCGGATCCCCCGGCACGAGCGGACGCGAACTCCTCAATGACGCCCGGGCAGACACAAGCGATCCGTCGCTGAACGTCAACGGCCTCGCGACCCAGCCATTCGACTGGGCCTCGCCGCTCATCCCCTACATCGCGCCCGAGTTCGACATCCCCGATCGTCGCGACGAGCGATTCGCGCTGCTCAACGGAACTGAGATCCCCGACTACGACGCGCCCGACTTCGATCCTCATGACATCGACATGACGCCAAGCCCCGGCCCGCTCGGTGTCTTCGCCGATCCCGCGCAGGACGAGGCGTCGTATCCCTTTGACAACCTTGTGCTGTTCAATGGAATCCCGGGAACGGCCTTTCAGCCGCAGCTTGCGTCGAGCTACATCGCGTCGCGCGAGTTCCTGTGGTGGATGCAGGCAGGCGCTTACAGGCCGCGCTGGGCCGGACCGGAGTTCTGGGGTGGACCGGCGACGCTCTTCCCACCGAACTCCCTTCTCGAGACGACGCGCCTTCCAGGCGCCTCCGCTGACGCGGGACATCTCCCTGCGCATCGGCCCTATCTGAGTCGAATCGGAAACCCCAGCCAAAAAGTCTTCCTGGCCAACGGCACCCGATTCCAGGCCTCATTCCAGCAGTTCATCGATCACACCGTCACCGCGACAGGGACCTTCGGAGGCGCATTCGCCGACGCCGGACCCTGGAACACCGTCTTCACGCGCGCATGGCCGAAGGGCCTCAACGCAGGCGGCGGCGATATGCCGAGCGTCAGCTTCCGGCGCGGCGGCGTCGGAGAACAGTCAACCGGACATGTTCTCTACTTCGACAACGCCGTCGAACTCCTCACAATGTCTGACGCGCGCAGGCCCGAACGCTGGCTGCCGCGCGGCACGGCCGTCAGACTCAATCTGCTCGACAAATCGATTCAATCCGACTATGTGTCCGGCGCCATTCCCGACGAGCCGCCGTTGAGTCTTCCTCCCTTCACACGCATCCCATGATGAAGCGCGCTACACATCTCGACGCTGCGCCCCGCCGCATCGCTGCATTCGTTGCGACGCTCACTGTCGCCGCCGGCGCCGTGCTCGCTGGCGAACCACCCTTCGAGGACTTCTTCGAAGAGTACGACACCACCGGCGGCGCCCAGCTCCTCACACCGCAAAGCGACTACACAAGCGACGCCCCGCAGGTCGTCCATGTCATCTCGCTCGACCCTATCGAAGGACAATCCGCGCGCCACGTCGGCGACTCATCCGGACTCCAGGAGTTCGACCTCTTCAGCCCCACGTTCCTCCCGACCTACGGCAAAATCCAGTGCCTGCTCCGTGTCAACGGAAACGCCCGCTACCAGATCGCCACATTCGACACGCACAGCGGCTATCTCAACACGCGCGTCGAACTCTCAGGGGGCGCAGTCACCGTCCACCATGGTGAGAAGCCCAGCCTCGCATTGACCTCGACGACGACGGGCGGGGAC
Organism: Phycisphaerales bacterium; assembly: GCA_028279375.1. Lineage (GTDB taxonomy): Bacteria > Planctomycetota > Phycisphaerae > Phycisphaerales > UBA1924 > JANQNW01. Next base: position 97,063 of record JANQNW010000017.1, read on the forward strand.
ATCATGCCCGGAATCGAATACCTGATCTGCATCGAGGTCACGAACGCAGGCGAACTGTTCGTCTATCTCGACGACGAACTCATCTTCGAAGGACTCGAGAACAACTTCGCGCAGTTCGGCGTCCCCGGCCGCATCGGACAGTGGGGGATCTGGGCCACCAGCGATCTCAATGGCTTCGTCGATGGCACAGGCGACACGCTCACCATCGACGAAGTCGAAATGCACGCCGCGCCCTGCCAGCAGGACCTCAGCGCCGACGGCGTCATCAGCGCCCTCGACATCGCGACGCTCCTCAGCCTCTGGGGCTCGTGCGCCGACCAGCTGGCGCCCTGCCCGGCGGACTTCGACAACAACGGCGCCGTCAACGCCGCCGACCTCGCAACGCTTCTGAGCGAATGGGGCGCCTGCGAATAACCGGCTGGGACAGCGAACCACACGAGCAACGCGCTCCCGCGCCGATCGCTGCGCAAATCATGACAACGCGCCGGCTCTTCGAATTGCGGGAACCACGACATTCACATCAGCGAACACTCCTTCGCGAGGATGACCGGAAGCTGATGGGGAATGCGAATGCTTCGAATAGCTCATCGCCGCGCCGCCACACTCATTGAAACACTCATCGGAGCCGCACTCGCCGCAGGCGGGCTTGCGCTCGTCGCCGTCGCGTCGGGCGGCATGCGCGACGACGCCATGACTGCCGTGGACGCCGCCAATCTGATGACAATCGGACAGGCGTCATCCATGTACCAGGCGGACAACAACGGCTGGCTCGTCGGCGCCCCCGGCACGAGCGGACGCGAACTCCTCAATGACGCAGACGCGCTCTTCAGCGATCAGGCGCTGAGCGTCAACGGCCTCGCGACCCAGCCATTCGACTGGGCCTCGCCGCTTATCCCCTACATCGCGCCCGACTTCGACATCCCCGAGCGCCGTGACGAACGATTCGCCCTCACCAACGGAACCGACATCCCGAACTACGACGCGCCGGATTTCGACCCCTCACTTGTAGACCTGATGCCCAGTATCGGTCCGCTGGGCGTCTTCGCAGATCCGGCACAGGACGAAGTGTCATTCCCGTATTACTTGTTCGCTGCGCGCCTGGATGGGATACCCGGGACCGCATTCCAGCCTCAGCTTGCCTCCAGCTACATCGCCGCTCGAGAGTTCCTGTGGTGGATCGCAGAGAGCGACAGACCGCGCTGGGCCGAGCGGGAGTTTTGGGGCAGGAGGGGCAGCTACATTTCACCCTACCCCGCGGGATCTGAGGTCGGCTTGCCTGGCGCCTTCACCGAAGCGGGACACCACGCCGCGTATCGCCCGTTCCTGAGCCGCATAGGAAACCCATCTCGCAAGATCTTCCTCGCAAACGGCACGAGGTATCAGTTGGCTGACCTCACGTATATCGATCATGACGTCTCGGTGACAGGTGACTACGGCGGCGCCTTCGCCGATCCTGGTCCCTGGCACATTCGATGGACGCGCACCTGGCCGATGGGTCTCAGCAATGCCGGCGTCGATATGTCGAGCGTGAGCTTCCGGCGCGGCGGCGCCGGTGAGAACGCAACCGGTCACGTCCTCTACTACGACAACGCCGTTGAGCTCATCACGATGTCTGAGGCGCGTCGCCCGGAGCCATGGCTGCCAAGAGGCTCGTCACTTCTCATCGGAGTGCTCGAGACCTCCATCCGACCAGACTACGAGCCCGGCGAACTCCTGTGGCCGCCGGGCGTTGGACTCCAATACACACGAATCCCATGAATATGCGACGACTCAATCCAGCGCTTGCGAGAGCCGGCACAGCGATCATTGTCGCTTCGATGCCTGTGCTTGCGTCCAGCTCATCGCTCGCCGATCCGCCGGTATTCGAAGACAACTATGAGCAGTACGACGCCACCGGCGGCGCCCAACTCCTCACAACCCAGAGTGATTACATCAGCGACGCGCCGCAGATTCTCCACGTTGTCTCGCTCAACGCAATCGATGGACAATCCGTGCGCCACGTCGGTGACTCGACGGAAATTCGGGAGTTCGATCTGTTCAGCCCGATCTTCCTGCCAACCCACGGAAAGCTTCAATGCTCCCTCCGCATTACTGCGTATCCATACACCATCTACCAGATCGCCACGTTCGACACGCACAGCGATGTCGTCAACGTGCGGGTTCGCTTCATGAATAATGAGATCACCATCTTCCACGGCGAGGAGCCAAGCCGCAGGCTCACGGAAACCCCCATCGGCGCCACGATCGTGCCGGGCGAGGACTTCTTGATCTGCATCGAAGTCACGAATGCAGGCGAACTGTTCGTCTACCTCGACGACGAACTCATCTTCGAAGGACTCGAAAATAACTTCGCGCAGTTCGGAGTCCCCGGCCGCATCGGACAATGGGGCATCTGGGCCTCCACTCGGGTCGACGGCTTCGTCGACGGCACAGGCGACACCCTCACCATCGACAACGTCGAAATCAACGCCGCGCCCTGCCAGCAGGACCTCAGCGCCGATGGCGTCATCACCGCCCTCGACATCGCATCACTCCTCAGCGAGTGGGGCGCCTGTATCGACCGCCTCGAACCCTGCCCCGCCGACTTCAATAACGACGGCCTCGTCAGCGCGGAAGATCTCTCGATCCTCCTCAGCGAATGGGGCGAGTGCGACTGAGGTCTCGATCGACGCCTCTGATCTCGATCCCCTCTGAGCGCGAGGTACCATGGCGGCATGAGACTTCCGCGATTCACAGCTGTCGGGCTCCCGTTGGCAATACTGCTGTCAGTGCGTGTGTGCATAGCGCCGGTGGTCTTTGCGCAGGATTCTGAAGATCGGTCTCGCTCGGAGATCATCGAACAACTCGCCGATGAACTCTGGCGCATAGAGACCTACGAGACCAACGCGCTCGCCGAGGTCGGTCTCACGCTGGAGAATTCGCTCGAATACAGAGGCATCGCGCGCGATTGCGCAAGCGAGCTTGTCATGTTTCAGCGTGAGTCTGGCAACGACCCAGAGGATCTCATCAAGATTCTCCGCGAGACTCGAAGCGTGGACCATCTCATCACACTTGTCGATGAGCGCATCGCGGCGCAGCCCGAGAGCGCCCTTCGTCTTCATCGTATTCGGGCGGAAGTCGCGTCTCTTGCCTACTCACACGATCGAGCGACAGAGTCCGTAGTCGAGATTCTCGAACTGGACCCGACGGACTTCGAAGCAAACTACTGGATTGGCGTCAACGCCCTTTCTGACGGTCAGTCGGTGGACGCGAGAGAGCGCTTCGAGGAGCTGCTCGCGCATCCGCACCTCGACGATGCGCGTCGAGCGCGCCTCCTCAATAACATCGGGCTTTCCTTCGCCATGCAGAGGGAATTCGCGCGCGCTGAAGATTGCTACGTGGAAGCCGAATACCTGATGCATGACCTCGGACGGCATGCGGCCGCCGCCGCCGCGGCTGCGAACCTGGGCTTCATCTATCAACAGAGACGCGACTACGACGAGGCGCTGGCACACTTTGAGAGAGCGCTCTGGCTCAATCAGTCGTGCGACAACCTCATGGACCAGATCGGCGACTATCACAACCTCGCGGTGGTGCGCTCGATACTCGGCGACGCCGACAGGGCCTCTCGTCGGCTGGGAAATGCGCTCTACCTTTGCAATGAGCTTGACCTGCCAATTGCCAGGATTGTCACGTATATGAACGCTTCGAGCATTCTCCGGCTGCATGCGAGCCCGCAGGAGGCGATCGAGGCGCTTCAACTGGCTCTTGAATCGGCGGAAGCGATCGGTCTCACAAAGGCAGCCATAGATGCCAGGCTCCAACTCGCAGATGTCAAGCTGGATGAGGGTGACATCGACGGCGGTCATGAACTTGTGATGCAAGTCATGCCAGCTGCAAAAGAGACTGGTAATCAGGCGCGAATCGCTAAAGCGTCATCGTTGCTGGGATTCGTCGCCTTTATGAGAGGAGAGTACGAGAGGGCGCTTGAACTCGTTCAGAAAGCGCGCTCCCTGCGCAATGAACTCGGCGATCTCGATGGCGTCGCGAGTGACGACGTCGCGCTCGCGCATATCTACAGTTCCTTCGGACGCGATGAGGAGGCTGAGCAGTCATTTCTGAGTGCGATCCGAATCTCAGAATCCATCGGTGACATTGAGACTCTCGCGTCGACGCACTCTGCACTGTCATCGCACCTCTATGCGAACGATCGTCTCGTGGAGTCGATCGAAATGGCGGAGAAAGCGCTCGACAACTATCGACAGCTGCCGGATAAGTCAGACATCGCGCTTCACGAACTCATGCTCGCTGTCCTGCTCGTCGAGCAAGGCGAGCTTCAGCGCGCTGAGCTACTGGCGCTGTGGGCGCTGGAGTTTGCCGAGAAGGACGAGTTCAACTACGGAATCGCCCGCACGAGCCTCCTGCTGGGCAGCATCAAGATCCAGCAGAAGGAATACGACCGCGCTTGCGCTTATCTGACGACAGCACAGGAGTTCTCGGAGAAGATCGGCGACGACGAAGGAGTCGCCAAAGCCAAGGATCATCTGCGCGAGCTCCCCGACGGCGCCTGCGACTAACGCAACTCCGGGGCACACATCCCCTGATTCACTCAGGCGCGAACACCCGCGCGCAAGTTCACCCAAGAAAACACGGCAAAACCGACATTCCAACAACTCCCCCGTTGCGCACACCCCTCATTCCGTCACTAACAGAATGAGCGAACCCCCATCCTGCATCCCGATCTTCTAACGCATCCCCTGCCAGGGGATGCGCCGCGCTCTCGCGCACACCCATTCCGGAGGGAGATATGTCGAAATCCGTCACCAGCGCATCCGCATCGCATCACCCCGCGCGCCGCCTCCTCAGGCCGCTCATCCCTCTCGCCCTCCTCCCCGCGGCCCTCCTCGCCGGCCTGCCAACCACGGCAAGCGCCGACGACCCGCCACCCGCCGACCCGCCTCCCTTGGGTGGCGACGTCCCCATCATCGAGACAACCGTCGACCTCAACCTCGACGGCAGCTGGGACTTCTTCGAACATCACATCGCCCCCATTGATGACCCCGAAGCACTCGGCCAGATCAACGTCCTCGGCAGCGAAACCGGACCCCTCCTCTTCTCGCTCCAGTCAGACACTCCCGCTGATCTCTTCGGCGTCTCCGCCGCCAGCGCCGGCGACTGGGACGACGACGGCACGCAGGACATCGCCATCTGCGCGCCCCTCCGCATCACCCCCCAAACCCCCACAACAGAAGACCCCACCCCCGCGCCCTGCGAAGGCGCCGTCGTCATCTACTCCGGCGAAACTGGCGCCGCGCTCACGACGCTCACCATCCCGCCCACCGAAACCTACGCCCTCGCCGCCGTCCCCAAGGAAGGCGACATCCCCCTGGGCAGCGCCGACCTCCTCATCGCCAGCGCCTTCCAGGACACCCGAGGCCACTTCTACATCCGCCGCCGCGTCTACGAAGCGTCAACGAACGAACTCGACTGGGAACAACCACTCGATGAACTGCAGCCCGTGCTCCTCGCGGGAGATCTCAACTACGACGGCGTCGTCAGCACGCCCGACATCGAACTCCTCCTCCAGCGCATCGGCGCCACGGATGCCGGCGCAAGCTACGGCGACATGAATCTCGACGGCGTCATCACCACGGCAGACATCGTCGACCACCTAAATACGTTCGGCGGCCTCGACAGCGCCGACTGGCCGCCCGTCGGCGCGCTGACCCCGGTCGCAGAAGCAGATCTCCTCTCGATCCTCCACGGGCAGATGACGCAACTTGCGGGATACAACATTCCCGGGAGAACGATCCCCAGCCCCTGGCCCTGCGACCAGATCGGCCCTTACCACTGCAACTACGGCCCCACATTCCCGCCCGGCCAAGAAGCGCCCGGAGATCCGACGGCAGACGACGGTGGCTCCGGCGGCCAAAACGGCGGCGGCGATCCACCCGACGGCGACGACCCGGACGACGACCCTCCTGGTGGAGGGCCCGAGGAAGATCCGTGCGATGTCACGATCGTCGGCCTTCCAGCCAACGGCTACCTAAGCCTCGACCGCGTGCCAACCGAATCAGACCCCTACACCCTGACACTCGTCGCCATTGGCACACCAGAAGGCGAGAACCCGACCTACATCTGGAGCGTCAACGCATACGAGTTCTCCGCGGACGGACCGACATGCGAAATCGAACTCACCGATCTGGGCACACTGACTGTCATCGTCAGCTACAGCGTGACGACTCCCGACGGCGTCTGCACGGTGTCGACGAGTCAGACGGTGAAGCCGGTGTTTGTTCTGCTGCGCGCCGACTACGACCGCGACGGAGAGCTCTCAGACGAGGACGATGACCTGAGGGACGATCTGGAGAACCCCTCGGATCGTGTCGGCGTAGTCACGATGACAAATGACCAGGACGCTGATGGCGATGGAGTGCCGAATTTCGCCGACGGGCTCGTGACATCAGATTCTGACGACGAAGACTACGACGGCGATCGAATCGGCCGCGAGCACTTCGTCAGACTCGAACTGTCGCTGCAAGACATCCCGGATCTCGCCGACAAACAGTTGATCTTCACCTACGCCGGCTCCGATCCCGCCCAGATTGAGGAAGAGACAGATTCCCAGACTGGACAGGTCACCTACACGCCAGCGCCGGGAGGCCTGCGAATCTGGACGAATCACTTTTTCGACGATACAGAGACGGACCGCGCGCCTGAAGATCTCGCTGCAGGTGGTCATTACATATCGCCAGATGAGCCATATACCCCCGCACAGCTCGGACTCGATCCAACTTCGGGTGGATCTGTTCTGCTCTGGGCCGAACCGATCGCACCGAGTTCGACTTCCGCCGACCTACTCGTGAATGTCTCGGTGACCGATATCGAATGCTCGGACACGATCTCCTTCACTCTCTTCGGCATCGGCTTCGACCGAGCAAGCGATAGTGCAGGGCTCACGCCGATCGACACGCCGTCGATTTCATTTCCTACTCCCGTAATCCAGTCCCCGACGATCGAGATGTCGGATCCCTATTTCGACGCGCAACGACAGATGATCCTTGCGGACCTCACAATCGCAGGCACGATCGATGACCGCGTCGCGCAGCTCATCGACAACGCCACGATCCCTGAGATCGAGATTCAACTCAACGGTGAACCTCTGCGCATCGGTGGCATCGAGCCTCCCGGCCCGACCACCGTGGCGGCCGATGTCTCGAACGGCGCTCCGAACTCATCTTCGATTCTCGAGCCGTTCCCGACAGCCATCTCGTTCTCAACCGTTGTCACGGGAGTCGAGGTGCAGCCCGGAGTTAACACGATCCAGCTCTACGCGGAGAACGCGTACGGTCTCACTGGCTTCGCAAGCCGCAGCATTCAAGTCACGCTTGAGCGCAAGGATGTGACGCTCGAGATCGCCTCCGGCGGCACGGGCTACGAGGGCCTGTCGGACACGATCACAGCGACACTGCGCATCGGTGATGACGCGCCGATTATCGAGTTCCTTGAAGCGGACCCGGAGGCGCCGCACATCTACCGAGGCGGGCCTGCCGATCAGTTCATTATCGAACTGCCTGAGCCCACCGGCGGCGTCACCCTGCTCTCTTTGGAAGAAGAAGGCGGGGACGTTGAGATGCTCAATCCGTTCGCAATAGACGATTTCCCGGTGAAAGTCTGGCACCCGGAACTGCCGGGCGCTGTGGGAGTTCGCGACATCGTCATCGTGGAGACCAGCAATGACTCGCGCATCTTCGAAGGCGAGGCATTCCACGAAGACAACTACCTGCACGATGAGATCCAACCGATTGCGCCGGACGACCTGTCACTCGTGACGGCGTCCGAAGGAGGAGACTTCTATCCGTTCCTGATGCGGATCGACGGACCGCCGGAACTCACTGATATCCTCAGCCAGATTCAACTCGGGGAGACGGAGTACCAGGCGGTTGAACATGATGGAATGCTGCGCCTCGCTCAGCTGGATGCCGAGGCGCCGAGAGCGTTTCTCGTCGTGCCAATCATCCCGTTGGAATTCGACTTCCCGGATCAGCCCGAGTTGTCCGAAGACTTCCCCAACAATCCGACCGACTGGTCCGAGGCTGCGGCTGGCTTCTGCAGAGGACTCGGCGACTCGGTCGTCGGAATCTGGGATGGCGTTGTTGAGATTCACTCACTCGCTGTTGACGGCACGGCGTATGTCATCACCTTTGACTATCGCGTAAGGAACGGGGATGCAGAAGGAGCGATCGCAGATCTGAAGCACGACTATCGCATGGCGAAAGAAAAAGCTGAAGCCATCGCCGATGTTCTGGAGCAGATCGCGGTCTACACCAGCGGCATGTACTTCGCGGCTGCGACGGGAAACCAGGCACTCATGAACAAGTATGGGTCTGAGATGGCCCTGTTCGCAGAGTACGCGGCTGAGATCATTGAGCTCGCCTATCTCGAATGGAAAGCCGAAGCCACCGACTACGAAGTCGGGAGAGCCTTCGGCCGGATTTACGGCGAGATCGTGCTCGCCGTTGCATCCGTCGGCGTTGGCTACATCTCGAAAGGGGCGACCCTCGTCAGCGTGCTCCAGAAACTCCGAGTCGCCCCATGGATGCAGCGCTATCCTCTGACGCTCGCGAAGATCGACAGCCTCATCATCCGCGCGCAGGGGATGACAACGACCATTATGTGCTTCGTCGCTGGCACACCGGTGCATACAGCAGACGGCCTGCGGCCAATCGAGTCGATCCAAGCAGGCGACCTGGTCCTCTCGCGCGACGAGCGAACGGGCGAAACAGGATTCAAACCCGTCGTCGAGACGTTCGTCACGCACCCGGAAGCGCTCTACCGAATAACGATCAACAACGGCGCAGATTCTGAGACCCTCATCTGCACCGGCGAGCACCCGTTCTACTCCGCAACGGCAGAGCAATTCGTCCCAGCCGCCGAGCTGAGCGTCGGCGAGACACTCGTGCTTCAGTCCGCCGAGCCCACCGCGCACATCACCGACATTCAAGTCGAGCGCGGGCCCCCGGAAGGCGATGGGCGCTACACGACCTACAACTTCGAGGTCGCCGATTGGAACACCTACTTCGTCGGCGACTCAGGCGTTTGGGTGCACAACAGAGCTGATGACGCATGCGAGCAGATCTTCTCGATTTACGAAAAGATCAAGGATCGCGAGAATCTTGAAGGCAAGCCGTGGACGGCGTGGAGAAAGACTCTTGAGAAGTTCGATGCAAGGCGCGTCAAGATTAAGTCGATCGCGCTTTTCGGCGCTCTGACCCGCGTTCAGAGAGATCTGTACGCCAAGGCGGCCAACACTGCTGATAATGTGACGGCGATAGAGTTGGTTCGATTCTCGCGCCTTAAGACAGCGATGACGAGTCGGCTTCAAGACAACTACCTTGAGGTGCACCATGTCTTTCCGCAGAGGTACGCCAAAGTGCTCTACAAGCGCCTCTACGATACCAACGAGGATCCTCCGACAGCGTGGCTCAACAGCATGCCCGGTCTCGTAATGCCGCGCACACGTCATAACGGCCGAATTACCATTCCAGGAGAAGCCACAATCGAATCACTGATTAGAAACCAGTTTGCAGATCTGACTGAGAGTCAGATCAGAACTCTGCCCCAGGACCAGTTTCTACTGAGGCTCTCGGGAGCATATGACGAGATGAATGCCATCTATGGAGACGTCGATGGCATTGACTACAACCAAGTCTGGTCCCTCGGTGAGCGCTGGTTCCAGAACGTGAGTGCGCCATGAGAATTGTCTATTCGATTCCGGGAATATCCAAAGCAAAAACTGGAGACGAGCTGTTGCAGCGTCTGTATGCGATTCATCCGGAAGGCAACAAGATGGGTGGGAATTTCTCGTTCAGCATGAGCCTTCCCGCTGACGATCCACGGACAAAGCAGATCCTGACCCTGCTGGAATCCGAGGGCTTCGCTCCATATGACAGTGCGACCCCGGAGAAGAAAGACAAAGTGTTCATTCTGAACCTTCTCCGCAGGTACGACGAACACGACCTCGTCGAGGCGTCCTATCTCTCGCTCGATGCAGCCACGGGATCGTGGGAAGATGGCCGCACCGACGACGGCGTACTCAAACTCAACTGCGAATTCCTCAAGACTGACATAGAGGAGCAAGACGCAGAGATTCTGGCTTGGGACAGCAACTGCATCGTCTCCAATCGGGTAAAGGGCCTTCTCGAAGAATCTGTCCTTATCGGCTGGCGTCTCTCGCCAACCCGTCTCCGCGACGGCCCCCAGCCCGACGAGCCTGAGTACGAAACTGAAGAATGGGACAAGGTCGGCGGCCCCTGGTGGGAACTCTGGTCTGACACCGTCCTCCCGCCGCTCAACCGAGAGAAGAATTCGGTCACCGACTATCGGGAGAATCCGATCCCTCCCGAGAGCGACAAGTCCGTTGGGTACATTCGCGAGATCCGTGAACCCAGCGAGGCGAATGTCCTTGGGGCTGAGTTTCACTTCAAGCGCTCCGAGATCGAACGCATGCCGCCTTTCGATGTCGCCGCGCTGCACGAACGAATGGGCAAATGGCCAAGCGATCGCTACTTGGTAGTCTCACATCGATTTCGGAACTTCCTCACCGAGCACAGTGTCAAGGGAGCCACATACGCCCCCATCCGCATCGATCCAGACTAAGTCCGTGCCGCAGAGGCCAACGACCGACGAAGCCATTGCCGGCCCACTCGAACACGTCATGTACTGGGACATCTGATCAGCTTTGCGCGCACTCAACTTCAATAGCGACACCGACGGCATCGACTACGATCTGGTGTGGTCCCTCGCTGAACGCTGGTTCCAGAATGCTGGTGCGCAATGAAGTTGATTCTCTCATTCTCTGGTCTCCTAATAGACCGCCTCGGTGACGCGCTGCTGCAGCAACTATTCGATGTATATCCTGAGGGCAACCAGGGAGGCAGAAACATTTCGTTCCGCATGCGCCTTCCTGCCGACGATCCGCGTATAGAAAAAGTCCTGGATCTGCTTGAATCGGAAGGTTTCGTCCCGTGGGAAGATACCTCACGCAGGTGCAAGGACAATGAGTTCAGCCTTGACCGCTACCGCGAGTACGACGAACACGACCTCGCCGAAGCGCCCTATCTCTCGCTCGGTGCCTACGTAGGATCGTGGACCGATGGCCGCACCGACGACGGCGTGCTCAAACTCAACCGCGATTTCCTCGACACCGACATATACGAGAGCAACGCAGAGATCATGTGTTGGACGAGCAACTACATCATCTCCGACCGCGTGAAAGGCCTGCTCGAAGAATCGAACTTCGTAGGCTGGCGCATCTCGCCGACCCAACTCTGGGACGGCCCCCAGCCTGACGATCCCGAGTACGAGACACAAGAATGGGACAAAGTCGGCGGCCGCTGGTGGGAGCTCTGGTCAGACAACATCCTCCCGCCGCTCAACCGCGACAGGAATTCCGTCACCGACTACAGAGAGAATCCGATCCCTCCCGAAAGCGACAAGTCCGTCGGCTACATCCGCGAAATCCATGAACCCGGTGCGCCGAATGTTCGCGACGTCGAGTACCACTTCAAACGCAGTGAATTCGAACGCATGCAACCTTTCGATGTCGCCGCCCTGCACGAGAGGCGAGGCAAGTGGCCAAGCGATCGCCACCTGATCGTCTCACATCGCTTCCGAAACTTCCTCACCGAGCACGACGTCAAGGGCGCGACGTACGCCCCCATCCGCATCGATCCCGACTGAATCCGCGCCGAGAAACGACCTCCCCGAGTTCAAACAGATCAAATCCGAACTCGAAGCCATCACCGGCCCACTCGAACACCTCGTGTACTGGGACATCTGACCAGCGAGCGCACCCGCCCGGAACACCCCCAACGCCCCACACGAACAACCCCACAGAGATGCCGCCCCGATCCCTCCACCATCTCGCCATCATCTTTCTCGCGTGCGCCATCGCGCCGCTCACCAGCGCGCCAGACCCGCAGTCCCCAGCCGAATTCGCAGCAGCGCTCGCAACGACCAAAGGCGACGCCTATCTCGACCTGCGCGAAGCGCTCATGTCGATGACCAATCCGGATCAACAGGCCGTGCTCAGTCTGCTGGAGAGCGCCGCGCCGAGCGTTCGCTCTCACTACATCGCGCAGGCCATTCGCGCCCGAATCCTGCAACCTGATCAGGCGGCCTTCTTCGACTCCAGAGTCAAGGAGGCGTGCGCGAATCCAGAGCTTCTGGCCAGTGGAAGATGGAGATACAGCCTCCGTGGTCCCTGGGGAAGAAGCTACGACCCACACCTCGCCGAGCTCCTGCTCACAGCGGACGAATCAACTCCTCCTCTCGACGGCCCCTGGGACACGCTCGCCGAGAACCCACAGCACCTGAGCCTCATCCAACTCGTCATGCAGGAGTCTCTTGACAGCGCTCAACCTGATCTCCGTGCGGCATCCGCATTCTTCGAACTCGTTCGAGAAGGCCATGCCGACGCCATGACGGGACCCCTTCTAGTGCAGTACTACATCAACAGGCGCAACAACTACGGCACACCCGCTTCAGTCATTGCTTTGCCAGCGCTGATTGGGGCACTTCCCGAACCCGATCGAACTGACGCGCTGATCGAGATCCGGGAGTTTGAAATCCAGACAATGACTGCCGAAGGCCTCGCGCCGTGGACTGAACCGGATCTGGCCACGCGAGTCGATCAACAGGGACGAAGTCTCGGCCGGACTTCGTCAATCGAACTGGCGCAGGACCTTCAAGAACTGAGGGCTCAGCGCGCAACTGCCGAGTCCATCGCTCAGAAACGTGCGGCTATGGAAGACGCCAAAGCATATGAAGAGGAAGTCGGGAGACGACTCGTAGCGGTCACCCTCTGGAACGAAATCGTGTCACGAATCTCCGCTGAGAACTGACATCCCACCATGCCACCCCTCTCCCCCAACTCAATCAAAAAACGCAACGCCGTCATCCGCAAATACCTCCCCGAGATCTTCGAGCAAGACCTCCAACTCAACAAGAAACCCCTCAACGACATGGCGGGGAATCCCGTCAACGCGGTTCTCATGACCTACGACGACAACGGCGCCCTCACGCAGGCCATCATCATCTCCGACAGCAAACACATCGTGAACCTGCCGTTGGATGACTCGAAGATCAACAAGGCACTGCAAGACCTCCGCGACGATCCCTACCAGTCAGGAACAATCGTCGCCGACACATCCTCCCTCCCCCGCGGCGATCAGGCCTGGAACATGGCCATCGCCCTGGGACTGCTCACCGACGGCCGCTACGGCCGGCACTACGGCAAATCCGCCGCGCAACTCGCACAAGAGTTCGCCGGCTACAACCCCGAAACCGGCACGCACAGACCCCGCGCCCTCACCCTCTCCCTCAAAGAGTTCTTCGACGGCAACACCGACGAATCCTCCATCGACCCCAACGGCGCCAACAACGACCCGCCCCTCAGCGTCTTCCGCGAAACACTCGAATCCCTCCAGGCACAACCTGAAGTCAAGGAAGTCCGCATCCTCGTCCACGAATGGCCCGAGCCCGACGAGCCCGGAGACGACGACATGTGGATCGCCGCCGAAAGCGTCTACGTCTGGGCGACCAACATCACCGCCGACCAGATCGAAGAACTCGTCGAGCCGCTCAACTCAGAAGGCGTCGGCGAGATCGCCAAAGCAGACATCCATTCCAACGGCCCGCCCCTCGAACCCGCCGACAAGGTCTTCTGCTTCACCTGGGACTGAGACCGATCGAAAGAAGTGCGCGCGACGCCGTGTCCCTATCATGACAGAGCGAATGAATCTAGACGCCCCCAGCTCGACTCCGGGAAGAGCGCCGAAGAATCGAGGACCCCATGAGCGTCACCACCCGCGCGTTCGTTCCGCTCCTGCTCGCGCTCCCACTCGCCGCCTGCAACAATGCAAACACAAGTGCCCAGCGCGTCGACTGGACGCTCCCCGAACCCACGCCCGAGATGACCGAAGCATGGGGCAATGTCCCGGCAGTCCCCAACTACGCGCGAACCTATCTCTACATCCCCGCGATGCTCGAGAGCACGGACCCATTCCTCATCGCCGTCAGCGGCGCCGGCCATCTCGAGCACTCGATGGTCTGGATGATCAAGGTTGTCGTGTCAGCCGCGAACGAATGTCAATACTGCCTCAGCCAGGCCGTCATCATGGCCCGCGCCGGTGGACGCGCCGAAGACGACATCGTCAAACTTCAGACCGATATCGACGCGACAACACTTACCGACAAAGAGAAAGCGCTCTTGCGCCTCGCGCTCACACTCACGCAGAACCCCGCGGCAGTCGCGCCCGATGTCGAAGCCGCACGCGCCGCGGGCTGGACCGACGAACAACTCGCCCAAACGATCCACGTCGCCGCGGCATGGAACTACACCAACCGATTCGTCGCCGCGTTCGGCGTCCAGCGCGACTGGCTCCATCCATTCGATGCCGATGCGCAATTCCCAATCCGAACCGCCGGAACCGAGGCCGAACGTCAGTACCTCATCAACTTCCTCTCCGGCGGCGGCGAATAGCGGAGGATCCCGGGCCGAGAATCGCAGCGTTTGCGCACATCCCGCAAACCCCCCGGTTTTTCCCTTCTGAAACCAACCCCCCGCGCGCTACGATGGCGCCATGAAACGCCTCGCCATCCTCGTGCCGATAGCCCTCTGCGCCGTCGCCATCGCGCACCCCAACGACGATGACGCCACTGCACATGACTTCATCTGCGCCAACGAGCTCGGCGAAGTCCCAACACTCAACCCCGACTACCGCAAGCCAACAACCACCCTCCGCGGCAGCGGCCTCACGCAGGACCTCGACAACATCGCCATCCTCGAAGACGACGGCACATTCGTCGTCGACGGCGTCACCGACTTCACGCCCATCGTCGACGCCTTCTACGCAACACACACCGACGACTACGACCAGGTCTTCGTCTACACCTCCAGCGCCTACCCCGGACTCGTCGACCCCGAGGCCGGCTTCGCCTACCACGCGCATCTCTCCGGCTTCGTCGCCGGCGTCAACGACGCCTCCCAGGAAATCGGCACATTCGCGACATCGCGCAATCTCACGCGCGTCATGGGCGTCTGCAATCTCAACGATCTCACGCGCTACCCAAGCGATCCCACGCAGGACTTCACCTCCAACGGCCAGGCCTCCGGCGTCGAAGTCCTCGGCCACGAGTTCTTCCACGGCTGGGCCGCCGGCGCACAACCGCAAAACGCCGACGTCCTCGCCGAAAACTCCTTTCACTACTCCTTCTACCTCCACCACCCCGGCGGCATAGGCCGCGCCTCGCCCCTCTTCGGCAACATCTGGCAGGACAACGGCGGCGGCAGCTTCACCACCATCGACTCCTTCACCGGCTTCAGCCAGCTCGACGCCTGGCACATGGGCCTGCGCGCAGCCGGCGACGTCGATCCCTTCTACGCGCTCTCCATCCCCGGCGGCGGACCCGTCAGCGAATACGAACCGCCAGCTCCGGGAATCAACGTCACCGGCGCCACGCGCATCGATCTCACCATCGCGGACTTCGAAGCCGTCAACGGCCCGCGCCTCCCCGATGCAACCGCCAACGCGATGAAGTCATTCAAGGTCGCCTTCGTCCTCATCATCCCCAACGGTGTCCCCGCCCCGCAGATCGACCTCGACAAACTCGCCGCCATGCGCAGCGAGTGGAACACCTACTTCGAGTCCACAACCGACAACCTCGGCGCGATGGACACGACGCTCTTCTACCCCGCAGGCTCAGACCCCGTCGCCGACCCCTTCACCGACGACTTCGAAGGCGCAACCGTAGACGCCAACCTCTGGGAATGGCATCAGGGCCCGACCATCGAAACCCTCGCGCTCAACGAACCCAGCGGCGCACAGTCAATGCGCCTCAACGGCGCCTGGGGCAGCGGCGACGAGATCCGCTCCGCCATGCGCGATCTCTCATCCATCCCGACCGGCGCAGCGCGCCTCGATTGCGCCGTCCAGCGCACTGGCGCAGGCGACTCCCCCGAACCAGACGACGATCTCTTCATCGAGTACTTCAACAGCGCCAGCGAGTGGGTTTCGCTCCGCACGATCGCCGGCGCCGCGCCCGACCAGACAGACTTCGACCACTTCTTCGACCTGCTCCCCGCAGACGCCTACCACGAGCACTTCCGCTTCCGCTTCCGCAGAACACAGGGCGAACTCGGCGATCTCGACGACTACTTCGTCGATGATGTGTCGCTCACCATCCTCACGACAACCTGCCTCGGCGACTTCGACGGCGACGGCGTCGTCGGCTCATCCGACCTCGCCCAACTCATCGGCGACTGGGGCGCAACCGGTTCCCCATTCGATATCGACGGCGGAACAGTCGGCGCCTCCGACCTCGCCGCCCTTATCGGCCGCTGGGGCCCGTGCCCGTAGGCGCAGCCCTACACCCGAAACCGCCCCGCAACATCGCGCATCTTCGAAACCTGCGAAGACAGATTCTCCGCCGCCTTCGACACGCTCGCAGTCACGCTCCGCATCTCATCCATCGATACGGCCACCTCCGCGATCCCTGATCCCATCGCGCGAGCGTCGGTCACGATCGTCTGCATGCGCGCCGCGTCCGTCGCCCCGCGCTCCGCCGTCGCTTTCGTCTGAGAAAGCGTCTCAGTCATCTGCTTCACAGCCTTGCCCGACTGCTCCGTGATGGAGTTCACCGAAGACGACACCTCACCCGTCGCCGCGATCGTGCTCTCGGCGAGCTTCCGAACTTCATCCGCGACAACCGCGAAGCCGCGCCCATGCTCACCCGCGCGCGCCGCCTCGATCGCCGCATTCAATGCGAGCAGGTTTGTCTGATCGCTGATCTCATTGATCATCGTGATCGCGCCCTGGATCGGCTCCGTCAACTGATCAAGCTCGCGCACGCGCTGCGCGCCGCTCTCGACCTTCGATGACATCGCAGATAAATCCTGCACACCCTCCTCGATCGCCCCGCCCGCCTCCGCGGCTCGCGACACCGAAGACTCAACAGTCTCCGTCACCGTCGAAAGCGTGTTCTCCACGGACTCCACGGACGAGTTCAACTCCGAAGCCGCCGCCGCAAGCTGCTCACTGGCGACCCCCGATGTGTTCGCCGCCTCACCGACCGCCTCGACCATCGTCCGCATCTCATCCAGGAACTGGTTGATCCCGACGCTCAACTCATTCAGCGTCGCGTGCCCGCCCACCGTCAGATCCTGCGACAGATCGTGCTCATCGAGCATCCGATCCAACTGCCCGCGAATGCTCTCCACTTCCTTCGCAAGCGCCCGCGCCCGATCGCTCTCACGCTCGCGCCGCACCACGCCCTTCGCCAGGCCCCAGTCAAAGCGCACGGCATACGCGCTCAGGAACGCCACGTTGATCGCCACCCAGAACGCATGCTCCATCGTCACGAGCAGGTTCGCAGTCTCCACGCCATACACCGACATGGGCCAGAACATCCCGCGCAGGAGATGATCGGCGATCGTGATCACGGCCGCCGGAATGAACACCTTCCAGTCGCGATACGCGATCATTGCCGCCATGAAGACGAAGACGCCGAAGTGCGCCTCGATGCGACCGCCCATGAAGTGAATCAGCAGAGCGCTCATAATGCCTTGCGAAGCGCTGATCGTCAGGCGCGTCCAGCGCCGGCCGCCGCGCCGCCACGCCATCAGGATCGCGGGCGCCACCGCGAGGCCGCCCAGCCCGAAGGCGAACAGCACATGCGTATGCACCGCGCTCGTCGCGCCGATCCACGTCCGCGGTGTCATCGTGAGCGCCACCGCAATGAGACCAATCCACTGCAGAATCAGCAGCGTGATCACCATCCGGTCCGCCTTGCGATTCTCCTCGCGCCGCGCTTCACGCACAGCGTCCGGATACATCGCCATCAGTTCACGAGTGCTCAGAGAGCTCAGTGAGATCGCAGCCATGGCGTCAGTCCTTCCCCTTCATCCCCTCGACAGTGTCAACCGTTGACACTGACTCAATGCAGCACGCGCTCGCGCCGCGTCCCGGCGACGTGATCGGACGCGTGCTTCCTTCCGTTTCAAAGAGCGGACAACCGAACACCGGCGCGCTCGCGGCAGGGGGGCGCTCCCCAAGCGCAATCGCTCGCACCGCCGCCGCGCCCGTATTGGGCCCGCGATGATCCCGCGCCGGCGTCACACCGCCGCTATACACAAGCGAGCCACCCGGCCCGTACATCAGCACATGCCCGCTCGTCAGGGCGCCGAACGCGAGCGCATCCCTGCGCTCCGTGTCGAGTTGCACGCGCCATCCATGCCGTGCGCCCAGCGTCTTGAGCAATTCCGTCTCTGCGCCCGCGATCGAAGCGAACCCCGAGATCACCAGCGTGACCTCCACCACCTGCGCAGGAACGCCGCGCAGCGCCGCAGCAAGCTCATCAATGCTCGCCAGCGTGCACGGACAGCGCGGATGCGCGATCATCACGACCGCGCTCCGTTCATCACCAGGTCTCGCAACATTGCTCGTCGCCGGCCACGAATCAGGCGACTCCAGTCGCCCACCCGGCGTCGTCGCGTAGCCGTTCAGCCACGCGTAGCCTGCGCCCGCCGTGATCAACCACAGCAGGCCCCCGGTCGCGCACAAAAACCCCCGCAAGCTCATCAAGGAGCTTCCCATGACAGCCAGATCGGCTGACATGTCCCGCACATTCACCCGCTGTTGCGCATGAACGCCGGTCTCAGCGTGTTATGCGCAGATTGTCGAGAAACACGGCCAATACCCACCACGCGCGCTCCCCAACGTCTCCCCGTTACGCGGTGCGTGCGCTCAGTGCAGAATTCAACGAGTCATTCACGGTCCCCAGAGCCCGATCAGAAGCGCAAGATCCTCGGAACCGACAGTTCCATTGCCGTCAATATCTGCGGGACAATCCTGCGGATCACCGCAGTCGCCCCAGCTCCCTATCAGAATCGAGAGATCCGCCGAACCAACCACAAGATCGCCGTTCAGATCAGCGAGCGAGTTGTCAAGAGGACAGCCGTTGCCCGCAAAGCCGAAGATGACGTAACACGCGCCCTCGCCATCACCTTCTGAGTCAAAGCGACGTGCGCCGATGATGATGTCGTCGAAGCCGTCGTCGTTCACATCACCGGCGAATGAAACGGAAGTGCCTGCGAGACTGTCCGTATTGACTCCTGGCATGGCGAATCCATTCGCACAGTCGAGAGAGAGAAGCTCGAATACACCGCTGACTCCGACATCAGCGCCGCCATAGACCAGATACGCCTCGCCCGATGAGTTTCCGTTGACGTCAGCGCCCCGGGCGCCGATGACGACGTCATCGAACCCATCGTTGTTGAAATCACCCGCGCCGGAGACACTGTAGCCGCTGTTGCCACCGCTCCATATCCCTTCAGCAATGAGCCCATTCGCGCCGTTGAGCGAAGAAAGCTCGAAGACGCCGCTCGCGCCGACGCCGGCGCCGCCGAAGACGATATTCGTTTCACCTGCATTCAAGCTCGTGCCGGGATCGCCCCTGGACGCGCCGACGATGATGTCGTCTTCGCCATCGCCGTTGATGTCGCCACCGACAGAGATGCTCCCGCCACTCGTATCAAGTCGTTCCACTCCGTGAATGACGAATCCATCGGCGGCGCCGAAGGAAAGAAGGTCCAGCGTGCCGCTCACGCCAACCCCCGCGCCGCCGAACACCACGTGTGTCTTGCCCGCGGAGCTCTCTCCGGCCACATCCGCCCATGGGGACCCGATGATCACATCGTCGACACCATCGCCGTTGATATCGCATCCACCCGAGACCGACTCACCGCTCTAATCGTCCGCTTCGGCGCCCAGGATTCGGAAGCCATCGCTGCCATCGAGCAGTGAAAGTTGCAGAACGCCGCCGGCGCCGATGCCGGTGAGTCCGAATACGAGGTAACTCTCCCCTGATTCGTCGCCATTGCCCGCGGCGGCAAGCGCGCCGATGATCAGGTCATCGACGCCGTCATCATTGAAATCACCGGCCCGCGAGACAGAGAGGCCGCAGAGATCGTCGATGTCGACGCCCACGAGCGCGAAACCGTTCGTGCCATCAAGCGATCGAACCTCCAGCGCTCCGTTCGTTCCGATCTGCGGCCCGCCGAAGACGACATACGCTCGACCTGCATCGATGCCCTCTCGCGGCTTGTCCGGCGCGCCGACGATCAGGTCGCCATACCCGTCGTCATTCACGTCGCCGGCGCCGGATACGGAAGCGCCGAGCCGATCATCCGGCGCAGCTCCCTCGATGACGACGCCATCGATCCCAGCTAATGACGAGAGCTCGAGCACGCCGCCGGTCCCGATGCTCGCGCTGCCGAAGATGATGTAGCACTCGCCGGACGAGTCACCGTTCGGATCAGCGGACTCTGCGCCGATGGCGAAGTCATCGACGCCGTCGCCGTTGACGTCGCCAATGCCCGCGACCGCGGCGCCGCAGGCGTCCCCCGGATCCACGCCATGGATCACGAAACCTGCCAGCCCGTTCAGCGACGAGAGATCGAACGACGCGTAGGAGCCACCGCCCGCAATTGCATGCGCCGACATCGAAATCGTCATCGCCGAAGCGCAAACGAAAACAGTCGATCTGCTCGTCACGAAGCCCTCCTCACAGGATCGCCCTCCCGTGTTCACAGGCTATCGCGCCACGAGAGCGGTTCAATGAAAACCCGATGGCCCAAGGCATTAAGAAGAGAGAGTGGGCGCCGGGCCCCCCGGATTCGGCAACCGGGAGACACGAATGATCAACACCCGCCGCGGAAGTCGCAACGGGCGTTGAAGCTGTTCGCTCTTGTGTCACGCGAGCCTGCGGCTACTCCACCGTCACACTCTTCGCCAGATTCCGCGGCTTATCAACGTCGTGACCGCGAAGCACGGCCGCGTGATACGCAAGCAACTGCAGCGGAACCACCGCAAGCATCGGGCTCAGGGGCTCGCTGATCTCCGGGATGTAGAACACATCCTCGGCGTAACGTTTGATGTCCTCGTCGCCCTCGGTCGCCACCGCGATCACGTGCCCGCCGCGGCTGCGCACCTCTTCGATGTTCGAGACGACCTTCTCGTACTGCGCGCCGCGATTGGCGATGAACACCACCGGCATGCCGTCGTTGATCAACGCGATCGGGCCGTGCTTCATCTCTGCCGCAGGCATGCCCTCGGCGTGGATGTAGCTGATCTCTTTCAGCTTGAGCGCGCCCTCCAGCGCGGTCGGGTAGTTGTAGCCGCGGCCGAGGAAGAGCCAGTTCTCTTTATCGATGTACTTCTCGGTGACGCTCTTGATCTCGTCGCTGCAGGCAAGCGCCCGCTCGACAAGCTCCGGCAGCTTCTCGAGTTCGGCAAGCAATGAGGCGGATTGCTCCACCGACATGAAGCGCCGCCTTCCGAGGAAGAGCGCCATCATCGTCAGCACCGCGACCTGGCCCGTGAACGCCTTCGTCGACGCCACGCCGATCTCCGGACCCACGCGCAGGTACACGCCCGCGTCCGTCTCGCGCGACATCGTCGAGCCGACAACATTCACAACGCCCAGCGTCATGGCCCCGCGATCGCGCGCCTCGGCAAGGCCCGCAAGCGTGTCCGCCGTCTCGCCTGACTGGCTCACGGCGATCGCCACCGTGCCCTCTTCAATGATCGGATTGCGATACCGAAATTCCGAGGCGTACTCCACCTCTGCCGGGACCTTCGCGAGATCCTCCAGCAGGTACTCGCCGATCATCGCCGCGTGCAGCGCCGTTCCCTGGCCCAGCAGGATCATTCGCTTGGCGCGCACGAGCTTGCGCGCATGCTGCCCGACGCCGCCGAGCACCACGCGACCATCGCGCTGATCGATGCGGCCGCGCATCGTGTTGCGCAGTGAACGCGGCTGCTCCATGATCTCCTTGATCATGTAATGCGGATAGCTGCCAAGCGCAATCTGCTCCAGCTCCAGCTCGAGCTCCTGCACCTTCGGCGACACGTCGTCATCGTCGATCGTGCTCGTCCGGAACGTGTCGTGCGTCAGCTTGCACACCTGGTAATCATCAAGCGTCACCGCGCGGCTCGTGTGCGCCACGATCGCCGAAGCGTCCGACGCGACGATGTACTCGTTGGCGCCGATGCCCACCATCAAAGGTGATCCCTTGCGCGCCGCGACCAGTGTGTCCGGCTCCTTCTCACAGATGACCGCAATCGCGTACGCGCCCGTCACCTCGCGAAGCGCCGCCTGCACGGCCTTCTCCAGGTCGCCGTCATACAGCTCGCTGATGAGCATCGTCAGCACTTCCGTGTCCGTCTCGGAAACGAACTTGTGCCCGCGCTCTTCGAGATAGGTCCGCACGACGGCGTAGTTCTCGATGATCCCGTTGTGGATCAGCGCGATGCCGTGCCTGTCGTCGCGATGCGGATGCGCGTTGCGCTCGGCGGGCTCGCCGTGCGTCGCCCAGCGCGTGTGCGCGATGCCAACGGCGCCCTTCGGCGCGCCGGCTTCCTTGATCTTGTCTTCGAGCACCGAAACGCGCCCGAGCGCGCGGTGCACCGTCAGCTGTCCGTTGAGGATCGCCACGCCCGCGGAGTCATACCCGCGATACTCGAGAAGCTTGAGACCTTCGATGAGGAGGCCGCAGCACTCCTTTGTCCCGATGTAAGCCACGATTCCGCACATGGAAGCTAGTCCTCCGAAGCCGCGCTCCGTCGCGGCCGCCCCTTCAAAGTGGAAGGGAACGATACATCCCCATCCACGCCCCGGCAGCCATCAAATATAAGGCCGCACGAGCCTGCTACGAAGGCCGCTCCCCGCGGGATCGTCCATTCGGGGGGGGCGCCTCGACCATTCAGGCCAGCGGCGCGCAATTGGCCGATTCGGAGCGTTCAAGGCCGATAATCGTCGTCCGTCCGCTCCATGACGCGCCCGCCGATCGAGCGCCGGACATACGATCCGGCCATGAGCGACCTCTGGCGCGAGAAACGAGAACAGGCCCGCCTCTCCGCGGCGCCCCTCGCCCAGCGCATGCGCCCGCGCGCTCTGGCCGACTTCGCCGGCCAGTCGCACATCGTCGGTGAAGGCCGACTGCTGCGGCGCATGCTCGACGCCGATCGTCTTTCGTCGCTCATCCTGCATGGACCACCGGGGACGGGCAAGACAACGCTCGCCGAAGTCATCGCGCACACCTCCGGCTGGCGCTTCGTGCGCGAGAACGCGGCAAGCGTCGGCGTCAAGCGCATTCGCGAGATCATCGAGGAAGCCGGTGCGCTGCTCGAGGACAACGGCAAGCGCACGATCCTCTTCCTCGATGAGATCCATCGCTTCAGCAAGTCGCAGCAGGATGTGCTGCTTGGCGATGTCGAGCGCGGCGTGATCATCCTCATCGGCGCGACGACGGAGAACCCGCTCTTCACGGTCAACTCGGCGCTTGTCAGCCGAAGCACGATGCTGCGCCTCGAGCCACTGAGTGAGGACGACATCATTGCGCTGCTCAAGCGCGCCGCGACCGACGAAACGCACGGCCTCGGCAAGCTCAACCTGAAGATCGACGAAAACGCCTATGCGCACTGGGCGACGATGAGCGACGGCGATGCGCGCCGGGCTCTGACGGCGCTGGAAGTCGCAGCGCTCTCCGCCGGCGCGATCGCGGGCGGGCCGGAAGTGCATATCGATCTTGATATTGCCGCCGAATCGATCCAGCGCAAGGCGATCGTCTACGACGGCACGGGCGACCAGCATTACGACGCCATCAGCGCCATGATCAAGTCCGTACGCGGCTCCGATCCCGACGCGGCCGTCTACTGGATCGCGACGATGCTCGAAGCGGGTGAAGATCCGCGCTTCATCGCGCGTCGCCTGGCGATCCTGGCGAGTGAAGACATCGGCAACGCCGACCCGCGCGCGATCATGGTCGCCGAAGCCGCGTGGTCGCTGGCGGAGCGCGTCGGCATGCCCGAGGCGCGCATCACGCTGTCGCAGGCGGCCATCTACCTGGCGCTCGCGCCCAAGAGCAACGCCAGCTACGGAGCGATCGAAGCGGCCCTCGCCGACGTGCGCGAGGGGCGGACCATCCCCGTCCCGATGCACCTGCGCGACCCCAACAAGGTCGAGTCCGAGGGGAGCGTTAAGGAGGGGAAGGGTTATCAGTATTCGCACGATGCGCCGCAGAACACGTCGATCGGCGGCGTCACCGAGCAGGAATATCTCGGCGTCGATCGCGACTACTACGACCCCGCCGGCCTCGGCGCCGAGAAGATCCTGAAGGAGCGACTCGAGGAGGTCCGCCGGGCGCGCCGAGGCGCATCCTCTTAAGGAGGCGTGAACCGCCGTGCGTCTGCGGCGTCCAACACGGCGAGGGCGCCTAGCATTGCTCGTCAGTTTCATCTTCTGGTCACCGCGTTCGTCCGGATCGAACTCCACATGGACTACGCACGCATCCTGAGACTCTGGCTCCTTGCCTGCGCGATCGCGCTCGTCACGATCATCCTGCTCACGATCGTGGGCGTCTTCCCGATCGGCAAGAGCGATGTGACATTCGTCGAAGCGCTGCAGGCGGCCGTCGTCAGCCCGATCGTCTTCTTTCTCGCCAGCGCGCCGCTGGCGATCCTCGCCACGGCGATCTTCGTGCGCGCGACGCGCGATCATCCCGAGGTGCTGGGGCTCGGCCGCTGCATTTACTGCCGATACGACCTCTCGCGCGTTGACGGGCTGCATTGCCCTGAATGCGGCAAGCGCATCGCCGGGAAATAGGGCGCCCGCCGGTCGGCGGCTATGATCGCATGCAGGCATGAAGATGAAGCCGCACATCTTCTGGTCGTGGCTCACGATCGTCATCTTCGTGGTGGTGTTCGGGGTCATCTACTGGATCCACAACGCGGTGCGGACGCACGGCGGCGCGCCGGATCCGCAGGCGTCCGCCATCCTCGCGCTGCTGCTGTCGCTTCTTGTGACCGGCTTTGTCGGCGGGTTTGGATTCATGCTGATCTTCGGCGCCATCTATAAGGAAACGGTGAAAGCGGAGGACGGCGAGCGGACGGTGTGCGTGACGTGCGGCAAGAGCTTCGACACGGATGGCGAGTCGCGCTGCAGCGAGTGCCGTGAGCGAGGACGGATCGCATGATGGCGCCGCGACACAAGCGGAATTGGCTGCGGGCATCTGCGCTGTGCCTGATCTTCCTGTGGGCGACGATGGCCGCGGCGGGCGCGATCGTGCTCTTCAACATGCCGGCCGGCAGCGCCCGGCCGACGGCGGGCGTCGTCGTGATCGCGGCGTTCGTGGTGGCGCTGGGGCTGACCTTCGCGCTGCAGCCATTGCTGATCGTGGCGACGGCGGTGGCGCCGAACAGCGGCGTCGGGCGCCCGAGCCCGGTTCGGCGCTGCCCGATCTGCCGGGCGAAGATCGATCCGGAGGCGGCCGACGATCGCTGCCCGGTCTGCGGCGGACTGACGACCCGGGACGCTTCATAAGGATGGAGTTCGAGGGGTTCGGCAAATGGCGGGCGGGCTCCTAGAATGTTCGTCCGTTTCAACGAACCCAGACTGGAGTCCAGATGTCTCAGATGCCCCTGCCCTCGACCGATCGGGAGTCGAAGTCGATGAGCCGCACCTTTATTAAGGAACTCGGCCCGACGGAGCCCTTCGGCGGTCCGTTCACAATCGTCAATGGCCAGCTCGGCAAGACGCGGGGCGGGAAGCCTTATCTGCGCTGCCTGCTGAAGGACAAGACGGGCGAGCTTCCGGCGCGTATGTGGAACTGTCCTGAGGAGATCTTCAAGCGGATTCCGACGGACGGGTTCGTGCACGCCGAGGGCGAGACGCAGCCTTACCAGGGCGAGCTGCAGCTGATCATCCATCACATTGATCCTCTGGAGCCGACGGATGCGCAGCTGCGCGATCTGCTGCCTTGCTCGGCGCGTTCGAGCGACGAGATGTTCGCCGAAGTCGCGCAGCTGATGGAGACGATCGAGCATCCGGGGATCAAGGCGCTGGCGCAGACGTACTTCGCCGATGAGATGCTGATGAGTCAGTTCCGGCAGGCGCCGGCGGCGAAGATGATGCATCACGCGTACCTGGGCGGCTTGCTGGAGCACACGCTGACGCTGCTGCAGCTGGCTGATCGGGTGTGTCCTTTGTATCCGAACATCAATCGTGATCTCGTGATGATGGGTCTGTTTATTCACGATCTCGGGAAAACGCGCGAGCTGCAGTGGGATCGCGGGTTCAACTACTCCGATCGCGGCGAGCTGATCGGACACATCGTCGAGGGCGCGATCATGCTGCATGACAAGGCGCAGCAGATGATGACGGAGACGGGTCAGCGTTTGCCGAAGCATGCGCTGACGGTGCTGCAGCACATCGTGCTTTCGCATCACACGTTGCCGGAGTACGGCGCGGCGAAGATTCCGGCGACGCCGGAGGCGATTCTGGTCTCGCTGCTGGACAACCTCGACGCGAAGACGATGATCGGGCTGGACGCCGCGGGGCGCGGGAATGAGCGCGCCGGTGGTCTTGGCGGCAACTTCACCGAGCGCCAGTGGGCGCTCGGGACGAAGGTGTTCCGGCCGGATCCGCTTTCCTAGGTCAACTGCATATCAGCGGACGCGATTGCTGACGCGTCCCGATCTGGCGCCTTTGTGCATGGAGTAGCTGTGGTCCTTGAGGCTGCTGGCTCTTCCACGATTCACGGTGCGCGCGTGCTGGCGGCCGACGTGGCGCGAGGCGGCGGAGGTGTTGCGATTGCGCGCGGGGGCTCTGCTTGCGCTTCCTCTTGGGACATAGGCGGCGGGCTGGACGCGGCCGGTGGTGTTGGCGCGGCTGGGTCTGCTTGCTCTGGTTTGTGGTTTCTGAAGGGCGTCCTGGTAGTTGACGGAGTTGTGGTCGCGCTGTTTCGTGCCGTCGAAGTACTCGAAGCGGTCGAGGGTGTAGCGCTGGTAGATGCGGTAGGTGTCGTCATTGAACGCGTTGGCACGGTTGTAGGACATGTCGCCGGTGGTTCTGTTGACGGTGAAGATTGGTTTGTTGACGGACTGCTGCGGCGTCGCCTGGTTGACGCCGCCGCCGAGCGTGTTGAGGTTGGCGTCGAGTGCGCGTTGCGCGAGCGCGCTGGAGACAGCGAGCACGGAGAGAGCTGCGACGGCGGCTTCGACCCGCCTGTTCCGGTTGCGAAGGAAATACATCACTGACCCCTGATCTCGTGAAGCTCGACCTCGATGATGATCGACTCGTTGGGTCCTACGTCGGGGGCCTTGCCGAGTTCGCCATACGCCATTTCAGGGGGCACAGCGACGAGCCATCGGTCGCCGGCGCGCATCTGCTGGAGGATGATGCGTCCGCCATCGAGGGCGTCGGCGACTTCCATGACGCGGCGGGTTGATTCGGCGTATTCGAAGCCGTCGATGAGGCGGGCTTCGTAGGAGACGACGACGGTGTCATTGAGCCTGGCCTTGGGGCCTTCGCCGGCGCGGAGCACGCGGTACTGCACGCCGGAGGGGAGTGTGACGGCGCCGGGGGCGGCGCCGAACTCCTGATGGAACTCGCGGCTGGCGCGGAGGTTCTGCTCGGCGATGACCTTGTAGACGGGGTCTTCTTCGGCGAGTCGCTGGGCTCGTCGTTGTCTGAGATCTTCCTCGAGATCCTGGAGGAGGCCGCGCATGGCGCCGCGCGAGACCTTGGGGTCTCGCATCATCATTGCGTCCTCGACGCCCGCGATGACGGAGTCGATATCGAGTTCGAGTTCGTCTTCCTCGAGTGTTCCGAGGAAGTACTCGCCGGCGTCGAAACCGATGGCGTAGGCGAGTTCATCGACCTGCTGTGCGCGGTTGGGCTGCGTCTTCGCCTGTGGGGCGAGGATGGCCGCGGCTGCGACGGCGCAGAGGATGACAATCGCGGCGCTGACTGAGAGGCGTGGCATGGATGCTCCTTTCAAGCGATGCGCGGGATTGTATCAGCGGCGCGCGGAGTGAATGGCGGCGGGGGCCTTGCGGACTGGGCGGTTCCGGCGAGGGCGCAGAGGGTTTGCGCGCGTTTGGCGCGGGGCGTCGGTGTGGGTGAATGAACGGGGGTCTGGGGCGGGATCAACGGCCGCGGCTTGTCCGGGGAGTGAGCGCCCTGCGCCGGAGTCGGCGCGGGCGGCGGTGATGCGGGATCGGGTTTCGGGGTTGGGGTCTTCGGTCGGCGCGGCGTCGGTCGCGATCGCGGCGCGCGGGTTCGCGCCCGGAGCTGGCGGCGGGTTTCCGAGCGCAGGATGGCGTCGGCCGCTTTGCGGGAGGTTTCCTCTTCGAGGGAGCATTCGGCGAGATCAGAGAGGCGGGAGAGGGCGGTGAGCTGGGCGCCGATCCGGCAGGCGCGGAGCTTGACGCATGCGAGGCGCTCGAGTTCGCGGAGTTTGCGCCGGATGCGCGGCTGGCGCAGGATCTCGATGAGCTGATCGAGGTTCAGGCCGCGTGCGCGGGCGAGGGGGACGAGGTTGGGGCCCTGCTTGAAGAAGTCTGCGATGAGGTCGTCTTCGGCTTCGGGCGAAAGGGTTGGGAGGTCGAACTCGGGCATGACGAGTCGACTTTAGATTCGACGGGGGCGGCTACAAGAGGAATTGCGCGCAGTGCGCTGAGTTGTGACATCGCGGAGCGCGATGCGCGCGTATGTTCGCGAATTGGGCGATCGGGGGCGCTAGTCCAGGCGGATTCCGAAGAAGCGCTCGGTGTTGTCGTTGATGGCGTTGTGGAAGTCGTCCCAGTCTTCGCCTCTTAGCTCAGCAAGGAAGCGCGCGGTGTCGATGGCGTATTGCGGTTCGTTGGGGCGGATCTTGCGGTGGGGTTCTGGTGTGAGGAAGGGGGCGTCGGTTTCGACCATGATTCGGTCGAGGGGCGCGAGCTTGGCGGCTTCCTGGATGGCCTTCGAGTTGTTGAAGGTGACGGCGCCGGTGAAGCTGACTTGGGCGCCGAAGTCGAGGAGGAGCTTCATGTCTTCGGTGTCGCCGGTGAAGCAGTGGAAGACGTAGTTAGCCGGGATGAAGGGCGCGGCGCGCAGGACGGGGACGAGATCCTGAAAGGCGTCGCGGCAGTGGAGGATGATGGGCTTGTTGGTGTCGTCCGCCATCCAGCAGGAGTAGATGAACTCGAGTTCCTCTTCGAGGACGGCGCGCTGGATTTCCTTGGGCGGCTTGTCGTAGTGGTTGTCGAGGCCGAGTTCGCCCCAGGCGACGCAGCGGTCGGAGCGGGCGACCTTGCGGAGGTTTTCCCAGTGGTGGGGGGCGCGGTCGGAGTAGAGGGGATGGACGCCGGCGGAGCACCAGACGTTGTCGTAGTCCTCGGCGATGGCGAGGGCGTGGAGGGCGTCTTCGGTGGTGGTGGAGATGGTGATGGCGCCGAGGACGCCTGCGGCTTTGGCGTCTGCGAGGGTCTGGTCGATACGACCTTCGTAGTCGGGGAAGGTGAGATGGCAGTGTGTGTCGATCATGGGTTGATCGCAGCGTAGCGGAATGGGCCGCCTGAAGGCTGAATCGAAGGGCCGCGACACACGGAATAGACTTTGGGCCGAGGCGTCCAGCTGGGGGCGCCGGAATCGGGAAGGGGATTCATCGTGAACTCGATACTTCGGAATGTGATTGCCGTGGTCGTTGGTGTGGTCATCGGCAGCATCGTGAACATGGCGATCGTGACGGCCGGGCCTCTTGTGATTCCGCTGCCGGAGGGGGCGGATGTTTCGACGATGGAGAAGATGAAGGAGAGCATGCCGCTGTTTCAGCCGGTGAACTTCATTCCGCCGTTCCTGGCGCATGCGCTTGGCACGCTGGTCGGCGCGTTTTTGTGCGCGAAGATCGCGGGTTGTCACAAGATGCATCTTGCGCTGGGCATCGGGGTATTCTTTGTGTTGGGCGGGATCATGGCGGCGTACATGTTGAAGGGCCCGATGTGGTTCAACGTGACGGACATCGCGCTGGCGTACATTCCGATGGCGTATCTCGGGGCGAAGCTGGCGGGCGGGAAGAAGACGGCGGCGGCGCCGGTTGCGGAGTAGAGGAGTCTCTTTGATGGATCTGCGAGTGACGCTTCGAACCGGTTCGCTGCATTCGGTTCGCTGGTTTGGTCTTGCGCTCTGTGCGCTCATTGCGATTCCTGCGCTGAGCAGTTCGGCTGTCGCCGACACGCAGCTGGATGAGCGTTGGCATGTGGTCGAGATCTTCGGGCAGAAGTCGGGCTGGATGCGGACGACCGAATGGAAGACTGACGCGGGCGACTATCGCACCGAGATGGAGATGCTCTTCAAGCTCTCGCGCGGCGGGTTCGAGGTCGAGGTCGGGTTGAACTCGGAGTCGATCGAGTCTGCGGAGGGCGAGCTGCTGCGCATGGAGCAGACGCAGACGATGGGGACGATGCCGATCACGGTGACGTATGAGTTCAGCGGCGACGAGGTGCTGGTGCGCACGTCGCAGATGGGATCGACGACGGAGTCGGTGCAGCCGATGCCGGGGGGCGAGTGGTACACGCCGCGTGCGGCGGCGGCGCGGATCGAGCGGCATCTTGCAGACGGCGACACGCAGTTCGAGCTTTCAACGCTGGAGCCGATGATCGGATTGACGCCTGTGAAGATTCGGTACGAGGTGATCGGCGAGGAGACTGTCGAGGCGCTGGGGAAGATCGTGCCGGCGATCAAGTGGCGCACGGAAGCGGACTTCATGCCGGGGACGGAGAGTTACGAGTACGTGTCGCTCGAGGGCGAGGCGATTCGGACGGAGGTCAACCTGGGCGGGATCACGGCGGTGGTCTTGCTGAGCGAGAAGGAGGTTGCGCTTTCGGAGATGCAGCCGGCGGAGATCATGGCGAGCACGCTGGTGAAGCCGGATCGTCCGATCAGGAATCCGCGTGGTGTTCGGAAGGCGGAGTATTTGTTGTCGATAGCGCAGGGGAAGATGCCGCGGATCATCGAGACGGGTTCACAGATCGTGCAGCAGCGCGGGAAGCTGCAGGCGAAGGTGCTGGTTGACATTGATCTGCATGCGCCGGCGCCGAGGGATGAAGTCAATGATCCGGCGTTTCGCGAGGCTTCGTGGATGATCAACTCGGATGATCCGGAGATTCAGTCGCTCACTGCGAAGGCGACGGCGAATGCGGGGCCGGACGCCGCGGATCGCGCGGAGGCGATGCGGCGGTTCGTTTCGCGCTATGTGAATACGAAGGGGCTGGGGGTTGGATATGCGACGGCGAGTGAGGTCTGCCGCACGCGGGCAGGGGACTGCACGGAGCATGGCGTGCTGCTTGCGGCGATGCTTCGGGCGGATGGGATTCCATCGCGCGTGGTGAGCGGGTTGATCTACGTGGATTCGTTCCTGGGTTCGGATGATGTGTTTGGTTATCACATGTGGACGCAGGCTCTGCTCGAGGTGAATGGCAGGTCGACGTGGGTTGACCTGGACGCGACGCTCGGGGATTCGACGCCTTATGACGCGGCGCATATTGCGATTTCGACGTCGCGGATGGCGGAGGGGGACTCGGTGAACTCGATGGTGTCGCTGGCGCCATTGATGGGTCAGCTCGAGGTTCACGTGGCGAGCACGCAGTAATACGGGACATGACAGGGCGTCAGGCGCGCGGCATGATGGGAGGCTCGAAGGAGGCCTCCTCATGTTCTTCAAGTCCAAAGATGGTGGTCCGACGCTTTCGCCGGAGACGTTGAAGCGGGTCCGGGGGATCTCGGATCTGGTGTTCGTTTCGATGCGCAATACGGTCGTGGCGCTGGAGCGCGGGTCGGGCGAGGTGGTGTGGTGGTGGAAGTCGCCGAAGGGGAAGAGCTACGCGACGATCCTGGTGGAGGGTGACTGCGTCTTTGCGGGTGTGTATGGGTATGTGTATTGCCTTGACGCGTTCACGGGTGAGTTGCGCTGGAGCAACATGATGGACGGATTCGGGCGCGGGGTGACGAGCCTGGCGACGATCGGGGGGAACAGCAGTTCGGCGCGGCATGCGGCGGAAGGTGAGGCCGCGGCTGCGGCGACGTCGACGACGAGCACGCTGGGGTGACGCGCCCGGGACAGCGCTCGTAGAATCTGTGCAGCCATGTTTCGGAAGATCTGGGAATGGTTCTGCCTGTCGATGGGCGTGTCTGCGTATGAGGAGCAGTCGGATCGCTCCCAGCGGATTCGCGCGATGCAGGAGCGCGCGCGGCAGGAGCGCGTGATTCGCGAGCATCAGGGCGAGCATTCGGATGAAGATGAGGATGCGGCGGAGGCGCCGAGCGCAGATGGGGATTAGCCCAGGCGCTTGGACTGTTTTTCGATGCCGTCGGTGGGGAGCTCGGGGCTGAAGTCCGGGAGCTGTTGCTTGTCGTTGAAGTAGTCGAGGATCCAGTCGAGCTTGCCGGTCCTGAAGAGGTTGGCGAAGGCCTCGGCGGCTTCGGGGCAGTAGCGCTCGCCGGAGCAGCGCTGGATTTCCTCGATGGCTTTGTGCGCGGCTTCGATGCCGACTTCCTGTCGGTAGGGGCGGACGCTGGTGAGGGCGTCGAAGGTGTCGATGACGCCGAAGTAGCGCGCGCCTTCGGGGATGTCTTCGGCGCAGAGGCCATCGGGGTAGCCCAGGCCGTCCCAGCGCTCGTGATGGAATCGGACGAGGTTGAGCATGATCTCGTCGTCTTCACCCATGCGCAGGAGTCGTTCGTGACCGATCGCGGTGTGGGTCTTGATGACGGCGAACTCCTCGTCTGTGAGTCTGCCGGGCTTCTGGAGGATTTCGGGTGGGATGTCGATCTTGCCGAGATCGTGGAGCGCAGCGGCGGGGGTGATGCGCGCGATGGTTTCGCGATCGACACCGAACTCCTCACAGAGCGTGCGCGCGTAGAGCACGACGCGCCACGTGTGGGCGGCGGTTGAGAGGTCCTTGATTTCGATGGCCTTGACGAGGGCCTGGACGAGATCGGGGGCCATGCGGCGGTCGCTCCTTGGGACAGGGAAGCGTATCCGGCGCAGGCTGGATCACAAGTGGGGCCTGGTTAATTGGTGGGGATGCGCGTGCGGCGCTTCCGTTTGTGCGGCTTCTCTATCGCTTCTTTCGGATCCAGGCGCAGACGCAGGCGTGGATGAAGAAGAGAAGCGAGAAGAGGAGGAGGGTTTGCCCTGCGCGGCGCGGGCCGCCTTCGTGCCAGTGCTCGAGGACATTGATGACGTCCTGCCAGATGGGTTCGACGCCTTCGGGGACGGTGGGCGCGCTGGTGGCGGGGTTGGCGGCGAGGATGAAGAGGCCGACGAGGAGGCAGATGAGTGAGACGGCGATCCAGACGCGCGGGCGCGGCATGTGGATCTGGGGTTGGCGTCGGGCGGCTTCCATTTGAGGAATATCGGCGGGATGGGCGCATGAGATAAGGCGGGTCGCATGCGTTGCGGCCCGCCCTTGGGGGTTTGATGGAGGATTCGAGGCCGGATCAGACTGTGGCGCCGGCGGCGGCTTCGATTTCCTTCACGGCGCGGGCGGTGGTCCAGACTTCGCTTGAGAGCATGGTGTAGTTGATGAGCGCGGCGAGCATGCCGTCGAGTCCGGGGACCTTGGCGGCGGCGGTGGCGTCGGCGACGACGCAGACTTCGAAGCCGCGTTCGAGGAGTTCGCGGAGGTGTGATTCAACACAGAGGTTGGCTGACATGCCTGCGAGGAGGACCTTTTCAATCTTCTGCTTCTGGAGCTGGAGGATGAGGTCGTTGTTCTCGGGGCCGTAGACCTTGTGTGGGTTGCAGACGATGGTCTTCTTGTTGTTGATGTAGGGCTTGAAGTTGTCGAGCCAGTCGGCGCCGCTGCCTTCGAAGCCGTCGAGATTGAGGGCGCCTTTACGGTCGAACATGTGAATGTCGTGCATCAGCTTTTCGAGTGTGCCCTCGAACTTCCAGCCGTGGTCGGTGGGGTAGTAGTAGTGGGGGCTGATGACGAGCTGCATGCCGGTCTCGATGGCCTTGGCCATGAGCGCTTCGAGATTGGCGACGGTGTTGTTTTCGGTGGCGCTTTCGCCGCACGCGCCCCATGCGACGCCGTCGGGATGGAGGAAGTCGTTCTGCGGATCGGTGATGACGACGGCGGTGCGCTCGAAGTCGATGTCGAATCCGGGGACGGGGAGCGCGGGCGTTCCGAGGTCTTCGAGCCATTGCTCGACGCGGTTCTTGGAGGTTCCGGCCATTGGTCTCTCGCCTTTCGTAGCGTGCGGTCCTGTTGATCGGTCCGTCGACGGGCGATGGGTTCCTTCCCCGATCGCGCGCATTGTAGGCGTGCGTCGTGCGCGGAATTGCGGACGAAGGCGTCTGCAGGCAGTGTCAGGGCAGGGGCTGGAGGTCGGGCTCGACGAAGGAGTTGAAGGCTGCGTCTGAGCGAAGGAGGTCCTTCGTGTAGTGGCGGAGATGGAGCCTGGGGTCGTGGAGCTCTTCGTGTGCGCGGCAGAAGTTGCGCGCGTCTTCGAGTGGGGTTGGTTGGGCGTCGAGGGCGGCGCGGATGAGTTTGAGCCAGCAGAGTGTGACTGTTTCGTGGTAGCCGGTGCGGGGGTCGTGGCCTTCTGCGCGGGCGCGATCGAGGAGGCCGAGGAGGCCTGCGCGCATGATGGGGAGCGCGTCTTCGGGGGTCATCTCGTTGACAAGAAGTGCGCCGGCACGGATGTGGCCGAGGTGGTCCCATTCTTCTGCGCAGAAGCCGGCGGTCTTGAAGCCTTCGAGGAAGGCGTCGTCGTCGAGTTCTTCGAGGAGCATGGGGGAAGGTTAGGCGCGCGGGGCGGCGACGCGGATGAGGAGGATGGACTGGTCGTCCTCCGGCTTTCCTGCTCTTGCGGCGGCGTTGAATGCGGTGTCGGCGATTTGCGCGAGTGATCCGGTGGCGGCTTCCTTGAGGATGTCGCGCAGGCGATCGAGGCCGAGGAGGGAGTTGTCTTCGAGTCTGGCTTCGGTGAGGCCGTCGGTGTAGAGGGCGAGGATGTCGCCGGGTTGCGCGTCGATGCGCGTTGTCGCGAAGGTCTCATCGGCGACGACGCCGAGGGGGAGGGATTGGGACTCGAAGTCGGTGACGGCGTTGTCGCTTGCGCGGATGTGGAAGAGGGGCGGATGGCCGGCGACGGCGCAGTGGATGTCGCCGTTGGCTTCGATGCGGAGCGCGGCGCCGGTGGCGAACATGTCGGGCTCTTTGAGTTCGTCGATGATGTTGGAGACATCGGCGAGGATGGCGCTGAGGTCGCCGCCGGCGAGGAGTCGCGTGCGGATGGCGGATTTGATCATGCCCATGAGGACGCCGGCGCGGACGCCGTGGCCGGAGACATCGATGATGAAGAGGTCTGTTGCGTCTTCGCGCTGAACGACGTCGATGAGATCGCCGCCCATTTCGGAGCTTGCGACGGAGCGCGCGAGGATCTCGGCGCGGTCAGTGGTGAGGTCGATGTCGCGGACGAGTGAGGCGTGGATCTGCGCGGCGAGGTTCATCTCGGTGGAGAGGCGGAATGCCTTGGCGCCTTCGCCGGAGATGAAGAGGACGATGAAGATGTATCCGGCGACGACGAGGGCGATGATGAGGATGCCGTCGAAGGAGAGGCGCGGGTCGGTGAGGGCGAAGATGTCGGGCTTGCGTGTGGCGAAGAGGACGACGGCGACGATCTGCGCGGGGATGGTGATGAAGAAGAGTTTCTTGTTGATGACGAAGGAGGCGGCCCAGCCGACTGAGAGGAGGCCGGAGACGACGAACCAGAAGATGAGGGCGGGCCAGGGATGGTCGGCCTGGAAGCGCGTGGCGCTGAGGACCATGATCGGCGCGAAGACGAATGCGATGCCGGTGTAGAGCTTGAGGTGGGAGCGCGCGGTGAGGTTGGCGTGGAATGGCGAGGGCGCTGCGCCGGCGCTTTGTTTCAGTTCGGCCATGGGAGGATGCGCGTCGTCACTTGATGACCATGCCGGAGATGTCGTCGCGCGGGGCCGGGAACTTGGGGTTCATCTCCTCGAGGGTTTCGCGGAGGATGCGCGTGACGGCGTAGTTGCGGTACCACTTGCGATTGGCGGGGATGATGTGCCAGGGGGCCCATTCGGTGGAGCACTTTTCGAGCATCTCGTCGAAGGCCTTGATGTAGTCGTCCCAGCGCTCGCGTTCTGAGATGTCGGCGGGGTCGAACTTCCAGTTTTTCTCGGGGTTGTCCACGCGCTTCTGGAGTCGGCGGCGCTGCTGGTCCTTGTCGATGAGGAGGAAGAGCTTGAGGACCTCGGTGTGGCCGGAGGTGAGGTAGCGCTCGAAGGCGTTGATGGTGTCGTAGCGTGGGCGCCAGACGTCTTCGGGGACGAGCTCCTTGACGCGCGCGATGAGGACGTCTTCATAGTGGGAGCGATTGAAGACGACGACTTCGCCCTTGCCGGGCGTGCGCTGGTGGATGCGCCAGAGGAAGTCGTGGCCCTGTTCATCCAGCGTGGGCGCCTTGAAAGACCAGACTTTGCAGCCGGTGGGATTGAAGCCGGTGAAGCAGTGGCGGACGACGCCGTCCTTTCCGGCGCAGTCGATGCCCTGGAGGATGACGAGGAGGGCGCGCTTGTTTTCGGCGAAGAGCTTGTGCTGGAGACCGGCCATCGTCTCCATGTCCTGGTGTCGCGCCGCTTCGAGGAGGGTTGGGTCAGGCTCCTTGACGCTGAGGCCCAGGACGGCGCTCGCGTCCATCTGTTCGACGCGGACCTTGTTTCCTGGATTGACGCGGAAATGCTCGCGGAAGCTCATGGACGGCGAGGATACCGCGCATTGCGGGGCGCAGGGGCGTTGTGTGAGGAATCGTTGAAGATGGATGTATGATGCGCTTGCCGTCGGCGTCGATCGGTCTGAGGGGACTGACATCGCGCGTGCGCCGTGTGGCGAGGAGTGGACATCATGCATGAGTTCGATCGTCGTGCGTTCCTTCAGATGGCTGTCGCGGCCGGGCTGGTGGCGATGCCGGGGGCGAGCGTTGTTCGCGCGCAGCGCGGTCGCGCCGGGGACCGGAAGCAGCGGATCGTGATCATCGGCGGTGGGGCGGCTGGTCTGGCCAGCGCGATCATGCTGATGGAGATGGGGCACGAGGTTACGGTGCTGGAGGCGCAGTCACGACCCGGCGGGCGCATTCTGACGCTTCGCGATCCGTTTGCTGATGGGCTGTATGCCGAGGCGGGGGCGGCGCGCATACCGAGCAATCATGCGCTGACGCTTGACTGGGCGAAGCGCTACGGCCTGACGACGACGCCTTTCTATCCATCGAGCGGCGACTTCCTGGCGCAGGTGCGCGGGAAGAACGTGATCTCTGATCCGAACGCGGGGCCTGATCTTCGATCGCTTCCGTTGAAGCTGACGGATGAAGAACTGGCGATAGGTTCGAACGGGATGTTCGGACAGGTGATGGGGCCGTTGTTCAGCAAGGTGGGTGATCCTTACAGCGCGGACTGGCCGCCGGCGGAGATCGAGCGCCTGGATCACATGACGCTGTATGAACTGTTTCGCGAGGCGGGGTTCAGCGAGGACGCTTCGAGCATCGGCGCGCTGGGTTTCCAGGACGCGGCGCGGAGTGAGACGAGCGCGCTGTGGATGCTGCGCATCATGAGCATGGCGAACGTGACGGGGACGCTTGTCAAGGTGCAGGGGGGCAACGATCAGATTCCGCGGCGGATGGCGCAGGAGCTTGGACATCGCGTGCATTTCAACGCGCCGGTGGTGGCGGTTGATCAGCGCGAGCGATCGGCTTCGGTGACGGTGCAGCGGCCGGGCGGGGATCCGGAGAAGTTCGAGTGCGATCGGGTGATCTGCACGGCGCCCTTCCCGGTGCTCTG
Source organism: Phycisphaerales bacterium (assembly GCA_028279375.1). Taxonomy (GTDB): domain Bacteria; phylum Planctomycetota; class Phycisphaerae; order Phycisphaerales; family UBA1924; genus JANQNW01. The sequence goes on from JANQNW010000017.1 coordinate 134,792, forward strand.
GAAGATCAAGTTCAGTCCGGCGCTTCCGGCGATTAAGAGGTATGCCGCGGAGCATCTGAACTACACGCGTCTTTCGCGCGTGATGATGCAGACGTCGGACCGGCCCTGGCGGAAACAGGGGCTCAGCGGTTTTGCGATGACGGATATTCCTGCTGAAGTGTGGGACGCAAGCTGGGAGCGCGAGGGCCAAAGAACGATCGTGCAGCTGTATATCAAGGAGCGCGCCAGTGCGCGCCTGGAGGAGTTGTCGCCTGAGCAGCGCACGCTGCGCGGGGCGGAGCTTGTGGGGACGGTGCTGCCGGGGTTCAGCGATGTCTTTGAAGGCGGCGTGACGAAGTGCTGGCACGAGGATCCGTGGGCGGGTGGCGCGCACGCGGAGATGACGCGCGGCCAGATCACGAAGTTCTGGAAGGACATCGCGACGGCGCATGGGCGCGTTCATTTTGCGGGCGAGCACACGGCGCCGACGCAGGCGTGGATTCAGGGGGCGCTGGAGTCCGCCGAACGAGTTGTAGACGAAGTCAACCGGGCCTGAGCGCGCTTACGCCGTCACCGGCGGTTGCACTGTCACTTCCGTCGTCACTGAGTTCGCGATGAAGCAGAGATCGTGCGCGTTGTGGTGGAGTTCGTCGAGCTTGTCCTGCGTGGGCTCGTCGCCTTCGAAGGTGATCTTCGGGTGGAGCTCGACGCGGGTGATGGCGAGCTTGCTTCCTTCGATCTTCTCGAGGTGGCCGACGGCTTCGTCGGTGTAGCTGGCGACCTTCAGCTTCGCCTTCGTGCAGAGGGCGAGGAAGGTCAGCATGTGGCAGCTGGCCAGCGATGCGACGAAGGCCTCTTCGGGGTCGGTCTTCGAGTCGTCGCCTTTGTAGGCGGGGGCGGCGGAGCCTTCGATGGTGACGCCGTTGGCGAAGGTCCAGGTGTGGTTGCGGGTGTAGCTGTTGAAGTTGAACTCGCCGCCGGTGTGGGTCCAGTTGATGGTGGCTTTGTGCTCTGACATGTGTGTGTTTCCCTTGCGTGTGGAGGATGCGTTCTTCAGGTGGCGGGGATTGTAGGCAGGTCCTCGGGTTTGATCGTGCGCTCGTGGGAGGCGTCGCCGGTATTGAGCGTGGCGACGGGTTCGAAGAGGAGGACCGTGCACTCAGCTTCGGATTCGGGATTGTGAGAGACGCCCATGGGGATGATCTGGAGGTCTTCCTTTGTGAGCGGCGTGTCGCCGTCTTCGAAGTGCATGACGAGTGCGCCTTCGAGGATGAGGAAGAGTTCGTCTTCGAGTTCATGACTGTGGAAGTGGAAGTCGCCCTGGAGTTTGGCGAGCTTGAGGGCGCAGCCAGAGACTTCGCCGAGGACGTGGGGCTTCCAGTGGTCGGAGAACGAGTTCATCGCCTTCTGGAGGTTGATGATCTGCGGCTTGCGCGCTGCGCTTGATGTGCCCTGGTGGCCTGTCTTGGTGATGTCGCTCGGTTCGAAGATGAGCACGCGGCATTCGACATCGGCGGTGGGGTTATGCGTGACGCCGGCGGGGATGATGATGATCTCGCCGGCTTCGACGATTTGCTCATGGTCATCGAACTCGACGCGCAGGCGGCCATCGACGACGAGGAATGCTTCGTCTTCGGTTTCGTGGTGGTGTGGGTCTACGCCGCCGAGGAGGCGTGCGGCTTTGACGTCGCAGTGATTGACGCGGCCGAGGAGGAGGTGTTTTTCGACTTCGGGGATGGAGTCGAGGGCTTGGCGGATGTTGGTGACGGGTGGAGTTGGCATGGTGTGATTTTACGTGCCGCATTCTGGGCAGATTGTGTCGGGACTCGGGAGGTCTGTGCGCGGGTAGGCGCAGCGCAGGCAGACGTTTCGTTTGGAACGGAAGTGGTTGCGCGTCTGGCGAAAGGCGAAGGCGGGGATGAGGAGGTATGCGGCGGCAGCGTAGAGGAGTGTGTTGAGGATGAGGCCGGTCCAGAGAGGCTTGCGGGGATAGGCGCCGCCATCAACGGCGAATGCGTCGGCGATGTTCTTGATTCGGTTGATGGTGGCGGGGTCGGCGACTGGGTAGGCATTCGGCGCGGGCGATTTGACGAGGGTCAGTTCGCCGTGGAAGGATGGCCAGGGCCAGCCGGTCTGGGACAAGGCGATCGCGAGGTCTCCGGATTCGTGGATCTGTTTGGCCATGAACTGGGAGATAACGGGGACGAAGCCGTACCAGTTGTCCTCGGTGTAGTGTTTCAGTCTTCTGTCTCGAGCGCGTTGCATGTACGCGGGATCCACCTTCGCATGGCGAGCGGCTTGTGATCGCAGGGCGAGCAGATGCACCTCCGAGAACCCTTGCTTGCTGAGGTCGGGCCTTCTGGTGCCTCCGCTGTAACGGGCGACAGACCTGTGCCGGAATATCACGCGCTCGACGCCGCGGCCGAGATCGACCGTGACGACATGATCGTACGACGTTGTGGTCGCGCTTTGTGATCGGGCAGAGTGCAATGGCGTGTAGTGCCAGAGATACAGGGCGACTGCGATGTTCACGACTGCGCCGATGGCAAAGCACACGACAGCGACGCGCAGCATGTTAAGGAGTCTGCGTCTGGTCATGTGGCGAAGCCGCATTCGGGGCAGGGGGTGTCGGATGTGGGGAGACCGGCACGGGAGTAGGCGCAGCGCAGGCAGACGTTTCGTTTGGCGCGGCAGTAGTTGCGCGTCTGTCGGACGGCGAAGGCGGGGATGAGGAGGTATGCGGCGGCGGCGTAGAGGAGTGTGTTGTAGAGGAAGCCGGGGAGGAGGGGGCGCTTGGGGTAGGCGCCGCCGTTGACGGCGAACGGATCGCGAATTGCTCTGATTCGATCGATCACGGCTGGATCCATCAGCTGCTCATGATGCATCGGCGCAAGCTCTATGAACACGAGATCGCCAGCGAGGGCGGGCCAGGGCCAGCCCGTTTGCGACGCGGCGGAAGCGCCGCCGGCCGTCAGGCGCAGTCTCTTCGCCATCGAGCGCGAGAAGAGCGGACCGAATCCGGGCCAGTCCTCAGAGGTCCTGCGCTTCAGGCGTTGATTGACCACACCGTCCATATAGACACGGTCGAGCGTCACACGTTCACTCGCCATCAGTCGTTTGTTGAGTCGGTAGAACGCGCCCCGCACGCTGCCGCTGTTCTGCATAGAGAGGTAGCGGAGGCCCAGCCCATCGCCGACGAAGATCATGCGCTCAACGCCAATGCCAAGGTAGACCGTGACGGTGCCTATTTGCCGCGCGTTGATTACGGGCTGCGACGCCGCAGTTCGAAGAGGGGCGACATGCCACAGGAGCAACGCAAGGGCGACGTTCACGCCTGCGCCGATGGCGAGGCAGATGAGAACGGTCTTCGCAAATGTCCCTGCTCGTCGCATCGGCGCGTCTCGCATGGTGCGGACGATGGCGGAGGAGGCGGACGGGTCGCTCAGGTGGAGTGTAGGGCGTCTGGCTTAGTGCGGGTGGTTGCAGAGGTGGCCGCCGCCGGCGGGTTCGGATTCCATAATCTCGTCTGCGTTCTCGGGGCGTTCGAGGATGCGGCCCTGCTTGATGGCGATTGCGATGCGCTGGGCGTTGTCGAGATCGTCGATCGGGCAGCCTTCGAGGATGAGGAGGCTTGCTTCGCTTCCCGGGGTCAGTGCGCCGATGGCGCGTTCGGGGTAGATGGCTTTGGGCGTGTCCATCGTGGACATGCGCAGGAGTTCGGCGTTGGTGTAGACATCGAGCGACTTCATGGCCTGCACTTCGGTCCAGGGGACGAAGGCGTCGGAGCCGATGATGACGCGGGCGCCGGCTTCACGGAGGACGCGCAGGTTGTCGCGCAGGACGGCGCGGCAGGCTTCGTAGCCTTCGGGGTCTTCTTCTTCCTTGGGGATGCCCCAGGCGACGGACGTGGTGGGCGTGATGAACGTGCCGGCTTCGGCGAGGCGCTGGGCGAGTTCGGGAGAGAGGCGGAGGGCGTCCTTGTCTTCGCGGCCGACGCCGTAGGGGAGATGGGCGAGCCAGTCCACGCCGAGGTCGAGGGCGCGTTCGATGTCGCGCGTCGTTTCGATGTGCGCAGCGACGCGGAGGTTCTCCTCGCGGGCGCGCTTGATGATCTCACGCAGGACCCAGGGGCTGAGTCCCTTGGGCTTGTCGAAGGTGTCGAAGGATTCGGATTCGAGGAGATAGGTTTTGACGATCTCAGGATTGGTCGCAAGGAACTTCGGCCAGATGACATCGAGATCCTGGACGGTGTCTGCGATGTAGAACGCGCTGTTCTCGTTGTTCTTCATGAACGTTTCAAGGGGCTGACCGAAACGCGTGTGAAGATCGCGGTAGAGGGCGACCGGGTGGCATTCGGTGGCGGTGATGCCGCCGTTGGCGAAGATGACATCGGGGCCCTCGTTGTCCGGTCGCCATGCGCGGTACTCGTCGGCGGCGTATGTGCCGTTGTTCATGCAGGCGGCGTAGAAGACGCCCTCGAGGAGATAGCGGCTTGCGGAGTTGAAGGATCCGGCGCCGCCCCAGAAGACGTGCGTGTGCGCTTCGGCGTGTGGCGGGATGATGTACCTGCCTTCGGCGTCGATTGTTTTCGCGCCTTCAGCGGGGGCTTCGGTGATAAGGCCGTCTTCGATGTGTATGTCGCGCTGGATGAAGCGTTCGCCGTCGAAGACCTGTGCGCCGGTGATGGTGATGGCTTCGGCGTTTGCCGTGGGGGCGGTTGTAGTGAGAAGAAGGATGAATGAGAGAGAGAGTTGGCTGGCCCTGGTAAACATGTTGAATCTCGCAGTTGGCTGTTGGTCGGGTTGGACTTCGGCCATGGAGTCCTCCCGGATTCGGGAATGTCGTAATGAACGCAACGCGGCGTCCCGCGCGGGGGTAGACACAGGATGACGAGGACGCGCGAAACTCTCAATGGTGAAAGACGAAAACATGAGCGAATCGAATGGACGGATGCGCCGGCGCGAGGTGATTGCGCGGGGCAGCTTCGGCGCATGCGCACTGGCGCTTAGTGGGGGTGCGGCGCTTGCGGTTTCAGGGCGTGCTCGGGCGCAGTCGGAGTCTGAGGAGAATCAGCTCGACCGGAAGCTCGTGCAGGAGTACGTGCTGAAGTGTCACTTCAATGAGGCGCGCGTGCGCGAGCTGGTGACTGCCGAGCCGACACTGATCAACGCGGCGTGGGACTGGTACATGGGCGACTGGGAGACGGGGCTCGGCGCGGCGGCGCATACGGGTCGGCTTCCGATCGCCGAGTTCCTGCTGGAGCGCGGGCATCGGATGGATGTGTACTGCGCGGCGATGATGGGCGAGCTTGGGTATGTGAAGGCGGTGATCGGGTCGCAGCCATCACTGATGAACGTGCTGGGGCCGCATGGTTTGCCTTTGACGTCGCATTCGCGCGTGGGGGGCGATCGGGCCAAAGAGGTGCATGCGTTCCTGCTTGCGCGCGGCGCGGTGACGGACGAGCCGATGGAGCGCGAGGCGCTGGAGGCGTATGCGGGTGTTTATAAGGATGCGGCGTCGGGCGAGCGGATCACGTTCGTGGTGCGGGCCGGGGCGCTGCAGATCCAGCGCGCTGATTACGGGAAGAAGATGTTCCGGATGCTGGCGCAGGGGGACCATGCGTTCATCGCGGGGGATGATCAGCGGGAGCGCATGGACTTTGCGCTGACGAATGGGAAGAGCATTCGCGTGGTGATTCGGGATGGGGGTCAGGAGCGCGTGCTGGCGCGGGTGGAGGGTTAGCGCGCTCGATCAGAGATCACAGCCAGAAGACGACGATCGCGATGCCTGTGACGGCGAACACAAACGCGAACAGGGCCCACATCGGGCCGCTGACGATCTTGAAGTCGGAGTCTTTCTTTTCGGTGTCCATGATCAACTCAAAGTGAATGCGCGCGTCAGGTGGTTGACTTGCCCATCAGTTCCTGCACGGTGTTGAAGGACTGGCGGTCCTTGCCGTGGAGTTCTTCGACCTGCATGTCGGCGTGGTAGCTGGATCGCACCATGGGGCCGGATTCGACGACGCGGAAGCCGCGTGCGAGGCCCTGGTCCTTGAAGCGCTCGAAGACGACCGGCTCGACGAAGCGGTCGATGGGGAGATGGTTCGGCGTCGGCTGGAGGTACTGGCCGATCGTGAGGATGTGCGTCTGCGCGCTGGACTGGATGTCGTCCATGAGTTCGAGGACTTCATCGTCACGCTCGCCGATGCCGACCATGATGCCGGTCTTGGTGACGAGTCCGGCGTCGCGGCAGCGCTTCAGGAGCTCCATCGACTGGTCGTATTTGGCCTGCGGGCGCACGGCCGGGTACATGCGCGGGACGGTCTCGAGATTGTGATTGAGGATCTCGGGCTGGGCGTCGATGACGAGCTGGAGCGCATCCCAGTTGCCTTCGAAGTCGGGGATGAGGACCTCGATGGACATGTCGGGGCAGGCTTCGCGGGCGCGGATGACGGTCTCGGCCCAGATGGCGGCGCCGCCGTCGGGGAGCTCATCGCGATTGACTGACGTGATGACGACGTGCTTGAGTCCCATCAGCGCGAGGGATTCGGCGACGCGTCTTGGTTCGTCTTCGTCGTAGACGGGGGGCTTGCCGGTCTTGACGTTGCAGAAGCCGCAGGCGCGGGTGCAGGTGTCGCCAAGGATCATGATGGTGGCGACGCCGCGCGCCCAGCACTCTCCCATGTTGGGGCAGCCAGCTTCTTCGCAGACTGTGTGGAGTGAGTGGGTTTCCATGATGTCGCGGAGGGCGTGATAGCCGGGGCCTCCGGGGAGCTTGGCTCGCATCCACTTTGGTTTGCGCTTGGGGGCGAGGGTGTGCTTCGCCTGTCCCGCGTTATTGAGGACCTGGTCGGTGAGGCTGATGACTGGTTTGTCGAGCCTGCGGACGGGGTCTCCGCCGAGCATGCGCGGATGTCGGGTGCGGTTGCGCTGGACGCGTGTGGTCCGGGCGGCGCTTTCGGCCGAATCAGGCGTGTGATCGGGGTTTGCGGGGATCGTGGACATGAGCCTGGTGAGTGTAGCCGGGCGGGGGAGGTCGGGTCGCAGGGGCACTTGTGCATCGGCCTTTTGGGGCCGGAGGGGCGCGGCGCCGGAGTGTTTTCTTTTAAGGAATGGTCCGGACGGGCTTCTGCGCGAACATCTGTGCCGGAGGGGCGTCTGGAAAATCGGTATGGCGGATGAACCGGGGGGGCGTTTCGAGTCGATCAGGACAGACAGCGCGTTGTATGACAGGGGTTTGCGCCCGTGTTTGATCGCGTTGACAGCCGGGTGGCCGCTGGTACGGTGATGCGCCTTGTCCCCTGTGACGGGGCGAGCGCTGTGGCGGGGTGGGCCCGGCAATGGAGCTTATTCGTTCGAGCATCGCGATTGCGGCGGAAGGCGTGGTTGCGTGAGGCGGGCGGTTCGCAGTGTTCGTCTTCGAGTCCGGATGGGGTCGGGGCGCAGAGGCAGCAGGAGCGTCGAGAGATGGATCTTCTCCCGAGGAATGGGTCGCGCGGCACGGATCGCGCACGGCGGACTTCCCTGGTTGGCGTCAGCGCGCTGTGTGTGGCGTGCGGCGGCGCGCTCGTCGGCTGCAACGCGGACTCGTTCTTTGATCAGAGCGTCGTCGGTCGCTGGGAGCAGACGCCGACGGTCGTTCCGATTCTCGAGCGTATTGATCTGATCGAGCGCGACTCGGGCGAGTTCGTCGAGACGACGGACATCATTGCTGAGGATCTGATCCCGGAGGTCGAGGACTACGCGATCGGATCGGGCGATCAGCTCTTCATCGAGATCTTCGACTTCATCGAGCCGAACGTGCCTTCGCAGTTCCAGCGGATCGTTGGTCCGCAGGGGACGATCGACATGCCGCAGCTGGGGCGTATCAACACGCTCGGCCTGACGGCTGAGGAGCTCCGCGAGCAGTTGCGCGCGGAGATCCGGAACGCGGGCATCATCGAGGATGCGCTGGTGTCGGTGCAGGTGACGAGCCAGCGCCGGTCGACGTATTCGGTGTTCGGATTCATCAACGGCGTGGGGCGGTATTTCATCCCGGAGCCGGACTATCGCATTCTGGAAGCATTGACCGAGGCCGGCGGCGTGCCGTCGCAGGTCGAGTATGTGTTCGTGATTCGGCAGGTGCCTTTGACGGATGAGGCGGAGCATGGCGCCGGCGTGACGCCGGCGGACAAGCCCTTCATGCCGGGCGGGCAGCCTGCGGGCAATGGCGATCCGGATCGCGGGACGAACCTGCTTGATCTGATCGACGACCTGACGGAGGAGCCGGAGGATGGCGGCGCTCCCGGATCGATGGGCGCTTTTGGCTCCGTTTCGGGGACGAATGAGCGTCGGGTGATGCAGGACACGAGCGAGCCGCAGGGCTCGGGCGATCTGCCTCCGATTGATTTGGTTGATGAGCCGGGTTCGGACGCTCCTCCGATTCCGATCGAGCCTCGGGACCTGGCGGGGGCGGGCGCTGAGACACCGCAGAGCCGCTGGATGTTCCTGAATGGCGAGTGGGTGAAGGTGACGCGTGAGCGTCGCGCCGACGGCGGTCTGCCGGAGGGCGCTGATCCTCTCGGCGGCGGTCTGCTGGCGGAAGACCTTTTCACGCAGCGCGTGATCAGGGTGCCGATGGACCCGCTTCAGCAGGGCGCGGCCCAGTACAACATCGTGATTCGCCCTGGGGACATCATTCGCATTCCGGCGCCTGAGCAGGGTGTGGTGTACGTGGGCGGGCGGGGCATCACCCGTCCGGGGACGTACAACATGCCTGCGGCGGGGCGTTTGACGCTGACGAAGGCGATCATCGCGGCGGGCGGGCTGAGCCCCATCGGCGTGCCTCAGCGGGTAGACTTGACGCGGATGGTTGGTGAGGACCGTCAGGCGACGATCCAGTTGAATCTTGCGGCAATCTACGAGGGCACGCAGCCGGACGTTTTTCTGAAGCCGGATGACGTGGTGAATTGCGGCACGAACTTCTGGGCGGCGCCGCTGGCGGTCATCCGTGGCGGCTTCCGGACGTCGTACGGGTTCGGGTTCCTTCTGGACCGGAACTTCGGCAACGACGTATTCGGGGCTCCGCCGACCAATGTGCGTTGATCTCGTCTGACCGGCTTGGAGGGCCCTCAGGCGTGTTCGTCCGGTTGGATCCGGACGTGAATCGCCGGCTTTCGTGCTGGTTGGTGTGAAGATCCGGCATGGAAGCCGAACCTTCGGAATGGTGGTCTCGTAGGACCACCGGAGGCGGCCTGGGGGGACCGGCTGTCCTTTTTTGGAAAGCGCCTGGGGGTGTCTCCAGGAAGGTGTCGTTGCCTCCGGATGTTCTCGGAGGCGGCAGGAGCGGCGGGTCTCGGATGAGAGCGGTCGAAGGAAGATGAGTGATGTAGCCGCATCCAGCGGCGGCGCCCTGAGGATGGGCGGCGCTCGTGGACTCGGGGGGATGTTCTCACCCGCGGGTGTCGGTGTGCTGATTGCGCTGCTGATCTCGTTTCTGGCGCTGTTCTGGCAGTGGTTCGACATCCAGCATCAGTTCAGCTGGGGCAATCCCGACTGGTCGCACGCGTACCTGATCCCGGTAATCAGCGCGTACGTGATCTGGCGTCGGCGTGAGCAGGTGAATCAGATTCCGCTCACGACGTTCTGGCCGGGCATGCTGCCGATCCTGGTCGGGATCGCGTGTTACTTCTATTTCACACTTGGATTCGGGAATCACATGTTCCGCGGGTTCGCGCTGGTGCTGACGCTCTTCGGGGCGGTGCTGCTGCTGGCGGGTCCGCGGATGACGGTGGTGCTCGCGTTTCCGATCGCGTATCTGGCGTTCGGCGTGACGATCGCTGAGATGGTCATGAACAAGCTGACGTTTCAGCTTCAGCTTGTGGCGTCGTATGGATCGTGGGTGCTGCTGCAGGCGCTGAGTCCGATTCTGCAGGCACAGACTGAGCTCTCGGGCAACACGCTGTTCATTACAACGAATACGGGACGCGAGATTCCGCTGAACGTGGCGGAGGCGTGCTCTGGGATGCGGATGCTCGTGGCGTTCTACGCGCTGGGCGTGGTCGTGGCGTTTCTTTCGTGCAAGCACTGGTGGCAGCGCGTTGCGCTGATCCTGGCGGCGGGGCCGGTTGCGGTCTTCGTCAATGTGCTGCGCGTGGCGTTCCTCGGGATCGCGAGTCTCTTTGATCGAAACCTGGCGGCGGGCGAGGCGCACACCATGATCGGCGTGTTGTGGCTCGTGCCGGCGTTCCTGCTTTTCTCGGCGATTGTGTGGGCGCTGAACCGGATCGTGCATGAGCCGGGCGAAGGCGATGCGAAGGGAGCGGGCGCATGAATCCGCTGAGTCCTCGCAATCCTGCGGCGGTGTTTCTCGTGGTCCTGCTCCTGGGGGCCGGGATTGCGCTGCAGTTTGCGATGGTCGCGACTGGCGCGCGTCTGCAGAAGCTGGAGATCCAGGCGAAGGACGGTCTGAAGTTCCACACGTTGCCGGCGGAGATCGAAGGCTGGGAGCGTCTCGGGAGCGATCCACCTCCCCTGAGCGCAGAGGTGCTGGAGACTCTTGGCACGAGCAACTATCTGTCTCGCACCTATATCAGCACGACGGGGTTGACGACGGACGCGGGCGATCCGGCGGCGCTGGAGCTTCATTGCGCGTATTACACGGGCACGATTGACACGGTGCCGCACGTTCCCGAGCGGTGTTATGTGGGCGGCGGCATGTCGATCGCGGGCGGAAGCCGCGTGATTGAGATTCCACTCGAGTTGGATCGTTTCCCGTTTGATCCTTATCTGCGCGGGACGGCGCATGAGGACATTCGGCGCGGCCGGACGTCGAAGGGGGCGTATGTTCGCCTGCCGCGCGGCGTCGAGACATTGAAAATGAACGTGACGCCCTTCCTGACGCAGGACGGGCGGAAGGTGTTTGCGGGGTACTTCTTCCTGGCCAACGGCGGGATGTGCCCGACGGCTGATGATGTTCGACTGCTGGCGTTTCAGTTGAAGGACAGCTACGCGTACTACGCGAAGGTTCAGCTTCTGAGCGTGCAGGTGGAGTCATTCGAGGAGTTTGCGCGCCTCGCCGGCGCGTTTCTGAATGAGATGTTCCCGGAGATCATGCTTCGCGTGCCCGACTGGGTCGAGGTGCTGGAAGGTCGGTATCCGGAGGACAGTGTGTTGCTGCAGTCGGCGTCTGACTCACAGGCGTCGTTGTTTCCACTGCGATTTGAGAATCAAGCTGGCGCCTGCGTTGTCAGGCGATCATTGGCAGGACCTGCGGGCGCCGGCGCGCGCGGTTAGAGAACAGGACAGATCATGGCTTCGAGAGTCAACGTCAAGTTCATCGTCATTCTGAGTGTCGTGCTCGTGCTGATGTTTGGAGGCGTCATGGCGCTTCTGTACTCGGTGCTCACACGTGACGGCGAGGATTACATCGAGCTTGGCGACAAGCTGAAGGCGGAGGGCGATCAAGCGCAGGCCGTCAAGATGTACGAGAAGGCGGTGGGTCATGATCCGACGAACGTCGAATGGCTCAACATCTGGCTGGACAATCTTCTCGAGTGGACGCCGCCGACACAGGTGGAGTACGAGAAGGCGTACGGCACGTACTACATGGGCATTCTTCGCGCTCTTGCGCAGGTGCTCGAGTACGACCCGGCGGCGCAGCGCCAGTTGCTTGATGCGCAGTATCAGCAGATCAGTCTGACGGGCGGCAGCGCCGAAGCGTGGGAGCAGTTGCTCGTGCAGTCGGAGTCGTCGTACGAGCGATTGAACTCCAACAGCGTCGAGGCGGAGCAGATTCGCCGGTACATCGGACTGGCGGCGATACAGATGATGCTGCGGCTTCCGGAAGATGCGATCGTTCGCGAGAAGGCGTTCGAGCACATGACGGCCGCCGCCGAGGCGGATCCGCAGGACCTCGAGTGTCTGCTCGGACTCGTGCAGTGGGAGTCTTCCGAGTGGGGACGCGCGCGGCGCACGGGCCGACCGGAGGTGGCGGACAAGCATCTCGCTCAGCTTGATGCGCGTCTTGCTGAGCTTGACCAACGATTCCCGGCGCATCCGCGTGTGGAGCAGTCGCTCCTTCGTCGGAACATCGAGTCGAGCCTGATCGGCAAGGGCACGCGCCAGGAGCGCGTGGATATTCTGCGATCGATGCAGGGCGCCGAGGAGGAGACGCTCTCGGCGTATCGAACGAGCGACTATCAGCCGACGGCTTCTGATCTTGACGATCTGCGCAGAACCCTCGTCCTGCTTCGACCGGAAGATTCGGCGGAGACGATGCTCGCGGTGACGGACATCGCGCTGTCGCATGATCCGACGGATCCGCTGCTTCTCTTCTATCGCGGACAGCGGCTGCGCGACATGCGCCGGGATGAGGACGCGATCGAGGCGTTCCAGACTGTGATCGATCTCGAGGATCGTCCGGTGAGTCTTCGCGGGTTGATCCTGAGCAACTTCCGCACGGCTGCGACATTCGAGCAGGCGGAAGCGCAACTTCGCCAGTGGGAGCGCGCCGCGGGCACGCCGGGTCAGGATGAGCGACTCGAGCAGGCGCGTGAGCGTTATGCGGCTCTCGTCGAGATCGTGCAGGGCGGCGATCAGGCGCCGCAGGCGATGCTGATCGAGGCGAAGATCGCAATGGCGGAGGGCGACTCTCGCGGCGCGATCCAGATTCTGAACGACCTGGACACGCAGACGGGTCGTGAGAACATCGAAGTGAAGAAGTTGCTTGCGGCTTCTCTTCTGACGATGGGTCAGGAGGGCGCTGCGCGTGAGCAGTACGACGTGGTGACGGAGAAGGCGCCGTGGGATTCGCAGGGCGCGCTGGCGGCTGTTCCGCTCGACATCAAGATGCAGGACTATGACCGGGCGCGTGAGCGTCTGCAGGCTGCGCTTCGGTACAACCCGGACAACCCGGTGTTGAACACGCGCCTCGAAGAGGTGCTCGTGGCGGCGGGTCAGTCCGAGGGTGTGAAGGATCCGTTGCTGCAGCGGATGGCGGAGGCGCAGCGTCTCGTGCGTCAGGATCGTCACGCGGAGGCGAAGCCGATTGTCGAGGCGGCGCTTTCGCAGTTCGGTGAAGACCCGCGTCTGCTCGGCATGCTGATCGAGATCGTCGCGCAGGAGCGCGACACGGAAGAGCTGACTGCGGTCGTTGATCGGGCGCTTGCTTCCTATCCGGAGAACACGGCGTTCCGTCAGATCAAAGAGCGGCTGGAGTTCTACAACATCGCTCCGGAAGATCGCGCCGGCCTCGTCGAGGGCAAGATTGATGAGGCGGACATTCCCGAGATGCAGAAGGAGCTGCAGAAGTACACGTTGTTCCGCCGGATCGATGATCGGGCCCGGGCGCGGGAGCACCTTGATCGGGCCGCCACGCTGGATCCCGAGCATCCGGGCGTGATTGACGCGCTCTTCGTCGAGGCGCTGGCTGACGATGATCTCGAGGCGGCGCGCCGACATGCGCAGACGGCGTCGCGTGTGGATGCGGATCAGTGCGGCGGCGCTCTCTTTGCGGCGCGCCTGCATCTTGCGGAAGGCGATCTGGCGGCCGCGATGTCGACGCTGCAGCGCGGCGTTGAGCAGGCGCCATTCAATCCAACGGCGTGGCGACTTCTCGGCCAGGTGCAGTTGCAACTGGGTCAGTCCGCGGACGCGGTCGTCTCGCTGCAGAAGTCGTATGACATCAATCCGTCGGATGCGGAGAACGCAGAGATCTACATCCGGGGGCTGGCGCAGCTTCAGATGAATGCGCGGGCTCTCGAGGTCGCTCGCCAGGCGCATGGTCTTTCGCCGAATGATCCGGGCCTGAATGACATCTGGCTGGTGCTCGAGGAGAACTCAGGCGACAAGGGCCTGGCGCTTCGTGAGCGCACCAAGCGATACGACGCGAATCCGCTGAATGAGCGGAACACGATCGCCTATCTGAGTCTGCTGATGGATCTCGAGCAGTGGGATCAGGCTCGCGCGGTTCTCGAGAGCGTTCGTGCGCAGCAGGATTCGCTGCCGCTGGCGCTGCAGAATGCGCGCATGCAGGCTCTCACGGGCGATGAGAGCGTCGAGCAGGGTCAGGAGATTCTGAAGTCGTACATCGCCGGGCTTGGCGCGGACATGAACGAGGAGCCGTATGTCGCAATGGCGCGCTTCCTGCTCGAGTTCGACCGCGTGGATCTGGCGCTTGCGGCGTTCCGCCAGGCGGAGACGCACCAGGATCCGGCGACGATGAGCGCGACGCGAGCGAAGGCGGACTTTCTCTTCCTCGCGGGTCGCAACGAAGAGTCGGCGGAGGCGTATGGCTCGATGCTGTCGGCGGGTGTCGATACGGCGGATCAGTACATCGCGCTCCGGGCGATCGAGTCGCACACCCGCATGCAGGACTGGGCGGGCGCCGAGGCGGTGTATGAGCGTGAGTTCTCCGGCACGGAGAGCGACAGCCGCATGCTGTTGCTGTTGTCGCAGATCCGCTCGGGTCTGGGCAACACGGTCGAGGCTTCACGGCTCGTCGATGAGGCGGTTCGGATCGCTCCGAATGATCCGCGTCCTTTCGTGGTTCGCGCGCAGATGAACATGACCGACGATGCGCTGTATCGCGACGTGGTGCGTGATCTGAAGCAGGCGATCGCGTTGCAGCCTTCGATGATCCAGGGGTATCTGATGCTCGCGGATCTCGAGCGGCGGCGCGGCGACCTGCGGGCGGCGATCGGCGAGCTTCGCCAGGGCATGGAGGCGGTTCCGGAGTCTGACGACATTCGACAGACGCTGATTCGCTATCTGCTGGCGGCGCGCGAATACGAGGGCGCTCAGCTTGCGGTGCAGGAGGCGGTCGAACTGAGCGACGGGGATGTCTCGTGGGTGCTCGCCGCGGGCGATGTGTATCGAGCGTCGGCGACGGCGGCGCAGTCTGAGGGTCGTCGACAGTCGGCGTCGACGCAATGGTCGAGAGCGGTCGACTGGTATGCCCGCGCCTCGGAGTTGGAGCCGGATTCGCGTGAGATTTCGCGACGCCGGGTCAAGGCCATGTTGGAGGCGGACAGTGAGAACGCCGGCGATGCGCTGCGGATTCTGGATGAGATCGGCTCGGACGTGAACACGCTCCCGGGATTGATGATCCTCAAGGCGCGCGCGCTTGCGCTCGAGGGCGAGTCGGAGGAGGCGAAGCAGCTGGCGGCGGACGCGCTTGCGGTCGTCGACAGCTCGTACGCGTACGGGCTCTGGTACAACGAGATCAAGGACCTGATGCCGCGTCGTCTGCTGGTGGAGTTCATGCTTGGGCTGACGCCGCCGGAGTCGATCACTGGCGTGTGGGAGGTGTACCTGGCGCGCATCCGCCTGCCTGACTTCGATGCGCATGATGAGCTCGTGTCGAATCTGCGTCGGGTTGAACCGATCGTTGTCGAGCCTGCGGATCGGAGTGAGCTGTACTCGGTCCTCGGCACGATCTTCTACGCCAACGGTCGCTTCGAGGAGGCGGCGGAGGCGTTCGAGGCGGGTCTCGAGGTTGATCCTTCGGATCGCGAGTTCCTGAACAACCTGGCGTTCACGCTGGCGGACAAGCTCGGGCGTCTGGAAGAGGCGCTGGAGTATGCGGAGCGCGCCGTGGCGTTGTATCCAACGGATTCCGGCCTGCTGGACACGATGGGCTACATCTACCTTCGGCTGGGGCGTGAGGGTCAGGCGGAGCAGTTCCTGTCGCGGGCGTTGACGCACGCGTCGCGAGCGTCCGAGCAGGTTCCCGCCCATTTGCACCTGGCGCAGGTGAAGCTGAACCAGGGGAACACGGCTATGGCCCGCAGGCAGCTCAATGACGCGTCGGACCTTCTGGACCGGAATCCGGGGTTGATCGCGGAATATGGTCCGGAGCTTGACCGACTGATGGAGGCGCTGAATAGCGCCGAATAAAGGATGGCGTTCGCTAGCGCCGGCGTGTCCCGTCGTGGGGGTTGCCGGCTGGTGGAATCGAACCGGACGGCCCTCGTGGGTCGTATGTGAGAGATAGAGAGAGGACGGATCGTCGCATGGTTTCTACAGCACCACCCTCCGCACAGCGACCGCCCGGAGCGCGCCCGCCGGCGCGCCCGCCGCAGGGCGCATCGCCTGCGGCGACGGCGATCGACCCCCGGAAGCTGCTGTTGCAGTACTGGCCCTGGATGATTGGGGCCGGATTCATGGGCATCGTCCTCGGCATCGGCGTTCACTTTGCGCTGTTGAAGACGTATCCGCTCTTTGACGGCACTGTGTATTTCGAGTTCTATTCGTCGATCGAGCGCGCTGACGACGCGCGTCAGATGTCTGATTCGTCCGAGGCGGAAATCGAACGATTTATTGGTTCGCAGGTCGCGCGCATGATCTCGGAGAGCACGCTCAAGAAGGCGGTGCAGGACCCGCAGGTGCGATCCGATACACGATGGATTCGGCCGTATACGAAGAATGGCGCGATTGACATTCCGGACGCTTCTCTCGAACTCGAGGAGATCACGAAGGCGCGTCTGCTGCCGGACTCGAACATCGTCGAGCTGAAGGTCACGACGACGAACAAGACTGATTGCGCGACGCTGGTGAAGGCGATCAAGGAGGCGTACCTCGACGCCCTTCGCCAGGAGCAGCGCGAGAGGAGTCTTGACCTCCTCGAGCCCTTGAATCGCCGGCTTACGGCGACGCAGGAGGAACGCGTGCTCAAGCAGGAGCGCATGAGCCGCCTCTTTGAAGAGTCGGATCTCGACACGCTCGAGGAGCAGTTGTCGCTGGAGCAGACGGAGATCGAGAATCTGCTGCCGGTTGTCGTGGACACCTCGTACAACCTGGAGCTCTATCGGGAGCAGCAGGCGCAGTACCAGGCGATGCTCAACAATCCGGGCGGTCCGAAGTTTCCGGAGGATGTGAAACTGCAGGTCGAGCAGGATCCGATCATGCTGAATCTGCGCGGGCAGATTGCGCAGCTGAAGGCGTCGTTGCTTGCGGTGCAGGAGCAGTACGGTCCGAACCATCGCGAAGCGCGTCGGCTGGAGCGGATTATCACCGGCACGACGATTCAGACTGAGAAGGAGCGCGAGAAGCTGCATGGCGAGCGCTTCGCTGAGACGATGGAGTCGCTTCAGGTCCAGATCCAGAATCTCTCGGCGACGCTCGAGGAGACGGAGGCGCAGCTCAATGATGCGCGCATCAAGCTCACGGAGCTGAATCGCATACGCCAGGATTACGAGACGCTCGAGGAAGAGACGGTGCGTCTTGCCGAGCAGGAGCTCGAACTCAAGGATCGAATTGACGAGCAGCAGGCCGTGCTGCAGCGATCGGATTCGACGCGCGTGAACGTGATCCAGGATGCGCAGCGTCCGGACCGGCCGTCGTTCCCGAAGTGGTTCATCGTGATGCCTGTGGTCGCGTTCCTGTGCGTGATGGCGACGGCGGGCGTGATTCTGCTTCGTGAGCTGATGGAGCAGCGTGTGCGTGGTCCGGCTGATCTTCGCGCGGTGCCTCGCGCTCGCGTGCTCGGCGTGTTGCCGGCGCTCTCAGAGGATCCATCACGTCCTGACGCGTTCGAGACCGCGGTTCGCGATCGTCCGGCGGGCGTCGTGGCGGAGTGCGTGCGTCAGCTTCGCGGCGATCTGCTGAAGAAGATGATTCGCGGGAATCACAAGTCGCTGCTGATCATGGGCGGCATGCCGGAATCCGGCGCGACGTCCGTTGTGATCAACCTGGCGATCAGCATGGCGGCGAATCAGTATCGCGTGCTGGTGGTCGACGCGAATCTTCGCAAGTCGAAGGTGCACGCCATCATGAATGTGGCGGGGTATCCGGGATTGTGCGAGGCGATGGAAGGCGAAGTTCAGCTTGCTGATGTGATTCAGAAGACGGACTTCGACGGCATCGACGTGCTCGCCGCGGGCGAGGCGGATCAGGCTTCATTCGAGCGTTTGTCTTCCGAGGCGATGAAGCGTCAGATTGCGCAGGTGCGTGATCAGTACGACTTCGTGCTGATCGACTCGGCGCCGGCGATCGTGTCCAGCGATGCGATGGCGCTTGCGCAGCATGCGGACGCTTCGGCGCTGGTCGTGCGAGCGTTCGGCGAGAAACGCGGACTGGTTGGGCGCATCGGCGGCCAGCTCGAGGATTCGCACTCTGACTATCTGGGTGTGATCATCAACGCAGTGCGCGCCAGCGCCGGCGGGTACTTCCGCCGCAACTTCCGCGCGACCCATGCGTATGTTCGCGATATGCCCGACCGTGGGGCCTCGATCGATCAACTCCGGGCGCCGGAGACGGTCGAGCGAAAGAAGAAGGAAGAGGCCTCGGATTCGAGCGCCAATGGTGAGATCGAGCATTGATTGCGGATTGGCCCATGACTGTGCAAGCCCGCGCTTTGGTGAGGCGTTAGTCGGGGCGGTCTGCGCGTTATGAATTCATCGGGTCCCATTTTCGACACGTCGCCGTTCAGCGGGTTCTTCTCTGATCCCTCTTCGGTGGACGTCGCGCCGGCGGCAGTCGTCTCGGCGCCGACAGAGATCACGGGCCTCGCGCTCTTCAACAGCTTCATGGGCGTCTTCGTGGTCGCCTTCATGGTGACGCTGATCGCGACGCCGATCATGCGCCGGCTGGCGATGCGCTACGGCGTGATCGACCGGCCGACGGATCCCAGGAAGGTGCATCGTCTGCCGGTGGCGTATCTCGGCGGCGTCGCCGTGTTTCTTGGTCTGCTCTCGGGCGTGGCGTTCAGCTATGCGATGACGCTGATCGATCCGCAATCGAATCCGTTGCGTGAAGGACACGTGATGGGGGCGCGGCAGCTGCTTGTGCCATGGCCGATCGTGTTCGGCATGATGCTGATCATGCTCGCGGGGCTGATCGACGACGTCGTGGGCATCAGTCCGCGCGTGAAGGTCGCGATGCAGCTCGTGGCGGCGGCGGCGCTGGCGATGGACAACATCGGCGTGCGTCTGGCGGCGGGGCTGATGTATCCGCTGGGACGGCTCGTCGGCAATGAACGGCTGCTGTATCTGATCGGCGAGGGGATCCTGCCGAATCCGATCCAGCTGGATTTGGTCTACTGGGCGGGCACGGCGATCATCGCGATCTTCATTCTCGGCGCCTGCAACGCCAGCAATCTCATCGACGGGCTGGACGGTCTGTGCACCGGCGTGACGGCGATCGCTTCGCTGGGGCTGCTGCTTCTGGCCTTCGGCATGGCGCTGAACAACGACGGGCCGTTGGATTCGGCGCGCATCGTGATGTGCATGGCGCTGTTGGGCGCGTGTCTGGGGTTCCTGCCATACAACTTCAACCCGGCGACGATATTCCTGGGCGACTGCGGGTCGCTGCTGCTCGGATTCACGACGATCGCGGTCGTGCTGACGCTGGGCGATACGGGGAAGACGCCGTTGGTTGTGGCCGGCCTGCTCGTGTATTCGCTGCCGATCATCGACACGACGCTCGCGATCGTGCGCCGGAAGCTCTCGGGTCTGCCGATGAGCGCTCCGGATGATGAGCACCTGCATCACCAGCTCAAGCGCGTGCTGGGCGTGAAGGGCGCCGTCTTCAGCCTGTACGGCATCTCCGGCGTCTTCATGGGTCTTGGACTGATCGTCAGCGAAGGCCGGGCGCGCTTTGCGTACATGATCGCGCTGGTGCTCGCGGCGTTCATCGGCGTGACGGCCGTGAAGATCGGTCAGCGCAAGCGGATCGAGGAGCAGGCGCTGGCGATGATGGCGGCGCCGGCGAAGCGGGATCCGGCGACGGGTTCGCTGATCGGCGCGTCGAAGTCGACGACCGGCAAGAGCAAGGCGAAGTCGCGCGAGGAGCTGCCGGAAACGGTGTAGGCTCCTTGGCTCGACGATTCCGGCCTCTCGTCGTCAAGAACCGAACAACGCAATGAAAACGCCCGACGCGCTGGAGCGCATCGGGCGGTTGTGGGTCTCGGGATCGATCGAGCGAATCACTCGGCCTTGGCGTCTCCGCGGGCGAAGATTGAGGCGACGTAGTTGAGCACATCAGTCGCGCTTCGCTCGTTGTAGCCGAAGTTCTTGATGAGGCGCTGCTTCACGATGTCGATCTTCTGCTGCGTCTCGTCGTCAACGACGGAGGAGACGAGGTTCTTGAGCTTGATCGTGTCGCGCTGATCCTCGAAGAGCTTGAGTTCGAGCGCCTTGTAGAGACGCGCGTTCGTGTTGTACTCGAACTTGCGTCCGTCGAGCGCGAGGGCGCCGATGTAGTTCATGATCTCCTGGCGGAAATCGTCCTTGCGCGTCTCGGGGATGTCGATCTTCTGTTCGATGGATCGCATCAGACGCTCATCCGGCTCCTCTTCCTTGCCGGTGTACTTGTTGAGCACCTTCTCCTTCTGGGTGTAGGCGCGGACGTTGTCGATGTAGTTGGCGCAGAGGCGCTTGATGGCCTCTTCGTCCGCGCTGATGGCGCGCTGGACTTCGCCCTTGATGATGTCCTCGTACTCGTCCTTCACGACGGCGAGGAGTTCGCGATAGCGCTTCTTGAGGTCTTCGTCGTTGATGAGGGAGTGGTGGCTGAGGCCCTCTTCGAGCTCATTGAGCACCATGAAGGGGTTGATGCAGCCTTCCTCGATGGCCTGCGGGCTGACGAGGGCGTTTGAGATCTTGTCCTGGACGAAGCGGGGGCTGATGCCCTCCATGCCTTCGCGCGGGGCTTCTTCCATGAGCTCCTTGACGGAGTCCTCGGTGAAGCCGGTGATGGCCTTGCCGTTGTAGAGCTTCATCTTCTGAAGGAGCGTGAGGCCGGCCTTCTTGGGCTCGCAGAGGCGCG
The DNA here is from genome assembly GCA_028279375.1 of Phycisphaerales bacterium. Lineage (GTDB taxonomy): Bacteria > Planctomycetota > Phycisphaerae > Phycisphaerales > UBA1924 > JANQNW01. The sequence continues at coordinate 155,515 of JANQNW010000017.1, forward strand.
TGAGCACGACCCACATCGCGGCGACCTCGAGGGTGTGCGGCGCGATGTGCATGTTGCTGATGCGCTCCGGGCCGAAGTCCTTCTCGTAGATGTGCACCTCGTCTTCGAGGCGCGAGTTGTAGGGGATGTCGATCTTGATGGTTCGGTCGCGGAAGGCCTCCATCAGCTCGTTGGACTGGAGGCGCTTGTACTCCGGCTCATTGGTGTGTCCGAGGATGACCTCATCGATGTGGGTCTGCGCGAACTTCTTGGGCTTGATGAGATGCTCCTGACTGGCGCCGAGGAGATCGTAGAGGAAGGCGACATCGAGCTTGAGGACTTCGATGAACTCGCAGACGCCGCGATTGGCGATGTTGAGTTCGCCGTCGAAGTTGAAGGCGCGGGGGTCGGAGTCGGAGCCGTAGAGGGCGATCTTGCGGTAGTTGATGTCGCCGGTGAGCTCGGTCGAGTCCTGGTTCTTCTCGTCCTTGGGCTGGAAGGTTCCGATGCCGATGCGGTCCTTCTCGCTGAGGATGATGCGGCGCACCTTGATGTGCTCGATGACCTGCCGCCAGTCGCCGTTGTAGTGAATCATGAGATCGCCCATGACCTTTCGGCAGAAGGGGCAGAGTTCGCCGTAGAGGCGGATCCTGCCGGCGCCGTGCGCGGGTCGGTAGTTCTGGTTGATCTTCTCGAGGACGTCTGCGCGCGCTTCGGCGGGGACGAGCAGCAGCGGGTCCTCGTGCATCGGGCAGGCGTATTCGACGGTCTTCGATGACGGTCCGGCATGCTCATCGAGCATCCAGGAGAAGGAGTAGAGCGCGCCCGCGTCGGAGCGGGAGTATTGCTCGAGGCCCTTCTTGAGGAGGCGCGCGATTGTCGACTTGCTGGACCCGACGGGGCCGTGCAGGAGGAGGATGCGCTTGTCGGTGCCGTAGCCTTCGGCTGCGGATCGAAAGACATCGACGAGCTCCATGAGCGGGAAGTCGAGTCCGAAGATGGCGTCGGCGCCATCGTCGATGGGGTCGGAGAAGAAGTGGTAGCGCACGAGGTCGGTCTTGAAGCGCCGGTACTTCTCCCAGCCGTGGGAGAGGATCATGTCGTAGACGCGTTGGTAGGCATTGCGCGCAATGGCGGGGTTTGCCTGGGCGAGTTCGAGGTAGTCCTTGAAGGAGCCTTCCCAGTGATGATCCTGGAATTGGCGTCGGTCGAGTCGTGACTCGATGGCGCCAAGGAGATCGCCCTGGTCGGCGTTTGGGGGGGTGACTTTGGGTTCGCCTTCAAGCATGATCGCGAGACCTCCCGCAGACCTCATGCGCCGCGACGGCGGCGCGGAGGCGGATGCGTTCGTGTGACAACGCGTCTGTGCGCGGGGGTGCGCAGCAGGAGCGGCTGCCCGGCGCTGCGCTATCCATAGAGCGCAGTCCGAGTCGTCTCTGTGCTATCGGCCTTCTGAAAGGGGCCCGAAAGTCTTATCGCCGCGGGGTGCGGCTGGAATCGGCGCCGGTCGCTGTAACGCGACTGGACGTGTTCTCTGTGCGTCGCCGATGTATTGTTCGCACGTCAAGCGGGCGCGGCGCCAGCTTCGTGAAGGGATTTGTGTGATTCCCATAAGGTGTTCGCCTGTGCATCGGCGCCCGGGTCACGTCCATAACGCAGCGCAAAGGAGTTGATCGGCGGGATGAGTTTCGGTCTTGGACACGGCAAGTCGCTCTCGGCAGGTGAGATCGGCCTGACGATGGATGACCTGGCGCCCATGCCTGACGCGGCGCTGGGGCCTGCTGGCGATCCCTCGCTCGCGTGGATCGATCCTCGCGGGTGGTTCGAGGACGCCTCAGCGTCATTTGAGCTGGAGATCGGCTCGGGGAAGGGGACGTTCATCCTCGAGCAGGCGCAGCGACAGCCGGAGACGAACTTCCTGGGGATCGAGTGGGCCCGCGAGTTTTATCTGTACGCGGCGGATCGGATCCGACGGCGCGGGCTGACGAACGTTCGGATGCTGCACGCGGACGCGACAGAGATCCTGCGTTGGCGCATGCCGCCGGGGATCATCGATGTGATCCACCTTTATTTCAGCGATCCGTGGCCCAAGAAGAAGCACCAGAAGCGCCGCGTGGTGCAGGACGCGTTCCTGGCGAATGCGCATCGGGCGCTGAAGGCTGGCGGCGAGCTGCGGATCGTCACGGATCACCCCGAGTACTGGGTGTGGATGGAGGCGCACTTCGATCGATGGTCGAGCGCCGAGGGGGTTGACGGCCTTCGATTTGACCGAGAGGCGTTCACGTCCGAGAAGCGTGCGCATGGCGCGGGTGAGGGCGAACTGGTGGGGACGAATTTCGAGCGGAAGTACGCGCGCGAGGGACGTCCATTCAACGCCGCGGCGCTGCGCAAGCCTGCATAGGGACCGGACGCGTGCGGGGCTCGCGGGAATCGGGGTCCATCGGGGGATGCGGGCGTTATGCGGCCCGCGGCATGGGTCGATGAATGGTTGGTCCAGGCGCGTTCCGCCCCGCGGCGTGTGAGGCGAGCGCATCGGCCTGCTGTCTTCGAGAACCGGCATGCAGACCCGTCCGACATGGCGGCGTGTGTCCCAGTTGCGCGCGAATCCCACGCGCGCCTGTGTGATGCTTGCGCTGACCCTTGGCGGGATCTTCATTGGCATGGGCGCGCTGGAGGCTCTTGGAGCGGCGGCGCTGTGGCGCTATGCGCTGGTTGGCTCGGGTCTGGCGGCCGCGGCGCTTCTGCCATTGATCGGCGCCGTGATGCGCCGTGATGCGGCGCGGATGGACTCGGAGATCCGTATGCAGACGGAGCGCCTGGCGCGCGTCGCATCCGAGGACTCGACGCCGGTAACGGGTCTGGGCGAGGGGACGTCGCTGGAGGACCTGGAGCTGATCTCGATCGAGATGGCGCGTCGATACGCGGATGTGTGCGATGAGCGCGACAGCATTCGGGAGAAGATGAAGCGCGCCCGGCGCGAGCGCCAGGAGGCGGATGACGCGAGCCGCACGAAGAGCGAGTTTCTCGCGAATATGAGCCATGAGATTCGCACGCCGATGACCGCGATTCTCGGGTATTCGGATCTGCTGATGGATCCGGAGCTCGACGAAGAGCAGCGCCTCGAGAATGTGCGGACGATCCGGCGAAACTGTGATCACCTGCTGACGGTCATCAATGACATTCTCGATATCTCGCGCATCGAATCGGGGCGCATGCAGCTGGAGCAGATTCCCTGCTCGCCGATCCAGGTGATGGAGGAGATTCAGTCGCTGATGGGCGCCAAGGCGCGCAGCAAGGGGCTGTCGCTCGATATCGATTTCAAGTTCCCGATTCCCCGCCAGATGACGACGGATCCGGTGCGATTGCGTCAGATCCTGCTGAACCTGATCGGCAACGCGATCAAGTTCACACAAGAGGGCGGCGTGCGGGTCGATGTGAGCATGCGCGCCTCGCGCGCGATGAGCCCGCGAGTGTGTTTCGAGGTGTCGGATACGGGGATCGGCATGACGCCCGAGCAGCTCGACATCATCTTCCAGCCCTTCAGCCAGGCGGATGGCTCAACGACGCGGCGCTTCGGCGGCACGGGGCTCGGGCTTGCGATCTCTGAACGCCTCGCTGAGATGCTCGGCGGTTCGCTGACGGTCGAGAGCGCCGTCGGCGAGGGAAGCCGGTTCACCGTGATCATCAATCCGGGTCCGCTGAAGGAAGGGGACACGGCGTGGGTGAAGGAGGATGTGAGCGAGAAGCCGGTGGAGATCAACTCCGAGGATCGGCTGACGCCGCTTGATTGCCGCATCCTGCTGGCGGAGGACGGGCCGGACAATCAGAAGCTGATCAGCTTCCATCTGCGCAAGGCAGGGGCGATCGTGGACATCGCCGAAAACGGGCGCATCGCGTGCGAGATGTGCCAGGAGGCGATGGATGGCGGCGCGCCGTATGAACTGATCCTGATGGACATGCAGATGCCGGAGATGGATGGGTACAAGGCCGCCTCGACCCTGCGCGAACGCGGCGTGCGCACGCCGATCATGGCGTTGACGGCGCACGCGATGAGCACGGACCGCGACAAGTGTCTGAACGCGGGGTGTGATGACTACGCGACGAAGCCGATCGATCGGGTGCTGCTGATTGACAAGTGCGCGGAGCTGGTTTCGGCGTCGCGTCTGCGGGATGAGGGGGCGGCGCAGGCGTCGTAGTCGATCGTTCGCTCGTCGATCGCAACCAGACAATGGAGTGGATCAGGCGTGTCGCGCACTGCGAATAGTGGTGTGATGCGATGCCATACGTGTGGATATGAGCTCTTCGGGCTGCGGCCGGGGCCATGTCCGGAGTGCGGTCATGCGTTCGCGCCATCGGACTATTGCTTCCGGCCGGGCGCCGTCGACTTCCTCTGTCCGTCATGCGGGCAGGGGCATGCGGGCGATGGTGAGGACGGGCTGCCGAGCGTGGAGCGCGGGCGGTGCGCTTCGTGTGCGACGATCGTTGATGTTGGCTCGATGGAGGTGCGTCCGAGCGGGTTGTATGCGCGTGATGCGTGTGTGTTGACGGTGTCGCGCTGGCGGAAGCCACTGGGCGCTGTCATTGCGACGATCTGTCTACTCATCATTACTTCCTCGATCCTTCCGACTCTTCAGAAGGCGCGGAAGAACGGCACGCCCTTGCCGATCGGGTATCGAACCGAGCGACCCTCGAATTTCTCGCAGATCGCGTCTCTTGTGACCTGGCTCGAAACGTCAAAAGAGGAGCGGGTGAATCATGTGCTCGTGCTGCTCGAGCGTGGGTTTGATTACGTGATGTTTCTTACGCTTGACGGCGACGAGTTCATCGATGTCTCATTCGGCGATCCACTGCCAAGTGGCTATGTATTCGAGGATCTCCGAATGATGTGGCATGAGTCCGAGTTCGAGTTGCTGCGCAAGGAGCTCGAAAGTGATGCGGAGTTCTACATCTTCGGCGACTTCGTCTGGTGTCATCGCGGTGTTGACCTGGCGACGGCGCCGGATGGGCTCGTGCTCGGGTACATGCGTCCTGAGGCGGCGGCGGCGCTCGATGATCGGGTGCTGGTGCTGCGCAAGGATTGCCGTCAGATTCTGATGAGCGAGCAGGGGTGGCAGGGGGAGCGTGCGCATCAGGGTGATCTTCGGCGCGCGATGGGGTTGTCCGGGCTACCCTGGGGTGGTGAATTGCCGTCGACGCTGGAGGAGGCGTACGCGGGTTTCTCGCGCTGAATCACCGCAGTGAGCGCAGATTGTGAGCATCCCCTAGCGGGGGATGTACAGATGCCGAACAGGGCGTATTGTTTGCCTCATGGACCAGCAGCAGTTTGACGTGCCTCCGGGGTATGACCCTGTCGAGGCTCAGCGGTCATCGGGGCGCGTCGTTGAGGCGCCGGGGTTCGGACGAGCGTTTCGGATGTCATTCGGATCGCCGATGGTGCTCGGGCGCTCGCTGCCGGAGCGCGGCGCGATGTCGGAGGGGATTCTGATTGCGCTCATTGCTCATCTCAGCCTTTGGGTTGGCTGGATCGTGATCGGGACGCTGCTGGTGGCATTGCTTCTTGGCGTCGGCGCTTCTGGCGGGAACATGACTGGGGGAGAGGCCGCGGCGGGGACGCTGGCGATGCTCGCCTTCAGTTTGATGGTTGCGACGGGGAGCGCATTGGGCATGGTGTTCATCGCGCTGCCGATCGGCGCCTTGGGCCTCTGGATTGCCGCGCAGGTTCTCGGCGCGAGTCGAGGTGGATATCTGACGACGCTCCGCACGGTGTACTACGGGCAGGCGCCGCTCGTGATTGGTGTCGTGCCGTACTTCGGTTCGCTGGTCGGCGGCATCTGGGCGATCGTCTCGATCATCAGTCACCTCGCGGGCGCTCGGGAGTTGAGTGGATTGCGCGCGACGGCGGCGTATTTCCTGGCGATGGTGTTCAACTCCATCCTGATGTTCGGGGTCTGGATCGTGGTCGGGTTGGTTGCGATTGCGTTGGGGGCGTAGAGGATAGTGAAGCGTGAGCCGGTGAGGATCGCGGTATCCTGATTGCATGCGTTGTCGCGGCTGCGGGTATGAGCTTTTCGACATCGAACCGGGACCCTGTCCCGAGTGCGGGCGGGAGTTTTCGCCGCTTGAGTTTCGATTCAAGCCTCGGCGTGTGGGGTTTCTGTGTCCGGCGTGCGGGCATGGGTATCAGGGACTGGATGTGGATGGGTTGCCGCATCCGAAGCAGTTTGTGTGCAAGGAGTGCGGTGCGCAGGTTGATGCGGCGCACATGATCGTCACGCTGCCGGAGGGGGCGCGGGCGGATGATGTGATGGTGCTGGAGTCGCCGTGGGAGGGGCGGAAGGAGATCGGCGTCGTCAAGGCGTTCTGGCGGACGCTGGGGTGGTCCTTCGTGCGTCCGGAGGCGGTGACGCGGGATCTCGAGAAGCAGGGGCGCGTGACGGACGCGTTTCGGTTCGCGACGCGCGTGTATGCGCTCGTGATCCTCGTCTATGCGGGGTTCATTGGCGCGGTGTCGCTGATCTTCGCGGGTGGATTCACGATCGGCGGCTCGCTGACGGGACTGGGGATGGCCATCCTGATGATGTTGCTCGTCTCAGGGGTCTTTATCTTCGTGTGGATTCCGCTCTGGGCGCTCGCGGCGCACGGCGTTCTCAAAATCACGGGTGAGAAGCGCGGCGGGTACGGACTGACATTGCGCGCGCTGCTGTATGCGCAGGGACCGACGATTGTCGGTGTGCTTCCCTACTGCGGGCACTTCATCGGCGGCGTGTGGAGCACGATCAGTGCGGCGATGATGATCAAGGCGGCGCAGCGCGTACATGGCGGGCGCGCGACGATGGCGGCGCTGGTCATGCCGCTGGCGTCGATCGGGGCCGTCGTCGTGTTCTATGGGTGGCTCCTCTATATCGCCGGAGCGCAGTTCGGGAATCTCTCGATGGCGACCCGAGTCGGACCGTCGCCAATTGGAATGGCGCTACTCGAGAGAGTCGGTGATGACGGCTCGACTGTTGATCATGTGCTCGACCTCGTGGATGGCAGGGCGAATCGTGCGCAGATGCTGATCTGGCCTCAGCGCGTGTACATACAGGGCGCTGGTATGGACCTGCCACTTCCTGAGAACCGTACGATACAGGACCTGCGTGACATGGATGTCGAGGAGATTCGCGCACTCCGCGAAGCGCTCGCCAACAACGATGACTTCTACAGCTTCTGCGGGATGATCTACGCGCATCGTCGTGTGGATTTCAATGCGGCGCCGGCCGATTTGATCATCGCTTATTCATCGCCGGCATTCGTAGACGCCACGTATCCGTGGATCATGGCTATCAAGGCCGATGGCAGCAATTGGTCCTACTACGAAACGGACTGGATCGACGAGTTGCGCAATCAGGATGCGCTGCGGGAAGAACTCGGCCTCCCCATGCTCCCTTGGGAGTCGGATCTTCCGCCGACGCTCGAGGACCTCTTCGGGGGCGCTGCGAGCGAAGACAACGCGCCCCCGTTCTAGTTACTTCTCGTACGTCAGCTTCGCCTTCGCCGGCGAGGCGCCGTGCTCATCGAAGATGAGCAGCTCGTTCTCGCCTTCGGTGTCGATCCATGGTTCGGGGAGGTAGTAGAGACTCTGTGGCGGAACTTTCTTCCCGGTTGGTGTTGCGACGAAGAAGCGGCAGAGATTGCGGCCGTTGAGATAGAGCTGGCCCTTGGTGAGGCCGGTGGCGTCGAAGAGGAGCGGGGCGCCTGTCGATGACGGCTTGAATGATGCGCGCCACCAGGTGGGGCTGCCCTTGGCGCCGTCCATCTCCGTCTTCGCGACGTCGCGGAACTGGCCGGGGGCGGGGCGCTCCCAGCGGGCGAAGGCCCAGTCGGAGTCTTTCGTCAGATTCGTGACGCACTCGTAGATGTTCGTCGCGCTCTTGAGATGCTTGTCGAGCTCGGCCATCGGTTCGAGCGTGGCGAGCTGGATCGTGTTCTTGCCCTGGCGCAGATCGTCTGAGGTGAAGACACAGCGCGTCCAGGCGCCGGTGTTGAAGAAGGCGAAGGGCTCGTCGTTGAGGACGATGACGCCGCGCGCGAGGAGATCATCGGGAAGCGCATCGATCGTCAGCGCGATGGGGCTCTTCTTGCGATGCGTGAAGGACCAGGTGAGGCGCTGGGCGTCGGTTTTCTCGCCGGGAATGTGGCGCCAGGTTGGGGAGAAGTCCTCGAGCGGATCGATTGGCGCAGCAGTCTCGAGCTTCGCGGCGCCGGCCTTAAAGGGCGTGATTTCGTAGACGTGGCCATAGACGCCCTTGCGTCCCGGGCGCGGGCCGCCGGTGGTGGTGCGCCCGAGGTTGTCGACGAGGACGGCGATGCGATTGTCGCCCTTGCTGAGTTGCATGGCGACGTTCTCTTCGCTGGCGCCGGGGCCGAGGCCGTAGATCTTGATGAGCTTACCGCCCTTGTAGAGATGAGCTCGGTCGGCGGCGTGGAAGATGCCGAGCGTGGTCTTCTTGGAGGAGGCTGCGCGGAGATCGAAGCGCATCCAGCCGTAGCCTTCGGGGGCGCCGAGTCGTTCGAGGGAGTCGGGGCCTTCGATGGTGGCGTATCGGGCGCTGGAGCCATCGACGTATTCGGCGACATCGGCGCGCTTCCAGCCCGTGAGTGAGGGTGCGCGCGGTGGAGTCGTCGCCTTCGGCGCGGCGCCTGTTGAGACCTGTTCTCCGGCGCGGATGCGCGTGACCTGCTTGAAGTCGGGATGGGGAATGGGATTGCCATCGGCGTCGGCGCCGCGCGCTCCGATGAGGACTTCGTCGTCGAGCGCGACGGCGGCGTCGATCTGCTTCTCGTTGCAGACGACGACGGTGACGCCTTCGTGACGCTGGATGAAGGGGGTCTTGCCGCTCGGAACGGTCGCTTCGAGTCGTGCGCCCTCGATCGAGAGGATCGCTGGTGATCCGGCGGGTCCGTAGCAGACGAAGATGTCATCGACGGTGGTGAAGGCGTTGAGGTTGCAGTAGTCGAGCATCGCGCGCGAGCCGATGAGCGCGTTCAGAAGGCACCAGACGACGGATTGACCCTTGAGATCGACCGGGAGCGTTGTGCCGTCGGGAAGCGTGATCGTGACTGATTTACGCTTTGCGCCTGGTTTGTCATCGCCGAAGATGAAGGCGATGGAGCCCTGGAGTCCTCGGCTGTAGACGACGGTGTAGCGTGCGTCGCCCTCGGCGCCTGGCGTCAGCATAACGGGGCGGAAGTCGGGTTCGAGACCGACGAAGACGCGTTCAAAGCTGGTGGCGAAGGAGCAGACGCGCTTCATGGCGTCGTAGATCTCGTTGCGCGCGCCGGTCTGCGTGATGGGCGCGGCAGGATTGCCGGCGCTGGTGATGAAGGCGTCGCGCTGATCGGGGAGGCGCCCAGACTGGAAGCCGAAGCTCGTGCCGGCGCTGAAGGGGCCGATGAGAATCTGACCGTCGGCGGCGAGCGCCTGCGCCATGCGCGCGATGATCTGGTCTGGCGACGGTTCGATCTTCGTCGGCCGATTCCAGACGTCGGGTCCGGCGGCGCTGAAGTCGATGACGAACGCCGGCGCGTCGGGGCGCACGGAGTGGAGCTGGCGGAGGATGGCGTGGAGGTTGTCGAAACCGGTCCAGCCGTCGATCTCGCCCTCGACGGTCTGGTAGAGACTGTTGCAGTTGATGAAGGGCGCGGCGGCGCCGTTCTCGCGCAGGTGGCGCGTGAGTTCGCCGAGGTAGGGCTGACCGACGGCTTCGTCCCCACAATTCCAGTCGTGCTCGACCTGGAAGAGCACGATCGGTCCCGGCGTGCGACTGGTCGCCTGGAGATCGGAGACCTGCTTCATGGCGGCGCTGATCCAGCGACCGACGGCTTCCATATAGGAGGGATGGTTGGATCGAAGGATGACGCCGTCTTCCTCGAGCAGCCACGCGGGGAGACCGCCGAGATCGGATGGGGCGCCGATGTATGGCCCAGCGCGCAGCACGACCATGAGATCGAATTCGTGGATGAGTTCGACGAAGGCGCGGACATCGAGATCGTCCTTGAAGTTGAAGCGCCCGGGCGTCGGCTCATGGAGCTTCCAGTTGAGGGGCGCCACGATGGTGTTGAGTCCGGCCTGCTTTGCGGCCCGAATGCGGGACTCCCAAAGTTCGCGGGGCGTGCGCGAGTAATCGATGACGCCGCCGGTGAGCCATCGGCGGCGGCCGTTGATCACAAGCGTCCTTGCATCGAAGGTGATGAGGGGCATAGGCGGATGTTTGGGGTTGGAGATCGCGGAGGAAGCGGTCAGAAAACCGGTAGTCTCAGGCGAAGAGGACAATAGGCGCGCTGATCGCCAAAGGCAATGTTGCGTGCTTATGAATCGTTGTTCTTACGCAACGAAGGCGGTTTTCGGCCGGTACACTCGATCGAATCATGGGGTATTCGAACACACGGAATCGAGCCGGCGGACTTCGTCGGGCTGCAGTTTTCGGCGCTCTGGCGTCGCTCGGGTTGATCTGCGCGCCCGGATGCTCGTCAGAGCGTCTGAATCGGCACATCAATGAGCTCGTGCTGGAGCGCTCGCGCTCACTTGGACCGGAGGCCGCGGCGCCTGAGTTCACGATGGGCGAGGCGTCCGACTATCGCGATGAGGAGCAGGCGCGCAAGGATCCGGGGACTGTCAATCCGGAGGCCTCGGAGCTGGAGTTTGAGCGCGCGGATCCGGATCGCGATGTGGCGTCGGCGCTCGTCGGGTACTCGGAGTCTGCGGAGCGCGAGGGGGCCATGGTGCTGACGCTGCAGGAGGCGTATCGCGTTGCGCAGCGTTCGAGTCGTGAGTACAAGAACGCGGAGGAGGAGTTTCAGCTCGCGGCGATCCGCCTGCTGATCGAGCGTCATCGCTGGGGGCCGCGTTTCTTCAATGACGTGACGGGCAGTGTTGATACGGGCTTTGACGGCGACAGCGACACGACGCTGCAACTGATCAATGAGCTTCGCGCGACGCAGCGTCTGCCGTATGGCGGTCAGGTGGAGGCGCGCTTGCTGGTGACGGCGACGCAAGAGCTTCGCCGGCGCGTGAGCAATGAGTACAGTCAGTCCTCCCAGCTCATTCTCAGTGGCGATATTCCGCTGCTGCGTGACGCCGGGCTGATCGCTCAGGAAGAGTTGATTCAGCGCGAGCGGGATCTGGTCTATTCGGCACGGACTTTTGAGCGTTTTCGCAGGCAGTTCCTCGTGGATATCGCGCAGGACTTCTTCGACCTGGTGGCGCAGCAGGACGCGATTCGGAACCAGGAGAATTCGCTGCAGAGTCGCCGTGAGTCGATGGAGCGCGAGATCGAGCTGGTGGAGGCGGGTCGGAAGCCGGCGTTCAGCGCGGGCAAACTGCGTCAGGATGTGTCGCGGACGGAGCGAACGCTGATCGATCGGCGCGAGGTGTATCTGCTGGCGGTGGATCGATTCAAGGTCCGGCTCGGATTGCCGGTGGAGACTGCGGTCATCATTCAGCCGGAGCCTTTGGATCTTCCGGAGCCGGCGGCGACGCCCGTGGAGGCGGCGCGCATGGCGCTTCGGTATCGCCTCGATCTGCAGAATGACTTCGACCGAATCAACGACTCGCGCCGCGACGTCGCGAACTCGCGTAATCAGATTCTGCCTGATCTCGATCTCGCAACGAGCATCACGTACGACACGAATTCGGGCGATGACGTCGGGCGCCTGGCGTTCGACTGGGATAAAGGCGATTACTTCGCCTCGGTGACGTTCGGCCTGCCGCTGGATCGGGAGATCGAGCGACTGAATCTGCGTTCGAGCGTAATCGGGCTGCAGCGCCAGGTGCGAACGTTCGAACAGTCGCGGGACAACATCGTGCTTGACGCGCGGCGGCAGCGCCGGCGGATCGACCAGGAGCGCTTCACGCTGGAGCTGTCCGAGCAGGAGGTTGAGATCAACCGGCTGACGGTCGAGGAGCTGAAGATCCGGGAGGCGAACGCCTTCGACCAGGGGCAGGCGGAGGATGATCTTCTGGCGGCGGAGAACGCCCGTGACGCGGCGGTGCGGAATCTGCGGAACGCGGTGCTCGACTATCTGCTGGCGACGGGAACGCTGCGTGTGGATCTGCAGGGGCGATTTGAGCCGCTGCCGGGGATGGGTTTCGACCCGGCGGGCGGAGCGGATCCGGCGGCAGGCGCGGGTCCCTAAGCGGTTCTTCGAGTGGGAGTTCCGGACGGGCTAGCATTGATCGCCGGGTCCCGGTCGTTGTGCTGGAACCTGAGGCCTCCGAGCCGGTTTTTGAGAGCGTGGACGGATGATCGTTCGGGGGCGATCAGAGAGACCCGGCCTCGTGTGCAGTTCAACGTAGAAGGCAGGACTTATGTCTGGATCATCGGGTGGACGCAGCAGGAAGCGCGGCAGGCGCGCGATCACGGCGATCGTAGCGCTTGGGCTCGTAGGCGGTCTCGCCGCGATCGGCCTGATGGCGATGCCGTCGAGTGGAACAAGCGACAAGGAAGCGACGCTCGAGCTGTATGAGGTCTCAGAGATCTCTTTCGACATCAGCGTGACGGCGAGCGGCGAGCTCGAGGCGAAGAACCAGCAGGAGATTCGAAGCGACGTCGAGTCGGAGGTGACGATCGAGGAGATCGTCGCCGAGGGGTCGCAGGTGGAGCAGGGCGATGTGCTCGTGCGCTTGTCGCCCGATGCGATCGAGCAGCGCATCGATGAAGAGTTGCTGAAAGTCGAGTCTGCGCGGAGCGAGTTGATCGCGGCGGAGCAGGCGTTCGAGATCCAGGTGAGTGAGAACGACGCGGCGCTGCGGAAGGCGAAGCTGGCGGTTGAGCTCGCCGAACTCGAGCTTCAGAAGTGGACCGAGGGCGATCTCGCGAAGAAGCTGGCGCAGCTCGAGGTGAACATCGAGAAGGCGGAGCGTCAGCTGATCCTGAACAAGGAGAAGTACGACAAGTCGGCGCGCCTGCTCGAGAAGGGCTTCGTCTCGAAGGACGATCACGAGCAGGATCACATTCACTATCTCGAGTCGCTGGCGAACGTGAAGATCGCGAAGCTCGAGAAGGATGTATACGAGCGTTTCGAGCGTCAAAAGGATTACAAGAAGCTGACGAGCGACGTCGAGGAGGCGAAGGCGGAGCTGGAGCGCGTGGAGCGTCAGAACCTGAGCCGCATCGCCAGCAAGGAGGCGGATCGCACGAACAAGGGGCGTCAGCTCTCGATTCGTGAAGATCGTCTTGCGGACTTGCGGGCGGAGCTCGAGGCGACGACTGTTCGTGCTCCCACGGACGGCCTCGTCGTCTACGGCACGACGGTCGAGCGGGCGCGCAACCCATGGCGGAATGATTCGCAGCTGCAGGTCGGGCAATCCGTGCGGCCGAATCAGCTGCTCATCGCGTTGCCGGACACTTCGAGCATGATCGCGTCTGTGCGCGTGCACGAGAGCTACGCCCAGCGGATCCGTCCCGGCATGCCGGTGCTGTTGCGTGTGAACGCGATGCAGAACAAGACATTCAACGGCGTTGTCGAGTCTATCGGCGTGCTCGCTGAATCGGGCGGATGGCGCGATCCGAATCGGCGGGAGTACACGGTGCGCGTGGCGATCAACGAAGAGAATAGTGACCGTCAGCTGAAGCCGTCGATGCGCTGCGAAGCGGAGATCGTGCTCGGTTCGGTTGAGGATGCGCTGGCCGTGCCGGTGCAGGCCGTCTTCCGCGACGGTCCCAAGGCGTTCGTGTACTCGCCGAAGGGTCGCAAGTACGAGAAGAAGCCGGTGGAGCTCACGCGTCGTCGTTCGACGTCGTATGTCGAGATCGCGTCGGGCGTCAGCTCAGGCGATCGCGTGCTGCTTCGCGAGCCGAGCCCCGGCGAGGTGCTGGACACCGCGGGGCCGGGCGAGGAGACGCAGGTCGCCGGCGGCGAGAAGAATCCGAAGAGGGTCGAGGGCGATTCGCCGGCGGTTCGACAGGTCCGCAGCGACGCCAAGAAGAGCGCCTCAGCAGCGGGCCGTTAGCCCGTTTGTTGAATCCCGAATTGCTGGAACGTCGCGACGTGTGTTGAGAGCGCCGCGGCGTTCTCTTTTGCGCCCAGTTCACCACGCGGCGGCGCAGTAATCGATGTCGTACTGCTCGACGCTGCGCGGGCGGAAGTTGGCCTTCGAGACGTCCTGCCCCTCGGAGACGACGATCGAGAAACGCGGATCTTCGGAGAGATCGATCGTATTCGAGTCGTCCTCAGGATCGACATCGTCCGTATCGACGAGTTCATCGACCAGCCGAACGGTCGGACGGCAGGGATCCTTGATGGTCCACTCTGTGACGACGGCCTTCATGCCGTCGGAGAGTTCGACGAGGCTTCCGGGTGGATACGGGGGCGTGACGGACATGAGCGCGACGAAGGTGACGGGATCGAGCGTGCGGAGGATGTCCGGCCGTTGCATCTGGCGCAGGACGCGCACGGTCGGCACGGGCGCCATGTCGGGTCGCGGTCGCTTGAGATGATCGAAGATGTTCGCGGTGGAGAGGATGCGCGCGAAGATATGAATCTCCTCGCCCTGGAGGCCGCGCACGTTGCCCTCGAAGTCGCGCTTGCGCGGGAAGCCCGTGCCATCGAAGCGCTGATGATGATGCAATACGGCGAATGAGGCCGTCGGATCGACATTGCCCTGGACGAGTTCATAGCCGACCTGCACGTGACGGCGCCAGTTCGGATCGCTGAAGTCACGCGTTTCGCGCCAGCTCGCGAGATCCTCTTCGTCGATGAGCGTCATGCCGACATCATGGAGCATGGCGCCGACGCCGAGGTTGACGATGTCTTTGGCATGCGATGGGGAGAGTCTCTTGCGCTGCCTGAGAAGATAACCCTCGAGTCGCAGGCCCATGAGCAGGCTGAGATAGCAGACATTGGCGGAGTGGCGCAGCAGCTCATCGCTGGCGCCGGCGAGCTCCTGAATCATGACGCCCGCGGAGGGGTTCTCCATGAGGCGGTCGATGAGATCGCGGATGATGCTGCGATACGCGGGGTACTCGAGATCCGCACTGGCGCCGGCGCCGACGCTCTCGAACATGTCTCCGAGCGCGCGTGTGAGCGCGCCTTGCGCTTCGAGGACCTGCGGATTGATGTACTTGCCGACAAAGTCGAGGTTCGGATAGTCGATCCAGAGATCGGGCACACCGAGCTCGCGCAAGCGCAGGATGGCTTGCTTGTCGAGGGTGAAGCCGGCGCGCAGCAGCACCTGGTCCTGTCGCTTGGGATGATGCAGCGGCGAGGCGAGCGCCATCCCGGGTCGGGCATATACGAGCGGGACACGAAGCATGCAATCCTCCGCGGGGTCAGGGTCCCTTTGAGGATGCATCGGCGACCGAGTGACCGCCCTTGTGTGGGGAGTTCGAGTGCGCGCAGAAACCGCCTGTTTCGGGATGTGCTGAGCGGTTCGGGCGGAGTGGCGATATCGCAGGTCCGTGTGAATCTCTGCGGCGTGCGCGGGCGGGTCTCGGAATGTGCGTGCTGGCGGGACGGGCGCTAGGGGTCCATGTCGCCTTCGATCGGGACGGGCTCGATGCGCTCGAGATAGAAACGGACACTGGGCATAGGCGGATTATCCATGCGCTGCGTCTCATAACCAACGCGTTTGACGATGACCTGCCCGCGCTCGTAATCGACGGGCCACTCGAGATAGGCCCAGCCATTGCGATCGGTCTTCGCGTCCTTGCGGCATCGGGTGGCGCTCTTGGCCTTGGGGCTCGGGTACGCCGCGATCGTGATCTTCGAATCGGGGATCGGCTTCCGCGTTTCAGCGTCGGCGACGAACACGCCGATCGTGCGTGTGGGGCAGCATCCGGTGAGCAGCATGCCGGCGGCAAGCATCGCAATCAGGCGCACGTTCATTGTCATGGCAGCGATTGTAGGGAGGCGGCGTCAGTCCTGATTGAGCATCTTCTTGCGGCGCAACACGTGGTGGTAGTGCTGGGCGAAGCGGTGCGCTTCGTCGCGGATCGCCTGGCAGAACTTGAGGCCGAGGTTCTCGCGTCCCAGTTTGATGGGCGCCGATTCACGCTGGATGTAGATGAGTTCTTCCTTCTTGGCGAGGGAGATGACCATCGGCGGCTTGACGTCGAGATCGTCGAACGCGTCGAGGGCGGCGTGAAGCTGGCCGAGGCCGCCGTCGATGAGGATGACGTCGGGATAAAGCTCGGCGCCGGCGCCGGCGTCGCGATAACGGCGCGAGACGACCTCGCGGATCGCCTTGTAGTCGTCGTTGTCAGCGGACTTGATCTTGTAGCGCCGGTATTCGTTCTTGAAGGGCTTGCCGTCGATGAAGCAGACTTTCGATCCGACGGTCTCGCCGCCCTGGAGATGGGCGATGTCGATCGCTTCGACGCAGCGGATGGGCTCTTCGAGCTTGAGTGTGCGCTGGAGGGAGCGCAGGCCGCGGGCGGGATCAACATAGAAGGACTCGGTTTCAGGCTGCCAGCGGTCCTTGGTGGTGGCGCGCTCGTCGAGTTTCTCGATCGCGTGGATCTGATCACGGAGGACGGCGGCGCGTTCATAGTTCTGATCTTTCGAGGCTTCCTGCATCTCGGCGCGCATCTGGCGGAGCATGGCGCTGCGCTTGGAGGTGATGAAGCGGACGAAGCGATCGATATCGGCGCGGTACTGCTCCTTGCTGATCTTGGCGGCGCAGGGGGCGGTGCAGAGGCCGATGGGGCCGAGGAGGCAGGGGCGGAAGAACTTGAGCTTCGGATCTCCATCCCGAATGTCGAGCGTGCAGGTGCGGTACTTGAAGATGCGCTGGAGAATCTGCACGGCGTCGCGGAGGGCGCCTACGGCGGTGAACGGCCCGAGGATCTTCGCGCCCTTGTACTTCGGATCGCTCGGCGTGCGCGTGATGAAGACGCCGGGGAAGTCGTCGCGCGTCGTG
Organism: Phycisphaerales bacterium; assembly: GCA_028279375.1. GTDB lineage: Bacteria > Planctomycetota > Phycisphaerae > Phycisphaerales > UBA1924 > JANQNW01. The sequence goes on from JANQNW010000017.1 coordinate 172,391, forward strand.
ATGACGAGGTAGGGATAGGTGCGATCGTCGAGGGACATCGTGTTGTAGTGCGGGCGGATGTCCTTGATGAGGCGGGCTTCAGCGAGCAACGCCTCCCATTCGCCCTCACACTCGACGATGTCGAGGTCGTGGATGACATCGAGCATCGGCTGCTTCTTCGGCCCGAGATCGGCGGAGGGGATGAAGTAGGAGGCGACGCGGTTGCTGAGCTTCGACGCCTTGCCGACGTACAGGACGACGCCCTTGCAGTCCTTCATCAGGTAGACCCCGGCGCGCGCCGGGAGATGGCGGGCTTTCTCGCGCAGGCGCTCCAGGCGCTCGTCGCGCGACTCGGTTCCCCATGCCGGCGGCGGATCGTCGAGTCGCCGATCGCGCTGGGGCTGATCGCCTTCGACGGTGAGGTCCGTTGGTTCGGGGGCCTGGTTGTCGCCTGCGTCCGGGGGCACGTTGAGATAGTAGGAGGAACGGGAGGGCAAAAACGCACAAGGCCGACGGGGTGTGCCCGCCGGCCCTGCGCCTCTTTCTCCATCCGAAGCGGGGGAGCGCTTAGCTGAGGGGGCGACGACGTCGGGCTCCGACGCCGACGAGACCCACGGCGGCCATGCCGGCGGCCAGCGGCGTCGGGATGACGGGGATCGCGTCGTTGCTCGTGAGCTTGATGTCGAACTTCGGGCGCTCCTGTGAGGTGGAAGTGCCCTTGTTGATCTCGAACTCGCCGAAGATCTCGAAGTCATGTTCGGCGAGGTTGGCGCCGCCTGGGGTGACGAGGCGCGTGATCTCGAACTGGTCCATGTCGATGTCGTCATCGAGGCTCAGGTCGGGAAGATCTCCCCAGACCGAGATGCCGCTGACGCCGAAGCTGTTGAAGTTGATGAAGCTGTCGCGATCAACCTGGGCGGTCGTGAAGATCTCGACGGTGTTGAACTCGGCGCCGGGGATGTCGAGCGTGAGCGTGCTCGTGCCGAGCATGCCGTCCTCATCGGTGAGCATCCACGTGATCTGCTCCATGGTGGAGTCCCACTGGAAAGAGAAGCTCCAGGTGGTGTTCAGATCGGCGAGCGTGTTCGAGATGTTGTCGGTCTCGTCATCGCCGGGATTGCTATCCGGTCCGAGTGCGGAGTCCCAGTTGGTTGGATCGAGACGCAGTCGGGCGTTGGCGACGGTGTCGCCGCTGAAGTCGCCGCTGGCGAGATCGGGATCGACGATGACGTCTCCGGCCATGGCGGAAGCGCAGGTGATGGCGAGACCGGCGGCGCCGGCGATGATCGCCCGTGCGAGCGTCCTGCTCGTAGTCATGTGCTTTTCTCCTGTTGTCCTGTGCAGAATCCTGTGTGCGGCGGCGCCGCTACTGATATGGATGCCACAGGTCCGGAGAAATGCAGGGATGCGCAGCGTTAAGAGCGCGTTGCGCGGTGTGATGGGACCGGCGCAAGCGTTGCAGGCGGCGCAGATCGGATGGTGCGCGGGACGCCGCACTCGGCGATGCCGATCGCCGCGCGTCGGGAGGAGGACCAATCGATCCACCAGCTTTTCTGATTGGCTTGCTTGCCTTCCGGATGCGTCCGCCTACGCTTGCCGCTTTGTCCTGAGACCGAGAACAAGGAGGGCGATTCGCCGAACGTCATGAAGGCTCGAGAACTCATCAACCTGGGCGTCCCGACCGGGGACACGCTGAAGCTGGCACAGAGGCTCATCGCGCAGGCGGCTGCGCAGAATGTTCGCAAGGACGAGATGCGCCAGTGCCTTCGGACGCTTGTCGCCGAGCCCGCGTCGATGACTTCGGACCGCCATTTCGGCGAGCTGGCGCAGGCCCTGATCGAGTTCCGCGCGATGGCGGCAGCCGGGGACGCGCCTGGATATGTCGCGCGCGAGAACCCGGCGCCGTGGCGTCAGTGGGGGACTGATCTCGAGGCGCAGTCGGTGCAGCAGATGGAGAATGCGTGCGAGCTGCCCGTCGCGGTGAGCGGGGCGCTGATGCCGGACGCGCACGTCGGCTATGGCCTGCCCATCGGCGGCGTGCTGGCGACGGACAACGCCGTGATTCCGTACGCGGTGGGTGTGGACATCGCCTGCCGTATGAAGCTGTCGGTGCTCGACATGCCGGTGTCGTCGCTGCGCGGCGAGGAAGAGCGCCTGCGCGGCGCGATTCGTGAGGAGACGCGCTTCGGCATCGGCGCCAAGTTCACATCGGCGCGCGAGCACGAGGTGATGGATCTGGACTGGTCCATCTCCCCGGTCACGAAGCGCCTGAAGGACAAGGGGCGATCACAGCTGGGCACGAGCGGCTCGGGCAATCACTTCGTCGAGTTCGGTGAGCTGACGCTCGAAATCGATGCGCTGGGCCTGCGCGCCGGGACGTACCTGGCGCTGATGAGCCACTCGGGCAGCCGCGGGGTTGGATCGTCCGTCGCGAATCACTATTCGAAGATGGCGATGCGCCTGCACGCCGACCTGCCGAAGCACCTGAAGCACTTGGCGTGGCTCGACATGAGCTCCGCCGAGGGACAGGAATACTGGGCGGCCATGCAGCTCATGGGCGCGTACGCCGAGGCGAACCATGCGTGCATCCATCGCGAGATGGTGCGACATCTCGGCGCGCGCGTCCTGGCGGATGTGGAGAATCACCACAACTTCGCGTGGAAGGAGGGCCATGTTGATCCATCCGGCGCGGAGCGTGAGGTGATCGTGCATCGCAAGGGCGCAACGCCGGCGGGTGAAGGCGTGCTGGGCGTGATCCCGGGATCGATGGCGTCTCCGGCGTATATCGTGCGCGGCAAGGGATCGAAGGACTCGCTGGAGTCGGCGTCACACGGCGCCGGTCGCGTAATGAGCCGCACGAGGGCGAAGGCGTCGCTTCGGCGCAAGGAAGTGATGGCGTATCTGGAGGAGAAGGGCGTGACGCTGATCAGCGCCGGGCTCGATGAGTCGCCGCATGTCTACAAGGACATTGATCGCGTCATGGAGGCCCAGCGTGACTTGGTTGAGATCGTGGCGAAGTTCGAGCCGCGTCTCGTGAAGATGGCGCCGGAGGGTGAGCGCCCGGAGGATTGATGGAGTGCTCGTGCCGAAGAAAAGCCCCCCGAAGACGCGCAGTCGAGGAAGGAGAGGCGCGCCTCCGGGGGTGGCACGAACGCCACGGAGGAAACCGGGCGGCGCAGGGCTCTTTCATGAAAGAACCCGGGCGCCAGATTGGATGACGCCCGGGCGCTCAACGCGCAGAACAGGAATCGCGCGGAGCTGTTCGCCACCCGGGAAGGATGGACGGGAATCGCGCGAGCCCTGCGTTATGGATCACAGAGACCCCAGCTGCCGATGAGATTCGCCAGATCGACCGCTTCATACGGGTCGTTCCAGCGGCTCAGCAACTCTGCGATGTCGGCGGCGTTGACGACGCAGTTGCGCGACAGATCCCAGTCGCAGGGCGGCGTCTGGAGTTGGCCGCGAACAGCGCCGTCGGGATACTCGTCGTTGTGCAGGTCGATGTAGAAGGACGCGGGGTCGGCGAGCATCTGATCGACGAGCACATGGTCGCCGATGGTCGAACCGAAGAGTCGTCCAGGCTCGCCGCCGACGCCGAGTCCGAGCACGCTCCCGCCGCCCTGGCCGGCGGGCGCCGCGTGGATGACCCAGAGCGTGGGCGGCCCGACGTTCTCGTAGGTGAAATCCCACGAGATCTCATTGGTCTGGTCGGTGATGTAGAGCGTGCCGACGCTGAGCCCATCAGGATCGCCGCCCTGACTGGTGACGACGTAGGGCCCGATGAGGCACATCTCGAACGCGACGGGAATGGCGCCGCGCATGACGACGGCGGGGCCTTGGTCCGAGTGCGGGAGGACGCCCTGGTCGGAATGCGCGATGAGTTCAAGCTCAAAGCGCTGCGGCCGGTCGACGAGCCGCCTGAGCAGATCGCGTCTTGCCGGCAACAGAACCGGGGCGCCGCGCATGTCTGGCTTCATGAGCGGGCCATCGAGATCAAAGCGCGCACTGCACGACTCGTCGAACCGGTCGCGCAGCGCAAACTCGACGCGGGAATAGCCGGAGTCCTCCGGAAGAAGGATGGACACGCCGCCGGAGTCGGCATCCAGTGCAAGGGTGACGCGCATTTCAGCGTCGTCGCCCAAGAGCGTGACTGGATAGGTCAGCGTGTCCGGGCTCGCGGCTGCCGCGCCCGAGGCTATGAGTGACGCAACGAAGAAGGCCGGTGTCATCAGAGTGGCTCCTTGCGAGATCCGAGGGACTCCTTCCAGACCCTCGACCTCCACGATTGACAGGCGTTCGGCCAACCAGAGCGTCCGATTCATGGACGGAAAGTCAACGTCCGGTTGCGCAGCGCGCGAGAGAAACCGGCCAATGCAGGCGGTTTGGCGACGGCATGCGGGTTATCCGGCTTGAGGACGGTCCGAAAACCCGCGCTACGGCTTGTTCAGCGCCGCGGCGATCTGCGGGGCATACTCGTACGCGTCGAGCAGCGAGTTCTCGACCGCCGGCAGCGCCCAGTTGTCCTGCTGCACGAAGTAGATCGTGTCCTCGATCGGCGCCCGCACCGCTTCGGCGTGGCCATCGGCGATGAAGTTGGGACGCGCGATCGGCAGCGCATGCCCCCACTTCGTGAGGCGCACCTGCTCGATATGCGAGCGATCGAGACCGAGTACGTTCATGAGATAGTCGATGTGCGGGAGCGCGGTGTTGGTGAGATAGTCGAAGGACTCCTCAAAGAGCATGAGGAAGCGTCCGCCGTCAAAGGGCATGGGCCAGTAGACGGTGAGCACGGAGCGATCCGAGAGGCCCTTGAAGGGATAGCCTGCGCTGACAGCGTCGAGTGGACGATTCCATACGGACGGGTCAATCTTGTCCTCAGCCGGGATCTCTCCATCCTGCAGGTAGAAGAGATCGTAGAACTGATCCGGCACGTCGACGTTCAGCAGGATGTTCGCCACGGCGTACGCGCGATAGTTGAGTTGGCTGAATGCGGTGAGGCGCTCCTGATCGTTGTTCGCAACCCAGTCGCCGAGGAGCTTGTCCGCCACGAACTTCGGCGCCGAGATGACGACCTTCTTCGCCTGGATGGAGCGGATGTTCTTCTGGTTGTCGAGATAGGTGACCTGCGCGCCGCCGGGATTCAGGCGCACGTCGAGCGCGACCGCTTGCGATCGCATGTTGCGCCGACCGGTCGCTTCGAGCACGCGCTCGTAGAGAACGTTGGCGAGTGTGGCGTTGCCGCCCGGCCAGACCCACTGTCCGAATTGCTCAGCGGCGAAGAAGTTCCAGGCGGAGGCCGCGGAGAGTTCTTCGTAGCCGGCGCAGAAGGATGAGTAGCAGTAGTACTGGACAGCTGCTTCAAGCAGCGGGGGCAGCGGGCCGCCCATCTCTGATTCGATGTGCTCCTTGAAGGTCATCTGGTCGAGATACTCGACCCACTCGCGCTCCTTCGGATCCTTGAGCAGCGGGATGGAGGGATAGTCCTCGCCCATCTGCTGGACGAGCGCGGCGAACTTCGCGAACGCCGGCGCCTCTTCAGCAGGACTGCCCTCGCCCGAATAGAAGTTCTCGTGAATGACGCCGTTGGCTTCGACGGGATCGCCGTAGCTGATGCGCACGTTCTGATCGATGCCGAGTTCCTTGTAGAGCGACGCGAGTGGCTCATCCGGCTCGATGACATAGGCGCCGCCGAGTGAATACGGCACGCCCCGCCAGACCTCGGCCTGTGCGGCGCCGCCGAAATGGTTCGAGAATTCGAGCACGATCGGGTTGTGCTCGCGCAGGAGATAAGCGCTCATGAGTCCGGAGACGCCGCCGCCGATGACGACCACATCAGCGCTCTCGGTGGGCGCCGGGGGATCATTGCCGTAGCCGATCCACTCGCCGAGGATCGGGAAATGCGGATGCTGATCGGGGTCGCCCGTCGCGAAGAAATCGCCCGTCATGCCGGGGGCGAAGGGGACACCATCAACGAAGATGGACTCGTCGGTGTTAACGAAGTAGTGAAATGGAGCGTCCTTGTGGATGTGCGGCGCGGGCGGGATGGCCTCGAAGGCGCCGCGTCCGATGAGCTGCGCGAGGGCGCGCTGGGCGGCCAGCGGTGAGATCGCGGCGCCGGCGCTGGTGACGAGGAAACTGCGTCGAGAGAGCATGGAATCTCCACCGGGATTGGCCTGATGTCCGGAGGGCGCTGAGGCGCGCGAGCCAGTTCCAAGCTCGCATTATGAGGGCGGACTCCCGCCGGAAGTGCGGGAATTGGGCGAATCGGGGCAGAAAACGGAGGCTCGGGTCGCTTACGGGTGAATCGGTGGCGGGTGGCGACGGGTAAGGTGGAGTAGCTCGGGGATGCGCCCCCTGTTTCAGATGAGAGGCACGCATGGTTCCATTGAGTGAGTTGCGTCAGGCGATGGAGGATCCGCAGTTCCGCCACGCCGCGATGGTGCATTTCCCGGTTGTGTTGTCGGTGGCCGCGTTCGGGCTCGCGTTGATCGCGGCGCTCTTCCGGAGCTGGTCGCGCATCCCGCTGGCGATCGCGCTGCTCGCATTCATCGCGCTGGTCGTCAGCGCGCGCATGGCGGGTGTGAGCGGCGACGCCGCCGAGGGCGCGGTCGGCGTCATTGCGGAGGAGGCGCGCGTAGCCCTGGATCGTCATAAGCACTTAGGTCGTCCGATCTATCTCTACGCCATTGTCGTCACGTTCGTGACATTCCTCGGCATGTTCAACAAGTGGAAGCTTGGCCTGATCGCGCCCTGGCTCAGCGTCGCCGGGGGCGGCTTCCTGCTGCTCAAGATGGCGAGCGCAGCCCACGTGGGCGGCACGCTCGTTTATGAGTACGGCCTCGGCACGCCGAACCCAATGACCGACAAGCAGCTTGCGATCGCGCGGGGTGAGTACAAGGAGCCGACGCCGGCATATGACGACCCGCGCGTTGTGTACTTCCATGAGCGCGTACGACCGGTTCTCTATATGAACTGCATGGGTTGTCATGCGGCGTCGGATCCGGCTGCGGATCTCGACCTGACGACGATCGCGGGCGCGCTCGCCGGTGGTTCGCGCGGGCCATCGCTTGTGCCGGGGAGTCCGGAGGAGAGTCTGCTGATGCGCTCGATCAGCTGGGAGGATGAGGATCTCTTCATGCCGCCGGAGGTCGAGCTCTCGGATGCGGACAAGGAGGTGATCCGTCAGTGGATCAGCGATGGCGCCGTGTGGGATTACGAGCTCCCGGCGCCTGAGGAAGAGGAGGCCGACGGCGCACCAGAGACGGACGACGCCGGTGAGTGAGCCGGTGTTCGATCCGAAGCCGGTGACGCTGGAGCGCATGCGGGCGCGTCTGCGACCGATCGCGACGACGGACCTCGAGGGCCTGATCGAAGCGGGAAGCGATCCCGAAGTCTGGCGCTGGCTAGCGGGTCCTGGATTCTCGGATCGCGCCTTCGCGGCGCAGTGGCTCGACGAGGCGCTCGGTGAAATCGAGCGCGGTGAGTCCGTCGTCTTCGCCATTGAGGATCGTGATACGGGGCGGCTCGTCGGCTCGACGCGCTACATGACGATTCGGCGCCCGCATCGCGGGTTGGAGATCGGCTGGACCTGGATCGCGCCCTCCCATCAGCGCACATCCATCAACACTGAATGCAAGCGCCTGCTGCTCGGGCACGCCTTCGACGACCTCGGCGCCCTGCGTGTCGAGCTCAAGACGGACGATCTGAACGAGCGTTCAAAGACGGCGATGCTGCGCATCGGAGCGCAGTTTGAAGGCGTTTTCCGCGGTCAGATGATCATGCCGGACGGGCGCGTTCGCGACTCGGCGTACTTCAGCGTGACACGAGATGACTGGCCCGAGGTGAGAGCTCGCCTTGAAGAGAGGCTCGCGCAATACGCGTAAAAACAACGCCCGATGGCGAGAGACCATCGGGCGTCGCTGATGTTGGAGAAGTCAGGTGCGGCGTGCTCTGCCGCAGGTGGTGGCTCTAGAAAACGAGCTGGAACTGCGCCCGCACCACGAACTGGCCGTCGTCCTCGGTGTCGAGGAAGCCGACGTTCGTGTCTTCTGACAATCCGACGACGTCAGAGTCGTTGGGATCGTCAACAAAGTAGACGACGTCGAAGCTGAGCTTCGCGGCGTGTCCATGCATGTAGTAGTTCGCGCCCGCCGTGATCGTATTGAACGGATCATCGTTGTCGGCGTCGCTGTCTGGAAAGATGACGTCGTAGCGGCCGTAGAGTTCCCAGTTGTCATTGAGGAAGACGCCCGCCTGCGCGAGGAAGGCGTATTCATCGACGTCGCTGGCGTCAGCAAGCTCGAGATGGCGGAAGACGCCGCCGGCTGCGGCGTTCCAGTCTGTGCCTTCATAGCTGAAGGTCGCGGCGGCGAGTGTCGCAGTGTCGACCTTGACGCCGGCGCCCTGGTAGTCCTCGGTCTCGCCCTGGTGGTGGAAGCTCGCGTCGATCATCCAGCCGGCTTCGGTGTTTCCGAGGCTGGTGAAATCGCTGAACATGTCCCACGTGCCGGCGCCGAGGTATTCGATGTTCGTTGTGAAGGCGTAGTCCGCTTCGATGTCGTTGGTGAAGTCGGTGTTCGCCGAGCGCATGCCGTCGGAGTAGACGAGGTTCCAGCGGAACTGATCTTCGCCGTACTTGAGCTGGACGCCCTGGTTGTACATCGATGAGAAGACGCTGGTGACGAGCGAGCGCTCGATGGCCTGCAGCTTCTGCTCGGGCTGAATCCACTCGCGCCAGATCGGCAGCTTGAACTGACCCCACTGCAGGGCCCAGGGCGAGTCATCGAAGTCATACTTGACCCATGCGTCAAGCAGTCCCCAATCGCCGGAAGCGCCGGCGGCGGGCTTGATCATGAACGAAAGCTCGTCGTAGAGCTTGCCGCTGAAGACGAGACGCACGCGGGCGTTCTGGAATCCGCCTTCGAACTCATCGCTGTCGTCGCCATCGTCGCGCCAGTTCGCGTAGTAACGGAACTGCGTGTAGCCCCAGATGTTGAGGCGGAACGCGCCGTCATTGGACGCAAGGTAGAACTTGCCGTCGTGACCGGCGGTTCCGGACGATTGAAGGAGGCTCGTGCGATTGTCCGCGTCGGCGAGCATCTCTGCGACGAGCGCTCGGACCTGGTCCTCTGTGTAGAGGCTCTCATCCGCCGCCGTCGCGGTCGACGCCGTGCACGTCGCGACGACTGCGACCGCAGCGGCTGTCTTTCGAATCTGCACTGACATATATGGTCTCCTTGCGCGACAACACGGTGACAGTTCTCTTGTTAGTCGCGCTTAACGCCCGCATACATCGGCAGCGCATCGAAAACGATCCACCGTCCGCGCGAGCGGACCAGCGCAAGTAACGACCGAGACCTGCTGTGCGTAAGTCGGCTGGACCGTCGCAGCGCATTATGTGCGCGCGACAGAGAATGCGTCCTCGATGATTCCAGGGGACGCGAACGAATGGAGACTTGGCGCCTGTGCCTGAGAACGCCAGCGGCGGACCCACGGTCCTTCGGGATTCTCAGACCCAAAACTTTTTTGGAACGTCGAGATAACTGCCCGCGCAGCGGTCGCAGCAGTCGCGCAGCGTCAGTCGAACTTCACGGCGCATGCCGCATTCGGGTTCTTCTCGGCGTAGCGCTGGTGGTATTCCTCGGCGCGGTAGTAGGTTCCGGCGGGGTCGATCTGCGTGACGACCGGCTTGTCGAACTCGCCGCTTGCGCTGAGGGCGTCCCGGGCGGCCAGGGCGATCTCCTGCTGCTCCTGCGAATGGAAGAAGATCGCGGATCGATACTGCGAGCCGACATCAGGCCCTTGCCTGTTCAGAGTCGTCGGATCGTGGATCTCCCAGAAGATGTCGAGAAGCTCCTCGAAGGTGATCACCTCTGGATCGAAGTCGATCTCGATCGCCTCGGCGTGACCCGTCTTGTCAGAGCAGACCTGCTCGTAGGTCGGATTCTCGACGTGGCCCCCGATATAGCCCACGGACGTTTCGACGACACCCTCCACCTTCATGAAGGCGGCTTCGACTCCCCAGAAGCATCCGGCGGCGAACGTGGCTTTCTCGGTGGACATTGATCAGTGCTCCTTGGGCAGGCCAGGTATCTCGACTATTCGACCAGGATAGTAGGCCCGTTGGAGCTACTCGTCGTCGCCGATCCGGAGTCTGAGCCAGGCTGAGCAGAATCGCCAGTCGGCCTTGACGGTGGACTCGGAGACACCGAGAGCGCGGGCGGTCTGCTCGATCGAGAGTCCGAGGAAGAATCGAAGCTGGGCGATCTCCGCCCATCGCTCGTTGTGGTCGGCGAGAGCCGTGAGCGCCTGATCGAGCGCGTCGACCTGATCGGCGCTCAGATCGAAGGTGGCCGCAGCACTCGTCAGGATCTCCTCGAGTGCAGAGCCCCCGGATGGCAACGCATCGGGTCTTCTATTGCGAGCACGCTCAATGAGGATGCGCCGCATCGCCAGCGCGCAGGCATTGAGGTAGTGGCGGCTGTCATTCCAGTGATCGTCATCAACGCCGAGCAAGCGAACATATGCCTCGTGCACGAGCGCCGTGGGTTGCAGAGTCTGCCCCGGCCTTTCGGCTCGTAGGAGATGATCCGCCAGTCGGCGCAGCTCGGTGTAGACGGCCTCGACAAGTTGCGGCTTCGTTTCGAGAGCTGCCGTGTCTTGGATCACCAGACTGTTCAGACGCTGTTTGTCGGCGCGATCTGGCATGTCTCAAAAAAGCCCCCGCAAAAGCTGACCAGTTGGAGAGAATAGCTCGCAGTCTCTGGTGACGGGGCAGGAGTTCGCAGGCAGCGAGCGCTGTTTCGGATTCAACAAGGAGACAGTGATCATGCGAATGAACTCACGAATCTGGTCTTGCGGAGCAGGGGGGGGTGCCTTTGCGGCGCTAGCAGCGGCGGCGTTCGGTGGGAGTTCGACGACCTTCGAACCGCTTGCTGACCATCCCGACGGACGCCTCGCATCCCGCGCCTGGGATGTCAGTGCGGATGGATCAGTGATTGTGGGGCGCTTCAAGCTGGGTGATGAGTTGGGCGCTGCGATGTGGGTCAACGGCTCGCCCGTCGGCCTCGGAGATCTGTCCGCCGGCATGGAGATGTCCACTGCTCATTGTGTAAGTGATGATGGAAATGTCATCGCCGGAATCGGACACAATGGCGCCGCGTGGGAAGCATTTCGATGGCAGAGCAATGTCATGACACCGCTGGGTCTCTTGAGCGGTTACTCGTGGCTCAGCACCGTCAATGGGATGTCCGCCGATGGGAATGTGCTCGTCGGCCACGGATATGCGACGACGCCGCCCATCACCGATGCAGCCGCACTCGTGTGGGAGGATGGAGACCCGGTGAGCGAACTCCTTGACTTCCCCGACGGAGTTCAGGGCGCTTCGGCGCAAGGCGTTGTGGATCTCGACGGCGACTACATCGTCGTCGGACTTGGTCGAACCGTGGCATCTCTGACTCAACAAGCCTGCTATTGGGACTCGTCGGGAACGCGCGTGCAGTTGACGAATCTCCCGGGTGACGGCAGCCCTCATTCGGCTGTGATCGAAGGGACTGAAGTTGGCGGTGAGCTGATTCTCGTCGGGTACTCCTCATCGGGCGCCGTGAACGGAACAAATCGGTCCGAGGCGTGTCGCTGGATCAACGGCGTGCCGCAATCACTCGGAGATCTGCCCGGGGGCATCGCTAACGCGAACTCCTACGACATCGACGCGTCTGGTCGGACGGTCGTTGGGATCGGAACGACGGCCATTGGCAATGAAGCTTTCATCTGGCGCGAGTCGATGGGTATACAGAATCTGCGCACCTGGCTCGAGGCGACATATGGCATCGATCTGACTGGTTGGGTGCTCCAGAATGCGACGGGCGTCTCGGCTGATGGAATGACGCTCGTCGGATACGGCATTGACCCAATGGGTGACGAGCGTGCTTGGGTCGTTCGATTCGCATCGTGTCCTGCAGACTTCGACGGCGACGGCGTCGTGGGCTCCGCGGATCTCTCGCAGCTCATCGGCCAATGGGGCGCGATGGATGACGTGACGGATCTGGATGGTGATGGAACGACCGGCAGCTCGGATCTTGCGATCCTGCTTGGCAGTTGGGGCAGCTGTCCATAGCGAGCATCGATCTATGATCGATCGAGCGCCGCCCGGATCCGAGGAAGCAACTCGTGGTCCGGGTGGTTGCTTGCGAGATACGCCTCGGCGCGCTGAAGATGGGGACGGGCTTCGTTGGTGCGACCCTGGCTCTCCAGCATGAGACCAAAGTGCGCTCTAAAGTTTGCGAGATAGAGATCGTTCGACTTGCCTTCGAGCGGCCCGGCGTCTGCTAGCAGTTCGCTCCAGACCTGCTCCGCCTCGTTGAATCGGTTCATCTCGGAAAGCAGCACGGCGTACTCATGTCTCGCGTGATGCCACTCGGCGTGATTGGGCTCATGGCCGGTGGATTCGAAAGTCGCGAGCGAATCGAGATACATCGCTTCCGACTCTTCGTAGCGGCCGAGTTTCCTGAGGACGCGCGCGAGCACCTTCTTCCAGGCAGACGCCCAGACATGGTTGTGGCCGGCTGCCTCGTGAAGATCAACGATCCGGCGATAGATTCGTTCTGCCGCAATGAGATCATCACGGACCTCGTGGTGTTTTCCAACAAATTGGCTTGCGCGAAGTGCTTCTATTGCACTTTCGCCGTGATTCTCCGCCGTCGAATTGGCTGTCGCCAAGAGCCTTGCAAGGACATCGTCGTCCCTTTCGATCGCGCTCTCCGCGGTCTGCATCGTTAGCTGGTAGCGCTCTAAGAAATCGGGGTCCGCGTCGCTGTTCTCGGCAGCGGACTCATGCTTTCGCAGTAGATCAAACGACTGCCTGAACTTGCCAACGTGATTCCACGTGCCGGCAAGTTGTTCAGCAGCGACGGAAGTGCTCGGATGCTGATCGCCATGAGCCACCAGCATAGATTCGTATGCTTCGACGAAATGGCGCTCCGCTTGATTCCACCGGCCGAAGAACGCATACCAAGTGCCGAGATGGCCGTGGAGTCTCGCATTCAAGATCGGCGTCTCGATGACCGTTGAGAGTGCTCGATCCGCGAACTCATCGATCTCATCGACTGAAATCTCCTGCTTAATGCGGGCCGCATCGACCGTTGTCTTTAGGAAGTCAACGACGAGGATTGAAAGCGCGTTCGCGTCATCGAAGCTCCTCTCAGCTTCCATTCGCGATTCCTCTGCTTCAACTCTTGCTGCCTCGGATCGGACCAGCGCCGCGCTTGTGATCATGACGGCGACGACGAGCACTAGGAAGATCGCCGCAATGGAACTCACCAGCCCCCGGTGCCTCCGCGCGAAGAGACGTGCCTGCTTCCACGCGCCCGGACGCCTCGCCCGGATCGGCTCATCCCGCAGGAACCGACGTATCTCCTCAGCCAGTTCCGCGACCGATTGGTATCGCTCGTCGCGATCCTTCGAGAGCGCCTTCAGCACGATCGTCTCGAGATCGCCGCGCACCACGGAGGTCACTGTGCTCGGGCGCGTCGGCTCGCTGGATTTGATCAGGCGCAGCGCCGCCGGCAGCGGTGTCGAGCTGACGTCGTAAGGAAGTCTGCCGCAAAGCAACTCATAGAGCACCACACCGAGCGAGTAGACGTCGCTGCGGATGTCGATGTCATGCGGATCGGCGTCGCATTGCTCGGGGCTCATGTATTGGAGCGTGCCGAGGAGCTGGCCGACGTTCGTCTGGAGCGTCGTGATCGCGATGTCGCTGTCCGTCCCGCGCGCCACGCCGAAGTCGATGATCTTCGGGTTTCCGTTCGAGTCGATCAGGATATTGGTTGGCTTCAGATCACGATGAATGACGCCCTTTTGATGTCCGTGGTGGACGGCGTCGCAGATCTGCGCAAAAAGCTCGAGCCGGTCCTGCAGTCGAAGTGTTTTCTCCTTCGCGAACTCCGTGAGCGTGCGCGCCCCGGCGATGTACTCCATTGCGAAGAAGGGAATCTGCTGGCCGTTGTGCTCTTGGGCGCCGGCCTCGAAGACCTGAGCGATCCCCGGATGGTGGAGCCGCGCCAGCACCTGGCTCTCGTATTTGAACCTCCGCAGCGTCGAGGGCGATGCAACCCCGGGACGGATGATCTTCAGCGCGACAGTGCGATGCGGGTCTTCCTGGACGGCGAGCAGCACCACACCCATGCCGCCGATGGCGATCTCGGATCGAACTGTGTATCGGCCGATTCGCTCGCCGATCAGGCCGATGCCGAACGCGTGCGCCGTCGCCGCGGACTCCTCACGTAGCGTGTCATTCGCCTGGTGTTGTGCGAGCAATCCCTGGACCAGCGACTTCAGGTCAGCGTCGCCTTCGCAGGTTTCCTCCAGCCAGGCGCTGCGGCCATCCGGGGGAATCTCCATGGCGTTGTCGAAGAGCTCGCGTGCGCGATCGAGATCGGCCATGGCGATTGGGAAACGGAGGGTGCGCGTCAGTCGGCGTCCCTGCCTCGATTCCTCGAAATGACCCCGGCGGGATTCGAACCCGCGTTATCGCCGTGAAAGGGCGGTGTCCTAGACCTGACTAGACGACGGGGCCGGTTGTGTGCCTCGGCGGTCGGCCAGGGGCCGGGCCGGACTGCGACGAATCTGACGATCGTGCGGGTCCTGACGCGTGAGCCGTCGAGAGGCCCGCATGGTAGGCGCGAGGGCTGGATCCCGCCAGAGGTTGAGCGTCCTTGCGACAGAGGAATCGGGGGCCGGGCCTGTGGAGGCCTGCGCTCGAAATCGACGTGGTCGCGGATCGAATTGGCCTGACCCGCCAGCCTGGCGCGCCGATACAAGAACTGCCATGCTGATGAAGCTCGAGAATCCCGACGGACCCAAACTGCACGAAGCCTCGCCCTCCCGCATCCTGGTGCGCGTGGGGATCGCGGTGGTCGTGGTCGCCGCCTTCCTGACGACGGCGAGCGTGATCACGCCCAGCGCCAGCCGCGCCTCCGATGAGGAAGGTGCCCTCACCGAGGAGCAGATCGAGCAGATGCTCGCGGAGGCCGATCCGGTCGGCACCGAGGCGCCGGACGATCTCCCGAGCCTCGGCATGATGGAGGGGCGCGAGCGGAACATCTACATCTCCGCCTCGCCGGAGGGGCCGCGCTACACCATCACCGACTCCCTGGGCAACATCCTTGGTGAGAACCTCACCGCCAGCGAGGTCGAGGAGCAGTTCCCTGATCTCGGCCTGGAGAACATGGTCTCCGGCGTCGGACTGATGGCGGACGTCCCGCTCGACTGAGCGAGCGCTTCGTCGCGGATGCGCAGGTAGCATCGCGTCGGCGTGTCTACTGACTACGAACTGACGATTCCGGAGGACGCTGCGAGCGTTCTCGTATTCGGCGGCTCATTCGATCCGCCGCACAACGCCCATGTCGCGCTTCCGCCGATCGTGCGCGACGCCGTCGGCTGCGACTGGCTGCTGTATGTGCCGGCCGCCCGATCGCCACTCAAGGAGACGCAGAGCGGCGCGACAGGGGAAGAGCGTCTGGCCATGGTGCGCCGCGCTGTCGCCGGGATCGATCGCGCGAGTGTGACGGACCTGGAACTGCAGCGCGGTGGTGTGAGCTACACGGTCGATACGCTCCGCCAGCTCCGCGAAGCGCTTGGATTCGACGTGACGCTGCGGCTGCTCATCGGCGCCGACCAGGCGCTTGACTTCCATCGCTGGCGCGAGGCCGAGACGATCCTGAAGAGGGGTGAGCCGGTCGTGATGATGCGCGGCGATGGAAGTCAAGCGCCTGGTCGGCGCCGATGAGCAGCCGCAGCGCCACGTCGAATCCAAGCGCTTCGCGGAGCTGGCGGAGCGTATCGACCGTGTAGCT
>JANQNW010000006.1 GCA_028279375.1 Phycisphaerales bacterium
TCGCTAGTTACTAACGCGTTATGGCGAGGACTCTAGCGAGACTGCCGGTGTCAAACCGGAGGAAGGTGGGGATGACGTCAAGTCCTCATGGCCCTTACGCCCAGGGTTGCAAACGTGCTACAATGGTATGGACAGAGCGACGCGAGGCCGCGAGGCGGAGCAAATCGCAAAAACCATGCCCCAGTTCGGATTGCAGGCTGCAATTCGCCTGCATGAAGCCGGAATCGCTAGTAATCGGAGATCAGCTACGCTCCGGTGAATACGTTCCTGAGCCTTGTACACACCGCCCGTCACGTCATGGAAGCCGGGGGCGCCCGAAGTCGCCGCGATTCAGCGGTGCCGAAGGTGAACTCGGTGACTGGGACGAAGTCGTAACAAGGTAGCCGTAGGAGAACCTGCGGCTGGATCACCTCCTTTCTAAGGGATTTCCTTAGACCAGCCATGGTGAGAGACCACGTTTGGCATTTCGCCAGACCTAACAACTCTCGCCGCAGAGAGATCTGCAGCTGGATAGTCAGCACAATCTCGTCCGCCTTGAGCGGAAAGCCGTATGGCGACATACGGCGATGGCAAACCGACTGTTTCACAATATAAGACACCCCCGGTCCATCTGGATCGGGGGTGTTTTCATTTAACATCGCGATCGTCATGATCTCGAGCGATTCACCTCTACCTGTGTCATCCACATTCGCCCTGAGTCTGCGCGGTGATGTGGTGCGCCGATCGGTGAGGTTCGCGCTCATCGTCGGGACCATTCTTATGTTGATCAATCATGGCCACGCCCTTCTCGCTCTGGAAATCGACAAGGCGCGAGTTGGCCGGATTCTGCTGACGTACGCCGTGCCGTATGTCGTCACGACGCTTGCGAGCGTTCAGGCGATACGCCGCGAGGAGGTTCAGTCGCCCTGAGCGTTCCCTCCGCCGCTCGCAGGGCGTCTCTCTTCGGCATCATCACGTGCGTAGAGAGGCAGGTACCTGTAGTACACCTCGAGCGAGAGAGCGCAGATCGCCGTTTGGTAGACGCGTCCGCCGATGTTCGACCATCGATCATCCGGCGCCCAGCTGCCCGCATCATGACCACGTTGCTCCTGGCGCGAGAGAATCGCTTCCTTGAGCGATTCGTTCCAGAGATCCCAGTCCTCACCGCCATAGTTGAAGAGCGCGAGCGTGCCGTAGTACCAGTAATAGGTGCTCGCGCCGCGGCTCCAGCGGGGGGGCTGACGGCGAATGAAGTTGACGGCGTTCCGCATCCGCCGGTCGTTGCGATCAACGCCGAGCAACTGCAGTACGAACATGCCCTCAGCTGTCATGGAGACAGTCGGAGGGCGTCCAGGCTGATAGCTGAAGAGACCAGTTCGTCGACGGTCATCAACGAGTTCGAGCCAATCGCTGGCAACGTCGAGGACATCCTGCGGGATCTCGACACCGGCCCGCTGGGCGCTAATCAGCGCCATGACCTGCCAGCCGAGCACTGAGGTATCTCCCACCTGGCCGGGATCATAGCGCCAGCCTCCAACGCTCTCGTTTCTCGCGCCCGCGATGAAATCCACGGCGTCCTGGACGTTCTGGCGAAGGCGCGCATCGCCAGTCATCGCGTACGCCTCTGAGATCGCGATCGTGGCGATGCCATGGCTGTACATGGACTCGCCCTGCCGGAAGTCGCCGTTGGCCGACTGCTGACTCAGAAGCCACTCGATCGCCCGATCGATGCGCTCCTGATGCGGGCCGTTCTTCATGTGCGTGTGATTGGCGCCGAGGAAGCAAAGCGTGGCGAGACCGGTGACTGCGACATCGGAATCCACAGAGGAGGGGCCTGTGCAACTGCAGTTGTCTCCGAAGCCGTCGCTGTCCCAGCTGCCGTCAGCGGACTGATGGCGCGCGAGCCAGTCGAGGGCCGCCTCGACGGCTGCCTCCGTCTCGTCGCTTCCTCCCATACGCTCGATGATCTCGGCCCGCTGTTCCTCGGCGCGCTGCCGGAACGGATTCTCGATAGGCGCCGGATCCGTTGGCAGGTCGAGCGCCAACTCCGGAAGGTCGATCGATGGCGCGACGTCCATCGGTATCGGATCGGGTGTGTTGAGCGACAGTGCTTCCTGAGGCATCTCAAACTGACGGTCGCGGCGCAGTGTTTCCGGGCGATCACGATCGTCCGTTGGAAATTCCACGGCAAACTGCTCCGCGCGTCGCCGCAGAGCATTCGACCGAGCTTCGGGGCGCTCTGGTCGTTCAGCGTCAATCTGAGTCTCCGCAGCCAGGGCAGACCGCTGCTCCAGTCGCTCGGAAGTCGAGGGGACGGGAAGAGTCAGATCGAAGTCTGCCACGGCGACTTCAGGCGCGACGCTGTTGTTTGGCTCCGGCGTCCTGAGTTCCGGGTTGCGCTCGCGCACTTCGAACTCTCGCCCCAGAGGTGACCGTACGGGGTCAGTTGGCTCGAAGTCGAGAGGAACTGATGCAGCTGAAGAGGGAGTCGAGACGGCGACACGAGCCTCCGGCCGCGCTGCAATTGAACGCAGCGGCTCTTCGAAAGTGAGTTGCTGCTCCATCTCAGAGGCCGGCGCACTCTCAGACACAGCCAGTTCGACGTCTACCTCTGGCGTCGCTCGACGAGTCTCTTCGATATCAGGCTCAAGCGTCGGCTGCCTGCCGACTGCCACGGCCGGCAACTCGAACGTCTGCTCTGTGCTCAGATCCGTCCGGCGCTCAGATTGCTCCACATCGATCTGAGCCATCGACGGTTGCGACATCTGGATCGCGGAGGGATCCGGTCGATCAACATCTGAAAGCGATGCCGCTTCCGGAGATTCCTGGCGAGGCTCTGCAGCCGACGTCTGCGCCGCGCTCGCCGGGAGCTCGACCGAAGGCCGGACTGCCTCAGGCTCTGCGGCGCTAAGCTGCGTCTCTGGTCGCGACATCGGCATCTGCTCATTTGTCTGATCGAAAGCACGCTCGTCGAGCGAGCGCTCAACCGCCGTCCGAGTCGGCGCCTCGGACGCGTCGAAATCCGTCGCGCGCGTCGCCATCGCTCGCCGGAGCGTCGGCTGTGCCGGCTCAACGGCGCTGTCTCGATCTGTCGCACGAGGTCGCGATTGCGCCATCTCCACGACGGCGGACGGCGCCTGCACGTCAGGCGTCGAGACCGGCTCTGCATTCTGTTCTGCGACGCTCTCGGCCTGAACTTCTGGACGCGAGACTTCCGGCAACGACGCAAGCTCCGCCGAAATCGTGCGCTCCACCGGTTGAGCCTCGGCTTGCCTCAAAAGTCCAGCAGTCTCGCGCATCCTGGGCGTCGTCTCGGCCACCTGCGCCGGCGCATCGCTCATCTCGAGCTCTGGCGCCTCCTCGACGACAGGAGCGTCGAATTGGAGCCCGCGCACCTGATCAGTGATCGAACTCAGCCTCGCCGAAGTCGTCAACGCGACGCGCGTGCCGGAAGGCTTGCGCAGATACTCGCCGAGTGAGTTCGATACCTGCCAGAACGTCAGGAGCATGAGGATCAGCGCGTGGATCAAGAGTGACGCCAGAAGACATCGGGCGAGCACACTTAGCTTGTGATAGACGCGGTGCTTCCGAAGCTTCAGCATCAGGAACAGAAGCAGAAGCGTGAGAAGCAACCACAGCAGGAGCGGCCACAGCGCGTTCCAGAGGTCAATCAGGGAGAGTCTCGCCTCCGCACGATCGACAAGTCGATATACCTCGCGCGAGGACGTCGAGTAGATGTCATAGACGCGCTCGTCAGGCGTTGGCGAAGCGCGATCGGAGCTGAAGAGCAGGGCGAAGCCCTCGAGTCCGAGCGTTGGATCCAGTTCGTTGTGCGCCGTATTCACCGGCGGCCCGAGAGACTCCGTCTCCCAGTGCTCCACACCGACGCGCCGGGAGCGATACAGATCGAATCCGCCTGCGCCGCCCGGACGATCAGAGGCGAAGTAGATGAAATCCCCGACCGGGCTGATCGACGGAGCGCCCTCGTTGTACGGACTGTTCAGCGGCGCCACGCGCGTCGGTGACGAGAATCCAGCGTCGAGAATCTCCGAGGAAAAGATGTCGTAGTCGCTGACGCGCAGATCCTCCCGAACGGTCGCCTCCCAGTCGAAACCATCGAGCGCCGCCTCTTCCTCAGACCTCGGACGATTCGACGAAAAATAGAGTCGCTCATCCTCCGGCGCAAGCGCCGCGCCGTACTCGTTGAAACGAGAGTTGATGACGGGCCCGAGATTGACAGGCTCGAGCCATACGCCATCAACGAAGTCGGATTTCCAGAGGTCGTACCCGCCGAATCCACCCTTGCGATCGCTGTAGAAGAAGATGGCGTTCCCGCTCGGAGAGAACTCTGGACCGAGCTCCGACGCTTCGGTATTGATCGCGTCAAGCGCCGCAGGTTCGCTCCATCCCTCCGTCGTCCGCTCACTGATGTACAAGTCCGCGCCCTCACCGGGCTTGCCACGTACGAAGCACAGGCGCATGCCGTCGACGCTCAGCGCTGGCTCATACTCATCGCCGATCGTGTTCACGCTCGGAGGCAGCGTCTCCGCAGGACGCCAGAGCACGTCCCGGACGTTGTCAGCGCTCGCAGGCGTACTGATCGTGTCGCCGTCGGTCAGATACGCGGTGCGCGAGAGGGCGAGCCACCAGACTCCGTACATGAGCCCCGGAATCAGAACCAGCAGCGCCAGCGTGAGCAGGATGACCCGAGCGCGGCTCATCGTTCGATGACAGTGTCCAGATAGGGTTCCTGAACGCCTGCGCTCTTGCAAGCGTCCAGCGCGCCAACGACGTTCGCGTAGGCTGTGGTCTTATCTCCGCGGATCGTCACTTTCTGCTCCGGATTCCGTTCGACGGCTCGCTCGATCAACTCCTGCAGACTTTCGAGCGAGATTACCTTGCCAGACACGATCACCTGCCCCTGCGCATCGACATTCACGATGATCTCGCGCAACGAAGCGCTGATGGGCCCCGCGCTCGACGCGTATGGCAGCGCGATCTGCATCTCGCGCTCCGTCTGCTGGAAGGTCGTCGCGACGAGAAAGAAGATGAGAAGCAGGAAGACCATATCGATCATCGGCGTCAACTCGATGGCCGCTCCGCGTGCGTTCTCTTTGTTTGCTCTGATCATCGCTGCCTGGTCCTACGCGGCTGACTCAGCGCCGGCGTTCGCGGTCGTTGCCCCATTCTCAGACGGCGACACGGAGGTGGAAGTCGCAAGGCGCGACGGTGGCTCTGGCGTTGCAGGCGCGCCCTCGCCTGCCAGCACATGCTCCTCCACGAATTCCACGCTCATCTGGTCGATCTCCATGACGAGGCGCTCGATGCGTCCCGCGATGACGTGATGCATGATCAACACGGGAATCGCGACAATCAGGCCTGCCGCCGTGGTGATCATCGCCTCGTAGATGCCGCCAGCGAGCAGCTCAGCCTTGCCGAGCGCTTCACCCGACGTCGCGACTGTCTGGAAGGCGGAGATCATGCCGAAGATCGTGCCGAGCAGACCAAGCAGGGGGGTGACGGCGGCGATGACCGAGAGACTGCGCAGGTGCTTCCGCAGCTTGAGCACCTCGCGCTCGCCCGCTTCGGAAATGTGGCGCTCCAGCACCTCGAGCGGCATGCTGAATCGCCGAAGTCCAGCGGCGAATACGTTCGCCACCGGGCTCGTATTCTGCTTGCAATACGCGATCGCCGCGTCGCGCCCGTTCGACATGGCGCTCTGAAGACCAGCCTTGAATGCAGGGGGGATCACACGCGAACGCCGAATCTGGATCAGACGCTCGGCGATCACGGCGAGCGCAAAAAGCGAACAGAGACCGATGGGGATCATCATCGGCCCGCCCTTGACGACGAAATCCCAGATCGACTGCACCTCGAGCGCCGAGACGTCTGGCTCTGCGGATTCCGCCTGGGCGATCACAGCCTGAATGAGTTCTATTCCGCTCATGTCCAACATCCTCTCATCGCGCTGCGCCCGATCGGATCCGTTCTACTGACTCTTGTCTCACCGCCCGGGAACGGGGGACGGCTGCAGCGCCGCGAGCCGCGCTGACGCCATACGCGCCCACTCTGATTCGCTATCGATCTCGAGCACGCGCTCGTAACTGTCGCGCGCGTCATCCATCTGCCGTAGTTCCTCCTGACACCGCCCTGCCTCATACAGCGCCGCGGCGCTCCATCTCGGATAGGCAAAGAGGATGTCAACCTTGAGGAACTCGCGCACCGCCTCTTCATGCTGTCCCTGCGCGTAGAGGCACTCGCCGATCTGGAACTGCGCTCGAGCGGCAGTCTCACCTGAGTGACCGTCTGCGACCGGCCTGTACGCCTCAATCGCCTCGACAGGTCGCCCGCTCTGCTCGCGCGCCCAGCCGATCCCGAACTGCGCCTGGAACCAGAGGCCGTCATCCGGAT
This sequence comes from Phycisphaerales bacterium, assembly GCA_028279375.1. Lineage (GTDB taxonomy): Bacteria > Planctomycetota > Phycisphaerae > Phycisphaerales > UBA1924 > JANQNW01. The sequence goes on from JANQNW010000006.1 coordinate 6,391, forward strand.
AGGCGTTCCGGTGCTGCATGAGGCGTCGCTCTGACTCTTCCCATCGATGCACGAGGGCGAGCGCCTCGCCAAGGCGAAGCAGCGCCGAAGATGTCCGGCTTGATCGCTCGAATGCGTCAACGACGGTCCCGAGTCGCTCCGCCGCAACCTCGGGTCGCCCTGCGCGGAAATGAGATTCGCCTGCAAGATGAGTTGCGGATTCCAGCACGTCGCTCTCAGGCGCGAGATTGATGTACAGGTCGAAGTTGCGCGCTGCGTCGTCGAATCGCTCAAGCTGGTACTGGCTCGTCGCCAGCTGATAGAGTGCCTGCGCCTCCAGTTCGGGCGTGAGCGCCTGCGACCGAGCGCTTTGACCTCCAACAAGCTCTTCCAGAAGCGCGACGACACGCTCATGCTCGTCGCGCTCTGCATGAACATCCGCGAGCTCCAGAGCGACGAAGGGACGCAACTCTGCAGGAGGACCGTCGCTCAACTGCTGGACCAGGAGCTCTCGGGCCTCGGAGACATCTCCGGACGCACGAACGATCTCTGCGTGCTCCAGTCGCGCTGCGTGGGCGATTGTCTCGTCCATGACGCGCCAATCGGAGTCATCGATCTTCCGGAAGGCGCGCTTAGCTTCTCTGGTCTTCTCCTGCCGAGCGAGTGCGACGACCAGTTGCGCTCGCGCGCCTGCGATGCTCTTCTGATCAAGGTCTCCCGTGAGAGCCGCCACCAGCGCATCCTCCGCCTCCTCAAATCGCTCCATCGCCATCAGGGCCTGCGCGCGATCGAACCAGACTCCGGCATCCACGTCGCCATCACTCTCGAGGAGTTCATTCGCGTCCTCGAATGAGCCCTCGCTCAGTGCGATCGTCGCCAGATGGCGGCGGGCGTACTTCGCGAATCTGGAATCCGGCGCCTCATCAAGAACCCTCTTGAACGCTCGCTGGGCCTGGTCATTGCGACCCATGGCCAGATGCGCCTGACCGGATTCAAAGAGCGCGTGGCGCCGGTCCTCGATGGCGCCCTCTCCGCGAAGCACGTGCTCGAACTGCGCGAGCGCCTCCTGTTGCTCGCTCGATCGGGCATGCGCGATCCCAAGTTTCAGGTGGAGTCGCGCTTCAGACTCCGCGTCTGTCGGAAGACGCAGTCGGCGCGCGAACGCGGTCTTCGCCTGAGCCCAGTCGCCCTGTTCGACGGCGACGTCACCCAGCGTTTCGAGCGCTGAAGCATGCTCGACCTCAAGTGAGCCATCATCGATCAGTTCCTCGAGAAGCTCCTCGGCAGCGTCATTGTCTCCGGTCTCCGCAGCGATCTGTCCCAGACGGAAGATCGCATCCCGCGATGTGTCCGGGTCAGGATTTCGCGAGCGGGCGTTGACGAAGGCCCTGCGCGCATCCTCGAGGTCTCCCTCGAAGTAATGATGCTCACCGATGAGAAACCACGCCGCGGCTTCATCCGGATGTCCGCTGTGCTCCTTCACGAATTCGCGGCTGATCTCGGCGGCGCTTGCCCGGCTTTCCACCTCGGACGCGAGCGAGGCCTCGAAGAAGAGCGCATCACCGGACAGATTCCCCGGCAGTTCATCCCGATTGACGTCACGAATGGTCCCGAGGGCTACGCGAGCCTGTCCGGCTCTCCATTGCGCGATCGCAAGCTCATACGTCATCTGCGCGCCGAGCGATGACTCAGCGTCGATGTCGGCGCCGTCCAGCAGCATCGCGGCTTCCTCCGCCTCGCCGAGCGCCATGTGGCACCGGGCGCGAAGATAGGCGGCGTCACTTGTCGCGGTCTCCTCGTCAGAGAGCAGCCTGTCACAGATCCGCGCCGCGTCCTCGATCTCGCCGAGCTCGAATCGAATCCGTGCGGCCATGAGACGCACGGGCGGGCTATACGCTCGCTCGGGATCATCTCTCTCGAGCCTCGCGATGAGCTGCCCGGCGTTCCTCGCATCGCCGGCCTGCAATCTCATGAATGCGAGACCGACCCGCCCCTCCGAAACGGCTGCCGCGTCGCCGGAAGCGATCGCTCTGCTGAACGCCTCCAACGCTTCGTCCTGGTCACCGAGAGCCTGATGCGCCTGCGCCTCGAGCAGCGCCCGGCGACCCGCAAGGGGGCTGTCACCCTCTGGCAGCCCGCGCACTGACAGGGCGCGCATCACATCGTCAAAGCGCTCGAGCGCGATGAACGACGCTGCGCAGAAGTACGCCGCCCGCTCGAGACGCTCCGGCGAACGAATCGTGCGCCGGTGATCGCGGAACGACTCAGCAGCCTCGTCGTGACGTCCTGATCGGTGAAGGCTCTCAACGAGCATCGCCGCCGAAGCGCCGGCGAGCGCGTGGTCTTCATGCGCTTCGAGGAACTTCGCCGCGCTCGCAGCGGCCGCGTCGAAGTCGCCCGTCGCCACCTGCGATTGACAAAGCAGCAGAAGCGATTCCGCATGAAATGTAAAATCCGATTCCCCCCGGAGCCGGATCAGTTGCTCAATCGCCTGGGCGGGGTTTCCCGTCCGGCTGTACGCGACGCCCAGGCCGTAACGCGCCATCTGCTCATCCTCGAGCGCTGGTCGGGACTCGAGGAATGCGCGATACTCGTCGATGGCGAGATCGTGAAGGCCGCGTCGCAGGAAACCGTTCGCAGCCGTGAGCTGCCTGCTCGCCTCGCTGGCGCCTGTCTCAGGTTGAGCGCTCACCGGCGCCTGGACTCCAAGCGTCGTCACCAGAAATGCGCCGAGAAGCCACCGGGTCCGTCCTGCAAACATCGCTTCACCTCAGCCGGGCGCCCGTCGGCGCTCATCCAGGTTGTATTGGGAAGAGAGAGGAGTCGATTGAGCGCGCAGGCGCCACCCTCGCACGAACAGACGCCGCGACGCTCAATCGCTCCTAAGACATCTCTTGTGCCTCGGGCGCACGGACCACCGGACGCGCCGAACACATCCCTCTGGCGGAAAGAACGCCTCTTTAGGCGTCTTCTTCAGCTTCCTCTTCGAGCTCCTCAGCCGCCTCCTCGAGTTCCTCGGCGAGCTCTTCGAGCTCCTCCATCCGGTCCTCGAATCGATCGGCCTCGGCCTCAACGCCCTCAGCTTCCTGCTCGAGCAGCTGGGCCTGGGCATACAGCTCTTCCGCGCGCTCCATCAGGTGATCCCGATCGACGCCCGCCAGCGCCTCGGCCTCTTCCGCCAGCGCCTCAGCCTCCTCCTCGAAGACCTCCGCCTGCTCCATGAGCGCCTCGGCCTGCTCCATCATCAACTCGGCCTGGATCTCGATCTCTTCCATCGAGCGCTCGATGTCCGCCATCTTCCGCTCGAGGTGCATCATCTGCTGATCGCGCATCTTCGCGTGATGATCATGGTCAGCGGACTTCTTGTGCTTCTTGTGCGCCTTGCCCTCGTGACGGTGCTTCTCTTTCTCATAGCGCTTGCGTGCCGCCGCTTCAGTCGATGAGTGATCGCCGTCGCCCGGCGCGATCATCTCGACGAAGGCGCTGAAGATGAGCTGCTCGAGATCGGTGCCGTGCACCACAAGCTGGTCGTCCCGCGGCGAGACCAGGATCGGAACGTCATCGCGGACCATGAGAGATGTCAGGCCCTTGAGCTTGCCCTTCGAGAGCTTGTAGCCCTTCCGGGTGTCTTCCTGGTTGATCATGGTCACGAACGCCTTGAAGACCATGTGCTGTGAGCCGTTGGCGTGCACAGTGATGTAGCCTTCGCCGGGCTCGATCAGAATCGGCACGTCGTCGCGGCTCATGAGCGCAGTGAGGCTCTTGAGCTTGCCGGCGGACATCTTGTATTTCCGGGCGAAGGTCTCTCCCGCGGAGTCGTGGGAGCCCTGATGATTGCCATGCTGGCCCTGGGCTTGAGCGCGCCTGGCGCGCTCATGCTCTCTCCTGGCTCGCTCAACCTCGCGCTGCACGCGCTCCATCTCGCGCTTCTGGGCCTGCTTGGCGCGCTCGAGTTCACGCTTGTACTCACGCTCGGCGCGTTTCTGATCGTGGCTGGACTGCCCGCCGCCTCGCGTTGCGACGAGTTTCTCGAGCGCCTCGGCCATGCGATCGAGGCGATCCTCCAGGCGGGAGACTCGATCCTCGAGATCGTCCGATTCATCATGCCCAACCGGGCGCGGAGCCGCGCGATCGCGCATGTGCTGCTCGAATGTCGAAATATCCGGCTCTGGCGCCTCCTGCGCTGCGGGTGGCTCTGGCGCGCACGCCTTCTTGGCCTTGTCCTCGTTACAGGCGAGCGCCGGCGAGACCATCATCCCGGCGGCGATCAGCGCCGCCGTGGACGCGAGACCGCGGAATGAAAGGCGGGGTCGTGCATGATCCGTCATGACCATTGTCAATCTCCTTGCGAAACGACGAGTGCGAACTGATGTCACGCCCAGCCCCAGGACAGGCGCCGGGATGCGAGAGTCATTGATGTAAGTGCGTGTCTGCAGGAGGGCCTGCGCATACGCCCGACGCGACTTCGGCGCCAGGCTCGTCACCCAGACGTCGCAGCAGAGGTCCGCCTCCTCGCGAAGGCGACGGCGAACCCACCAGACGACCGGATGCCACCAGAAGAGGCAGCCCACGAGCATCTCGAGCCAGCAGACGATGTTGTCGCGCCGCCGAATGTGCGCGAGTTCGTGCAGGAGGACGGCGGTGCGGCCATCGCGATCCAGATCCGTCCAGAGATGACGCGGCAATACGAGCCGGGCGCGCCGACCACACCAGACCATCGGAGGCACGCGCGCATCCGTCACAAGCACGGTCGGAGTGCGGCGCAGTCCGATGGATCGCGCCGCTTCGCGCACATGCGCGACCGTTGAAGGATTCGCATTCTCCGCTCGTCGCATGAGCACGTAGAACCGGAGCAGTCTCGTGGAGCAGACAAGCGCCGCGACCAGCGCTCCAGCGGCCCAGACGAGTGGGGGGATGCCCGGCGCCGCAACGACCGCATCGCGCACATCGCGCCCGAAGGCCATCCATTGCGCGGTGTACGCGACAGTCTGGGCGCGCCACAACTCGAGCAAAGGTGGACTGATTTCGACGGCGTCGCGAAGGATGGCTGCGCCGACCGGGGGTTCAGGGCTGGCCTTGAAGGGCGCCTTGCGACTCGGCGTCACCTCGACCAGCGCGACTTCCGTCTCAGGTCGCATCTCCGACGCCGCGTCGATCTCCGGACTGTCAGGCGTCACGGCTAAAGGCGACTCGGCGAGCCTGGACTCGCGCGTTTCCGTCGTAATCGCGTCGAGGACGTTCCAGCGCGTCGGATATCGATCCAACTGCTTCGTGGTCTCGGCCGGTTGAGCAAGCGTCGGTGTTTCGATGATCGGAGCGACATCCATCGCTCGGCTCAGAGCGCTGCGCGGCATCGTGAACGTTGGCTCATTCAAGACCGGGTCAGCATCGACCAATACGGGCGCATCGCTTGCGCTGTCTGACACCGAGATCTCAGCGAGTTCTGACTCGACGGAGTCCCTCGCCGGCGGCATCGCCGACTCGACGAGATCGACCAGAGCGGGCCCGGCTGACTCGACCGCGCGGGGCATCACGCCCGGAGCAACGAGAAAAAGCAATACGACGAGCCACATCGAGTGACGGGTCGCGGGACGGAGTCGCATCGTTCGACAAAGGACTGCCACCGCCAGAGCCAGAGGAATCACCACCAACGCGTTGCGCCAGAGCACGTCCTGGTCGAAGAGGGACATCACTTCGTCGTCCCTCCGTCCCCGCCGCGATCCAGGCGATCGATCAGCGAATGCAACTCGGAGATCTCCTTTTGGGAGAACTCCTCCGTCTCCATGAGATGGAGCACCAGCGGCGCCGCGGCGCCGTCGTAAAGCTGATGCAACAGGCGCGTCAGTCGCTGCTTCGCAATGCGCTCTCGCGAGACGGCGGACTTATAGACAAACGCGAGACCCGATTTGTTGCTCGAGACCACACCCTTGCTTTCAAGTCGCGTCAACAGAGTCTGGACTGTCGTGTAGGCGAGGTCGCGTCCCTGGGAATGCAGCGCATTGAGCACATCGCGCACGGTCGCCGGCTCGCGATCCCACAGCACCTTGAGCACTTCAAGCTCCGCGGCGCCGAGATCTTTCAGTTCGCGTCGGGTCATCTGCCTGAGTCCTCACTCGCGACACTCCTACGACTGTCGGAGGCCAGCCTACTACGGGTGTCGGAGGCTGTCAAGGGGGCAGTCATCATTTAGGTTTCCCAGGAGGACGCGTCGGCTGGCTCACCAGTGATACGGAGTTTGCACTCCCCGGTTTCAGGCGACGCCGACTTCGGGGCTCAGCTATACCGAGGCACCGCCGGGTCAACGTCACGCGACCATCGCTCGATCCCCCCGCGCATCGACCAGACGCTCTCGAGCCCCTGCGAGCGGAGGAATGACGTCACGTTGAGCGATCGCACGCCGTGATGGCACATCACGACCACGGGGCAGTCCGGATCGTCCTCGATCTCCCCCTGGCGAGTCGGGATCTCATCCATCGGGATGTGCAGAGCGTCATCCAGCGCCGCCACGGCCAGTTCCTCGGGTCGTCGGCAATCCAAGAGTTGGAATGTCACTCCCTCGTCGATGAGGCGACGGACATCGGCCGGATCGACTTCCAGGGTGTTGGCGGAGAAGGGCGCGAGTGGATTGGCGCCCACCTAGCTGCCCTCGCCGTACATTCCCGCATCCGCACTCGGGTCGTCGCTCGATTCCTGCACCGGCATACGCTGGCGCGGCGCGTTGCGTTTGGCGAGATTCTCGGGCGAGCGGTCGTACTCGCCAGGGAAGAACGAGACCGGTAGATCGACGACAGCGACGAATGGGGCTGTGAGCACATCGAGCCACTCATTCGGATTCTGACGCTCGAGGTTGACGCAGGATTGCGCGGTGGGATAAGCGCCGTAAGCGATCACCTGACCGTAATTCTGCTTATTCGTCAGCAGAGAGCCAGCATAGCGCGGATCGGTGTCAACCGGAACCTCGTAGCGGATAACCGTCCAGTGGGAGCGATCAAGACCCGGTGTCGAGGGCACATTTGTCAGTGTTTCCTGCGAGCGCTCCTCCGCGATGGCTGCCATCGTGATCGAGCCGCCGATCGGGGCGTCGACATCAGGACCAGCACAACCACCTGCCAGCGTGATCCCTGCGAGCGCGGCGAGCGAGAATCCCGTCCTTGCGATCATCGATGTGATTCCTTCCAGAGAAGCGTCGTGATCGAATCGTCCAGAGGACTCAGATTACCAGATCCCGAGAAATGGAGCCGCAAAAGAAAGAGCCCGACGGCAGGTCGCCATCGGGCTTGGGAGTCATTCATTCCTCCTGCGAAGCGTCAATCACTTCACCGGAAAGTCCTCGGCCGTTGCCTGCGGGCGAGGAGTCGCAGGCGACGTCACAGCGCCGCTGGGCGCGCTCATGCGCGTTGACGCCGTCAGGAAGATCTCGACGCGCCGATTGGCCGCAGCGCCGCCGCGCGCCGGGTTCTCGACGATCGGACGGAACTCGCCCCAGCCGGCGATCTGCATGCGATCACCCGGGACATTCATCGAAACGAGCACATTGCGAACGGAGATCGCCCGACCCGCAGAGAGATGCAGGTTGTCGGGGAAGCGACGCTTCGTCGCGGCTCTGGAGACTCGAACGTTGTCCGTGTGACCAACGATCCGCACGTCGTAGTTCTGCGCGTCGGGGGATGCGAGAATGTTGGCGAGTTCCTGCAAGCCTTGGCGGGCGCCCGCCTGAACCTCGACAGAGCCTGAGGCGAAGGTCAGGTCGCTTGCAAAACGCATCATGCCGCGGCTCGGGTCATATGTAATGAGATTCGGCCGGCGGGCGGCGAGATCCTGCAGGCGTTGATCAGTTGCGGGATCGATGACGACCGCTGAGACGTCATTCAGTCGATCAGCGAGCAGTCGGTAGTTCTCGCGAAGGCGCACGAGTTGCGAGTTGAGCTCCGCATTGCGGCGCTGAGCCTCGGCGAGCGTGTCGTCGCCGGCGCGAACGCGATCGCCGAGAATCGACGTGGCGTTCTCACGCTCGCTCAACTCCTGCTGCAAGGCCACATTCCGATCCTGGAGCGCCTTGTTGGCCGAGTAGAGATCGTCGTACTCCTGCTGGCTGACGCAGCCGCCGGACGCAAGGAGGCTCGCGGCGAGGGCGCCGCCCATGAGTCGGCGGAGCAGGGTTGATGAACGTTGGCGCTCAGAGCGGAACATGGTTGGACTCCTCAATAGCTTGCTCTCGAAGTGCGCGAATCTCGCGTCAGCATACCCCGGCGAGGATATTCTCGGATCCACGAGGCAATGTTCGGGGAGTATCGGCGTCGCCGGAGGGCCTGCATGAATCCGAATCTGGTGTTCCTGGAGGCTTCCGGCGTAGTTGACGCATCTGGCGTGGCGTCGTCGCCCGGAGCGGTCCTCGCCGAGTTTCCAGCCTCTCCTGATGCGGAACGTCCCCTCGGGTGCTCGATCCTCGCCGCTGGCGATCCGCAGAGCGTTGGCGCCCATGAGGCGGCCCGGCGGGCCATGCGGTTCTCATTCGAGAAGGAAGTGATCCACCCGGGTCTCGTGAACGCCCACACGCACCTCGATCTGACGCACATCGGCCCCCGGGATCACGATCCCGGCGACGGATTCGTGAGTTGGGTTCGGATGATCCTCCGAGAACGAGCGAGGGAGGAGGAGGCGATCAAGACCTCTGTTCGTCTGGGCGTCGAAAGATCGCTCGCCGCTGGCGTCGTTGCGGTAGGGGACATCGCGGGCGTCGGTCAGCGGGCTCCCCTTGATGCCCTCCGCGAGTCTCCGCTCATCGGCGTCTCCTTCATCGAACTCTTCGGCTTGCTGGAAGAAACGGCGATGTCCGCACTCGAGAACCTCGCCACCATCATCGCCGAGAGGCCGCGCCATGCTCGCGGCGTGCGACTCGGCGTCCAGCCGCACGCTCCGTACTCTGCCTCAATCCATCTCTATCTCGCGTGTGCGCACGAGGCGAAGCGATCGGGCCTTCCGCTCTCGACGCACTTGGCGGAGTCGCCGGAGGAACACGAACTCGTCGAGACAGCATCCGGCGACTTCCAGACCTTCCTCGCCTCCATGGGCGTTTGGTCGGATGACGTGGCAGGCTCCTTCGGCCATGGGCGCACGCCCGTCGAACATCTCCGGGAGCCACTGCAGCAGGGCGGCTTCCTGCTCGCGCACCTCAACGACCTCGCGAGCGCGGATATCGAAGCGCTCGCACGCACATCCAGCGCGCTCGCCTACTGCCCGCGATCGAGCCACTATTTCGGAAATGACACGTCCTTCGGACCTCATCGATATCGAGAACTGCTCGACGTTGGCCTCAACGTCTGCCTGGGCACGGACTCTATCGTCAATCTGCGCTCGGGCGAGGGCATGCCCCCGATCAGTCCACTCGACGACGCAAGGTTCCTCTTCGACTCGGGTGAAGTTGATACGGATCTCCTTATCGGGATGGTGACGACGCGCGGCGCTCTGGCGCTCGGTCTTCCTGACGAGTGGTTCACCCTCCAGCCAGGGCCTTGCGCCGGGCTCGCGGTCACACGCGCGCCGGCCGGCAGCGCGGGTCAAGACCCAGCGGTCCGCGTGCTCTCAGGCACACACACTCGCTTACTGCTGGGCGGGAATTCTCGCTGCGAAGCAGGTATTGTGTTGCACCCGGCGCAGCAGGGACAGAACGGCTCTGGCTCGAGATTTGCACAGTAGAGACTGAGGGAAGCAGCACCCTCAGGGAGAACGAATGAGCGCCAAGTGGCAACAGGCGAAAGCGTGGGACGATCAGGTTTTTCCGACATGGGCCTGGCCCGTGAAAAAGACGCTCCGCGCCTTCAGTTCCGTCTCGCTCGCCGTCGTGCTGCTCTCGCTCGTCCTGGTCTACGGCGTGCTCGCGAGCGTGCCTGTGGGCCTGCTCGCGCGCATTCCCACGTTCGCGATCGTCGCCATGACGCTGATGCTCTCGCTGGCGATCCTTACGGTGACGCCGATTGCGCTGCTGCATCGATCCAAACGTCTGGCGAGGGGACCGAAGTTCGCCATCTCATTCCTTGGCGGCGCCGCGCTGGCTGTGTTGACGACGACGCTGTGGTACGAGTTCCTCTGGCCGCACATGCGCTGGGATCCGTCAACGGGCAGCGGCTTCATGCTCTTCGCCGAGTTCTGCGACAAGTACGCCTCGATCACGATGCGCCGCCTCCCGGCGTTCGAGATGACGGAGCCAGCGTTCTACGCCTGGTGGCCGATGCGTCTCATCCTGATGCTCTTCGTCATCAACATGGTCGTCGCGACGGTGCGGCGCATCGAGTTCAACGTGCCGAATCTCGGCGTGCTTACTGTTCACACCGGGATCGTCATCCTCGCGCTGGGGAGCATGTACTACCAGGGCATGAAGCAGGAGGGCGATGTCCTGCTGCTCAACGGCGAACAGGTCGGTTCCGGCGGGCCATTCCAGGCGGCGTTCCATGATCGCGAGGATGTCGCCCTGCTGGCGCGCCTTCGCAACTCTCCATTCGGATGGGAGCAGATTCCGCTTCGCAAGCTGCCTCGATACAACGACTACGGCGTTCCCAACGCGAATCCAGCGTTGAATCGGCGCGTGCTTCCAGCGCCCGGCAGCGAAATCGACTCCGACATCAGCGTCAACATCACGGGGTATGTCAGTTACGCCGACCTCGAGATCGGATGGGAGTCGCGCCCGGCGCCGACTGATGTCGACGCCAATCCAGCCATCGATCTCGCGCTGCTTCGTCGCGCCGAGGGCGGCGCGATCGACGGCTCATTTGAGATCGTCGCGGATCTGCGCCTGCCAGCCGGAGTCCCCGCCGAGCGCATCGTCTCCATCGGTGGAGTTCTCGCAATCGAGCATGTCCCGGCAGGCCAGGGGGCGCGGTGGAGCGCTCTCTCCGAGGCATTCCCCGGCGCTGGACAGCATGCGCTCGTGGTCTCGACGCGGGATGCGGAAACCGGCGCGTTCGGCGATCCGGTGACTCACATCGTGTCGCAGACCGATGTCATTCGACAAGGTGGATTCGAGTTGCTCGTGGAGCAGCTTGCGCCGACGCCTCCGTTCCCGATCATCACGCCCGGCTATGAGGGGGCATCGAGCTCTGTCGCGATCGTGCGCATCCAGTCGCCCGATGGGGAGATCGCGCAGCGCTACGTCTATCACCGCTTCCCGGAGCTCGACCAGGAGATTCTCGCGAATCCGGAAGGTGATCGACCGACACGCCGTGATCCGCGGGACGACATCCGTATCCACTATCTCGACTCGACGCTCCTGCAGATCTATATCCGCGATGACGGCAGCGCCCTCATGCGTCTTACCGGAGGACTCATTCAGGATCCGATGACGCTCGAACCCGGCGCAGTGCTGCCATTCGCGCCTGAAGTGGCGCTCCAACTCGTCGGTGTCGAGGAGCACGTGGCTCAGCTTGAAGCGCCGGTCATTACGCCGGAGGAGCAGCGGAATCGCGATCTAATCGGCACGCATGGCGCCGCGGCCATGCGCGTGGAGGTGGCCGACGCGAGCGGATGGTCAACGTCCTTGTGGATTCCCTTCGAGCGCTACCAGGGGCTCGGGAGCGAATCGCAGCGCTCCGTGACGCTCCCCAATGGGCGCGTGCTCGAAATGTCATTCACGCGACTCGTGCGCCCGCTGCCGGGCTTCGCCCTTCAACTCGCCGACTTCGAGATGATCCCGTACGACTACAGCGAGGTGCCGCGCGACTATGTCTCGCTCGTCCGCGTGCTTCGTGACGACGGAAGCGTGAAAGAACACGTCACACGCCTCAATCGCCCGCTCATCGTTCGCGTTCCCTTCGAATGGAGTGATCATCGCTCCGCGATCTCGAACGCCCTTGGAAGCGCCATCAGCCTGATCGCTCCCAATCGCTACAAACTCAGCCAGTCCGGTTGGGACTCGGAGGGGTGGCAGAACTCGGTTGAGCGCGTTCGGGCCGGGCTGCAGGAGCGGCCTCGCGCCGCCTTCACGATTCTCGGCGTCGGCAACAACCCGGGAATTCACGTGATCGCCGCCGGCGGCGTGCTGATGTCCGTCGGAATCCCGTGGGCTTTCTACATCAAGCCCTGGATCATGCGCCGGCGCAAGGAAAAGATCCGGCAGCAGGTTCTCGAGGAGCAGGCCCGCATGCAGGAGCGTGCGGCGCCATCGCAGGAAGAGTCCCAGGAAGTCGGAGCCCCGGCATGATTCGTCGATTGCTGCCGCTGTCCATCATCGCATTCGCCGCCTGCACATTGAGCGCCCAGGCTCAGACAGCGCCTGCCGGCAACGCGCACCCGGAGCATCGCTCGGTGATGAGCGAGCTGGCCGACAACCCCTTCGGTCAGGCTGAGCTCGAGTCACGGATGTCGCCGGCGGAGAAGCAGGCGTTCTCGGAGGCCGTGGACCTGACGCCGCTTCGCGATCTCGCGGTCTTCAACCATGGGCGCGTCAAGATTCTCGATACGCTCGCGCGCGAGACGATCGAGGCGATGGTCGGACGCGCGAACTACGTCGAGGCGGACGCATCCGTCGAGAAGACTCGCAAGTTCAAGTACGACCCGCTCTTCACGTATCTCGACATTCTCATCGATCCTGCGTACTACGACGACAAGGCGCTCGTGCATGTGCAGTTCCTGCCGCTCCGGCGCGCCTTCGTGAGCGCGGGATATCAGAACGAGGCCGATCGCGAGCGGTGGATGAAGATCGGTCGCTTGAATCCGTCGCTGACGCGAGGACTCTTCCAGACGATTGCGATGGAGAAGGGCGCCGATCCGGAGATTGCCCGGGGACTGGACGACATTCGCAATGCGCTTCTGACCATTCAGTTCGGACACGCCGGACTCGAGATGATCGCGCCTGAGACGGACGCCGGGACCTGGGCGCATATCTCGGCGCTCGATGAGGCCTCGGCCGCAAATCAGGCGCTTCTGGCGCTCGGCGCCGCCTGGCGCACGGGCGATGTCGATGGCGTGCAGCAGGCTGCCCAGGCGCTCGCGTCTGAGCTTCCGGCGATCAACGCGCCGCAGTACCCGACGACCGCTCGGGCGCTTGAGCGCATCTACAACTCATCCAGGCCGTTCGAGTTCGGCTATTGGCTGTACTGCCTTTCGGCCATCTCGCTGATCCTCGCATTCGGAACCGGGCGGAGATGGCTGACAGTCCTCGGCATCGCGCTGCTGATCGCGGCGATGGGGTTGCACGCATTCGGGTTCGGCGCCCGCTGGATCATCGCCGAGCGCATTCCCATTCAGAATCAGTTCGAATCGATGACAGGCATCGCGCTCGGCGGGGCGATTGCGGGCCTCACGATCATGCTCTGGAGCCGAAAGTGGCTCTTCGGCGCCGCGGCCGCATTGCTCGGGTTCCTCGTGCTCATCACGGCGACGCAGACGAATATCCCGGGCCAGTCCATCGGGCGCGAGGCGGCAATTCTCAACACTTCTGTGCTGCTCAAGTACCACGTCACGACCGTGCTCGTCAGCTACGGCCTGATCACGCTCGGGTTCATCACGAGCGTCTTCTACCTGGCGACGTACTACACCGGTCGCGGCTCAGGGGAGGACGCGGAGTTCGGCGCCGAAGGCCTCGGGCTCGACGCGGACACCAACCATGGACGTCAACGCGTGCTCAGCGACCTCGACAAGGCGCAGATGACCGTGCTGCAACTCGCCTTCTGGACGCTCGGCGTCGGCACGCTCCTCGGCGCGTGGTGGGCGGATCACTCCTGGGGCCGCTGGTGGGCGTTCGATCCGAAGGAGACCTGGGCGCTGTTGACGTGGATCGTCTATCTGATCGTCATCCATGTGCGCTTCGGACTTACGAAGAACCGCGCGCTTGTGACAGCGTGGCTGAGTGTGCTCGGGTTCTTCGTCATGCTCTGGACGTACTTCGGCGTAAACCTGATTCTGCCCGGATTGCATGCCTACGCCTAGCGCTCGCTGGATTCGAGCCGACTTTCATACGGATCCCATCTCACTGGCGCGTCGTCTGATCGGATGCCGACTTGTGCGCCTGCTGCCGACAGGTGAGCGCCTCAGCGGTGAGATCGTCGAGACGGAGGCGTACCTCGGTGTGCGCGATCGGGCAGCGCATTCCTACGGCGGGCGACGCACTGAGCGCGTCGAGTCTATGTACGCCGCTCCGGGACACAGCTATGTGTACTTCACGTACGGGATGCACTACTGCATGAATGTCGTGTGTGGTGATCCCGGGGAGCCCGTCGCCGTACTCCTGCGGGCGATTCGACCGGTTGAAGGGCTCGACCTCATGCTGGCGGCGCGGACCCGGGCGCATGGAAGGACCATCCCAAGGGACCGCGATCTCTGTTCCGGACCTGCGAAGCTCTGCCAGGCCCTCCGGATTGACAGGGCCTGCGACGGCCTCGATCTCGCCAGCTCGGACGCCCTTGCCGTCGAGTGGGGTGGGGGCCCTGTGCATCCGTCCCGATTGCGACGGACCGCCAGGATCGGGGTGGCGTACGCCGGGGAATGGGCCGACAAGCCGCTCAGGTGGCGCCTCCGAGACAGTGAATATGTCTCGAGGAACTGATTGCGGGAGGCCCTCCGGGCCGAATATCATCTGTGGTTCGGCGTCATGTGTGCGGCGCCTGCGGACGAGAGCATTCCCACGAGAGCGATCCGTTCATGATTCCCAAGACCGGCCCGTATCCCCCTGAGGCCTACCTCTTCGTGCAGCAGGGTCTGCGCTTCACTATCGACCGAATCCGAAAGACGGATCCTGAGGTCGGTGAAGACGGGCGTCATGTGGATGGGTCGGAACTCTGCGTCGGGCTGCGCGATTTCGCGAGGCAGCAGTACGGCCTCCTCGCGAGGACGGTGCTCGACTGCTGGAACATCAGGCGCACCGAGGATTTCGGCGCGATCGTCTTCAATATGGTCGAGCTCGGTCTGCTTCGCACGAGTGATGAGGATCGCATAGAGGACTTCTCACGCGTCTACGACTTCGACGCGAGCTTCGAGGATGTGCCGGCGTCTCCCTCAATCCGTGTCGTCAACCAGACTGCAAGGGACATGCACGCCTGAGCCCCATCCGCTAGCCTCCGGGCATGGCGAACTCCGACCAAGGTCGCCCCTCTAGCGGCGACCAGGCCTCCTCCCAACCTCAATCAGAGACGACTGACTGGCAGTCGCTGCACCTGTGGCAGATACAGCCGGTGCGCGATGTGCTGCTCTTCGCCGCGATCTTCGGGCTCCTGATGCTCGGCAAGATCCTGAGTGTGGTGACGGTGCCGATCCTGCTCGCCGCGGCGCTCGCCTATCTCTTCGAGCCCGTCGTCGAACGCCTCACGAACCGCAAGCTTGTCTCCAGGCCGGGCGCGGCGATCGGGATCATCGCGGGCTCAGCGCTGGCGATTGTTCTTCCGATTGTGTTTGGAGTGATATTCGCGACGGGTCAGGCGATTGCGTTCCTGACGACGCTCATGGCGAACATCTCCGCCGTTCGCAACGCCGTGGCGAATCCGGAGCGCCCGGAGCTCGTCGAGGCGCTTCCGACGGAGGCATGGGAGCGCGTCGCGCTCTACCTCATCGAACACCAGGATGACGCAGACGAAGGACTCGCCGATATTGCAACGGGCGTGATGAACTTCGTCGAGCAGTCCGGACAAACCTTCGCCACCGAGGCGATGCGAACCGGGGCCCTCGCTGTCAACAAAGTGCTCGGATTCGTCGCGTCGGTCGGCCTGCTCGCGTTCACGCTCTTCCTGACGGCCTTCTTTTTCTTCTTCATCTGCACGAGCTATCCGCGCTTTCTCCAGTTCTGGCGCGACCTGATCCCGGATCGCGATCGGGATCGCGTTCTCGATCTGGCGTCGAAGATGGATCGCGTGATCGCGGGGTTCATTCGAGGGCGCGTGACGATCGCGTTCATCCAGTCGATCGTCTTCTCGATTCTCTACTGGCTGATCGGCGTGCCGGCGCCGCTGATCGTGGGTCCGCTCGCGGGCATCCTCGCGATCGTTCCCTATCTGGCGCTGATCACAATCCCCATCACGATCGCGCTCATGCTGATCGAGCCGTCATCGGTCGCATTCCAACAGCAGCTCTGGTGGGTTGTGATCGCGCCGACGGTGGTGTATTTCGCTGTTCAGGCCCTCGACGACTACTGCCTGTCGCCGCTCATCCAGGGCAAGAGCACAGGCATGGATACACCGTCGATTCTCTTCGCGTCGCTTGCAGGCGGCGTGCTTGGCGGCGTGTACGGCCTGCTCCTGGCGATCCCGGTTGCGGCGTGTGTGAAGATCCTCCTGATCGAGGTCTTCTGGCCGCACTTCAAAGATTGGCGCGAAGGCAAGGTGCGCGATCCGCTTCCGATCCGGCGACGTTCGCCTGCAGACTGAGGTCGGGATCCTGCAGCGTCAGCGGCGCTTTCGCTTCTTGTAGCTCTTGCCGCCGCCGGAGCGCGTGCTTCCGCGCCCCTTGAACCCGGCGAGTCCGCCGCCGTCGCCGCCCGCGGCCTGAAGCTGGCGCATCGCCTGCGTCCGGCCTGCGGAACCCATGCCGGTCATCTGCTTTGACAGCTTCGTGATCGTGCCGAACTGCTTGACGAGACGGCTGACTTCCGTCGTCGACGTGCCGGAGCCGGTCGCGACGCGTTTGCGCCGCGAGGTGTTCATCACGGAAACATCCCGGCGCTCCTCCGTCGTCATCGAGTTGATCAGTCCCTCGATGCGATTGAGTTGATCATCCTCGATCTGGACGTCCTTCAGCGCCGAGCCGACGCCGGGGAGCATGCCCAGCAGCTGCTTCATCGGACCCATGCGCCGGATCATCTTGAGTTGCTTCAGGAAGTCATCCATCGTCAGCTCGCCGCGCATCATCTTCTGCTGGATCGCCTCGGCTTCCTCGTCGCTGACCTGCTCCTGCGCCTTCTCGACAAGGGAGACGACATCGCCCATTCCGAGAATGCGGCTGGCCACGCGCTCCGCGTGGAACTCATCGAGTTGGTCGAGCTTCTCGCCGACGCCCATGAACTTGATCGGCGCTCCTGTGACGCGCCGCACCGAGAGCGCCGCGCCGCCGCGCGTGTCGCTGTCGAACTTCGTGAGGATCACGCCATCGACTTCGAGCTGCTCATGGAACGCCTTCGCGCTCGCCACAGCGTCCTGGCCAATCATCGAATCGACGACGAGCAGGATCTGATGCGGATTCACAGCGCGATTGACCTGCCGCAGCTCCTGCATCAGGTCGTCATCGACGTGCAGACGACCCGCGGTGTCGAGGACGAGCGTGTCCACGCCCTGCGCCTTCGCGGCCGCCAGCGCGTTCTTGCAGACCTCGACCGCGGCGCCGACGGCCTCGCCATACGCCGCGACCTTCTCAGGCTCGGCGTAGAACGTCACCTGCGCGCCGCCGGGAAGTTCCTGCTCGACCTGTTCCGCGACCAAACGAAGCTGGTCCACAGCCGCCGGGCGCTGAAGGTCCGCCGCGGCGAGCATCACGCTGCGCCCGCGCTTCTTCAGATACGCCGCGAGCTTGCCGCAGGTGGTCGTCTTTCCGCTTCCCTGCAGACCGCACATCATGACGATGGTCGGCCCCGGGCTCATCTTGAGAATCGGGGGAGGCGGTGGGGGGGCGCCCTCAACCGGCGGCGCGCCATCCATCAGCGCGACGAGGCGCTTGTTGACGATACCGATGAACTCCTGCCCAGGCTTGAGACTCTTCGTCACATCGGAGCCGAGCGAATCCTCAACCACCTCGTCACAGAACTCCTTGACGATGTCGTATTGGACATCCGCCTCGAGGAGTGCGTCCTTCACTTCCTCGACGGCTTCGCGAATATTGCTCTCGCTGATCTTGCCCTGGCCGGAGATCTTGCGGAGCGCCGAATTGAACCCTTCTGAGAGACGGTCGAACATGTGCGTGAACTCTTACTTGCCCGGCACGCGACCATCCGCAGTCATCGATTCCGGGCGGAGAATGGTACCGACCGAGCGGGCCTTTTGCCCGGTGGGCCTTGAGAGGGCTGAGATCGTTCTCCTCCCCCGTGCGGGCGCCTCGGTGCGTCAGATCACTCCATGCGCACGCCATGCAACCTGTGAATTACAGACGCTGTTCGCGCGCCGGTGTTCTCGGAACTGCAACGTGCGCGTTGACGGTCAGAATCGCGCGGCGTTCGTCCCATTGGTTCATGCGAGGATGCGATCGTGCGCACTTTCTTGATGCGCATCTATGGATTTGCGCGTGCGCGCGCGGAATACGTGCGTACACTCAGCCGTTCAATCCCTGTCGTGTGATGAACTGCGAGGAACGGAACCAAACCATGCGCGCTGCGCTTGCGCGGCGTCAGAGTGGTGATCTTCTCGGTGCAGCGCAATCGCTCCGTGCACTTCACGAGGCCGACTCGGAGGATGTCGAGGTCCTGACGCACCTCGGCGCCGTCGAGGCCAAGCTCGGGAAGGCGGACCACGGCCGAGCGCTGATCGAGAAGGCCATCGGTCTCGAGCCCATGAAGCTCAGCGCTTACTTTGCGCTGGCCCTGTCCTATGAGAGTGAGGGACGATTCCACGCGGCGCTTGACGCTGTCGATCGCGGACTCCGGCACAACCCATCTGACTCGGAACTGCACGGACTCAAGGCTGAGCTCTGGCGCATGATGGGTGAGGATGATGTCGCTTTTCATTACGCCCGGGACGCGCTCGTCCATGGCGTCGAGCATTTCAGACTCGACCACGTCTATGCGCTCTTCAGCGCTCGGAATGGCGAATCGAATGAAGGCCTCCGCCGCATGCAGGCCAGGCTCGACGAGTCGGACCTCAGGCCCATCCGCCGCACGCAGGCGCTCTTCGCCATCGGTGACCTTCTCTCAAGATCCGGCAAGTATGACGAGGCGTTTGCCTGGTACGAGAAGGCGAATGAGAGCGTGGGAGCATCGTTCAGCCCAGATGATCATGCACGGTCCATCGGCCGACTCATTCAGACCTGGTCTCCGGAGAAGATCAAGAAGCTTCGGGGTCTGGGCGATCCGTCTTCCCTGCCGGTGTTCGTCGTCGGCATGATGCGATCAGGCACGACGCTCGTTGAACGGATCATCGCCTCCCATCCCGCGGCGGCGCCGGGCGGCGAACTCGACGAGATGAACGCGCTCGCGCTCAGAATCCAGCCGGATCTGAGTCCGAGCATCGACGGCCTGCAGCACACAGGGCCGCTGCACTCCAAGTCATTCATGCATGCCTCGAGCCAGCGTTATCTCGAGCGACTTCGCACCATCGCATGGACTGCGGAGCGTATCACAGACAAGATGCCGGCCAACTTCATGCACCTGGGGCTCATCTCGGTGCTCTTCCCGAACGCGCGCATCATTCACTGCCGGCGTGATCCGCTCGACACCTGCCTCTCCTGTTACTTCAATCACTTCCGTAGTTTCCATCCGTACGCGTATAGTCTCGAGCACCTCGGCGCGTTCTACAGGCAGTACCGGCGCGTGATGCGCCACTGGGAGGAGACGCTTCCAGTCGAGATCCTTCACGTCGATTACGAAGACCTCGTGATGGATCAGGATGGGCAGAGCCGACGCCTGCTCGAGCATGTCGGGTTGGACTGGGACGACCGGTGTCTTGAGTTCCATCGCTCACGCCACATCTCGCACACGGCGAGCGTCTCACAGGTGCGCCAACCCATGTACGCGACCGCAGTTGGCAGACACAAACGCTTCGATGATCGATTGGGGCCGTTGCGCACGGCGCTGGGAGACGAGACCAAGAGCGGTTCGACCTGCGGCTCAGGACCCCTTGCCTGATTCGGCCGATCGATTTCCGACGATCAATCTCGCGCCGCGCTCGAACACGACGTACATCCATGCCCACTCGAGCGCGACTAGAACGCGATTCCGAAAGCCGATGAGGAAGAAGATGTGCACGCTCGCCCAGAGCAACCAGGCGATCATGCCGCCGAATGTTCTCCCCCAGAGCGAGGCCACGGCGCGATTGCGGCCGATCGTCGCGAGCATGCCCTTATCCCAGTAGCGGAAGGGGGGGCTCTTCGCTTCGCCTCCTGAGTGGACATCCCGTTTGATCGCACGGCCAACATAGGCGCCCATCTGCAGCGCGCCCGGCGCCATCCCGGGGACCATTCCAAGCTTCTCGTTGGGCACGTGCGCCAGGTCGCCGGCGACAAAGACTCGCGCATGACCCGGCACACTGAGGTCCGGTTCGACATGCACGCGACCAGCGCGATCGACCTCAGCCCCAAGCATGGCGCCAAGGGAGGACGCCCTGACGCCAGCGGCCCAGAAGACGTTCTTCGTGTCGATCCGCTCTTCCCCGACGAGCACACCGTGTTCGTCGATTTCGTCAACACGCTCGCCGAGTCGAACGCGCACGCCGATCTCTTCGAGGTGTCGAAGCGCTTTCTCTGATGCTGCCACAGGAAACTCCGGCAGCACGCGGTCCTGCGCTTCGAAGAGCAGGATTCGCGCCGCCGACGTGTCGATCGAGCGGAAGTCGCGCGTGATCGACTTACGCGTGATCTCCGCCATGGCGCCAGCAAGTTCAACGCCCGTCGGGCCGGCCCCGACGACGAGGAACGTCAGGAGGGCCTGACGCTCCGCAGGATCCTCAACGCGCTCCGCGGCCTCAAAGGCCAGCAGGAAGCGCCGGCGCATCTCCAGCGCATCCTCAACCGTCTTCAGACCCGGCGCCAGAGGCGCCCAGTCATCATGACCGAAGTATGAGTGTGAAACGCCCGTGGCCACGAGCAGGTAGTCGAACTCCTTCCAACTCTCACCTGCCCGCACGCGATGCCCTTCGAGATCGACCGCCGTCACCTCGGCCAGCAGCACCTCTACGTTCTTCTGTTTCCGGAGCACGCGCCGAATAGGCGCTGCGATATTCGCAGGCGAGAGAGCGGCCGTCGCGACCTGATAAAGCAGGGGCTGGAAGAGGTGGTGATTGCGCCGATCGATGAGCGTGATGTCGACGGGCGTGCGCGCGAGGCTCCGAGCCGCCTGCAGGCCGGCGAATCCGCCGCCGATGATCACGACGCGGGAACGTGGCACTCTGAGACTGTACCAGTCCCGCGAGGCTCGCCACCGGGGTCGATAGACTCGATCGCCATGGATCTGCTCGATCGCCTTCTCGCCCATGACGCCTGGACCACCCGGCGCCTTCTCGAGTTATGTCAAACTCACCCGGACGCCCACCTCGACCGGGAGTTCGATCTTGGCCGTCGGACGCTCCGCGACACCTTCGAGCACATCATTCGGAACATGGAGGTCTGGACGGCGCTGATGGAAGGGCAGGCCATCGATTCGGCGCCCGCCCCGGCCTCGAGGCCGGAAGTGGGGGAGTTGATCCGGCGTCTTGATGAAGCCGCGGCTGCCCTGTCGGCCCTCTCCCGATCCATCCGCGATCGAGACGCCTGGGACGAGACTTGGCTCGACACGATGGACGACCCACCCCGCGAGAAGACCTACGGCGGCGCCATCGCCCACTTGCTCACGCACTCAATGCACCATCGCGCGCAGATTCTGTTCATGATGCGACGACTCGGCATCAAGAACGTGCCGGAAGGGGACGTGCTGAGTTGGGAGCATCGCGAGGGGCGCTAGACCTTCGTCCAGATCGCAAGCTCGTTGCCGGACGGATCGAGAAAGTGAAAGCGCTTGCCGCCCGGGAACTCCTGTTCATTGAAGAGCTCGCTCCCGGCGTTGCGCACGGCGTCTTTCGCCGCCTCGTATTCATCCGTCACGAGAATCACGATTGTCCCGCCACGCGGCGCCGCATCCTCCTCGAGTCGGAAGCCGCCCTCGAGTCCGGACTTCGAGAACGAGACGTATTCAGGTCCCCAGTCCTGAAACTCCCATCCGAAGGCGCTGCCGTAGAAGGCCTTCATGGCATCCATGTTGGTGGAGGGAAATTCGACGTAATCGATGTTCATCTGAGTCTTCTCCCGGAGGTGCGCTGCGCGTACTGGCGCGCATTGACAGCATAGTCTCCGAGAGATCGGTGTCACTTGCGTCGTTCTGTGGAAGGAGAACGCTGGTCTTCGGTTCAGTCTTCGTCGTCCATCACGAAGGCGACATTCACAGGTCGCATACCGCTTGCGTTAATCTCATTGAGCCACCACTGGTAGTCGCCCTGTTCGACCACAACAAGCACGAGTCCGCGCGAAGCACCGAGCACGAGCGAGCCGAGACGCCGCTCATCGAGAGCAGCCTGATTCAGTTCCTGAAAGTCCTTGAACTCGCCGCTGTTCTGTTCATAGTCAGCTTCAAACTCGCGGATGACTGTGCCTCGTTCGCTTGAGAGCCTTCCCGTGACGTAGCTGTTGGCGATGAAGGCGCCATCAAGTCGTTTGAAGGTCAGGCTCATGACGAGGTCGATGCCTTCACGCTCCAACTCCTTCTTCTCGCCTCCAAGAATGCGTCTGTCCTGGCCCTTGATCTTGAATCCATCGTCGCTAGTCACGGTGTCCTGCCAGGGGATCGCCGAGATCACGCGTGCTTCGGCAAGAAGCATCGCTTCATGTTCCGAGTTAACAGCAGTGAAGCGCCCGAAGCCAGCCATCGCCTCCTTGGTAGAGCGCACTACCAACGAATCGAATGAGTGACGATCGAAGTTCTCAAGACGATCCAGCGCGCCGTCCTCGATCTCCGTCGACTGCACATAGACCGGAAGCAACTCACGGTCTCTCGCGACATTTACGCCGGACTCTACCTTGATCTCGTCATTGAGATTGAGGACGGAGGCGCTCTCAACGCCACCCCGAAGAACGATGCTCCCATACGGCGCAGCTCCGCCACAGCCCGAGAGCGCAGCGATCGCGAAGAGAGTGCATACGGCGACGATAGCCCTAGTTCTGTTCATTCCGAACCAACCTCCCAGAGAGTTGCGAAGCAATGCGCCCGACAACGGCGCAGCGACGTGCGAAGCTAGCGACTCTGTCGACGGTTTCTATCCCCTGGCAGGGGAGTAAGGCCGCGGCAGATGCCTTCAGCTAGACTCGACCTGCGATGCCGTTGCGCGAGTACCCCTCACAACCCCTTCAGGATTGGCTCAGCCAGCGCTGGGTCATGCTCTGCGGCCGGCAGATTGATCCTGCGGACTTTCCATGGTTGATGGGGCCCTTCGGCGAAGTGGACGTCATCGGCGACGCCCACATCGACCGCCTCGCGCGGGATGAGAATCTCCGCGTCGAGCGGAACTCCGAGGGCGTCGGGCTGCTCGATTCGGTGAATGATCTGGCGCAGGACGGCTCACTCGAACAGCGACTCGCGCAGCCGGTCACGGACTTCTACGAGCAGACGGCTGACTACGACCTCGAGGTCTGGTCAGAGTGGAACCCGGTCTTCAAGCCGTTCGGCAGCCTGATTCAGCGCATCTACAGCCGCCGCCTCCAGCAGTTGAATCTGCCGCAGCGACCATTCGATACATCCCGCGGCATCTCGAGCGAGATCGCCAAGCTCTACGACACGAAGTCCGGTTCGCTGCGCTACACCTTCTGGAATCGACGCCTCAAATCGAGCGGCGCGGCGATCTACTCCGGCAACTACTCCGCGGGCGAACTCCCCGACGGCCGCCGATGCATGAAGGTCGTCTTCCCGCTTCCCCGCGGCAACGCCACCGTCGTGATGTCCGTCGAGGCGGAAGAGGATGGCGCCCTCACGCTCGTCTCCGAAGGACGCAGGTTCGGCGATCCAGGGTTCTACTTCCTGCTACGAGACTCAAGAGGTCGTCACTGGACGCAGTACATCCGCTCCATGCGCGAGCGGATCACGGTATACGTCGACGACGAGGGCGTATTGCGAGCGAACCACGCGCTGACACTCTGGCGGTTCCCGGTCATGCGGCTGCATTACAAGATGACTCGAAGGTCAAAATGAGGCCGAGAGGAAGTGACCTGAATTCGCTCGCCACAACACGATTCACCGTCATATCACTCTGCGTAGTCGGACTGCTGGCTCTCGTGATCGCTGGGAATCTGACCGGATTCTGGAAGCAGCTAGCCTACAACTCGGATCCGATATCGACGCCAGGTCCAGAGTGGGAAACCGTTGCAGAGGTAGTTGAGGTTCTCGGCCAGCCGGTTTTTGCCGCCAGTTCGATGAACCCGGATTCGCTCGGCCACGGTTATCAGTTTCGAATTGTCGAACGAGCGAACGAGGAGACCGTCTCGGCGGTGCTCCTCTTTTCTGATGACGACTACGTTCAGGAACTCGCTAGGGAGTATTTCGAGGAGATGCTACCTGCCGGGGACGGCTATCAGTCCGCGTGGATCTCGAGTCCTTCTGACCTGACAGTTGTCCACGTTGATGCATTCGGACTTGTGGAGAAGGTCGAGATTCTCTCCGGCGTGAAACTGATTCAGCTATACGACTGGATCGAGTAGTTCGAATGCTGAACCGAAGCTCCCCAGAGTTCGACCTGCCTTGCACGCAGGAATCGCTAGCCCTCACCCCTGAGGCCCCAGCAGCCGCCGATCGCCGATAATGCATGTTATGTAAAACAGGCCCGGTTACGCCCTCAGGCAATCCAATCCCACCTGGCGCCTACGTCGCCAGCGAGCCGAGCAGCGGATGGATCCACTCCTCGTAGTGCTTCCAGCGGCCCATCGCCTTCGTGTAGATGGGCTCGCGGATCTGCTCGTTGCTGGCCGTGACGGCCACGCGCTTCGACTCGTAGTACTTCAGGCAGGACGCGTCCCACTCGCAACCGATGTGCTCGGCCAGCTTGCGGCTTGCGCCTTCGAGGTCGCCGACGAGATCCTCGTAGCTGAACTCGAGAATCACGTCGTCGCCGAGAACCTGCTGCCAGTGACGCATCAGGCGCTCGAGATCCTTGGCGTATGCCGCCAGGTGCTCGAGGTCGTACGCGTACGGGTGATTGCCGACGAAGTTCTGGAAGTAGCACGAGACGCATGTGTCGCGCAGATCGCGGCGGCACCAGACGACCTTCGCGTTCGGGAACATCAGGTTCGCAAGGCCGAGGTGCAGGTAGTTGCGGAGCGTCTTGTTGGAGATCCGTTGCGCCTCGGGATTCAGGCGCTGGATCATGCCGAGATACCTGTCCGCCTGGGCGGTGAGCGCTTCTGGCGTGAGGCCGTCGAGGCCGGTCGCCAGATCGGGAAGCAGCAGATCGCGCGCCGAGATCTCGAAGCCCGGGATCTCGCCCCCGCCATGCACCCCGGGCATGCATGAAAGCACCTGCTCCGTGAGCGTCGAGCCCGAGCGCGGCATGCCCACGATAAACACGGGGACGCTCGACTCGTTCGTCGATCGAGGCAGACGCTCGTGCCTGCCCTTCGTCCACTCGCTGATGATCAGGTCATGCAGATGCTCATTGCGCGCCGGCTGGAAGTCGTAGCGGCGCATCTTGTTCGCCTTGTCGTATGCGGCGAATGCATCCTCATAGCGCCCCACGTCGTCGAGCACTTTGCCGAGACCGAAGAGCAGCGACGAGCGCAACACCGGCGGCATCGTCTGATCCGTCAGCCCGCGCATGATCACTTCAACGCAGTCTTCGAACGACTCGAACTGCGGCGCGACCTTCGCGTACACCATCGCGAGCATCGGCTGCGGCTCCGCCGGATCGATCAGCGGCTTGAGGAGGTCGTACACCTCCCGGCGCTTGCCCTGGATGAAGTAGAGGTCAGCTTTACATAACTTCGCCTGCATGAGCTCCGGCTCGAGTTCGATCGCCTTGTCGGCCGCCGCGTGAGCTGCGTCGAGCTTCCCGAGACGAAGCTCCATCGCCGCGAGTTGAATGTGCGGCCCCGCTGACTGCGGCTTCGCCTCCATCGACTTCGCCAGCAGCGTGCGCGCATTCTCAAAATCCCCCGCGTGCAAGTATGACGACGCGAGTTTCTCGAGGAGATCCACATTGTCCGGGCGCATCGAGAGCGCCTCGGCGTAGAGCTCCACAGCGCGCTTGAAGTTCCCCTGCCCGTACGCGCGCTGCGCGTCCGCGACGACGAGGTCGTAGTTGGCGCCCTTCATCCAGTCCGGCACTGCGGTCTTCTCGCTGCTCATGCTGCTCCAGCGGAGGCCAAGCCCCCTGCTCGGTCCTTACTTGCGGGGATCCTGATTGGCGACGCCCTTCTCGGTCTGATCGCGTCGGTGCTGGTGATACGCCTTGCGCGCCGCCGGAACGGCGTTGCCCACGATCGTGGTCGCGAAGAGCGCCGCGTTGATGGCGCCCGCTTTGCCGACGGCGAACGTCGCGACCGGCACGCCCGCCGGCATCTGCACCATCGAGAGCAGCGAATCGAGGCCGTCGAGCTTGGATTCCATCGGGCACGCAAGCACAGGCAGCGCCGTCTTGGCCGCCGCGACGCCGGCCAGATGCGCCGCGCCCCCTGCCGCCGCGATCAAAACCTGCACGCCGCGCTCTTCGAGTGAGCTCGCGTATTCGTCCAGCAGATCCGGCGTGCGATGCGCCGAGATCACGCGGACCTCATGCGGCACGCCCATTTCATCGAGCTTCTTGGAAGCATGCTCCATGACGGGCCAGTCGGACTTGGAACCCATGATCACACTGACAAGCGGTGAGTCGGACATCGCGTGTTATCTCTCCGTGTTGGATGCCTATTCCAGACCTATGGCGGCCAGCGCTTTGTCAACGACCTCGGACAGCGGGACGAGATTCCCCCTGCCCTCGGCGCCGCGCACCTTGAACTCGATACTGTCTTCAGCCAGCGCCTTGTCGCCGATCGTCAGGCGCAGCGGGATGCCGATCAGGTCGGCGTCCTTGAATTTCACACCCGGGCGCTCGTCGCGATCATCGATGAGCACATCAACGCCGGCATCGGCAAGCGCCGAGGCGATCTCCGCAGCGTGGCGCATGTGCTCACCATCGCGCTCGACTTTCATCGGCGTGATGATGATGTGATACGGCGCGATCGCCGCCGGCCAGACGATGCCGTCATCGTCGTGGCTCATCTCGACGCAAGCCGCCATCGTGCGGCTCACGCCGATGCCGTAGCAGCCCATGATCACCGGCTGGCGCTCCTGATGCTCATCGAGGATCTCGAACCCCATCGCCTCGGAGTACTTCGTTCCGAGCTTGAATATGTGTCCGACCTCGATGCCGCGCTCTTCGGTGAGCTGGGCGCTCGAGTCTCTCGGCGACGGATCGCCAGCCTGGGCATTCCGGATGGATGCGATACGCACCTTCGAAGCGTCATCGAGCGCATCACCCATCTCGCGCCGCCAGTTGAAGTGCTTGACGTGGTGGTCTTTCTCGTCGGCGCCCGTCGCCCAGAACATAGGCTTGCCCTTCGCGACGTCCATGCCCGTCGCTGCGTCGGGATCGACCAATACGATCGTGTTCGGGACGATGTTCGCTGCGCGCGGGCTGACATAGCCGATGGCGAATCCCGCCTCGCGCGCGCGTGCGTCATCGGCGAGCGCGACGCCGCCATCCGCTTCGTCGCGGACCTTGCCCTCGTTGACTTCCTGGTCGCCGCGCACAACCGCGATCACCCAGCCGCCCCCCTGTTCCTCGGGGCGCTCGAAGACAATCGACTTGAGCATATTCGCCGGCTTGACCTTCATGAACTTGCCGACTTCATCGATGCCCGGCAGATCGGGCGTATGCACCTTCTCGAGATCGCCCGTCGGATCGCCATCGAAGCTGGCGCTGCGCGGACCGATCTCGCATTTCTCGACATTCGCCGCGTAACCGGTGGATGAGCATTTGAGAATCGTGTCCTCACCGGTTTCGCAATTGACCATGAACTCATGCGATGCGGAGCCGCCGATTGGCCCGGCTTCCGCTTCGACGACGCTGAAGTCGAGACCGCAGCGCTGGAATGAGTTGACGTACGCCTGATGCATCAGGTCGTAGCCTTCGTTGAGCCCGCCCGGACCGTCGAGACTCATATGGAACGAGTACGCGTCCTTCATGATGAACTCACGACCGCGCAGCAGTCCTGAACGCGGTCTGAACTCATCGCGGAACTTCGTCTGGATCTGATAGAGGTTGAGCGGGAGCTGCCTGTACGACGACACGCCGCCGGCCATCATTGAAGTGATGATCTCCTCGTGCGTCGGCGCCAGCGCAACGACACGACCGTGACGGTCGGTCAACCGGAAGAGGTTGTCGCCGTAATCAGCGTCACGCCCGGTCTGCGCCATGAGCTCGATCGGCTCGAGCGCTGGCATGAGCATCTCCGAGGCGCCCGCCGCGTCCATCTCCTCGCGGATGATGTCTGAGATCTTGCCGAGGACGCGCCAGCCGAGCGGCAGGTAGTTGTAGATTCCCGCGCCGACCCGACGAATAAACCCAGCGCGGACCAGCAGCTTGTGGCTCGGGGCTTCCGTCTCAGCGGGCGGCTCCTTGGCCGTCGGAATCAGCGTTCCGGACCACCGGTGGACAACCCCCCGCGACGAGATCCCCCGCCGCGGCGCCGTGCTCGTTTCAGACATGCTCATGGACCGGAGTGTAGCGATCCGCCTCACGCCCCGGCTGGGGCCTGGTCCTTCGATGACCGCTCGTATCGGCGCCGGGCGCCCTCGTCGAGAATGCGTTTCCGGAGACGTACGGCGCCAGGCGTCAGCTCAACCAGTTCGTCCTGCTCGATGTACTCGAGCGCCGCCTCCAGCGTCACTTCGCGGGAGGCCTTGAGCGTCACGGTCGCTTCCTTCGTCGACGACCGAATGTTCGTGAGTTTCTTCTGCCGGACAATGTTCACAGGCAGGTCGTTGTCCCGGCTGTGCTCCCCCACCACCTGGCCGGCGTACACCTTTTCGCCGGGCTTCACGAAGAGGATGCCGCGATCGGCGAGCGTCTCCACGGCGTACGCCGTCACCTGTCCCGCCTCTGTCGCGATCAAGACGCCAGCCGCCCGTCGAATGGGGCCGCCGACCATCGGCTCGTAGCGCTCGAAAACGTGGTGCAGGATCGCCTCGCCCTGCGTCGCCGAGAGCAGCTGCGTGCGCAATCCGATGAGCCCCTGTGACGGGCCGGTGAACTCGAGTCGGCGCGTCTCGCCGTGCGCATCAAGATGTTGAAGCTCAGCGCGCCGCAGACTGAGGAGATTCATCACGGCGCCCGTACACCAGTCCGGGCAGTCCACGACGATGCGCTCATAGGGTTCGCTGGTGACTCCCTCAATCGACTTCGTGATCACGCGCGGCTTGCCGATCGCCAATTCGAAGCCTTCGCGGCGCATTGTCTCCAGAAGGATGCCGAGATGCAGGGTGCCGCGCCCCGAGACGACGAACTCCTCGCCCGATTCTCCTGGTTCGACGCGCAGCGCCACATCGCGCTCAAGTTCCTTATCCAGGCGCGACCGGATCTGACGGCTCGTGACAAACTGACCCTCGAGCCCGGCGAACGGTGAGTCGTTGACACGAAAGACCATGCTGATCGTCGGTTCGTCGATCGCGACGCCGGGGAGCGCCTTCGGGTTCTGAGCGTCGGCGACCGTATCGCCGATATCGATCCCCTCGATGCCGATCAGCGCGCAGAGATCGCCGGCTTCGACACTCGAGGCGTCCTCGCGTCCAAGACCTGTGAATCGCTGGAGCCCTGAGACGGTCGCGTTCATGACCGCGCCATCACGCTTCACAAGCGCCACCGATTCGCCCTGGCGAATGGTTCCTTCAAAGACACGGCCGATTCCGATGCGACCGACGTAGTCGTTGGAATCCAGCGTCGTGATCAGCATCTGCAATGGCGCCGACGGATCTCCCGTCGCCCCGGGAACACCCCCGATGATCGCCTCGAAGATCGGGCGCAGGTCCGTTCCGCGCTCGCCGGCGTGATCCGCGGCCCAGCCGTCCTTGGCCGAAGCGAAGACCGTCGGGAAGTCGAGCGCATCGTCATCGGCGCCGAGTTCCACCAGGAGATCGAAGACCTCGTTGATCACCTCGTCCGGCCGCGCGTTCTCGCGATCGCACTTGTTGACGACCACGATCGGTCGCAGCTTCGCCTCGAGCGCCTTGGTCAGCACGAATCGCGTCTGCGGCATCGGACCTTCGTACGCGTCGACAATGAGCAGGCAGCCGTCCGCCATGCGAAGGACGCGCTCGACCTCGCCGCCGAAATCGGCGTGACCGGGCGTATCGACGATGTTGATCCGGAATGCCTCACCACTGGGCCGCTGATAGGTGACGGCGCAGTTCTTGGAGAGGATGGTGATTCCCCGCTCGCGCTCCAGATCGTTGGAGTCCATGATCAGACCATGCTGGCCGCCGGCGAGCTTCT
Organism: Phycisphaerales bacterium; assembly: GCA_028279375.1. GTDB lineage: Bacteria > Planctomycetota > Phycisphaerae > Phycisphaerales > UBA1924 > JANQNW01. The sequence goes on from JANQNW010000006.1 coordinate 36,522, forward strand.
CGAGTTCGCCTGCTCGGAACATGCCGGACTGCAGCAACATCTGATCGACCAGGGTCGTCTTGCCATGATCGACGTGCGCGATGATCGCGACATTGCGGAGATTGCTGGCGCTCATGTTCTGGGGGTCCTCACCCTCGAATGTGAGGGGCGAGGATGATAGCGGCGCCCGACGCTCTGTGATCGAGCCTGACAACACCTTGGGTCGCCCAGGCCGGGCCGCCACACTCAACTCGAGCAGCGCGCTCCTCAGATTGGGGCAGCCCTGGGAGGCGAACTCGGGCGGGGTCAGCCGGATGATCGAGTCTCGCTCGAGCCTCCGGACGCCCTTCCCGCACATGATCGGGGGCCGACCATCGAGTTTCGCCGCCCCCTCGCCGATAGGGCTGCTATAGATAGTCCCCTGAATTCGTGACCGGCAGCAGGAGCGGAAGCATGCCCGAGCAGGATGGCGCCCAGTACGACGTAATCATCATCGGCGGAGGACCCGGCGGTTCGACCACCGGCGCCCTCCTGAAGAAGTACGCCCCCAAGATGCGCGTCCTCATCCTGGAGAAGGAGACCTTCCCGCGCGAGCATGTCGGCGAGAGCCAGTTGCCGCCCATCAGCCGCATCCTCGAAGAGATGGGTTGCTGGGAAGACGTTGAGAAGGCGGGCTTCCCGATCAAGATCGGCGTCACCTACACGTGGGGACGAACGACCGATCCGTGGGATTTTGAGTTCCTCCCCCTCGATGCGATACACGACGATGAGCCACGCCCCGCGAAATACGAGGGCTGGCGCCAGCAGACGGCGTTCCAGGTCGAGCGCGACCGCTACGACACCATCCTCCTCGATTGCGCCGAGAATCTCGGGTGTGAAGTCCGGCAGGGAACGCGCGTCGCCAGCATTCAGCGGGATGGCGATCGCATCTCGGGCATCGAACTCGAGTCAGGCGATGTCGTCACGGCGAAGCACTATGTGGACGCCTCGGGAAACGCGGCGATTCTACGCAAGGCCATGGGCGTCAATATCGAGGCGCCGACGCTCCTCAGGAATGTCGCCTTCTGGGATTACTGGGACAACGATGAGTGGGCCAACGAGATCGGAGTCGGCGCGACGCGCGTCCATATCCGAAGCCTGCCGTATGGCTGGCTGTGGTTTATCCCGCTCGGCCCGACGCGCACCAGCATCGGTCTCGTCTGTCCCGCTGACTATTACAAGTCCTGCGGGAAGTCGCCGGCAGAGGTGTACCACGACGCGATCAAACAGGAGAGCTGGGTCGAGGCGCATACGCGCAACGCGACATCAGAGAACGAGGTTCGATCCACGACCGACTGGTCGTTCATCTCAGATCGCACATACGGCGAGAACTGGTTCCTCGTCGGCGAGACTGTTGGATTCGCCGATCCGATCCTCGCGGCCGGGCTCACGCTGACGCAGTCGGGCGGGCGAGAGCTTGCGTACACGATCCTGGAACTCGAGCGCGGGGAACATGACCGCGCGTGGCTGGTCGATCGCTACAACGAGCTTCAGCTTCGGCGCGTCACACAGCACATGCGATTCGCCGAATACTGGTACTCCGCCAACGGCGTTTTCGAGGACATCCAGGAGAACTGCACCGAGATCGCGAAGCATGCCGGCCTGAAGCTCGATCCGCAGCAGGCCTTCCGATGGCTGAGCCAGGGCGGACTCGACAACGATGTCGCCGGTCAGGCAGGCGTCGGGGGTCTCGACGTCGCGGCGATCAAGCAGATCATGCTGCGATTCACCGGCGACGCCTCGAACAAGAAGCACGTCGACTGGACGGTGAACGGGAAGAATGTCTTCAAGCTCAATCTGCAGAACGCCACGAGAAAGAAGATCGGCAGTCTCTCCAACGGGCGCATTCATCAGGCGATCGCCTACGAACGATCTGACCGCCGCCTCGAAATCGTGGGTGTCGCGGGTCTTCTCGTAGCGGCGCTCGAGGAAAGCTCAGATCTCGAACACATCATGGGGTATCTGCAGCGGGCGTTTGATGCGCAGCTACCGCGCGAGCATCATCCGATCGCCCTGCAACACGCTGTGCAGACGCTCGAGGCCATGGCCAATGAGTACTGGGTCCTGTGCAGCACGAAGCGCGGCAAGCAGGTGCTGAATGTGCAGACACCCGTCGAGGGCGCCTTCATCCATTCCCATGATGAACAGGGCATGACGGCGCGTCCGACGCCCGCGTTGGAGAGCGGAACGGGTTAGCGATCCAGCACGACGAGACGCGCTTCGCCTCGCGCTTCATATGGCCCGACGCGCTTGAGTCGCCAGGCGATCTCCCCGACGCCGCGTGCGACATCGAGCAGGTCGACCATCTCGTCACGCGACTCCATCGCTCGGAGCAGCGCATTGGGTCGGATCTTTCCGACGCTGATCCAGTCGCCGTCCGCGGCGTTCCCGCCTTCGTCGCGCACGACCGATGCAACGTTCGCGACATTGACCTTCTCAGTGCCGCCAACGAACCAGCCGCCGACATCCGTCAGCGCCTTGGAATGACGGTACGTCCAGGAGAGGCCGAATCCCTCGCCGCCGATATATGGAAAACGACGACCATCGGGCTCCGTGAGCTGCTGATGACGCATCGCCTCCGGTTGGGCGCCGCCGTAGTCAAAGTCCCAGGCGCCGACGCTGAGCAGCGCGCTATACGCAAGCAGTTGGTCGCTCGCGAAGCGATCTCCGAGCACAGCTATCTTCTGCAGGTCGCGCGCTTCGCACCCGATCGTGATGGAAACGCCTCCACCCTCGGCCCTGGTGAACTGCAGAAGGTAGCGGTCGCCGAGCGCTTCGATCTTCCGCGTATCCTCCACAAAAGCGCGCATCAGCCGCGGCATCATCGCCTTCCAGGCTTCCTCACCCACGGTGCGCTCGGGAATTCGCTCGACCACACAGAGCAGAGAATCGCTCCCGAACTCGCCGACGAAATCGCTGGACCAGGGACGCGCCTCGGGCATGGGCTCACGCGTCGTCAGCGCGAGACGAGCCTCGAGCGCTCCTCGACGCACGTTGCCTGCGACACCGAACCAGGCGCCTTTGGGAGCCCGCATACCCAGAACGAAGTCACGCTCAATTCGCTCTTCGCCCAGAATCCGGAAAGTGCGCTCGTCAGAGAGCGCTGCTCGCGGTTTCCGATCCAATCCACGCGCCAGATCGGCAAAGAGATCCGTACTCGTGGCGGGCGCCAACAGGAACCGGTCCCCAGCCTTCGGGATCGTGATCAGGAACCGCCCCTGCTCGATGCCAAGCACGAGTCGATTCTCCAGCACTCGCTTCGGAGCGGCCTTGAGCTTCTTCGGGAGACGCCGCGCGATTGACGGATCCGCGAAACCGATGACCGCCCATTCGGGCTCACGATCGCCTTCGCCGTCGATCAGTCCGCGCCCGACGATGATCGTCCGCCGCCCGAAGAGCCCGTCGAAGAGCTTCTCAGATTCGCCATCGAGTTCGCCGGCGAAGGCGCGCCAGTGGTCGAGTCCCTCCTCACCCACGAGCAGGCGAAGAGAATCTTCGATCGCGCGCCCAGCCTCAGACTGGCGGTGCATCTTCGCCTGATCAACAACAAGGACGAGATCCACCTCATCTGGCACGTAGCGCAGCGCGTCAAGCGCATCGCCGCCCGCTAGCGCCGGAGCGCTGACGAATGCGCAGACGGATAGCGCCAAGCTGCGGATTGCGCGCAGTGGGAATCTCATTCCTGACTCAATCCTCGTCCTGGACAATCGGCGGCGGAGTCATCGACTCGTTACACCGCGCGGCCGCAGAGAATGCCGTGGCGGTCTCAATGCGAAGCAGAATCGACGCGCCTCGCTCACCGTCAGCTTCGGCCTCGATCATCACCTTCGCCGGGAGCTTCCTGTGCAGAGACTCGACGACGATCGCGCCGTCCTTGAGCTTCCGCTGCACCATGGTCACCGTTCCCTCGAGCGACATACGCGCCGCCTCGAGATCAAATCGCTTGCGCGTAAGCTGGCAGTCGAATACCGGCGTGTCACAGCGATCCTGCATCTCCGTGATCACATCCGCCAGACCAGCGACATGCGTCTCAACCTGGCGGCTACTCGCCTGCACGACCTCAGTCAGCGGCGCCTCCTCAGGCGAGAGCTGGAGCGTTCCCGGCGCTACGCGCTCGGTCACATAGAGACCGGCGAGCACGACCAGGAAACACGCGGCGGCCGCAAGACGACCCGCGCTCACGAGATTCCGAAGCGGCGAGGAGATCCAGCCGCGACGACGATCAACCTCAGCGAGAATCGACGCCGAAAGGTCCGGAACGCCTGCTGGCTTCCGAAGATCGTCGAGCATCGATTCCGTCCGTGCGAACTCATCGCCGAAGAGTGAGTCCTGACGCACGGCCTCGTCGACAAAGCGCTTCTCGCCGGCGTTGAGCTCGCCATCGAAGTACGCATCGATCATCGCGTCGACTTCCTCGACGGATCGACCGCTCATCGCCGGACCTGGCTCGCCGTGGGAGGCGCGTCCGAAGAGAGAACGAACTCGGCGCGGGAAGAAGTTCACGTCGCCCACACCTCTGAAACACGGGGCTGATGCGTCTCGTGCGCCTCGAGCGCCTTTCGCATCTTTTGCCGCCCGCGATGAAGGTGGCTCTTGACTGTGCCCTCGGGCATATCCATGTGTCGCGCAATCAGCGCGATTGGCCAGTCCTGCTGATGGAAGAGAAGGAGAATCTCGCGCTGCTGCGGCTTGAGCTCGTCAAGAGCGAACTGCAGTGCGTCCTTCGCGCCCTCTCTGACTTCCTCGACAATCGACGGCGCGCCGGGAGCGTCTGCATCCCCCTGCCAGCAACCGACGATCTCACTGTCATAGCGCGGCTTGTTCTTCTGGCTGGCGTTCACGTAGAGCCGCTTGGCGATCGTGAAGAGCCACGTGGAAAACCGATATCGCGGATCGAATCGCTCAAGGTGCTGAAGCACGCGTACGAAGGCGTCCTGCACGATGTCTTCGGCGATGTCAGGCTTCCCCGAGATCCGGAGGAGATAGCTGTACAGTGAGGCCTGATGGGCCTTGATCAGCTTCTCCGCAGATGCCCGGTCCCCCCGGACGGCCTTCTCGATCAGCTTTTGTTCAGTGGAACGTGTCATCGATTGCTCCAATCGTACACGCGCAGGGTCGCCCCGGTTGCGTCAAAATCGGCCTCCAGATCCTCTGCGCCGTCCGGGTCGAACACCCGATAAGGACACAGCATGCCGGAACCCGAACCTCCAGTGCCGCCGAACACTGATTCGGCAACGCCAGAGCCGATTTCAGCCACCGCCCTCAGTTGGGCGGCGCTGCTCTCTCACTGGATGGATTTCGCTCGCTCGTCTGTCGGGTTCCCCAAAGATGGTGAAGGAGACCGATGGAGATCATCGGTCGCCCCCGTGATCGGCCTCCAGGCGGTCACCTTCGCCCTCTCCGAGGTGGATCGCCTGAGCCCCTCGGAACATGCCGCCGGCCTCGACCGGGCCGAGATCCTCATTCGCGACCACGCAGAGACGCTCTCAGGGATCTGGGCTGGCGTCCCAATGCCTGACCTGATGCTCGAACTTCTCCAGGACGCCAGGACGGCCCTCCAGGCGGCGCTCAGGCTCGGAATCGAGTGGTGCGCCGAGTCCGAGGGATTCGAGGCTCACGATCCGACGAGAATCGCGGAGTACCTCACGGCTCGGAGCTTCGCAGGGGATTTCTTCGCAGCTCAGCCCGGGACGATCCTCGCGGCGGACGCTCCGATCGCGTTCCTGACGCCCCGCAGCGGCACATCATTGTTGTCTCTCGATGACCTCATCCCGGGCGCCGCGAATCGGCCCTCACTCGGCCGGCAGATTCTGCGTCAGGTCGATGAAGAGGGTGCGATCTCCGCTGATTTGATCGTTCCACTCTTCGATCGCGACCTCCCGAAGGGACGGCCGCTGCTGATCCCGATTCTCCAGGCAGGACGGCTCGTGTATGAACACGATGACGACGCAACTCGAAAGTGGCGCGATGCGCAGCTCGCCGCCGGATCGATTCCCCTTCTCGAGAGCGCACGAAATCAGGACACGGAATCGAAGAGCGATCGAGGCGATTGACGGTTCACGACCTTCGGCTCAGGCAAAGCGCGCTCATGCAGATCGACCCACGCCGTCGGCGCATCCTGCGATGTCACGGTCAATTCATACGAAGCGCCCTGATGCGCGCGCGTTGCGATCGTCGGTTCATTGCATTCCTGTGAGAGATGCAGGAGCACAACATGCTGGCGCGGACGGATCTCCCCCACCGCCTCGAAACACTGCTGATTCGAGAGATGCCCCGCGCCGCCCATGATGCGCTGCTTCAGATACTCCGGCCGTGACGACGCCGTCTGCATGTGCGGGCAATAGTTCGATTCGATCGCAAGCAGATCGACCTCGCGCAGATGCTCGATGAGTTCATTCGTGATGCGCCCGACATCGGTTGCGAATCCGATCGTCGCTGAGCCGACCTCCATGCGGAATACGGCGACGCCGAGTTCATCGTGATGCAGCAGCTTTGTACGAATATGCAAGTCGCCGGGAAGCTCAGCGCGATCTTGGAGTATCTCCAGATGTCTGCTCTTGAAGCCGCACTTTCGCGCGCGACTGAGATGACGCGGATGCACGTGCACCTTGGTGTGTCTCGGAAGCATGTTGCCCCAGGAGAGATTGCAGTGATCCCGATCGAGGTGGGTCAGAAGGACGCTGTGCACGCGATCCATCGAGACGCCGATCTCTCCGAGCAGCTTGCGTGTGCGCGTCGGCGACAGCCCGACATCGATCAAGGTCGCCGTGCGCAGTTCACCCGTGCCATGAAGCAGCACGGAGCAGTTGCCGCGCGAGCCGCTCGCCAGCACGCACAGTTGTGCGATCGGTCTTCCGTTCTGCTGTTGAGCGCATGCATCCGCCATGAAAGGGACAGTAGCACAGGAAGCCCATCGAGATCGTCACAACGAAAAACGACCGACCCGCTCTCCAGCAGGCCGGTCGTCGCGTGTGCGCTTGATGCGCGAAGTGAGTGCGTGTTTCGTGTGTCGCGTCAGGCGACGCGTCGGCGCTTGTGGCGTCCGACCGTCCGCTGGTCCGCCGTGGCGCGCCGCTCGGGGTTCTCGCTCATGACCTCGACGAGCTCCGAGGGCGTCGTGGCCCACAGGTCGGCGCCGATCTCCTCGGCCAGACCGTCGGCCCGGTTGAAGACACCGCCTCCGACGACGAACTGGACGGAGTCGCATGCTCCGATCTCGCGGATCGTGTCCACCAGTGCGCGGATCTCCGGCAGATCCGAGGGCGCCGAGGCGAAGAGGAGCAGCACATCAGGCCGCGTCTCCTGCACGCGGGACAGGATCTCGTCGTTCGCGATGCCGCCGCCAGCGAAGGAGATGCGATAGCCGTCGCCCTCGAGCAGATCGACCGCCATCTGGGCGCCGAGTTCATCCGCGTCATTGGGCCCACAGAGGGCGAAGACATTCCGATTTCGACTGGGCTTCCGCTCGATGCTCAGGGAGACCTGGTCGGTGAGCACCCGCAGGAGGCGTGTGCCCAGGTGGTGCGCCATACAAGTGATCTGGTCCGACCGGAAGAGCGCCGTGATCTTCTCATACGTCGGCCAGAAGAGGTCCGCGATGATGGTCTCAGCGTTGGCCCCGTCGCGCATCGTCTCAGCGACGACGTCCCGCGCCGTTGGCCGATCGCCTTCGATCAGCGCTTCAAAAAGTCGTTCAACAAGAATTTCCTGACTCACTTCAACACTCCAATGACGAATGCCTCGACCCGCATGTCTCCGCCAGGGGTCCCTTGATCGTGAATGCGCCAGCGTGCTCCGCCGCCGCCCGTGACCCAATGTCTGGCTCGTACATCGATCGCATCTCAGGAGGTCGGTGAATCTGATGGGGGCGCGCACGAGAACGCCCGGAGCGTCCAGGGGCGCCCGATAACTCGAACTCAAGCGTGCAATCTCGGCGCTCGGCCTTTATCCGGACGTCCGAACGCCCCGATAACACACGCACACCCCGAATGTCATCGCGCGCTGCGTCACAGCGGCAAATCCTGCGCGTGTTATCCGGTCCACCATCTCCGCGCGATCAAGAAATGTATTGATCGAGCGCGGGAGATAGTGATACGCCCCGCTCTCGTCACGGCTTAGCCAGGTCGCCGTCCTCGGCATGATCACGCTGCCGTAGAAGTCATTCACCCGCGCGATCAAAGCAGAGCGCGGACGAGCGAACTCCAGTATGACGAGGCGGCCGCCCGGCCGAAGCACGCGATAGAACTCAGCAAGCGCCAGATCCGGAGCGGTCACATTCCTGATGCCGAACGCGATCGAAACCACGTCGAAACTGTGATCCTCAAACGGAAGCGCTTGGGCGTCCGCCTCCACGTACTCGATCTCGCCGCCGCGAATCGCTCGACGACGACGAGCGATCTCCAACATCTGCGGCGTGAAATCCGCGCCAACAACATGCCGGGCGCCCGCGCGCGCGAATGCACGGGACAGATCACCTGTGCCGCATGCGACATCGAGCACGACATCGCCCTGGCGCAGCTGCGCTTCCCGCACCGCAGTACGTCGCCACGCCTGATCCCGGCCGAACGAGTGGACGCGATTGTTCAGGTCGTACCGGTGGGCGATCGCGCCGAACATCTCGCGCACCTTCGACGCCTTCTCGTCGTCGAGGTGCGGGTTCTTCCTGAGATCCTCGTCGCTCCACACAGACTTCTCAATACGTTGGGCGTCGTCCGTCATCGTGCTCATCCAGATTCTCCGACTCCGTCGCTGATTTCCACAGTATGCAATGAATCGGCCGCGGGCCGGACGCCGCGTATACGATTGGCGAGGCCGCCAGGAGAGAACGAATGACGCAAAACCGTGTGCTCGCCTGCCTGTTCGCACTCGTCTGTATGGCGCCTCTCGTGGGCTGCGTCACGAACCCCGCGACCGGCAGGAGCCAATTCAACGTGCTGTCTCGCGAAGACGAGATCGCCATCGGCGAGGAAGCCAAGGGCCAACTCGCAGACGAATACGGCGGCGCCGTGCCAGACGCAGGCGTTCAGGCGTATATGACCGAGATCGGCATGAAGCTCGTTGACGGAATCGAGGATGAATACAAGGACCTCCCGTGGGAGTTCACGCTGCTCAACTCTGAGCAGATCAACGCCTTCGCCCTCCCAGGCGGCAAGGTCTTCATGACACGTGGACTCGCCGAGAAGCTCGACAGCGAAGCGCAGCTCGCCGGCATCCTCGGCCACGAGATCGGGCATGTCACCGCCGAACACGCTGACCAGCGCATTTCCAAACAGCTCATCCTCACGGGCATCGTGATCGGCACGGCTGTCGCCGCCAGCGGCGAGGATTCGGAGTTGGTGCGAGCCGGTGCGCCGCTGCTCGTCGGCGCCGGCGGACAGGGATTCCTCCTGAAATTCAGCCGCGATGACGAGCTGGAAGCCGACAGGCTCGGGATGCGATACATGACGAACGCCTGGTACACGCCGCGCGCTCAGAAGCAGGTCATGCAGGTGCTCGACGATGCGTCTGAAGGAAAATCGCGCCCTCCGGAATGGCTGAGCACACATCCGTATCCGGCTCGCCGAATCAAGGAGATCGACAAGCAACTCGGAGGCCCGTACCAGTTCATTCTGATGGACCCCGACTATGGCGAACACCACGCCCGTTACCGCGAGCGCATGCTCGAGCCATTGTCGCGCATTCCCGCAAACTAGAGCGCGCTTGCGACCTGCGGACGTGCGCTGAGGCGCTCCGACAGGAACCGAGTCCAGTTCCCGATCCGGAATCCCTCGACCTCATCATCGGTCCAGCCGCGCCCTTCCAGCGCGTCGGTGATCAGATCAAGATCAGCGGGCGTATCGATGCCGGCCGGCAGACGATTAGCGCTGATGCCGCCGTCCATATCGGAACCAAGCCCGACGGCGCGGCGATGCCCGACGAGCTCACAGATGTGCTCGATATGTCGAACACAATCGTCAATCGTCGCGCGCTTCGCATCGCCGCTGGCCACGGCGTCGGACAGGAAGTCCGAGACAAGGTTCAGACCGATGACCCCTCCGCGCCCGCCGATCTCCCGGATCGTGTCGTCGCTGAGGTGACGTTCGTTCTCGCCTGCGAGCAACGCTCGGCAGTTCGAATGCGAAGCCATCACCGGAGCCTCCGTCGTCGCGAGAAGCTCGTCCGCGGCGGCCTGACTCAGATGTGAGAAATCATGAATCACCCCAAGGTGATCCATCACCTGCACCATGTCTCGACCGACGGCTGTGAGCGCGACGCCCGAGGCCCCGTTGCCGCCTGCGTAGCGGCTTGGCGTCCACCAGGCGAGACCGACAGCGACGACGCCGCGCGCCACCCACCATTCCATCTCGTCCGGCGAGCGAATCGGATCCGCATTCTCAATGAGCACACCAAGCGTGAGCGGGGACGTTCGACTCCTGCTCTGGAGCCCGTCGAACGGGCGTGTCTGCTTCGTTTCGGAGACGCCCATACCGCCGCGCGTCTCTCCAACGTCAGGATCGAAAAGCAACGCCTCGCGGAGGTTGAGATTCGCCTTCTGCGTCTCGTGCCAGATGCGATACACCTCGAGTTGCGCGCGTCCCTTCCTATTTGCCGTCTCGACGTCGTCTCTCGGATACGCCTCAGCGCCCTCGCCGTCGGGCTCCGTGAAGATCGTCCCGAGCGCCCCGACGACACGTCCGGCTTCAAGAGACGGCAAGGTGACCGCCGCCGGAGGATGCGGACCACCACACGCCGCCGGCTCCTCTTCCATGTTCCGTCCGCTCACCGCGAGGTAGGCGAGATCCAGATGCGCATCAAACCACGACATTGCTTTGAATGCTCCTCAGACCGCTTCCACAAAGCGCTCGAAATCAGTTTTCGTTTTCGCCTTTCTGCAGCCGGCGCATCTCGGCGAGCGTCGACTCCAGCTGCAAGCGAAGCAGGCGCACACGCATGAGCGAGCGCACGCGCGTAATGAGCTCGATCTTGTGAACCGGCTTCGTCAGGAAGTCGTCAGCGCCCGACTCGACGGCGCGTTCGATATCGCTGACCTCGTTCAGCGCCGTCACCATGATGATCGGAATCTCGCGCGTCGCCGGATCCGACTTCAGCTTCGAGCACACCTGGAACCCGCTCATGCGAGGCATCATCACATCCAGCAGTATCAGGTCCGGCGCATTCGACTCCACGGCGGAGACAGCCTCAATCCCGTCAGCCGCCGTCGCGATTCGACAACCTAGGTCCTCGAGATACGCAACCAGCAACTCGAGATTCTGCTCGTTGTCATCCACCACCAGCACGCTGGCCGACGAGAGGTCGGCGTCCTGAAGTGGCAACGTCTCAGGCGATGGCGTCTGAACATCGGTCATGCGGGGTCTCCACGGCGATTCACCAAGGTCATGCTACCCCGTTGGCGCTCCCTCCGCCCTAGGGCGCCTCCGGCGCCCGCCAGCGCCTGTCACGCCACACGCTGAGCGCCGGATCCACCCGGTAAACGCGCGCGAGTTCACTGGCGTCGAAGTCTCGAATTGGAACACCGTCCATGATCAGCAGTTGGGCGCTCCAGTTCGGCGGGCTCGCATCGAGCAGGACAGCCTCGACGGCGACATGCTCCGCCAACGCTGTCAGGTCGAACTCGGGCCCGGGATCGCCATCACACGCCGTACAGAGTCGTGCGCGCGTCTCCGGTCCCGTCGAGATTATGCGGCGGCGTTTGCAGGAGCGGCATGCGGGCGTGTTCCTTGCGTGGTTGATCGACCGATCGATGACGCGCACGTGGTGTTCAGGCAGTTCATCCACGACGCCACGGGCGCCATCGTTGTCGAGGCCGAGCGTCGCGCGTCGGTAGTCGCCAGCGCGATGGCGCCCCATCGCCTCAGCCAGAAGGTAGGACTCCGCCGCGTCATCCTGCCCGCCGACATCAAGCGGCCAATCGATCCGAGATGGTTCGCTGTCAACAGCGCGCGCGAGGGCCGCCAGCCACTGCCGCTCAACCGAGTTCTTCGAGAGTTCGCGTATCCCCAGACACGCGCTCGCCCCAAGTTCGACAGGCGCCGTCCTCCGATCAAGCTCAAACGCCAGGACATACAGTCGCCTCGCAAGATCCTCTTCCTCCTCGGTCTGCGCCTCGTACGCAATCTCTTCGGCCAACTCGAAGTAGGCCATCGGATTCGAGGGCCGCAACGCCTGGAGTCGACGTTCCCGCTCGGTCTGGTCAACAGGCGCCTGACCGGCAGATGGAGCGCCAAGACCACCGACAAGCAAAGCGCCGACCGCGATGAAAGTCGCCATTCTTCTCACAATCGGTCCTCCTCACTGAGACCGTGCCCGTATCGAATCATCCAGAGCTGGAGCTGCGCGAGTTCAGCGTCTCGTATCTGCATGATCACCGACGACGCACGGCGGCGCGACTCTCCAAGCTCCGAAATGACCTCGCGCACGACTGACGCCATGCCCGGTCGCTCAGCTGCCACGACGAGCGCCATGAGTTCAGCGATGCCTGCTTGATGCGCTGCGAATCGGCCGATCGGCTGCCCCGTCAGTTGCAGCCTTCCATCCATGCGCCGCTCGATCGCCCATGTGGACTCCTCGCCGCGCTCGCTTCGCTCAAACTGCGCCGCGCGCTGCAGCCAGACTCGAAAGAGCTCCGTGGCGCTCTCGTGCGCAACCGTGTTGTTGATTCCCCCTCCATCACCCTCGTCGCCGCCGGCAACCCGTCCTCCGTAGGCGCGTCCAATCTCGATCGCGAGCCGATCGACTTCTCTTGAACTGGCGTCCTGCGTCAGGGCGACAAGAAGCGCCTGCACCAGCGCACGCCGCGCATTCAGGCGCCATCCTGGATCCTTGACATGCGGAAGGGCCTGGCCGGTCATTGACTCGATCGAATCGCTGACGGCGTTTGTCGCCGGCGCCTTGAGCAGCGCCTCCAGAGCCCCGTTCAATGCCCACTTCTGATGCGAGCGCGCGAGAAGCTGCGTCGTCGCAGAGACGCGCACCGCGGCGCTGGAGTGCGAGAACGCGGCCTCCGCCAACACATCGGCATCGACAGGCCCGATCTCATCACTTCGCGAGCGCAGCGACTCCAGCAGCTCCAGACGACCCTCCGTGTCATTGCGCGGCCTGCTCAGGAACGAAAGCGCCCATTCGCCGTCCGAATTCACCCCGGCAGGCCCCGGAGGCGACCGATCAGGTGAGACATTCGACACCGGCGACGTGCTCAGAGCCGCCGCCTGTTCGAGCGCTGTTGACGCGGCCGAGCTCTTTCCCTCCCAGTGATACGCCGCGACCTCATTCAGTCGCGCCACGATCGCCGCATGCCAGAGCATTGCGATCCAGCTTGACGAGTCGTCATGCATCGCGAGCGCGTCAGTGGCCCGCCTTCGCCACGCCAGTGCGACGCTGTCGGTCTCCGGCGTCGTGCGCATGCCCCAGAGCGTCGCCAGTCGATCGCGGACGTCGCGCCGCCGCTGCCTGCTCGCAGCGCTCGTCAGCGATGAATCAGCCCCCGCGCCGCGAACCTGACCCGAGTTCACGATTGATTGCGAAATAAAGGCCAGGTCCGCCGTCGCGATCTGCGGGTTGTCGAACCACGTCAGAAGCCTCGTGCGCGCCTCGCCGCGCGGCGCGTCCCAATCAAGAGACTGGAGGAGCGTCTCGAGCACCTGGCGAGATTCGGAGTGCAGCGCCGGCGATGCGCCGGCGACCAGGAACAACTCAATCGCACTGGCGACTCGACCATCTGACTCAGGATTGCCCGCGGCGCCCGCCGGTCTCGGAGGCCAGAGCGACGCCTCCAGCCAATAGTCCCATGCAAGCGGGAACTCGCCGGGGCGTGCGCCTGGATCCGCCTCCAGAGGCATGCGACCCAGCGCCGCAAGCAATGCGGCGTGCACGCCGGTCGAAAAGGTCGCATTGCCCGCGGGCCTCCCGCGCGGAAGCGCTGTTGCGATCGCAAAGTCGACCTCGCGATGGAGCTGCGCCGAGAGATCCTGCCCGCGAGCGAGCCGATTCAGGACGCCAACTGCCCAGATCGCAGGGAGGATCTCCGCAGATTCGAGATGACGCGCGTCGGGCGCCAATCGCTCGGCGCGCTGCGTAATCGACGCCAGCGCTCGCCCCTGCCCTTCGCCGCCGGGCGCGGCGCGATAGAAATACTCCACAATCAGCTCGACGAGGGAATGCGTCTCCGCCTCGCTGGCGCTCGCCCATTCCCGCGCGAGATACACGGTCATCCGGTCGAACCTGAACGCCGCTTCGCCTGGATCCGAGGAAAGCAGATCGATTGCGCGCTGCAATTTGTCTCGTGCGTCCGCCGCCGACACCGGCTCTTGTGGCAAAGTCTCCGAGGAGTCCGCGACGCTCGGAGTTGAGTCCGGGAAGGCGCGAGCGCGAGCCGCGTCATCACGAGCCCGTGCGGACTGCTTCGTGTCATTCAGGTCGGCGGCGCTGCGGGCATCCTCCGCCATTCCCGCACGGTCTCTGTGTGTCGTCTCGCGCGTGAGTTCGAAGACGACTCCTGCCGCGCCGAGCATCACGACGATGACAACGATGGCGCCCATCAGCGCCGATCGAGCGCGCTGCCGCACACGAGCCATCTCCTTCGAAGCCCCCTCCTGAATTGATTCGTAGATGCCGCCTGTGGACTGCCGGGTCGCGGGAGCTGCTGGTTCCGATGCGCTGAGCGGACTCGTCCGATTACTCCGAAGAGACCGAAGCACACCACGCGCTTTCGCAGGCGTGAGTCCATAGGCGTGCGCCAATCCGATGAGCAGTCGACGTGATCGCCTGTCCAGGCGGCGCGAGAGCGCCATGACTCGCATCGCCGCTTGGCGATACGCCTCGATCTCGTGCCCCGCCGCAGGCCGTTGCGCCGTCATACCGGCTTTGTCCATCGCGGCCCGCTGAATGAGATGCGCACGGACATGTGGATCCAGAAGCTGCGCCGCGGCCGCATGCAGCGCCAGCCGCACCTCGTCGGCGTCGTGAGAACTTCCCTGCGTGTGTCCCGTCAGGCGCTCGAGCCGCCGCTCAAGCGCCTCGTGAACAGCGGCGTCCGTGAACTCACCGGGCTTCAATCCCAGCAGATCAAAGGGTGAGTCCGCCTCCGCGGGCAGACCAAGCAGCTTCTGAATGGGGGACATCGGACTCACCGCCCGCCCAACTCCTCATGCAGTGTGCGCAGCCGGTCTCCCCACGGCGCTGGCCCAAATTCAGGAAACAGAACGGCATGCTGATCAATGACGGCGATCGCGCGCCGGCGATCCTGGCGTGCGAGGAGTCGTATCAGCCGATATCGAGCCTCGAACCACGCCGGCTCCGCCGTGGAAAGGCCAGCGGAGAGTGTGCGCCAGCACTCCAGCGCGGTTTGCCGATCACCCGCGGATTCCGAGAGCTCCGCCATGCGTCGCAGGAACCCTGCGCTCCCAGGATGCTGTTCGAGCACCCGTCGGTGCAGCGCGATTCCCAACGCGCGAGCCGAATTCTCCCCAGCGAGCGACCAGAGGTCATACGCAGCCTCGGCCGTCGCGGTCTCAACGCCAAGCGCCACATCTGGCTCGACGGCGCCGGGAGCCGCCTCCAGATCCGCAAGCAGGTTCGCGCCCTCCTCCGCAACAACCCGCGCCCGGCTGACGATCTCCGCCTCCGGAGAGAGCGTCCGCTTCGCCATTCGCCATCGCTCGACCGCATGTGAGAAAAGCAGTCGTTCGCCGATGAACCCGCCAAGTTCACTTGCCGCGTCACCGCTGGCGCTCACGCGCTCCGCCAGCGCTCGCGCCAGCGCCAGATCGCCACGCGCCAGCGCCAGCTGCGCCTCGCGATAAGCAAGCTCCGCCTCAACGCGCGGACGATCGTCGGATCGCGTCGACGCGATCACCTGGCCCTCTCGAAGGGCCATGAGCACACGTTCTGCGCGGTCTGCGTTCGCGGCGCTCAGCGACAACATCGCGGCAAGCAACCTCCGTCCTCGAGCGAGCGCCTTGACGCCAGCGTCACGATCGCCGTCTGTCGCGTTCCGGATATCGATCAGGAAGATCGGTTCGGCCACATCGATGTATCGGCCCGCCGCCCAATCCCGATAGTCCGGCGCCGACGACTCCCACATTCCAAAGAGCAGATGCGACGCCTTCCGACGCGCCGATTCATATGCATTCGAGTTGCTGGCGACACGAAGCAGAAGACTCACGCGATCCTCGTTCGTCAGTCCGGCGCTCTCCGCTTTCCGATAGAGCATCGCCCCCGCCGCCGGATGCGACGGAAAGGCGTCCAGGAACTCATTCATAAATCGCGCAAGCAGCCCCGGCGTCTCAGGCGGCGTATTCAGCCTCGCCATCGCCTGCTCCAGCGCACGAATCGCCATCGCTGCTGACTCGCTTGCATTCCCCGTGGAAGCGCTCGTGGATGCGCTTTTTAGCGCCTTCGCGGCTTCGACGAACGCTCGAGCCGGATCCGGCTGGGCCGGCGCGCTCATATAGAGACAGACGCCATAGAGCGTCTGCGCCCGCGCCACTGCCTGCGCATGGTCTCCGGCGTCATTCGCTTCGATCGAATCGCGTAATGAGTCTGCCGCCTCACGAAACAGCGCCGCGATCGCCGGATCCGCAACAGGCTCGGATGTCGTCCGGCCGGATTCCAGATGCGCTTGCCGCGCCGCTTCATATGCAAGCAGCCCGCGCACGTGCAG
>JANQNW010000012.1 GCA_028279375.1 Phycisphaerales bacterium
GAGCAGGAATCGCGAGCATCACGAGACGGACGCCATTGGCGCCGATGACGGTCAGAGCCTGAAATTCGAGCGCCGGAGCGCTGCGCGCGCGACGCTGATCGGCCGCATGCAGGCGGTGCGCGTCGATCCGATGTCGAGCGCCGGCATGATCGATCTGCATTTGCGGGATGAATCTCTCGGCGGTCTGGGCGCGCTCGTTTCCGATCCCGTGCCACCGGGCGCCCGACTACGCGTCTGCACATCTCCGCATGCGAATGTCTGGCGCGATGGCGTCGTCGTGCGATGCGAGCCCGCCGGCGAGGGATATCGAATGGGCATCCGCTTCGAGCAGCGCATCGCCGCCTGAGACACAGGCAAGCTAGGCCATTGACTCCCAGGTCTCCCGAAGGCGACAGGCCATGTCCTCGAGCGCCGTGGGATTCACGCGCACGCGCCCGACAACGGTGATGAAGTTCGTGTCGCCGGACCAGCGCGGCACGACATGCACGTGCAAGTGCTGTGGCACACCGGCGCCTGCGGCCCGACCCTGATTCACACCAATATTCAACCCCTGCAGGGGCAGCGTCCGCTCGAGCAGATCGGACGCGAGATCGACCATGCGCCAGAGGGCGGCGCGCTGCTCGGCGTCGTAGTCCATCAGGCGCGATCGTCCTTCTCCAAGCGCAATGAGCAGATGCCCATTGGAGTAGGGGTACTTGTTGAGAAGAACCATGCCGGCTGCGGCGCCATCACCAACGCGCGCGATGACATGATTCTCGACATCACGCTCCGGCGAATTCCAGTAGTCACTGAGGAAGCAGTCGCCCGCGTCGTCATCGCTTCCGCCGGCCGTGGCCTCCTTATCTGAGAGATCCTGGAGGTAGCGGTCGCGCCACGGCGCGGGAAGCACTGGATTGGCTGGATCGGTGGGTCGTTCGTCGGGCGCTGCCATGGCGCCAAGGTACGCCAAGATCGCTACACTCGCTCCTCGATCGACACAGAATCGATCGGCGTCGCGCGGGCGACGCATGTGCAGCAGGAGTCGCGAACGATGTTCCAGAAAGTCAGCGCGGGTGGCCGCGGCGCGTGTGATGCGATCGTCGTCGGAGTGACGCAGTCGACCTCCTCCGGTGGGGGCGTCGGAAGACTCGGAAGCGCGGCGGCGGCGCTGGACGCTGACGGCTCGATCGCTCGCGCACTCAAGCGCGAGGATTGCACCGGTGAGTTCGGGCGCGTCTGCGAGGCGTATCCGGGAGGGCGCTCGGCGCCGGAACGCGTTCTCGTCGTTGGTCTCGGGAAGCCCTCCGATCTGAACGCCGGCTCCTTCTTCCGCCTGGCAGCGATCATCGGCAAGCGCATGGCAGTGACGAAGGACCGGCGGCTCTGCGTCGAGGTCAGCGACGTCCTCAAGAAAGCGAAGGTCGATTCCGCGGCGGCGGGGCAGGCATTCGGCGAGGGATTCGGCGTCCTCGCGTTCAACTTCGACGAACTGCGCGGGTCTGTGAGCGCGCCCAAGAGCCGGAAGCCGTCGGTGACGATCTCATCGGAGGATGGCGCGTTCGTCAAGGGCGTCCGACGCGGTCTGGGACTCGCCGAGTCCATGAATCTCTCTCGCAGATGCTCGAATACGCCCGCCAACATTGCGACGCCGAATTGGATGGCGGCGCAAGCGCGCAAGATGGCGCGCGGTGTGGACAACCTGAGCGTCAGCGTGGTCAAGGGTGAAGCCCTGAAGCGGGAGCGTCTGACCGGAATGATGACTGTCGGTCAGGCGTCGGAGAATCCTCCGTGCCTCGTACGCATCGCCTACAAGCCGCGCACCGGCGCCTCGAAGAAGCCGATCGTGCTGGTGGGCAAGACGATCACGTATGACACAGGCGGACTTTCACTCAAAGTCGGCGGCTCGATGCGGGGCATGAAGGGCGACAAGGACGGCGGTTGCGCGGTGCTCGGCGCCATGCACGCGATCGCGACGGTCATCAAGCCGAAGCGTCCGGTCATCGGCCTCCTCTGCGCCGCAGAGAACTCAGTCTCAGACAACGCCTACCGGCCAGATGATGTTCTCACCTTCCGGAACGGCGTGACCGTCGAGGTGACGAACACGGACGCCGAGGGCAGACTCGTGCTCGCCGACGGACTCTGCTGGGCAGGTGACAAGGAGAAGGCCGCGGAGATCGTCGATGTCGCAACACTGACCGGAGGCGTGGTTGTGGCCCTCGGCTCGACCTACGCGGGCATGTGGTGCGATGACGACGGCTTGCGCGGACGCATGGAACAGGCCTCCGAGCGTTGCGATGAGCGCGTCTGGCGTCTGCCGCATCACCAGGAGTATCGCGATCTGATGCGATCGTCCTGCGCGGACATCCTCAATTCGGCGCCGGTCAGAAAGGCTCATCCGATCCAGGGCGCTGCATTCCTGAGTTATTTCGCGCCAGAGGGTACGCCCTGGTGTCACCTCGACATCGCAGGTGTGCATCGCGTGGAGGGCGAGTCCGGCCCGTTTGCGAAGGAGACGCCGACCGGATTCGGCGTCCGGTTGCTCGCCAACTACGTCGAGCGAAGCGCCTGAGCTAGAGGACGTAGATCAGGACGAACGCCAGCAGGGCGATGACGCCGGTGACGACGACCCAGCGTTTGGGCTTTGACTCTGACCCCTGATCCGTGACCTCGCCGCAGGAGGGGCAGAAGGCGGCGTCGTGATAGAGCTCCTCGTTGCAGGAGGCGCAGCGGATGGTGTCGCCGCCAAAGCGGTCGAGGTCCTCTGCGCTTGGCCCTTCATCGCGTGGGTCGAACACCCTTCCGTCCTTTGGTCCCGGGCAGCAACTCATCTACCCAGAGTCTACACAGGCGTTGATCGCTTGAGCAGGCGGCGTGGGACGGGTAAGAGTGGACCACCCTCGCCAGCGGATCCGATTCACGGAGGATGACGATGGCACGAGTAGCGACGCTTGCCGTGGCGCTGGCGACCTTCGCCGGTTGCGCCTCAATTGCAGATTCCCGAGCTCTGGAGACCCCCGAGCCGGAAGTCCGGCGGGTGCAGCCGCAGATCGCCCATTGGCGCACGATCGGTGAGTCAGTCGAGGGAAGAGCCATCCAGGCCAGGACGGTCGGTCACGGGCCCCTGCGGGTTTTCGTGATTGGCTCGATTCATGGCGATGAACGCGAAGGCAGGCGTCTCGTCGACTCCCTGGCGATCATGTTTCGAGACCCGAGCTACGCCAGCAAGGCGACCATCTACATGGTGCGTGACGCCAATCCGGATGGCTCTGCTCGTGGGTCGAGGCGGAATGCCCGCGGCGTGGACCTGAACAGGAACTGGCCGGCGAGCAACTTCAAGGCGAGTCCCGCGCGCGGGAGCGCGCCGCTGAGCGAGCCTGAGGTGCGCGTGGTCGCCGACGCCATGACGAAGTTCGACCCAGATCTCGTCGTTGTCTTCCACTCGACGTATCGCGGACCATTCTGCAACTACGACGGCCCGGCGCAACGCCACGCGAAGGCGTTCGTCAGTGGGGCGTCGCGCGCTGATCGCCGCTGGCGCATCGTCCCGGACATGGGATATCCGACACCAGGCTCCCTCGGGTCGTGGGTGGGCGTCGATCGAGGCACGCCGATTCTGACGGTGGAGTTCGATCGCGGACAGGATCTCGCGTCGTCGTGGCTTGCGACGAAGCGGGCGTTCGAGTCATTGCTCGTGGAGTCTGAGGTCGGCGGGCGGCGTCTGAGCGCAAGCGCACCGGTTGAAGCGTCGGCGCCTTCGCCTACACCTGATGCGCAGGCTGGGGCGTCTCCTCGGTGATGCGCTCGCGCCCGAGTTGCTCTTCCTCGGGGTCCTCGCATGTGAAGAGCCACTGCTCCTGATCGATCCTGGCGTGCAGGCGTACGGGCCTGCCCCAGATTCTGCGCAGAGCGCGCAGCACCTCAACCGCTGATGAGATCTCGACATCAAGGCCATTCCACTGATGCGCGAGGAAGAGTTCGCCGCGATTGAGGTAGTTCGCGTCCACGACGTACATGTGCGGCTGACCCATATTCGAGATTCGATAGAGGAGCGCCTGCTTGATGACCTGTGGATCGCGGCTGACGATGCGGAGCTCGCCCGAGTGTGGATCGCGCTTATAGTGATAGAGTTGGTGCTTCTCAATGAACTCCGGCGTCAGGAACTCGTCGATGAAGTTGACGTCGTTGTAGATGCTCCGGATGTCGAAGAGTTTCTGCCGGCCTTGCATGGAGCCATCGTCGTACGCGGCGCGCTCGCCGATGTTGCTGAGGCGGTCCCACTCTGCGCCATGTTGCCCCTTGTCCCAGCGCCGCTCGATGTCTTTGAAGAGCTCGATGCCGAGCTTGTAGGGATTGAAACCACCGGGGGGCATATGGACGACGCCTGAGTGCTGTTCGGCGTAGTCAACGATTTCGCTTGCCTCGAGGAAGTGCGACGTCATGAGCTTGGAGTGCCAATAGCTGGCCCATCCCTCGTTCATGATCTTCGTCATCGCTTGGGGCGCGAAATAGTACGCCTCGTCCCGGATGATCGAGATGATGTCGTGCTGCCAGCTCTCGAGGTTGGCGTGGATGAGCAGGAATTTCAGCACATCCTTCGTTGGAGACAGCGGCGTCACGCCGCACTGTGACGCGGCGCGCTTCCGCAACTCTTCGCGCTCCGCCTCGATCGCCTCGGGAGGATTGATAAATGGATCCATGTACGACTTGGCCGGGAGCCGCATCGGCTCCGGAGTCGCCTCTCTCGCGCCGTTCGTGGACTCGCGCGCGACAAAGGGAGAATGCGGGTCGATGAGATGCTCGATGCGCAGGCATTGATCAAGGAAGTGCTCGACCTCGTCGGCGCCAACACGCTCGATGTGCTTGCGGATGCGCGTGGCGTGATTCGCCATTTCATCCATCATCTTCCGGTTCGTGCGGCTAAACCATGCGTTCCGCTTGAAGAAGTCGGCATGGCCGTAGACATGGGCCATCACGAGCTTCTGATCTGTGACGGAGTTCGACTCCTGCAGGTATGCGTAGCAGGGATCGTTGTTGATCACCATCTCGTAAATCCGCCCCAGACCGTAGGCGTCACGCTTGGAGAGCTTCTCAAACTCCATGCCCCAGCGCCAATGCGGATAGCGAATCGGAAATCCGCCATACGAGGCGATCTGATTCATGGTCTCGAAGTCGAGGACCTCGAAGACGACCTCGTAGAAGTCGAGGCCGTAGTCGATCGCCTTCTCCTTGATCGCGACCATGTGATCGAGGAGGTCCGGCGTCAGATCTGTGTTCATGCGCAGCGGCATACACGACTCTATCGGTCGATCCCGCTGGTTTCTTTGCGCGTGGCTCCGCGGTCGAACGCGAGCCTCAGGCGCCGAGAATGATCTTCACTCGCTGGATCGACGCGGGCGCTTCCCGGACGAGGGCGTCGAAGCCTCCTGATCTGAGGAATCGGTCGACTTCGAACTTCGTTGAAGCGTTATCGACCTTGATCGTGAGGACGCCTCGATTGAGTCCGGCGACAGCGGTGCGCGGGGCGAGGGACTCCGGGCAGACGGCGCACCACGCGTTCGATGCGCCGCCGCTGCGTCGCCTCTGACGCCTCAGCGTCGTGCTTTCACTGGCGATCAGCTCTGCGAGCGGGGCCGAGCGATCGCGCACGGCGCGGTGTTGGCGAAGCGCATCAAGTCTTGTTCTCGGCGTTCGTTCCACGCCGACGATTCTATCAGCAGATCAGCCGCTTCAGGAAATGCCGAGTCGCGCACGGAGAGGGGCGAGTTGCTCGCTGTAGTGCTCGTGCCGGGCGACCGAGCGGGTGTGCACTGGTCGGCGCACCTGTTCGAGACTCGCGGTGTTGGCGACGCGCTTGGATTCTTCGGGGCGCAGGCACGCGTCATCCCACTCGACGCCGATATAGTCGAGCGCGCGGCGTGTCTGCTCCTCGTGATTGCTGACGAACTCCTCGTAGTCGATTTCGAGCAACTCCGGCTGGCAGACATCCTGCCAATGGCGCATGGCGCTCTCGAAGGACTCGAAGAAGGCGGCGATGCCGTCGAGGCTGCACGACCATGCGAGCGCCGGTCCGAAGTCCTGGAAGAAGCAGGACACTGCGACATCAAGCGGCTGGCGCCGGCAGAGGATGATGCGCGACTCCGGGAAGAGCTTCGAGAGCAGGGGGATAAAGAGGAAGTTCGTCGGCGTCTTCTCGATGATGACTTCTGCGCCTCCGCCGAGCTTGCTCAGTTCCCGCGCACGCTTCCGGGCGATCTTTCGCAGCGAGGATTCCGTCGGTATGAGCGACGCGCCGTCGGTCGCCTGCGCAAGATCGTGCGCCGCCAGGGTGACAAGCTCGGTCTCGCCGGCGGCCCCGATGTCGGAATGGCGCGAGAGCGTCTGCTCGAGCAGGGTCGTGCCGGAGCGCGGCGTCCCGATAATGAAGACGACGCGCTCCCGTCGATCGGCGGCGGTCGGCGTCTGGAGGAAACGTTCACGCGTCCACGTCTCGAGATTGCGCCGGATTCGATCTGAGAAGGCGCGCACATCAAATCCGCGCCCGGTGATGGCGTTTCCTTCGGCGGCCTCGGTCCAGGCCTCGTCGTAGGCGCCCTGCGCATCGAGCGTCGCGCCGGCCTGGAAGTGGAGCTGCGCCTCGGCGGCGTGAGGGACACCTTGCACCTCCAGAGCGCGCCTGATCGCGGAGAGCGCTGCGTCGAGGTCGCCCTGCGCCGTTCTGATCCTCGCGTACACCGTCGCCGATGAGATCTCGCCAAGCCCAAACTGCTCGGCGGTCACGATCGGCTCGAGGAGCGATGCGGCTTCGTCGTGATGTCCCATGACGCGCAGCGTCTCTGCCTTGCGCGCAACGACCTCGCTGCTGTCGGATTTCAGTTGATGCGCCTGATCGCAGAGTTCGAGCGCACGATCAAAATCTCCTGAAAACTGATAGCACTTGGAGAGTTCGACCATCACCTGCCATGTTCCCGGCGCGAGGCGCATGCACGCGTCGAGAGATCGCTTCGCCGCGGCGAACTGACCCAGCGCGAACTGCGCGCGACCGAGGCAGAAGAGCGCGCCTGGATGGCGCGGGTTCCTTGCGACGATTGGACGCAGCGCCGATTCGGCGGCACGCGCGTCGCCGGCATTGAGACGCTCGGTCGCCTTGCGGACGATGTCCTCGAGGCCCGCGGGAGTCATGCCTGAGCGTTTCCGGGATCTGCTTGTCCCTCAAGACCTGCAACAAGCGGCTCAAGATGCATGCGGTACTTTCCTGCGCGGCCGACGGACGAGGTGTAGACGGGTTGGCGCACCTGATCGAGGCTGGCGGTTTGTGCGACGCGATCGGACGCCGCCGGATCGAGGCATGAGTCCTCCCAGGGGAGATCCAGGAAGTCGATGATCGCCCGGGTCTCGCGCTCGGGCTTCTGCACCAGGTCTTCATACGAGATGTCGTAGATCGGGTGGGCGAGCGTCTCGATCCAGTGCGCCATGAGTCGCTGGTAATCGCGATGGCGCCGGCCGAGGGCGTAGAGATTGTTCGTCCAGTGCATCGAACCGCCGAACGCCTGGAAGTAGCAGGAGATGCATGTGTCGAGCGGATCTCTCACGCAATGCAGAATCCGGCACTTGGGGAAGAGCGACGAGATCAGACCGAGTGACTGGTAATGCAGGAGCGTCTTGTCGGTGATGCGTGTCGCTTTCCCGGCGCCTTCGCGGAGTCGGCGCAGGAACTTGCGCGATACGCGATCGAGGATCTGCTGCGTCGCGAGCTCCGGATCATCGAGGTTCATCCCGGAGGCAGTATGCATCGACCGCAGCGGCGCGATTTCCTCCGAGAGCGCCGGACTCTCCCCGCGCACGTCCACCAGCGAGTGTCGGGAGAGTATCTGCTCGACGAGCGTCGAACCGGATCGGGGCATTCCGACGATGAAGACGGCCTTCTCGTCATTCTGTCGCGCGACAGGGAGATTCTCGATGACATCCTGTGTCCATCGGCGGATGAGCTCGTCCGTGGCTTGGGTGAACGCTTCGATCTGGACAGGCCCTTCGGCAAGTTCGCTGGCTTCGGTGAGCGACGCCCAGGCGCGCTCGGCGTCGGTCCCGGCGTTATGGAGTGCGGCGAGTTGATACTGCAACTGCGAGCGCAGCAGGCGCGGGAGATCTGCGATGGCGAGGGCCTCCTCGAGCGCGGCGACGCCCTCGTCGATGCGACGCGTGGCGAGGCAGACGCGTGCGAAGACCAGGTTCGCCGTTGCTTTCTCAAGCCCTGCGGCGCCTGTGGAGACGAGCGGCTCGAGCAGCGAGTAGGCCTCATCGCGCCGGCCCAGCACGCGGAGGATCTCCGCCTTGCGCGCCAGCGCTTCGGGATGGCCCGGTCTGAGTCGAAGCGCGTCATCGCAATGCGCAAGCGCCTGCTCGAACCGATCCATCGCCTGCAGGCACTTCGAGAGTTCAATGGCCGCCTGCCATGCGCCGGGAGCGAGCTTGCGCGCGAGCGTGAGGTTCTTGCGCGCTTCTGCGAAGTTGTTGAGCTGTACTTGTGCGCGACCGAGTTCGAAGAGCAACTGCGGATCCGTCCGGCCGGAGGCGCCGATCGAAGCAATGGTCTGCTCGGCGCCGCGGAAGTCGCCGCGCGCAAAGAGTGCGCGAGCGTTCGCGATTGCGATGTTGTGCGTCGTGGAGCCCTGTGTCATAAGCACGTCGCCGCGCGGAGTGTACATAAAAAAACTGGCCCCCTCCGCAACGAAGGGGCCAGTTGGATTGTGCTATGCAGTGTCGGGAGGAATATTCGAATCTGTTTCGAAGTGTCCTACCGATTCAATCGGTGCGATTAGCCGCGACGGCGACGCGCAGCGGCGAAGCCAGCGAGACCAAGAAGGGCGGCGCTGCCCGGAGCCGGGATCTCGTCGATGACCCAGACGATCTGGACCTCGTCGACACCAGCGCCGGCGGCGGCACCAACAACTCCGACGCCAGCCAGACCACCAGAGGAGTAATCCTCACCGGCCAGCGGGGCGGAGAACACGAACGCGCCATCGATGAAGAGGGCGATCTCGGCGGAGATGACCGTCGCGCCAGCGCCAATGCTCGCGCCAGCCCACTCGATCGGATCGGAGCCGGCGGCGAAGCCACCAACGTCGAAGCGAATCGCGGTCAGCAGGTCGCCGGAGCCATCCGGATCGACGCCAGCCGGCAGCCAGTCAGAGCTGTCATCGGTGAACGCGGCGACGGTGATCTGCTTGGTGATGCCGCCGAGCGGGGTCTCAACCGAAGCGACCGAAGTCGGGGCGCCAGTGATGAAGTTCATGCCGCCATCGGACGTAATGCCGAAGACGAAGTCATCCGGGAAGTCGTCGATGAAGAACGCGCTAGCGGAGTTCTGAGCCAGCATCGCGGCGTTGAACGTGTCGCCAGAGGCGTCGCGCTCAGAGCCGGCGTTGCGGAGGCTGGTGTAGTTCTTACCAGCGACTCCCTGACCCATCTGGAAATCAATGACACCGTCCATGGGGAGAGTAGACCCCAGGTCGGCCATCGCCGTGCCGGCAAGCGCAACCACTGCCGACGCTGTGACGAGTTTCAGCATGTTTCTGATCCTCCTTCGAGTGCTCCCAGTCCCCCGCAGGCAACACGCCTGATTGGATAGGGAGTTTGACGCCACACGCGGACGTCTGATTTGACATACGCCTCTACGTGAGGCGACGAGATCCTTGAACACTCACACGAACACGCACGCGCGCATTCGTGCGCCGCCTCGCTGGAGCGACGTGCGCGTTCACATGGAACGGCGCATCACAAAGCGCGACGGTGCGCAGAAACCTCGGATTCGAAGAAGGGAGTGAATTCGGGTCCTCGCGTGTACGCCCCCTTGCGTACAGCGCCGATCACACTCGTGACGTGCTTCTCCTCCGGGATTTCAACAGCGCGCATACACGGGGAGCAGGGCTCCGCCGCCTATGCACGGCATCTATTAATGCCACATGCGCGGGTATTGCGTCAACTGTTTTCCCTTTACATGACGCAGAAAACGCAATTCCGTTCGGTTCCGCAAGGCCGACCCCAAACCCCGGTCCTGCCAGGTCGACGACCTTTTCCCAGTTTCACAATTCGCGCAGAAATCGCGCTCGAGACCGGTCCGCAGCGTCCCTCTCGGGGGCGCGAGGAATCGCCCTGCCGGGGTGCTCAGCGGACCTCGTGCAACTCGACTTCGTAGATCAGCTTGGTCCGCGGTGGAATGTTCGCCTGGGCTCCGCTGTCCGGGCTGTAAGCCCATTCGGGGGGGATGGTTATGACCCTCTTGCCGCCCGGCTGCATGCCCTGGAGACCGATCTGGAGGCCTACGAGCAGCTGCTGGAGTTCGACATCGACCGGGCCGTCGTCCTTCGTCGTGACGAAGACTGTGCCGTCCGGGAGCTTCCCGGTGTAGCTCAGCCTGACGCTCGAGGTGGGGCTGCACGCGCTCCCGGAGCCCACTTCGATGTCCTCATAATCGGGATAGATGAAGTCAATGAGCTCGACGTCGAAAATGAGGTCAGCCTGTGGGGGGATGTTGGGGGGGGAGCCTCGGTCGCCGTATCCGAGTTCGTGGGGCACTTGCATCGTCCGTTTCCCGCCGCGACGCATTCCAGGGATGCCAATCTTCCAGCCATCGATGAGCTGGCTGAGGACGAATGTGGCAGGCCCGCCGCCCTTGGTGGTGTCGAAAACGGTTCCGTCCTCGGCGAGGCGTCCCTCGTAGTTGATCTTGATGATCGCGTCCGGAGGACACGGCTTGCCCTCACCGACGACGACGTCGTCGTATTCGACTTCCACGACGTTGATGAGTTCGATCAGGAATGTGAGTGTCGAGTTCGGCGGGATCGTCGGCGGCGCCCCGCGCTTGCCGTAGGCCATCTCCGGCGGAATCGTGAGTTGGCGTGTGCCGCCCACGCGCATGCCGGGAAGCCCTTCCTTCCAACCTGGAATCACGCGCTGAAGGCTGAACGTGAAGGGTTCACCTTCCTCGGTCTGCCAGAAGACGGTTCCGTCCTCGAGTTGACCGACGCAGTTGACGGTTACGGCAGATCCAGGCTCGCAGAGTTCGCCTTCGCCGATGCTGATGTCCTCGATCACGAGCCCGTCGTCGCGAACGGTCGTGGAGACGGGCTCCTTCGCACCGCTCGAGTCCTGCGCCAACGCGGCGGCGCACAACAGATGCGCTGCTCCGGCGGCAACGGTGATACGACCAAGACTATGAAGGCTCTTCACTGCGTCTCTCTCCTCTGGAGCGATGGTGCATTGATACTGTGGCAGGAGCGGGATGTTACTGGCGCCGCGCCTCGATCACGACAGTGGCGTCGCCGGCGGTGATGAGGATGCGGTCATCGATCAGCACGACATCCTCCGGCGCAACACCGAGCGAGATCGTTCGCCGCTCGAGCATAGCGCCGCTGACGCCTGACAGGATCATCAACTCGAAATCCGCAGGCCGTTTCCCGCGCGTCGCCGTCTGCCGATCGATCAGGACGATATGACTCTCCCCGAATGCGGCGGGAGCAAGCGACGGAATTCCGGTGCGTTGATCCATTCCCACCAGCGAGCCATCGCGCTCATAGAGCAGGATTCCCTCGGGAGAGGAGAACGCCGCCAGGTCTCCGATGCGGGCCGCCCGCAAATGGCGCGGATCGACACCGACTTTGTCCGCAGTTCGAAGCGGGGAGGGCAGTGCCCGGCCATCCTCGGTCTCGATCTGCCAGAGTTGTGAGGTGTCGTTGACGACGATGAGGCGACCGGGAAACGGCCACGCATCGAATGTGCGGCGTCCCGCCTCGCGACCGACGACCCAGAGTGTTGCGCCGTTGAACATATCCATCGCGGCGATGCCCTTCTCCATCCCGGCGACGGCGGCGCCTTCGGGTGTGATGCGCACCCAGCGCACGCGACCCACATCGGCGGGCAGATGCTGGAGCACCCGACCGGTCCGCAGATCAACGGAGAGGAGCGCCGGCCTCGATGAGTCAACGTTGGCGGGATCGCCATTGTCGCCGCCGATGAGCAGCGCACTTGCCGACGCCGCGATGTCATAGACGGTTCTCATCAGGCGCTCGTTCTTCCAGAGCGTGCGTCCGCTTCGGAGATCAATGGCGAGCGCGCGACCTGAACGCTCGACGATGGCGAGCGTCTCATCATCCATCGCGACGAGCAGTTCATGCAGCGGACGAGAGCCATGGAGCGGGATGTCAACGCGCGAATCGAGGTCGAACGCGTCGGGCACACCGTCGCCTGCCTGTCTCCGGAATGACCGCGAGAATGGAAGCGACGTCCATTCGGTGCGTCCCGTCGCGAGGTTCAGCCGAGAGACGACGCGTCCTTCCTCGCGCACCTCGGCGAGATAGACGGCGTCGTCGGTGATGGCCAGCGCGACCATCCCGTCGTCATACGGCGCGGACCAGCGCTCGCGGAGGCCGCCGCCGCTGGAAGCCGTCCACAGGCTCAACTCGACCTCAGTGCGGAGCATCGCATACGAAGCGGCAGCGCTCGAACGCGCGTTGACGAGCGGGTGCATGAGCACCCAGCCTTCAAGCAACTGCACTTTGGGATCCGTCTCAAGGAGTCCGATGCGCGGCCGCCGGTCCTGCGACTGCAGTTGTGAGCGAATCTCCTCCTGCAGGCCGGCGACATCGATTGGCGAGCCGTTGACGGTCATCAGGAGCGTCGGCCTGCCGTCCGCAAGGCGCTCCATCGTCACGCTCGCTGCGCTGAGTCGTCCTGTATTGACGAGCGATCGGACGAGTCGTCCTGCCAACTCGCCCATCACCGGATCGCTCGAATCGAGTGAGAACTCTGCGGCGTCGAGGCCGCTGTCGAAGGAATGCACGGCGCCGTGGGGTCGCCCTCGAGTCGCATAGGCGACGCCGGCCTCCAGCCAGGCGCGTGGAGCAGCGAGCGATACCGGGTACCGACGGGCGATCGATTCGAAGACCTCCGGATCCAGCGCGCCGCGCGCAGCGAGCATCTCGCGTTGCGCTTCGGCGTCAAACGCGCCATAGACACTCCGTCCGAAGTTCAGGACGAGACGTCGAAGTCGGCGCGTCGCTTCGGATTCTCCCTGGACGAGAGACGCGCCGTAGGACGTCGTGACCTGCGCGAGGGATTGGTCGGCGAGGATCGCCTGGTAGGCGCTGACTGCCTCAGTCGGACGCCCTGTGCGTTCGTAATGACTGCCGCTGACGAGCAGATGCATCATGCGCTCGTCAGGTGTCGAGGCGAGTCGGCCGAGACGATCCACGAGTTGCTCACCGAGTTCGCGCGATCGCGCGGCCTCAGACTCGACGCGCACCGGTTCAACCATGGCGAGGACGCTGGCGAAGAGACGCTCTCGGGTCTCCCGATTGCGTGAATCCAGCGGCGCTCGTTCGATGACTCCGATCGCGCGGTCCAGCGCCGGCGCGACGCCCTCGAAGCGACCGGCGCGATACGCCAACTCGGCGTAGGTCGCCGCTGGCGTCGGGTCGTTGGATGTCGCATCCATGCGATCGGAGAGAATGCGCTCCGCGACATCCCAGATGAGGTATGAGTGCACGGCGGCGTCGTCGGTGGAGATCAGCTGCCCCTGGACGGGCAGAATGTTCCCCGGTGAATCCAGCGGCCGAAGCCTCGGGGCGCGTCGATCGGAGCCGTCGATCCGCGCGATGGTGACGCCGCCGCGTACGGGCGCTGCGATCTCGTCTCCCATGACGACAACCATCCCGCGAATGCCCTGGGCCGGGGTCTCGAGGATCACCTGCGGGCGCACGGCCGCATCCTCGAAGTTCCGCTGCGCAAGCGCGAAGACGATGTCGTCTCCGACCACGAGAAGACGATCCTCCGCCGGCAGGAGATAGCGAAGCGAACGCCGGCTGAAGTCGTCCGACGATCGGCGCGAGATCTCCTCGCCCGTCTCGATATCGAGCGCGATGATCTCGAGTCTGTCAGGTGAGAGCACGTAGAGCGTGTCACCCACCTTGGCGCAGGAGCCCATCTGCCAGATCTGGCCCTGAGTCTGCTTGGAGGTGTCACCGCCGATGCGCCGGACCCAGCGCACCTTTCCGGTTGCCGCTTCGACGGCAGCGGCGAATCCGAGGCGGTTGGCGTGATAGACGACGCCGTCGGCAGGAATCGTTCTTTCGGAGAGGGGGCCGCCCGCGAAGGGGAGCGTTCCACGACTGCCAAGTTGGGTCTTCCAGAGCAGTTCGCCAGTTGCGACGTCGAGCCCGACGAGATGCACACTGACGAGACGGCGCTGTCGAATCTGCTTGACAAGCGGCGCGATGACAACGTTCTCGACGATGACGGGCGGGCCGCGAAAGAGCGCTTCGGCCAACGACGCGTCAAGCTCCATCGGATCGACCGACCAGTGGACTTCGCCGGTGCGCGCGTCGAGACCGTGAATACGCGGGTCTCCTTCGCGTCGGCCTTGCGTCGCCAATCCGGTGGTCGCAACGAGCCAGGGGCCGGAGACTGCGACAGTGTTCAGGTCATCGATCGATCGTTTCTGGGGCACGGAAGCGCGTGCGCCGCCGCGCTCATTCGACATGAGCGGCGTGAATCGCACGCGCCATCTCAGCGCCATCGTGAACCGATCCCATGCAGTGATCGCCTGCGAATCATTCACGTAGATCGTGTCGTCGGCGACGGTGGGCATCACATGCAGCGCAACGGTGTTGGCGCCGAATGCGTTCGGCGACGTTCGATCCATGCGCGGCTGCTCAAAGCGGATCGTCAGTGGCTCCGTCCAGAATGGGCGGGCAATCATCTCCTCGAGGTCAACTTGCTCGCCGTTCTGGAGCGGACTGCGCCCGACGTGAAGATTCGGGAACCGATAGCGGCCGAGTTCGTGAGATGTTTCGATCCCGAAATCGGACTTCCACTTGTCGAGCAGCGCAGTTGCTCGTGTCGAGTTGTTAAACGAAGAGACGAGTTCGAGCAGTTCGACCGCCGCGTCTGCACGAGGCATCCGATGATCCGGATGGTCGGAGAGCGCTTCGAGCGAAATGAGCGCGGCTTCGAATTGGGCGGATTCAAGCTGGCGCTGCGCCACACGGACAGACGCCTCGTAGCCGGAGGGCGTCAGCCAGCGGGTGCGTGACGCCTCTTCGACGAGTCCCTCATCGAGCAAACGCGCCGCGGCGGGTTCCTGAAGGTTGCGATAGCTCTCGAGCAGCTCCGGGCGGGCGGCCAGACTCCGCTCAACGCGCCGACGCACGCTGGTGTAGAGATCGGGATCGCCATCGGCGAGGACCAGGCGGCGTCCTTCATCAACAAGAAGTTCCTGCGCGAGCCTGACGGCCTTCTCGAGATCGCCCCGCGACGCGTGCTCGGAGATCCGCTCAAGACCCTCGGTGGCCGCTGGCGAGTCGTCGACATAGACAGGGCTCGCGACCTGCCCACTCGCGCCGCCCGCGAACATCAGGAATACGAGCAGCGCCGACCGGCGCCATCGTCGGCAAGTTCTTTTTTCGGACCATCGCGAGCGCGATTCGCTCATAACAACTCCAACTGTGCGGCCAGGAATCTCGCGAGCCTCCGTCGTGTCCCGACGGAACGGCGCATCCGGACTTCTTGAACCAGTCTAGGTTGAGCCCGGTTGCCGGGCGGCTCAGAAGGCCTCAGGAAACGGTCGATCACTCCGCATCATGATCATCGGTGTGGATGGATCGGGGGCCGGAATTCCGGGGCCGGGGCGGACGTTCAACGCCGCTCCGGACGCGTGCGCCATCGTCGCTGATCGCATTCGCCCGCGCCGGGTGACGATTGTCGTCCTGGCGACCGCCGCGCTGGGACTGATCGATCTCGCCTTCACGCTCACGTATATGACTTCGATCGGGATGATCGAGGCGAATCCGCTCGCCCGACTGATGGTGTCGATCGGCGGCGCGGGCCAGCTTGTTCGATTCAAGCTCTTCACCATCCTGTTGAGCGGCGGCTTGCTGTATCTCTCGCGCGAACGACGCATCGCTGAGGTCGCCGCCTGGCTCGGTCTGCTGATCATGCTGATGCTCAGCGCCCACTGGCTCGACTACAACGAGCAGGTCGCCGTCTCAGATGTCTCGACGTACGCCGAACTCATCGCGACGGACACGCGCTTCACATTGATCCGGGAATAGGCGGACGATCAGGACTGCACGCGTTCAGCGCGCCGGTTGCGCGCGCTCGTCATGTCGATGGCGAGCGCGAGAGCCGCGCGCATGCTTCCGGCGTCGGCGACGCCGGCGCCGGCGATGTCGAAGGCCGTGCCGTGATCGGGGCTTGTACGCACCACTGGCAGACCGATCGTGACATTGACCGCCTCGTCACGCGCCAGGAGCTTCACCGGGATCAGCCCCTGGTCGTGGTACATCGCGACCACAAGATCGAACTCACCATTGAGCGCCCGATTGAAGATCGTGTCCGCGGGGAATGGGCCTCGCACATCGATGCCAGCTTCGCACGCCGCCTGGATCGCCGGCGTGATCAGACGAGATTCCTCGTCTCCAAACAGGCCGTTTTCTCCGGCATGAGGA
Organism: Phycisphaerales bacterium; assembly: GCA_028279375.1. Lineage (GTDB taxonomy): Bacteria > Planctomycetota > Phycisphaerae > Phycisphaerales > UBA1924 > JANQNW01. The sequence goes on from JANQNW010000012.1 coordinate 16,479, forward strand.
TTTAGCCCGCAGACGGCGATACGCGGCCTGGCGATGCCGAGATCGAGGCAGGCCTCGTATCCGAGATCGATAGGGTCATGGACTCGTCCGATCGTCAATCGCTGGGCGATCTCCGAAAGCGGAATGTGCACCGTAGCCAGCACAACACGGAGCCTGGGGGCCACGAAGAGCATCGCGGAGCGCTTCGCGCCGAAACGCGTCGTCAGCAGCTCCGTATGTCCGGCGTACTTGCCGCGCCCGGCGAGCGCCCACGCTTCTTTATTGATCGGCGCCGTCACGATCGCGTCAAGACGCCTGGCGTCGCCCTCCGGACGCTTGGCATCGGCGATGGCGTCCTCGATGAACTGGAAGGACGCCTGTCCCGCGGCGCGTGTCGGCCCCGGCGCCACACCGCTCAGCGCCGGGCGCCACGCGTCGGCGAGCGACTCGTAATCTCGAACCACGACGCGCCGTCCGATCGCGGCGTCGACAACCGGCGAGTCATTCTCGACGCGCCACCAGAATGGGTCGGTCGACGCCTTCTCGGCAGCGGCGTGCAGCGGCGCCCCGAGTCCGTAGATGACAAACCGACCTCGTGCTCGAAGCGCCGGGTCCGCCAGCGCCTTGACAATGACCTCCGGTCCGACGCCGAGTGGATCGCCCATGCTCACGCCGATCGTCGGCAGGTCAGCAGAATGTCCGAGCGGCTCGCTCATACGTCAGGCACGTCCCATGTCTTTCCAGGAGGTCGTCGGGCCACGTCAGCCTTCGAAAGCCTCATTCTAGGAGCGCCGGGCTGCATGGCGCCGGCGCGACGGAAATCAGAGGCTCTCAATCCAAAGAAAGAGTGTGCGGCAAGATTCGTCCTGTGGAAGCACGAGCCGCCGATATTCCCGGATACCCTGACACGAACGAGGCGCGAGATGCCCGCCAGCTACGCCATGAACATGGATCAGTCATATCCTGACAACGAGACGTTCTTCGATCGCGACGCTGACGACAGCGAGCGGAAGTACACGATGATCAACCACCTGGTTGGCATGGCGAACGTCTTCGAGATGGGCATCCTCAGCGCGATCGCGTCCGGCGTCATGTGGGCCGTTCGCAAGGAAGAGAGCCCGTACTTCGACGATCACGGGCGCGAGGCGTTCAACTTCCAGTTGTCGCTGCTTCTGTACGCCGTCGTGCTCGTGATCTTCGGGTTCATCACATTCGGTATCGGCTTCATCATCTCTGTTCCGGCCCTCTTCGGGCTGAAGGTCCTCTGTCTCATCGGGACGATTCGCGGTGGAGTCGCGGCGAACCGGGGCGAGTACTACCGCTATCCGATGAGCATCCGGTTCTTCTAAACGGCGCATCAGGGCGACTGACGTTGGCCCGGGCTACACTGCTCGACGGATGTCTCTGCTCAAAGCCTCCAATCTCATCAAGAAGTTCGGCGAGCGCACGGTCGTCAAGGGCGTGAGCTTTGCCGTCGACGCGAGCAGCATCGTCGGCCTCCTCGGTCGCAACGGCGCCGGAAAGACGACCTGCTTTCGCATGACGATCGGGATGATCGAGGCAGACGGCGGGCAGATCCACTTCGATGGCCACGATGTCTCGCGACTGCCCATGTACAAGCGCGCCCGTAGAGGCATGGGCTACCTGAGCCAGGAGCCGAGCATCTTCCAGAAGCTCAGCGTCGAGGAGAACCTCCTCGCGATTCTCGAGACGCTTCCGATCTCGAAGTCGGAGCGCCGACAGCGATGCGTGGAGTTGCTCGAGCAATACGGCCTCTCGCACAAGGCCGGCGATCAGGCGCAGACCTGCTCAGGCGGCGAGAGGCGGAAGCTCGAAATTGCCCGGGCGCTCATCACGGAGCCCCGGCTTATCCTGCTCGATGAGCCGTTCAGCGGCGTCGATCCCCTAGCTGTTGAAGATCTTCAGCGGGAAATTCGACGCATCACCGAGATGGGCATCGCAGTGCTGATCACCGATCACAATGTGCAGCAGACGCTTCGGATCTGTGACCGGGCGTATGTCATCGAGGAAGGACACGTGCTGCGCGATGGAACGCCGCGCGAGTTGATCAATGACGAGATGGTGCGGCGCGCCTATCTCGGGTCGATGTTCAAGGGCGACGAGTTCGATCATCTCGCGGATCCCGATCAGCCAGCCGAGCCGGCGCCCGACCCTGTGAGACAGACGCAATGATGAGACGACTGACTGCGACCATGATTTGTCTCGCGACGTTGGCCTCGCTTTCAGGCTGTCTCGAGCGTCGCATCAAGATCACGTCGGAGCCTTCAGGCGCGCTGGTCTATCTCAATGACGTTGAGGTCGGGCGGACTCCTGTCGAGGTGGAGTTCACCTACTACGGCACGTATGACGTCCGCCTCAGGAAGGAAGGCTTCTCTCCGCTCGCGACCAAGGCGGAGGCGAAGGCGCCGATATACGAGTATCCCGTCATCGACCTGATCGCCGAGGCGCTTCCGACGCGCATCGAGACGGTGATCGACTGGCACTTCGAACTCCAGCCGTCGGTGAACGATGTGGACGGCGTGTTGGCGCGGGCCAGAGCGATGCGCACTGAAGTCGGATTCGAACTCGGCCGAACCTCCCAGCCTGGCGAGGGCGAGGGCGAGGGCTTGCGCATCGAGGATGGCGAGGAGCAGGCGGAGACGCCGCAGGATCTGCCGCCGATCCTGCCGCAGCGGGACGACGACGGCTAGCGCGTCAGCGGTCTCGCCGGGACGCCGATGACGAGTTGACCTGTCTCCACCTCGCTGACGACGGCGGCCCCGGCGCCCACCACGCAATCGGAACCAATCTGAGCGCCGGGAAGAACGCGCGAGCCGATGCCGACGAGCGTGTTGTCGCCGACGGTCGCGGCGCCGCCGAGTACGGCTCCGGGAGCGACGTGCGAGTTCTCTCCGATCACGCAGTCATGCTCGACGACCGCGCCGGAGTTCACACTGGCATGAGCCCGCACGTGCGCCTTGCTGTGCACAACGGCGAGCGGACCGATGTAGACGCCGTCGTCGATCCGGGCGCTCGGCGAGATGAAAGCCGTCGGATGAATGACCGTCGCGAAGGAGGCCTCCGTCGCCTTGATGATCTGCCGGCGCAGCGGAAGATCGCCCATGCCGAGGATTAGGGGATGTTGCCTGGTGAGATGCGCGTGATCGAGCGTCGAGAGTCCGCCAAGACGCGGCGCCAGGTCATTGAGTGTGGACCGCGCGTCATCGTCGATGAAGCCTGAGATCCTCAGACCGGCGGCGATCGCCGCTTCGGCGACAACGACGGCGTGCCCACCGCCGCCAATGATGACGATGCCGCTTTTCGAGACTCCTTTGCCTTCCGACATTGCAGCCTCCTTTTCGCGCCGTGAGTCATGCGCGGGCGTCTTGAGGATTCTAGCATGGGGCATGACCACAGGATTGAAGAACGCTCCGGCGCACATCGATTCCACGCGAGAAGGCAGCGCCAGCAAGCCCGCGCGCGTTGGCGCCGTGTCATATCTCAACACCCTTCCGCTGATCGAAGGGCTCGAGAAACTCGACGGTCTCGAACTCTCTCTCGCGGCGCCGAGCCTGCTCGTGCCGATGCTTGAGCGGGACGAGGTTGATCTCGCGCTGACTCCGGTTGTTGATCAACAGCGCGCTGCATGCGAGCTGGCGTTCGTCCCCGCGGGCATGATCGCAAGCGACGGCCCGACGCTCACCGTTCGCCTCTTCAGTAAGAGACCGCTCGCTGAGCTCGATCGCGTGCACGCGGACACGGAGAGCCACACCTCCGTGATTCTGCTGCGCGTACTGCTGCATGAGCTCTATGGCGTGCGGCCCGAGATCGTCTCATTCGATGCGCGTGAGCGGATCGCGACGACTGACGACGCGGAGCCTGCCGAGCCGATTGAGTGGCCCGAGGCATTCCTCATGATCGGCGACAAGGTGACGCGTGATTCACCGCCTGCGGTGCGCTATCCCCATCAGCTGGATCTTGGAGAGGCCTGGCGCGAGCTGACGGGGGCGCCATTCGTCTACGCGATGTGGATGTGTCGAGCGGCGGACGTGGACAGCGACGCGGTTCGCCTGGCGGCGAGCCTGTTGGATCGTCAGCGTCGCCACAACCTCACGCGTCTTGACTGGATCGCGAAGACGCAAGGGGCGCAGCACGGATGGCCTGAGGACCTCGCGAGCGACTATCTCGGACGCATGCTGCGCTATCAGGTCGGTCCGGAGCACCGGCGCGCCGTCGAACTCTTCTTCGAGCGAGCGGGCGCGCTTGGCTACCTCGAGCGCCGTCCCGTGCTCTGGCAGGGAGCCTGAGAAGGGGCCTGCAGCCAGCGCCCGGTTGGAGAGCCCATGCCTCGACTGAGCAGCCTGCGCATCTCGGCGCTCGAGGATCTTGCGAACCAACTCCGCTTTGCGCCGAAGGAGCGCATTCTCGAACAGGTGTCGCGTGTTGAGGAAGTTGCGCGCCTGATCGATCCTGAACAGAACTACCCCGAGGACTGGTTCATTTTCCGGGTGACCGGCTATCGCCCCGAACTCGACGCGCCTGCGATCTTCGCCGGCGAGGCGCTTCTTGGGGATCTCTCGGCGTTGACCGAGCGCCTGACCGAAGGGGCGGCGCTCTCCATCGACGATCTCGGCGCCGGTGCTCTCCATCTCGAGCAGCTTCAGGAGGTCTGGGAGGTGAGCGCTCGGACGATCGCCCGTCAGCGTCGCCGCGGGCTCATTGCGTGCCGCGTCGTGGAGGCAGACGGCGCCCGGAGGCTCGCCTTCCGGCGCGCCGCGATCGAGTTGTTCGAGCGACGGCCGGAGACGGCGATCCGACTTGCGCCGCCGATCGATCGAATCCCCCCGGACGATCGACGCCGCCTCTATCTCGTCGGAGTCCGCGCAGCGCGCAGGTTCAACTGGTCGCTCAACGAGACCGCCGCGCGTCTTGCGCAGCGAACCGGCCGCAGTCAGGAGACCCTTCGACAACTGCTGCGGCAGCACGATCTCCGTGAGGCGCTCCCGGTGTTTACGGATACAGGTCCGCTTACGCCTCGCCAGCGTCAGTTTGCGCATCGAGCGTGGCGGCGCGGCGCCGAACCGCATGACATCGGACAACGACTCGGTCGGTCGCGCGCGACAATTCACAGAGTCATCAATGAGCGACGGGCGGCCGTTCTCAGGCGGGAGAGCATCGGAACGAGTTTCGGCGCGTCCTTTGACGCCGATGATGATGTCAGTCGCTTGCTCGATCACCCGTCTGTTCGCAACGAACTGACGCTTGCGCCGGTTGATGACGTCGCTTCGCTGCGCCGCATTGTGTCCGAAACGCCTGCGCCGAACGTCGTCGTAGAGCGCGCATGGGGACGGGCTCACGCGGCGCTCCTGCAACGAGCAGGCCATGCGATTGGAGATCTGAGGAGATCGGCGCCCTCGTCGGAGGCGCTCGATCAGATCGAGACCGATCTGCGCTGGGCGACGCTGTTACGCGGCATGATGGTTCAGTCACAGTGGCGCCTGATCGCATCGGCGATTGAGGGACGGTCAGCGGCCACGCTCGATGAGCTTCCGCGACAATCCATGAAGTTGGTGTACCCGGCAGTTCTACGCGCAGCGGTTGACGCTGCGTGCGAGTTCGATCCATTCGGGAGCGGTCGCCTCGCGGCGCCGACTGGCCTGGCGGTCAATCGATCGCTCGCATCCCTCGACGACCTTCTCGTTCGGGACTCCGGGAAGGCTCGTTCGATCGCCAGACTGGAATCCCTTCCCGATTGGCGCAGGGGCCTCGCAGGCTGGCAGCGATGGGTTGATCCCGATCCGCGCCTTCGGGCGTTTGTGCGAGACGAGGGCGATTCGAACTCCAAGGCGATCGCGGTGCGATACGGTTGGCTCGGGGAGCCACCCCGAACGCTCGCTGAGATCGAACGCGAGTTCGACCTGCGCCGCGCGGCGTACCTGGCGTTGGAGCGCGAGGCGCTCCACCGGATGCGAGAACGGGCGACTGACGGCTGCTCGCGGTAGGCTGATAGCTGCATGGACGAGCGAAGGTCGCTGAGAGTGAGGCAGGAAGCCGCCGACTCCAAGGGTCGCGTGCATGCGCGTCTGGCGATCGCTCTTGCAGCCGGTGTCACAGTGATGCTGCGTCTGGGATGGCCTTCCGACGCGCCGCTCGTTCCGCCGACACTCGCGCACATCATCACCGCAGCGCTGATCGCGGCCTATGCGGGATCGCTTCTCGAAGGACTGTGGCGATCGACCTCCGATCGGCGGACCTATGCGCGTCGGCACGTCGCCGATCTGGGCGCCGTCGCGATCGGTGTGCTGCTCGCATTCTCGTGGCCGATCGTGGCGATGGCGGCAGGCGTCATTGTCGTCATCAATCTCGTGCGTGTTTTCCTGACGATCGTGCAATCGGGGCGGGTTCCGTCCGGAGTGATGTTCGTCGGCTCATTCATCGTGTTCATCGTCATCGGGACAGGGCTCTTGATGCTCCCGGCGGCCACGCCGGATGAACATCCCATCAATCTGCTGGATGCGACCTTCACGATCACCTCCGCCACCTGCCAGACGGGACTTGTCGTCCGACCGACCGGCGAGAGCTTCACCCGTTTTGGTCACGTCGTCATTCTCATCTGGATTCAGGTGGGAGCGCTCGGCGTCATACTCTTCGGCGCGCTCTTCGCGGCGCTCCTGGGATCCAGCTTCGGTCTGAAAGCGACGCAGACGCTGGCAGAGCCGACAGAGTCCGGCTGGTCTGGGCAGCTCTCGCTGCAGAAGCTCGTGATCTTCATCGTCCTTGTCACGCATCTCCTCGAGGTGATCGGAATCGCGACGCTCTATGTGTCGTGGCCGACGACATGGGAGGGGGCGCCGCCGGGCATGGAAGATCCAGCGGAGCGCTTGTTCCATTGTGTGTTCTTCAGCGTGTCGTCGTTCTGTAACGCAGGGTTCTCGACGACCTCGAACAGCCTCGAGGGACTTCGCTCCCACTGGACGAGCCACTTCATCATCGTGCCGATGATCGTGATCGGGAGCATCGGATTCCCGGTGCTCGCCAACCTCTGGGAGGTCTTCCGGGCGCGGCTTCGCAAGAAGCGCGTGGCGCATGGGGCGCTCATCCGACTGAATGTGAATACGAAGATCATTCTCACGACGACCGGGTTGATCTACATCATCGGCGGCGCAGCCATATTCGCGGGTGAGCTTGTCCAGGCGAATCAACCGGCGTGGCTCGCTGTGCTCGACGCGAACTTCATGGTTGTCAATCGAACGAGCGGCTTCGACACAATCGATCCGAACGAGATGGGGATCCTCAGTCGGCTCGTTCTGATCCTGCTGATGTTCATTGGCGGATCGCCGGGCTCGGTCGCCGGCGGCATCAAGGTCATGTGCTTCGCCGTGCTGCTCCTGACGGTCTGGTCGACAATCATGGGTCGTTCCACGACGCAGGTCTTCGGGCGGACGATTCCTGACGAGGTCGTGCGCAAATCATCGACGCTTGTTGTGCTGTGCCTCGTGGGCGTCATGACAGTCGCTGCGGTGCTCGCCGCAAGTGAATCGCAGGATGGCGAACGCACGTTGGCCCCGATCATCTTCGAGGCTGTTTCAGCGTTCGGGACGACCGGCTACTCGATGGGCATCACCCCGGATCTCTCCCCGACCGGGAGGATCGCCATCATCGTCGCGATGTTTGTCGGCCGTGTCGGACCGCTCGCGACGATCGCCGGCCTCATGAGCATCGCTCGTCAAACCAGAGCGCGATACAGCTATCCGTCTGAGGAGGTCATGATCTACTGACCCCGCGCGGATCCGTCCGATGTTGACAGGGCGACGCCTCGTGGGCGTCAGTAGTCTGGGAGTCGTATGGAACGCTTCGCCGTCATTGGATTGGGACGTTTCGGATCGCGCCTGGCGACGAACCTCGCGGCGACGGGCGCCGAGGTCATCGCCATTGATCGTGACCGCTCGGTCGTCGAGGAGCTGCGCGACCAGGTGACGCTGGCGATCGCGCTCGACTCCACCGATGAACAGGCGCTCAAGCTGCAGGGAATCGACCAGGTCGAGTGCGCCGTTGTCGGCATCGGCGAGAACTTCGAGGCGAACGCGCTGACCACGGCGCTGCTCAAGACGCTGCGCGTCCGGCGCGTCTACGCACGCGCCCGCAACAACATGCAGGCGAAGATCCTGACGCGCATCGGCGCCGACGGGGTCGTGACGCCCGAGGACGAGTCCGCGGATCGCTGGTCCTATCGCCTGCTGGCGCCGTTCATCATCGATCACATCGAACTCGGTGAGGGATACGCCGTCGTTCAGGTCCCGACGCCCGAGGTGTGGGCAGGGAAGAAGCTCGCCGAACTCGATCTTCGGGCCAAGCACAATGTGACGATCGTGGCGATCAAGCGACGCGTGGCCTCGGCGACGGCAAGTGGAGCCGAGTCCGCGGGGGAGTACGTCATCGACCTCCCGATGCCGACAAGCATGCTCACGGCCGAGGACACGCTCGTCATCGCGGGCTTCGATGACGATATCAAGCGATTGCCTCGCTAGGCCTCTGACGCCGCCGCGAGTTTCAGGAGCAGATCGGGCAGGTTTCGATCGAAGACGCCTCTGGCGAGGACCTCGTCAGCGCCTGCGTCCCTGGCCGCCTGGAAGAGCTGCGTCTCGACGTGCGGACCGAATGCGAGGACGCGGATCCCGGGCGCCTCGGTCTTCGCTTCGTGCTCCCGCGCGAGCCGTATCAGGTCAAGGGCCACATCGGGCGCGTCGAGATCGACGATCAGGGCGCGGACCGGCGAATCGGCGAGCCGCGCCTGCAGCATTTCGGGGTCCCGTGTGGGGCGGCAGGCGAGGCCCAACTGGTCGGCGACGCCCTTGATTTTCGTGGCCCAGATCAGGTCGGCGGCCAAGTAGACAATCACGCGAATTCCTCGCTACTCTCTCCGGTTCACGTCCGACAGCAGGACGAGCGTAACCGACGCATTCATCACCTGCCGATGGCGACCATCGGAGACTCGGGTGGACCACAAGGCGACCATCCACGCTCAACTTTTCGGCGGAGTTTGGCAGTTATGAGCAAGGCGACGATCACGGCGCCCACCGATCGACCCACCACTGAGTTTCGCTCGAAGCATGTATTCGACGAGCTCGGCATGGTCCATGATCCTGACAACCTCTACCTGCAGACGATCGACGCCGTTCTGACGGCCGCCGAGATTCTCGAGCTGCCGCATCACCTGCAGATCATTCTCGCGCAGCCCAAGAACGAGATCATGGCGCATTTCCCCGTCATGATGAATGACGGCAGCTATCGCCTGCTCAAGGGCTATCGCGTCCAGCACAACAACGCGCTCGGCCCGTATAAGGGCGGAATTCGATTCCACCACGATGTGAGCCTCGACGACGTCAAGGCGCTCGCGGCGCTGATGACCATGAAGTGCTCGCTCGTGCGTGTCCCGTTCGGCGGCGGCAAGGGCGGCGTGAAGGTCGACCCACGAGCTCTTGATCGAGATGAGCTGATGCGCGTCTCGCGCCGGTTTATCTCGGCGATCGCGACGCAAATCGGACCTGACTCCGATATCCCGGCGCCGGATGTCGGCACGAACGCGCAGGTTATGGCGTGGTTCTCAGACACCTACCAGAACATCGCCGGACCGAACAATCGGCACGACTCTCTTCGCGTCGTCACAGGCAAGCCGATCGAAATGGGCGGCTCGCTCGGTCGCGAGAAGGCGACGGGCCAGGGTCTAGTCGACGTCGTCGCCGAACTGCTGCCGAATATGGGCATGCCGCTCGAGGGTCTGACCTGCTCCGTTCTCGGATATGGCAACGTGGGCTCGTGGGCCGGCCGGCTCATGCAGGAGCGCGGCTCGAAGATCACCGCCGTGGCCGATCACACCGGCGCCATCCGAAATGACGAAGGCATCGACGCTGACCTCCTCGCTGAGCACTGCGAGTTGACGGGCGGCGTCGCCGGTTTCGGCAAGGCCTCCTCGCCGACGGAGGCGGGATCGAACGTGCACGCGACGGCGGATCCGATTTCGATTGAGGAGTTCTATCGCACCGAGGTGGATCTGCTGATTCCCGCGGCCCTCGAGCAGATGATCACGTCCCGCGAGGCGGAGTGGATGAACTGCAAGGTCGTCGCCGAGGGCGCAAACGCTCCGACGACGCCCGCAGGTGAGCGCATCCTCCTCAGCAAGGGCATCGAAGTGCTCCCGGCGATTCTCTGCAACGCCGGCGGCGTGACGGTGAGCTACTTCGAGTGGGTGCAGAACAAGTCCGCCGTCTTCTGGGATATCGAGCACGTGGATCGCGAGCTCAACAAGCACATGGTGCTCGCGGCGCGTCGCACGCAGCTGGCGCGTCATCGCTTCGAGGTGGATATGCGCACGGCCGCGTACATCGCCGCGCTTGATCAGATCGGCAAGGTCTACCAGATGCGCGGGATCTTCCCGTAAGCGAATCCGTTCAGCCGGTCCAGAAACTCAGCAGTGTTGCGATATCCAGCGCGGTGACTTCGCCGTCACCGGTCAAGTCTTCTGGGCAGGAGTCGGGCGGATCCGGACAGACGCCCCAAGCGCCGATGACGATCGCGAGGTCGATCGCGCTGACTCGACCATCTCCATTCTGATCCGCCGTCGGCGGATATTGCCGACTGCCGAACGTGCCCATGTACTCGACCCCGAGCAGCCCTGTGGGCTGGGGGCCCGGCGCTTCGAACTTCAGCGCACGAATCGGCGCCGCCGGGAGCGCATTCATATCGAGCGGCGGATTCGCGAATCCCGGCGACTCGCCGTACATCGCAGAGACTCCGGGCGCTCCCGGGTCGATCAGCGTCTGCCACTCGGCGGCTTCGTCGATCGCCGGGGCCGGCGAGAAGTCGCCGTCCTCGATAGCGTCGTACCAGCAGTAGGTGAAGTTCAATCCACCAGCGTCGTACACGTCCTGCGCGGATCCCTTGATCAGATCGACATGCATCGCGGACGCGAAGACCGACTGCATTGCATGGATCTCGGGAAACTCGTCGTGAAGGCGAAAGTGTGAGGGCGCGGCGCCGTTCTCCAGGAATGAAGTCGCATTGGAGAGGATGAGCTCGACATCGCCTCGAAGTGAAAAAACGCGGCTCGCCGTCGGCGCCAGATCGGTCGTGATCTCACAACTCTCGAGAAGCAGGCGATGCGTCGCCTCCTCCGTCGGGCCGTATTCGATCGCGGCCGCGATTCCGGGGCCGAACTGGCCTGTCGAGGAGAACTCCATCGAGCAGCGCGAGAACGCGATCGACGAGTCTCCACCCAGGCGCACGTTCGTGGCGTTCACGAAATCGCAGTCCACAAATCGCACTGGATAGCTCGACCAGTCGAATCGATCTGCCGCGTCGACGACATCCGTCTGATTGGCGCCATCCCAAGGGGAGCTTCGGTGTCCGTCATATCCGATCGCCCGACACCGTCGATACTCGACATCAGTGATCAGCGTGTCGCCTCCGCTGTGCTGGAAGAAGCCGATGACTGATGCGCCGTTGAGACTCTGGCCGGACGGCGTGAGGAGGCCATAGCAATGAGCGACGGTGTCTTCGACGAGGCATCCTTCGACTTCGCCGCCGGGCTCTGAGGAGAAGAAGACAAGATGATTGGCGCCGTTGACGCGAAGGCCGCGCATCTCACAGTTGCGCACTGTATTGCCGCGACACTCGGATCCGGAGAACTCGATGCTGTGTCCTGCGGAGTCGATGACGACACAGTCTTCGATAAGGCAGTTGGATGATGTGCGGATGAAGATGCCGGATGAGTCGATGGAGTCGAAATCGGAGTCGAGGCACCAGCCAGCGAAGACAGCGCCGCGAATGACGAGACCGTCGCTCTGGATGACGACCATGCCGTCGCCCTGGCGGAATGACTTGTACGAGCGTCCATTCGTGCGCGGATCGCTGCTGTCGCTTGTATGCACCCAGAGTTGCTGCGTCGTGAGATTCACGAACCACGATCCAGGTGTCGACTTGCACTCCTCGAGCGATGGAACCTGTGCGAGATGGCCTTTGGGCTGCTCGTCGTCGAGCGACCAATTCTCCGCAACAGAGGCAGGAAAGAACTGATCGCCTGACTTCGGATAGGCATCGCCATCCGGATCGCCGAACGCATCGATCTCGATCGCGGCGCAGTTCGTCCAGGAGTCCTCACCGGGCCAGGGCTCGAACGTGATGTTCTGACGATTGCCGAACTCGATCGTCTCGGCGAATTGGCCGCGCAGGAGCGCGCGATCTCCAGGAAACACGATGTCCGTGAAGTCGGAGATCGTGTCGAAGGGCGCGGCCTGTGAGCCGTCGCCTCCCGGCGGGGCGTCTGCGTCGATGTAGAAATCGGCGGCGGGCGCGCGCGTAGCAAGCGCGACGGCGACGCTCATGATTGCGCCCGTTTTCAGAGACCACTCACAACGTCGAATTCCACTGCTCACATCGATCGCCCGCTGACTCCGGCGCCTCAGAACGTGGCGTCCGTTCATTCAGCATATGCGCGGGTGTGCGGAATCAAAGTGCAAATCGAGCGAGTCCCGTCGCCTTGTGCGGGTGAGAGCTTGCGTCCTGAATCGACGGAGCGGGAATTCTCGGGCGTACGCTCAGTACGAGCGCAGCACGCCGATCACGATCCCCTGAATGCGGCAGTCGTCCACGACGATCGGATCGAAGTCCGGATTGGCCGGCTGCAGGCGGACGTGATCCTTCTCTTTGAAGAAGGTCTTGAGCGTCGTGGAGCCATCGGGCAGGAGGGCGACGACGCGCTGGCCGTTCCGAGCGGTGTCCTTCCGCTCGATGATGACGAAGTCGCCATCGAGGATGCCTTCATCGCGCATGGAGTCGCCATCGACCTGCAGCGTGAACGTGGCGCCGGAGCGGCTGACGCGCGGGCCGAAGAGATCGACGAGATCGAGTTCGTCATCATCGCTGAATTTCTCGATCGGATAGCCGGCGGCGATCTTGCCGACCAGCGGGAAACGAAGTGGGCGATCCTCGTCTGGGACGGCGATGCCGTCAGGAATGGACAAAGAGCGAGCCTTGTTCGCTTCGCGAACGAGCGCCCCTTTCTTGATGAGCGCCTCGATATGCTCGAAGATCGTGACCTTGCTGACGCCGAGCTCGTCGGCGATTTCCTGCATGGTCGGGGAATAGCCACGCTGGATGCGGCTGTCTCTGATGATCTTCAGGATCTGCAGTTGCTTGGGAGTGAGGTTCATCGAATCGGCCCTCCGGTTCGCGAACCGCATGTGCAGTGGCGAGATCGCCTCGGCCTGTGAGCGCTCCAAGCGCCTGGCCAACGGCTTGCAGGATCACATCCTGCTGCTCGAGCGCGCGTTCCGTCGCATGGAGGAAGCCCACACGCATCGCAAGCGCTGAGAGTTCGAGTTGGTCGGAGTTCGCCCGGGCGGGCACATTCGCTGCGGATGGCTCGAAGCGATCCTGGGCGCCCATCAGACGCGCAAGGAATCCGAGCGACGGGCCTGAGTTCCCGTCATCGCCGGCGCGATCGCGGCGACGCTGACGGTCCGGATCCCCGGCGCCGGTTCGACGCAATGCGCCTGGCCTTTCCTCGTGCGCGGCCACGTACGTCGACGTGTAGTCGCCTCCGGGTCCCAGACGCAGAATCGCATTCCCATCGAGCAGCATCGGTCTCAGCTCCCAAGGCGGTTCCGAGCCTGCGGCCCCGTCTCCAACAGAGGGCTCGCATGCTCTCACCGACCCGAACAAGTCTCCGCCCGCATGCCGCGAACCAGATGAACGCCTCACTAGGGGCGATCGCCTCGTCGCATCATGTTGGCGGTCGGAGGCGTTGTTCCACAACACCTTGGGGCTCTCCAGCCACGATCCGACAATCGACCAACTGAACGAATCCACTACACAAACGGATCGTCCGTTTGTTCGGGTTACGATACCCTATCAAGACCCGAGTAGCAACGGCGAATCCGAACAAATACCCAAATTTTCGGACGTTCGACGTCTCACCTGTTTCTCGACTTACTCAGGCCACCTCAGCGGCCACCGATCTGCACTGCGCCTCTCCGATGGAGTCGATCACCCTTGCGAATGAGCACCTTTCGGAGCTCGAGCAGGGTCGCGTCGGCACGAATGACCTGAGGAGACAGGCCCGTGGAGCGCTCGAGTTCGTCGAGAGATCGCGGCGACTCGAGCGCTTCGACGAGCGTTCGCTGTGAGACGCTCAGATCGGAGGGCAGGATCACGGTCGATGTCTGGGACTCGTCCTCGCTCGCTTCGATGGGCGTCGCAACAAATCGATGGTGATGGACACCCTCGAAGAGATGCCTTGCGGGTGATTCGAGTTGGGCGAGCACGTCGTCAGGTGACGTGACGATGGCCCCGCCGCCCTGACGCAGAAGATCGAGCGACCCCTCGGACGCTTTCGAATCAACGCGTCCCGGGAGAATCATGACCTCACGCGCATGATCCTCTGCGGCAAGTCGCGCCGTAATGAGCGCTCCGGATCGGGCGCCGGCTTCGATCACAAGGACGCCGAGCGACATTCCGGAGATGATGCGATTGCGCGCGGGGAAGTTATCCGGCGCCGGCGCCGTGCGCAGCGGGAGCTCGCTCACGATCGCGCCGCCTTCAGCCACGATCTGGTCGAAGAGTTCGCGATTCTCTGGCGGATAGCAGTGAGCGAGGCCGCAGCCCATGACGACGATCGTGCGCGCCTTCGCCGCGAGCACGCCCTGATGCGCCGCGGTGTCAATGCCGCGGGCGCCTCCGGAGACGATCGTGAGACCGGCGCGCGAGAGGGCGCCGGCGAATCGCATCGCTTGCTCGACGCCGTAGGGCGTGCAATGGCGCGATCCGACGATGGCGACGGGATAGCGATCGAGTTCGGTGGAGAGGTCGCCACGGACGTACAGGATCGGCGGCGCATCATCGAAATGGCTCAGCAGTGCCGGATATCGTTCGTTCCACCATGCGATGAGTTGATATTCGGCCTTCTGCGCCCGGTCGAGTTCCTCGGTCGCTCGCGATTCGCTGTGCTCCAATGCGCGACAGATGCGCTCCGCGGACCGCGGGCCGATGCGCGGCGTCTGCGCGAGCTGAGCCGGAGAAGCGCCGAGCACCGCGTCGATTGATCCGAGCGTTCGAATCGCGCGCCGAGAGAGCACCGGACCGAGTCCAGGTGTCAACGTGATGCGGAGGAGCGCATGGATGTCGGATTCGGAGTGATTGTTGTTCTCCACGCGCGGAGTCTACGTGGCGCCCTCCTCGTCTCCCAGCGTTCCCACCTTGGCAGGGGAGGCGATCGGGGTTTCTTCCGTCCATCGCGCGACGAACTCCGCGAGGGCAGGATCGTTCCGGCCGCTGACGAATCGCATGACGAATCGAAGGCCGTCGTCGCGCAGAATGACTGCGCGAATGGGGCGACGAAAGCGCTCGAAGCGCAGCGCGCGTTCGAGTCGTCTCCATCGAGCGAGCCAGCCGCGGCGCACGTATGCGTGGATGGGGAGTTGGATCGCGCGGCCTGCACGCGGCCAGCGCCTGGAGATTCTGGCGAGCGCGAGTCCCAGCGCGTGCGGATACGCGTCGAGGAAAAGGGAGATCCGCTCGAGCACGACGATTGAATCCGCGGTCGTGAAGACCCTGGAACGCCCGAGATTGACGCGTTCGACACGTCCCGGCGACACGAGGGTCGCGCTCAACTCAACCGGAAGCACACCGAGTTGCGCGAGCATAGGACGGAGCGTCAGGAGCACCCCGAGGAATCCGGGAATCGTCCACATGGCGACGTGTCCCGGAGGCAGTCCCCGCGCCGGCAGCACGATGACGCACGTGACGATTGCGGCGAGAGACATCACGAGAAGGAAGATCCACACGCGATGTTCCTGGGATCCGCGCCGACGCGACGCCCCGAGGTCGATTTCCTCGGATGGCGTCGCCTGCAGCGTCGGCTTCGGCCAGGCATGTCTGAACGCGACGAGCACGGCGCCGGGAATGTCTTCAAGGGACTCCGTATCGATGAGCGCATCGCGATGCGAATCGGCGGCGGTCAATCTCGCGCGCTCCGCAATCAACTCGGCTCGACGCTCTCGCGTGAGCGACGCGTCCCGAGTCACCAGAGCGTTGATGACCTCAATGCGCTCTCTCCCCGCGCGCCGGGTCCTGGTGGCGATGGGCTCTGCAAGCAGGAGTAGGGCGATGAGCGGCGCCGAGAACGGGGCGCCGATCAGAAATGAGCGCAGCAGGATGCTCTGCCATTCCAGCCCCGGGAATACGAAGAAGAGCGCGATCGAGAGTATGGCCGTGATGACCACCACCGGGGCGAGGGCGATCAGGTAGGCAAGCCTCGGCGGCGCGGGCGTCACAGGCATGCGCTCACTCACGCTGACGACGCCTCGACGAAGATCTGTGACTGCTCGCAGGGACACGACCTCAGAGAATAAGGGCACGGCGACGCCGAATCAGTCTCGCTAGGATCCGCGCACTCGATTGACGCCCAAGCGGAGAGACCATGAGCACACTGGAAGGACGAATCGGACTGATCACCGGCGCCACCGCCGGCATCGGTGAGGCCCTCGCCTACGCGCTCGCGCGCCTCGGAGCCGGCGTCGTTATCAACGGTCGACGCGCCGAGCGCCTTGATGAGGTCGTTGGCAAGATCGCAGAGGACGGCGGAAGGGCCACAGCAGTCGTCGGTGACGCGGCTGACTCGCTGACGATCGACCAGATGTTCAGTTCATCAAATCAGGTCTTCGGCTCTGACCCGGACATCGTCGTCGTCAACGCCGGGCGCGGACTGAATGGAAGCGTGCTCTCCTCCGACGAGTCGCAGTGGGAGGAGATGATTCGCACGAACCTCCTCGGGTGCGCCAGGCTGATGCGTGAGGCGGGGAATCGAATGCGCCAGGCCGCTGAGAAGATGGGTCCGCTCGAGAAGCCGTTCGATCTCGTGGTGATCGGATCGAATGTCGGCCGGCACATCTCGCCCTTCAGCTCGATGTATGGCTCGACGAAGTTCGCGGTGAACTCACTCGCTGAGGCGGCGCGACGCGAGCTTGGTCCAAGGGGCGTGCGCGTCACGCTCATTGAGCCTGGCATCGTGCGCTCGGAGTTTCAGGAATCCGCAGGCTACGACCTGGAGTCATTCGGCGAGTTCATGGAGAGCGTCGGCCCGGTGCTGGTTCCCGAGGATGTCGCGCGCGTGATCACATTCGTGGTGACGCAGCCGGCGAACGTGCATGTCAATGATGTGCTGCTTCGCCCGACGCGACAGGAGTATCCGTAGTTGATCCACCTGAGCCGGTCGCGATGAAATCTCGCACGATCTGAATCGACCGCGCTCGATGGCGCGGATCCGTCCACAGATCGTTGTGCGATGCGGTGGGGATCGTCTCGAGGTGTCCACTCGGGGCGGCGTCCGCGATGTCGCGCCCGTCGGCGATCGGGCACACCTCATCAGCTTCGCCATGCAGGATCAGGAGCGGCGCCGTCACCTGTGCGGCTCGCTCGGCGCGATCGAATCCGCGCCATCGATATCCGATTCCGAGACGCAGCCCTAGGAGCGCGTAGGCGAGCGGGAGATTGAGTCGATAGGGGAGTCGAGCCGCGCGCATGACATTTCGCGCCGGCGTGATGGTGAGTCTTGAGGGGGACTCCGCGATGACGCCCGCGATGCGATCGTCGTCGCTCAACTCGGACGCCGCCTGAATGACCGCGCCTCCGCCAAGCGACCAACCCATAAGGATCACGCGCTCGATCTGCTCCGGTATCGCGCGCTCGATCAGCGATCTCAGGATGGCAGGTTCAGTGACGCCGAGTCCGCACAGGCCATCCGCTTCACCGAGCCCTGGCGTGTCGATCGCGATGATGCGCGACGCAACGGGAGCGATCGCTTCAAGGCGCGCCAAGGCCCCGATTCTCGAGTCGCCCCAACCGGGAGCGAGGATGACCACTGGTCCGTCATTCCGTGCGCCTGTGATTTCCCAGACGGGGCACCGGAGCATGGCGTTATTCGAGGGCGTGTGCTCGAGCGTCCACGACTTGAACGAGAGGGGCGTCGAGAGTTCCGAAGGGTCGCCCGGCATGCCCTGCGCGATCGCGCTTGCGTAGGTGCGCCGGCGCGGACTCCTGAGTCGATGCATCGTGAATGCGACTCCCCACGCAAACACGACGAGCAAGCCGGCGAGCAGAATGAGGACGAAGCCAGTCAACGCGGACGCTCAGCCGCCAAAGAGATTTGTCAGGTCATTGAACGTCACGACGATGAAGACGGTGCCGAGCAGCGCGAGGCCGGCGAGCGTCGCGATGTTCTGAACGGCGATCGACACAGGTTTGCCCGTCGCCCACTCAACGAGAACGAAGATCGCCTGCCCGCCATCGACAATCGGAAGCGGCAGGAAGTTCAATACTGCCAGGTTCACGCTGATGATCGCGAGGAACCAGAGCATGTCGATGAGTCCGCGATCGGCGATTGTCGAGCCGATGTGCACGATGCCCACTGGCCCCTTGAGATGCTCCACCTTCACGGTGCCCTGGAAGAGCCGGACGATCGTGAGGTAGGTCATCGCGACCATGCGCTTCGTGTCGGCCAGGCCGCGATCGAGGGCGTCAATCGGCCCGGTCGCCTTGTCGAGTTCGCGCACGGCCTCGAAGAAGCTCGCATGCAGCGGATTGATCCAGCCGAGCTCGCCGATCGCCTTCATGTCGCGCGCTGCGATGGTCCACGTCGTGTCGGTGTCAGGACCGGCCCCATACGCGCCTCCGAGAGGCAGACGGGCGCCAATATTGACCGTCGCGTCCTCGTCGCCGTTCGCGGCTGCTCGCAGCGCCGATCGGATCTCCGTGAAGCTGGAGACGGGAGCGCCGTTCACGCTCGTAATAACTGACCCCGGAGGAAGATCAATTGGCGGCGTACCGGTGACTCCCGAGTCTTCGGCTTCGAGCGCGTCGGCAGGAATACGCGTCGCAAGGATTGTCGAGTCCCCGGCGTCCATGGCGCCGAAACCGATTGTGCCGTCGCTTCGAACGGGCGCGCTCAGATCCACGAAGGCGCCTTCGCGAACGACAGTCAACTCAATGGTGCGCCCGCTGTGCCGACGGATTTCTCCGATCGCCTCAGCAAAATTCGGCCAGTTCAGACCGCCGACGCGCGCGAAAATGTCCCCGGCGACGAGGCCGGCACGACGAGCGCGATCCGTATCGACAGAGCGAACTTCCAGCGGCGGCGTCATGCCCAGCAGGTGGCGAACAGACGTGCGCTGGTCCGGCGCGAGCTCGACGGTCGCGCTCTGCAGCGCGGCGTTCGGCTCGATCTCAAGCAGGACTCGTTCGTCGTCAGGGCCTGTGAAGACAGCCTCCAGCGGTCGGCCTTCCGAGGCGTCGATGATCCGCCGAACCTGCAGGTGCGTGGACGTCTCCTCGCCATCGAGCGTCGCCAGCGTCATTCCAGGCGACACACCGGGGAGGCCGAGCTTCTGAAGCTCCGGGCCGAGACGAGCGTTCTCGACGAGCGTCGTCGAGGTTTGCGCATAGATGCCGAGTTCCTGGAATCGAGTCGCCTCGTTCATGCGAGGCGTCATCTCGAAACGAAGATCGCCCTCGACGCCCGGTCGCTCGACCAGCACCTCCATCGCGTCATCCTGTCCATTCATCGCCGCTGCAGCGAAGATGTCCTGGAAAGAGCGCGTGCGGTGTCCGTTGATCGACGTGATTCGATCTCCCGGCTCGAGGCCGACGCTCTCGACGCCCAGCGAGAGACCATTGGTCGGTTCGGCAAGCGCAGCGGGCTGACCCTCTGCAATCTCACCGACGACAGGCGGGGGCATCATGATGCCCACCTTGTAGATCACCATGAACAGCGCGGCGCCGACGAGCAGGTTCATGATCACACCAGCTGAGATCACGATCAATCGCTTCCAGGGCGCCGTCATCGTGTAGCTGTCCGGAGCGCTCGACGTGGCCTGCGGATTCAGATCCTCCTGACCGCGCATCTTGACGTAGCCGCCGATGGGAAACCACGACAGGCGATACTCGGTCTGGCCGATCTGCTGCGGCAGGTTGATCGTGTCGACGTTCTGCGGATCCTGCCCGGTGAGCGCTGCGCACTTGTTGGCGGCGGCCTCATAGGTCGAGCCCATACGGAATCCGACTCCCTTGCGCCATGAGCAGATGGGCGGTCCCATCCCGACGGCGAACTGATACACGCGAATGCCTGCCCAGCGCGCGGCGATGAAATGTCCCCACTCATGGATCGCGACGAGGGCGCCGAATCCAAGAATGAAGAGCAGCACATCACCAAGCGTGTCGAGGGTCTCGAGCATCGGGCAATCCTACTCCTGCGGTTCGCTCTACAGGGCGGCGAGTTCCTGATCCACAAATCGACGGGCCTCGGCGTCCGCCTCCATCAGATCATCGACCGAGAGGACGCCTGACGGGCGGGACATGCCGCAGATCGCGTCAATCGCCTCGGCGCCCATTTCGGTTATGCGTCCGAATGGAATCTTCCGGGTGAGGAAGGCCTCGACGGCGCTCTCATTGGCGGCGTTGAAGACCGCCCCGGAGACGCCGCCGGCGTCGATGACGCGATACGCCGAGGCGAGCGCGGGCACGCTCTCCGGCGTGGCGTATTCAAAGTCGAGTCTCGAGAGCGTCTCAAAGTCCACGCGGCTTGAAATGCCGGGAGCGCGCGATGGGAAGGTCAGCGCAAGCTGAATCGGCGTTCGCATATCCGGCGCGCCGAGCTGCGCGATGATCGAATGATCGCGATGCTCGACGAAGGAGTGCACGATCGACTGCGGGTGAATAATGACGCCGAGTCGCTCGGACTCGAGTCCGAAGAGCCAGTGCGCCTCGATGAGTTCGAGCGCCTTGTTGGTCATTGTCGCGGAGTCGATCGTGACCTTCGGTCCCATCGACCACGTCGGATGCGCCAACGCCTCGTCCGGAGTCGCGTCGTATGCGTCGTCTCGCGACCGTCCCCTGAATGGTCCACCTGAGGCTGTCAGCAGCACGCGCTCGACCTCCGGACCCAACGCCATCGGCGGCGCCTGGTCGTTGGTGAGACACTGCCACACGGCTGAGTGCTCGCTGTCGATGGGAAGCAGCTTTGACCCGCGCTCCCGCGCAAGTGGAATCACGATCTCGCCGGCAGCGACGAGCGTCTCCTTGTTCGCCAGCGCAATGTCGCGTCCGAGCTCGATCGCGCGGAGCATGGAGGCAAGCCCAGCGACGCCGACGACGGCGCCAACGACGAGGTCGCAATCGACCTCGTTGACAAGTTCCGTGGCGGCGTGGGCGCCCCGTGTCACGCGGGCGCCGGTCTCGACGGCTGCAGACTCATCGGCGATCGCGATGTGCGGCACGTTGAACGCGCGAGCCTGGACACTGAGTTCGTCGCCGCGCGATCCGGCGGCCAGCCCAACGACGTCGAATCGCGCTCCGTCGTTTCCTCGTTCCGCCAGCTGGTTGAGTTCGTTGATCACCTCGAGCGTCTGCCGCCCAATCGAACCCGTTGATCCGAGGATCAGAACCCGAACCCGATCTGTGTGGCTGCTGGACATATTTGGTGGAGGGTGGCCGAACTCAGGATCTCAGCTGGACGCGGCGCTGCGCGTCGTCTTCTTGCGAGTTGTCGTCTTCTTCTTGGCGGTCGTCTTGCGCTTGCTCTTCTTGCGCGTCGTCTTCTTCTTACTTGTCTTGGCGGTGTCCGTTTCAGCGTCTGACTCGGCGGCTGACTTCTTGCTCTCAGGCGTCACCTTCGCGGGCTTGACGGCCGAGGGCTCCAGATCCCAGGAATCACCTCGCGGCGCCGGCGATGCCTCCTTCTTCGCGGAGGCAGGCTTCGTCTCCGTGCGGGACTTTTTCTTTGACCGAGTGCGTTTCCGACTGCTCGATTTGGGCTTGGCGTCATCAGTCTCGTCTGAGCCGACAGATGGAGCCTTCGTCCTCGCGGGCTTCTTCAGCTTGACCTCGGATGGCTCGAGATCCCAGGAATCGCCGCGGAGCCCGGTGTCGGCGGTCGTCTCGCGATTCTCGCCTGCGTCGGGCGCGCTCTCGGCGCCTGATGATCGACCGGAACGCTTGCGACCACCGCGTCGGCCGCGACGGCGCTTCGGTTTCGGCTTCGATTCGTCGTCGTCCTGATCAGGAGACTCTGCTTCCTTCGCGCTCTTCTTCGATTCTGTGGCGCCTTCGTCCTCTGCGTCCCTGGACCGGCCCTTGCGCTTTGAGCCGCCGCGCCGACCGCGTCGTCGCTTGCGCTTCTTCTTGGAAGATGAGGCTGCTTCGTCCTCGTCGAACTCTCCCGGAAGGTCCATGAGGCCTTCGTACTCGTCGTCCGCTTCATCTTCTTCAAGGTCGATGTTGAGGGCTGCGGTGGCCGCCCAATCGACCTCGTCCTTGGCGTCCGGCTCCCAGGCGGCGAGTTCCGTCGGCGCCTTCGGCTTGGGAAGGCGTGAGATGTCAATGTCAGCGGCGCGCTCGTCATAAGCCTCGAAGCGCACGCGATCGATCGCCAGGTCCTCGCTGACGCGCACGTCAATGTGCTTGCCAGTCTGCTTCTCGAGGCGGCCGAGTCTCTTCCGTTTCGACGAAAGCAACTCGCTGGCGACACGCGGCGACACGACCATCACCACCCGGCGCACCCGATCGTGCTGAATCAGGTTGCCCAGATCGCGCATCGCTTCGCTTGCGACGGAGTCCGGTCGTTGCACGACGCCGCGCCCGACGCACTGCGGGCATTGCGTGGAGTGCATGCTGCGGACGCTGCCGCGCATCCGCTGACGAGTCATCTCGACGATGCCGAACTGGCTGATTGCGAGGATTTTCGTCCGCGCTCGGTCCTTCTTGAGCAGATTGCGGAAGCGCGTCTCGATGTCCTTGCGATGCGACCGGTGACGCATATCGATGAGGTCGTTGATGACGAGCCCGCCGAGGTCGCGCAGCCGCAACTGGCGGCAGATCTCCTCGATCGCCTCGATATTCGTCTTGTAGGCGGTCGTCTCCGCGTCGGAATGGCCTCGCATTTTCCCGGAGTTGACATCGATCGCGACGAGAGCCTCGGTCTCGTCGAAGACAAGCGACCCGCCCGACGGCAGGGGGACCTCGCGCTCGTGGATCCGATGAATCTGTTCCTCGATGCCGAATGCGTGATACATCGGCGCGGGTTCGTCGAAGTGGACGAGCTTGGTGTGCGAGCGCGGCGCCACGATCTTCATGAAGCGACTGGCGCGTCGGATCGCGTTGCGATCGTCAATCACGACCTCGTCGATATCCGTCGAGAGCTGATCGCGGAGGGAGCGGACGAGTAGATCACTCTCCGCATAAAGCAAGCGCGGCTTGTCGCCCTGCTTGCGTCGGCGCTCCATGTCCTTCCAGAGTCGCTGGAGATAGGCAAGGTCGCGCTTCAGATCCGTCTTCGTGCGATCAAGACCTGCGGTCCGGAGGATGAAGCCGAATCCCTCGGGAAGAGTGAGTTGGTCGATGATCTGGCGCATCTTCCTGCGCTGGTCATCGTTCTCGACCTTGCGCGAAAGTCCGACGTGGTCCATGTCGGGCATCATCACCAGGTAACGGCCCGGAATAGAGAGGTAGGAGGTGAGCGTCGGGCCCTTGGTCCCGATGCCCTCCTTCAGAACCTGGACCGTGATCTCCTGGCCGCGTCTCAGACACTGCTGGATCGGCGGGCGATCGCGACGCGGCGTCTTTTTGCCGACCATCTCCGTCTTGCTGTTTCCGTCTCCGGGGAAGTACTGCGGATGCAGGTCGGAGATGTGCAGGAAGCCGTTGTGCTCGAGACCGAAGTCGATGAATGCGGCCTGGATGCTCGGCTCGACGTTGACGACGCGACCGACGTAGATGTCACCGACGTGACTTACGTTGTTGGCGCGTTCTTCATTGAGGTCCTCGAGCTTCCCATCGGCCACGATCGCCACCCGGCATTCTTCGCCGGGGACGTAGTTGATGAGCATTTGAATGTGGGCCACGGTGTCCTCGTGTTGGGCAGGCAGCGCGACAGTCAGTGCCAGCGGCGTCAACGTCAACAGCCCCTGGCGCACTGGTCGCCGTGGGGTGGTCGAGGATGCTCATGCTGGACTGCGAATCGCGCACGCGTCGCCGGTTCAGTGTGGGCGGCGGCGCCTCGATCTGTTCCACGCGGTGAGTCACCGGGAGACTGGCCCACGTCCGGCGTCAAACCCTCCTCGGGCTTCACGCCGACTGCGCCGTGCTGGAGCTCCGGAGCCTGAAGCGCGATCCTGTCGGAACACGCCTCCGCCGCGCAGAAGCCCGTCTCCCCGCCGGGCGCCGGGCCCGGCCTCACGCGAATCGCGGCGAGTCTCGCCGGCGATCGCGGTGTGATTCGGCTCACCGTCGGGACGCGCCGAAGCGCACCGCCGGATCGATTCTGTGTCCTTCAGCGCTGCCCGCCGGCTGGCGGAACTAGTCGACGGAACGACCGTCGAACGCTTCGGGGATGACTGTTCGCGTCTCGTCGCGGAGCAAAGCCGCCACCTGACGCTCGGAATCGAACGATCCCACCTTTCGGGCGAGACGCTCGCACTGGGGAATATCGACACTCCGGACCACCCGCTTGATGGCGGGAATCGCCGAAGGCGTCACCGAGAGACTACGCAGCCCGAGGCCAAGCAGCAACATCGTGAATTCGACCTCAGCGGCGATCTCGCCGCATACAGACACAGGGACGTTGTGTCGGCGTCCTGCCCGGACTACGTCCTTGATCAGGCGATGGACGGCCGGATGGGCCGCCGAATAGAGATTTGCGACACGCTCATTCGTGCGATCGACGGCCAGGGCGTATTGCACCAGGTCGTTGGTCCCGATCGAGAAGAACTGAACTTCACGAGCGAAGGTCGACGCCATGACGGCGGCCGCCGGCGTCTCCACCATGATCCCGACCTCGACCTCCCGGTCGAACTCCACACCTTCCTCTTCGAGGTCCTCTGCGACGTCCTCCAGGACCATCTTCGCCTGGCGAAGCTCAAGGGGATTCGTCACAAGCGGGAACATGACCTTCACCTTGCCCAGCGCAGAGGCCCGCAACACGGCGCTGAGTTGGCGCTTGAACATCGGGAGATTCTGAAGGCAATACCGGATGCTGCGGCAGCCAAGCGCCGGGTTGCGCTCCGGGATCTCGGAGCGTTCCTGCGTCTGTTTGTCGGAGCCCAGGTCGAAGGTGCGAACGACGAGCGGTTTGCCGTCCATGAGTCTGAGGCACGTCTTGTACGCCTCGAACTGCTCATCCTCCGTTGGCTCATGCGGATTGGTCAGGTACATGAACTCGGTTCGGAAGAGTCCGACGCCGTCGCCGCCATTCTCGACGACCGACTCGGCCTCTTCCGGAAACTCGATGTTCCCGAGGAGCGAGATCTCAACGCCGTCCTTCGTGACGCTTGGCAGTGTCGCCTGCTCGGAGAGCGTGATCCGGAACTGGCGCATGCGCTCGATGTAGGTGCGGTGCTGCTCGAGCGTCTCTTCGTCGGGGTTGAGAATCACGACGCCGCGGTCGCCGTCGATGATGACTTCAGCGCTGTCGGGCGCGCGCTCGGTCAGCGTCTCCAGCCCGACGACCGCGGGGATGCCGAGCGCACGGGCGACGATGGCCGTGTGGCTGGTCTTGCCTCCAGCGTCCGTCGCGAAGCCGATGACCTTGTCGCGTTCGAAGCTCGCCGCCTGGCTTGGAGTCAGATCGCGGGCGACGACGATGGCGCGCTGATCGAGCTTGCTGAGCTCGGTCATGTGCTCGCCGATCAGGTGCTTGAGCACGCGCCGGTCGAGGTCCCAGACGTCATCGACTTTCGTCTGGAAGGACGCGTCGGTCATCCCAGCGAACATCTGCGCAACGCGACTGAACTCGACGGAGACGGCGTGCTCGGCGGTGACGAGCTCGTCCTCGATGCGCTCGTGAATCGGTTTCGTCAGCGATGGGTCCCGGAGCACGCCCAGGTGGAAGGCGAAGATCTTCGCGGCTTCAGTTCCGAGTTCACTCTCGGCGCGGTCACGAATGTCCTCCAGTTCAGTGATCGAGGCAAGCAGCGCCTCCTCGAGACGCTGATGTTCGCGCGCGACCTGATCGGCGCGAATCGTGCGGCGCGGAATGCGCCGCCGGGCGTCATCCAGCACAAACACGGAGCCGATGACGACTCCTGCGGAAACCGGAATGCCCTTGAAGACTTCCATCCTTGGTGGGCCGGATCACGGACCGGCGAGGCCGACAATCGCCGCCCCGGACCGATAAGAGCCGGTCTCAAGGCGCACGATCGCTCCATGCGCCACCCGGCGCGACGAGCCATGCTAACGAGTCGAAAGAGCGATGACAGGGGGTCTCTGGGCGTCGCTACGTCGTCGAAGCCACCCGGTGAGGGGGAGAGTCGATCCACAATTAGCTTCACGGCTTGACGCCATCGGGCCTGCCTGCTCCAATTGCGAAACCTCGTCAGCCAGGACTTCCGGGGAGAGGTCACGAGCACCGGCCAGAAGCCGCTGACGTGTGAAGATCGAACGACAACAGAACACATGGTGACAGTGACAGGCATTCTTGAGTGGCCTGAGCGCGCAGAGGGTCGAGTTCGGCAGTTCGCCGGAGGCCTCATCCAAAGCGCCGATGACCCGTTCGTACCCGTCCAGATGGGTGACCGATATCCCCTGCGCAATGGCCAGGAGATCACTGTGGAGGTCATCGAGAAGCGCTCCAGGCGTCGGCGTCGAGGCCGAAACCGAGGCAGCGGCGGCAGCAGCAACGGCAGCCGGCCTCCGCGCCCGGTCGTGGACGAGGTGATCTCGATCGAGGGACTCGAGCCCGGAGCTTTGGCCGATCGTCCCGCATTCGAGGATCTGACCGTCATTGATCCTCAGCCGCGACTGACGCTGGAGCACCCCGGGTGCTCCGCCTCCTGTCGGCTGGTTGATCTGTTCTGCCCGATCGGCAAGGGCCAGCGCGGGCTGATTGTCTCGCCGCCGAAGGCGGGCAAGACGACCCTGCTCAAGGACATCGCCAACGGACTGCAGACGAATCACCCGGACTTGAACGTCTTCGCGCTGCTCATTGACGAGCGTCCTGAAGAGGTGACGGATTTCCGTCGGAATGTCCCTTGCGAAGTCATCGCATCGAGCAACGACCAGGGCGTCGAGGATCACATCGCGCTGGCGATGATCACGCTCGATCGCGCCAAACGCATGGTCGAAGCGGGCAAGGATGTCGTGATTCTGCTCGATTCACTGACGCGCATCGGCCGAGCGTTCAACAACTCGCGCAAGCATGCGAACTCCGGGCGCACCCTCTCCGGCGGTCTCGACTCCAAGGCGCTGACGGTGCCGAAGCAACTCTTCGGCGCCGCTCGCAATACGGAGGAAGGCGGGTCACTGACTGTCATCGCGACGTGCCTCGTCGATACAGGCAGTCAGGGTGATCAGGTCATCTTCGAGGAGTTCAAGGGCACCGGGAACATGGAGCTCATCCTCGATCGCAAGATCTCGGAGCGTCGTCTCTTCCCCGCGATCAATCTCGCGGCCAGCGGGACGCGCAAGGAAGATCTTCTCCTCGGTCCAGAGGAGCACAACACGATCACGGCCCTGCGCCGGCGACTGCTGAATATGCCGCCACCGCAGCAGGTTGAGCAACTCCTCGCCGCTCTCGACCGATTCCCGACGAACGCGGCGATGGTCGGCGCCTCCAGCTGACGCACGCGGCGACGTGTGATGCAACAAGCGCGGATATCAGGCGAATAGACCAGCGTGACACGGAACTTCGATGTCATCGTGATCGGTCAGGGCGTCATGGGCGCCGCCACGAGTTGGCAACTCGCCCGGCGGGGCGTCCGTGTGCTGGGGCTCGAACAGTTCAGTGTTCCGAACGTGCGCGGCAGCTCGCACGGCCAGTCGCGCATGATCCGGCTTTGCTATTACGAGCATCCCGATTATGTGCCGCTGCTCAGGCGCGCATACACGCTGTGGGAGGAGCTCGAGCAGGAGAGCGCGCGCAAGACGCTGTATGTCACCGGCGGCGTGTATGCGGGGCGCGCCGAGAGCGAGTTCGTCGCAGGTGCCCTGAGATCGGCGCAGAAGCACCACCTCCCGCATGAGATGCTCTCGCATTCGGAACTCGCCAGTCGATATCCGCAGCTGACGCTCCCCGACGATCACGTCGCGCTGTACGAGCCGGCTGCTGGTTTCATTCTCGCGGATCTCGCGGTCTCCACCTTCGCCGAGCTAGCGTTGCGCCACGGCGGCGAGATTCACGGGCATGAGTCTGTTGTCTCATGGGAAGAAAGTGACGATGGCGTCATTGTCACGACGGATCGAGACACCTATCGAGCGCGCAAGCTGGTTGTGTGCGCGGGGCCCTGGGCCTCCCACATGCTTGAGGGATTGGGCGTGCGATTGCGCGTTACGCGACAGCCACTCGGCTGGTTCTGGCCGAAGGACCCGGGTCAGTTCGATGTCGGCCAACTCCCCGTGTGGGCAGTCGGTCAAGATGACGGTTCCCTCTTCTATGGATTCCCGCTGTTGCCTGGAAGCCCCGGACTGAAGCTGGGCCATCACAAGGAAGGCGCAGAGCTCATCCCCGGCGACGCGACCGATGCGCCGCGCCCCGAGGACGAGGCGCCTCTGCGATCGGCGCTCGAGCGCTTTATGCCGATGGCCTCCGGTCCGCTGCTCTCAATGCGAATGTGCAGATATACGTCGTCGCCGGATTCCCACTTCATTCTCGATCTGGCGCCAGGATCGCGCAACGTGATGGTCGCGTGCGCGTTCAGCGGTCATGGATTCAAATTCGGACCCGTGATCGGGGAGATCCTCGCGGACATGGCGCTCTCGGGGTCGACGGATCTTCCCGCCTCATTCCTGGGGGTGTCCCGATTCGGGAGCTAACGGAGACGACGCGACCTGGTCTCTGCAGGACTACACTCTCGCTCGGATCAGAATCCGCGCGTCGATCGACCCGAGGGAGCAACTGCCACGTGATCGGACTCGAGACATCCATCAGCCCAAGCGCCGAGATCGACAGCACCGCCACGATCGCGGATGGCGTTGAGGTCGGCCCGCATTGCTATGTCGGGCCGCAGGTGACCATCGGCGCCGGCACGCGGCTGCATCGAGGCGCGATGGTCATGTCGCATACGACGATCGGCGAGCGCAATGAGGTCTTTCCCTACGCGGTTCTCGGCGGTGAGCCGCAGGATCGGAAGGATGATCCGAATGACCCGGGCGTCCTCGTCATCGGCGACGGGAACATCATCCGCGAGCACATGACGATCCATCGAAGCGTCGGGTCTGCCCGTCCCACGGTTGTCGGCGACAACTGCTTCCTGATGGCGAGTTCGCACATCGCGCACAACGCCCAGGTCGGCAACGGCGTCACCCTGGTCAACAACGCCGGCGTGGGCGCACACACAACAGTTGGAGATGGAGTGAACATGTCGTCGTGCACGATGGTGCACCAGTTCGTCCAGATCGGTGAACTCGTCATGTTCCAGGGATTGTCGGGTGTCTCTCAGCACGTGCCGCCGTTCATGATCGTCTCGCGCCGGAATCAGGTCGCAGGGATCAACGTCATCGGGATGCGACGATCGGGGTCGTTCTCGAACGCCGAGATTCGGCATACACGCGAACTCTTCCGATTCCTCTACCGCACAAGCGGCACGTTCGGCGAGGCATTGCGCCAGGCGCACGACCGCGAATGGGGGAAGGCGGGAGCCCGTGTGCTCGAGTTCATCGATAAGGCGCTCTCGCAGGAGCCGCCGCACAAGCGCGGCATCTGCGGCGGTCCGACCGACTAGCGCGAGGTCGCATTGCGTCGCAGCCAGTGCACAACGGTCCGAGCGAGAATGTCCGTCTCCAGATTGCAGCGTGCGCCGACGGTGAGACCATCGAGCGTCGTCTCCTCGAGCGTCGTCGGAATGAGCGCAATCTCGAACGAATCGTTCGCCACTGTCGCGATCGTGAGGGAGACGCCATCGACAGTGATCGATCCCTTCGGCGCAATGCAGTCCATCAAGTCGGCAAGCGCCTTGATCCGCACCCGCCAATCCGCCGGATCCGACTGGACCTCCATGACGACGCCGACTCCATCGACATGTCCCTGAACGACGTGACCGCCCATCAGTGTCGTGGGCGTGACGGATCTCTCCAGGTTCACGGAGTCGCCTTTGCGGAGTTCGCCGAGGGCGCTGCGCTGGAGGGTCTCCTCGATGACATCGAATTGGATCGCGTCACAGCGTGCAGCTGGATCGAGAAGCGTAAGGCAGACCCCGCTTACGCAGATGGACTCTCCGGACAGGGGTGATTCGGGCCAGCCGCCCGCGTCGATGACCAGTCGTCGCCCTTCGGCGGTCGGGATCATCTCCTGGATGCGGCCGACCCGCTGGATGAGGCCTGTGAACATGCGGAAAGGGTAGCGTCCGACGCCATCTGGTTGACCGTCGCCGACCCGGGCCGGATACTCCGACGGCCTCGTGGGATCCGCCCGCTAAGCGCCCGCGTAGGACAAGACGTCCCTACATCGAATCCTCGGCAATCTTCCGCCTTGGCGGGTCAGGTGATTCTCATCGTGAAATACTCCAGGACAACTCTCTGCAGCCTCTCGATCGCCGCGATCGTCCTCTCGGCGGGATGCTCAGGTGGTGACGGGGCCGTGACGCAGGTCGACAATCGCCCGGCCCGGCGCGCCAACACGAACGTCGATCACGAGGCGTATCGCGCCCTCGGCTACAACCTCGTCTGGCGCGGATTCCCGCTCATCACGCGAGGCCAGCGACCGGAGCACTTCGACGTCGACGGCGATGTCGTTCTTGTCGAGGACACCGGCAACGCGCTGACGCTGATCGACGCGTCGACCGGCGTCAATCGATGGTCGAACACTGTCGCAAGCAAGCTGACGAAGACGCTGGGGAATGTCCGGGTCGGGGATCGGATCATCTCCGCCAGCGACACCGAGGTCTTCGTGCTCGACGTTCGCACCGGTGAACTGCTCGATCGGCAGAATCTGGACCTCGTCGTCAACACAAAGCCTGTGATCGTCAGCGATGTCGCCGTCTTCGGATCGGCCTCGGGCGAGGTGCTGGGACACAGCCTGTACACGGGATTCCGCCGATGGGGCTATCTGCTTGATTCCGCAATCGACGCTCAGCCGGCGCACGTGGGCGATCTCGTCGGCGTGGTGAGCAGTCAGGGCGATGTCATCATCCTCGATCCCGAGACAGGCGCATCAACGAATCGAGGGCGCACATTCGCCGGACTTCAGAATCGTCCGGTCGGTTCCGATGACGCGCTCTTCGTCGCCAGTCTGGACCAGTCGGTGTACGCGTTCTCTGCAGTCGGCTTCGACCTGTTGTGGAGACATCGCGGCGAGCGCCCGATTACGGACCAGCCGGTGATCCACGACGATGTGCTTTACGTCGCGATCCCGGAAGTCGGTCTGGTGGCGTTCAACGCGCTCACCGGCGACCAGATCTGGACCGCGTCGGATGTCTACGGCGAAGCGATCGGGATTCGCGCTGGGAAGCTGATCATCTGGGACGGCAGCACGGCCGTGCTTCTTGATCCGGATCGCGGCGACATCCTCGAACGTGTCTGGCTGCCGGACGTCGATCAACTGCGTATGGACGAATTCGAAGACGGCGATCTTTACACCATCACACGGCGCGGCGTCGTCGCGAAGTTCGTTCCGCGCATCTGACCAGGGCCGCAAGCGCCCGCAGGAGCGCGCAGAATCGGACTCTCATGCCTGACCTGATCCAAATCAAGCGCGCGCTCCTGTCCGTCTCGGATAAACGCGATCTGGTTCCATTCGCCAAGGCGCTCGTCTCCCGAGGCGCCGAAATCGTGTCGACCGGCGGAACTGCCCGGGCGCTCAAGGAAGCGGGCATCGACGTCATCCCGATCGACAGCGTCACCGAGTTTCCGGAAATGATGGGCGGACGCGTGAAGACGCTGCATCCACGTGTTCACGGCGCGTTGCTCGCGGTGCGCGACGAACCGGATCACGCCCAGGCGCTCGAAGAACATGCCATCACGCCGATCGATCTGATCTGCGTCAATCTCTACCCCTTTGAGCGAACTGTCTCCGCGCCGGGCGTCGAACAGCGCGAGGCGATCGAACAGATTGACATCGGCGGACCGAGCATGCTTCGCTCAGGCGCCAAGAACTTCGAATATGTGACGGTCGTCACGGCGCCGAGCCAATACGACAAGCTCATCAACGAGATTGATAAGAACGATGGAGCGACGACGCGACGCACACGCGCTCAGTTCGCAGGCGCCGCATTCGCGCGCACGGCTGAGTACGACGCCGCCATCGCCACGTATTTGAATAGAAGGAGTCCGGCGGCGTTCCCCGACACGCTTCGCGTCAACTACGTCAAGGCCGCAGACCTGCGATACGGCGAGAACCCGCATCAGGACGCTGCGCTGTATCGCGATCCAGCCTCGACCGGACCCACCGTCGTCGGCGCGACGCAGCTGCACGGCAAAGTGCTCAGCTACAACAACATCGCGGACGCCGCCAGCGCCCTCGAACTCGCGAAAGACCTGCGCCGGCTCGATGATGAACTCGTCGGCGCCACCGTGATCAAGCACAACAACGCGTGCGGCGCCGCAGTCTCGAAGACGGGCGCCGGCGCCGTTCGCGCCGCGATCGACGCTGACCCGATCGCTGCCTACGGCGGCATCATGGCCGTGAATCGCGCGATCGACCGGGCGGCAGCCGAGGCGATCTGCGACGAAGGAAACTTCCTCGAGGTGATCATCGCGGCGTCATTCGACGATGACGCGCTCGCGCTGCTGAAGGACAAGTGGGTCAACGTGCGTCTGCTCGCCACAGGCGAGCGCGAAGGATCGAGTGCGCGAAAGCTCGCGTACAAGTCCGTCCCGGGAGGCATGCTCGTCCAGGATCGCGACACGCGAACAGCGGCGATCGAGCAGTGGGAGCACGCCGCCGGGCCAGCGCCGAGCGAGGATGCGCTCGCGGCGGCGGCCGTCGTCTGGACGATCGTCAAGCATCAGACAAGCAATGCGATCGCGATCGGCGGCGTGGACAAGGGGATGAACGGGGTGCGTCTCTTCGGGGCGGGCGTCGGTCAAGTGGACCGGGTCGGCGCTTGTCGAAGCGCCGTCTCGAAGTCAGGCGACCACGCGCACGGCGCGATCGCAGCAAGCGACGCCTTCTTCCCGTTCGCCGATGGCCCGCAGGTGTTGATCGACGCGGGGATCTCGATGATCGTCCATCCCGGCGGCAGCAAGCGAGATTCGGAGACCTTCGAGGTGTGCGAGACGCGGGGCGTCACCTGCATGACGACCGGGGTTCGGCACTTCCGCCACTAGCGGGGCGGCCGGCGAGAAGTCGCCAATTCCGGTCCCCGATCTCCGGTTATTTTCCACAGCGCGTGAGATGGAACCGCGACTGGGCGCTCAAAAAACCTTGAATCGACTCTCCGATCGATTATTCTCCACCCGGCCTCGCTGCGCGCTGTGTATCGGACGCCGCAGTGAGCGCGATCCGCGCTGCCCCGGATCGTGATCGAATGCGTGATTTCATCATCTAATGGGCGTCGCCTACCTGAGAACGGTGTGGAACAGGGCGTCGCCAGGAGTAGAGCAAATGGGAACTCGTTGTCTCACTTCCGTCGTTCTTACGGCGGGCGCCGTCATGTGTGCAGGTATGGCGCAGGCAGAGGATTTCAGTTATCAGGCGGCTCGCGGCCCAGTGATCGATCGATCCCTGGAGCCGACGCCCGTGATGATCTCGTTCAATGACGAGCGCACGGCGGACGTCCTCCCCGATCGCGCTCGCGTGCGCTTCGGCGCCCTCGATATGGAGAAGATCTGGCAGGAAGACCAGGATGCAGCCCTTCTTGGACGAACCGCCCTGCGCGTAGGCGTCAATCGGGGCATGCCCAACGGCGTGATCGATACGGCGCGTCACGGACAGTGGCTCAAGACCGAGAACGGCGGCCTCATCTGGCGCATGATGATCGAACTCGATTCGGGGTTCGGAGCACGCGTTCACATCACCGATATCGACCTCCCCGGAGGCTCATACCTGCTGCTTCGCGGCAACGAGAACACCAGCGCTCTCTTCATCGAGGAGCGCGGTCCGATCGGCGACGGCGAATTCTGGGCGCCGCCGCTGGCTGGTGATCGCATCTTCATCGAGTATCAGACGGACAACCCGAAGGCCGGACTCCCGACATTCAAGATCGACGAGATTTCGCATCTCTATGTCGACATCTTCGAGAGCGCTCCCGACATCGGCGGCGAGCGCGGCGGTGGCGCCTGCTCGCTCGTGGACGTCAACTGCCACATCGATCTGATGGACCCGGCGCAGGTTCTGGCGCGTGACTCGGTCGGTCGCTACTCCTACGTTGACGGCGGCTCATTCGTTTGCACCGGCTCGCTCCTGAATGACGCGGATCCGAACACCTTCGCGGGTTGGTTCTGGACGGCGAATCACTGCGTTGACAACCAGAGCGCGGCAAGCACGGTCGTCACCTCCTGGTTCTACGGGACCTCCATGTGCGGCGGCAGCGTGCCTTCGCTCGGCTCACGTCCGGCGATCTCCGGCGCGACCTTCCTCGCCGGTTCCGCATTCAACGACTACACGTTCATGCGACTGAACAGCGATCCGGACGACGGGCAGGGATTCAACGGCGCGACCAACTCCAACCCGCCCGGCGGCAGCACCGTCCACATGATTCATCATCCGGGCGGAAGCTGGAAGCGCTACTCGCTCGGCACGACCACGTTCTCGAGCCCCATCTGCAACTCGACCTCCGTCGCCCACCTCTGGGACAACTCGATCGGTCTCATCCAGGGCGGCTCCTCGGGCGCTCCGCTCTTCAATAACAACTGGCAGACGATCGGCGCTCTCACAGGCTTCTGCTGGAATGGCGGACAGCCCAACTGCAACACGCCGATCTCGAGCTGGAACTTCTTCGGTCCGAAGATCTCCGCGCCGTGGACGACGATCAATGGCTACCTCAGCCAGGTCGAGCCCGACGACGCCTACGAAGACAATGACGCGCGTGCCTCGTCCGCGATCATCCCCATCGGCGCCGCGCAGAATCTGATCATGATTGACTTCGACGACTGGTTCGAGTTCCAGGTCTGTGCGCCCGGCACCGTGAGCGCGTCGGCCACGTTCGACACCTCGGACATGAATGCCGACATGCAGCTGGTCAATGACAGCGGCATCCCGCTGGACACAGACTTCCTGTCGGGTGGCTCCGGCAGCGTGTCAGCCTCCGTCAGTCCGGGCACGTACTACATTCGCTTCTACAAGACGACCGGTTGGGGCGGCGACTACACGCTCACGATCAACGCCGGTTCGAACATGGACATGGACGGCAACGGCATTCCCGACGAGTGCGATGGCCCGCCCTGCCCGTGGGATCTCAACTTCGACGGTCAAGTCGGCTCCGGTGATCTTGCGATTCTCGTCGGCCAGTGGGGCAATCCCTACGGCGCGACTGAACTCGCCGAGCTCCTTGGCACCTGGGGCCCCTGCCCGTAAGCCGAGGATCGTGCGGAGACGCGCGACGCTCGTGACAATCTGATTGCTCTTGCGACGGCCCGGCGACTCCCGCCGGGCCGTTTTCGTAACGACGAGTTCTCGGGCCGGATCGCGTCGTCGCCGTATTCCGGTAATTCCGTCAGCTTGATCGCCCCAGACGCCAGACCTCGTCAGAAGAGGGTCAGGCGATGGTCACTGTTGCGTGAACAGGTGAACCGGATGCATGAGAACGGCCGAAGATCCGATTGATCACCCCGAATTGCTCGGGTACTGTTTGTGCGATCAGTCTGCGAACGCCTTGTGATTTGGGGCCTTACGCAGCAGCCGGTGAGTCAAGCCGACTCCCGGGCAGAAGGAGGCGCGCTCGTGTCAGCCGGTCATTCCAGGCGCGGCAGGAAAGGGCATCACGCTCCGGAGTCCCCGACTCCGGCGGACGCCGTCGCGACACTTGCCTCCGGCCTCGACTGCAAAGTCCTCGTCCTCAACAAGCTCTACGTGGCGCTTCGGGTCGTCTCGGCCCGCCGGGCGTTCACGATGCTCTTCCGCGACATGGCGGAAGTGATCCACGTCGAGGATGGCAAGTACTTCAACTATGACTTTGAGTCCTGGACGGAGATCAGTGAACTGCAGCGCGAGATCGAGCCCGGCGTTCAGGACTGGGTGAGCACCGTGAGCATCGACCTCGCGGTGCCGCGCGTCATTCGTCTGCTCGGATATGACCGCATGCCCCGTCAGCAGGTGAAGCTCAACCGGCGGAATCTGTTCGCCAGAGATCGCAATCGTTGCCAGTACTGCGGGAACCACTTCCCGACGAGCGAGCTGACGCTTGACCATGTCCTTCCCAGGACGCAGGGTGGCGGCGAGTCATGGAAGAACCTCGTCTGCGCCTGCGTGCGCTGCAACGCGAAAAAGGGTGGGCGCACGCCTGACCAGGCCTGCATGAAGCTCATACGCAAGCCGCTTGAGCCGCGGCGCAATCCGCTTATCAGCCTCCGCCTCGGGCAGGAGCGCTATTCGACCTGGAAGGCGTTCCTCGACAACGCCTACTGGTCCGTCGAACTCAAGTGAGTTCCGGCGCCATCAGCCCTTGTACATGAACTGCTCGAGATAGCTGATCGTCTCGGTCATCACTTTGACCTCGGCGACGTTCAGATCGCCGATCGACACCATCCCGATCACGCGTCCATCCTCCACAACCGGCACGTGCCGAATGTGGCGTTCCCGCATCAGAGCGCGCAGCTCATCAACAGGCGTCGCGCGATCGCACACGGAGACGCTCTCCGTCATCACCTCACCGATTGGCGTCCCGTCCGGATCACGCCGGGCGGCCACCACGCGCGTCATGATGTCGCGCTCCGTGAAGATCCCGAGGAGGCCTCCATCCGCGTCGGTGACGACGACGGCGCCGATGTGATGCTCATTCATCAACTGGGCCGCGTCGAAGACGCTGGCGGAAGGCGACACGCTGACGACCGGCGATCGTTCCTGCGAGGACTTCGTGGTCAGAAGACTCTCGACTCGTGGCATGAGCGAACTCCTTTCACTCAAATCGCGGCGCCGATCCGCGCAGACGGCGGGCGCCGTGTCCTACATGACTCTTTCGCCCTCGACGTATTGTTCCCCGGATCCGGGCGAATATCGACCCCCAAATGGGGCAAAAGGCCCGAATGACCTTGCGGCGGGGTCTGGCGCTAGCGCCAGCGAGTCACATGCCAGGTCTTCTTGCCGCGCCGCAGGAGCGCAACACGACCATGCAGCAGGTCTGCAGAGGTCAGCCGTTTGTCAGCGCCCGCCTTCGCGCCGTTGACGCTGACCGAGCCGTTGCCCACGAACTCCTTGGCCTCGCGTCGGCTCTTCGCCAGGGGCGTGTCGGCCACGAGGTCGATGAGCGCGAGCCCCTCGCCTCCCAGTTCAGACTTCGCATGCTCGCTCGAGGAGACATTCGCGAAGACCTCATCGAGCGTCGCCTCGTCGAGATGCGCGACTTCGCCGCTGAAGAGCGCCTCGGAAGCGGCGCGCGCATCGTCGGCGGCCCTGTCGCCATGGAGCAGGCGCGTCATGTGCTCGGCGAGCGCGCGATGCGCAGCGCGGGCGCCCGGATTCGATGTGTGCTCGGCGACGAGCGACTCCACCTCCTCCTGCGGCATCACACTGAAAAACCGCAGGAATCGCTCCAGGTCCTCGTCATCCGTATTCAGCCAGAACTGATAAAAGGCGTAGGGCGACGTGCGCTCCGGCGTGAGCCAGATTGCGCCGCTCTCGGTCTTGCCGAACTTCCCGCCGTCGGACTTCGTCACCAGCGGCGCGGTGAGTCCGAAGACCTCCTCCTGCAGGACGCGCCGCGTGAGATCGACGCCGCCGACGATGTTGCCCCACTGGTCGGAGCCGCCGAGTTGAACGCTGACGCCCATCTCCCGGCGCAGGTGAAGAAAGTCATAGGACTGCAGGATCATGTAGCTGAACTCGGTGTAGCTGATGCCCTGTTCGCGCTCCTTGAGGCGATCACGCACCGAGTCCTTCTGAATCATCATGTTCACTGAGAAATGCTTGCCGACGTCGCGGAGCGTCTCGATGTAGCCCATGTCGCAGAGCCAGTCGGCGTTGTTGACGATGGTCGCCGCGGCCGGGCCGTCGAACTCGAGAAGGCGCTCGAAGATGACGCGCTGGGCCTGGACGTTGGCCTCGACGACCTCGCGCGTCATGAGCTGGCGCTCGGCGGACTTGCCCGAAGGATCTCCGATGAGGCCGGTGCCGCCGCCCATGAGAACGACCGGAGCGTGGCCCGCCTTCTGGAGATGCATGAGGAGCTTGATCGGGATGAGGTTTCCGATGGTGAGCGAATCGGCCGTCGGATCGAATCCGGCGTAGGCGCGTCGGACTTCGCCTCCTGGAGCGAGGTGGGCCCTGAGATTGTCCTCGTCCGTGGCCTGGTGGAAGAGGCCCCGCCACTGCAGCTCGTCCATGAAATGGCTCATGCGCGGGAAGATAGCGGGAGGGGGCTCCGGAGGCGATCAGGTTGGCTCCAGCGATGCCAAATGGGGAGTCAGTTAAGCTGGGATATCTGCGATCTGCTGGCAAAATTCGCCATCTGAGGAGCGCGTGACGCTGGGGTTTGCCTGACGCAAAAAGGCCTCAAAATCGGGAAAGTGGCCTTCCCTTGCCGCCATGGCTCGGGTACTTTTATGGCGGATTGTGTGATGTGGCGTCGGGAAACATGTACCGGTCCGCAACACCGGTGCGATCTCCCCTTCGGGAGAGGAAGAAGAGAAAAAGGAGAGTTTCCCAAATGATCCGTAACCTTATTGCTGTGGCTGGAGCCGCGCTTGTTGCCGGCACTGCCTCGGCGGCCTTTATTGGCATCGAGGTCCGTGAGGACAAGGACACGTCGGCTGGCGAAGC
Organism: Phycisphaerales bacterium; assembly: GCA_028279375.1. Classification (GTDB taxonomy): domain Bacteria; phylum Planctomycetota; class Phycisphaerae; order Phycisphaerales; family UBA1924; genus JANQNW01. The sequence continues at coordinate 55,342 of JANQNW010000012.1, forward strand.
TATCGCCGACCCGACCGGTCGTGGTCTTCGCACCTTCAACATCTACGCCAAGTTCGACGAGCAGGTCGTTGCCGATGTGCAGGACCCCGCCTCGCAGAACACGGTTCTCTCCGTCGGTCAGCCCGACGACGTGACCAACTGGCGTATCAACCAGGACGATGGCCGCAACCAGGGTGCTGATTTCTATCAGCAGCTTGCGTTCGGTGGCGATCTTCCGCCGAACCCGGCGCTCATCGCCGTGTTCCCGGACCTGGGCCTTGATTCCTACGTCGGTATTGGCAACAAGACTGCTGCGCCTGGTTCCGATTCCACCGCGGCTGACCCTGACTTCGGCTTCAGCCCGACGCAGGTCTTCGGTGGTTGGTTCAACTCTGGTGGTTCGAACTTCCAGGGTGGCGCCGACGCTTCCCGCTTCAACCCCGAGAAGGGCACCTGGGATGTCTTCATCGCTCAGGTCACCATCCTCGGTCTCGATGCGGGTGTCGACTCCGGTGAGGGCAACCCCCTGAACGGCAACGCTGGCACCACTTGGTTCACCGATGTCTTCAAGGGTGAGATGACCGTCTTCACCCAGACGCCGGGCGGCGGTGCGACTCCGAATCGCATCACGTTCGAGAAGATCCCCACTCCGGGTACGCTGGCTCTGTTCGGCGTTGCCGGTTTGGCTGCTGGGCGCCGACGCCGCGCCTAAGGCCTTTGTGGGTCTAACAAGTACATGAGAGGTCGCCTCTCCGACCTCAAATCGATACTGCGACACCGGCGAGCAACAGCTCGCCGGTGTTGTTTTTGGACGCGGAGATTCTGCGGGGATAGCAGGACTCGGGCGCAGACAAGAGTTGGAGGCGTCCGAATTCCTTGTCCTCGTGCGAGTTGTACTCCGCCGCGGTACGAACAGTCAGACAAGTCCGCTAGCCTTGAGGCAGGGAGCCAATTGTGTGTAGCGAGACTCGAATTCCGGTGCGGCATCATGACGCGCGCTAAGACTCGTGGGGCATGAACTTAGTCGTGAGCGGCTCAGACTGCCTACAAGGTCAAATGGAGGGAATCGAATGCGTCCTTGTTCATACACCTGTTGTGTGGCGATCGTCGGAGTCCTCACTACTACGACGAGCAGGGGTGAGTTCGTTGGTTTCGACATTCTCGAGAATAAGGAGGTATCCGAGGCCGCCGCTTCCGCTGCGGATCCTGAGGGCGGTGGTCTGCGGGTATTTAACTTCTACGCCAGGTTTGACGGGGTGGGTGGCCCCGGTGTCTCCGGCTCCGGTCTCAACAAGGTGGTCTCTGTCGGCCAGATATCAGAGTTCTCATCGTTCGGAATAAACAAAGCTAGCGGCGCGAATAGCGAAGCCGTCTTCTTCCAGGAGGAACTCATTGGGTCGAACTACTCGCCGAATCCGGTGTTCTTCGAGATCTTCCCTGCCCTCGAGATCGACACATACGTAGGGCTTGGACTGAAGACCTCGGATGCGAACTCCGACACCACGCAAGTTGATCCCGATTTCATGATGACCTCGGAGCGGGTCTTCGGCGGCTGGTTCAATAGCGGCGGTGACAACGGCCAGGCGGAAGCGCAGGTGGACGAACATGGATTCTCAGTGTTCATCGCACAAATCACGATTCTCGGCCTGGATCCACTCGTTGACCTTGGGTCGTTTGTAAGCAGGTCGCCGACGGAGACAGGCGGAGAGACGCTCTTCAGAAGTAACGTATTCGAAGGCGAGTTCATCATCTTCCCGCCGCAGGAAGGTGGAGGTCAACTAACAGAGCGCGTCCGATTCGAACAGATTCCTGCGACCAGCACGTTGGCAGTCCTCTCTGTCGCCGGTCTCGCTGCCGGTCGCCGACGCCGCGCCTAAGGCCTCTGTGGTTCTAACAAGTACATGAGAGGTCGCCTCTCCGACCTCAAATCGATACTGCGACACCGGCGAGCAACAGCTCGCCGGTGTAGCTTTCGGCAGGAAGCGGGAGTGTCTCTGCGCTCCATTCGATGCCTTAGATTCTGCTTGATCGTGGGGGAGTTCCCTTTACTCTGAAGAGAGAGAGTCAGATCGGGGCTAGGGGAGAGAGTTCATGCGAAGCATCACCGTGTCCATGTTCATCGTGAGCAGCGCTCTCGCTGCAACGGCGTCAGGCGCCTTTCTCGGGGTTCAGGTGCGCGAGGACAAGGATCTCGACCCGGCCGCGGCGGCGGCGGCCGATCCGACAGGACGGGGCCTGCGCGTGTTCAATCTCTATGCGAGCTTTGATGAGGCCGCAGTCCCGGACGTTCAGGATCCCGCGTCTGCGAACACGGTGCTCTCAGTCGGGCAGCCTGACGATGAAACGAATGTGCGGATCGACATCTGCGAGGGCAACTTCAATCTGAGCGCCGAGTTCTATCAGCAGACCTCATTCGGTGGCGACCTGCCCCCGAACCCGGCGCTGATCGCTGTCTTCCCGGAGCTTGCACTCGACAGCTACGTCGGCATCGGCAACAAGACCGCGGCGCCCGGCGCCGATTCGACCTCCACGGATCCGGACTTCGGCTTCACGCCGACTCGCGTCTTCGGTGGCTGGTTCAACTCGGGCGGGAGCAACTTCCAGGGCGCCGCTGGGCCTGAGAACTTCAATCCTGAGGACGGAACGTATGACGTCTTCATCGCTCAGTTCGCGATGCTCGAACTCGACCCGGGCGTTTCCTCCGGAGAAGACAACGGCCTGAATGGAGGACCGAGTACCCAGTGGTTCAGCGATATTCTCGATGGCGAGTTCACGGTCTTCACGCAGGCCGTCGGTGGCGGCGCGATCGCGCATCGAATCGACTTCGGGGACCTCTGTCCGAGTCCGGGGTCATCCACATGCATGATTCTTGCCGCCGGGTTGATGGGGCGTCGACGCCGGGTCTCTGGCTGAGGTGACTCGAACTCTTCCTCGAGAGGCCACTTCTTCGATCTCACATCGATACTGCGACGCCGGCGAGCAAGAGCTCGCCGGTGGTGTTTTTGAGATCGCTGCAAGCGCTACAGGGGGGTGCCAGGGGGGTGGCTGGGCGCTGAAAACCTCTTTGAGTTCGCTCGAGCGTGGTCTATTCTGAACGTGGAAGAAAGACACGTTGCCTCTGCGAGGCTCGAGGAGATGTGACCATGAGGCGTTACGGACCCGCCGCTTTTCTAGGGCTCGCGATCTCTGCAGGTCCTGTCTCCGCAGCCTTCCTCGGCATTGAGATGCGAGAGGACAAGGACCTCGATCCGGCGGCCGTGGCGGTTGCAGATCCCGAGGGCGTCGGACTTCGCGTCTTCAATATCTACGCCAAGTTCGATCAGCAGGTCGTGCCTGACACGTCGGATCCCGCCTCCGAGAACACGGTCCTCTCCGTCGGTCAACCGGACTCGGTGTCGCGAGTGCAGCTTCTTCAGAGCAAGCGGCCGGGATCCATCCAGCCGACCTTCTATCAGAACACTGCGTTCGGGGGGAATCTTCCTCCGAACGCGGCGCTCTTCCCCATCTTCCCTGAACTCGAGCTCGACACCTACGTCGGCCTCGGAAACAAGGTGCTTCCCGCGCCTCCGGACACAGACACCACGGCGGTCGATCCGGACTTTGCGTTTACGGACACTGAGATCTTCGGCGGCTGGTTCAACTCCGGAGGATCGAACTTCCAGGGAGGCGCCGACGCCTCACGTTTCAATGCCGAAAAGGGAACATGGGATGTGTTCCTTTTCCAGATCTCAGTTCTCGGACTCGTTGCGGCTGATCAATCGGGCGAGGGGAACCCGCTTAACGGCAACGCGACGATGGACTGGTTCAACGGATTCCTGGCCGGAGAGATCACGGTCTTCACGCAGAAGCCGGGCGGCGGAGCGATCCCCAACACCGTCGAATTCCACGTGCCACCTTCACCCTCCGCCGGCGCGGGCTTTCTCGTCGCGGCTCTTCTGTGGTCAGGACGACGCAGGTCCGGTTCTTGCGCATGAGCGTTATCGAACTCGCCGCTCAGGATGTTCGGGTCGCACGGGTCAGTTTGGTTCGTCGGGCAACGCAGCCTGTCTGACTCAGGAACGCTTCAATAACAGCTGATTCTGACCAACTTCCGGACGTGGGGGGTGGACGCTTCTGCGCGGCGGGACCTTGCCCACGCCCGGTAAGGAGACGTCTGAGCCCCTCAGAATTGTCGAAAAAAGGCTTGGATTGGGGGTAGACGCGCCCGGAAGGTCATGTATGCTCTAGCGGTCGCACAGGGTTCCCTGCCGCAAGCAGGGAAAATGCATCCGTCTCATGCACAGGGCACGGATGCGGTCAGAAATCTCAATGCAAGAGGAGAGTCAGGCATGATTCGTATGCTGTCTGCCGGTATCGGCATCGCTCTGGTTGCGGGCTCCGCGTCCGCCGCGTTCGTTGGTATTGATATTCGTGAGGACAAGACGATCGATCCGATGGCCGAAATGACCGCCGATCCGGGTGGTCTGGGCCTTCGCGTCTTCAACTTCTACGCCTTGTTTGATGGTCCGGGTGAGATCGGCAACACGGGCAACGGCGTCAACAAGGTCCTGTCCGTCGGCCAGGACAGCTCCGCCGATTCGTTCGGCATCAACATGAGCGACGGCGCCAACGACGGCGCGAGCTTCTATCAGGAGCTCGGGTTTGCTGGCGACCTGCCCCCGAATCCGGCGCTCATCGGCGTGTTCCCGGAGATTGGACTCGACAGTTATGTCGGTCTCGGCAACAAGACCGCGGCGCCCGGCACGGATTCGACCGCCGTGGATCCGGACTTCAGCTTCACTGCTGATCGCGTCTTCGGCGGCTGGTTCAACTCCGGCGGCGACAACGGTCAGAACGTCGCGTCCGAGCTCGACAGCAAGTTCGCTGTCTTCATTGGTCAGTTCACCACGCTCGGCCTGGACGACGGCGTTCAGCTTGGCAGCTTCCAGGGCGGCACACCCGCGGGTGGTGGTGAGGATGGCGACTTCACGTTCGCTTCGGACATCTTCGACGGCGAGTTCAACGTCTTCACGCAGCAAGAAAATGGTGGCGCTCTCGTTCAGAAGATCACATTCGAGAAGATTCCGACGCCGAGTGCGCTCGCTGTGTTCGGTGTCGCGGGTCTTGCCGCGGGACGTCGTCGTCGCAGCGCCTGAAGCAGCGTTGCACCCGATTACGGGCGACATAGTTCAATCAGATTCTGTTGAGTAATCTGCCGACTTTCACCGGCGGGCCGCGACCGGCCCGCCGGTTTTTCCATGCGCGCAGCGCGCACATAAGTTATCGAGACCTTCCAAAAACTACTACAAATACAGTGGTTTTGATCTGGACGGACGTGTCCCTCGTGGTAATCTCCATATGCACAGTTACGTGGCGCATTCATATTCTCAAGTATGCGTCAGCACAGGGAGTTATGTTGATCCGATAGTGGCGTCCGGTCGTCCCGCACATGACGACATGCGACGCGCCAGGGAGAGGAGTCAAAGAGATGATTCGTACGCTTTCGGCGGCAGTTGTTGTCGCAGCGGCAAGCTCTGCCGCATCCGCCGCGCTTGTGGGCATTGAGCTCCGCACCGACGCGGCCTGGGACACCGCGGCCACCACGGCCATCAATGATCTGAATCCGGGAGACATCGGCGACTACACCGTCGTGCGCATGTACGCCGTATTCGATGACAACACGGCTGACGACGTCGTGCTGAGCGCCGGCCACGCCTCCGCCGGCGGCGCCGACCTCGGGTTCGGTCTCCAGAACTCGAGCGCTTACTTCTACCAGGACCCGTTCAGCGGCAATACGTCGCCGAACTCAGGTCTCTTCGGCGCCGGCGGCTTCGCGCCCAGCGCCGAATGGGACACCTTCGTCAGCATCGGGCGCACCTCGCAGTCACCGGCTGTGAATCCCGACACGACGTCGACGGACCCGTCCTTCGCGTTCCTTTCGGAGCAGGGCGGCAGCCCCGCGGGCAATCAGCGATTCGTCCAGGGCGGCTGGTTCAACAGCAACCCGGCCAACATCCAGGGTTCTCCGCTGCTCAATGGCGGCACCGGACTGTATGAGACATTCCTGACGCAGCTGACGATCCGCGACTTTGGTGGATCCGTTATTGGCGGTCTGATGCTCGGCACGACCCTCGAGAACAACGTCATCGAGGGTGAGCTGACGATCTTCACCGACAGCGACGGCGGCGCCACGCCGACGACGCTGAACTTCGTGCAGGTGCCCACGCCGGGCGCCGCTGGCCTTCTCGGCATCGCCGGCCTCGCTGCGGCGCGCCGTCGCAGAGGCTAAGAGAACTGGAGCGCGTCGCCTCCCGCCCGCGCGGGGAATGACGCCGCAATCGGACAACAGACGCCGTCCGGCTTCCCGCCGGGCGGCGTTTTCGTGCGCTGTGGGAAGCTAGAAGTCGGCAGGAACGCCGCTGGTCTCGAGCAGCGTGCGGAAGGACTCGCTGAAGACGAAGTTGTGCTCGGGGAACTCGACGCCGGCCATGTTCTGGTCGGCGTGTCCGAACATCAGGTCGATCGCGCCGACAGGGGTGAACTCACTCTGATCAGCGTCGCGCATCTCGACGACTCCGCTCGTGGCGGCCCCGGCGTCGTCGATGTTCGTCAGTCGCGCGTCGTAACGGATCGTGCAGCCCGGGGTGGCGTCGCAGCGGAGTTGAGCCTTGCTGATTTTCGCCAGGATCACCTTCTCGCGGAATGAGCGCGTGTGCCCAACGAGTATCCCAGCTGTCTGCGCCATGCCCTCGAGGATGAGCGACGCGGGCATGACCGGCGTCGCGTCTCGATCGGTGACGGGGGAGGCCGGAAAGTGATCGTGGAGATGCTCCTCCGCCATGCTGACATGCTTGATGGCGACCAGACGTTCACCCGGTTCGAGTGAGACGATTCGATCGATCCACATCCAGCGCATGGTGTGCCTTCCGGAACTCGAGGGCTGTGCCGGGGATCGTCAGACGCTGGCGGCGAGCTTGCGCTCGACGAAGTTGACCAGCGAATCGACCGTGAATACCTCAGCGACCTTCGTGATCTCCGGATTCTGCTCGAAGCTCGCGAGATCGATGTGCGGGAGGCGCTCCTTCAGGGCCGCGAGTCCCTTGTCGGTGAGCCGACCATCCTGCACGAACTCAGGATCCTGCGCCACGTTCTCCGGGAAGAGCTCGCCCTGTTCGATCTTGAAGCCGAATGCCTGCTCGAGTTTGAACACGATGTCGAGGAAGTCGATGGACTCCGCTTCCAGGTCCTTCGTCAGGCTGGCCTGCAAAGTCACCTCATCATCGTCGACGCCCAGCGCGTCCACGAGGACCTCCTGCACCTTCTCGAACACCTCATCACGACTCATAGTTGATCCCTGATCGGGCTCCATACTCGGGTTGGGACATGCTCATTTGGCGGCTCATGCGCTGGCGGAGCGCTCGGCCCGCCGCCGGAAGAGGGAGACAGTATGGCCGAACTCGGGTGGATTGGCTAGGCCCGTCGATCAGGCCGTCCCGACGGTCTCCGAATCCCTCACACGGACGCAGAGCGGCCTGAGGGAAAAGCGTCCCGAGACCGCCGTCGCTCCGTCAAGTGATTCGTTCGAGGCATCGACGACGCAGCCCGTTCCCTTGAAGGTGAAGACCTCGCCGGCGGACTTGGAGAGTCGGACCTCCACACGCAGCGCCTGTCCGGGCTTGACCATCGCTCCGTACTTGACCGCACGCACTTCCCCGAGCACATGGGTCTCCAGCGAGGGATCGCGGGAGACGAGGAGTCGGCGCGCCGCCTGCACCATCGACTCGATCATGAGCACGCCGGGCAGGATCGGGAAGGTGGGAAAGTGATCCTGCAGGTACTCCTCAGCCGCGGTCACCTGTTTGAGCGTGACGATGCGCTCTTCTTCGAGTTCGAGAACGGAATCCACCAGGTCGAAGTGCATGGGCGACAGGATACCGCCGACAGGGGGCGTGCGGCGCGTCGCGGCGCGTGTATGCTTGGCGCATGAACGCGGATTCGACGCCTGAGAGCAGGGAACGCGGCGCAGACGGAGGTCTGTCGTACGCCGGCGCTGGCGTTTCAATCGCCGAGGGCGATCGATTCGTGGACATGATCCAGCCCCTGATGAGGCGCACGTTCGGGCCGCGCGTGATTGAGAATCCGGGCGGCTTCGCCGGCATGTTCCGGCTCGACTACAACGAACGACTGTTCAAGCGGAACTACCGCGATCCGGTCCTTGTGGCGTGCGCCGACGGCGTCGGCACGAAAGTGAAGATCGCGACCGCGCTTCGCAAGTTCGACACGATCGGCATCGACCTCGTGGCGATGAATGTGAATGACCTGATCGTGCAGGGCGCCGAGCCTTTGTTCTTTCTGGACTACATCGCTGTCAACGCGCTCGAGCCTGAAGTCCAGGCCGAGCTCGTGAAAGGCGTGGTCGAGGGATGCCGACAGGCGGAGGCTGCGCTGCTTGGGGGCGAAACTGCGGAGATGCCGGATGTGTATCCCGAGGGCGAGTTCGACCTCGCCGGATTCTCAGTCGGCGTTGTGGAACTCACGCGCGCGACAGATCCCGAGCGTATCGAGCCCGGTGATGTCATTCTCGGCCTTGCGTCGTCGGGTGTGCATAGCAATGGCTTCTCGCTCGTGCGTCAGGTTGTGGAACACGCAGCGCTCGATCTGAATCGATCGTATGAAGAGCTCGAGTGCGATCAGACTCTTGGCGAGGTCCTGCTTGAGCCAACGCGCATCTACGCCCGCCCGATCGTGAAGGTGCAGCGTGGCTATCGCGTGAAGAAGGTGATCACGGGAATGGCGCACATCACGGGCGGCGGGCTCGCTGGCAATCTGCAGAGGGCGCTGCACAGCCAGGTTGACGCCGTGATCAGTGAATCCAACTGGAGCGCGCCGCCGATCTTCCGATTTCTGGAGAAACGCGGCGGGATCGCGCCCGCAGAGATGCGGCGCGTCTTCAACATGGGCGTGGGCTATTGCCTTGTTGTGCGTCCGTCATTCGCCGCCTCGATTCAGGACAAGCTGCGGCGACTGGGCGAGGAGGTCTTCGTGCTCGGCGAGATCGTCGCTGGAAGCGGAAGCGTTCGGAAGATCGGCGACTCCGACTAGTTCGGGTTCATTCGTCCGCGGCGGCGACGTCGTCTTCGGGTTCCGATGGCGCCCGCAACTCGTAGAGCAACTCGGCCATTTCACGAATCGCGGGATCCTCCGACTGAAGACTCGTCGTGACGAGCTCGTCGTCGTGGGTCTCCGTCCGCGAGAAGAGCGTGATAAAGCGAACGAGGCGATCCGAGTCGGCGAGCGCGATCTCGTCGACAGGGAGGAACTCCTGGGACGCTCGGGCTGGGGGCATCAACAGCAGCGTAACGGCGCGCTCCATGGGCGAGAGCGTCGGCAGACGATCAGCCACGAGCTGCGCGACCTCGGCGATGCGCTCCTGAAATCGAACTGCCTCGGAGCCCGTCAATCTCTTGATAGGAATGAGCAGGCTCCGTGCGACCACAAGCGTCTCGAGCAGTGCGCGACCGCTGCCGAGTGTGATGCGCCGCTTGACCACGTCCATATCCGACGCCACGCCGTCCGTGGGAACGCGCGTCTGACGTTCGCTCACGGCGTCGATGCAAAGGGGGCCCGGCGCATAGTGCTCGGAGACAGATTCGGTCTCCGGTCGAAGGCGAAAACCCTGGATCGCGCGCCAGCGCAGGCCGACTCGATGCGCCGCGAGGTCATCCAGAACCAGTCCCGACTCGCCGCGCCCCGTCCAGATGCGCATTGAGAGAGATTCTCCCGGGAGGAGACGGAGTCGCCGGTCCATTCGGACGATCTCGGATCGGACGCGTTCCTGGAAGAGTTCACCGCGCACATCGACGCGGGGCGTGAGCATGATGGAGGAGTTGAGAGGGCTGCGCTCGCCGACGGCGAGCGGCAGGGTCCGGTGCACGTTGCGCAAGGTCAATGTGACGAATGATTGGTCGAGCGGGCCGCGCCGGACAGCGTCCGGCTCCACCTCGAGATACACGAATGAACGCGGCTGGCGCGACACGTCATCGAGACTGCCGGGGATGTTCTCGACGTACTCTTCGAGGGCGCGTGCGAGAGGGGATGGCTCGAGTTCTTCGCCTCGGAGCCTCTCAATCACCGTCTTCGACCATTCGCTGACGACGGTGCCTGGCTGCTCGAGGGCGGCCCGCGCGTAGTAGCTTGTGGCGCCGCGGAGATCGCCTTCGAGTTCGAACGCGAGGCCCAGTCCGACGAGCGCGCGCGCGTCTTCTTTGACGATCTCGGTGAGGATCGCTCGTCCTTCGTCGATACGGCCCTCGTGGATCGCGAGAATTCCCTCGAATCGCCGGCGCGCCGTCTCCGTCATGTCCTCCTGCAGGATCTCGAAGCTGGCTTTCGCCTCCTCCAGGCCGACGCCCGCCCAGGTGCGCAGCCAGAGTTGTTCGAGCTCTGTCTTCTGCACAAGCCCGTCGAGTTCTTCAAGCGTGTTCTCGGCGGCGTCGACCTCGAAGTCGCCTTTCTCAACACCTTCGTTGATCGCGACACGCGCCTCCTCGATTCCGGCGAGGGCGTCGTTCGTCGCCGTCTCGAGATGCTCGAACGCCGCATAGAGATCTTCATCGAGGCCCAGCGCCGAGGCGATTGCGATTCTGAATCGTGTTTGCGCCAGGTCCGGGAGCCACTCCTGAATGTCAGAAGGATCTCCGCCGTCGGCTTCCGCCTGGAGCTTCATCTGTTCGATCGTGTACTTCTGAACGACCTCCTGCTCCTTGAACTGGCGGAGGAGCTCGGCGCCGCCGTCCGTGTCCCAAAGCGTCAGGAAATACTCGTTGCGCACCGACTCATCGGTGTCCACACCGATCGCCGCGAGCACATAGCTCGCGTTCTCATAGAAGCGGCGTGCGCCTGTCATGGCGCCATGAGAGAGCAATTCGCGCGCGAGCGTGATCATGGCGGTCGGATCCACCGGATCTGACAGCACCACGTTGACCAGGAGTTCGACACGTCCGAGCGGGTCGGACGTCTGTTCGAGGAAGTAGCTTGCCGCCATCGCCGCCGCAGTCTTATTCGTGATGTCGAGCTGCGTGGCGAGCGTGAGAAACTCGACGAATCGATCGTCGAGTCCAAATTCCCGCGCGAGGATTGCGGCGTCAAAGGCGAGCCGACTTCGAATCTCGGGATCAAGCTGGCTTCCACCGGCGCCGAGAAGCCGTTCATAGAGTCCGAGACGTTGTTCGACGGTCTGAAGGCGATTGATGCGAGCGGTGATGATCCGGAGAAGGAGAACGTGATCATCAGGCTCTAACTCGAAGAGCCTCGATGAGAGCCGCAGTTCTTCCTCGGAGTCGCCCGTCGCATGCAGCGACTCGATATAGAGGCGGAGGATGTCCGGGTCGTTCGGCGCCAGTTGGTGCGCTTCGCGGAGAATCAGCGACGCGGCTCGATACTCGGGGAACCGGGGCTCGGTGGTTGACCGTATAAAGAGGAGGCCCGCGCGCGCCATGCGCCGGGCCGTCATCAGTCGTAGTTCCTCAGCAGGCACAGGCGTCGAGGCGCTGAGGAGCGGGTCACTGGCGATGAACTCTGAGTCGCTCAGCGCGAGGTCATCGGACTGCGCCATCACCGTCGCGATCGGCGCCAGAATCGCGATCAGGAGCATTGCAGCGTGCGAAATGTGAGCAGGGCGTCGAGCGCGTCCGAACATCAGGTTCCCCCGGCGCCGGCGATCAGGAGGACCGAGCAGACGCCGACACCGAGCAGCAACGCCAGTCCCAATCCGGCTTCACAGGTCATTGTGACGCGCGGATTGGCGCGGGGGAACATGCGATCCGCCACGACCACAAGAAAAACGAACTGGCCCGCGGCGATGAATGTCACACCGATCGTGCGCCCGAGAGAATCGAGCCCCGGCCAGTTGATGAGGTCCCTTGTCAGGAGAAGCGCGCCGATGATCGTCAGGGCCCCGGCCCAGGTGGAGCCGAGCGCCAGGAGCGCCAGGAAGTTGAGTCTGCGGACGATCATGAGGGTGCTGTTCATTTCCGGCCACTCCAATCGAGTGGGGCGGGGCGAGAGGATAGCGACGCAGACGAGTCAGGCGCCCGGACGCGGCGCATCGGGATTGACGCTCTCCGGGGCCACTGATACCTTCCTCGGCCGGTCGGACTCGCGTCCGGACGGCCCGATTCGTAGGGCTCGAGCGGGCGGCAGGACGTTCGCCCCTCCCGAAAGCCCATTCACCCGGCTCCTCACGCTGAGAGCGCTCTGCATGGGAACGAACTCCCGTTGGCTCCGTCTTGGTGTCGCCGCGACCCTTGTCGTCGCGGCGTGCTCGACGACGCTGCGCGCTCAGACGCTTTCAGACCAGCTGGTCTCTTCGGAGAGCATCGGTCAGCGCGAGGAGGACTCTATAGAACGCTTCGTGCGCGATATGGCGCCGGGACTGCGCTCGTATGACGTCGCCGAGCGAGAGGCAGCCCGCGACGCCCTCATCGAGCCGGTCTTCCGCTCGACGGGTGGCGGCGATCAGGCCACATTCCTCGCCTCGAGACGATTCCGGATTGAGTACGGCAGGCGGCTTCGCTCCGAGCTTGAGACGTGTTTCGACAGCCGGAACGTTGGCTCGGCGCTGGCGGCGCTTGCGGTTTCCGCCGCAGTCGCGACGGATCAGGTCTTTGATCTGCAGGCGAACGCACTCGATGACTCAAGCGTCGGCGTGCGATATGCGGCGGCGATGAGCCTTGGCGAAGTCCTGGCGGCGGTCGATGCGCAGCGCGCGGCGCTGAATGAGCAGAACATCGCCCGGGCAATCGAGATTCTCGAGAATAGGCTCGCGACGGAGACCAACGGCATACTCGTCGATGGCTTGGCCAGAGCGTTGATGTCACCGCAAGGCGAACTTCGCAATGACGCCCTTTCTGCGATGTGTCGCGGCTTGAGCGCACAGATGGCGCGACGTGGCGCGAACGGCACGGACGAGTTCATGGTGACGGCGTTTTTGAATGCGATGGTCGCCGTCCGCGATGAGGTGCGCACCGGCATCGGGCGTGACAACCTCGACTCGGCCTTCGCACGCCACGCCGGGATTCTCGGCGGCAGCGCCATGGCCTTCTCAGAGCGTGCGATCGAGGGCCCCGGCGGTCGCTCGCTGACGCCTGGCGAGTCGAATCTGGACGAACTTGCGATCGCGTCCGAGGTTGTCGCCGCATTGAGCGTGCAGGCGCTGCGCGGGCTGGACGATGTTCCCCCGGCGCGACTCGACACGATCTTCCGCCCGGCGATGGAGCGCGGCGAGTCCTCTCCTGTTCGGCGTGTGGTTGACGAGTGGGTTGGCGATGGCGGCGTGTTCACACAGCCCCCATTCAGCGTAAGCCCTGACGACTTCAAGCCGTAGGCGCCGGCCGCAGCCGGACCCTATCGTAGGTCCATGATCAAGCTTCTCGTCCCGATCGTGCTGCTCCTCGGAGCGATCGGCGGCGTTGTGATTTCTGATCATCCGCTGCCTCCGTCGAGCTACACGTTTGCGCAGACGACGGATCTCTTCACGCTCGACCCGCAACGCGTCAGCTATCAGCAGGACATTCGGATGTCCTTCGCGCTCTTCGAGGGGCTCGTTCGCTGGGACAACGAGACGTACGAGATTCTGCCTGGCGTGGCCGAGCGCTGGGAGGTCTCCGACGACGGGCTCGTGTACACGTTTCACCTGCGAACTGATGCGCGCTGGTCAACCGGCGAGCCGGTCACGGCGCGGGACTTCATCTACTCGTGGGAGCGGGCGCTGCGACCGGACACGGCCGCCGACTACACGCAGATGCTCTTTCATATCGCCGGGGCCGAGGACTACTTCAACTGGAGGTCTGAGGCGCTCTCGATGTATTCGGCGTTGCCGGACTTCGAGCGGTCGATCGATGCGGCGCTCGGGCTCCGCGCTCGCTCGCTCGAGCGATTCCGCCGAAGTGTCGGGCTCGCGGCGCCGGATCCCTACACACTGCGCGTCGTGCTCCGAAGCCCGACCCCGTATTTTCTCGATCTCGTGGCGTTCCCAACATACGCACCCGTGCACGAGGCGACCGTCGAGCGCTGGACTTCGATCGACCCGGACTCCGGGCGCATCGAACAACGCCACGGGTGGACGAAGCCTGATCACATCGTGACGAATGGTCCGTATCTGCTGAAGCGTTGGCGATTCAAGCGCGACGCGCGACTTGAGCGGAATCCGCACTACTGGAATCAGGATGCGATCCGATCTGAGTCCGTCACCATGCTCATCGTGAGCGACGCGAATACGGCGCAGCTCGCCTTCCAGACAGGCGCCGTGGACTGGGTCGAAGATGTCATCGTCGACTACCTGCCTGAGATGCTCGCGCAGCAGGATCGCGGCGAGCGGAACGACCTGCACAAGGCGCCTGCATTCGGCACCTACTTCTGGAGTTTCAACTGCAGGCCGACGCTTCCAGGCGGGCGGGACAATCCGTTCGCTGATCCCGGTGTGCGGCGGGCCTTCGCGCTGGCGACGAACAAGCGCGACATCGTCGAGAAGGTGCGCCGTCAGGGAGAGCCGGTCTCAGACACGTTTGTGCCGCCGGGAAGTGTGGTCGGCTATGACGCGGATCGCAGTCTCGCAGGTTTGTCATTTGATCCAGAGCGCGCGAGGGAAGAACTCGAGCGCGCCGGGTGGGTCGATCGGAATGGCGACGGCGTGCCGGACAACGAGGCGGGAGCGCCCTTTCCGGTCGTGGAGCTTCTCTACAGCACCAACAGCTATCACGGCGAGATCGCACAGGCGATGAGCGTCATGTGGGAGAAGGCCCTGGGGGTGCGGACGCGCGTCGTGCCGAAGGAAAGCAAGATCTACAAGGATGATCTGAAGACCGGCGACTACATGATCGCGCGCGGCGGATGGTTCGGCGACTACGGCGATCCGACGACGTTTCTCAACGTGCACCGAACCGGCGACGGCAACAACGATCGCGGATACTCGGATCCTGTGTTCGATGAGTTGATGGCGCGATCGGATGCGGAGCTTGACCCGGACGAGCGCATGCGGATCCTGGCGGAGGCGGAGAAGCGAACGATCACGGAGACGATGCCGATTCTCCCGCTCTACACGTACGTGCGTTATTACCAGTTTGATCCTGAGCGATTCCGCGGCGTTTCGATGCACCCGAGACTCATGCAGTATCTCTACGAACTCGAGCGAATCGAATGATCGGACTCGCTCTGAAGAGACTGGCGCAGGCGCCCCTGATCGTGCTCGTCGTGTACACGATCACGTTTCTGCTCGCGTGGGCGCTTCCCGGTTCGGCAGTGATCAATGACGAAGGACGTCAGCCGCCGGCTGCCGTCCTGGAGGCGATGGAGCGCCAGTACAACCTGCACGATCCGTGGGTCTTTTACTGGGAGTACCTCGAGAAGGCGAGCGGCGTCGAGTATGCGCGTGCGCGTCTGGGCTGGACGCAGCGGCGCTCGGAAGCGCCGGTCTTTGACTTCGGCCCCTCGTTGAGGCACCAGGACTGGACGGTGAATGAGATCATCGCGAGCACGTTGCCGGTGTCAGTCGCGCTGGGTCTTGCGGCGATCTTCTTTGCGCTCGTCATCGGGATCATCGCCGGCATCATCGGAGCGCTGCGCCCGAACTCGATCCTCGACCTTCTCTCGCTTTGTCTCGCACTGATTGGTGTGAGCTTGCCGTCATTCGTTACGGGCGCTGCGCTTCTGTTGATCTTCCCGGTGTGGCTCGGCTGGGGTCGTGTTGGCGGTTGGGGACAACTCACGGACATGCTTCTCCCGGCGTTCACACTCAGTCTTCCGTTCGCCGCGTACATCGCGCGCCTGACGCGCATGGGCATGATCGACGTGCTCTCGGCGGATTACATTCGGACGGCGCGCGCCAAGGGGGCGCCGGAGCGCACCGTGGTGCTTCGCCATGCCCTGAAGAACGCGTTTCTTCCGGTGTTGAGCTATCTGGGGCCCGCGGCGTCGTTTGCGATGACGGGCTCCTTCGTCGTCGAGATGGTCTTCAACGTGCCGGGTGTCGGACAGCACTTCGTCAACGCAGTCCTGACGAAGGATCTCTTCCTGATCATGGGCGTGGTGATGATCTACTCCACGCTGTTGATCCTGATGAACCTGATCGTCGATCTGCTGCTTATCTGGATCGATCCGCGCACCGCGGTCTAGCGCTCATCCGGATCATCGGAATCGTCCGGGTCGTCTGCCTCGGCGCCCGCATTCAGGTGCTCCATGTGGCCTTCGAGCGCGGCGAGGCGACGCTCGCACTCGAGATTCCGCGACCGCAGTCGATCGACCTGCGCCTGGAGATCCTCGATCGCGCGCTCAGAGAACATCAGCGCTTCGGAGATCTTCTGGAGTTGATCATTCTGTTCTGCCATGATTCGCTGCTCTCGAACGATCATACGAGGAGACGAGGGGATCAGTAAGGGGAGACACACCACCCGCCATTCGAGTAGGCTTCGGCGCATGCTTGCGCGGTTGAGCCTGATCACATCTCTCACTGTCGTGACATTCGGCGCCGCCTCCGCGTTCGCCGAGGCGTCGCTCCTCGCGGAGAGCGTGTCGCTCGAGTATCAGCCATCGGAGGCGATCGCGAATGACAGTGAAGCTCCGGAGGATGTGGCGCCGGAGATCTCATCCAAGCGATTTGGAGAGCCGGGGACCTGGTGGTGGAGCGCAGGCGGCGGTCTTGCAGCTGCTGGAAGAGACGCCGATCTCTACTACAACGCTTTCTATTCGCTGGACTCCTTCCTCGCGGAAGACTTCCAGTTCTCGCTGGAGTTCAGCGGGTGGTTCTTCGATCAGGACGATGACAACGCTCTTGGCGGCGCGGTCAACATGATGTTCCGGTACCACTTCATCAGCGAAGAGGACTACACGATCTTCGCCTCCGTCGGCATCGGACTGATGGCGGCGACGGAGTCAGTGCCGGACGAAGGATCGGAGTTCAACTTCTCTCCGCGCGCTGGGCTTGGGTTCACCTACGAGTTCAGCGATGGCCCGCAGCGGCTCGTCGGCGGCGTGCGCTGGCAGCATTTCTCGAATGCGAATCAGACCGGATCTGATCGCAACCCGGGCACGGACACGGTAATGCTCTACCTCGGCGTCACATTTCCGTTCTGACGACGTCGAATCTCAGGCGTTGGCGGCGCTCTGAGTCGCGTATCCCTGCGGGTGCGCGAGCATCCACTGCCACGCGGAATCGATCATTGACTCCAGGTCCGGCGTGCTCGCGCTCCAGCCGAGTTCGGAGTTGATGCACGAGGGATCGCAATAGAGCACAGGAGGATCGCCGGCGCGACGCGGCCCTTCCGCGACCGGAATGTCCCGCCCCGTGACATTCCGCGCACAATCGATCACCTCGCGGACGCTGTATCCCTTCCCGATGCCAAGGTTGTAATGGCGCTGGTCGGCGCCATTCTCCGCCGGTTCGAGGGCATTGAGCGCGACAAGATGCGCATCGATCAGATCCTCGACGTGCACATAGTCTCGAATGCAGGTCCCATCGGGCGTGGGATAGTCCGTGCCGTGGATCGTGATCTCGTCTCGCACACCGCAGGCGGCCTGGAGCACGACGGGAATCAGATGCGTCTCCGGATCATGGTGCTCGCCGATCAACCGATCGCGATCAGATCCGGCGACGTTGAAGTACCGGAGCGCTGCGTAGGCGAATGGCCGGCCGGCGTCCTGGCAGTATGCGGCGTAGTCCGCGAGTATCCGCTCGACGTGCAGCTTCGACCAACCATAGGGGTTGATAGGCTTCTGCGGGCAGTCCTCGCGGATGGGGATGCAGTTCGCCTCGGGCTCGCCGTACGTGGCGCAGGTCGACGAGAAGACGAATCGCTCGACACCGGCTCGGTGGCAGGCTTCGACGAGCGCCAGCGCCGCGGACGTGTTGTTGCGGTGATAGTGGAGAGGTTCCTTCACACTCTCGCCGACATAGGCAAGCGCAGCGAAATGAAGCACCGACTTCACTGCATGCTCGCGGAGCACGGACTCCATGTGCACGGTTTCGCCGACATTCGATCGGACGAAATGCAGGCGGTCAGGCGCGAGTGAGCGAAGGCGCTCGATGGCTTCGATGTGACCGCGGCAGAGGTTGTCGACAACGACGACGTCGTGGCCATCGCGCAGCAACGCCTTGACCGCATGCGAGCCGATGTATCCGGCGCCTCCTGTGACCATCATGCTCATCGCCACGTGCCTCCTCTTCAAGTCAACGGGCTCCGGTATGTATCGGATCCCGAAGGCGACCTCGCCAAGAACTCCGCCAGAGACCCTCACTTCCGCACGCTCTATAGTGCCGGCTCGGTGCAGAAGGCCGATAAGGAGAGGTACGCGTGGACGAGTCACAGGTTCGAGAACTCGAGGAGCATCCGCCCCCCTTTGCACCGGCTGACGCCGCGGGCCTCTTCCTGCGCGGATTAGCGATGGGCGCCGCAGACATCGTTCCCGGTGTCAGCGGCGGCACGATCGCGTTCATCACCGGCATCTATGAGCGGTTCATCGTTGCGCTGAAGTCCATCAGCGTGCGCTTTCTGCTGGACCTGGCGCGCGGACGGGCGAAACAAGCGGTTCGCTCTCTCTTGAGCATCCACTGGGCGCTGCTGGCGCCGTTGGGGCTTGGAATCGTCCTCGCGATCATCGGCATGAGCAAGCTCATTCCGGATCTGATGGAGGACCATCCCGGGCCGACTTACGCCTTCTTCTTCGGCCTCATTCTCGCGTCGGCGTGGATGCCATTTGCGCGCATGAAGAAGCGCACGTCAGGCGACTTCGTCATCGCGATTGTGTTCGCCGTCTCGGCGTTCCTCTTCGTGGGATTGACCCCGGACGGTCTCAGTCTGCGATCGGTCGAGGAATCCGCTGCCGGGAAGACTGTGTTCTATCCGGCGAAAATCCGCGAGCCGGGCGATGTGCGAACGATTCGGGACGCCGGTCTCAGCGCCACGCCTGAGGATCAGCGAGCGGGCGTGCACTTCGTTCTCTTCGACGAGAAGGGACTCGTGACGACGGATCATGAATCGCTCTTTGACTCAGTTGACGTGTTGCGGACTGAGAGCGAGGTGGAGGCGTTCCTGGCGACCGCTTCGGATCTGGTCGTGCTCGAAGAGAGTCGCGCCGGCTACCTCTGGATCCTGGCGTGTGGGATGATCGCGATCTCGGCCATGATCCTGCCCGGGTTGAGCGGGTCATTCCTGCTCCTCTTCCTTGGACAATACCACGCGGTCCTCAGCGCGATCCACGGTTCGATCGACGGCGCGCTCTCCCTGCTGGGTCGCGAGCGCGGCGCGCTGGCCGAGTTGGTCGATCGCCTCTGGTGGGATGACATGCTCTTTCTCGGCGTCTTCATCGTCGGCGTGCTCTGCGGCGTGGCGATCTTCAGTCGTGTCGTGACGTGGCTCTTCGAGCACAAGCACGATCTCACGATGGCGGCGCTCACGGGCCTGATGATCGGCGCGCTGCGTCAGCCGGGGCGCGAGTCGCTCGATGCGCTCGAGGTTCAGTCGATGGGGGAGAGCCAGCCGCGTTTGGTCTTCTTCGTCGTGGGCGCGGCCGTTGTCGGAGCGCTGCTGGTGGCGGCGCTGTCGTTCGTCGAATCGAGACTCCGCCGATCGCGCACGTCGCGCGCGAGCATGAGTTGACCGGCGAGCGAGATCTCCGAGGGTGGAGGCTGATAGTTCGCCGGAATCGGGCCCAGCCGATGTTGACCAGCGATTCGGCCGCATTCGGGGCAACGCTCTGTCGGGAGTCCGGCGAGGTCATACGCGCAGAAGTCGCATGTGCTCTCATTCCGCGTGCGCGGGATGCACGCGATGAAGTAGCTGACAAACACGATCAGGGCGGCGTAGGCGCCGGCCGGGATGTAGATCCAGGTCGCCGGCGGCTCACCCGGCTCGCGTCCCCAGTGCTCGACGGACATCCACGTGAGGATGAAGATCGGGATCAGCGAGACAACCGGCGCTACGAACGCAGGCCACGATCGCCGGAATCGCACGGCGATGAACCAGATCAGCACGGCGTAGGCGAGCAGGAAGACCACGACTCAGGACCTCGGGACTCTCGGGAGTGCGGCCAATCGTAGACGTCCTCGTCGGGGGGACGCCACACCGACTTCAGAGGCCGGGCGTAAAGAACGTCCGCAAGGAGTCCATGATGTCGTCTCGGCCGTTGACGCGGCTGGTTATGAGCACCGGGCCCTCGTCCTGCCATCGGGAGGGTTTGGCCGGGCGCCCCTTCGGGAAGGCCTCGTGCAGGACGTTGATGAAGTTGCCGCTGCCGTAGGCGCTGGCGACCTGGCAGTAACCGAACATGTTGCACGCAGGCAACAGGATGTCGTCGAGCATCTTGGCGCACAGGCGATTGTCCGCCTCGCTCGAGTTGTCGCCATCGGAGAAGTGGAAGAGATAAATGTTCCAATCGTCCGGGTTGTAGCTGTCGTCGAGGATCTGTTTGCAGCAGTTGAGCGCGCTCGAGATGCGCGTGCCGCCATCTTCGCGGACGCTGAAGAACGTCTCCTTGTCTACTTCCTTCGCGGCGACGTCATGCACGACGTATCGAGACTCGATGCCGTCGTAATTGCGGCGCAGCCAGGTGTCGATCCAGAAGGCCTCGAGGCGGACGAGTTCTTTCTGCTCACCGCCCATGGATCCCGAGACGTCCATCATGTAGATGATCACGGCGTTGGACTGGGGAGATTTGACCTCCTTCCAGCTGCGGTATCTCAGGTCGCCTCGAATGGGGATCACAACAGGGTTGTCCGGGTCATAGTCGCCCATTGCGAGCTGGCGGCGCAGCGCTTCCCGATAGGTGCGCTTGAAATGTCGCAACGACTCTGGCCCTGTCGGACGAATCCCGGAGTACTTATCTTTCTGCGACGTGATGTGATGCGCGCCCTTCGGCTGGATGCGCGGGAGCTCGAGTTCCTCCGCGAGGATGTCGGCGAGTTCCTCTAGAGAGACATCCACTTCGCAGATGTGCTGACCCTGCTGCTCGCCGCCGCTGTTGTCTCCCGCGCTTCCCTGCTGTTGGCCGACGCTGTCCCCCTCATCGCCCTCTCCCATGCCGACGCCGCCGGCGTTGTCGCCGTACCGGAACGTCGGGATGTCGATGTCATGGACCGGGATGGAGACGAGTCGCTTGCCTTCGCGGCCGATGAGTTCGCCCCGACTGAGGAATCGGCGCAGGTCGCGTCGGATGCGTCCCTTGACGATCTGCCGAAAGCGCTGATGGTCCTGTGCGATCTTGCCTGGCATGGATTGGCCCGTCTGGGAGGTCCTCCGGTATGTTCTACGATCGGTTCAGCCCTCCGGTTGATCGAGGTTCGTATGGGCGACGCAATCGGATTTCTTGCGGGGGCCGTCGGCGCTCAGAGCCCGGAGGCGTCGCAAGGGATCGCGGCTGAGGCCTCCGAGATCGGACATTCCATGGCGAGAAAACCCGGGGACCCTGATCTCTCAGATCTCAGGCGGATGGCGGGGCTGGGGCTCGAGTTCGTCAGCTCCATCGCCGGCGGCATCCTCCTCGGCTGGCTGCTCGATCGATGGCTCGGAACGGCGCCGTGGTTCCTTGTGGCCGGAATGGGAGTCGGACTCGTCGGCGGGCTCTCGAACTTCATCAAGGAAGCGATGCGGGCGAGCAGGAAAGCGGAAAGAGCGAGCAGACGTGAGCATGACTGAGACGACTGATCACACAAGGCCGGTGGCGACGCCGGAGGCGGAGGCTGCGTCAAGCGAGTTCGTCCCGGAGCGGCCGGTCCACCGGCTCGATGTCGGGCCGGTGGTGACGCTCTCGACGTTACGTCTGCTCATCGCGATCCTGATCGCCAGCGCAGCGACAGGGGGGATCGGCTGGCTCGTGACGAGGGCGTTTCAGCCCGCCGCAGCTCACGTGGCATGGTGGGGCGCAGGAGGCGTCGCGCTGGCTTTTCTTGCGGGTCTGGGGGTGCTCAGACCCTGGCGCGGACGGCATCTTGGGCGCTGGCCGATGGCGTGGCTGGCCCACCTTGGGGCGTGCTTCGTGGCCACCCTCGTTGTCGCTGGGGGATTGCTATACTCCGCGTCCGCTGGCGAGCACGCGGCTGTCGGTCTCGTCGTCGCAGCGGGTCACTTCATCGTTCTGATGGCTGAGGCCGTCGTGATCGGGAAGTGTCTCAAGCCGTATAGCGTGTGATTCGTGCCGGCAATCTTCGCCGGTGTCCGTCTCGCTCAATCCCGTTCGTTCATCGATCGTCTCAGTCGATTCGAGGCAAGAGATTCCGCCGATGCTGTCGTCCCCTCTCAACGTTCTTGCAGCCGAGATGAACCCGCTCGGTCACGTCGTCGATAAGGACATCGCCGGCGCCTTCACGCTGCACTCGGGAACACTCATCATCGCGTCGCTGCTGACGCTCGTCACGCTGATGTTCGCGGCGCGTTGCATCGCGACGGGCTCATCGCCTGACGGCTCAGGGAAGTACATCCCGAGAGGGCGCTTCGCGCAGATCATCGAGACCGTCTGTCTCTACCTGCGTGACAACGTCGCGCGTCCGCAGCTTGGCGACGCGACTGACAAGTTCATGCCCTATCTCTGGACGCTCTTCTTCTTCATTCTCTACAACAACTACCTCGGCCTGATTCCGCTGCTCGATCTTCAGCATCTGGCCGGCGGCATCTTCATGAATGACTCGCACTGGGCCGTCATCGGCGGCACCGCGACCGGCAACATCGCCGTCACCGGCGCGCTGGCCTTGATCGCGTTTGTGATCATTCAGGTCAACGGTCTGCGGAGCATCGGCTTCAAGGGCTGGGCGACGCACTTCCTCGGCGGCGCGCCGCCTGCCTTGGCCTTCATCATGGTCCCCGTCGAAGTGATGGGCATGATCATCAAGCCCTGCGCTCTCGCCGTTCGTCTCTTTGCGAATATGGTCGCGGGGCACATGCTGCTGGCGACGACGATGGGCTTCACGGCTCTCGGATTCGCAGCCGCAGACGGCATTCTCGCCTACGTCGTCGGAACACCGATCGCGATTGTTTCGATCGGCGCCGGCGTCGCGCTTTTCTTCCTCGAGATCTTCGTCGCGACCATTCAGGCTTTCGTCTTTATGTTCCTGACGATCATCTTCATCTCTCAGCTCATGCATCATCATGAGGAGCATGAGCACGCGGACGACGCGCACGCGGCGGCCGCTCACTGATCTCTGATTTCCAACCGTGTATCAGGGCGTGGCCTGAAGGCCCCGTCACTGAGTTGAACAGTCCACAGAACCCGCCGCGATTGCGGCGAACTCACCTTCGGAGTTGCGAAAAAACAATGAAGACCACCACCAAGACGATCATGATTGTCGCGGCCTCCGGCGCTGCGATCAGCATCTTCGGCGCCGACATGGCGTTCGCCCAGGATGCGGCCTCCGAGGCCGTTCAGGTCGCCGAGCAGAACGCTGAGGGCATGAAGGCAATCGGCAAGGGTCTGGGTGTCGGCCTCGCTGCCGGCCTCGCGGTCGTCGGCGGCGGCCCCGGCATCGGGCGCATCGGCGGTTCGGCCGTCGAGGCGATCAGCCGCCAGCCTGAGGCCGCCGGCACGATCGTCACCAACATGATTCTGACGGCGGCGCTCGTCGAGGGCGCGACGCTCTTCGCGGTCGTCGTCGGCTTCCTCGCGATGATCCTCATCTGATCGCGGACTACGGCGTTCTTTCTCTGACTTCTTGAGAGCCAAGCAATGATCAGCAACATCAAGCCGATCCACCTTCTTTCCGTCGTAAGCGGTCCGCTCATTGCGGGCGCGGCGCAGGCTGCCGACGAGTACGGACAGGACGGGCACGGGGCCGCGACCAATCCCATGTCGTTCGACCTGGTGCCCTTCGCCTCGACGATTCTCGCGTTCGGCATTGTCTACTTCATCTTGCACACCAAGGTGTGGCCGATCCTCGTCAAAGCGCTGGACGCTCGCGAGCAGAAGATTCGCTCGGAGATCGACGAGGCCGTCGCGGCGCGCGAACAGGCCAACGCGGCGCTCCAGGAGTATGAGAAGGCGCTGGCCGAGGCTCGCACCGAGGCCGGCAAGATCCTCGAGAAGGCCAAGCAGGATCAGCAGGCCGTCGCGGCGCAGCTGCGTTCGCAGACGGAGTCTGAAATCGTGGCCATGAAGGAGGCCGCCGCGCGTGACATCGAGTCCGCGAAGCGCGCCGCCATCAGCGAGATCTACAGCGAAATGGCGACGACCTCGACGGCCATCGCAAGCAAGATCCTGCAGCGTGAACTGAACGCGACGGATCAGCAGGCGATCGTTGATCAGTCGCTTGGCGAGCTGCAGGGCGTTGGCGCCAACTGAGTCCGCACTGGAGAGAGTGACGCAATGCCTGCAGTCGACCAACAGAGTGATGCGCTCGCGAGAGTCTACGCGAAGAGCCTGTTCGATCTTGCCGACGCCGATGGCGGCTCGGATCGGATCGAAGAAGTCTCATCGGAACTCCAGCAGATCATCGAGCTGACGCTCGAGAACAGAACGTTCGGAGAGTTCCTGCGCTCGGAGATTCTCGCGGCGAGCGATCGCGCCAAGTCGCTTCACGCGATCTTCGATGGTCGCGTGACCGATCTCACGCTGCGATTCCTGCTCGTGCTGAACGAAAAGGACCGACTCGGCCGCATCCAGTCGATCGCAGCCGCCTTCGATGAGCTCGTTCAGGAGCGTCTGGGTCGCATCGAGGTCGATGTGATGACGGCGTCGCCGGTTGAGAAGGACCAGCTTGACCGCATCACGGAGAGCCTTCGATCCCAGCTCGGGCGCGAGCCAGTTGTGCACACATATGTCGAGCCGGAGATGGTCGGTGGTCTGAAGCTGCGCGTCGGCGATCAACTGATCGACGGGAGCATTTCAACACAGCTGCGCAACCTCAAGCGACAGCTGGCGACGGAGGGGCTCGCCGAAATCAGGGCGCGCTCCAACAAGCTGCTGGACTGAGAGAGTCCCTCAACTGGTTTCAAGCTGAACTCGAAAATGGCCCGGCATGACGCCGGGCCATTTATTCAATTTGAGCTGCGTTGTGTCGACCTTCCAGTCAGGGACAAGGCCCCCAGAAGCTGAGCAGTGTGGCCAGGTCAAATGCGTCGACCAGACCGCTGCCGTCGATGTCGGCTCGCATGGAGAGCTCCGACATCGGCACGCCCCAGGACCCGAGCAGCACGGCGATATCGGAGGCGGTCACCGCCTCATCGAGATTCAGGTCGGCGTCGCAGGGATCCGGCTCGAGCTTGTTCTCCCACCAACTGACCTTGTCCTCGAGCACGCTCGCCGTCACGACATCCGGATACTTGTCGCCGTCGATGAACTCGGCGTGAATCTCCTGTGCGCCGTTGACGCCAGAGTTTGCGATGACGCGACGCGTGAATGTCGGCGGAATCATGCCGTCGTTCTCGTACCACGCGATCTCGCCGTTCGCGCCCGACTGCCCGTAGGCGGCGTTCAGGATGTCCAGATGTCCGTCCTGGTTCAGGTCGAAGGTGGAGATGCCCGTCGGGCCGCTGGGAAGCGTCGTGATGACGCGTGGTGTGAATGACGGTTCCATGGCCCCGTCATTCTCAAACCACACGAGCGTGTCCGACTCGAACGCTGAGGCGATGATGTCGATGTCGTCGTCGTCATCGATATCAGCGGTATGCACCTCAGTGGGCGAGAGGTACACGCCGACGGAGATCGGGACCTTCGTGAATGTCGGATCCGTCGCGCCGTCGTTCTCGTACCAGGAGATCGTGTCGTCATCGAACGATGCGGAGGCGAAGTCGAGATCGCCGTCGTCATCGATGTCATCGACGCATACAGCGATTGCGCCGAGCGCCGTTGTGGTGATGGTGCGCAACTCCCACTCCGGCGCGAAGCCGCCCATGTTCTCGAACCAGGTAATATGTGAGTTGCCGACGGCAGTCGCGAGCACGTCCACATCGTCGTCGCCGTCAAGATCGCCGCTGTCGAGTCCCCACGCTTCCGGAATGATCAGGGACACGGGAATCTCGACGAAGTCCGGCATCGGCCCGCCTTGGTTGGGAAACCACGCGACCTTGTTGTCGTCGGAGGACGTCGTGATCACATCCGGTCGTCCGGTGTTGTTGATATCGACTGCAAGGCACTTCCGCGCGCCCATGAGATTGGCCGAGAGCGTTCGATCTGCGAAGACGACAGGCGCCGGATCAAGCGAGGTCTTCGTATAGAGAAGCAACTCGTTGCCAAACCGAGTCGCCGCCACGATGTCCGGGTCAGTGTCGCCGTCGATATCCGTGATCGAGATTGAATGGGCGCCGTTGGCCTCGTCGTCGATCGGATGTTCCTGGAACGGGATCGGCTGGGCGATCGCTCCGCAGGCGAAGAGTGATGTGACTGTCAGTGAAAGCGTGCCACGAAGGACGTGCGACATGCCTGGTCATCTCCTTCCAATGCCACTGCGACGGCGCTCCACGCGCGGCGCCAGGCGCTGCGAGCCTACTGGCCGATCCGCCCGGCACGCGCCCCGAGTTCCCGGAATCCGGCGTTTTTTCGGTCGAGATCACTCGAACGAGGGCGCCGCGACGGAGGGGCGGGGCGCTCGCCCGGATCGCTGGGCAGCAGGCGCTTCCGTCCCATAAGCTTCGCATGAATCACGGGTGAGCCAACGGCTCCGCCTCGTGATGAACCAAACGCGCGTCTGCGGCGCTTCATCTCGTGACCCGGGTGAAGATCCCGGGCTTTGCACACCCAAGGGATTCACAAGATGCCTCGTTCAACACTCGTCCTCGCAGTCTCGCTCCTTCTGCTTCTTCCGCTGGCGCGTCACGCCCATGCCGCTGATCATGCGGTCGATCCGGCCCTTCCCGTCCTCACCGTGACCGGTGTCGGCGTCATGGAGGTCGATCCTGACGAGGTGCGCATCGTGCTCAGCGTCGTCACGGAAGGGGGTGAGGACGACTCGCTCAAGTCGCTCACCCGGGACAACAGCCAGAGGGTCAATCGCCTGCTCGATCGCATGTCTCAGCTCGGGCTGACGGACAGCGAACTTGAAACCGGACGATTCAGCGTGCAGCCGCGCTATACATACCCTCAGCGCGGTGGAGCGCCGAAGATCGTGGGATACAGCGTCGAGAACCAGGTGAGGATCGAGACGACGAAGCTGGAACTTGCGGGCACGATCATCGAGGAGGCGGTCAACGCCGGGGCCAATCGAGTCCAGAGCGTCTCCTTCGGGCTCAGCGACGAGCGCACGGCCCGGGCCGAGACGATCGCGAAGGCGACGGCGAACGCGCGCGCCGACGCGGAGGCGCTCGCGGCTGCGGCAGGTGTCAAACTCGTGCGGAAGCTCCGGATCGACCTCGATCAGCCGCAGATGAGCGCGCCGCAGCCGGTGATGCGCATGGAAACCGCTCGCGCCATGGTCGCAGAGGACACAGCGGCTCCGCCTCCCCTGAAGCCAGGCAGCGTCAATCTCCGGGCGAGCGTGACGATCGTCTACGAGACAAGCGGTTAAACCAGCCAAAAAGAGGCCTCAGGCAGTGGAATTCGGGCCCTGGCGGGCGGACACGGGCTGCGATTTTCGCTACCCTGTGCCGCTCCCCGTTTGTCGGAAGAATCCATACTCCGGGGCCGGTTCGGCGACGTGTCGCGAATGGCCCACGAGGATCGTCCCTGTAGGCCGCGCGTCCGAGCGACCCGGCTGTGAGAGCAGAAGATGAAGATCAGAACTGACGAAATCGCGTCCGTCATCAAGCAGGAGATCGATCAGTACTCCAGCGAGCTGGAGATCTCCGAGGTTGGTCGCGTGGTGCAGGTCGGCGACGGCATTGCGCGTATCTACGGCCTCTCGAAGGCGATGGCGAGTGAGCTTCTCGAGTTCCAGACCGAGAAGGGCGCCGTCATGGGCCAGGTCATGAACCTCGAGACCGACACGGTCGGCGCGGTCATCTTCGGTGACTACCTGAACGTGAAGGAAGGCGACCAGGTTCGTTCGACCGGCCGCCTTCTCGAAGTGCCGGTCGGCGAAGCGCTCCTCGGGCGCGTCGTCAATCCGCTCGGTCAGGCGATCGACGGCGGGCCGCCCATCCAGGCGACCGAGACGCGCAAGGTTGACATCATCGCGCCCGGCATCGCGGCGCGTCAGCCCGTGACCGAGCCGCTGCAGACGGGCATCAAGGCCGTCGACTCGATGATCCCGATCGGTCGAGGTCAGCGCGAGCTCATCATCGGTGATCGTAAGACGGGTAAGACCGCGGTCGCGCTCGACACGATCATCAATCAGAAGCGTCTTTGGGGCACGCCTGACGCCGTCGTCTGCATCTATGTCGCAGTCGGCCAGAAGGAGTCCACGGTCGCGGGCGTCGTCGAGACGCTCAAGCAGAACGGCGCGATGGACTACACCATCGTCGTCAACGCCGGCTCCTCCGATCCGGCGCCGCTCCAGTACATCGCTCCGTACGCCGGTTGCGCGATGGGTGAGTACTTCATGTGGCAGGGGAAGAACGGCAAGACGCCGAAGCATGCCCTCTGCATCTACGACGATCTCTCGAAGCAGGCTGTCGCGTATCGCCAGCTTTCGCTGCTGCTTCGCCGTCCGCCCGGACGCGAGGCGTATCCCGGCGACGTCTTCTACCTGCACAGCCGCCTTCTCGAGCGCGCGACGAAGCTCTCCGACGCCAACGGCGGCGGCTCGCTCACCGCGCTGCCCGTCATCGAGACGCAGGAAGGCGACGTGTCGGCGTACATCCCGACCAACGTGATCTCGATCACCGATGGCCAGATCTATCTTGAGCCGGAGCTCTTCTTCGCCGGTCAGCGCCCCGCCATCAACGTCGGCATCTCGGTGTCGCGCGTGGGCGGCAACGCGCAGGTCAAGGCGATGAAGAAGATCGCCGGTTCGCTGCGACTCGACCTCGCGGCCTTCCGTGAGCTCGAGGCTTTCGCTCAGCTCGGCACCGAGCTCGACAAGGCGACGCAGCGACAGTTGGATCGCGGCTCGCGCATGGTTGAACTCCTGAAGCAGCCCCAGTATGTGCCGATGGATGTGACCGATCAGGTCATCTCGATCTACACGGCCTCGAAGGGTTACATGGACGACATCGCCGTCGCCGATGTCGCCGACTTCGAGAAGGGCCTGCTGGAGCACTTCGCGGGCGCCGGCGCCACCGTGCGTGCCGAACTCGACGAGGCCAAGGCGATCACCGACGACATCGAGAAGAAGCTCCAGGAAGCGATCACGATGTACAAGGAGCAGTGGAAGAGCTCGAGCGCTTCGGCTCCTGAGCCGGTCGCCGCGGGCGCCTGATTCCCTTCCCGTCGGCGGTCGACACGCGAATGACTGAACCACAGCGGTCGGGCTTACACCCGGCCGCTTTTCGCATGGTGACCGACGTCAGAGCGTGAAGATTTTGGTTTTGGCTCGACCCGGGTCAGCGAGGCGCCCAGAATGGGGCGGGATTTGAGAGATCCCGGAGCCCGCCTCGTGCGTATCACCTCTGAGCCGGGGTCGTCAGATCGCCCGCACGCGAGTCAGGAGAGCCGATTCACATCATGAGCATGCAACGATCCAGTCTCTGGGCCGCCCGTCTTGCAGGCTGCGCGTTCGTTCTGGCGCTGTCCTCGGCGGCGCTGGCGGAAGCACAACCAGTTCATCGCGCGCCTGTGGTCGATCGAGGCGATCAGCCATCGCTAGTGACCTTCGGGGGCGACCGGGCCGGCATCAGCGATCGCGCGTTGGTTCGATGGGGCGCCCTGGATCTGACTCACATTCGCGCCGAAGACGCCGAGATGGCTCGCGCCGGTGAACGGCGCGTGCGCATCGGTGTCAATCGAGCGGCGCCGCTTGGCGATCTTCGAGCGCCGCTCGATGGAGAGATCGTCCGGGCGCGGGATGGAAGCGTCGTCTGGCGACTGGCGCTTCAGTCCGAAGACGCCGTCGGGCTGCGCGTTCATTTTCCAGAGTTCGATTTGCCCGAAGGCGGTCGCCTTGTGATGGCGGACGCCGACGGCGGCAAGATCGTCAGCTACACCGGGAAGGGCCCAATCGGAAATGGTGAGTTCTGGTCGGAGCCGCTCTACGCCGACACCGTGCTGATCGAATATCAGTCGGAAGACGACCTCGCGACGCTGCCGCAGATTCGAATTTCGGCGGTGTCGCACTTCTATCGGCTCTCATCGCACGACGACGGCGCCGCAGGCGAGCGCGGGTCGATCCTGTGCTCCCTCGAAGATCCCAATTGCCATCTCAACCTCGGCGACCCCGCGCAGGTCACGGCGCGTGACGCCGTCGGGCGGTACACGTTCATGGAGGGCGCGTTCGGGTTTCTCTGCAGCGGTTGTCTGATTGAAGACAACGATCCGAATACGTACGCCGGGTACTTCCTCAGCGCCGCGCACTGCGTTGATTCACAGTCCGTCGCGAACACGATGGTCATCTACTGGCATTACGGCACGCCCCAGTGCGTGGCGCCGACGCCAAATCTCAATAACTCACCGACGTCAGTGGGGGCGCTGTTGCTCGGTCAGTCGGTTTCTTCCGACTATTCATTCTTCCGGCTCTACGAAGATCCATCGGACGGACAGACGTTCGCGCCGATGTCGTTCAATGAGCCGAGTTCGGGACAGGATGTGCACATGATCCACCACCCGGGAGGGTCGTGGAAGCGATACTCCAGGGGCACCTTTACAGGCGACGATCCGTTCTGCGCGCCGTCGGGGTCAATCCATACCTGGGACTGGGACATTGGCATGATCGAAGGCGGCTCCAGCGGCTCGCCTCTTTTCAACGAGAACTTCGAGGTCATCGGCGCGCTCACCGGCATCTGTTGGTATTGCATCGGCGAGGGCTGTCCGCAGCCGAACTGCGATACGAATCAGTCGAGCTGGGTGAACTACGGTCCGCGCGTGACCGCGGCCGAGTCGCTGATCTCAAGCTTCCTCAACACGATGGCGCAGGAAGATGAGTACGAGGGCAACGATGAACTCGTTGAGTCAACGCCTCTCCCGCTTGGAACGCATGACCTGCATCTCGTGGACTTCGACGATTACTTCACGATCGAGCTCTGCGAGCCCGGCACGATCACCGTCTCGATCGACTTCGACACGGGTGACATGGATGCGAACCTGAAACTTCTCAACTCGACCGGCTCACCGCTCCGCCAGGAGTTGGCGCCTTCGGGCATCGGCAGCGTCACCGGCAGCTTTGAGACTGGCATTTACCACATCCATGTCGAGCGCATCTCCGGATGGGGCGGGCCTTACGAGCTGGTTGTCGAGGCCGGCGACGACGAGAATGAGAATGGCGTTCCGGATGCCTGTGAGGCGCCGGCTTGTCCGGGCGACATCAACGGGTCGGGGGCCGTCGACGCACTGGATCTCGCGATCGTCGTCGGGAACTGGGGCGCGTGTCCGTCTCCACCGTGCTCATGGGACATGAACGGGGATGGCCAGGTGACGGCCGTGGACATCGCGACGCTACTGAGCTTCTGGGGTCCTTGCCCCTGATGAGGCCCGAGAATTCACCCGTCCGGGCCAGATTCCACGTTGCCCGGCCTTCGGAGGCGGACTACGGTTGACCCAGATGCAGGCGCGTGCAGGGACATTTTTGACGCTGATGCTCCTTGCGCTGGTGACCTCCAGCGCTGGGCAATGGTTGCATGTCTCGCTCGCGCACGATTGTGGTTCGGTCGCCTCAGCAACTGACTGTGCCTCTCACGATCACCGCCCTGAGCCTGCGACTCCACACGAACCAACTGAAGATGAGGATTGCTCGCAGTGCGAGTTCCTGACTGTCGTCAAGAGCCAGGTTCTCGCGGGAGGCCAGACGCTCGAGACGATGACGCCCGAGCGCATCACGGCGCTCACGATCGAATCTGAGGTCGCGCCTTCTCACACAGGCCTCTACTGCATTCGCGGGCGCGCTCCCCCGATCGCCTGACGTCGATCACTGACATCCGGCGCCTGAAGGGCGCCCTCATCAACGTCAAAGCTGAATTCGAAGAATCCTCCGTTCAGGAGGCGTCAGATGCGTCGTCAAGCGTTCACGCTTGTCGAGTTGCTCGTGGTGATTTCGATCATCGCGCTGTTGCTTGGAATCCTGCTGCCCGCCATGCAGCGAGCGGTCGTCTCTGCGCGCCGCACGACGTGCCTCAGCCAGGTGCGCCAGCTGCAGATCGCCAGTGCGATGTACTCCCTCGAGCACAAGAAGGGGAAGCTCATCGAACCGGGTCTGGCACATGGCGGGCTGGGCAACGAGGAAGTCTCGTGGGTGAACACGCTTCGAGAGTTCTACGGGACCGAGCTTGTCGTTCGATCGCCGCTCGATCGAAGTCCGCACTGGCCTGAAGAAGAGGGCGGGGAGGGCATTCCGATCGAAGGCACGGATGATCGATACCGTCGCACCAGCTACGGCATCAACAACTACGTCACGCGCTACATCCCCATCGAGGTGCAGCCTGGCGACACCGCGTCTGACGTTCAGTCGAAGTATTTCAATCGTCTCGACAAGATCGCGAACCCGACTTCTACGATCCAGTTCCTCCTCATGGTGGAGGAAGGTGAGTTCGCAGGTTCGGATCACGTTCATGTCGAGAGCTGGTGGATTCAGTCCCGTCCGGACCTCTCGCCCTTGCTTGCGTCACAGAACGTGTCAATCGGCGCAGCGGGAGGCGGCGAAGCGTCCGCAGCTTCAATTTCCAACTACGGGTTCCTTGATGGGCACGCAGAGACACTTCAATTCGGCGATGTCTACGAGAGTCCGGAACGGAACAATTTCGACCCGCGCCTCTGGTATTGAGCGCGGATCATGCAGTTCGAGTTTTATGCGTTCCTTATTTTGAAGGAGAGATAGTGAAATGCGTTTTCTAGTTTCTATTGCTGTTGTTGGCGCCGTCAGCCAGGTCTCGTTGGCGCAGGAGCACGTCGACGTGCTGCTGCTTCCGTCTGGCGACGGAACGAGCATCGTGACCGGCAGCTATGACGACGACACCATGATGCAGGTCGCCCCGAGCGAGCGCGTCTTCGGCGCCGAGTTCGGTGAGGCTGATCCGATGGACATGAACTTCGCGGATGAGCCCGGTTTCCAGTCCTTCGATCCGTCGTTCGACGGTCTCGACTGGGGCTTCGACATCGTTGACGCCGTGCGCGTCTGGGATGGCTCGGACTTCGACACCGTCTCGCCGCTCACGATGACGCTGGAGTTTGGCTTCAGCGTGACGTCGCCTGTCATGGCCGGCGGAACCACGCCCGGATTCGATCTTCCGATCCCGGTCGGCGGTTTCCACGATCACCTCGACATCTTCCTCGACGCCCCGGATCAGACGGCGGCGCACGACGGCGTTTACCTGCTGTCGCTCAATGCGCGCGTCACGGGCTTCAACAGCTCGGACACCTACTGGTTCGTGATGAATCGCGGGCTTGACGAAGAGGTGCATGACGCCGCGATTGACTATGTCCGCGACGTGCTCGTGCCGACGCCGGGCGCCTTTGCGACCTTCGCGCTTGCCGGCGTGGTCTTCCACGGCCGTCGTCGTCGAGAGAGTGAGGCTTCGTAATGAAGAGAACGCAGGCTCTCGCAATCGGGTTGTGCCTGAGTGTCGTCGGCGAAGCGCTCGCCGGCGGCTCGCTCCATGACGTCGACATCATTCTCGCTGAGAGTGGAGATCAGGTCACGACATCGCGCGTGATCTCGGGCAACATGACCGAACCTGAGCATGTGTTCGTCGCTCAAGTTTTCGATCTCGCGGGCGTGTTCATCCTCGTGGATGATCCTGGATTCAACTCGCTGACTGGCGCCTTGCCGGCGTTGAGCGTCTGCGAGTGGGAGATTCTTGACGCGCTCCGCGTCTGGGATGGCTCGTCATTCGATGACATCTCCGGGTTCACGATCGAGTTCACGTTTGGGGCGCAGTCCGTCTTCTCGACGACGACGCCCCAGGTCTCGCCTGGGTCTATCGCGATGGCGGTCTCAGACATTGGAGATATCCACCATCATCCGCGCCAGTTCCTGGAGGACACGATCGAGGACGGCATCTATCTGATGCGATTCCGAATGTCGAACTCGGCAGTCATGAATCCATCTGATGATTTCTACATGGTCTATCCGTGGAACGCAGATCAAGCTGATGTCGACGCGGCAGTCGCCTATGTGCAGCATTCGCTTGTGGCGTGTCCCGGCGACCTCGATGGCGACGGCGCCGTCGGCGCGTCCGATCTGGCAAACGTGATCGGCGTGTGGAACAGCTCGGATCTGTCCGCGGACCTCGACCAGAATGGGGTTGTCGGCGCGGGCGATCTTGCGGATCTCATCGGAAGATGGGGCGCCTGTCCCTGATTTCGCAATTGATACTGGCGGCGGATCGGGCCCTTCGATCACTCGGGGGCCCGGTCCTCCGCTAGAATCTTCCCTCCATGGCTTGGCGGGACCAGCTGCGAGAGAGTCACCGCTCTGACTTTGAAGGGCGGCGCGTGTGCGTGACCGGCGGCGCCGGATTCATCGGCGGTCACCTCGCCGAGACCCTGCTCGATCTCGGCGCCTCCATCGCCATCATTGACGACCTTTCGACCGGCAGCGCCGACGTCTGCGGCCAGATCGTCGAACGGGATCCGGCGCGCGTGGATTTCATCTACGGGTCGATTCTCGATCCGCTTGCGCTTGACCAGGCGATCGATGGCGCCTCAGTCGTCTTCCATCTTGCGGCGGTGGCCTCTGTGGCCCAAAGTCTGGACGATCCGGATCGCACGTTCGCGGTGAACGCCAACGGCACGCTGCGAGTCGCGGAGTCATCGAGAATCGCCGGCGTCGAGAGACTCGTCTACGCCGCTTCGAGCAGCGCGTACGGACAGGCGACGCCTCCGAATATCGAAACGCAGCCGCCGGTCTCGCTGTCGCCTTATGCCGCGAGCAAGCTTGCGGGAGAGCAGATTCTCACGAGCTGGGCCGCGTCACGAGACCTGCCGGGTGTGTCGCTCCGGTTCTTTAACATCTTTGGCGATCGTCAGTCAGCTGAGAGCGCGTACGCGGCAGTCATCCCTATCTTCGCAGATTGCCTCGCGAAGAATGAGCCGCTGCCGGTTCACGGCGACGGCGAGCAGACGCGAGACTTCACGCACGTCGCCAACGCCATCGACGCCCTGCTTCGAGCGGGCGTGCGTGAGCTGCCTGCGGACGGCAGGCCCATCAATGTCGGATGCGGGCACGGGGTGCGGGTGCTGGACCTGGCGAATCTTCTTGCATCGATCATGGGCATCGAGGCCGCTCAGCTGACTTTTGAGCCTGAACGCCCTGGCGATGTGCGTGATTCGTGGGCTGATCTGACCCGCGCTCGTGAGATCCTCGGGTATGAGCCTCTGCTTGATCTCGACGCCGGTCTCGCATCTCTCGCGGCCGCGCTGAAGCCGGACACGGTCTGATTGAACAAAGTGAGGTGCTTTGACGTCACCAGCGTCGTCGGACCGCATATCACTGAGAGATGATGTCACTCGCGTTTCTTTCCGGCGTGTCGCTCGCATGGCTCCTGGCCGGCGCGGCCGCCTGTGTCCTACCGGTGCTCGCGCATTTGCGATCGAAGCGCGTACGGACAATCGTCGAGTTTCCAGCGATGCAGTTCATCGCGAAGGCGCTGGCGACGGCGAACCGAGGCAGGCGCCTGCGGCGCTGGATTCTCCTGGCGCTCCGGCTGCTTGCGGTGACGCTGATCGCGCTCGCATTCGACCGACCCACATGGGTGTCTTCATCTCGGGCAAGCGACGGATACGACGAGGTCGTCTTCGTCGTCGACGCCAGCGCTTCGATGACGCGCGTCCACGCGGGGCGGACGCTCTTCGAGCGAGCGATGGGTCTCGCGCGCAACGAGCTTCGAGCACTCGACGCGGCGACAGTTCGCGCAGGTGTCGTCTTCGACCGGAGAACTCCGCGCTCGATCCTGCCGGTCGTCACGGCGAATCTGGCGGCGCTCGACGAGGGGCTCGAACTGGCGTCGCCGACACTCGAACGCTCGGATCTTCTCGAGGCGATCCAACTCGCGTCTTCGTTGCCATCAACTCGTCGAGAGACTGACGAGATGTCGGCGTCGTCGAATCGAAGGATCGTCGTCGTGTCGGATTTCCAGGGCGCCGAGATTGCCGCGCTGAAGGCCGAACTCGCCAGTGTCGCAGCGCGTGTCGAGTTCGCGCCCGTCGGCGTCGATGCGCCTCGATCGAATCTGAGTGTTCGATTCCTCGGTTCGGCGCCGGCGTCTCCGATTGTCGGGGCGCCTGCCACGATCTCTTTCGAGGTCGCAAACCATGGTGTTGAGCACGGTGTCGGATCGTTCGAGCTCCTGATTCAGGACGACTCGGTCAGCGCCGGCGCTGAGATGCTCGGGCCTGGTGAGGTCGCACGGGTCTCGGTAGAGACGATCTTCGATTCCCCGGGCGACTACGCCGTTGAGTTGCGTCTGACGGAAGACATGGCGCCGTATGACGACGCGGCGTACGGCGTTATACATGTCGAGGACGTGCGCCGAGTCGGCATGCTGACAACGGACCCAGAAAGGGATGAGGCGCGTTCCTCTTTCTACATCGAGCAGGCGCTTGCCGCCTCGCCGGCGATCTCGATCGAGCGCCTCGACCCTCTGGATCTGGAGTCATGGGCGTCGGAGCATCCGGTCGTCGTCGTCGGGCTGGCTGGATTCGAACGATCTCACCTTATTGATGCGCTCATTCGCCGCCACGCGTCTGGCGGCGCCACACTCTGGATTCTCGACTCTGAATCAGTGAATCGCCTCTACGCCGAGATCGCAGCGCGGACGGGCGACATGCCGACGACGCCCGAGGGCGCACTGCTTGTTCGAGGCCGCGAGCGCGGAATCCGCGCATCCGAGCTGGATCTTCGCGCTTTTCCGACACGCGCTCTCGAAGGGCGTGCGGGGGACGCGCTCCGCGGAGTTGAGTTCAGCGCCATCGCTCCTGCGTCGCTGAGTCTGAACGGGCGATCGATGTGGACTCTTGAAGATGGGCGCCCACTGATCACGCGCTCGATCAACTGTCAAGGAACGACGATCGCCGTGCACGCAGATCTCTCGCCGCGTCATTCCGATCTTGTGAGGTCACCCGTCTTTCCAGTGCTGATGCTGGAGCTCATGCGCTCGCTCACCGAGACGGAAATGGCGAGTCGGGATGTCCTTATCGGTGAGTCCCTCGGTATCGCAGTCCAAGGGCCTTCGTCCTTCGTGCCTCCTGCGATCGTGGAAACCGGCGAGCGCGTCGGCTCGCGGCGCGTTGGTTCGCGCCTGAGACTCCTCGTTGAGTCTCCGGCCAATCCGGGCCATGTGATCGTGCGCGATTCGAGCGGCGTCGATCTGGCCACGTTCGCGGCGAACGTCGATCACAGCGAGAGTGATCTCGAGTCGCCTTCGATTGAGGAACTGGCTGCTCTTGAATCGGACATGGCGTCATCGCACTCGACGGATTCGGATTTCGCGCCGACCGAGGACGCAGTGGCGACCGGCGTCATGCGCACACAGTCGATTCAGCTCTGGCCGTCGCTGATCCTCGCCGGGATCTTCGTTCTTGCCATCGAATCGCTCATCGCCGGTCGCGGCAGACACATGGGCCTCGTCGCGAGGACTGCGTCATGAGCGACTTCAGCCTCGACTGGGGGCTCCATCCCGGCGTCATCGCGCTCGCGCTTCTCTGTGCGGTGGTCATCTGCGCTCGCAGAGCCTTTCCCATCAACGCTCCGGTCCTCGGTGCGCTCCGCGTCTGCGCATTCCTCGCGCTCGGTGCGATTCTCCTTGGTCCGTCGATTCGCTCGCCGCGAGAGAACGTCGCTGGGCGTCCGTCGGTTGTCCTGTTGATCGACGACTCATTGTCGATGTGCACGCCTGACGTCGAAGGGGCGACCGACCAGGTCAGGCGCATTGATTCGCTTCATGAACTCTGGCTCGAGCCGAATGCTCTCGCGCAACTGCAGCGCAGGAGCGACTTGCAGCTCGCGCTTGTCGGCGAGAAGACGCGCCCTGTCAGCGGCGTAAGAGCAGCGAACTCCAACCCGGAGGGCGCGCGATCGCGTCTCGCTTCTGCAGTTCGTGAGAAACTCCTTTCCGGGGACGACAGGTCGCCGTCGCACCTCGTGCTCCTGAGTGACGGTGTCGATACGGATGACCCATCCGGAATGGGACTCCTGACGGCGGCGGACATCGCGTTGAGTGAAGGAGTTCATGTTCACACGGCGACATTCGGCGACGAGTCGAGCGCTCGGAATGTCGCGATCTTCCTCCGACCGGACGTGGGCACGATTCTCGCCGGTGACCAGGTCGCCCTCCGTGCGCGCGTCGCCCAGAACGGATTCGACGGCTGGCCGGCGCGCGTCACGATTCGCCGGCAGCCGAACGCTGAGCTGGTGCATCAGGAGGAGATTCAACTGGGAGGCCCCATCGAACTCGCCATTCGCGTGCGCCCTGAAGCGCGCTGGAGCGGCGCTGATGACCTCTCCATCGTGACATATGAGGCGTCTATCGAGTCGCTCGAAGGCGAGGCGACCTATGAGGACAATCGCGCGACGGCGCATGTCCAGGTCACGCGCGATCGAATACGCGTGGCCCTCTTCGAGAATCGACCGAGTTGGGAATCCCGATTCTTCAGCGCGTCCCTTCGCGCCGATCGGCGTGTCGAACTCACGACGGTGTTCGGCGTTGGACGCCAGCGGGAGATCGTGCACCGATACAACCCAGGACCGGCAGGAGGAGGATCGGAGGAGCGCATCGATTCATTCGCCGAGCGTGAACTCGACGACTATGACGTCATCGTGCTGGGTCGAGGCTGCGAGCGTTGGTTCGGAGGCGCGCGCGCGTCTGCATTGCGCAGCTTCGTCGTGGACCGCGGGGGCGCACTTATCCTCCTGCGCGGAAATCCCGTGGAGATCGAGTCGCCAGCCGGCTCCATGACGGATGCGCTTCTCCTTGAGGCCGCGATCAACGACCTCGCTCCTGTGCATTGGGTCGATCGAGACGAGCGCAGCGCACGTTCGGTCGTCGCGACGCCGGAGGGCGCGGTCAGCGGACTTCTTGGCGGAGATCCTTGGGAAACCGCAAGCGCACTCGAGGGCATGCCCGAGATGCTCGGCGCCACCCGAGTCGACCGCGAAAAGGGGCTCTCAGTCGTCTGGCTTCGCCAGCGCGACGGCGTCGCCGTTGGATTCGGCGCTGATGACGGAGCGCCGGCGCTGGCGCACATGCAGGTCGGACGCGGACGTGTCATGAGCGTATTGACGAGCGGATTCTGGCGTTGGGCATTTCAGCCCGA
The DNA here is from genome assembly GCA_028279375.1 of Phycisphaerales bacterium. Lineage (GTDB taxonomy): Bacteria > Planctomycetota > Phycisphaerae > Phycisphaerales > UBA1924 > JANQNW01. The sequence goes on from JANQNW010000012.1 coordinate 94,543, forward strand.
TGCGTTCAGCGGCCGTCGCGATCTTTATCGCGCCTTCTGGGGACGGACGGTTGCATGGCTGGCGACCGGTGGCGAGTTCCTGCCCGGGCAGCGCCTGAGTGTCGCCGTTGAGCCTACGATCGCGGCGCCTGGCGACGTCATTACGGTTTCAGTGCGCCAGCGCTACTTTGAATCCGGCGCGTCTCTCCCGACCCTCTCGGTGCTCACTCCTGGGGGTGGTCGATTGGCGCCGGCACTCCGTCGCGAAGATCCCCTCTCGAATGAGTTCATCGCGCGGTTCAAGCCTGAGGAGGAAGGGGTCTACGAGGTTGTCTCCGAGCGATCAGCAGAGTCGGAGGCCAAGGCGTCGGCGCGCGCCGTGACGCAGTTGGTCGTTCGAGAAGACCGAACTGAGATCCTCGATGTCGCCGCCCGCCGAAGCGTCATGCGCGAGATCGCGCGCCGCACCGGCGGCGCCATTCTCGATGGCCTCGGACCTGAGTCGCTCATCGAAGCGCTCGAGCAGGCGACATATGATCAATCGCCGACCGTACGTCTCGAGCCGGTCTGGGATCGCTGGTGGATCTTCACGATCATCGTGGGCCTCCTCGGAACGGAGTGGTTGCTCAGGCGGCGCGAGGGACTGCTGTAGATGCCGAACAAGCCCTATGACATGTCGACCTCGGATCCGATGGTCGAGGTTCGCGACGCGGCCGAAAGGGTGCGGTCGCTCGTCCGGCGCGCACGCTTCCGAGATGGCGTCGCAATCCGGACCGTCCGCGCGACTCCTCGTGCCACATGGGTCTTGCTCTTCCTCCCCGGCGCCTTTCTCATTGACGCCCTTGCGCCAATGCCCGCGAGCGCGCGTCTCTGCATTCTGATTGTGAGTCTCGCCATCGTCGGCTGGTCGCTGTGGGCGCTCGTGTCGCCTTGCAGGCGTTCACAGCGCACGCTCATGTCCTACGCAGTGCGCCTCGAATCGGCCTCCAGCGAATCAGACGGTGCATTGACCAATACAATTCAGTTCGCGCAGGACGCCTGTGAGCGAGGTGGCGACGACGATATTACGCGGGCGCTCGAGCGACGCGCGGTTCTGCGGGGCGCTTCGAGAGTTCGCGAATCAAGCGACTGGTCGCTGCCCGGCTCCGGGTCGTGGAAAAAGCGCGTCGCGATGTTCGCTGTCGCACTGAGTGCGATCGCGCTGTTGGCGGCGTTCGCGCCGCGCCTCGTGGCGATGGAGGCGAATCGGTTCCTCGATCCGATGGGGCCGCATCCCGCGTGGTCGGCGACGAGGTTTGATGTGTCGGTCGAGCCTGACGAGATCTGGCGCGGCGATGACTTGAAGGTCCACGCGCGACTCTCGGGCAGGACCGCGGACATGCTCGAGCTGGTGCTGCTTGATTCTCAGTTCCAGACAGTAGATCGCATCGCGATGCATCACGTGGAGACGAGCGACGCCGATGACCTGTCAAGAGCATTCATCGCGACGCTCCGAGGAGTCACGGACTCAGTGCGATTCGCGCTCGAGACTGATGAAGCACGCAGCGTCGTGTACGAACTGCCCGTGCGACCGAGGTTGCGTTTGTCGAGTCTTCGAATCGTGATCGAACCTCCTGCATACACCGGATGGGAGACGCGGTCATTCAGTCTCGGCAAGAACTCCGCCGGAGCGACGAAGGCTCTCCAGGGCTCGCGCGTCTCAGTTGCTCTGCGGGGGGACGCCGCGATCGCCGGCGTTGACCAGAAGGGTCTCGAACGGGTCGTCGTCGAAGGCAGGGATCTGCTCGGTGTCGTTGATCTTCTCGAGTCCGGTGCGCGGGAAATAGCGCTGGCGCCATATGGATCCGATGGTGGTCAACTCGAGTCGCCAGTGGAGCTGACGATCGATGTGGTGCGGGATCAGCCGCCGGAGTTGTTCATCAACGCGCCGGCGCCGCCGGGGACGACGGTCTTTCTGCTCGAGGGGGCGACGGCGCTCGCGTCGGCGTCCGGTGTCGACGCGATCGGACTCACGGCGATCGGCAGTGAACTGCTTCCGAAACCCGCCGACCAAGGTGGTCAGCAGTCAGGCGCCGCGAGCGTCGATCTCAGGCAGACTGATGAACCTCGCGCGACATACCAGCGCATCATCGACCCGGGCTCGATGAATCTCGTCGCCGGTGACTCTCTCGAGCTTCGTTTCTTCGCCGCTGATGGCAGGCCGACGCGATTCGGAGGTCCGCAGCGCGTCGAGACGAATCCGATCACAATAGAGATCGTGGACGCCCAGACCATGCGCGAGGAAATGGCGCAAAGAGGCATGTCCCTTGATCACGAGGAGCTCTCAGCCGCCGGCCTTTGCGACGCCGAGCAGCCCGCTGTCTCCGATGAACCATGCGAGATCTGTGAGCGCGCGGGCGCGACCGAGCCGGGAGAATCGAATGACAGATCGGAAGGAAGGTCCGACGGGGCCAGGTTCTACGGTCTGGAGGGTGAGATTGAGCCATCTGGAATCGGCGACGGCGCGGAGGGCTCAGGCTCTCAGCAGGGAAGCGGATCAGGCGATGTGGCGATCGATGGCGAGTCGTCGATCATGGAGAATCCCAACATCGAAGAGCAGACCTCGTCCGAGGTGGTGCTCCGAGTAGAGAGGGACGACGAGTCGGCCGTCGATGTGGCTTCCGATTTTCAGATCGACGGCGTGGCGGGCGCGTCGTTCGACGTGGTTCCTCCGAGTTACCGAGCGATGGTGAGCGAGTATTTCATACGCGTCGCGAATCAAGCCGCTGCGCCTGGCGACGGCTGGCGTGAAGACGAGGTGTCAAATGAGTAACGCGATTGAAGCGCGTCGTTCTCTCGTGTCCATGATCGCAGGCGCTCTTGTCATCGCGAGTTGGATCACCGGCGCCTCGACTCTGGCGAGTGCGCCGGCCTCCGAAGGTGTCAACACGGAGCCGCGTGATCTCGTGCGTGTCGGCATGATCAGGTACGACGGCGGCAAAGTTGCGCAGTGTTTCGCCGATCAGTTTCTTCAACTCGTCGACTACGAGACGGATATCGATATATCACGTCAGCTATGGAAGGTCGATGCGCATGCGCCGGAGCTCTTTGATCATCCGTTTGCGATCATGTCTGGTGAGGGGCCGTTCGAACTCTCCGAGGCGGAGGTCCAGAACCTGCGATCGTACCTCGAGCAGGGTGGTTTCTTGCTCGCATCCGCAGGCTGCTCGAACAACGCATGGACCCGATCGATGGAGCGGGCGATCGCTCGGATATTCCCGGAGATCGCTCTCCAGAAAATCGCGCCGGACCACGAGGTCTTCAGCACGCTGTATGACATCCAAGAGCCGAAGACGAGCAGGCAGAAAGACGCTCTGCTCCTTGGACTCTCGCTTGATGGCCGACTCACGATCGTCTTCAGTCCCAACGGACTGAACGACACGGCTGCCGCGGCCCGAGGTTGCTGCTGCTGCGGCGGCAGCGAGGTGCGCAAGGCCAAGCACATCAACGCGAATATCCTCGTCTACGCCCTTCTCCGATAGTCGACGCAGTCGGTACCATTGGCCCGCCATGATCCGGGCTCTCGAAACACTCCGCTGGTATCTCCTCGTCTTTACGCTGCCGTTGGCCCTCGTCTGGTCACGGTCGTTGCCGCCGACGGAAGGCGCGATTGTCGTGGTGCTGCAGTCCTGTCTGGTATTGCTCTGGGTCGCGAACTCGTCGCGATCCGAGCTCATCGCCGGATTCGAGCCGAGACTCAGCGCCCTCCGCGGGCGTGAGTTCATCGATCGCGAACTCCTGGATATCGCAACACCCGTCCTCCTGCTGCTAACGGCGTTGCTGACGCTTGTGCTTCTGATTGCGCATCCCTGGATGGGGCTCTTCGCGCTTGCCGTCGCGCTTGTGGCGTTGCGCCAGAGCCGACTCGATCCTCGTCGCAAGTTCAGATCGGTCGAGTTGCTGATCCCGCTGCTGCTCATCATCGGACCGGCCATGCTGCTTCGCATGCCAGCCTGGTTCGTGGGCGACGCCGAAGCCGCCGAATCGCTCGTTGTCATTTCGACGCCGGTGCTCGCGGCGAGTTGGCTCAACGGCGCGCTGCTCGCGACACTCATCATGCTGGCGCTGATCCGAGACCGGGCGAGTGACGCGAGCCAGGGCGTCGAGACGAGCGCGACACGCCTGGGACGAGCCGCGTCCTGCGTCGTGGCATGGGCCTGGATGGGCGGCATCATCGCGCTGGCCGCCATGGGCGCGGGCTGGGGATGGTGGCACTGGCTCATTCCCATGTTGGCTGGCTGGACGGCGCTGGCGGCCTCAGCCTCAATCGCCAGTCGATGCGACGACTACGCAGTCGGGTTCGCGATCACCGGGTATGGAGTGACAGCGCTGGCGCTCGGATTGACCACCCAATAGCGCCCTCAGCGCTGCGTCATTCAACTGGGTTGGCGAGCGCCGGGCTTGAAGGGAGCTGTCGTGACGTCCGGTTGATCGTCAGCGTCGTTGTCGATCTCGACGAGCTCATCTTCGGATTCATCGGCGGCTTCGTCCTCGACCTCATCGTCATATTCGTATTCGACGTCGTCCGCATCGCCGTCGGCGTCGTCCTCGACTTCGACGTACTCCCACTCTTCGCCGTCCTCCGCGCCCTCGGCCTCGGGTTCGGAAGACTCGATCTCATTGCCATCTTCATCGACGTAGACGTACTCGTACTCGCCGTCGGCTTCGTCTGAGGCCTCCTCCACGTCATCGGCGCCTGCCTCGACGCCCTCGACCTCGTCGGCGCCGTCGCCCTCGTCTTCATCTCTGGCGTCGGTCGTCACAACGACGTCGTCGTCGACAAGCGTCGCAGCCTCAGTCGGCGACACCGGTTCAGAGTGGGATGCGACTGGCGTCGCCGCCGCCGCCGGCTCATTGTCCTGACCGGCCTGGTTTTCGGTTGAGTCCGACGCGGACTCGAGAGAGGAAGGCATCGAAGGCGTCGAGACGTGAGATTCACTCTCCGATGTCTCGAGTTCAACCTCGTCAATCTCATCCGGATAGTGCGACTCAGGGCGCACAACGAGATCGAGATCCGCATTCTCCGTCGCAGACGCCTCGAGCATGCTTGGCGCGCCCGAGAAGACGGTCGGGCCATCGGACTCCTCCGTCTCGAAGGCCTCGGATTGCTCGTCGTCGCCAGTGCGCGCGTCGGCCGCCGCCTGAGCCTTGATCGCCTCCCATTCCTCGGGCGAGATCGTGACCTCGCGCGCGACGGTGCCCTTGTAGTCCCCGATGATCCCGGCCATTCCCATCAGGTCGATGAGGCGCGATGCGCGCGTGTATCCAATGGAGAGCCTGCGCTGCAGCAATGAGACGGAGCCGCGTTTCGTCTCCAGCACGATCTCGACGGCTTTGTCGAAGAGCGGGTCCTTCTGTGCGGTCTCAAGTCCGCGCTCGATCGCCTCGTCGCCGGCTTGGGTGTCGCCCCCAAGCTGCACGAGTTGGCGCTCGAAAGTCGGCGCCGCGATGTCCTTCAGGAATCGCACGACCTTGCGCGTCTCGCGGTCCTCCACGAGCGTTCCCTGGGCGCGCAAGAGCTTGTGGGAAGACGGCGACAGGAAGAGCATGTCGCCGCCGCCGAGCAGAAGCTCGCCGCCCTTCTGATCGAGGACGATGCGGCTGTCCATGCCGCTGGCCACCTTGAACGCGATGCGCCCGGGCATATTCGATTTGATCAGACCCGTCACGACGTTCGCCTGCGGACGCTGCGTCGCAAGAACCAGGTGGATGCCGACTGCTCGCGCTTTCTGGGCGATGCGCACTATGGAAGTCTCCACCTCCTTGTGCGTCATCATGAGATCAGCGAGTTCGTCGATGATGAAGACGATGTACGGGAGCTTGCGCGGAATGCGCGCTTCCTCGCGCTCGTTCGCCGGGTTGAAGCGGTCGCGGAGATCGTCCCACTCGAGCGAGTTGTATGTCGCGATGTCGCGCACGCCGGCTTCGGCGAGCAGTTCGTAGCGCTCGTCCATCTTCGTGACGGCCCACTCGATGATCGCCGCGGCCTTGCCCATCTCGGTGACGACCGGGCACATCAGATGCGGGATGTCGCGGAACTGGCTCAGCTCGACCATCTTTGGGTCGATGAGCACGAGCTTGAGTTCATTCGGCTTCTTCGTGTACAGGAAGCTGATGATGATCGTGTTCAGGCACACGGATTTGCCCGAACCGGTCGTGCCCGCGATGAGCATGTGCGGCATCTTCGCGAGATCTTCGATCATCGGCTCGCCGTGGGCGTCCTTGCCGAGGAACATCGGCAGCTTCATCTTGACGACGCGATCGTCGCCGTCGTGGCTCATGAGCTCCTTGAGGCGCACCTTCTCCTTGACTGCGTTCGGCACCTCGATTCCGACCGTGTCGCGTCCCTGCATATTCGAGACGATGCGGATGTTCACTGCCTTCAGCGAGCGCGCGATGTCTGAGCTGATCGCGTTGAGCGCGCTGACTTTCGTCCCTGGCGCGAGCTTCAGTTCGTACAGCGTGATGACTGGACCGGAATCGATCCCGACGACCTCGCCCTTGATCTTGTAGACGTGCAGCGCCTCCTCGAGGGCTGTCGCCTGCTCGCGGACGAAGACTTCCATCTTGTCGGAGTAGTTGTCCTCCGGATCCTCAAGCAGGTCGAGACTCGGGAACTGGTATCCCTCGAGTTCGACGGTCGATTGCAGATCGCGCATACCCTCATCCGTCGCGACGGATCTGCCGCCGGAACTGAATCGCACGGGGAGCTTGGAGATCTTCTCGCGAAGCGACGCCTCGTCGAACACCTGCGGTTCACCAGATACGCCCTCATCGGCCTCCCGCTCGTCGATGGCGCCCTCGAACTCAGCGTCGTCGTACTCCTCGTCCTCGTACTCGTAGCCGTCGTCATATTCGTCGTCGACCTCGTCTTCGATCTCCTCAGTGACCTTCGCCGCGCGCGTCTTCGCAGGCTTCTCGTCCGGATCGAAGGTGTCGACGCCGCCGACGCCGCCCGCGTCTTCGGCGATCGCCTCGGCGACGCGCGCCTTCCTGGCCGGCGCGATCCTCTCGCGCAGGGGACGGCGATCGTCGTCGAGATCATTGTGGCGCACGCGCCGCTGCGCTCGCGCTTCGCTGAATCGCTCACGCGCCTGCGCGAATTGGGCGCCGCCGACTTCCGTGAGCGCGCTCCATGCCCGTGCGGCGACGGGGGGAATGTGCGCCAGCCACCGGTCGTATGCGAGCAGGCCGCCGATCGCGAGGATCAGCACGAGCACCAGGCCTGCGCCGAATGTGTTGAATCGAGATTGCAACTCGGCGACGCCGACGATCGCGAGCAGGCCGCCGCCACCCTCCGGCGCCGAGGCCGCCGACGGTGCGAGAAGCGCATGAAATCCTGAGAATGAGAGTCCGACGAGCAGCACGCCTGCTGTGCGCACCCAGGGCTGATCTACAGCTCGGCGGAAGATGGCGAGCGTCGCGCCGGCCCCGAGGCTCACGATGATGATCCAGACGCCGGATCCGAAGAGTTGGAAGAGGTAGTGCGCCACCGCGGCGCCAGCGGGGCCGCACCAGTTCTGCACCGGATCATTTGCCGGGGCGACACTATGGCCGGGCGGATCGGCAGGATCGAAACTCAGGAGACTGGCGAGAATGAAGGCGCACGCGACGAGACCGACGCACCACGCGATCCGCGCCGTGAGGCTCGATTCCACATACTCCCATTCCTCTTCCTCCAACGCTTCGACCTTCTTCGTCTCGGCCTTGCCCTTCGACTTGGAGGATGACTTCGTGGACTCGTTTTTTGTTGATTTGCGCGCCATGACAGACTGAGAAATATCGGCCTGCGGACGCGTTCAGTGTCATGTTTTGGCCTGCTGCGGCTCGCCTCCAGCTGCGATGGCAATCTGGGCGCTCTGAGAGCGCATCCTGTGAGGCTAGTGGCCCGTGGAGCCGAAGCCGTCGGCCCCGCGTTCCGTCTCATCCAGAGAATCGACCTCGCGAATCCTGGCGTGCGCCACGGGCGCGATGATCATCTGCGCGATACGCATCCCGTGCTCGACGCGGAAGACCTCGCGTCCGTGGTTGATCAGGGGCACGCGGATCTCGCCCCTGTAGTCGCTGTCGATGGTGCCGGGGGCGTTCGGGAGCGTAATGCCGAACTTCGACCCGAGACCCGAGCGCGGGCGCACCTGCGCCTCGAATCCATGCGGAATGGCCATCGCGAATCCGAGGTCGATCATCTGGACCTCGCCGGGCGCGATCTCGATCGCACGGCCATCGGGGACGCAGGCCGAGAGATCCATGCCTGCCGCATGAGCCGTCTGATAGGTCGGCAGCACTGCGTCGGGGTGCAGACGACGCAGAAGCACCTCTGGCGCACACCGCGCCTCCTGAGCAGCGATTGGGCGGGTCCCGTCGTTTGAAATTCTTGGGGTCATCGCCCGAAGTTGGTCTTCGGAGGCGTGCCCGTCAAGTCAGTCCTCGTCGAGAATCCCGGCGAGCACGGCGTCATCATCGACTTCGCGCCGGGCGTCCTCGAGCGAGCGATTCAGCGTCTCGATCATCCGGCGCGTCGAAGCGATCGCATCATCAATTGCTGAGCGACCCTTCACCATCTGCATCGGATCTTCACGATTGAATCGCGCGAGCTCACGTTCGGTCACTGACTTGGCGTCGAGCAGACCCTTGAGCAACGCTTCGGCGCGATCGCGCGCAGCGTTCGTCTCGAGCATGATCCGCTGTCGTTTCGTCATGAGCGCCATGGCTGTCGCCTTCTTCCTGTTGCGTCGGGCGTGAACTTCCTTGATCGCTATCGTAGCGCCGCCCGGCCAAGCCATTCTTCGGCTTGCGAGCGGGCCAATTGTCCCCAAAGAGGGCTCAAGTTCAAGCCGCGTCGGTCAATGCCCCTTGATCCGGGGGGTCATCGCCCCGTGGCGTCAGCTCTGGCGCCCATCGACGCAGGAGCCTGTGCACGCGGTCTGGCTCCGCCGCCCTCCGGACAGAGGAGAGCTCAGCAATCATCGCTGTGACGTCCCTGGGGTCGATCTGAGGGCCCATCCAGGCCAGCACACCGCTGGATGGCGTCGGCCGGAGCTCCTCGTCCTCATGGGCAAGCTGCTCATGGAGCTTCTCCCCAGGTCTGGCGCCAGTGATCGCGATGGGCATGGTCCCCGCCTGGCATGCGTCAGGATCCTCTCCCGCCTCGAGAATCTGCGGCTCGAGCCCGTGCGCTCGAATGAATCGCTCAGCGAGATCGATGATGCGAACCGGGTCGCCCATGTCGAGGACGAGCACGTCGGCGCCGAGTGTCTGGTCGCGATCGAGCGCCGCGGCCTGAATCACGAGCGTCGCGGCCTCGGGGATGGTCATGAAGAAGCGCGTCATGCGCGGATCTGTCACGGTGACCGGCCCGCCCTCGTCGATCTGGCGGCCCCAGATCGGGAGCACACTGCAGGCGGAGCCCAGGACGTTTCCGAATCGCACGAGCGAGAAGCGCGTCGCGCCGCGCTCATTCAAGCTCTGCACATACTGCTCCGCCATGCGCTTGGTGGCGCCCATGACGGAGGACGGGTGCACGGCCTTGTCAGTCGAGATCAGAACGAATCGCTCGGCGCCGACAGCGAGCGCCGCATCAGCGACGGATTTCGTCCCGAACACATTGTTATTGACGGCCTGAGCCGGATGATCCTCCATCATCGGCACGTGCTTGTGCGCGGCTGCGTGGAAGACGACATCCGGTCGCAGGTCTACCAGTCGTCGCAGCGTGGATTCGTCGTCGGTGACATCATGGAAGACCGCACGGCGTGTGACGCCGGGGAAACGGGCCGCAATTTGCCGGTCGATCTCGAAGAGCGCGTTCTCCGAGCGGTCCATCAGGACGAGTTCCGCCGGCGAGAACCGAGCGGCAATCCGAGAGAGTTCGCTCCCGATGCTGCCGCCGGCGCCAGTGATGAGCAGGCGTCGATTCGAGACAACGCTGCGAACGAGCGGCTCGTTGACAGGACGGGGCTTGCGTCCGACGAGCAGGACGGATTCGTCCGACATGGCGCTGGACCATGCGCCGTGGCGTCCGCCGCCCGGCCGCGCTTCGTCTGGAGCATCCTCACCGAGCACATCGTCGAGGGCCGGCCAATGGCGAATCGCGACACCAAGATCCTCCAGGCAGGACTGCGTTTCTCGGAGGGCTCCCTCCATGGACCTCGGCAGAGACACAACGGCCGTGTCGAATTGCAGCTCATCATGCAACCGGCGCAGGTCCTCCAGCGAGCCAAGGAGCGACATGCGTCCTCCGTCGAGCAGGCTGCTTGCGGGATCAGCGAGGACAGCGCCGAGCGGCGCGTCGCTGGATTCACCGGGGAGCGCGGCGGATGCGGCGTGGATGGTCTGCGGCGTTCCCACCACGACGATGCGCCGACGGGCGTGTTGTTTCTTCGGGTCTGTACTCATGTGTCGGACTGCTCACCCCCACCCGGAGGCAGAGGGGGATATCGTCCGATCGAGCGGCGCGTCGCCAGTCCAGGCCTCGTCGGTGAGCGACGGGTGGCCGAATCAGTCGCCGGGATCCTCCGGCGGCGTCGGATCAATGCTTCTCAGGTACTCCCACGAGTAGAGACCGGTCGAGTGCCCATCAGAGAAGGTGATCCGGATCGCGTAGTTGCCGACCAGTTCGGCATCGACGGCGACGAGCGTTCCCGAATCGCTCGCGGCGCGCTGAGGCAGGACGGTGAGCGGATTCTGCTCCATCTCCTCCCGGAGCTGGCGGGCCTCAGCGGACGGCGAGAATCGACGCAGATATGGAATCGAGTAGTAGGCCGCGTGGCCATCTGCCCACTCGACGGTGAGTCCCCGGTCTTTCTTCAGATCGATTCGAGTGGGAGGTTCCATGGGCATCCGCTTGACTTGCCGGCGGTGGGCTCCGATGAGGTGGCGTAGGATCGCGACGGATCCGACCGGTCTTCAGGTCCAGGTTGAATGCGATGATACTCCTCACGCCCGGCCCAACCCCGATTCCGCCTTCTGTCGCCGAAGCGCTGGCGGAGCCTATGACGCCGCACCGCTCGGCGGGCTTCCGAGCTGTTCAGGAGGCGTGCGACAGTGGTTTGCAGCGGATCTTCCGCACGGAGTCGCCGGTGCTCACGATCGCCGGCTCCTCCACCGCGGCGTTCGAAGCAGCGCAACTCTCACTGATCGGGCCGGGCGAGAGAGCGCTCGCCTGTGTCTGCGGCAAGTTCTCGGCGCGCTGGAAACACGTGTACGAGCGCTGGCGCGATCGCGCCGGCGTCGAGGTCGAGCAGATCGAGGTCCCGTGGGGCTCGGCGATTGAGGCCGACGCCGTCGGGGAGGCAGTCCGACGCAATCCGGACACACGCGTTGTCACACTCGTCCACAATGAGACGAGCACTGCGACGGCGAGCGATATCCAGCGGATCGCAGCGACCGTGCGCTCGGAGGCGCCTGAGGCGATCCTCATCGTGGATTGCGTGAGCTCTCTGGCGGCGTTGCCTGTCGAGACGGACGCCTGGGACATCGATGTCGTCGTCTCAGGAAGTCAGAAGGCGCTCATGCTCCCGCCCGGGCTGGGGTTTGTATGTCTGCGCGAGCGAGCACAAGAGCGACTTCAGAAGTTGAGCGATCGCTCGCTTGCGCCGCAGTATCTCGACCTCGTCGAATACCTCGACGCATGGCCCTCCCGGAGCAGTCCATTCACGCCAGCGATCAACCTGGTCAAGGGTCTGCAGGCGTCGCTGAAACTGCTCGAGGAGGAGGGGCTGGAGGCGGTCTTGCGTCGTACACGTGAGCGCGCCGTGGCCGTGCGAGAATCGTTCAGCGCCATGGGCCTGGAACTCATGTCGTCGGCGCCCAGCGACGCGGTGACAGCGATCCGCTATCCGGCGGGAGTCGACGATGCGCTTCGGCGCCATTGCGAGGAGCGATCCGGCGTGATCCTCGCGGGCGGACAGGGGCCTTGGAAGGGGCGTGTCTTTCGGTTCTCTCACATGGGGTGGCTGCGGGACGATGAAATCGTCGCGGGGATCGACGCGGTGGCTGATGCGCTTTCGGACCTTGGATTTGGCGCCGATTCGGACCTTCAGCGCGGTCGTGACGTCGCGCGGCGACAACTTGCATCCGGTGTACGCTAGAAGGGGGCTGCGCACGCAGCGGATGGACGAAGAACTCGGTATCAGGGAAGACCATTCAGTCGAGCAGACTCGAAACAGGGTGAGAGGAACCACTTTCATGCACCAGAGCATCCGGAATCTGATGACGACCTGCGCTACGAAGCCATTGCGCCTTCGATCGCTGATCATCGCGCTGGCGATCGCCGTGATGAGCGCGCCAGCGATCGCCGACGACGCACTCGAGACGAAGCGCGCCGGCGAGGGGGCGACGACGCTGATTCTCGTGCATGGGTTCGGGATGACCAATGAGGTCTGGACCGAGTTCATGGAGCGAAACACCACGGAGTTCACGATGATCGCCCCGACGCTCCGTGGTTTCGGCGGCACGCCGGCGCCTTCTGCCGCGCCTGCAATCGATGGCTCGACGCCGTTGATCGACGCGGCCGTAGCCGATGTCGCCGCGATCGCCAAGGAGAACGCCGGCGACGCGCTCATTGTTGTCGGACAGGGATCGCTCGGCGGGTTTATTGCGGCGCGCGTGGGTATCGATCATCCCGACATTGTGACAGGCGTGGTTGCGGTGGACGCCTACTTGCCGGCGATGCCGATCGGCAGCAGCGTGATCGAGGGCGCGGACCGTCTTGAGGCCGTGCAGCAGTTTGGCGGCGTCCTCGAGCAAGTCAGCAACTCGCAGTGGATTTCGTTCCGAGAGGGCATTCAGAACGCCGAGGAGATGATCTCCGATCCAGCGCGCGTTGCGGAGATCGAGGCGATGATGTCCGATGCGCCGCGCGACGTGCTGCAGACGTATCTCCTCGAGATGATGGTCACGGATCTGCGCGATGACATGGGACGTCTCAAGGCGCCTCTGCTCTGCATCTTCGCGTGGCCGGGATCGATGACGAGCGAGATGGCGGAGACGAAGAAACTCTGCATGACGATGCTTGGCCGTTCGACCAAGGCGCAGATCGTCACGGCCGTCGGCTCACGCCAACTCATCATGTTCGATCGCGCAGAGGGATTCGACAATTCGATCAAGACCTTCGCCGAGGGAGGAACGGTTGACGTCGTCATGCAGTGACTGGATCCGGATGGCCGTTCGGATCGGAGCGGTCATCGCGCTCTGCGCGTCGCTCAACTCCAATGCGATCGCAGAACCCGTCATGGGTGTTGACGATTTCGCGCATGTCGAGCGACTTGGAGAAGGGGATCAGACGCTCGTCATGATTCCAGGCATGCTCTCGGATTGGCGCGTCTGGGAGGAGTTCGCCGAGCGGAACGCTGAGCGCTACACGATGTATCTCGTGACGCTGGCCGGATTCGATGGCGGAGACGGTCCAGATCCGCCACCGGATGCGCAGTCAACCTCATGGATCGATCAGGCCGCGCGTGGCGTGGGAGCGCTGATCGAGCAGGAGCAGCTCGACTCGCCGATCGTCGTCGGGCATGCTCTTGGCGGCCAGGTCGCGATCCTCGCCGGTCTCGAACACTCCGACCTCATTGCGGGTGTCGTCACGATCGATGGCCTGCCGCGCATCACGCTTCCCCGACCGATTCCTGGCGACCAGCGCGCGATCATCGTGGAAATGACCGTGGGCGCGGATCTTCGTCAGACGACGGACGAAGGGTGGCGCCTGCAGGTCGACTTCCTGCTCAATCAGTTCGACGAGGAGCGACGACCGCTGATGGCCAGCATGTTCAGCGAGGTCCAGAAGTCCGTCGGCGTCGAGTACACGATCCAGCAGTTCAAGCTTGATCTGGCGGAGCGCATCTCCGAACTTCAGATGCCCGCCCTGGGAGTTGTTCCGACCGGGCCTGCCGCCGCGCGGGGCGGGATGCAGGTCGCCCGACTGAAGCGTGACTGGGACCGCCAGGCGCGAGACGCCGAGCGATTCGATCTCGTGTTCGTGGACGACGGCTCGCATTACCTTATGTTCTCGAATCCGGAAGCCCTCGATTCGCACGTCAGCGCCTTTGCAGCCAGCGTCACTGAGTAGCGAGCCCCAGTGAATCAACCGCAGATTAAGAACTTCGCGGACAGACTGACGCATGCGATCAGTCTTGCCGGGGCGCCTGCGTGCGTCGGTTTGGATCCGGTGCTCGAGCGTATTCCATCGCTCATCAATCGCGACGCCGCCTCATCATGCGCCGCAATCGAGAATTTCTGCTGCGGGATCCTCGAGGCGATCGACGGCGCCATTCCGGTGGTGAAATTTCAGAGCGCGTGCTTTGAGCGCTACGGGGCCGATGGCTTCCGCGTTCTTGAAGCCTGTTTGTCTCAGGCCGCCCACATGGGATTCGTGACGATCCTCGACGCCAAACGCGGCGATATCGGCGTGTCGGCGGAGCACTATGCAGAGTTCGCGTTCGGTCGGATGGGCGTGGATGCGCTCACCGTCAACGCCTATCTGGGACCCGACACGCTGTCGCCCTATCTCGACTGGAAAGGCGACGGCGAGAGGGATCGCGGGATCTTCGTTCTCGTTCGCACGAGCAATCCAGGAAGCGACGCGATTCAGAGTCGCGCGCTGGCCGAGGGGGTATCCGTCGCGGAGATGCTCGCGGATCATGTCGCAGAGATCGGCGGAACATGTATGGGCGAATGCGGATACTCGAGCGTCGGAGCCGTCGTCGCCGCGACGAAGCCCGAGGACAGCGCGGCGCTTCGCGCGCTGATGCCCTCGCAGATCTTCCTCGTGCCCGGATATGGCGCGCAAGGAGGCAACGTTGAGACTGTGCGCGGCCTCTTCAACAGGCGAGGCGATGGCGCTGTCGTGACGGCGAGCCGCTCCGTGATATTCGCGTTCGAGCCCGATGATGGACGGTGGCAGGATTCGGTGCGCGCCGCGGCGACGTCCTTCGTCGGCGACCTGCGAAGCCTCACTCCGGTCTCGTAGCGTCCTCGACGGCCGTTGGCGCCTCGCCGCCAAGTGGCGGCTCGGCGTCGTCATCCTGAATATCTCCGACGAGCACTCGGAGCGCCAGGAAAACCACGATCGTCGGCAGGAGCAGGGCGCTCGTCCACTTGTTGAGTTTGTGGACTTTCAGTATCAGAACGAGCATGAAGAGCGAACAGCCGGCGACCACTGAGAAGTCCTCGACGGAGAACGAATCAGCGTCGAGGCTCGTTCTCGCAGCGAGCATCGTGCCGACGAGCACCACGAGAATGTTCGAGATATTGCTGCCGAGGATGTTCCCCACGGCGATCTCATTTTCACGCCTCCGGGCGGCGACGACACTTGCCGCGACATCCGGGATTGACGTGCCGATCGCAACGAGCGTGAATCCAATGAGCGCGTCGGACATGCCCGCCGCTCCTGCAATCCGAATCGCCGAGCGGAAGACAAGTTCGCCGCCGACAAAGAGAAAGACTAGGCCAATCACGAAGAGCGCCAGCGCCTTCGGGAGCGCGAGCTCGGGTTCTGCGTCGTCGTCGGCGCCGTCAGTGCGTCTCTTCAGCAGCGAAACGATGTAGACGCCCAGGAGCGCAAGCAGAGGAGCGAGCGTCCAGAGTGGGAGTTTCTCTCCGCCACCGGCGACCAAGCCCGCGACGATCACCAGCGGCGTGATGACAAGCAGCACACCGTCCACCTTGAAGTGCCGACTCGGGATCGTGAAGACGGTCACCAGCCCGATCAGCCCGAATCCAATGCAGATATTCGTGAGATTGCTCCCCGCGACGTTTGCGAGAGCGAAGTCCGTCTCGTCATTCGCGGCGGCGATCAGGTTGACGACGAGTTCCGGCGCGCTGGTTCCGAGCGCGACAAGCACGAGCCCTGCAAACGCCTTCGAGAGCCCGAGGCGCGTCGCGATCGAACTCGCGCCAGAGACCATCCAGTCGGCGCCAAAGAAAAGCAGCGCGAATCCGGCGATCGAGAGCGCGATGCCCAATGCAATCGCACTCACACGCCCTTCTCCTGCGTGGATGCGCGCAGGCGCTTCGCATGATCAACGCACTCCACGACATTCTCGGCGAGTTTCTGAGCGTCAGCGGCCTCTTCAATCGAGAGCACGGTCGAGACCGCGTGTTCGACGCCCGGCGCCGAGGCGCGGACCTCGACCTTGTAGTGCGACTTGAGGAATCCGCCTCCCGATGGAACAGGATGCACGAGCACCTCGACATCATCCTTGCGAATCTCGCATGCGAGCCCGCTGTACCAGCCTTCGTCGCTGAACGAGCCATCGAACTGCGATGCGAGCTTCTCGAATGACTCCTCCAGATGCTGGAAGGGCGAATCATTGACAAGGCGCGCCACGAGGATGACGACGACAATCGCAACAGCAACCGTCCCGAGCACGATGACCATCGTGGGAAGCATCAGGCGGTTCCGTTCTCAGGATTCAAAGTGAATTCCGGATTGCCGGCGATCACATCGGCTTCTTGTCGATCGTCACGTCGTAGACGCTCAGGAGCTTCTCCTTGTCGAAGATCATCTCCTGACGCGACAGGCCGACAACGTCGTACTCGGTCGTGAGCTCGATGGCGTCGACGGGACATGCCTCTTCGCACATTCCGCAGTAGATGCAGCGGAGTTCATCGATCTCGAACTTGACCGGATACTTCTCCCGATCGTCCCAGGGCGACTCGCCGGCCTGAATGTGAATGCAGTTGGCCGGGCAGAGCGTGGGGCACATCATGCAGGCGACGCATTTGACACGACCGGCTTCATCGCGATTGAGCCGGTGCACGCCTCGGAAATTGCCCTTGTACTGGCCGCCATCGACCGGGTCGTAGTGCTCTCGCCGCTGTTCCGGATACTGGATCGTGCGGCTGGTTCTTCCCTGGCCGAAGCTCGTGAAGAAGTGACGCATGGTCACGCCGATGCCCCGCACGATCTCGGGCACGTAGACCGCTTCCAGACGGTTCATCGGCGGAGCGTCAATGAGCAGGATGTCTTCTTCGCGGATCGCCATGGGTGGGAGGATACGCCCATCAGCGGCCTCCGACAAAGGGCGAGAGGCCAGATCCTGTGTCAGTCGCGACTCTCGAGCCAGCCTGACACGAGTTCCTGGGTCGTCTGTCTGAGAGCCTCTGTGCTCCGCTGACGCGAGCCGCGCGTAGAGGCGGGATCCGCGGAGATCCCCGAGATCGAGATGGTGGGGGCCGCCCGGTGGATTCGAAGTCGGGATTCATCGTCTTCGGTGATCTCACCGGCCAGGAGCAGCGCCGGCACGCCTCCATGACAGGCGAGCTGGGCGACCTCGAGGGGGCCTTTGCCATCGAGCGACGAGGCGTCGAGTCGGCCCTCAGCGGTGATCACGAGATCGGCTTTCTCGATAAGCCCGGGGAGTCCAAGGAAGTCCATCGCCAGTGAAGCTCCTGGCGCGAATTTCGACTGGAGGCAGGCTGCGAGGCCGAACCCGAGGCCGCCAGCAGCGCCTGCCCCGGAAGCGTCAGGACTCATCTGCATCTCGATATCTCGCAAGCAGGTCACAAGGTTGTCGAGCCCGCGCTCCAGTCGCTCAACCTGTTCCGGCGAGGCGCCCTTCTGCGGCGCGAATGTCCGGGCGCTCCCGTGCGCGCCGAGAAGCGGATTGTTGACGTCGCAGGCGAACGTGACGCGGAGGTCTGCGAGGTCCTTCCGAACTTGTTCAAGTTGGATGCGCTCGATTCTCGTGAGATCGGCGCCGACTGGCGCATCGATCTGCGCGCCGTCAGTCCCCGTGAACTTCACGCCCAACGCGGCGAGTGCGCCGACGCCGCCATCGCAGGTCGCACTACCGCCGAGTCCGACCAGCAGGTCGCGGCAGCCGGAGGTTCGCGCCGCGAGGATCAGCTCGCCAACGCCATAGGTCGTTGTCCTCTCGGGATCGCGCCGGGCATCGGGGATCAGTTCGAGCCCGCATGCCTGCGCGATCTCGATGATCCCGACTGGATATCGCATGCTCTCGAGAGATGCGCCGGGTGGGCATTGCGGCAGATAAAGCCACCGCGCATCACGAGGCTCACCGAGCGGCCCTGTCAGGGAACACGAGCGAAGATCGCCTTCGATCGCCTGTTGGAGGCACGAGATAAACCCCTCACCTCCGTCCGAGATCGGGCGTGAAACGACGTCGAGATCGACGCCCACTTCCTGGCCGGCGGCGAGCGCGCCCTGGCTGATCGCCTCCGCTGCGGCGTGCGCGTCGAGCGAGTCCTTCAGTGAGTCTGGAGCGACGACGATTCGCATGCGTTCAAGGTCAACTCGGACTCGGAAGCCAGATCGTGCGCCCGTTGTCCTCGTCGCGTTCGCCCTTGACGCACGCGACGACGACTCTCGCGACGTCCTCTGGCGCAAGACATGCCGAGGCAGGCAACAGGCTCTCGTCGAAGAGCGCGCGGAGCATATCCGTCTCGATGGCGCCCGGAGCGACGCTGAACGCGCGGATGCCGTATTCGGCGCCCTCCTTCGCGCAGCTTGCGGCGAAGAGATTCACGGCTGCCTTCGAGGCTGCATAGGCGAAGAACCCGGGGAATGGATCCTGCGTCGCCATCGACGAGACGTTCACGATGCAGCCTGCGCGCTGATCCACGAGGATCGGCCAGAGCGCGCTGATCAGGCGTCCGGGACCCAGCGCATTGGTCTCGAACGCGCTCGAAAGCACCTCGGCGTCGGATTCCTCGATCGGCAACAGGGGTGCGACTCCCGCGTTGTTCACGAGCGTGTCAATGCGAGGGAGCGTCTTCCGCGCGGATGACACGATCTCAGCGGCGGCGTCGTCTCGGGAGAGGTCCGCCTGTACACATCTGATCACGCGCTCCGGATGGGCCTGCTGCGCCTCGGCCGCTGTCGCTTCGAGCGTCTCAACGCGGCGGCCGACGAGCGCAAGGTCGAAGCCGCTCTCGGCCAGCAGGAGCGCGACAGCGCGGCCAACGCCGCTGCCGGCGCCGGTCACGATCGCGCCATGAGAGCTCCCTTGGTCATTCATGCGCTGAGTCTACTCATTCGTCGATTGGAAGCTCTCATCGATTGCTGTGAGTGGCTCCACCAGGTCGTCGACCGTGATCACACCGACAGTCCTTCCATTGAGTTGAACGACTCCCATGTGCGCTGCGCCGGCGCGTAGTACGGCGAGCGCCGCGGGAGCCGTCGCCTCGGCGTCGATCACAGGGGCCTTGAGCATGATCTGTCGCACTGGGGCTTCCGGGCGTATCAGAATGTCAAGCGTACGGACCACTCCTACGACGCGGCGACGACGGTCAACAACGGGTCTCCATTGACCAGGCGCTCCCTGCAGTCGTCGCAGCGTCTGCTCGCGCAACCAGTCATCTCCGATCGGAAACGCCCGTGCGAGGGGCGTCATCTCGTCACCAGCGCTCACTTTGCGAAACGCGACGGCTCGGTCCACGAGCGATGTCTGTGTCTCCGACAGGATTCCATGCCGTGCGCCTTCTTTCATGAGATTCGCGATCCGTTGTTGCGAAGCGCTTACCTCGGCGCTGGATCCCCCCTGCGCGAGTCGCTCGAGAATTGCGCCGATGGTCCGAACGATGGGCAGGAGCAGCGAGATCGTGAGCAGAAATCGCAGCAGCGGAATGAGCACTGAGAGGCGCAGCGTGAGTCGATCCGCCTCCGCAGTGAAGAGGTCCTTGGGAAGCGTCTCTCCGAACAGGAACAGCATCGGTGTGAGCACGGCCGCGTTGATGATGATGGACTGCCAATCCGTCAGACCGAAAGTGTCGAGCACGCCCGCAACGCCCATGGTGCCGAGATAGTTCGCGATGTTGTTGCTGATGAGGAGGATCGAGAGCAGGCGACCGGGATTCTGCAGTTCGCGACGGAGCGCCACCGCGCGGCGCGTCTGGCGCGTCGTCTCCTTCGCATGCGCGAGCACGAAGAGGCGGACGCGGTCGATGCAATAGGCGCCGGTCTCGAGTCCGCTGAAGAGGGCCGAGAGCGAAAGCCCAACGAGCGCGACGACCAACCAGATCCAGGCGACGTCCTCCATCACGTGGCGTCCTCCGCCAGATCGGAGTCGTTCATGAGGCTGACGAGGATCGACTCGACCGCGCCCTCGCGCAGGCGCTCGACCTCGAGACGGACGTTGCCGAGCGTGGTGACGTCGCCCGCCTTCGGAACGCGACCCAGTCTCTGGGCGATCAGTCCGGCGACGGTGGCCGCCCGTGTGCTCTCGATAATGCTGAAGGTGTTATGCCAGTCGTGCGCCGCCAGGCGGCCGCTGACCCTCCAGACGCCGCGACGAACGACTTCGATCTCCTCACCCAGACGATCCGGCACGTCGTCCTGCGTCGGCTCAGCGCGGAGTGAGGCGCCTCCAAGGAGGCGTTTCACAATGTCGGAAAATGAGATTACGCCGACGACGCCGCCAAACTCATCAACGACAATGGCGAATCGCTCGTTCTTTTGGCGCATCGTCACGAGGAGTTGATCCAACGTCGCCTGTTCCGGAACAAAGAGAGGAGCATCGGCGAACTCCGCGAGCGATCGCGGTGTGTCGAGCTCCGACGCGAGCATGTAGTCGTTTGTGCGCAACACGCCTGAGACGCCGGTGTCCAGCGATCGATCGCAGAGTGGAATCGAGGCGAACGGATGCTCTCGAAGGAGGGCGAGCGCCTCATCGTGGTCCGCGGTCGCAGCGAGCCACTTCACATCGACGCGCGGCGTCATGACATCGTCCACGTGCCACACGCCGAGATCCGTGACCGTGCGCAGGAGTTCTGCCTCCTCACTGCCGAGAACCTGCTGCTCGTGACTCAGGGCCAGAAGGGCCCCGAGCTCATCTGGAGTGAGCGTCGGCGGCTCGGAGGACGGGCGGATCACCCGCGCAAGCGGTTCAACGATGAAACGACTCAGCGGTCCACGAATCACGCCGAGAATCCTGTGGACGATGAGGAGCGTGGGCGCAAAGAGAGAACACCAGCGCACTCGATTGGCGCTGGCGAGCAGCTTCGGCGCCACCTCGGCGAAGAGAATGATCGAGAGCAGCGATCCGACGCTGAATCCGGCCCCGATCAGCGCGCTTTCACTCCGAAGGACCAGCACCGATGTGATCACGAAATACAGAACATTGATCACCATGTTGCCGAGAAGCAGCGTGATGAGGAGGTGGCGCCTGCTGCGAAGCAGCGTGTGCGTTGAGGATGCGCTCAGGCCCCCGCGTCGCGAGATGAGCGAGAGCTCCTGCTGCCGTAGGCCAAAGAGGGCCGTCTCAGATCCGGAGAAGAACGCCGATGCGACAAGGAGGAAGGGGAGCGTCGCCAGAAGTGGAAAGTCTGCGGCGGACATCAGATCGAGATCATACGACGCTCCGTCGAGGCGAGCGGTTCGAGCTCATGCGCCCGTGCGTGCGTCGTCGATCTGTTCGAGCATGCGCTCGAGATATCTCCAGACATTGAGCTCGAGGCGGATCGTCAGCAACGCATCGCGATCTCCGCGCGTCGCTCGGTTGAAAAGACCGCGCAGCCGTGCTTCAAGCTCACCGCGCTGATCCGTGGCCCAGCTCCTGAATCGCCCGACGTCGTCCCCCTCGGCTTGCACAGCTTCGAGATCCTGGCGCACCTCCATCATCTCCATCAGGAAGGTCGGAGGGAGCGACTTGTCTTCTTCTTTCGACGGGCCACCGAGCCGCGCCAGGAGCGCGCCTGCGCGCTGTTCAGGATCGTCGAGAATTCTTCGCGCGCGATTGAGTTCGGCGGTTCTGCGCGCGATCTCAGCGTCGGAGTCCACCCCGGCCTCCTGTCGATCAGGATGAAGGCGGGCGGACTGGGCCAGCCCCGCCTGACGGACCTTCGCGCTGTCGAGCTCGAAGAACGCCGGCACGCCAAGGAGGTCGAAGGGGTCGGACATGGCGTCGATCGTAGCTTGGGGGGCGGCAGGGGGGATTCTGGCGGCTTGACGCCGTGGTCGTCTGCTAGACTCCTGTGCACTCAATCGGAGCCGTGCCTTGGCGAGACACATCGGAATTGTCGCAATGAGTCCGGAAGGCTCGGCCCTGTGCTATCGACGCATTGCGCGCCTTGCGTCCGAGATCGCGGACGCTGATTCCAGGCCGTTGATCACACTGCACAATCTCCCCTTCGCGACATATCTCGACGCCGTTTATGAGGGTGATTGGGCGAAGGTCGGACAGATGCTTCGCTGGTCGTCGGAGACGCTTGCCGCCGCGGGCGCTGATTTCTGCATCCTTCCGGACAACGTGGCGCACTACGCGATGCACTTCGTCGAGGACCAGACTCCGATTCCGTGGATCAATATGATCGACCTCGTGGCGGAGGCAGTCTGCCGAGACGGCCTCAAGACCGTCGGCATCGTGGGCACGAAGCTTTTGATGACCGGCTCCGTCTACCAGACCGTCCTGGGTATGCGCGGCGTCGTCGTGCATCCACCGTCGGATGAGGATGCGGATCGTATTGACAGCGTCATCTTCAATGAACTCGTTGAAGGACGCATTGAGCCGGAGTCTCAGCAGTTCTTCACCGACTCGATCAAACGCCTTCAGGACAATGGCTGCGAGGGCGTAATTCTCGGCTCGACTGAGACGCCGCTCCTGCTGCGCGCGGGAGTCGTCGGGATGCCGACGTACGATCCTGTCGAACTCCTTGTCGACGCGGCGATGCGTCGCGCCCTCGAGAACTGATCGTCACCGAATATGCGCACTGGAAAGGCCCGATCTCGCGAGAGATCGGGCCCTTGTCATATTCGAGTTATGACCATGCTCAGTGCGCGTACTTGACGCTGCAGCCGTAGGGCTTCGTCTTCGAAGTCGTGACAGTCTCACCCTTCTTCAACTGATCGAGCGCCTGGGCGACATAGTTGACATAGCCGCTGCCGCCGATGTTGCGACCAGCGCGGTCATTATCAATCGCGCCAGCGTAGACGAGCGTGCCTTCCTTGTTGATGATGAACATGTCCGGCGTCGTCTTCGCGCCGTAGATGTGACCGATTTCGCCGCGGTCATCGATGAGCACGGGGTACTCGATGTCGAATTCCTTCACCGCGCGCTTGTTGCGATCTACGCCGGCGCCCTGTTTGCCCTTGGCGCCTGAGTTGATCGCCAACCAGACAACGCCGTCGAACTTGTCGGCGGTCTCGGCCATCGTGCGATGCTTCTTGTGATGACGCTTCACGTACGGGCAGTCCGGATTGAACCACTCGAGGACGACGACCTTGCCGTCTTCGGTGTAGTCGCTGAGCGTGTGCGACTTGCCAAAGACATCCGTCAGCGTGAAATCGGGCGCCGGGAGACCGAGCTCCGCGTGGGCATGATCATGCGGCGCCGCAATCGCGGGCGACGGACTGAGAGCGACTGTCGCGGCCCCGGCGACGGCCAGGCTGACGACTCCTGCAAGGAAACCGGTCTTCCAAAACTTCATAGTGACTACTCCTTGGAACACGTGAGACGACCTGCGTCTCGGATGATCTCTGATCGGTCGCGCGTCAGTTGCGTCGCGACTCCTGCGATGATGCGCCCCGCTCCGTTTGCGGCGCGTCGATGATGATCTCAAGAAAGCTCCGCTTGTTCCCGCGGTGCACCTCCAGGACGCCCTCAATCTTGGCCGCGTTTCCCTTGAATGCAGGATACGCGACGCGAAGGGTGTCTCCGCGGGTATCAGTGTCTGTCAGGACGGACACCGGTCCGGACTCCTCGGGCAATGCATGAAAATAGGTCATTCGCGTCGCGCCGTCTGCGGTGAGAACAAGGGAGCCCTCTTCCCATCGCGCCTGAACCCTGTCATTCGGAGACACCTCGCGCGGCGCTCGCTCGCGTGTGCGCTGAAGCTCAGGGTGCGTCTCGCTCGGAATTAGCCTGGGATGGGCGCCGGGGCTGCCGACAGGAAGCGTGATCGAGTACTGGCCGGAACCCAGGAGACAGAGGTCCCTGCAGACGAGCCAGTCGACTGTCGCGCGAATCTCGACTTCCTCCGCTTCCTCCAGGTCGCCCGACGAGAAGATCGGGATGATCAGCGTGACCTCATGCTCATGAATGAAGTCGACGAGATCGCCGCTGTGGACGTATCGCTTGGGCGTCGGCCAGATGATCTCACCGGCCTCGAGGCCCGGGGGGAGATCGAGCGAGATGGTGGGAGGGGCCCCCGTGTCCCCGGAGTTCCTCCAATAGATATGCCATTCCGGCTTGATGCGGAAAGAGACTCCGAGTTCGAGAGGCTCACCGATCGTCAGATGCGTCGCCTCGGTGATCAGGGCGACGTCGACGAGCTCTTCTGCCGTCGGAGCCGGTTCCCTCCCGGAGAGATCAAAGAGGCTCTGTCCGCTCGCGGCGCTCGACAGCAATCCGGCCAGGAGGAATCCCAGCAAGGACTGAACCGGAGCAACAGATTCGGGCATAGACAGGGGTCGCATCAAGGCTGTGGGCTCCAGCGGAGGCCCCGGACGTCGATCGGGGCGTCTGAGTCCTACCGATGAATCGCCGGGCTGGTCGCATTATTCTCTTGGCATGGATGATATGAACTCCAACTCACCCGTTCGTCATTCACGGCATGGTCACGCTCGCCGGGCCCTCGCCGCTGGCTTCACGTTGGCCCTGGCGCTGGCGCTCGCCGCATGCGGAAACAAGATCACGGACCAGTCGGTCCTGAGAATCCAGACCACCGACATGGCCGCGCGCGTCGAGGCGTCGAGTCGAGGCCGCGTCATGATCATTGACTCCCGGAATGCGACGCAGTTCGCCGCGGGTCATATCCCCGGCGCCGTCAATGTGCGCCTTCCTGATCTCCGGAAGGAGCGATGGGAGACCGAACTCCGGAAGAGGAACACGCTCATCGTCTACGGGCAGAATCCGGGCTCCGCCAGCGCAATCGCGATGGCGAAGCGTCTGATGGAGATGGGCATGAAGGACGTCCGTCTGTACGAGCGAGGCTTCGACGAGTGGCGCGACGCGGGGCTCACCGTCGCGCGCGGCGACTGACAAAAAAAGCGACCCGGACCGAATCAGATCGGTCCGGGCGCCGGCGTGGTTGGAGGTCGTTATGCGCGCCTCGGCCGGAGGCGCGGCTTCATGGCTCAGTCATACATCGCAGCCGTCGTCGGAAGCTCGGCGTTGCGAAGCGAGAGCGTTGTTTCGATCCGGAAGTTCGACTGCGTGCGGTGACGCTCTGCGAAGAAGAATCGCAGGTCATACGTCTGGCCGTTCTCAAGCCATCCGAGGCGGTCGAGATCGATCGTCTGCGAGACGCGCGAGTGCACGCCGCCGATATCGATCACGAGCTTGCCGTCGACGAAGACGTAGACATCATCGTCGCCCGTAAAGGTGAAGACGTGTCCGGCGCCTTCCTCGAATGTGAACTCCGTCGCAAGCTCATAGGTGAAGTGGAAGTTGCGATTGTTGCCCGCCGAGTTGCCGAGCAGTTCGCCGTTGATCGGGAAGAAGCCGCCGAGGTTCTGATACGCCTCGTCCTGGCGATCGTCGAACGTGTAGACATTCGATCCGGTCTGACGGACGAGCGTAATGTCGAGCGGCGCCCAGACATTCACACCCGGGACGTTTCGCCACCAGTCCTCGATCGAGCTCTCGCTCGAGACGGAGCCTGACGCGCCGCTCGTGGAGCCGGCGACATCACCGGCGCGGGACTCGACGTACTCGCGGGGCGACATGATGTTGCGGCCTTCACCGTCTCGCCACTGAGACGAGACCTTGGCGCCGAATCCGCGGAATGCGGGCTTGTTGTCACCGTCGAGATTGTCAGCGACCACATCGATGTAATGGCCGAAGCTGCCGTCAGGGCGTCTCTCGAAATCGGGGTGTCCACCCTCGACAGAGCGCTCCGCGAAGTCGCGAACGGTGCCCGAGAGTGTGATCGAACTCGGCAGATGGCCGAACGGGTCATTTCCCACCATCTGAGATGAGCCGGAGACGCCTCCGAGCGTGCCTGTGGACTGGATCGTCTCCTCGGACGCATCCGCGCTCGACGGCATCGCGACGTACACCAGACCGGCGGCGGCGACGAGGCCGAGGGCGGTCAACGTGTTGTTGCAGATTGACTTGCGGTTCATGTGACAGACCTCCTCCAGGGAGCAGCATTGAGTGTGCAGCCGTCCTATGCATGCGACTGCAGCACGTCAGAACTTACGATTCGCGTCCGCACCACAAAGTGGCGCCATGGGAAAAGGGGGTGGGGCGCGTGAAGTTGTGCGGCTTGCGCGCTCCCGCGTCGCGCCTGAGCGCCGGGCGCGCCGCAGGCCGATGTATGATCGGACTCCTCGCCGGACGGAAGTGCACGCCGGTAAATACTCACCGAAGCGGATCAAGCGACATGGACGCATTTGTCATTCACGGAGGACCTCGCCTGGTCGGCCGACTCGCCGTCAATGGGTCCAAGAACGCGGCGCTCCCCCTCATGGCGGCTGCTCTGCTGACGGATCAGCCGATCCATATAGAGGGCGCGCCGCGCCTGGCGGATATCGCGAGCATGGTCCGACTTCTCGAGGATCTCGGCTGCGAGACCTCCGAGGAGGTCAGTGACAGCGCGAGCGCCACGGCGGGACGAGAGGCCGAGCGAACCCTGACCTTCAGAAGCACCGACTGGTCCTCCAGTCACGCCCGATACGAGATTGTCAGGACGATGCGCGCCAGCATTTGCGCTCTCGGACCCATGCTCGCTCGGCGCGGGCAGGCCCGGATATCGATGCCGGGTGGATGCGCGATCGGCGACAGACCGGTGGACCTCCATCTTCGGGGTCTTGCGGCGCTCGGGGCCGACATTGCTCTCGAATCCGGCGACATCATCGCCACCGCGCCCGGGCATGCCCCCGGTCGTCCCGGACGACTCCGCGGCGCGACGATTTTTCTGGGCGGGCCCTTCGGATCGACGGTTCTCGGAACCGCCAACATTCTCTGCGCCGCGACGCTTGCGCGCGGGCAGACGATTATCGAGTCCGCAGCCTGCGAGCCGGAGATCGTCGATCTCGCACGACTTCTTGGGGCCATGGGAGCGCGCATCGAGGGCGCTGGCACGCCCCGCATTGTGATCGAGGGAGTCGACGAACTCGACGGCGGTCGGCATCGCGTCATGCCGGATCGCATTGAAGCGGGCACTTTCATGATGGCGGCGGCAATGACGCGCGGACGTCTGACGCTTGAGAATTGCCCCCTCGACGCCATGCTCGCCGTCTCAGACAGGCTGAAGGAGATCGGAGTCAGGATCGAGACGGATGAGACCGCTGCCGATACGCTCAGGGCCACTTGCGAGGTCACGATGGACGGGCTGCCGCGTCCGGCGCAGATGACGACGCAGCCCTATCCCGGTTTCCCGACGGATCTTCAGGCCCAGCTGCTGGCGCTTCTGACGCTCGCTGATGGCAACAGCGTCATCACGGAGAAGATCTATCCGGAACGCTACCTCCATGTGGCGGAGCTCTCTCGAATGGGGGCGCGCATCTTCCGTCAGGGACCGACGGTGGTGGTGAGCGGCGTGCGCCGTCTGGTCGGGGCGCCTGTGATGGCGAGCGACCTGCGCGCGTCGGCGAGTCTCGTGATGGCGGGTCTTGCGGCAGAGGGAACGACGATCATTCGCCGTGTCTATCACCTCGACCGTGGCTATGAGGCGATGGAGGAGGTCCTGTCGTCCATCGGCGCCCGCATTGAGCGCGTCGATGACAAGGATCTGCTGCTCGATGGGGCGCCACTGGGCGCGCTCGAATCCGGCGCCGGCGCTGTCTGACTTCTTCGGCGGATCGCGCTATTCCTCGCCGAATCGCGACTTCACGAGGTCAGTGAGTTTGCGAACCGCCTCCTCGGCGTCCGGTCCGGTCGCGACGATCTCGAGCGTTGTGCCTTTGGTCGCCGCAAGCATCAGCATCTGCATGATGGATTTGCCGTCCACTTCCTGGTCTTCGCGCCGAACGAGAATCTCCGAGGCGCACGACGACGCAAGGTCGACAAACGACATCGCCGGCCGGGCATGGAGTCCCAGTCGGTTTGCAACGACCACCTTAGCTGTCGCCTGCTGCGACACGTGCTGCTCTCCGGGAGAGTGAGAAGACCTTCGGTTGTACGAATCGACCCGTGGTCCGACGGGCTGGGCGCTCAGCCGACGAGTTTCTTGCCGTCAGCATCCTCGAGTAGCGTCTGAATCTCATCGACGGACGACGATTGACGGAGGAATCGTCTGAAGGTGTCGATGCTGAGGTTCTTGAAGATGATCTCCATGGCCTGCAGATGCTCCTCCGGGCTGTCCGCGGGGCTCAGGAGCAGGAAGACGGAGAAGACCGGCTGCATGTCCAGGGCGTTGAAGTCCACGCCTCGATCGCTGAGGCCGATCGCCGCGCTGATCTTCTTCACTGACGGATGCTTCACATGCGGGACCGCGACACCCTTGCCGAATCCTGTAGAGCCCTTCTTCTCGCGCTCCAGGACGGACGCAATGAGCTCGTCCTTGATCTCCGCCGGCGCTGCGCCAGCCGCGACCAGTGACTCGATCAACTCATGCACGACTTCGTCGCGCTCGGAACTTTGCAGTTGTGGAACGATCGCCTTTTCGATGACGATCTCAGACAGTTTCATCAACCGATCTCCAGACGTTCAGACACACGTACACCGGGCTCGCAGCACAGCGCTCAATGCGCCAGCCTGAGCGTTGCGTCAATGTCAGTGCGCTCTGAGCTTCTCCTTGAAATCTACCAGCTGCCTCGTCATCTTCTCCACGGCCTGATCGATGCATGCGTAGATGCTCGAATCCTTCGAATGGGAGACGAGTCGGTCGTGTTTGACCACGTCGACCACGATCTCAGCGCTGAAATCCCCATGCTCGACCGCGGCGAGCACCACGTCGATCTCCATGACGCCATCGAAGAACTTCAGCAGCTTCTGGCACTTCGTGTCCGCGTAATTCGCAATCGCGTCGGTGAGGTCAAGGCCTCTTCCGCTCACTTCAATTCGCATGGCCGCTCCTGCTCGGCGCCTTGAAACGATCCGTCCGCGCTCCCGAGCGTACGTCGCCTGCTCGAGATGGCTGGCCGGAAAACCCCGGATCATCCGGGGGTGTTCCGCCCTCCGATATGGAAGGATAGCGACCTGCGACGGCGTTCGTGCGTCAGGCGGACTCCGCCTCGCGCGACCTGTCTGACTGTTCCGATTCCTGCCGCGCCTTCTCGAGCTGGGCCGTCACAGATCCCGGATCCGGGCGATCCCGCTCCGGAACGAGCACGCCTCCTGAGACCACGAATCGAAGCGCCTCCTCGATGGTGAGCGGCATTTCGATGACCTCGTTCTTCGGTACGGTGATCGTGTAGCCGGTGAACGGCGTCGGACTGGAGGGAATGAAGATCGCGACACACTCAGAGTCGGCGACCTCGTGGATCTCCCCGAGTGATGAGCCGGTCATAAGACCGATCGTCCAGATTCCCCGGCGCGGATACTCCACGAGCACGACGCGCTTGAAGTTCTCTCGAGGCGACTGCCCCTGGCCGAAGAGGAAATCCACGACCTGCTTCACATGTGGATAGACCTGCTTGAAGATCGGCACCCGCGCAAGCAACCGCTCGATCCGCGAGTAGATTCGCCGGCCGATGAATCCACCGAGGAGCACGCCTGCGAGGTAGATCAGCACGATCGCCACGAAGAGGCCGATCAAACGCAGATACCAGTGGTCATCCCAGTATTCCGCGAGGTTCTCCTGACGGACCTGATTCCGCGCCGTCTCCGGCAAGATCTCCCGCCGTCCCTCGGCCTCGCGGCGTTCGAGCCGTCGCTGCACCCGCGTCTCGTCCACCGTGAACCACGCCGGAAGTTCCTCCTGCTCGAAGATGCGCGGCGCCGAGAGGATGACGACCTGACGGATTCCTGCGTTGATAGGCTCGGCGACGTTCGTCTCGACGAATCGATACCCCTGGACCAGCAGCCAGAGCGTGAGCACCGACGGCAGGAGAATCGCAAGACCACGGGCGAAGAAGGTCTTGAAGTCGTGCCAGAATGTCGTGCGTTCGCGTCTGATCATGTTCTTCTTCCGCGCTCCACAGGCGCCCGGAGTCGTCAATCTCCTGTTCTTGGGGAGATCGGATCCTCAGTGTCGCATCGGATCAGCGCTCAGAGGAGTCTATCGTCCGGCATGGGGCCGCACTGAGAGGCGATTCGCGAGCAGGGCGACAGCCGGTCAGCGCATCGTCGACAGACGCACAGCCATCGTGAGCCTGCGGCTTCCGCGTCGCACCGAGACATCCACCATTTCACCCGCTGAACGCTCAGAAAGAAGCCGCACGAGGTCCTCCATCGTTCTCGTCGATCGTCCATCGATGGCGACAATGACATCGCCGGCGCGCAGTCCCGCTCGACGCGCATCGGAGCCGCGCTCAATTTCCTGAATGGCAGGCCCATCCCCACGTCCGGGGCTGATGACGACGCCCAGGCTCGCCATGCCCGGCCGGATCTGCTCCGGCGCTTCCGGCAGTTCGCGCAGCCAGGCGCGGTAGTCCTGTTCGATCTCATCCAGGGATTTCCCGAGTGTCCGCTCGAGGGCGCGCACGCCCGAGTCGTCCTCGACGAATCCCTCTACGTAGTCGGCGTACCAGTCGCCGAGTTCTCCAATCTCGTCGAGAAAGAGCATGAAAGTGCGCGCCTGCGCGTAATGCGCGCTCGGGCGCGTGCCGACGAAGCGCTTTCGCGGCATCGTCATCAGGGTCTCCAGCGGCAGGAGTCGGCCGCCGCGCTCAAGGCGCTTCGAGATGTTCGTTCGCCACGACGGCGCCGGAACAATCTCGCCATCGGAGGTCAGATCCAGATCCTCCACGAGTGAGCAGAGCCCCTCCATGATCCAGTCCGGGTGCTTCTGGTTGCGGCGCGTCATGTCCCGCCAGTGGAGGACGTGCAGGAACTCGTGACGGAAACTCGGGCCGATGTCCTGACTGATCAGACGTCGACGATCGTGGTCATAGAAGCCGCCGATATTGGACTGGCGCACCATGCGCATGAAATCTTCAGGTGTCGGCAATATGACTGTCACCCACGGGTCAGGCGTCAAGTCGGCGCCATCGTCGAATCCGGCGTCCGTGAAGAGCAGATCGAACGCCCATCGAGCGATCGTGTCGATCTCGTCGCGTCCTTCGCGGGTTGTCTGCTCGTCAAAGGCGCTGACAGTAATTAGACGGAGCGCCGGGTCGCGTTCGTAGATGTAGCGCCCGCGCAACGCTCTCTTCGTCGCGCTTTCCGTGGCGTCAGCGCGGGCATCGAGCAGTTCGCGCCACCCGAGCAGAATCGACTGATAGCGCTCGCCCGCGCGTATGGGCGCGAGGTGCGGATCGCGATCCATGTGGAAGAAATCGACGAATCCGTATGAGATCGCCTCGACGAGACGCTCCTCCGCCGCGCGACGCTCGCCAAGCTGCGCATGGGCGCATGCAAGGTTGTACAGAACAGCCGGCTGATTCGGCTTGGCGTCGAGCACTTGAAGGAGCGCCGCGCGAGCGCTGTCGAAGTCATCGCGTTCGAACGCCTGCGTCGCCTGCCTCTGGAGAGCGTCGACATCCGGCGCGGCCGGCGCTGCTCCGGCGCCGACCGACACGATCGCCATCAGGATCAACAGCGAGCGAGTCACGAAGGGCGCAGCCTCGCCACATGGTCCTCAATCGTGACGCGACCCCCAAGCAGCATGCGTAGCGCCTCCGGATACGCTTCCTTCTCTACCTCGAACACGCGGGCGGCAAGCGTCGCGACGTTGTCATCCTCGAGCACCGGACAACATCGCTGGAGGATGATCGGGCCGGTGTCATAGCGATCATCACACAGATGCACCGTGCATCCACTCACTTTCATCCCGGAATCGAGCACTGCGCGATGCACGCGATCGCCATACATGCCGCGCCCGCCAAAGAGCGGAAGCAGCGCCGGGTGAATGTTCGTGACGCGCCCGCGCAGGTTCTCTGGAATCGGCACAAGGCGTGTAAACCCGGCCAGCACAGCCCACGCAATGCCGCGATCAGAGAGGCGCCTTTCGAAAGTCGTGGCGTCCAGCTCGGACTCGAGCACCAGGGTCTCAAATCCGCGCTCCCGAGCTCGGTCAGCGCCGGCGCACGGGCGCGAGGCGATCACGAGTCCGATCTCCGCATCGAGTTCGCCTGCGTCGATGCGCTCAGCGAGATTGACCATTGTTCGTCCGCCCCCGGAAAGGAGCACCGCAAGGCGCGCCGTTGGGGCTTGCGCATCGCTCATTCAGGATCGCTCGGGCAGGTCACCGTAGGGGGCTCCGAATACGGAATCGGCTTTCCTCGTGAATCGACAGAGACCATCACCAGTTCCGCGCTCGTGACGCTGACGGGTTTACCGCCTCCCAAACGCTCGGACTCGACATCGACGCGCACGGTCACACTCGTTCGGCCCGTGCGGACAGTCCGCGTGTAGAAGCACACCTGGTCGCCCAGCAGGACAGGTTCGTGAAACTCAACCCGATCGATGGCGACGGTGACCCATCGATGCCCGCCATGACGCCGCGCCTCGACGAATCCCGCCTGATCGATGTAGCTCAGGATCACGCCGCCGAAGATCGTGCCGTAGATATTCGTGTCCCGCGGCATCGTCAGGACGCGAAGCGCAAGATTTCTGCCCGATGTGGATGCTGCGGAGGCGTTCATTGATCCAATCCTACCCGGTGCCTGGCGATGCCGAAGGGCGCCTCGGCCGACGCCGACCTAGACTGGATCTCCTTCAGTGCACGAGCGACGCCAAACGCATGCTTGACCTTTTCGACACACGCAGATACCTGATCCCGTTCCGAGGCTCACTGCTCCCGCAGGTCTTCACTGACACACTCGTCATCGGCGGCGGCGCCGCGGGATTGCGGGCTGCGATCGAAGCGGCGACCCATGGCGACGTGATCATGCTCTGCAAACAGGGCGTTCCCGACAGCGCTAGCGCCTGGGCACAGGGCGGCGTCGCATCGGTCACCACCAAGGACGACACCTTCGAGGCGCACATCGACGACACGATGACCGCCGGCGCCGGACTCTGCGACGCCGAGATCGTCAAGTGCGTCGTGGAGCATGCGCCGCGCGCGATGGATGATCTCATGGCGTGGGGGGCTCGCTTTGACCGGACGGAGTCCGGCGAACTGCAGCTGGGACGCGAAGGTGGACATCGCTCCAGCAGGATCATCCATGCGGACGGCGACGCAACCGGTGAAGAGGTCATTCGCTGCTTGTGGGAGAAGGCCAGAACAGTCGAGGCGCTTCGCATTTTCGAGGACTGCTTCGCGCTTGACCTGCTGACGCCAAGCGTAGCGCCCGGAGCGCCTGTCATGGGCGCGATCACGCATCACGCCCGCTACGGGCTCCAGATGATCTGGGCGAAGTCCGTCATCCTCGCAACCGGCGGCGCCGGGATGGTGTGGCGCGAAACGACGAATCCGCCGGTCGCGACCGGCGACGGCGTCGCGATGGCCGTGCGCGCGGGCGCAGGTGTCGCGGACATGTGCTTCATGCAGTTTCATCCGACGACGCTGTACATCGCCGGCGCCACTCGCGCACTGATCAGCGAAGCGGTGCGCGGAGAAGGTGCGTATCTCGTCGATCGCTCGGGGCGCCGATTCATGCAGGACGTGCATGAGCTCGCAGAGCTTGCGCCGCGCGACATCGTAAGTCGCGCGATCCATGCGGAGCTCTCACGAACCGGTGATACGAACGTGCTGCTCGATGCGCGCCACCTCGACGGCTTCAAAGCGCGATTCCCGGGGATACACCGACTGCTCGGGCGCTTCGATCTCGATCCGACGCAGGACCTGATCCCGGTGCAGCCTGCGGCGCACTACATGGTCGGCGGCGTGCATACGGACGATCGCGGCCGCACCAATGTGCCCGGCCTCTACGCCGTCGGCGAGATCGCGTCGACGGGGCTTCACGGCGCCAATCGGCTCGCCAGCAACTCCCTGCTCGAGGGGCTCGTCCTCGGCGAGCGCGCCGGCGCCGCCAGCGTCGAAATGCGCAGCGCCGACAGCGGCTGGAGCGTCGCCCCGCCGCCGGCGCCCGTGCAGATCATCTCATCGATTCCGCTCTCGGATCACGGGGAACTCGATCTCTCCGACGTGCGATCAAGCCTGCGCTCCGTGATGTGGCGGAATGTGGGTGTCGAGCGCACCGGCGCCAAACTCCGCGACGTGACCGAGATGATCGACTTCTGGGCACGCTACACCCTCGACAAGATCTTTGACGATCCCCAAGGATGGGAAACGCAGAACATGCTCCTGGTGGCGGCGCTGATCGCGCAGTCGGCCGTCTGGAGAGAGGAGTCGCGCGGTTGTCACTACCGTTCTGACTTCCCGAAGGTCCACGACCGATTTGCCGTGCACGATTTCTGGCAGGCTGGCGTGAACGCGCCCAGTGAGATCCCTCTGAAGGCTGCTGCGTCGACACCATGACATCGGGTGGACCAATGCGAGGGGCGTTCATGGTGATCAGTGCGCTTATGCTGGCTGCCTGCGCATCGGAGGATCGCATTGTCAGCACGTCAGGGCCGCTGCGATCCCTGCCCGGCGCCCAGACCGCAGAGAACGCGCCGGCCCATAAGAGACCGACCCCGTCGGGACTCGCGCAGGCGCAGACGCAGAAAGAGGATCTCGCACTCAAGCCGGGGTCGCTGCGTGTAGAGGATCAGGACGGCAACATTCGGCTCATCTCGCGCTCGCCGAGACATGTGGTGATCCACCTTCGCCAGGCGGTGCTCGAAGACGACTATGAGCTCTTCTTCGATCAGCTCCTGTCGAATCTTGCGAAGGCCGAATATCGGCGCGCCGGACGCGATCCATACGAGTCGATCGATCAGCTTCGCGAGAATCGTGAGGACGTCCTGAAGCTCCTGCAGCGCATGCCGATGGGCGAATTCACACCAGGCATGTACCTGCGCCCGCGCGGGCGCGGCGTCTATCGGCTCGAAGTCGAAGATCACCGACTGAAGCTCCGTAAGCTCGACACAATCTGGGAAAGCGGCGTGTGTAAGTTCGTGATCGTGAAGTAGGCCATGGCGGACGATCGAAGCAGGTCATCTCGTTCAGAGACGATGCGACGCGTCAAGTCGCGCAACACGTCCTGCGAGTTGCGGCTGCGTAGTGCGCTTCATAGGCGCGGCCTTCGATACAGCCTTCGTCGGAAACTGCCCGGGTCGCCCGACATCGTCTTTGTGCGCGCAGGGGTCGCCGTCTTCGTCGACGGGTGTTTCTGGCATGGCTGCCCGAAGCACTGCCGGCGCCCCGCATCCAATCGGTCGTATTGGAATCAGAAGATCGATCGCAACGTCGCGCGGGACGAGCGCGTGTCGAAGGAACTCCGTGCAATGGGCTGGCGGGTTGTTCGCGTGTGGGAGCACGACGTGAAGGCGAGTCCGGCACGCTGCGCGGCCCGGATCGAGCGGATCGTCCGCGCGAGGGCCTGAGCGGCGGAAATCCCCAGTCACGGGTACAATCCACCCCGTGCCCGAGATCGAGTTCAAACCCGAATCGGCGCCCGTCACGATGCGGACCCTGCGCAGGATGGCTCGCGACGGTCGTCCATTCGCATGCCTCACAGCCTATGACGCGACAATGGCGCGTTGGCTCGAACGCGCCGGTGTCCATCTCCTCCTGGTCGGCGACACGGCCGCCGAGGTCGTGCTCGGGTTCGACAGCACAATCCACATGCCGCTTGATCTCGCCATCGCGCTGACGGCCGCCGTCAAGCGCGGCGCGCCGAATACGCTCGTCATGGCCGACATGCCGTTCATGAGCTATCAGGCGGATGAGACCGAGGCGATTCGCAACGCCGGACGTTTCATGACCGAAGGCATGGCCGATGTCGTCAAACTGGAGGCGGACGCGTCGCTGGCGCCGCTGGTGGCGCGCATGACACGAGCGGGGATCCCGATCTGTGGACATGTCGGCTCCAAGCCGCAGCAGGCCGGTCTCAGCGGCGGGTACGCCTCGTCCGGAAAGACGGCGGATGTCGCGGCCCGGATCATCGACGACGCGCGCGAACTCGAGAAAGCCGGCTGCGTTCTCCTGCTGGTGGAGGCGACACCCCCGGAAGTGACCGATCTCATCCTTGAGGCGACGACCGTTCCGCTCATCGGGATCGGGGCCGGATCCGCGTGTCATGGGCAGATTCTGGTCGTTCAGGACCTGCTGGGACTCACGGACTGGCAACCGGGTTTTGCCCCTCCGGTAGTGCATCTCGGCGAGCAGGTGCTGGGCGCCGCGCGTGAGTGGGTGCAACGGGTCTCCGAGAGGAAGGCCACGGAGCATCGCTACGAGATGCGGCCTGGCGAGGTCGAGAAACTCGGCCGCTCTGTCTCCGCCTAGGATTGAGCGAGCGGTATTCCGGAGGTCCGCAGGATGCGTCAAGTAGTTGTCTTCGGTCCCAGCGTCGCGGTCTTCATCGCGGTGGCGCTGACACTCATCGTCGGTCCCTCAGCGGTGCGCCAGATTCACAGCGCCCGAATCGAGGCCGAGGTGATGCTCGCCCAGCAGCGCCTCGACGATGACAGTCTTCTCGAACGAATTAACCAGGCCACGCGCGACGTGGCCGACGCCGTCGCCCCGTCGGTCGTGTTCATCCAGACGCGCACCGGCCGATTCGGCGGCGGGGCCGTCTCCAGCGGCTCGGGCTGGGTCTTCGACGATGAGGGCCACATCATCACGAATGCGCACGTGATCCAGGAGTCATCACGCATTGAAGTTCAGTTCGTGGACAGCCGATCCGCGCCGGCGACCTTCGTCGGCATGGATCGCTCGACAGACATCGCGATCATCAAAGTCGATCCAGACGACGCGACGCTGATCCCTGCGCGACGCGGCACCAACGAGCCCATCTATCAAGGCGACACCGTCTTTGCGTTCGGCTCTCCGTTCGGCTTCAAGTTCTCGATGAGCCGTGGAATCGTCTCAGGCCTGGGACGTGAAGCGCGGGCCAGTTCGAACACCTCCGCGTATACGAACTTCATCCAGACCGACGCGGCAGTGAATCCAGGCAACTCCGGTGGCCCGCTCGTCGATGTCAACGGACGTGTCATCGGCATGAATACTGCGATCATCACGGACGCCGACGGGGCCGATTCCTATCAGCGGCAGTTCAGCGGCGTTTCCGGGGGCATCGGATTCGCCATTCCGCTTGACACGATCGAATCCGTCGCGCGACAGCTCATCGAAGATGGTGTCGTTTACAAGGGCTACCTGGGTGTGAGCCTCGCCTTCCTGCCTGCTGAAGTCGCGGAAGATCGACTCGGCTACAGCGGCGGAGAGTGTGTGGTCATCTCCGACTTCTCGTCGTCAGATTCGCCTGCTCGTATCGGCGGACTCCAGGTCAATGACGTGATCACGCATGTCAATGGACGTCAGACGCCTTCGATGGCGGTCCTGCGTTCAGCGGTTGCGAATGCCAAGCCCAATGAGACCGTCACATTCAGCGTCTGGCGGGAAGGACGAGAACTGAAGCAGCGCGTGAAACTCGGCGCCGCTCGCATCGCGCCCGACGGCACGCTGCTCGAGGTGGACTCGGACGCCGTCGGCACGCGTCGGCGCCCTCGCTGATCACCGAGTCAATCCCCGACCTTCGTGATCCTCACGGTCACCGGTGTCTCGTACGCCGGTGTCTTTTCGGGATTCGCGACCCACACCGGCTCTTCGATCGCGGAGTCTGGACTGAATGTCCTGGGCCACGCCACAACCTCGCTCCCGAATGTCGTCAATCCAATGACGACGCCGGTGCCGTCGGCGTCGTAGCGCTCGCCGTATCCGCGATCGATGAACTGCGATCCGCAGAACACCCAGTTCTTGCGTGGCAGCGCCGCCTCCGTCTCCAGGTGGCGCACCCATTCTGATGGATGTGAGCGTACGGTCTCGCCGTCGGGACCGGCGTGAATCAGGTCAATGCGAACGAGCGGCCCCTCCGGATCATGGGCGACGAGATTGTCACCCTCCCACGTCCACCGACCGGGACGACCCGGCTCCAGATCCAGCAGCAGCAGGGCGGCATGAATGTGCGATGGCCGCACGTCGGTCACGACAAGCGCCTCGTGTTCCTTCGTCCCGGTCGTGCACACGATCAGTTCGAGGAAGACGTTCGGCGCCTCGGGGTCGTGAGCGCTGATCGGAACGAAGCCGTCGAACTCGACCCAGCCGGCCTGCTCATCGACCCGGACGCCGGCAAAAGGCGACTTCGCTTCGTCCGCGCCCGGATCGGCGCCGACGCACAGCGCGAGAACGGCGGCACTGGCGATCGCTGTGTTCATGAATACAGGATACGCGCAAGAAAAAACGCACGACGCCGAAGCGCCGTGCGTGCGTGAATCGTGGTCTCCAGCGAAATCAGCGCTGGACGGTCGGCAGGCCCTTGACATGCTTCAGGCCGCGACGGCGATCGCGAAGCCGGCGGGACTTGCCGACGCGCTCGCGAAGAAAGTAGAGCTTCGCGCGCCGGGCGTCGCCTCGGCGAACGACCTCGTATTTGGCGATGCGAGGCGAGTTGAGCGGGAAGATGCGCTCAACGCCCGAGCCGTCAACGATCCGGCGGACGATGATCGACTCGTTGATTCCGCTGCTCTTCCGGGAGATCAGCACGCCCTGGTAAACCTGGATGCGCTCCTTCTCACCTTCGATGATGCGGCAATGCACGTTGATCGTGTCGCCGACATCCATGTGCGGGACGTCCGTCTTGAGCTGGCTTTCGTTGATGCCTTCGATGATCTGCTGCGTGCCCATTGGTCTCACCCTGTCAGGGAATATCAGTCGTCAGTCTCGCCGGAAAGATCCGGCCGTCGTGTCTTCGTTCTGTCCCGGCGCTGGTTGTCGCGCCATTCGTCCACCTTCGCGTGATCCCCGGAGAGCAGGACTTCGGGAACCTGTCGTCCCTTCCATTCCCGCGGCCTCGTGTAGTGCGGGCAATCCAGAAGCGGACGGCCTTGATCGTCTCGAATCGAGAAGCTGTCTTCGATCGATGAGTCCTCGTGTCCCAGGGCGCCTTCCTGGAGCCTTATGACGGCGTCCATCAGGGCGAGGGCCGGGATCTCTCCGCCGCTCAGGACGAAATCTCCCACGCTGATCTCACGGGGCTCGAGTTCCTCGATGACGCGTTCATCGATTCCCTCGTAGTGACCCGCGATGATGAGCAGCCTCGGGAGCGCCGCGAGTTCCTCGACAATCTGCTGCGTCAGGGGTTCACCCTGTGGCGTCATGAGGATTCGCGTCGCAGGCGTCGGGTCCTCGGACTCCACTGCGAGCACCGCGTCGTGGAGGGGCTGGCACATCATCACCATCCCGGGACCGCCGCCGAATGGGCGATCATCAACCTTGTTGTGTTTGTTGTCCGCGTAGCTCCTGATGTCGGTGATGCGCCAATCAACCAGTCCTGCTTCTCTGGCGCGACCTGGAATGCTCTCTTTCAACACCGGCTCGAAGAGAGCCGGAAAAATCGTCAGAACGTCTATCCGCATGTGCGGGCGTCCGTTGGCTTACTCGCTGTCGCCGGATTCCTCGGTGGACTCCGCAGCGGCCGCCTCGGCCTCAGCCTTGGCCTTCGCTTCCGCTTCAGCCTTCGCCTTCGCGGCGGCTTCCGCTTCAGCAGCAGCCTTGGCTTCCGCTTCGGCCTTCGCCTTGGCCTCTTCCATGAGCTTCATCTTCTTGGCGACGCGCGACATGCGTTCGGCCTTCCACGCCTCGGCGTCGATGAGACCGCGCTTGGCGAGGATGTCCTTCATCGTGTCGCTGGGCTGCGCGCCCTCACCAAGCCAGTGCTTGATGCGATCTTCCTTGAGGAAGAGCGACTTCGACTCGTCCTTCTCGAGCGGGTCGTACCAACCGAGACGCTCGATCACCTTGCCGTCGCGCTGGTTGCGCTTCTCGATGGCGGCGACTCGGTAAAAGGGACGATGACGCCGTCCCATTCTCTTCAGCCTGATTCTGACCATTGCGTATTCGCTCCGAACCGCACCCGTAGCTTCCGGGCCGATCCCTGGGGACGAGAGGAAAATGCTGATTCCGGATTCCGACCACCGGCCCCGGCTGAGAAACCCACCCCGGACGGCCCGCGATCGAGCCGGGCAGTGTACCAATCTGGGCTCTCCGGGCAAGACGGCCGGGTTTGTATCCTTTGCCCATGGCCCAGATCTTCTACGCCGTCACAGCTGAGATGCCCGCCGAGTTGGCCCCTGAGTACCTCTCGTGGCTCCGAGGCGGCCATGTCGAGGATGTAATCGACGCCGGCGCCCTTCGGGGGCAGGTCGTCATGCTCGAGGTCGAGGAGGGGCTCCGGAGCGTCCGGATCGAGACTCAGTACCTCTTCGCCAATCGGCAGTCCTACGACGCCTACGTGGAGGGCCCTGCCCATGCCCTCCGCGCCGAGGGGCGTGAGAAGTTCCCTCAGGAGCGTGGGATCACCTTCGAACGTCGCATCGGTGAGGTCCAGTGAGGAATAGCCCTCACCGCGCCGGTCGCACATAGCTCCGGCCGGCCCATTTGACCGCCACGCCCGAGGAGATTTCTCGCGCGGCGTCTCCGAGCAGTTTCGCCACCGAGAGAGCGCCGATCGGATGCAGCGCCGCCGACCACACCGGCGCTGACTGGATCCGGTGGATTCTGGCGTACGCAAAAGTCATCGCGCCATATCCGGCGGCGCCGCTCAATAGCAGCGCCATGGCGAGGTCGGTTTCTCCACCGATGAAAGCAGCGACGCCAAGGAGCACGGCGAGCAGCGCCACGCCCGGCAGCAGCAGGTCCGTCACCAGAATGCGACGCCGCCAACGCAGGAGCCGGCGTGTCGAGCGCTTGGCGCTCTCGATATAGATGCGCTTCCAGCCGCGCACATACTGAGTCGGATCGTCATACATGCGGCAGAGCAACTGACGATCGGCAAGCGCAAGGCACGTTCGCATGCCCGTGCGGCGCGCCAGGCGCGCCATCGCGATGTCTTCAAGGAGTTCGGATCGTGCCGCCTCATGTCCGCCAAGACGATCGTACGACGCGCGTCGCCACATCATGAACTGACCATTGGCGAAGCTCCGACGCCCTCGATTCACATTTCGAATCTTGAAATGGCTCATCAACTCGAACACCGCCGCCGGCTGACACACGTCCTCCCACCAGCCATGCGACTCGAGCGTGCTGAGTGCGCTCAGCAGGTCGGCGTCCTGCTCGAGCAGAATCCCGACGGCGTGCTCCAGACAGTTCGGCGCAACCTCAGTGTCAGCGTCGAGAAAGAGCAGGAACTCAGCGCCATCGGCGCCGCGGCAATCTTGCAGTCCGCGCCAGAGGGCATGCGGCTTGCCTGCCCAGTCTTCCGGACACTCGTGGTTCTCGTATATCTCCACGCGATCGTCGTCGGCGCACAGCACACGGAGAATGTTGTTCGTCTCGTCCGTGCAGCGATCGAGCACGAAGATGATCCGCAGATCGGGATACTCCTGCGCCAGGAGCGACCGGGCCACCCGCTCGATCGAGCGCTCTTCATTGTGCGCGGGCACGAGCACGCACAGCGATGGATAGTCATCCGGCGCCTTCATCGGCCCGCGCTGCAGGCTTGGCGCTCCGCGCGTTCCCCGAATCGTCGCGATGAGCACGCCCAGATAGAAC
>JANQNW010000018.1 GCA_028279375.1 Phycisphaerales bacterium
ACGGTGGCCGGTCCCGACTCAAATGCGCGAATCACATTGATAATGTCGAGCGGGCCGAGGCGCTCCAGGTCGTCAGCCGAACTCGCGGCGCGAAGGCGCACGGCTTCGGCGCTGGCGGCCGCAGTCTCGGCCGCCTCCTGGACCGCGGGGTTCGCCTCGTAGGCGCCGGCGACCTGCTCGAGAAAGGCGCCGAGCGTCTGGACTTCGTTCGCCATGCGTTTCAGGGGGCCATAGGCAATTCGCGCAGCTTCATCGACGGCGGGGATCGTCGATCCGGCGAGTGTTGAGGCGAGCGCGATCTCGACGCGTTCCGCGAGTTGGGCGAGTGACGACGTCCACGTGCGCGCGATGGCGGATTGCTGCTGCATCTGCGCGCGAAGAGGGTCATTCAACGGGAGCGCGTCCGCAAGCGCTTCGAGCGACTGACTAAGCACCTCGACACGCCCATTGAGGTCCAGGAGCGCATCGCGAGCTGCAGCAGCCGCAACCGCTCGTTCCTCCAACTCCTCCGCGCGCATCGTCGCAAGCCGATCAAGAAGCGCAACGAACTCATCTCTGTTCGAGCGCACATCGATCAGGCTGTACGAGAGAAGCGCAGACGCCCGGTCATACTCGGTGAGCACATCGTCAATGCGTTCGCGAGCGCGGGGGTCCAGGGATCCGAGGTCGGCGACGACGATGATCTCATGCGGTTCCTCGAGGGAGTCGATCAATCGCTGGGTTCGCTCCGCCAACGAGAGCGTGCGGGCGCCGGTGACATCGAGACGAATCGGATAACGATCGGCGAGAATTGTCACGACAAGGCACGAGACGGTCGCCGACGCGAGCAGGATGATCGTCATCAGCCCCAGCCGCAGCCTCCGTGCGCGTGATGAGGTGTGATCAGTCATCTCCACCTCCTGCTCTCAAGTGAGACGACGCCGATCACGAGGAACCAGACGCTCGCCGTGAGGAAGAAGATCACGTTTGAGGTGTCGATGACTCCCTTGGCGAACTCCGCCAGCCGAAGATCGACAGAGAGCGCGTACAGCGCCGTGTCGACCGGCGGGCCGACCATCTGGGCGCCATTCGTGGTGAGGGCGCGCATCAGCAGTAGAAAGAAGAGTGATCCGAGGAAGGCGAGGATCTGATTGCTCGTGAGACTTGATGCGACCAGGCCGATTGCCAGGTAGAGGAGTCCGAGCAACAAGAGGCCCAGGTAGCCTGCAAGCATCGGGCCGTAGTCGGGCGTCGAGAGCATTGCGAGCGTGACGACGTAAATCAGCGTCGGCGCGAGCATGGCCACCAGGAATCCGACGGCGCCGAAGTACTTCCCGAGCACGACGTGCCAATCCGACACGGGGGCAGTCATGAGCGGCTCGAGTGTGCCGGTGCGAATCTCCTCTGAGAAGAGACGCATCGAGATCGCGGGCGCGACGAATGTGAGGAGCCAGACGGAGATCTGAAAGAAGGCACGAAGCGACGCAGGCTGCCCCGGTCGCACGACACCAAGCGCGAAGACGACGCCAGTGAGCGTTAGGTAGAGCGCAATGACCACCCAGCCGACCGGAAGCCTGAAGAAGGCCGCGAACTCGCGCGAGGCGATCGCCCAGACGCGGCTCATGAATCGGGCTCCTTGTCAGCGCCATCATCGAGCGCTCTCAGGAAGAGGCCTTCAAGACTCGGGCGCTCTGATCGGAACTCGCGCAGATCGAAGCCTGCTTCGATGATTCGGCGCGAGATCGAAGCGCGGGCTTCGACGCCTCCTCGCGATGCGAGTTCGACCAAGAACTGGTCGGATTCGCCAATGCTCCGAGCGCTGAGGACTTCCGGCTGATCACGCAGCCACTGCTCGGTCGCCGGGCCGCTGAAGCCCCCGCGACCGAGATCGAGAATCACGCTCGTGCCGGCGGATGCGCCTGTCAGTTCGGGAATTGACCCCTCGGCGCGAACACGGCCCCTGGCCAGCAGTACGACTCGATCGCAGGTTCGCTCCACCTCAGGGAGAATGTGCGAGCACAGGATCATCGTTCGGTCACTGGAGAGCTCTCTGACGAGCTTTCTGGTCTCGATGATTTGTGTTGGATCGAGTCCCGAGGTCGGCTCGTCGAGCACGAGCGCAGGTGGATCGTGGATGAGCGCACAGGCGAGCGAAACACGCTGCCGGTATCCCTTGCTGAGCTGACCGACACGGCGCCGTCGAACTTCCTGGAGCCAGCAACGTTCGATGACGCGATCGAGCCCCACTCGCCGGCGACGTCGATCCATCAGGTGAATGCGTCCGCAGAAGTCGAGATGATCGACGACCCGCATCTCCGGATGGAGCGCGGCGGATTCGGGCATGTAGCCGATCTGCGAGCGGAGCTTCAGGGAATCGCGGACGCTGTCGTAGCCCGCGACGGTGACCGAACCGGACGTCGGAGGAAGGTAGCCCGTCACCATTCTGATCGTTGTCGTCTTCCCCGCGCCGTTCGGACCGAGCAGACCGAGGATCTCCCCGGGCGCGGCGTGCAGCGTGACACCCTGCACCGCCTCGACGGCGCCGAATCGCTTTTTCACATTGACGAGGTCAATCATCGCCGCAACAGTCGCCGCCCCGATTCGGCCGATGTCGTCTGATCGTCATCTCCGCGGGCACTCCTTCTTCGGCACTTTGGAGTGGTTCGCACGAGTCTGGCGACGGTTCGGGGGGCGTCGTACACTCTGCTCACTGA
Organism: Phycisphaerales bacterium; assembly: GCA_028279375.1. GTDB lineage: Bacteria > Planctomycetota > Phycisphaerae > Phycisphaerales > UBA1924 > JANQNW01. The sequence continues at coordinate 2,694 of JANQNW010000018.1, forward strand.
CCGCATCCGGTCGTCATTTGGGGCGGCATCACGTCCGAAGTCCATGAGTCAACGCAGGTCGAAGTTGCTGCTCCTGGAAGGTACTCCGGGAGAGTTCAAGGCGATCCAGTCTGACCTGGAACGCCACGTCGATGTCACTGTCGGGAAACCGGAGTCGATCAACGCGGTTGAGTGGGATCTTGTCCTGTCCGGCGCTGACGCCTTGGCGCTCGTGGGCGACGCCGCACATGAGACCCTGCTGTCGCGGATCTTCGACTCCGTGCAGGCCGGGGCGTGCCTCTTTGATGAGAGCGGCGCGGAGCTCTGGTCAAGCGTTCCTTTCAAACGACTGCCTGAGGACATTCGACAGCAGGTCTACGTGCGGTCACGCGCCTGGCTCGTCGATACCGATGACAAGCCGGCCGAGATTTCGGAGACGCCATTTCTGACGTGGGAGTCTTCTTCGAGCGCGGGCCCAGACGGCCACGTGCGCCATTTTCGAGCGTCGCTCTCTGGAGTTCACGGCGGCGCGGCCGGGGGATCGGCGCCGCTCTTCGTTGTGGTCGTGCGTGACATCACGGCCGCGCGCCGCCGCTGGGACAAGATCAGCCAGATCGAGCGCGCCGGGCGTCGGTTGCTGCAGATGGAGGTCGATACGGTCCGGAAGCTCAACGCCGCAGAACGACTCGGTCTACTCGAGCAGCGCATCAGCCGCAGTGCGCACGAGCTTCTGGAGTTTGACCACTTCGCAGTTCGGCTGCTCGATCAGGAGACTGGGAAGATCGAGATCGTGATGTCCGTGGGATTGCCTCCGGAGGCGGGCGACTGCGAGTTGTATGCGCGTGACAAGGGCAACGGCATCAGTGGCTATGTCGCTGCGACGGGTCGAAGCTATCTCTGCAATGACGTGACAAAGGACGAGCGTTACGTCATCGGCCTGCGCCACGCCGGGTCGTCGATCACCGTTCCTCTCTGGGTCGGTGATCGAATCAAGGGCGTGTTCAATGTGGAGCGCGCCGAAAAGAACAGGTTCACGGAGAACGACCTGAGGTTCGCCGAGATCTTTTCGCAGTACGTTTCGATGGCGCTTCACATTCTCGATCTTCTCGTTGTCGAGCAGTTCACCACGAACGAGGCGATGAGTGGAACGATGCAGGGAGAGGTGAGCGAACCACTCGAGGATCTCGCCATCGAAGCGGAGTGGTTGAAGGAGCAGGGGGCGCGTGATCCGGAGACGGCGCGCCACGTCGATCGCATCCTCAGAGATGTCAACTCAATTCGCAGGCGCATCCAGGATGTCGCCAGTGGGCCGCGGACGATCCTCGGGGCGGAGAAGGCGCTTCGAGAGTCCGGACCGGAGCCGGCGTTCGTCGATAGACGGATTCTCATCGCGGACGATGAACCAGCGATCAGAGAGACGATCGAGGGCGTGCTGTCGAGACGCGGCTGCGTCGTCGATGTGTGTGAGTCAGGGCGCGACGCGATCGCGCTGCTGGAAGACGAGGACACGCCGTCCTTCGACCTCGTGATCTCGGACATCAAGATGCCCGACCGCAACGGCTACGAGGTGTTCTCGAGCGCCAAGAAGCAGGATGCGGATCTGCCGGTCATCCTTATGACCGGATTCGGCTACGACCCGCACCACTCGATCGTGCGCGCGAGCCAGGAAGGACTTCACTGCGTGCTCTTCAAGCCGTTTCAGGTCGAGCGTCTCCTCGACGAAGTCCGCAAAGCGCTCAAGCCGGCCGCGGAAGACTAGCCGGCGCGCGTCGCGACCAGCGCGCGCGGGAGGCCTTCGAGATCCTCTTCGATACGCTCGTCGGCGAGCAGTGGATGGGCGCGAGCGAGTTCAAGCGCCGCGTCGGCCGTCGCTGAGGCGATCTCCACGATGAGCAGTCCGCCCGGTCGCACTCGCTCTGGTCCGCATTCAATGATCGGACGGACGAACTGCAGCCCGTCGCGACCGCCGCGCAGCGCCAACTCCGGCTCGAAATCGCGCACGTTCGGTTCGACCTCCTCCCACTCCGCGTCCGGGATATAGGGAGGGTTGGAAACCAGATAGTGCACCTGGCGACCGGTCGGATGGTCAGCGAGCGCTTCGAGCAGATTCCCCTGAATCAGATCGAGTCGATCAGAGACGTGGTGAAGCGTCGCATTCTCCTCGGCAAGGGCCAACGCCTCCGGCGAAATATCGATGCCGACAGCCCGGGCTTCGGGCAGGTTCCGGAGGAGCGAGATGGCGATGCAGCCACTTCCGGTGCACACATCCGCGATCTGAGCGCGCTCGAACCCGGCGACAGCCCGGGCGTGCTGGAGCACTGTCTCCACGAGTGTCTCCGTGGAAGGGCGCGGAATCAGTGCGCGCGGATCCGATCGGAAACCCAGTGAGAAGAACCACGCTTCGCCGACGAGGTACTGGACGGGCTCATTCCGCAATGCCCGGCCCGTCAGATCCCGAAGGCGCTCGCGTTCGAGCGGCGTCGCGGGCCGGTCAGGATCCATGTAGAGCTTCAATCGCTCGCATCCAATGACGTGGGAGACGATCAGCTCCGCCGACAGCCGGGGAGAGTCGAGATCTGCCCGCGCGAAAGCGTCAGACATCCATGCGAGCAGTGAGCGCGTCGTCCAGGTCTGGACATCTGCTGACGCCATTGGCGGTCTGTCTCCTGGAAGGCGGGTGAATCCTGACGTCACAGAATACGCCGTGCGGCCCCATCGGGCCCCTCGAAGGGTCTATCATCTCCGCCACACGGACTGAGACGGAGACCCTCTCGGATGACGGCAATGACACTCGACCAGTCGATCGACAGTATCTTCGCGCAGGCCGGCGAAATCGCTCGCAAGGAGAACCTCTTCGCAAGCGTCCAGGCCGGTCCCGATGGCGTCCATTGCGCTGCGCTCGTGGCGCCAGAGCCCGCCACGTACTCTCTCTTCCTCGATGGAGAATCTCTCTATGTGAGTTTCTCGACGCTGGATCGATGGCTCAGTCAGTCCATCGAGGCCGACCTCATGTTCACCGGCGACAAGCTGGAGGACCTGATTGATGAGGAAGCCACGGATTTCGGATTCGACGGCGGACCGCTCGAGATCGAGCACTTCCGCGATGAGTCGAAGCGATACGTGTTTCGTTCGAGAATCCCGGCGCGTGAGTTGGGAGACGAGCAGGCGATCACGAACGCTGCAGTCGCGTGCCTCCTCGCATATGAGGCAGTCTTCCGCGAACTCGGCGATATGGGCGAAGACTCAGACGACTGACGACGCCACCGGCGTTGGAGCCAGGAACGATGCGCATCCTCATGCTGGGTTGGGAGTTCCCGCCGTTCATCAGCGGCGGTCTCGGCACGGCCTGCCATGGGCTGACACGCGCCCTCGATGCGCTTGGACATGAGATCGTCTTCGTGCTCCCGAAGAGCGTCGGAGCGCACGCCGCGTCCCACGTGAGACTCGTGAGTCCGGAGGGCGCGCCGAGAGAACCGAGTTCTTCTTCGACTTCCGAATACACGCTGGAGGGGTTCCGTTCGACGCGATTTCGCGCCGTTCCAGCAGGGCTCGTGAGCCCATATCCGAGCGGCGCCATGTCCTCGGCGATTCCGCCGCCGGACATTGCGACAGCGCAGGTCACGCACGAAATCCTGCGGGAACTGGGAATCCAGGGGCCGGGTGAAGGTGAGTTCGCCGGTCAGGTGCAGGCGGCGGGCGCCGATTACGGCGGCGACGTTCTCGGCGCCGCGCGGCGGTACGCACACTTCGTGCTGCACGCATGCCGCGATGAAGAGCACGACGTCATCCACGCCCATGATTGGATGACCTATCCGGCGGGGCTCGCGCTTGCGCGAGTCACAGGCAAGCCGCTGGTGACGCATATTCACTCCACAGAGTTCGATCGATCCGGCGCCAATGTCCATCAGCAGGTCTATGACATCGAACGCCGAGGAATGCACGGCGCCATCCGGGTGATCGCTGTGAGCGAACTGACTCGCTCAATTGTGGTCCATCGATACGGCCTCGCGCCGGAGAAGGTGGCGGTCTGCTACAACGGCGTCGATGCGGCGTCGATGTCGCCCATTCCGGAATCCAGGGTGGAGGCGTCCGACAAGATCGTCCTGTTTCTGGGGCGCATCACGATGCAGAAGGGGCCTGAGTACTTCATCGCCGCCGCTCGCCGCGTGCTCGAGAAGATGGACAACGTCAAGTTCCTGGTGGCCGGCAACGGCGACATGGCCAGGCGGATGATCGAACTCGCCGCGGAGATGGGTATAGGTCACCGCGTCCTTTTTACAGGATTTCTGCGGGGACCCGATGTGACGCGCGTCTTCAAGATGGCGGATTGCTACGTCATGCCGTCGGTGAGCGAGCCGTTCGGCATTGCGCCGCTGGAGGCGCTGAGTCAGGACACGCCGGTGATCATCAGTCGCCAATCCGGCGTTGCCGAAGTGCTGACGCATGCGCTCAAAGTTGATTTCTGGGACATCGATCAGATGGCGGACAAGATCCTCGCCGTCCTCCGCCGCCCGCCACTTCGCAAGGAGTTATGCGAGCATGGCGCCATGGAAGTGCGGAGTTTGACCTGGGAGGGCGCTGCGCGTCGATGCTGTGAGGTCTATGAAGATGCGATCGATGTGTTGAAGGAGCTGCATGCGCCGTCGCAGGCGACTGCGCCATGACGATGCAATCACACGGAACACTTCTGGCCTGCAGAAAAGAAAAGCGACGCGGGCCGAGAGCCGTGTGCTAGCTTCCGAGCCCGCGTCGCCTCGCAAAGGTCTCCTGAAGGATGGGAAACCTCCGCGGCCGCCGTCTCCTCCACTCATCAGATTCGCGGAGAGAACTTGAGAGGTTCCGCGCCTGCTGCTTTTTTTCTTGAGTGCTGCGAACATGCCCCAAACTCCGCGCAACATGACATTTGGCCTGCCCGGTGAAAAACAGCTTGTCATCAGCGATTTGGGCCGGGTGGACTATCAGGCGGGCTACGAAGAACAGTTGAAAAGATGGGACGCGGTTTACATGTCTCGCGAGCAGGAAGGCGCCGAGATCGGGCATATCCTTTTGCTGGAGCATGTTCCGCCGGTCATCACGATCAGCCGGCGCAAGGGTGCGCGCACGCATCTCGTTGCGACCGACGAGATGCTCGCCGCCAAGGGAGTCTTTGTCGCCGAGACAGATCGCGGCGGCGACATCACCTACCACGGACCCGGACAACTCGTCGCTTATCCGATTCTTGATCTCAATGCGCTGGGGCTTGGATTGCATGCGTACATGCGCCTTCTCGAGGAGATCGTCGTCCGTGTGTGCGCTTCCTTCGGCGTCGACACACGGCGCGATCAGGAGGCGACGGGTGTGTGGACGACCTCAGGTCCTGCGTCATCGAAGATCTGCGCTCTCGGCGTGCGCGTTCGACGCTGGATCACACTGCACGGCCTTGCCCTGAATGTCACGACGGATCTCTCGCACTTTGACCTGATCGTGCCATGTGGCCTCGTGGGACGCGGAGTGACGAGTCTGGACCAAGAGCTCAGCGGAGACGCCCCGAGCATGGACGCCGTCAAGAGCTCGCTCACCGAAGAAGCCAGGTTCGTGATCGCCGCGGCGCTCGACAGCTCATCGACTCCTCGGTCGGCGGGCCGGCGATAGACTGTCCGCCCGCCATGGACTGAGAGCGGGGCCCGGCGAATGCGCCGAAAGGGAATTCTTAATGCGTGATCCAAGACATGCCAAGCTGGCGGATGTGCTCGTTCGCCATTCCGTCCACATCAAGAAAGGCGATGTCGTCGCGATCACTGGCGATCCGATTGCATTCCCTCTCATTCGCGCCGCCTACGAGCGCGTGCTCGAGGCCGGGGGGCATCCCTATTGGGCCGTCATGTCCAATGATCTGGTGGACTCCTTCTACGCGCATGCAACGGAGGAGCAACTCAGATTCGAACCGCCCATGCGCGCACATGAGGTGGAAACGGTGGATGCGTACATCCGCTTCATCTCCGACACCAACACACGCGCTCTTTCGAATGTCGATCCTGGGAAGCAAGCGATTGTCTCCGCCGCCCGTCAGCCGTTCTTCAAGCGATTCCTCGAGCGCGCAAACGCAGACGAACTCCAGTGGGTCCTCACGCAGGCGCCGACAGAAGCAGCCGCTCAGGACGCCGAGATGAGTCTTGAGGAATACGAGGACTTCGTCTTCAGAGCATGCTTGCTGGATTTGGACGATCCCGTCGGCGCCTGGCAGGAAATTCGCGCGCGACAACAGCGGCTCGTTGACTGGTTGAATGAACGCAAAGAGGTTCGATTCCGTTGCCCAGCCCAGGATGGCTCAACGGAGGTCTCCAGCGGCGCCACTGATCTGACCGTCAATGTCGATGGGGCTACATGGATCAACTGCTTCGGCGACAACAACTTCCCTGATGGGGAGGTCTTTGCCGGTCCGCAAGGCGTTGACGGCGTCGTGCATTACAACCTCCCGGCCGTCTATAACGGCCGCGAAGTCGATGGCATTCGTCTCGAGTTTCGCGACGGGAAGGTCGTGGACGCTTCCGCGATCAAGAACGAGAACTTCCTTCTCAGCATGCTGGAGCTGGACGCCGGCGCTCGCGTGCTCGGCGAGATCGCAATCGGCACGAACTATGCGATCCAGAAGTTCACGCGCAACACACTCTTCGACGAGAAGATCGGCGGCACGTTCCATGCGGCTGTCGGCGCCGGTTACCCCGACAGCGGATCGACGAACGAGTCTGGTCTGCACTGGGACATGGTGAATGACATGCGCCCGCACGCGCGCGTCAGCGGCGCAGAGATCAGCGCAGATGGGGAGATCATCCATCGCGACGGCGTCTTCACCCGCGACGAGTGGCCGAGACCGGTCGCGTAAGAGAATCCCGCGCTACGGCCGCCAGAGGTAGTACGCGCCAGGCTCGAGCAGAACAGCGTCCAGCGCGCGCGTCGCGCTCGACGGCGCATTCTCCGTGTCAGCGTGTGCCAGCGGCGAATAGGGCGTCTCCGGCGCCTTCGGCAACCTGTGATATGCCACGAGCCTCGCGCGCGAGAGGCCCGTCAGCGATTTGGCGCGCTCGAACGCGTCGCGGAGATCACCGAGACTGTCAACCAATCCGATCTCAGCGGCCTGGTGGCCGGACATGATGCGCCCGTCGATCGCCCACCCGTTCGACTCCGCGGAGAACTCGCTCCGTCGATCCTCCACGAGTGATCGAAATCGAACGTAGTACTCGTCCACGAGTCCCTGCAGAATCGCGTACTGCCCCTCCTGCATGGGCGTGAGCGGGCTGGCCATGTCCTTGTTGTCGCCACTTGTGACAGCGCGTGGCTTGACCCCGATCATCGAGAGACCCTCAGAGATATTGATGGTCTGGATCAGGACGCCGATCGATGCGGTGATCGTGGTCGGATGGGCGACGATCTCGTCACATCCGAGCGCGATGTAGTAGCCGCCACTTGCCGCAACCTCGCCCATCGACGCGATCACGGGTTTGCCGGTCTTCTCGCGGAATCGCACGATCTCGGAGTGCATGATGTCGCTCCCGGTCACCGTGCCGCCTGGCGAGTTGATTCGGATGATCACTGCTCGCACATTCGGATCGCGCTCGGCTCGCTCCAGGCGCTCGAAGAGTTCGCTCACTGGATTCGGCCCGCTTCCGAGGATGGCCTCGCTCGGGGCGTCCGCGATGAGGCCGTCGACGCGAATCAGCGCGATCTTGCCGGCGTCGCCGCCGCCGGGGTCCTTGAGGACGGTCGCCTCGCGAAGCTCAGGTTGCGCCGTGCTGACGTCCACAACGAATCGCGTCGGCAGGCACCCCGTGAGGGCCCCGAGCAATGAGAGGCCGAGCAGGGCGGTCAAGAAGCTGGCCAGCAGACCCGGTCGGCGCACCCAGGTGTCGTTCGCAGTCGTCTTTGAGTGCGGGTACTTTCCGCTCGTGACGGCGAGCGGACATACATCGGTGCTGCTGGAGGCCACGGTGTCTCTCCTGTCCCCTGGGCCGGGGGAGACCGTTCTCGACTGCACAGTTGGCCTCGGCGGACATGCGGAGGCCCTGGCTGCTCATATCGGCTCCACGGGAGTCCTCGTGATCAATGATGTCGATCAGGGCAACCTCCAGAGGGCCGTTTCTCGCCTCGAGGCGCTCCCAGGGAGCCCGCGGGTTGTCTCTCTGCACGGCAACTTCGCCGAGGCGCCCCGGAAGCTGATGGAACTGGGGCTGGCCGCAGACGTCGTGCTCGCGGATCTTGGCTTCGCCTCGAATCAGATGGACGACCCATCGCGCGGATTCAGCTTCCGGCGGGAAGGGCCGCTCGATATGCGACTTGGGCAGGCGGTGGGGCGAACGGCGGCTGACCTCGTCAACGCCCTCAGCGAGCAGGAGCTTTCGGAGCTCATCAGGGACTTCGGTGAGGAGCGTCGGCACCGGCAGGTGGCTCGAAAACTTGTGGAGGCCCGAAAGACCGCGCCGATAGAGACCACGGCTCAGCTTGCTGATCTCGTTCGATCCGTTGTCCGGCGCAGTCCACATGGGGCCGGTATTGACCCCGCTACGCGTACCTTCCAGGCGCTACGAATCGCGGTGAACGACGAAATCGCCTGTCTCGAGTCGTTGCTCGAATCAGTCCGTCGAGCGGTGTCCGGAAGAGAAGCCGGAGGCGGCGGGCCGAGTTGGCTGAATCCAGGAGCGCGCGTCGGCGTGATCAGTTTCCATTCACTCGAAGACCGGCCGGTCAAGAAGCTCTTCAGCGAGCTCGTTGATCGCGGCCTCGCCTCGACCCTGGCAAGGAAGCCGGTCGAGGCCGACGACGTGGAGGTGAACGCCAACCCCAGAGCACGCTCCGCGAAGTTGAGAGCAATCAGAGTGAACTAGGCGTTTGCGAGGCGAACTCGCGACGCTGGCGGCGCCGCCGCCGACATGATGTGTGAGCCAGAGTGGTTCACAAACGACGTGAAGGCAGTATGCAGGGACGCAACGCCGATGACGCGTGAACAGAAACTCGCACTTCTGATGGGCTTTGCCCTCGTTCTTGTAGTCGCCGTTCTTGTTTCTGACCATCTCTCGAGCGCAAGCCGCGCAGAGTTGGGATCGATCGTCGCCGAGGCCGAGCTTCCGGTGGGCAGCTCGGACGAGGCGGTGCCTGATCCGATCGATCAGTCGTTCGCGTCGAACGCGCGTCCGATGGTCTTCGGACGCGAGCCCGAGCCAACGCCTCAGCAGGCTGTCGCATCGAGATCGGCGGGTGACGCTCTGCGTGACGCCATCGCCGCCGGCGCCGACGAGAGCGAGACCTCGACACCGCTGGCGACGAGAATCCGCCAGTCGATGTCGAGCATGCCGACCGCGGCTCAGACAGATCGATCGGCGTCTTCTGCGAAGGAAGAGCCCAAGGCGCGGGTCTCGACGCACCCGGCGTCCCGGCGGTACACAGTCCGTGAGAACGACTCACTCTGGAGAATTGCGGCCCGGGAATACGGCGATGGCCACCTGCATTCACGGCTCGCCGCCTACAACGCAGGGCGAATCGGCGACGATGGCGAGATTCTCGTCGGCTCTGAGCTTCTCATCCCCTCTCGGGCTGAGCTCGAGAGCGGCGCTCCGGGGCCGCGCGAACGCGCGCTCTCAAAGCGGGAGTTGCCCAAGCGCGAGAGCGCATCGAAGATCCGTCGATACACGGTCAAGCGTGGAGACACGCTCGGAGAGATCGCAGCGTCCCTTCTCGGCTCCGCCAAGCGGTGGCCGGAGATCGTTGATTTGAACGCAGACGTCATCGACGATCCGGAGAGTGTTCCGGTCGGCGCCGTCCTGAAGATCCCCGCTCGCTGACATCCCTCACACGCACTTGGGAGACGCGAGCGTGGTCGCCAAACTCATCGCCATCATCATGACTTGCGCCGCCGTCGGCTCGACGACGCTCGCCGTCCGCCAGCAGACGCTCGTCGCGGCGAACACGATGATCGACATTCACCGAACACTGGAGCGCCAGGAGGAGGCTCTCTGGAGACTCCATTGCGAGATTACCTCTCGCACGAGGCCCTCGACCGTTTTGCTCGCGATCGGTGACGAGAACACGCACAACGAGGTTCTCTTCGACTGGTGCCGCACAGACTTCGACCCCACATCCGAAGCGGCATGGCCCGGTGAATCTAAAGAGCAGCCGGGCGAGTCAAGTTGACGAACAAGGACGCTCAAGACCGGGGAGCGCTCACCGCGCCGATCCTGCCGGAGGAGTTCCGGAATGAGCAGCGCGAGCGCTCGGAGCGTGTCGGGACAATCGCTCTTGTCGCCATCACACTGGCGCTCGTCTTCGTCACTGTTCGCGTGGGCCAACTCCAGATGGCGCCGGGCGAGCCGATCGAATCTCGAATGAGCGACCGAGCCACAGGGAGGGCAGAACTCGCGAGGCGCGGTCAGATCCTGGATCGACGCGGAAGGACCCTCGCGGCAACGCGCGCCGGCCGGCGTCTCTTCGTAGATCCGATGCACTTCCCCAAGCCCTACGACGAGTCCATTGTCGGCCTCTGCGCGGCGCTTTCTCTCGACACTGATCTTGTCGGCTCGCGCATCATGCGCGCGATCTCAGAGAATCACGCGCGCCGAGGCTCGGATCGAGCACTGATCCGCTACGTGCGCATACCCGGTGTGCTGAATGATCGGCAGATTGCGAAGACAAGCGGACTCGGAATGCCGGGCGTCCATCTCGAGCGTGTTCGCGTACGCGAAGCGCCGAGCGGTGTCGCGCTCTCAGCGATCGTCGGGAAGGTCGGGATTGATCACAATGGACTGCTCGGCGCCGAGTACGCCTTTGAAGGCGCGCTCGAAGAATCCCGAGGAGAGATCACGTACATCCACGACGCGCGCGGTCGTCCGCTCTGGCTGAATGCAAGCGGCCGTGAAGCGGCACGGCCCGGTGAGGATCTGAGGCTCAGTATCGACCTTGTTCTCCAGGAGATCGCGATCGAGGAACTCGAGCGCGGCATGGATGACGCGGACGCCGCAGGCGGCAGGCTCATCGCGATGGACCCTGCTTCAGGAGAGATCCTCGCGATGGTGGATCTCATCCGCGATCTCGGACTGCCGCGACTCGGATCGACGCCCGCCTCGCCCGACGGCGCGTCGAAGACGGCGAGGTATGACCCCGAGGTGCGCTACGCCACGATTCCGGAGGACCCGCGTCGCCTGGCGCATCCGTCGCTTGGCCGCAATCGGTGCGTCGAGGATGTCTACGAGCCGGGTTCAACGTTCAAACCGTACCTCTGGTCGGTCGTGACCGAACTTGGACTTGCCCAGGCACACGAGGAGTTCGACACCGAGGGCGGATTCTGGCGTACGGACTACGGCCGACCCATCAAGGACGTGGTGCAGCTCAAGAGGCAGTCCTGGCTCGACGTGCTCGTCAACTCCTCCAACATCGGCATGATCAAGGGCGTGGATCGCCTGTCGCACCGGCAGACGCAGGAAGCGATCCGGCGATTCGGATTCGGGTCTCCAAGCGGCGTCGGACTCCCCGGTGAGGCAGCAGGGCTCGTCACGAGTTCCGCAAAGTGGAGCAAGTACACGCAGACGAGTGTCTCCTTCGGGTACGAGGTCGCCGTGACGCCTGTGCAGATGATCCGGGCGTTTTCGACCTTCGCGCGTCCGTCGGACCTCGTCGGCACGATGGCGACGATTCGTCTGACCGCGTCGCCCTCTGACGATCCCTGGAAGCGCATGGTGCATCGCGTGCTTCCTGCCTGGACAGCGGATCTCGCCAAAGCCGGCATGGAGCAGGTCGGCGCCAAGGTTGATCGGAAGCTCGACGAGGCGGGCGTGATCGATCGCGATGCGCTGCGCTACGACATCTTCGGGAAATCAGGCACTGCGAGAGTGCCCCGTCCCGATGGCGGCGGCTACTTCGAGAATCAGTACTTCTCCAGTTTCGTCGCCGGAGCGCCGGTGCATGAACCGCGCATCGTCGTGCTGGTCGTCATCGACGACCCGGGCCCGGAGCGCGTCGCGTCGCGCACGCATTTCGGATCGCAGGTCGCGGGACCCGTTGTGCGCCGGTACGTTGAGCGCGCGCTCGCCTACATGGGAACGGCGCCGACGCGCCGCGATCTCGTTGCCGCACGCTGAGCGCGATCCCCGTTGAACTAACGCTGCGTTACGGGCAGAGGCCCCAGTTCCCGACCAGCGTCGAGAGATCGGTCGCTCCGACTGAGCCGTCTCGATTCAGATCAGCAGAGCAGGGGAACACGTCGAGCGCGCCGACTGTGCCGAAATCTCCGAGGAGCATCGCGAGATCGACGGCGCCGATGAAACCGTCGCCATCGAGATCGCCGCGGCCGACGCAGTTCTGAATGCGGAACTCGATATCTCGGAACCCGGCCTGCGCAGCCGTCCCACCCAAGAACCCCTCGCCGAACCCGCTGGCGCTCGCCAGGATTATCAGTTCATAATCTCCTGCGGGAAGAGGACCGGAGGTATCAATGGGACGCGTGTCGTCATTGCCATTCGATCTGCGATCGTAGACCACACCTGTCGAGAGGTTCACGAGTTCGAGACTGGACTCGCCCAACTTGAAGTTTCCGCCGGAGAAGATTTCGCCGGTGAGTGTGAATGTTGAGTCGACGAGCACTCGGAAGGTGACATTGAAATCAGATCGGCCTTCGCAGTCGGCGAGAGCGTCGACGTCGCCGCTCCCAGCCTCTGCGAAGACGCTTCCTGAGACGTTGAATCCGTCGATCAGGATCTCAGATTCCTGAGTGCCCTCCGCCGAGGAACTCGCGTCCGACACAGACGCCTCGGCGAGCGCCGTCGCGTCGAACAGCCCGGCCGTCATCGCGATCGCCGACGCAGAGTCCTCGTCGATCTCCTCGGTCATGAATCGCTCGGCGCTCGCGGATCCAGAAACGCTTCGCTCCTGGATCCGCAGCGAGAAGTAGCAGGAGGCCGTCGCGCTCGAGGCGACAGCCCCTGCGAGCGCGACGCTCGCGATCATCGTCGTGAATCGATTCATGTTGCCAGACCTCATCTCTCTCTGATCAACTCCGACTCGCCGATTCGGCCCCACACGATCTGGGCGCGTTCGCCACGACGCGCCGTCTAATCGAGCGTAGCACAGACAATTCGACGCGAAACAGAGATCTCGCCAGATGGCGCTCGGAACTGGACTGCCTAGGGGCAGAGACCCCAACTCCCGATGAGTGTCGAAAGATCGCTGGATCCGACGACGCCGTCCTTGTCGAGATCCGCCGGGCACGGAATTGCGCCGAGACATCCGGGTGATCCCCACAAACCGATCAGGATCGCGAGGTCGCTTGCGCCGACGACGCCATCACCATCGAGGTCGCCGCGCCCGACACAGTTGAGCACACGAAACTGCATCTCGAAGTACTCGGCGAACGCGAACTCGGAGGAGAACCCGCTTCCGAACGCGGAACCTTCGGCGCGGAAGCGCAGCTCATAGTTGCCGGAAGGCAGGGGCCCTGACTCGTTGATCGGAACGACCTCCGCAGGACCGAATGCGAACGCGTCGAACACCAGTCCAGTTGAGAGGTTGACGAGCGCGACCTCCGCGATGCCGTTGTCGGTCGCCGAGATCTCCCCCGTGAGCGTGAACGTCGAGTCGGCGCCGACGCTGAAGGTGATCTTGCACTCTGACTGGCCGGATCCCTCGGCGCTTCCGTCGAAGTCAAAGCTCTCGCCCGTGGCGAAGGCGCTACCTGAGGCGTTGATTCCATCAATCAGGATTGTGGAGTCCTGCGTGCCCCCACCGGTTCCGAGCGCGGTCGAGACCTCCGCCTGGGCAGAGGCGCCGGTGTTGAATGGACCGGCATCCGGCGCCATGGCCGAGTCTGAGTCTGAATCGAACTCCTTGAGCAGGAAGTCGTCGGCCGAAGCGAACGCGGAGATCGTCCGATCCTGCGTCAGGAGTGTGAAGTTGTTTGATGCTTGGGCGCTCGCAGATGCTCCGCCCGCGAGAAGAAGCACGAATCCGATCCGTCCGAACGCTCTCATCTTGTCCCTCCCGATGACACTGCCAGGCGTGTTTGATTCGGGCGTCCCCGGCCCATGATGACTCTCAGCCTACGGGGTGGACGCCTCGAACTCCTCACCAATTACGCGAAGTCCATTGTGAGAATTCACGCATATTCGAAACTGGCCAATAGACGCCACCTTGGCGATGATGGGCGCATGAGACGACTACTTGCCATTGCCGGGGCGACGATCGTGGGATTCTCCACTGGGTGCGCCAGTCAGCCGGAAGCGTCGGAGATCCCATGGCCGGATGGCGCCGCGGCTCGCGGCGGGCTTGCCGAGGCGCCGGTGGGCGCGCCGGAACATATTGAAGACGTGGAGGGTGTCGATAACTGCTACTTCGACGGCGCATTCTGCATCGCGTCGCAGCCGTCGCCCGAAGCGATCCGAGGCTTCGCAGACGCCGGCGCCACGGTCGTCATCAGCCTCCGAACGGATGATGAGATGGAAGACCTCGATTTCGATCAGGCGGCGCTCTGCCATGAGCTCGGCATGGAATATGTCCATATTCCGCTCGGCGGTCCCGATCGCATCTACACGCGTCAGTCGGTGGACGCCTTCGCCGACGCGCTGGAGCGCCATGACAACAAGGCGGTCATTCACTGCGCCTCCGGCGGCCGAGCGACGTACATGTGGGTCGCGTACCTGGTCGAACACCGCGGCTATGAGTTCGACGAAGCGATGGCGGTGGGCGAACAGATTCGATTCCGGCCGTCGCCATTCGAGGGTCTTCTCGGTCGCGAGGTCGTGTACTCGCTCGGCCCTCCGGTTGAGGACTAGGAGGACGCTCTAGAACTCGGCGCTGCCGGGCGTTCGCGGATAGGGGATTACATCGCGGATGTTCGCCATGCCTGTGGAGAACTGCACGAGGCGCTCGAAGCCGAGGCCGAATCCCGCATGGGGCACGGTCCCGTAGCGCCGCAGGTCGCGATACCACCAGTAGTTCTCCTTCGGCAGCCCCATCTCATCGATGCGCCTGTCGAGCACATCGAGGCGCTCTTCACGCTGTGAGCCGCCGATGATCTCGCCGATCTTCGGCACGAGCACATCCATCGCCGAGACCGTCTTCTCATCGTCATTGAGACGCATGTAGAAGGCCTTGATTTCCTTGGGGTAATCCGTCAGCACGACGGGCTTCTTCAGGACTTCCTCTGTGATGTAGCGCTCGTGCTCGCTCTGGAGATCGACACCCCATTTGACCGGGAACTCGAACTTCTTCCCGCTCTTTTCGAGGAGCTCTATCGCCTCTGTGTAGGACATGCGCTCGAAGGGCGTATCGATAATGTGCGTCAGCGTCTCGATGACCGTCTTGTCGATCCGGAGATTGAAGAACTCCATATCGTCCTGACGCTCATCGAGCAGAGTCCGGAAGCAGTGCTTGATGAACGCCACTGCGAGGTCCGCGTTGTCCGACAGGTCGGCGAACGCAATCTCGGGCTCCACCATCCAGAACTCGGCGAGGTGTCGGCTCGTGTTGCTGTTCTCCGCGCGGAAGGTCGGTCCGAATGTGTACACCTTCGTAAGCGAGCAGCAGTAGCCCTCGACGTTGAGCTGCCCTGAGACGGTCAGATGCGCCTCCCGCCCGAAGAAGTCCTCGGCAAAATCCACGTCGCCAGTCTCTGTGCGAGGCGGGTTCACTGCGTCGAGCGTCGATACACGGAACATGTCGCCCGCGCCCTCGCAGTCGCTGGCCGTGATGATCGGCGTGTGCACATAGAAGAACCCGTGCTCATCGAAGAACCGGTGGATGGCCATCGAGAGGCAGTGACGCACACGCGCGACGGCGCCGAATGTGTTCGTGCGTGTCCGAAGATGCGCGTAATCACGGAGATACTCAAACGTGTGTCGCTTTTGGCTGATCGGATAGGTGTCCGGATTCTCGACCCAGCCGACGACACGGATCTCACTCGCCTGCAATTCGACAGACTGTCCCTTGCCCTGCGATTCAACAAGTTCTCCGTCGGCCTCGATCGCACATCCGGCTGTGAGCTTCTGCACTTCGGATTCGTAATTCGCGAGGTCGCTTGGCGCCACGATCTGGAGCGTGTCGAAGCACGTGCCGTCCGTCAGGGCGATGAACGAGAGCCCGGCCTTCGAATCGCGTCGTGTGCGAACCCAGCCCTTGACGGTCGCTCGCTGCCCGGCGCTTGCGCCCAGAGCGTCCTTGATCGGGAGCCAGGAGTCCGTGGATGTCGGTGATGCTTGCGTCTGTGTCATGATCGGGCGAGATGGTAGCAGCGCGGCGGAATTCTCGGCATCATGCGATCGGATGGCGAGTGTTCCTGAGATCATCGAGCGCGGGGCGAGGTTCGATCAGTCGAAGCGCTATCGGTATCGACTCTGGCGGCGGTGGGATCTCACACTTCCGGCGGTCGCGTTCGTGATGCTGAACCCGTCAACGGCAGACGCCGAACACGATGATCCCACAATCCGGCGCTGCTTCGGCTTCGCTCGCTCGTGGGGATTCGGGGCGCTCGAGGTCGTGAATCTCTTCGCGTGGCGATCAACCAGCCCGGCCGCCCTCCAGAGCGCGAAGGACCCGGTCGGCCCTGCAAACGACGCGGCGATTCTCGACGCGCATGCGTGCTGTGGGCAGACCGTGCTCGCGTGGGGCAATCACGGCGCACATTTGAATCGAGATCGGGAGGTTCGTCTCCTGCTCGACGGAGATGCATCGGTCGTGCATTTCGGGCTGACTGGCGCGGGGCAGCCAAGGCATCCGCTCTATATCCGAGCCGACGCTCCACGCCTCAGCGCCACAGCGATGCTCAGGCCCGCGCTGGTGTGAGAAGACTCTCGGGCGCCTGCAACAACTCGACGACGAATGCGAGGCAGCGTGCGGCCTCTGCGCCGTCTACGACACGATGGTCGCAGGCGAGGCTTAGCGGCAGCAGTTTGCCGACTCGAATCGCGCCGTTGTCTGCCACAACGCCTTCTCTGGCGCGCCCGACGGCGAGGATCGCGACCTCGGGATAGTTGATCACGGGCGTCGCGAACCGACCGGCGTACGACCCGACGTTGCTGATCGTGAACGTGGAGCCCATCAGCCGGTCGCGGGGGATCGAGCGTTCGCGCGTCATGCGAGCGAGATCCGCGATATGGCGCGCGACCTCGAGGAGGCCGAGCGTGTCGGCGTTCGGAATGACAGGGACCGAGAGGCCGTGCTCCGTGTCCGTCGCGATGCCCATATTCACGCCGGCGTGCTGGCGGATTTCCTGGGCTTCGTCATTGACGGTGGCGTTGAGCGTCGGAAACCTCTTCATGGCCCGACAGACGGCGCTGACAACGAACGGGAGATAGGAGACGCTCTCGCCGCTGGCGGCCTGCACCTGCTTGCGCACCTTGTCGAGCGAGGAGATCTCCGCTTCGTCCATCACCGTGAAGTGAACGGCTGTGTCGATCGACTGTCGGAGCCTTCCGGCGATCGTCCGTCGAGTGCCACGGAAGGGGACTGTCTTGTCGCCGGCCATGGCCGGGGGCGGGGCGGGCACGCCGCCTGAGGCGACCTTCACGGCGAGGGCTGCGTTCTCGACTTCTTCGGCGACGACATGCTGAACATGAGCGGGAGCTTCGGCCTGAGCGGCAGGCGCGGGAGCGATGCGTTGGGCGGGCTGAGCCGACGGGGCGGGCTGAGAGCCGCTTCCTGCCGCCCTGACGTCCTTCTCAGTCACGCGACCGGCAAGACCGGTGCCACGAACGTTGTCGATGTCCACGCCCAGATCGCGGGCGAGACGTCGGACGGCGGGCGTCGCGAGAGCTTTGCCGGATGAGCCGCTGACACCGGGCGTCGCGCTGAGGCTCCCGACAACAGTTCCGGCGTCCTCTCGCTCCTCGGTCGCGGTCGCGGCTGAGCCGTTGTCGGAGGGCGATGGAGTCGCGGTCGCCTGAGCAGGAGCAGGGGCCGGGGCTGCGGCGGCTCCACCCTCGTAGGTGATGAGCGGATTGCCGACGTTGAGGATCTCGCCTTCGGATCCGTGAAGGACCGCGATGACGCCGTCGCGCGGACTCGGGACTTCGACGAGCGCCTTGTCCGTCTCCATCTCGGCGAGAATGTCATGCTCTGCGACGCTGTCGCCGACGCTGACGCGCCACTTGATGAGTTCGGCTTCATGCACACCTTCCCCGAGGTCGGGGAGGATGAAGACGTTCGGATCAGATGAGGTTTGGTGAGCCATGTGCTTCGTCGGGGTTGTCGCCGCGACCCGTCGAGATCGATCAGTGCGACGAGGAGTTCTTCGAGGTGCTGACGCTGATCAGCGAATGTGCGAGACAGAATCAGTATGCCGTGCACGCCATGACGGCGTCCACGATGCGCGGAGTCTCTGGGAGATAATCGAGTTCCAGCTTGTAGTACGGCATGATCGTGTCGAAGCCGGTCACACGCTGGACCGGCGCTTCGAGTCGCAGGAAGCAGTGCTCCTGGATCGCGGTCGCGATCTCGGCGCCGAAGCCGCAGGTCCGCGGGGCCTCATGCACGATGACGCAGCGCCCGGTCTTGTTCACGCTCTCGACGATGGTGTCGAGGTCGTAGGGGTAGATGGAGCGGAGGTCGATGAGCTCGACGCTCAGGTGGTCGGGCAACTTGTCCATCGCCTCGAGGGCCTGATAGACCGTGGCGCCCCAGGTGACGATCGTGAGGTCATTGCCGGTCTCGACGACACGCGCCTGGCCGATCGGAACGGTGTACACATCTTCTGGAACTTCCTCGCGGAACGCGCGATAGATGCGCTTCGGCTCGAAGTAGATCACCGGGTCCGGGTCGCGGATCGCCGAGATCAGGAGGCCCTTCGCGTCATACGGATTCGACGGCATCACGACCTTGATGCCCGGGTGATGCGCGTAGATCGCCTCCGGCGAGTCGGAGTGAAGCTCCGGAGCGTGGATGCCGCCGCCGACAGGGACGCGCACAGTCAGCGGAACCGTGACGGCGCCGCGGCTTCGCGTGCGATAGCGGCCGCCGTGATTGACCAACTGGTCATAGGCCGGGCCGAGAAAGCCTTCGAACTGAATCTCGGGGATGGGTCGCATGCCGGCGATCGCGAGACCGATCGCTGAGCCCATGACGCCGGATTCCGCCAACGGCGTATCGACGACGCGATCTTCGCCGAACTTCTCCTGCAGCCCTTCCGTGACGCGGAAGACGCCGCCATTGAGACCGACATCTTCGCCGAGCAGGACGACGCGCTCGTCGGCGCGCATTTCCTGCTCGAGACCGAGATTGATTGCCTGGACCAGTGTGAGTTCAGCCATGGTGCTTTCGTCTGTTCATGTCGCCCCACCGGGGGCGTTGCGTTTTCTTAACCAGCCGCGATGACCGCCGCGGCGGCGCCGCCGTCGGTGTCGTGATCATCCTCCGGCGCCAGCGGGAGTATCTCAGGCATGCCTGCATTGAGCATCAGCGAGACCTCCTCCGGCGTCAGACGGACTTTGATCACCGAGTTGCCGAAACTGCTTGAGAGCGCCATGACGATCTCCGTCGATCGACGCGCCTGCTTGACAAGTTTCACGTGAACGGGGTTGATCCAGACTTCCCCGCCCTTTATGTCTTCGAATCGAACGAGCATGGACTGCGATCAGACCCTACTCGCCGCGCCGGTCGGGGACCGAAGCGTCTCCTGCTGAGGATTGATCCCGAGCGAGTGCGTCTTCATCGTGTCGCGCTGTCGCTTCAGGTCTTCCGGCAGGGTCTCGTAGGTGTAGTCGAAGATGTCGTTGGTCGTGGGCTTCGCAATGCCCTCGGCGTTCTTGACGATCTGCGAGACTTTCGCCTTCGCATCCTCATCGAACGCCTCTTGCTTCGCGTCGTCCCACAGGCCCTTGGACTCGAGATATTTCCGCGTGCGAATCAGCGGATCACGATCGAGCCATTCCTCGACCTCCGCATTGTCGCGATAGCGACGCGCATCGTCAGCGGTCGTGTGGTCGCCGAGTCGATACGTCAGGGTCTCGATCAGCGTCGGCTTGCCGTCTTTCAGCGCCTTTGCCCGGGCGTCCTTCGCAGCCTTGTAGACCGCGAAGATGTCGTTGCCATCGATCTGGATCGTGTGGGCGCCGTAGGCGAGCCCCTTCTGCGCGAAGGTCTCAGCGGCGCTCTGCTTCGATCCAGGAGTCGAGATGGCCCACTTGTTGTTCTGGCAGATGAAGACCGCCGGCACCTTCAGGACGGTTGCGAAGTTCATCGCCTCGTGGAAGTCGCCTTCGCTCGTAGCGCCATCACCGAAGAAGGTGAACACGGCCGTGTCATTGCCCTGCAGCTTTTGGGCCCACGCGATGCCGGCCGCGTGCAGCATGTGTGTGCCGATCGGGATCGAAATCGGCGTGACATTGACGCCATCGGGGATCTGGTTGCCGCGCTCGTCGCCCATCCAGTGCAGCAGGATGTGCTCCATCGGGAGGCCATGGAGAAAGAGCGCGGTGTTCTCGCGATAGCAGGGGACGAGCCAGTCGTCGGGCTGCGCGGCAAGCGCCACGGCGCCGATCGCCTCCTGGCCCTTGTTCTGCGGGTACGTGCCCATGCGTCCGGATCGCTGCAGTTTGAATGCGATCTCGTCGTAGTGGCGACACAGCGACATCATCTCGTAGAGGCGGATGACATCGTTGTCCTTCAGTCCTCCACGGGACAGCTTCTCGTCCAGTTTGCCCTGCTCATTCAGGATCTGGATGTAGTTGATCTTTGCCTGGTAGGCGACTTTCGTCGGCATCAAGCGCTCCCTGTCGCAGCGGTGTTTCCGGAGTTGGTTCGAACCTGCACCTTGCCCGCGTCAATGCGCTTGCGTGCGTACGCCATCGCTGCGGCGTGCGCGGAGCCCAGGTTCTTTGCGTCATCGAGGATGGTCTTGATGACCGTTTCGATGTTGATGATTCGCCGGTGCAGTTCCTCGTCACTGAAGCCGCAGTAGAGGCCGGCGAGTTGCATAAGGCCGCCGCCATTGTTGACGAAATCGGGGCAGTACACGACGCCGGCGCCGTGCAGAAGGGCGGAGTCCTCGTCGGGATCGTCGAGCACGTTGTTGGCGCCCGGCGCCAAAATGGTGCAGCGAAGGTTCGAAACGTTGTTCGCATCAACGACGCGGCCGAGCGCGCACGGGCAGAGGATGTCGCATTCCGCTTCGACGATGTCGTCGCCGTTGACAGGCGTCGCCCCAAACTCGGAGACGACACGTTCAACGCGCTCGTCGACGATGTCCGTGACAAGAAGTTTGGCGCCTTCTGCGGCGGCGATCTTGCAGACGTTGTAACCGAGCGCGCCGACGCCCTGGACTGCGATCGTCAGCCCCTCGAGGGTGTTCGGCTTGCCGAGATGCAGCAGCGCCCCGCGCATGCCCTGAACAACACCGAGCGCCGTGTAGGGCGCCGGGTCGCCACCGGCGGCGATGGTCTCACCACCCATCACGTACTTGGTCTCCGTCGCCATCCAGTCGATGAACTGTGTGTTGACGCCGACATCCTCAGCGGCGATGTAGAGCCCGCCGAGGCGATCGACGAATCGGCCCATGGCCTTCGCGACGGCCTCAGTCGCCGGCTGATCCGCCGACTCGATCCAGATGACGCTCTTGGCCCCGCCCATCGGAAGATCGTCCGCAGCAGCCTTGTAGGTCATCGCCTCGCTGAGACGCAGCACGTCCTCGAGGGCTTCCTCTTCGCTTCGGTAGGCCCAGCGACGGCAGCCGCCGAGCGCCGGTCCAAGCGTCGTGTCGTGGATCGCAATGATCCCGCGAAGCCCCGTCTCGGAATCGTGGCAGAAGACGACATTCTCGTGACCTCGTTCCTGCGCCTGTTCAAAGACCATGTCGTGTGTCTCCCTTTCGTGAACGGGCCAGTCAAGACTGCCCGGGGGTCCTGATCGAACCAGACGATTGATGCGACGCCGGTCAGCCAGCGGCGTGCTCAGGCTCGTCCTGCCTCGTGTCGATGTGTCGTCCCTCGAAGCCGTCGCCCGGGAACTGCTTGATCGCCTCCTGATCAAGCTTGCGTCCTGTGCCAAGCGCCACCGGCGACTTCTCGGGAATCGCAAACCAGTCGTTGGGTAGTGTGTCGTTGAAAGCGAGCGCTGCCACTGCGCTTGTGCGCATGCTCTCGTCGGCGTGGTCCGTCAGACTTGCGAAGCACTGGCGCGCCTCGAGATCAGCGAGGTCGAGGAAGTGAAGCGCCGCGGCGCGATCGCGCTCGAACTCCGGTCCATCTTCCCCGGAGCGAATCTGCCGGTCGAGTTTCGAGAGCACGCAGGCCGACGCATGCAGCCACATCGCCGCATCCGCGAGTCTCGCCTGGATCGTCTGCCGATCCAGGATCTTCTCCTCGTGCACCTTGCTCGCCATCTTGAACTGGTGGGACAACTCTCGCGCGAGGGAGCAGAAGCGCTCAGACTGATGCTCCAGCGACCCATGGACCTTTGTTACACGCGGCAGCGGCTTGCGCAAACCAAGGAACAGCTCCGCGCCGAGCGGGATCGCACGGCTCATGACGACGCGGTTGAACATGCCCTTCGAAATCCGGGCCAG
The DNA here is from genome assembly GCA_028279375.1 of Phycisphaerales bacterium. Classification (GTDB taxonomy): domain Bacteria; phylum Planctomycetota; class Phycisphaerae; order Phycisphaerales; family UBA1924; genus JANQNW01. The sequence continues at coordinate 25,180 of JANQNW010000018.1, forward strand.
GTTTTCGCCGACGGTCTGGTCCTTATCCCAGCCGACGGCGTCCTGCACGGAGAGCATCTGCTCTGCGAGTTGCTTGCCGCCGTAAGCGAAGATGAATGACTGCATGACCTCGTTGGCGCCTTCAACGATGATGTTGATGCGGCTGTCGCGGAACGCGCGTTCGACCTCGTTCTCGGTCATGTAGGACTCGCCGCCCATGATCTGGACGGCGTCGTTGATGACGCGCCAGCCCATTTCAGAGCAGAAAACCTTGCAGGTGGCGGTCTCGACCATGATGTCGCCGTCATTGCGATCGAGCATGCCGGTCGTCATGTAAAGCATGGCGTCCATGGCATACGTGAGCGCCGACATGTGCGCTATGCGCTGGCGGACAAGATCGAACGCCGAGATTGGGCGTCCGAACTGGTATCGAGTCTGCGACCACTTGATCGCCTGATCCATGCAGCGTTCGGCGGATCCGACCATGCCTGCGGAGAGCGTGCACCGGCCATAGTTCAGGCACGTGAGCGCGACCTTCAGACCCTTGCCCTCTTTGTGCATTAGATTGAACTTCGGGACCTTGACGTCCTTGAAGCGAATGCGCGCCTGCCAGGTGCCGCGAATGCCGCACTTGCTGCGGTTCTTCTGATAGATCTCCACGCCCTCGAGATCCGGCGTGCAGACCAGCGCCGTGACGCCGATCTCCTTGTCCTCGCCGGTCTCCGGATCCTTACGGAACTGGCGGGCCATTACGGTGAAGAGGCCGCTGATGGCGCCGGAGGTCGCCCACTTCTTCTCGCCGTTGAGGAGGTAGTGCTCGCCGTCGTCGCTGAGGCGACAGATCGTCTCCTGACCGCCCGCGTCGCAGCCGACATTCGGCTCCGAGAGGCAGAAGGCAGAGACCCAGTCCTTGGCGAGGTGGGGAAGCCAGACCTTTTTCTGATCCTCCGTGCCGAAAAGCATGACCGCCTTGCACCCGATCGACTGATGCGCCGAGACGAGAACGGCCGTTGAGCCGCAGCTGGCGCCGATGCGCGAGAGCACGCGGTTGTAACTCGTAATGCCGAGACCGAGGCCGCCATACTCGCGCGGAATCGTCATCCCGAGGACACCCATGTCGAAGAGCCGGTCAATGACCCAGCGCGGGATCTCCTGCTCCTGGTCGATCTGAATCGCGGGATGGTCGTTGCGGAGATACTCGTCGAGTTCTGCGAGAAGTTGGTCACAGCGCGCGGTCTCTTCGGCGTCGCTCACCGGGTACGGAAAAACGAGGTCTTCGCGCACGTTTCCCCAGAAGAGATTCTTGATGAACCCCATCTCGGTCGGCTCGGGACCGAGCATCTTCTCGGCGTCCGCGATGAGCTTCCGATCCGCTTCTGATATCCCCTTGAGATTCTTCAGATCTGCCATAGTCGGTCCTGGAGGATTTCCTTCGGTCTCTTGGTGGCCAGCGATCCTTCGCTCAGCCACGAACTACATTCTTGTTATGACTTCGATGCGCTCTTCGAAAGAAACGCCTGCACTCTGCTGCGCCCTTCTTCGCTGTTCCGGAGTCTGATCAAACAGCGGCGTTCGCAATCGAGCGCGGCCTGCCAACCGTCAGTGAGTCCGGCGTCAATGCACTCGACGACCGCGCTCGCGGCGTCAGTGTTCGCAAGCGTCGAACGGACGGATTCAAGGCTGCTCGACACCCGTTCGCTCGCTGCAGCCTGCGAGACATGAAACGGCTCGCCCGGCTGCGATCGCGATGGCTTCGCCTGCCGCGCGAGGTCTCTCGCGGCGGTCATCAGATCCTCGCTCGTGTCGTAGAGGCCCTCGAAGAGCCCTGACTTGAGCGCATCGTCCGCGGTGAATGTCCTGCCTGAGCTTGTCAGTGAAATCGCCTGCGCAGGATCGATCCGCGCCGGGAGCAGGTTCGTTCCACCCCACCCGGGGCAGATGGCGAGGCCGCATTCTGGAAGCCCGACCTGGTAGGGCCGTTCGTCGGGGCCGGGTCGAAGCCCCAGGAGGTGGTCGCAGTGCATCGCGATCTCAAGACCGCCGCCGAGGGCGGCGCCGTCGATCGCGGCGACACTCGTGCAGGGAAGGGCAGAGATGCGTCCGAAGACGCGCTGGCCGAATGCCAGGTACTCGTCGAGTTGGTCGTCCGTGAGGCCGTCGATTTCGGCGAGGTCAGCCCCGGCGACGAAGACGCGCGTTTCACTCGCGAGAACGAGACCGCCAATGTCATCGCCGATGTCGTCGAGTGTGGCGTCGAGGCGACGCAGGAGTTCCCAGTCCAGCACGATGACCTTGCGATCCGGCTGCTCGAGCCGAATTGTCACCACCCCGTGGTCGTCGCGCTCGTATGGCAGTCGCCGGTGTTCCATACCTGCTCCAAGCCGAAACCGCGCCAGCGGTCGGGAGGGTCTGATCACGTGTCCGAGGTGGGATCGGACTGGGCAGCTTCGTGGCTTCCGGGGCTTCGAAGCCGGGGTTCCCACCGGAGGGCCTCAGGGTGTGAATCCTGGGGGGCCGCTCCGGGTCTCAGTATAGGGACTTCGGACGCTTCCTGCGGGGCGCCCTAGCACGCCAGCGGTGGTCCGAGAACGGCCTTCCTACGATCCCTGATAGAGCTTCCGAAGGCTCTCCTGTGCCTCCGGACCGGAGGCGACATCCGCTGAGATCACCGCGCCTTTTCGGACCTTCTCGACCAGATCCGCGGGCTGCAGTTCATTCAGCCAGGCGCGCGTCGCCTGCAGTGCGATGGGACCAGCGGCGACAAGTCGCTCGACCATGTCCCCCGTTGCGTCTTCGAGGTCATCCACGCTCTCGACAAGTCTCGTGATCAGCCCGAGTTCGTGAGCACGGCGCCCGCTCATCACGCCGCCCTGGAGCAGAATCTGGCGCGCCCGTCCGGCGCCCGTTCGCAGGATGAGCCAGGGCGCGACAACAGCTGGACAGACTCCCAGATCGACCTCCGGGTACCCGATCTTCGCGTCCTCATGGGTGATCGAGAAATCGCACACGCACATGAGGCCGCATCCGCCGCCGATGGCTGCTCGATTGACTGTCGCGATCGTTGCGCAGGGCAGATCGCGCATCTTGATCGTGAGTTCGGCGATGGATGTGAGCAGGCGACGCGGATTGTCCGGATCCTCCAGAAGCTCCTTGAGGTCCATGCCGGCACAGAATGCGCGGCCGGCGCCCATCACGACGCAGACGTTGATGTCGTCGCGACCGGAGAGCTCGTCCACGCATGCATGAAGCGCGTCGAGGAGCTCGATGCACATCGCGTTGCGAGAGTCCGGTCGATTGAGTGTCAGCCTCGCAAGTCTGCCTGCAGTCTGAAGTGTCGCAAGATCCATCACCGGTCATCCTCTCCAGACACTCTCGAGCATTGTGCGTTGTTCATCGCCAGATGTAATCGCGAGCGAGGCGTTGAGCGCCCCGTCGAGCTGCGCCGCGTTCTCGGAGCCATCGAGTTCGTTGAGCCATCGTTTCGTCGCGGCGAGCGCGTGACGCTGCTTGCTCGCCAGGTCGGTCGCGAGTTCAAGGGCTCTCGGCAGCACCGCATCGGGCTTCGCGAGGCACTCGCTCGCGAGTCCGATCCTGAGAGCCTCCTCGCCATCGATCAGCGCAGGATCGAGGAGACGCTCACGGCAGTGGGCATGGCCGATCGCCGGTTGCAGGAGCGTAGAACTCACCGCTGGGCTGACACCGATCCGGACGACTGGATACCCCAGACGGGCGTCCCGATTCGTGATGACGAAGTCGGCCCCGCAAAGCAGCGCGCAGCCGCCAGCGATCGCGCCGCCTTGGGCCGCGGCGACGACAGGGATCGGCAGATGTCGCAGGGCGCGCGCAGTCTCGCTCAAGCGGGTCAGCAGGGCCGGAAGAATCAGAGGATCTTCCTGGCAAAGTGAGAGATCAAACCCCGCGCAAAAGACGTCGCCGACGCCTCCGAGCACGAGCGCGCCGGGATGATCTTCCTCCGCGTGCACGTGGTCGGCGCAGGCGCGAATGTTCTCGAGCATGTCCGGCGTGAGCGCATTGCGTTTCTCGTGCCTGTCCAGCAGCACGACCGCGACACGTCCGTCCGGAGTCTCGTGATGTTCAAGTCGAACCATGGTCGCCGCTTACGATACCTGCTGCGCTCGCGCCCGTGCGACGATGGAGGCGGCGTATTCAGAGGCCGTGCGAAGTTTGTCGATGTCGACGCCGCACGCGAATCCCTCCGATCGCAGCGTCTCCACGAGTATGCTCGTTGCGATGTTCCCAGGTGCGGGATTCTCCGGCGACCCCGCGAAGGGACAGCCACCGAGTCCTGCCGCGGACGAGTCGAATTTCTTCACACCCATCTGCAATCCGGCTCGGACGCACTCTGCGGCGCGACCATGCGTGTCGTGAAGATGGAGCACGAGGCGCTGTGACCGCACCGATTCGTCGAACTCGCTGAGCAGGGCGATGATGTCAGCAGGGGCCCCGACTCCGATGGTGTCGCCGAGGTCGATCTCAATCAGCCCGCGGTCGATCGACTCCTGGGGCGCCAGGCTCATCAGGTCGTCGGCGACTTCGCGCACCCGACGCGGCTCAATGTCGCCCTCGTAGGGGCATGCGATGACGCATGAGATGTACAGTCGCACAGGGATGCCCTGCGCGAGCGCGTCCGGCACGAACTCCCTGAATCGCTCGATCGAGTCTTCGATCGAGGCGTTTGTGTTCTTCTGGCTGAAGGACTCGGATGCTGCGGTGAAGACAGCGAGTTTGAGCCAGGCGCCCCGATCAACGAATGACTGGAATCGGTCGAATCCGCGTTTGTTCGGCACGAGCACCGAGTATCGAGGTGGCTGCTTTCGACCCATGATCGCCTCGACGACGGCCTCGGCGTCCGCAAGTTGCGGGACCCACTTCGGAGAGACGAAGCTCGTCGCCTCGATCTCATCCACAGCGCAGTCGGCGAGCATCCCAATGAGCCTGAGTTTGTCATCCGTGGGAATAACGCCGGCCTCATTCTGAAGGCCGTCGCGCGGGGCGACTTCCGTGATGATCACGCGTGCGCTCATGCGGCGACATGGTAGAGGACAGAGAACCCTCGCATGCCGCCGCCGGATGATGGCGGATGCGCCGACTGCGCCGGTCCGAGAAGTCGTGGTCCGGGAGGATCACCGGAGTCCCTCATCGGACCGGCCGATCCTCTGGCGTCCGACGAACCAGATTGAGGTGTCGCCATGCGGTGTCCTGAATGTCAGGCTGAACTGTCCGAGGAGCGTTACGAGGGCATGCGCATATTCGCATGCCGCTCCTGCGGTGGCGAGTTCGTCGGCGCTGAGGAGCTCATGCGCATTATCGAGACGCGCGAAGAGCGGTTCGACCCCCAGCTGCTCGAGGAGTTGGCGGATCGTGAGCCGGTGTATGGCGTCCCATCAGACTCCGTCGATCGGCAGGTGATCTGCCCGGCCTGTGAGAATCCGATGGGAGTTGTGAACTACGCTGGCGACAGCGAGGTGCTCGTCGACAAGTGCGGCGCGTGCGGCGGTGTCTGGCTCGACCACGAGGAGCTCGAGAAGGTCCAGATCCTGATGGAGAAGTGGCAGGACGCCGCGCCGGCGAAGATCCAGGAAATCGCGGGCGAACTCGAAGAAGCGCGTCGCCTCGCGGCGCAGCAGACGCAGCGGGCTTTTGAAGGTTCGCGATTCAGTTTCGTGAACGCGTTGATCAATCGCGTGCTGGACGCGGCCTGATTGCGCTAGACCTGAAGAACACCCGTCTTGAACTCACGATCCCGCGGCCAGTCGCGCGTCATCGCCAATGCGCGCGTCAGTTCCGTGCGCGTTTCGTGCGGCTGGATGATCCGATCCAGCCAGCCTCGCGCCGCTCCATGGCGAATGTCCTGCTGTTCGTTGTAGCTCTCCTCGACCGCATCAAGAATCTGCTGATGCGTCTCGGGATCGATCTCTTCGCCTTTTTTCTTGCGGCTGGCTTCTTCAATCGTCGCGAGGACACCTGTCGCTTGCTTCGCCCCCATGACGGCGCACTTTGCGCTCGGCCACGCGTATGAGAGGAAGGGGTCGAACGCGCGGCCACACATGGCGTAGTTTCCGGCCCCGTAGCTGCCGCCGATGATCAGTGAAATCTTCGGCACAACACAGTTGCTCATGGCGTTCACCATCTTGGCCCCGGATCGAATGATGCCTGCCTGCTCGCTGTCGCGACCGACCATGAATCCGGTGGTGTCGTGCACGAAGATGATCGGAAGACGGCGTTGATTGCAGTCCATAATGAACCGCGCCGTCTTGTCTGCGGCGTCGTCATAGATGACCGCGGGCATGTTGACCGCCGTTGACGGACCGGCCTTGCCGCCCGGCATTTTCTTTTGCGTCACCTTGCGCTGATTGGCGACGATCGCACAAGGCCAGCCACCGATCCTGGCGTATGCACAGACGAGCGCACGGCCGTAGTCAGCCTTGTATTCGTTCCATGTTCCGCCATCGACGACCGTTTCGAGCAGTTCCGCCACGTCGTACTGATCGCCGGCGCCGAGGCCGAAGAGGTCGTAGATCGCGCCTTCCTTCCGCGCGGGCGATATTGATTCAAACGGAGAGTCGCCAGCGCTCTCGACTGCATCCTGCGCTTCCATCAGCGAGCGCAGTCGCTGGATGCAGGAGTCATCATCCTTCTCGTGGAAATCGATCGTCCCCGAGATTTCCGCATGCATGGAGGCGCCGCCGAGTTCTTCGCTGTCGACATCCTGACCGATCGCAGCCCTGACGAGCGCAGGGCCGGCCAGGTACAGGCCGCTGCCTTCGGTCATGAGCAATGTGTCGCAAAGGACCGGCAGGTAGCCACCGCCTGCCACGCAGAATCCCATGATCGCCGCGATCTGGGGAATGCCCTCCGCGCTGATGACCGCGTTGTTCCTGAAGATACGCCCGAAGTCGTCGGTGTCCGGGAAGACATCCTCCTGCAGCGGAAGGAAGACGCCCGCCGAGTCAACGAGATAAATCAGCGGAAGGCGCGCCATCTGTGCGATCATCTGCGCTCGAATGATCTTCTTGCACGTCATCGGGAAGAACGCGCCGGCTTTCACGGTCGCGTCATTGGCGATGATCATGGATCTCTTTCCGGAGACCTCGCCCACGCCGGTGACGACGCCAGCGCCCGGCGCCCCGCCCCGATCCTCGTACATCCCGTAGGCCGCCCACAGACCGAGTTCGACGAATCCGGAGGGATCGTCGACAAGCTTGTCAATCCTCTCGCGCGCCGTCAGGCGACCCTTCGCGTGTTGACGCTCGACCGCTTTGACGCCACCACCGAGGCGAATCTTCTTCTCGATCTGCTGGTGCGTCTCATTGAGTTCGCGCAAGGCGTTGATCGTGGCTTCCTTACGAGATGGTGATGTCGTGGTCATGGGCTCTCGGGTTCTGGGGCGTTGCGAACGAATTTCGGGGAGCAGAAGTCTACTGCGCCGAGCGCTCTGAAGATCGCACCTGCTCTTCGACGGAGTCCGCTTCTGCGCGCGACGCCGGGCCGCGTCCTGCGGTTCGCAGGGCCTGGTCTGTCGCGACGTCAAGGCTCATGGCGAGCGGGACAATGAGACTGAACATCGATCCCTGTCCTTCCTCGCTCACGAGCTGAATCTCACCCTGGATCATCGCAGTCAGCTCACGGCAGATTGCAAGTCCCAGACCAGTGCCTCCGTGCTCTCTCGTCACCCCGGTCTCAATCTGTGTGAACTTTTCGAAGATGCGGTCTCGATCATCCCTCGGGATGCCCTGGCCGGTGTCCAGCACGCTCACTCGCACACGCGGCTCGCTGTCGCCGCCGACGATGCGCTCCGCGCGCAATGTGACGACGCCGCCCTTCGGGGTGAACTTCACGGCGTTCGAGAGGAAGTTGAAGATGATCTGCTGAAACTTCTTCGGATCGGTCTCGATCAGAGCCGCGCCACCTTCGCCGTTGGCTCCGGGTTTGGACGGCAAACCCAAATCGCTTGTCCCGCCCGGCATCTCCAACTTCAGCGTGATGCCCTTGCGCTCCGCCTGGGCGCGAATGAGCCCGAGGAGAGCCTCGCACGTTGTGGCGACGCTCATACGCTCAACATGCAAATCCATCTTGCCTGCTTCGATCTTCGCGACGTCGAGCAGTTCATTGATCATCTCGAGCAGCGATCGTCCCGCGAGCACAATGTTCTCGAGGAACCGAAGGCGTTTCTCATACTGCGCCGGATCGAGGACGAGCGCTTCTCCTGCCTGGGGGCGTTCCTTCCGGGCGATGCCCTCGAGCAGCTCAGCGAATCCGATGATCGAATTCAGCGGCGTCCGAAGCTCATGGCTGACGCTCGCGATGAAGTCGGCCTTCACGCGCGCCGCCTCGTGCAGCGAGAGATTCGACTTTTCGAGTTCCTCAACCTTGAAGTCGAGCGACTGATTGAGCGCTCGGAGCTGGGCCTGCCCGGCGGCGAGCTCCTCGAGCATCGCGTTGAACGCGTCGGCCAGCTCCTCGAAGTCATCGCCGGTCTCGATCTCTGCGCGCACCGTGAGTTCGCCCTCGCGAATGCGATCCGCAGTTTCGCGGAGTTCGCGAACCGGACGCAGAATGAGGCGCGTCGTTATCAGGTGGAAGACGAGAACGGCGCCGGCGCCTGCCAGGATGCCTGCGCCGACGAGGTAGAGCCGGCTGACGAAGAGATGGCCGACGGCTCGCTTGGATCGATGTTCCGCCCAGACAATTGCCGTGAGGTCGCCGGAGGGAGATCGAACCGCCCGCGAATGTCGAAAGACGCGGTCCCAGCCGCTCGTGACAGCTTCGTCATGGTCCGCGAGCGCGGCGTCGTTCTCGAAGAGGCGCAGCGAAGCGGCGACGAACTCATCCTGCTCTGCGGCCTCCTCAAATCGCTCTCGCTCCACCTTGAAGAGAATCACCTTGCTCTCACTGTCACCGCCTTCCGGCGAGAGCGACTCGTGGGGTCCAGTCTCGAGGGGGTCCACAGCAGGCACGGTCGGCCAGAGATCGACCAGTTCGTGAGCGGTGTCCGACGCGTTCAGATCGACCACAGAGCGCAGGAGCACCCACGGCGCGATCAGCGTCGCGAAGACGATGAGCGTCACCGCGGCGCCAAACAGAAGCTGGCATTTATCGGCGAGTGAGATCTCCCGAACCATGCTTGAAGTGTATCTCAAGCGCTCAAGAGCCCGGAATGACGGCGGTCGGATAAAGCGGAGATCGGTCTGCGATGGTCAGTCACTCTCCTCCAGGGGTCACCGGTCTCTTCGGTGGGGAATACTCTTGCCGCGGCTCTGCTCGTGGCTACGCTTTGAGAACGACCGATCGCGGTCTGGATGTTCTCGGACGGCACAGCGGCCGGGAACGAGCCTGGAGAGAGATTCGTTGCAGTCGTGGCGGAATTCCGAGTTTGCGATGTGGCAGCGACGGCTATCAGCCTCGATGACTGCCCTGGTGATCGCGTGCGCGTGCACGGCCGGTTCGCTTTTCACGAATGTGACGCACAATCCCACTGGCGAACCGAAGCCGGGCGACCTTGATGGCGATGGCCTCGTCAGCGCTCCTGATCTCGCCGTCATTCTGTCGTTCTGGAATACGGACAATGAGACGTCCGACCTCAGCGGAGACGGTGTGGTCAATGCCGAGGACTTGGCGACTCTCATCTCTCTCTGGGACGCCGCCGGAAGTCCGCTCTCGGATGGAAACACAACTCGCGGCGTCTCGTGGTGTGATTACGACCAGGACGGCGACTACGACCTCTACATCTCGAACTGGCAGGAAGAGAACAAGCTCCTGCGGAACGAGGGCGGCGGTGTGTTCACCGACCAGACTGCGGGGCCTCTTGACAACAACGGAGCAGGCGGGCGAACTTCATTTGCTGACTTCGACAATGACGGCGATCTCGACGCCTACTTGTGCAAGTTCGGGCCGAATGCGCTCCTCCGAAATGACGCGGGAGTCTTCGTCGACGCGACGGGTGAGGAGTTCTCCGAGACCAACGACGACAACGGTATGGGCGCGTCATGGGTTGACTATGACCTTGACGGCGACGTCGATCTCTACGTCGTCAATCGTATTTCGGAGAACAAGCTCTTCCGGAATGACGGAGCGCTCGGGTTCGTCAATGTCACGCCGCCGGAGCTTGCGCATGAGATTCAAAGCCGATCGGGCGCCTGGGCGGACTTCGACAACGATGGCGATCCGGATCTCTACCTCGTCGCAGGAGGCGCGCCGGATGCTCCGGCGAACTCTGATGAGACGAGGAACCGGCTCTACCGGAACGATGGGGCGATGGGGTTCGTCGATGTCACCAGGGGAGTAGAGCCCTACGACGGACCGGAAGATCTGGATGGCGACGGAACAGTCGGGGCGCCGGATCTGGCCATTCTGCTCGGAGCATGGGGATCGGGAGCCGGGCCTGCTGATGTGAATGAATCAGGCGACGTCGGCGCCGATGATCTCGCGATCCTCCTGGGAAGTTGGGACACGGAGACCGGGCCACTGGGCGACCGATCCGATGGACGGGGCGTCGTCTGGGGTGATTACGACAACGATGGCGACCTTGATCTCTACGTCTGCAATCTCTTCGCGCCGAACAGACTGCTCCGCAATGACGGTGGGCTCACGTTCACCGATGTCTCGGCGGCGCCGCTGAATGACGAGGATTCGGTCTCGCGCGGCGCCTGCTGGGGCGACTATGACAACGATGGCGACCTCGATCTCTATATCGCCAAGGGAACGACGAATCGACTGTTCAGGAATGATGGGGAGTCCGGTTTCGTGGACGTGTCTGACGAGGCCCTCGCCGACGCTGGAGTCGGCGCCGAAGGCGTGTTCGCGGATTATGACGCCGACGGCGATCTCGATCTCTACCTGGGCAACTACCAGGGTGTCGAACGGAACAAACTCCTGCGGAATAACCTCGACAGCGGGGCCGCCTGGCTTCACCTCGATCTCGAGGGCGTCATGTCGAACCGCTCAGCGATCGGCGCGCAGGTACGAGCGACTGCCGGCGGCGTGACGCAGCTTCGGCAGGTCAGCGGCGGCAACAGCTACATGGCTCAGCCGCCACTGACGGTCTTCTTCGGATTCGGCGCTGCCGCAGCGATCGACTCGATCGAGATTCGTTGGCCATCCGGAATCGTGCAGACATTCGGTCCCGTGGCAGTCAACCATCGATTCGATGTCGTCGAGTCGGATGTGCCGGGCGATGTCAATGGCGATGGCCTGGCCGACGCGCTTGATGACACAATCCTCGCCGGTCCCTGAATCTCTACGAGACAGGCGTGTGCCGGACGATTGATCCTTCGACATAGAAGATGACGTCTTCGGCGATGTTCGTGGCGAGATCAGCGATGCGCTCGATCGAGCGGACGGCGAAGAGCATGTGAATCACAGACTGAGCGGTGGCCACGTGCTCAGGGATCTCCGCTTCCGCCCATGTGAACATCTCACGCTGTTTGTCATCGATGTACTCATCGGCGCGGCGTACAGCGGAAGCGAGTTCAGCGTCATCTTCGGAGAGGGACTTCAGTGAATCCGCGAGGATCTTGCGAACCGCATCGGCCATCTCTGCGAGCGCCGGCGGATTCGGGATTTGCTCGCCTTCAGGGATCAGGAGGAGGCGCTTGGAAATTCCCTTGGCGAGATCACCGAGGCGCTCGAGATCGGCGTTGATCCGGATCGCCGCGAGCACGAATCGCAGGTCGCGGGCGACCGGGTGATGAAGCGCGAGAATGCGCAGGCATTCCGCCTCGATGTCGACCTCCATCTCGTCGAGGTCGTCATCTTTGGCGCGAACCTCCTCCGCGAGCGTCTTGTCGAAGTTGATGAGCGCATCGAGCGCCTGATTGACGCGCTGTTCGGAGATAGCGCCCATCGTCAGAAGCGTGCGCCGGAGCGACACAAGTTGATCTAGAAGTTCAGCTGGCATTCAGGCTTCTCGGTGTTCCTTGGGTTCTCGCGATCAGCCGAAGCGACCGCTGACGTAGTCCTCGGTCTGCGAATCCTGCGGATTCGTGAAGATCTGCTCGGTTTCGCCATCTTCAATGAGCTTGCCCTCAAAGAAGAACGCCGTTCGATCGGAAACGCGAGCAGCCTGCTGCATGTTGTGCGTCACGATAATGATCGTCAGATTCTCACGAAGTTCTGAAATGAGCGACTCGATGCGGTCCGTGCTCTTCGGATCAAGGGCCGAGCAGGGCTCATCCATCAGCAGGATCTCCGGGCCGACGGCCAGGGCTCGTGCGATGCAAAGGCGCTGCTGCTGTCCGCCGGAGAGTCCCAATGCTGACTGGCGAAGGCGGTCCTTGACCTCATCCCAGAGGGCCGAAGAGCGGAGCGCCGTTTCGACGATGCCGTCGAGCTCTGACTTCGTGAACTTCCTGTGGAGCCGCGGACCGAACGCCACATTGTCGTAGATCGACTTCGGAAACGGATTTGGCTTCTGGAAGACCATGCCGACGCGTCGGCGGAGATTGACCACGTCGACCTTTGAGCCAATGAGCGCCGTCCCATGGAGATCGAGCGTCCCGGTCGCATAGGCGCCGGGAACGAGATCGTTCATGCGATTGATCCATCGCAGGAACGTGCTCTTGCCGCATCCACTCGGACCGATGAACGCCGTGACGCGGCGTGTCGGCACATCGAGATCGACATCGTGGATTGCCTGGAAGTCGCCATAGAAACAGTTGAATCCGGCCGCGCGTAGCGCAGTCGGTGTCGCCTCAGACGACTTGTCCGAGGTCTTTGGCGCCTGGTCGGGCGTGGAGACATCAACTGGCTTCGGGATGGTCACTTTCGGAGTCTGCAACATTTTGGCCTCTTATTGAAGGGGCTTCTGCAGTTTCTGACGTAGGAAAACGGCGAGAGCGTTGAATGAGAGCAATACGGCCAGCAGAACGATGATTCCAGTCGACGCGAGCTTGTGGAATTCCTCCTGCGGGCGACTGGCCCAGTCGAAGATCTGGAGCGGCATGGCCGTAAAGTCGTCGAAGAGATGTGCCGGGGCGAATCGGATGAAGACGATGCCGCCGATGACGAGAATGGGCGCCGCCTCACCAATGGCGCGGCTGATCGCGAGAATAGCTCCTGTAAGAATTCCGGGGATCGCCGCCGGAAGCGTTACTCGCGTGATCACCTTGAGTCGGGTCGATCCGAGACCGTAGGCCGCCTGGCGAAGCGAGTTCGGAACCGCGCGGAGCGATTCCTGCGTCGCGATGATCACGATGGGGAGGATCACGAGCATCAGCGTGAGCCCGCCTGCGAGCACGCTGCGGCCGAACGGGATCTGGAAGTAGAACCAGGTCTCTGGGTTCCCGATCGCGACGAGCGGATCATTCACGTTGCCGAAGAGATCGAACATCTGAACGAAGATGCTTAGACCGAGCACGCCGTAGACGATCGAAGGAACGCCCGCAAGATTGCGGATGTTGAGTTCAATGAACGAATGGATCCTCCGGGAGATCGGATGCTTGGGTCTGATCTCCTCGAGGAAGACCGCCGTACCCACGCCGATCGGCAGCGCTGCGGTGGCGCACACGAGGCAGATTCCGATCGAGCCCATGATCGCAGGCATCATGCCGGCCTTCTCAGGCTTGCGCGACGGAGAACTGGTCAGGAATGACAAATCGAGATGCTTCAAGCCGCTGAAGATGATCGAACCGAGCAGAATTGCCAGGATGACGACCGCGAGCGCGGCGACGAGCATGCACAGCACATGAAAACCGCGATCGCGGAATCTCTGTCCGAACTCCGACTTCGGACGTCCCGGGAAGATCTCGCTCATTCGTACTCCTCCCGGAATCGCTTGAGGACACGACCTCCAAGCAGTGTGAGAATCAGCGTCATGAGGAAGAGCATCGCGGCGACCGCATAGCTCGAGTAGTACTCAGGGCCGAAGTTGCTCGCGTCGCCGAGGAAGACCTGCACGATGAACGCCGTCATCGTCTGCACCTCACTTGTCGGGTCCACCGCGGACAGCGGCTCCCTGAAGAGAGGAAGGGGACTGGCGCCGGCCGCAAGCGCGACAATCATCGTTTCGCCGACGGCGCGAGCGATCGCGAGCAGAAAGGCGGCGACCACGCCGGAGAGCGCCGCCGGTGTGACTACCTTCACCGACACATCAAACTTGGTGGCGCCGACGCCGTAGGCGGCCTCGCGAAGGCTGCGCGGCACCGAGCGCAGCGCGTCTTCTGAGAGGGAGGTCACGATCGGAAGACACATAATCCCAACGGCAATCCCCGCGCTCATCGCGTTGTAGACGCCGAAACCCGAGTAGATCTTCTGAAGCGCCGGCGTAATGACCGCGAGTGCAAAGAAGCCGTACACGACCGTCGGTACCCCGGCGAGCACCTCGAGCACCGGTTTGAGCACGGCCCGCACTTTCGATGGCGCATACTCGGAGAGGTAGATCGCGGTCAGGAGTCCCAATGGGATCGAGACGCACGCCGAGATCACCATGATCTGCAGCGTTCCGGCAATAAGCGGCCAGACGCCGTAGGAGTGCTCGGCGCCGAGGAATGGATTCCATTCCAGGCCGGTGAAGAACTCGACGATGCTGACTTCGGGGATCCGGAAGAACTGAATCGTTTCCGAAAAGAGTACGTAGATGATCGAAGCGGTCGTTCCGACGCTGAAGAGCGCACAGAGAACAAGGCTGAAGATCACGGAGCCTTCCCAGAGGCGTTGGCGCTGTTGATTGCGCGGTCTGCCCTGCGAGGCGAAGTCAATCGCGATACGTGTTGGCGCTGTTGTCATGGGGCCGCCGGAGGAGAGTCTGGAAAGAAACACCGGACGCAGCAGTGGACCGCGTCCGGTGTGAATCATTCATGAATGATGTTCAGATCACGGATTACTTGTAGACCTTCGTGACGGGGCCGTGGATCTTCTCGCCATAGGAATCAAGGAACTGCGTGCCGGTGCGGCGGGAGTTCCAGTTGCGACGAGCGCGATCCTGGATCATGCGCGGAAGCGCGACATAACCCACCTCAGCAGCCAGGTCGGCGCCGTGGTCGAGGTAGAAGTCGACGAACTCGTCAACCTCGGGGCGATCCGCGGAGTTGCGGCTTACGTAGATGAACAGCGGGCGGCTGAACGGAGCGTAGGAGCCGTTCTCGATCGTCGTGGGCGTGGGGATGACCGGGCCCTTGCCGCCGTCGATGGCGAGCACCTTCAGCTTGTCAGCGTTCTCAAAGTAGTACGCGCAACCGAAGAAGCCGATGCCGCCGGGGTTGCCCGAGACTCCGCGAACGAGCACGTTGTCGTCCTCAGAGACGGACATGTCGCTGCGGATTGAACCCTTCTTGCCAGCGACGACCTCCTTGAAGTAGTCGAACGTGCCGGAGTCGACGCCGGGGGAGAAGATCTTCACGGGGACCTCAGGCCACTCGGAGCGAATGTCGTTCCAGGTGCGGACCTTCGAGCCGTCAAGGAAGATCATCTTGAGCTCGTCAACCGTCAGGTTCTCAGCCCAGTAGTTGTCCTTGTTGACGACGATTGAGAGACCGTCATACGCGACCGGGATCTCGATGAACTCGACGCCTGCCTTCTTCGCGGCCTTGTACTCCTTGGCCTTGATCGGACGCGACGCATCGGAGATGTCCGTCTCACCCTTGACGAATCTCTTGAATCCGCCACCCGTTCCGGAGATGCCGACGGTGACGCGAACCTTGGGTGCGTGACCGGCGAACTCCTCGGCGACCGCCTCGGTGATCGGGTACACGGTGGAGGAGCCGTCGATGCGAACGGCGCCCTTGAGCTTCTTGTTGGGGGCCGCATCGGCGACGGCGCCGAGAAGGCTCACTCCGACGACCGAAACGGCCGCGGCAATCGAAAGAGACCTGGTGAACATGCGATTATCCTCTGCTCGTAGGGGGGAAGGAGCGGGTCACGCAGGAGACCCGACGCGGGCAGCATGGATCTGCCGCGTTAAGGAATTGCGAAGACTGCGCTATGTCGCAGTCACGTTCCTCGCAGCCAAGGCATTATAGCCCGAAAACGGACCTCAAGGTAGGTTTATCGCGGATCTCGGGGCAGCACGAGTTTGAAAACACTCCCAATCCCGGGCTCGCTTTGAACGTCCACGCGACCTCCGTGGGCGAGAGCGATGTGCTTGACGATCGCGAGACCGAGACCCGTGCCTCCCTGCTCGCGGCTTCTGGCCTTGTCGACGCGATAGAAGCGCTCGAAGAGGCGTGGGAGATCCTCCCTGGCGATGCCGGAGCCGTGATCCTCCACGCACAACGCTACGGCATCATCGGGCTGCGCAATGTTCGCCGGCTCGAGAGAGACACGCACGGCGGATCCCTCGGGGCTGTACCGGATGGCGTTCTGTAGCAGATTGCTGAGCGCCTGCTCGATCAGCGCCGGATTCACAGGAATCCGAACGCGCTGATCGACCGTGCATTCGACTGAGATGCGGCGATGCGTCGCCTCATCGGACAGATGTGCGATGGCGTTCATGGCGATGGAGAAGACCGACGATTGCCGGGCATCGATTCCCTCCGCCTGATCCTGGCGCTCCAGGCGCGTGAGCACCAGCATGTCGCTGACAATTGCTCCAAGGCGCTCGGCATTGCGCGAGATGACGGCCAGGAATCGGTTGGCCTGCTCGGCGTCATCGAATCCCGTCTCGTGGAGTGTCTCGATATAGCCCTTGATATTCGTGATAGGCGTGCGCAGCTCGTGCGAGACATTCGCCGCGAAGTCAGATCGCATCGACTCGAGCTTGCGAAGCTGCGTGATGTCATCCAACGCGATCACAGCGCCTCGGAGATCGCCCATCGCATCGCGCAGCGGCCCCGAGATCGCACTCACCCGGAGCGGTGGATCCGCCGAGAGGTCAAACTCATCACGCTGCCCGCTCGGGGCGCTGATCGTCTCCGCCACGAACTGATTGAGGGCCGGTTGTCTGGCGACCTCCTGGAGTAGGCGGCCGCGCGCCTGCTGCGGATCCACGGAGAGCATCTGGGCGGCGCTTGAGTTGATCGAGAGTATCCGCTGATCGAGTCCGAGCGCGATGATGCCGCCGGTCATTGACTCGAGGACTGCCTGGCTCTCCGCCCTCTGGCTGCGGAGTTGAGCGATGCGCTTGCTCAGAAGCTCGGCCATGTCATTGAGGGCGCCCGTCAGGTCAGTCAACTCCGACGATGTCGTGTCAGAGATCCGGTGTGTGAGATCGCCCGACGCAAATCTCCTGGCGCCGGCGGCGATTCTGCTCACAGCGACACCCGCACGGTGTGAAAGAAACCAGACCACGATGCCGGTGGCGCCGATGAAGACAAGGAATCCAATGCCAATTGTTCGTTTGACCGTGTGCAGTTCTGCCTTGATCTGCGTCAGCGGTCTGGAGACGCGAACTGTCCCCGTCGGATTCGACGCATCGGGAACGGCGAGTCCGAAGTACATCAGCTCGTAACCGAGCGTGGCGCTTCGTCTGATCGAGAATCCCGATCCGACGGAGATCGCTGACGCGACTTCGGGTCGCGTGCTGTGATCGTCCATATTTGCCGGGTCAGATTCCGACTCGGCGACAACCGTGCCATCACGCGCGATGAGTGTGATTCGCAGGCCGGAAGTTTCACTGAGTCTCCGCACCAGATCCTGATTGGCGTCAACAGGGGCGAGGTCCGCATCCGGCCCCAGGCGATCTGCGATCAGCGCGGCGAACTGCCGGAGCTCCGCCTCAGAGCGATCGAGGTGGAACCTGCGCAGCTCTGTCTGGACGAACCAACTCAACAGGACGGCGAACACCAACTCGAGGCCGATGATCGCCGCTCCGATTCGCCACACCAGGGTGCCGCGTCGCATCGCGGTCGAGTGTAGCGTTTCAGGTGGTCACGACTGAGTCCGGGTCGGCCAGTCGATAGCCGACACCGCGGACGGTCTCGATGATCGAGGAATGATCACCGAGCTTCCGCCTGAGCGACGCCACGTGAACATCCACCGCACGGCTGGAGAGCACAGTGCCCTCGCCGCGAACTGCCGAGACAATCTGATCTCTGGTTCTGACGAATCCGGGGCGGGCCGCGAGGTACTCAAGCAGGCGGTGCTCGGTCAGCGTCAGGGAGATCGGATCGCCGTTGACGCGGACCTCATGGCGCTGTGGGTCAATCCGGACGCCGAGATGCTCGATCGCCGACCCATCCGGCGCGGGCGCGGCCTGATGCCGGCGGAGCACGGCTCGCGTTCTCGCGAGCAGCACGCGTGGACTGAATGGCTTCGCCACATAGTCATCCGCACCGAGTTCGAGGCCGACGACGACATCGGATTCCTCGCCCTTGGCTGACACCATGATGATCGGGATCTGTTCCGTCGCCGACGAAGCCTTCAGTCGCCGACAGACCTCGAGGCCGTCGAGATCAGGCAGCATGATGTCGAGCAGAATCAGCGCCGGCTCTTCGTCGCTGACCGCGTCGAGAGCAGCAATTCCGGAGCTCGCGACACTCGTTTGATACCCCTCGCGCGCGAGGTGGAACTCGATGAGGTCAGCGATATCGGCTTCGTCTTCAACAATGAGAACAAGCGGCTTCGACACGCAGAAGTCTCCCGGTCGGTCGTGGACTGATCGCGCAGGAGTATTTCACCTCTGTTTTGAACATAGCGGGGTAAGAATGTAAAGATCGCGCGAACTTCCGGATATCAGATCGTCCCGCCGCCGGATCCTAGGGGGCCTTGGCGGCGTTCTGTCCAGCCTTCCGCGCGGGTGACCACGGGATCCTCGGCGCATCTCCCCAGAGCATCTCGAGATCGAAATGGGCTCGTGTATTGGGCTCGAAGATATGGACCACGACGTCAACGAAATCGAGAAGCACCCAGGTGGATGCGGCGTCCGCGTGCTGCCGGAAGAGCTTCTCCCCGCGCGCTTCCGCCTTCTCCTCCGCCTTCTCACCGGCAGTGTGCATCTGCCGATCGCTCGTGCCGCTTCCGAGCACGATGTAGTCAGTGACCTGACTCAGTTCCCGCACATCGAGGACGAGAACGTCGTCGCAGTTTGCGCTGTCAAGAGCCGTCGCCATTTCGCGCGCAAGACTCTCGGCGCCTGCGCTTTTCGTCCCCGTGTCCGTGCCACTCATCCGTTCGACCTGCCACCCATTCTTCGGCGAATCCACTCGTGCGTCGCGTTCATTCGCGACCTACGCACGGGAATCCGGCAAGCGGATTATCCTAGCGGTCGCCCAGCAGCGGCGCCCCTATGAACCAGACACTCATTGTTCACAACGAGAATCGCATGTCCGGATTGCGAGCCGAGGGTCTCGGCGACTGGCCGGCCCTCCTCAACTCCGGCTCGATGGTCGGCAGCGGTCGGACGCGTTCGCAGGTCTGGCGCATCTCGACCGAATCCAGCGGGGACGTGTTCCTGAAGCGGTCAGTGACTGGGGTTCTTCGCTCTCTGGCGCCCGTTCGATACGACCGAGCGTCTCAGGAGATGGCCGGGCTCCGCGGACTCCGTGAATACGGCTGGAACACACCGACGCCGGTTGCATCAGGCGTCGAACGAAGAGCCGGTCGCCGGATTGCCTCATTGCTTCTCACAGTTGGTCTGCTTGACCACACGCCTCTCCCAGAGATTCAGGAAGACGAACGTCCAGAGATAGTCTCTCAGTTCCTCGTAAGGCTCGCTGCTCTGCATTCGGCGGGCGCCATCCATGGAGACCTGCGCTGGCGGAACATACTTGTCGGTCAAGACTCCTTTGCACTTCTCGATTGTGCCGGATTCCGTCAGGTGCGCGGCGCGATCTCACTGGGCAACCGGTCCCGAGACCTGGGCCTTTTTCTGGTTGATGCGCGTCTTCAGTTGACGCAGGACCAACTCGACGCCGCGATGGAAGCGTATTTTGAAGTGCAGGACGGCGGACGAGTTCGTGTCATGGAGCGCGCCAATCTCGTCGCGGATCGATGCATGAGCACCTGGAAGCGTTTCGCCGGCGCGACACGGGATGAGTTGCGCCAGGCCCGGGCGGACACCGCGGGAGTAAGCGCATGAGCGGCGCGCTCCAGACGGACGAGTTGGCCGCCGGGATCTTCTTCATCGTCGGCGCCCCGAGATCGGGCACGACACTCCTGCAGGCAATGCTCTCCTCGCACAGCCGGATCTTCATCCCACCTGAGACTGAGTTCTTCATGTCCTTCGAGCCGCCCGGGTCTGAGGCGCCATCTCGTGTCTGGGATGAGTACTGGCAGCGCATCAGAGCCTCCAGGAAATGGCGGGACCAGGGAGTCGATCTCGATGAGTTCAAGAGACGTTGCGACACCACCGATCAGAGCAGCAGGGCGGTCTTTCTCGAGCTGCTTCAGATGCACGCCGAGCGTGCCGGGAAGCCTCGTGCAGGCGAGAAGAGCCCGCATCACTACCGGCATACGAAGCGCATTCGGGAGGTATTTCCGAGCGCGAGATTCGTGAACATCATCCGAGACCCCCGGGACGTCGTCGCATCGAGGATGCGAACGCCTTGGTCGCGCGGCGGCGTTGCCGACCACGCAAGGTCCTGGAGACGAGCCATCGAGGCGCACGAGCGCAACGCTGCATCGCTTCCTGCGGCGGCGTATCGCTCTGTTCGATTCGAGGACCTCGTGGGCGAGCCTGAGGGAACGCTGCGATCGATCTGTGAGTTTCTCGGGGAAGAGTTTGAAGCGCCGATGCTCGAGTTCCATGATCGAAAGCAGGCGGGATTCAGCGACCGCGAGCAGGACTGGAAGGGAAACACCTTCAAGCCGCTCAGCGCTGCCGCTGTGGGGCGCCACAAGGAGACACTCTCCCCGCGACAGGTGGACATCATCCAGAGAATCACATCTTCGCAGATGCGCGAGTTCTGTTACGACCTTGATGTGATCGCGCGTCGGCCATCGTGGGCGCTGGTCTCCGGCGTCGAGCGACTCCTCGGGAAGTAACGAGATCGGAATGAGCGCACGAGCGTCTTCCATCATGACTGAGGAAAGCGTCTGGAAGCGCAGGATGCGACCGCAGTTTCTCATCATCGGCGGCCAACGTTGCGGAACCACGTCGCTCTTCCGCTATCTCGAGCAGCATCCGAGCTTCGTCAAACCTCGCACGAAGGAGATTCACTATTTCACGCGCTTCTTCGAGAAGGGCGACTCGTGGTACGCGAAGCAGTTCCCACGAGACGGAAGATCGCTCCTCGGTGCGCACCGCAAGGACGGCGGCCGCATGACGGCCGAGGCGTCTCCTGCGTACCTGTATTCAGTGCGCACGCCGGAGCGCTGCCACGCGCTGCTTCCGGATACGAAACTCGTCGCGATTCTTCGGGATCCTGTAGAGCGAGCGTATTCGCACTTCCGCCACAGCGTGCGCGAGGGATATGAGTCGCTCGAGTTCGAAGCGGCGCTCAAGCAGGAATCGAGTCGCATCGATGGCGAGAAGGATCGGGAACTCACTGACACCGCGTACGTCAGCGAAGCGCTGCGGAAGTTCTCGTATATGGATCGCGGTTTGTACTCCGAACAGATCGGGCGTTGGCTGCAACACTACAACCGGGAGGAGCTCCTGCTCCTCCGAAGCGAGGACCTCTTTGAGCAACCATCGCGCACCTTTGCACGCCTGCTTGAGTTCGTCGGTTTGCGTCCTTGGGCGCCTGCTGTGTTTGAGGTGCACAACGCAACGAAGAACGCCTCGAAGATCCCCGCCGACCTCAGGGCCGAGATGCGGAGACACTTCGAGGCGTCCAATGCTGAACTCGCCGACCGGTATGGCGACGAGCTGCAGTGGTCTGATTAGCCTGGCGGTCTAGAGCCCGAGGAATCCGCCAAAGATCGGTCCGAACTTCACGGCAAGGCCTGCGAAGACAACCGAGACGATCGAGATCAGCTTGATCAGAATGTTGAGCGACGGTCCTGAGGTGTCCTTGAAGGGATCGCCAACGGTGTCGCCAACGACGGTTGCCTTGTGATCCTCGGAGCCCTTGCCGTAGACGATCATGTCGCCATTGCCGGACGCCTGAGCTTCCTTCGCGCGATTGCCGATGTCGTCACGAATGCTCGCCGGAACCTTCTCGCGAGCGGACGCGTCGTTCATGAAGTCATCCGCCGAGATCTTGCCGAAGGACTCGATCAGCTTCTTGGCATTGTCCCACGCGCCGCCGGCGTTGGCCATGTAGATGGCCACGGCGAAGCCGGAGGTCAGGCCGCCGGCGAGCATGCCGACAACACCCGGAACGTCCAGAACAAGACCGACGACAATCGGAATGACGATGGCCAGCAGCGCCGGCATGACCATCTCCTTCTGGGCGCCCGCTGTCGAGATCGAGACGCAACTGGCGTAGTCGGGATAATCGACGCCTTCATGCGTGACTTGCTTCGGCCACTGGAGCGGGTCGGCGATCTGTTCCTCGCTCATGCCGTCCTTACGGAAAGCCTCGCGCATTTTGCCGAACTGGCGACGGCACTCGACCATCATCTGGTTCGCCGCGCGACCAACGGCGTCCATCGTCATTGCGCAGAAGAGGAACGCCAGAAGCACACCGATGAAGACGCCGCCAAGCGCCTTCGGGTTCATGAATGTCACGTCGTAATAGCGGAGCACGTCCTGCATGCTGGCGCGCTGCAACGCGATGATCTCGAACGAGTCCTGGCTCGCATCGGCGGGCGAAGCGACCAGACGACGAGCCGCGGCGACGTCAGCATCGACGGTCGAGCCGTCCCTTGTTTCGATCGTGAATGTCGTGTCCTTCACCAGTTCGTAGTCACCGTCGAACTGGGCGGGATCCGTAAGCACGGCGCCGGAGAACTCGAGGCCGTCGGCGCCCTCTACAGCCAGCGTGAACCGGCCATTGCCGTTGTATCGCGCGGTCGGACCCTCGGCAGCCTGCATGCCCTGCGTCTGCTGCGGGCCGACGGCCTGCGTGTCGAGTTGCGTTTGCACGACCTGGATGTACGCAGCGAAGAGTGCGAGAGCCGTCAGAGCTGCTGAACCGATGGCGAAGCCCTTGCCGGTCGCCGCAGTCGTGTTGCCGAGCGAGTCGAGCATGTCGGTGCGCTCGCGCACGTGTGGCGGCTGGCCGGTCATCTCGGCGTTGCCGCCGGCGTTGTCAGCGATCGGTCCATATGCATCAGTCGCGAGCGTGATGCCAAGTGTGGCGAGCATGCCGACAGCGGCGATGCCGACGCCATACAGACCCATCAGGAAGTGCTCACCGCCACCGGCGAATGAGAAGGCTGCGATGATTGCGATGACGACAGTGAGCAGAGGCGCCCAGGTGGACTTCATACCCTCGGCGATGCCGGAGATGATGACGGTCGCCGGTCCTGTGATGGCCTGCTGGCTGATGCGCTGCGTCGGATGATGCTCGTAGCTCGTGTAGTGCTCTGTGGCGTGGGCAATCACGAGACCGGCTATGAGCCCGGAACAGATCGAGAGGCCAACGCCCCACCAGTTGAGACCGGCGCCGGAGAAGAGCCCACCGACATCGCCCGATCCGATAAGCGCGTAGAGCAGACCGAACGCCGCAAGGATGATCAGGCCGGACGCGAAGTAGACGCCCGAATGAAGACCCTTCAGGAGTTGGGCGAATGATGCGCCCTCCTTCGCCTTCACCGTGAAGATGCCGAGGATCGAGCAGACGATGCCGACGCCGGCGAGCGTCATCGGCGCAAGCGCCAGTCGCAACGCGACCGACGCGGATTCGCCGCCTTCAAGTCCCGGAAGCGCAAACGCCGCGGCGACGCCCAGGGCCATGGTGGCGAGAATCGAGCCGTAGTACGACTCATAGAGGTCGGCGCCCATGCCTGCGACATCGCCGACGTTGTCGCCCACGTTGTCGGCGATGGTGGCCGGGTTGCGCGCGTCATCCTCGGGGATGCCGGCTTCGACCTTGCCGACGAGATCGGCGCCGACGTCGGCGGCCTTCGTGTAGATGCCGCCACCCACGCGAGCGAAGAGCGCCTGCGTCGAGGCGCCCATGCCGTAGCTGAGCATGACGGTCGTCAGGACACGGAGATCGTCGCCAATCACATCGAAGGTGTTCAGAATGAAGAACCACGCCGAGACATCGAGCAGAGCGAAGCCGACGACCACAAGCCCCATGACGGCGCCGGAGCGGAACGCAACGGTGAGGCCATCGTTGAGCGAGTTCTTCGCGGCGGCGGCCGTGCGCGCCGATGCGTTCGTCGCCATCTTCATGCCGAACCAGCCGCAGAGACCCGAGAAGAGTCCGGCGACTGGCACGCCTACGAGGGTGAGTCCTCGCTGCAGCCCGAGGGCGTACATCAGTCCGAGCGCGATGACGAGCAGGATGAAAACGAAGAAGACGACCTTGTACTGACGGACGAGATACGCCATGGCGCCTTCGCGAACCGCCTGGGCGATTCGAATCATCTCATCATCGCCTTCAGAGCGCGACATAACTGTGCGCGAGAAGACGAAGGCCATCACGAGCGCCAGGATGGCGCCTGCCGGCGCGATCCAGTAGATCGAGGGAAGGTCAGCGGCAAGGGTCAAGGCTGCTGAAGTCATCACGGTGGAAAGCTCCGCAATCAAATGGGTGGAGATCGATGGACGCACACACGTCGGACCCCGCCAAAGGGCGCTTCCGAGTGACAGGCGTCTCGCCCGAGTAACTGGTTGGAACCACGATCACGACGCCCGCGCGGCGTCGATACGAAGAAGAGGGACCGAGAGCGATGCGCGCGAGACGCAACGCCTGACGATCACATCGGTGAGCGATCTCGGCGCTTGAAACCCTTGCGCTGCTCTCGACGGCGGCGCTCAGAAGGCTTCTCGTAGTACTGCTTGCGCTTGACGTCCTTCGTCAGACCTTCCTTCTCGCAGAGCTTCTTGAAACGACGAAGCATCTGCTCGACGGACTCTCCGCCTCGGGACTTGATCCGAATAGCCATGTTGCTGTGGTTCCTCTTTTCAAAACAGGTGCGCGGCCGCCGCGCCCCTGAGCACATTCTGGGCCGCGAAGTATGGTCAAAACCGCTCTGGAAGGCAACCAGTCGGAATTCGGGCGATCTCCGCCGCGTAGACTGGGCCCGGAGACACTGCCGATTGGCCCGCCCGATACTCATCATCGACGTCTACAACGTCCTCCATGTGGAGGGTGTCCTGCCGCCGGATCTCGCTGGCGTCGAGGTCGAGGGCCTGGCTGATCTGCTTCTGGGCAGCCGCTGGAGGGACTGCCAGGTGGTTCTCGTCTGTGACGGGACCCGCGGGCCGACCCGGCCGGCGATCGGCGATGATGAGGGGGCCGGAACCCGGGTCTTTGGCGTGCGCGGCGCGGGGAGCATCCGTGTTGTCTATCCGGGTCCCGGCCGAGACGCAGACTCCCACATCGAGTCCCTGATCGCGGACCACTCGGCTCCCCGCCGCCTCCTCGTTGTGAGTTCGGACCGGCGGATCCAGGTCGCTGCGAGATCTCGTCGTGCGCGGGTCATGACGAGTGACGAGTTCCTTCGCGCGCTCGCAGAGGACGCACGGCGTGGGAGCGGTCGGAGACCGGGGCGTCCGATCGACGAGGCTCCACTCGAAGATCGCGAAGTCAAATCGTGGCTCGAGGAGTTCGGCGTGACGGACGCCGAGTTGTCCACACCACGCAAAGGCGACCCACTTCGTCAGCCGGCCGAACCGCCAGCGCCGGAGGACGCGAGGATCGAAGACGAGTGGCGCGGTATCGACGATCGAGACGATCTGGATATGACCAGATGGCTCGATTCCGTCGACAAGCTGGACGACGACGACTGATTGCGATCGCCATCGGAGTCGCTGCATGCTCCAGCTGCTCATCACACCCGAGCGTGCATGGCGACTCTGAGATTCGAGCGAGCTACAACACGTGGGATGGTGCGCTTTCGACGATGCTCCCGGGCGAATTCACCGTCTCGCAGGTGTCGGCGGCCGTCAGCAGCACACTCCGTTCGCGCGGCTACGTAATCGTGACGGAGCGCGTCACCGAGGGAGAGAGTTTCGTTGAGGCCGGCCAGCACCGGCAGGGACTCTCAAAGCACTGGGAGCGGCGGCTCCGAGTTCGAATTCGCGATGCAGGCGACTCGATCACGCTCAGAATTCAGGCGAGGCCTCGCCCGGATCGCGCTGAGAGTGCCAACGTGCTCGACGAAATGCTCGCAACCCTGCGACTATGACGAGCGATCGCCGATGGGCACGTACGGTTGCTCATGCGGTCCGATGTACTCGGCGGACGGACGTATCAGCCTGCCGGCGGCGAGCTGTTCGAGGCAATGGCCAGTCCAGCCGGAGATTCGGCTGATGGCGAACATCGGCGTGAAGAGATCAAGTCGCAGACCGATGCAGTGGTAGGTGGTCGCAGAATAGAAGTCGACGTTGGGATAGATGCCCTTGGCGCCGACCTCGCGCTCCATGATCTGCTCGACGTTGCGGCTCTTCTCATAGAGGTCATAGTTGTTCGTATCGCGGGCAAGCTGCTCGGCCAGCGTCTTGAGATAGGTGGCGCGCGGGTCAAGCGTCTTGTAGACACGGTGCCCCATACCCATGATCTTCTCTTTGCGCGACAGCTTGCCCATCACGTACGGCTCGACCTCGTCGAGGGAGCCGATCTCATTGAGCATGAGCATCACACCCTCGTTGGCTCCGCCGTGCAGCGGTCCACGCAGGGCTCCGACCGCGCCGGTCAACGCCGAGTAGATATCGCTGAGCGTCGAGATGATGACGCGAGAGGTGAACGTCGACGCGTTCAGACCGTGATCGGCATGGAGAATCAGGCACACGTCGAGCGCGCGCTCCATCGTCTCGGTCGGCTTCTCACCATTGAGCATGTAGAGGAAATTGCCCGCGAGGCTGAGCGAGGCGTCCGGCGCCACGAACTCGACGCCGCGACGCTTTCGATCAAATGCGGCGGTGATGATCGGCGCCTGTGCGAGAAGGCGAATAGCCTTCGAGCGGACCTCGCTCGGATCGACCGAATTCGGATTGTCATCCTCGAGTGCCAAGTACGAGATCAAGGAGCGGAGCACATGCATCGGCTCCGCGGAATCCGGAAGCGAGTTGATCATGTCCAGCGCCCGCTGGGGAATGCCATACGCGGCGCGAATCTCGCTTGCGAAAGACTCCAGTTCGCTCGCGGTGGGAAGGCGACGATTCCAGAGTAGGAAGACCGTCTCCTCGAACGTGGAATTACGAGCGAGTTCGTCGATCGGGATACCGACATACTCGAGCACACCCCGCTCGCCGTCGATGAACGACATCTCTGTCTCGGCGGCCACGACTCCGGCCAACCCCTTCGCGGCTGTGCTCATATCCGTCTCGATCCTTGGGCTGCTATGGTGGTTCGTCAGCGCCGGGTCGACGTCGACTCGGGCCGTCTGAGGCGATGATTCCTGCCTCAATTGACGGCTGGACTATAAGGCTGGCCGATACACGCGGCAACACGCCCGAATCGCGGGCGATGACGCGTTCTTCAAGCGGGTGGCAGTCAGCTGGCCATGCAGATTCACGAAATACACGGCTTGTTGCTGCTCGATCCCGCCAAGCGACCAGAGCCCGGATTCATCCGCGTCGAGGACGGGCGGATCGTCGAGATCCAGCCAGGCGAGCGCCGTCGTTCCGAAGATGCGGGTGTCCTTCACACAGGCGCGAGTTCGATCATCTGCCCGGCATTCATAGATGCGCACCTGCATCTGCCGCAGATCGGAAGCATCGGGGCCGATGGCCTGGAACTTCTCGACTGGCTGCAGCGGGTCATCTATCCCGCCGAGGCGTGGTGGGGGAATGGTGGGGCGTCGCACCTGCTCGAACTCGCAGTCGGGAACATGGTCGATCAGGGAACGCTGGGATTCGCCGGCTACCTCACCAGTCATGGAGAGGTCAACGCCGCCGCGGTCAGGAGACTCGAGAACGGCGCGGGTCTGCCCGGTCGTCTGCGTTGGATCGCAGGTCGCGTCGCGATGGATCGGGAGGCGCCGGAGCCCCTGGTCCGTGAAGATCTCGCCCGGGCGGAATGTCGGCCGCCGGTGCCGATCTCGCTTCCGGACCCGCCGGCGGAGACCGGTCGACGCCGCGGGAGTGTGAGTGTCAATCCGCGATTTGCGATCTCGTGCACCGACGAGTTGCTCGCAGAGGCCGGCTGGTTCGTGCGCGACCGAGTTGAGAGTGGCTCGCCCATCCATGTGCAGACGCATCTAGCGGAATCGCTGGCGGAGCTTGCGCGCGTGCGTGAGCTCTTTCCGGATGACCCGAACTACACCTCGGTCTACGACCGGCACGGACTTCTGACAGACCAGACGCTTCTGGGGCACTGCAACCATCTCACCGCAGAGGAATGGGGCCTGATCGCCGAACGAAGATCGGTGACCGTCCATTGTCCAACAGCGAACGTCTTCCTCGTGGCCGGGCTCTTTGATCTTGACGCGGCGCGTGATCACGGCGTACGGGTCGGACTCGGATCCGATGTGGCTGCGGGCGCCGATGTCGCGATGCCGCGCGTGGCGAGGGCGATGATCGAGACAGCCAAACTTCGCAAGATGACGATCGCACCGAATGCCTGGGTTCCAACTCCCGCCGACGCATGGGCTCAGATGACGAAGGGGAACGCCGATGCCTTGGGATGGAATGACGCCGGGCGACTCGAGATTGGAGGGGCGGCCGATCTCCTCGCGTTGACCCCGCCTGCGTCCTGGTTGGACGAACATCTCATCGGCCGCCTGCTCTACAACTGGAGCGCGGAGCTCATATCCGCACGAATCGTCGATGGTGAACTCATGGATGAGCCGGCGCGACAATGCTGATTCCGCTCTCCATTGATCGTCCGCTCCGTCGTCCAACGCTCGTCAATCACTGGCTGATGGCGATCAATGTCGCCGTGTATGTCGTTGAGATGACGCTCAAGGCGCTCGCGCCAGACGCATTCAACCAAATGCTGGCCTTCATGGCGATGAGGCCGTCGCAGTTCGAGCCGTGGACCGTCGTGACGTATCAGTTTGCCCACGCGGACTTTCTCCACCTGCTCTTCAACATGCTCTTCCTCTTCATCTTCGGTCCTGCGGTGGAGGACAAATTCGGACGGGTGCGGTATCTGCTCTTCTATCTGGCGGGTGGAGCTGCGGCCGGGGGACTGCACGCCGCGTTCTTTCCGAATCCGCTCATCGGGGCAAGTGGATCGATCGCCGGTGTGACCGGCGCGTTCCTTGTCTTCTTTCCCTTCACGCATGTGCGCGTGCTTCTTTTCTTCATACTCATCGGCACATTCTCGATCCCGTCGTGGTGGCTCATCGCATTCGCGATCGCACGGGACATCTTCATGCAGGGCCTCGGAGGCGCCGGCAACGTCGCCCATCTCGCCCATCTCGGCGGGTATGCCTGGGGCATCGGGCTTTCGCTTCTGCTGCTCGCGACGGGCAAGATCGAGCGAGAGCCATTCGACCTCTTCAGCGTCGGTCGCCAACGGTGGAGGCGAAGACAGTTCAAGGAGGTCACCAGCGGGGGTGACAGTCCGTGGCGATCGGACCTCTCGAAGGCGCCTCGCAAGACTCGCAAGGAGACCGCGCGAGAGCAGGCTGAAGAGCAGGCGGCGCGAAAGGCTCGCGACGTGATTCGAGCGAAGATCCGGGGCGACGATGCGCCGGGCGCAGCGCAGGAGTTCAAGAGATTCTCAAGCGCCGGTGGCGATCCGCGTCTCGGACGGGATGACCTTCTTCTCGTCGCGAATGAACTCTTCAGGCTCGAGGAGAGAAGAGCGTCGGCGGCGGCCTACGAATCCTTCGTGACGAGATTCGCATCGGATCCGGAGACGCCGGGAGCGCGCCTCATGCTCGGTCTGATGTACGCTCGATACCTTGACGCTCCAGAGGAAGCCCGAGCGCATCTGGAGTCCGCCAAGGGGCGTCTCAGCGATGGGTCGCAGAGGGAACTCGCGGAGTCCCTGCTCGCGGAAGTAAATGACGGCGCCGTCGAGAGGTAGAGGGTGCAACGCACGAGGATCAAGATCTGTGGGATTCGAACGAGCGACGCGGCGCGTGCGGCGTCGGAGGCCGGCGCCGACGCGATCGGATTCGTCTTCGCCAAGGCTTCGCCCCGCGCCATCGACACGGTGACCGCACGCAGAATCGCGAGTGAACTCCCCCTCGGTCTCGCGACTGTCGGGCTTACGGTGGATGCCTCGCGCGCGGAACTGCAGCGGCTTCGCGCCGAATCCGGCGTGCGCACGGCTCAACTGCACGGCTCTGAGACGCCGGAGTCGTGCGCCGGGATCCCTGGCCCGATGATCAAGGCGATTCGTTTTGATTCGAAGACGATCGAGTCGGAGCTCTGTCTCTGGCAGGACGTGCGTGGTGTGACGGGGCTTTTGATCGATGGATCCAGCGGCGGCCTCGGAGAGTCGTTCGACTGGTCGCGATTTCCATACCTCGCGAACTCGTCACGTCTGCCTCTTGTCCTCGCGGGCGGGCTGACACCTGAGAATGTCGGCGAGGCGATCGGCGTGGCTCGACCCTATGCCGTGGATGTGTCGAGCGGCGTCGAGTCCTCGAGGGGCGTCAAGAGCGACGACCTGATCCGTGAGTTCTGCCTCGCCGTTCAGGAGGCCGATGCCGGCATTCGCGAACGTCACGGCTCGGATTTTTCCTTCTGAATCAGGCGAACGCTTGAGATCGTGAGATCACGATCAACGGATTTCGCCATGTCGTAGAGCGTAATCGCCGCGATCGCCGCCGCAGTGATCGCCTCCATCTCGACTCCGGTGCGCGCTGTGACGGCGGCGCTACCGAGAATCCGAATCGTCTCGTCATCGGTGCGTTCGAACTCCACATTCGCATGATCGAGCGGAAGCGAATGGCAGAGTGGGATCAGCGCGTCGCATCGTTTCGCAGCCTGGATGCCCGCGATTCGAGCTGCGGCGAGCGCATCTCCCTTCGGGAGCGCCTGCTCGCCCGTGTTCATGATCTGGTCGATCGTTGACGCTTGCGCCTTGAAGTGCGCCTCGGCGAGAGCGCGCCTGCGGATGATCGGCTTCGAGCCGACATCCACCATGGAGGCGCGTCCCTGGGCATCAAGGTGCGTCAGGCGCTGTCGTTCCGACGCTGAATTGCGCTCACTGGCCATGTCTCCACTATCGCGAAGCTAGCCCTGTTCGTCCACGCTGGAGTCGCTGGCAACATGGGCAGACCAGGACTTGAGTTCGTCAGGAATCAACCCCCACAGCCCCTCCAGACGACGGAGCGACGCCTCCATGCGATCTGGTCGAAGGGCGCCCGGGTAGATCAGACAAAGGTATCCCTGTCCGATTCTCCAGGAGACCCCTCGAGTCTTGTCGAGGAGGAACTCCTGCACCTCGGGCGAGAGTAGCGTTGCCGCGAACGCCTCGTCATTCGACCGAACCGTGAATGCGTCGTTGAACGCCGGATTCTCCAACTCGAATCGCTTGCGGCGCATGAGACGATCGAGAAACCGCCGGCTGCGTGTGCGGACGCCGACGCGAGTTGAGGGCCACTCGGGAATTCGCAGCGCGTAGATCGTCTGAGGTACGGAGATCGGCGCATGACCGGTCTGGACGACATACGTGTTGGTGAAGACGAGCAGCTCCTGATCGCCGACGAATCCCTCGTAGACGCCGCTGACCTTCCCGCTTCGCGCCGAGCCTGGAACCAGGCGACATCGAGACGCGAGCTCGGCATCTGGTTTCTTCGTAAGCGTCAGTCCAAGTCTCTCTGCGTTCGCCTCGCCGGATGATCGCCGTCGAGCGCGCGGCTGGCCTCCACCGCGAATGACCGCGCTTGCGACGGCAAGTGTCGCGACCAGAACGATCGCGCCGAGAATGATCGGGAATCGAGCATTGACGCGCCCGCTGTTCAGGCTCACGAGAATGATCGCGGCGAACATAAATCCGGCGACGAGCGACAGGACGATCAGGACGATACGGGCCATGCGATCTCGGCGAGCGTGCGGCGCAATCGCC
This sequence comes from Phycisphaerales bacterium, assembly GCA_028279375.1. Classification (GTDB taxonomy): domain Bacteria; phylum Planctomycetota; class Phycisphaerae; order Phycisphaerales; family UBA1924; genus JANQNW01. The sequence goes on from JANQNW010000018.1 coordinate 57,021, forward strand.
GTCGAACTACGTGGACGACGTGAAGGTCGCGCCCGGGGCCACGCCCATGGTGACCATGGAGCCGACCTCGAACTGAGAGGCGCTCTGGAGAGGGCCTACTTTGCAACTGACGGGCACGCCGGCATTCACCACGATGGCGCCCTCGGATTCATCGACACTCATGACCGTTCCCTGGACTCGACGTGGAGGGCCTTCGACCGGCTCGACGAATCGACCTCCCGAACGGATCGCGTCGATGCGTCTCGCCTGAGCAGAGATGACGCCCGTGATCTTGGATCCAACGTCCGCGGCGCGGGACTCGCCTGTTTCAAGCTGAAGAAGGTAGTCAACGCCGGGGATCGCGAGATGCATGCGGCCATCAGTCGCGCGTTCCACGACGCCGGTTACGAGATTGGGGCTGGATGCCGTAGTGTTCATGCTGTTGATCCTGAGATCCTTCGAGATTCAGCTAACAAGTCCAAGCGCCTCGGCGTCCCGATCACTCAGGAGTCCGCCGTCTGATCGCTCCGACACAGTGCCGTCGCGCTTCCACGATCGCTCGCAACGAGGCAGGTCGCGCAGATCGATTACGCCGACCTCACCTGCCCCCGGATCAAGCTCCACGCGGCTGACGCCGCAGAGATCTGCAAGGTCTGTCAACTCCAGACAGGCTAGCGCGCCTGTCGGATCAGGGAGAATCAGCCCGGCGTCGAGCGGATTCTCGACGCCGCCGTCATTTCGGATGCGCTCGAGTGTCTGAAGCGCTTCGTCTCGTGTGCTCATCGCGCGTGTCCATGCGTCGTCTGCAGCCACGTCGAACCCACGAATGAAATGTCGCAAGTGCACCGTCGCCGAGGCCTCGTCGCCCTGCAGGGCTCTGAAGGCCTCGTCCGCCGTGTGGGGCAGAAGGGGGGCAAGCAGGCGCGACAGTCCGTCCACGAGCTCCCAGAGGGTCGTCTGCGTGCGTCGGCGTCGGTCGCTTCCCGGTGTGTCGCAATAGAGCCGATCCTTGACGGCGGTGAGATAGACAGCGCTCAGCGTATCGTTGCAGAACTGATAGAGAGCGTTATGAGCTCTTCTGAAGTCACACTTCTCGTAGGCGTCTCGCACATCTTCCGACATGGCGTCGAATGCGTGCAGCGCCCACGCGTCGATCGAGTTCGCTGGGAAGGCGCTCAAATCAACGCACATGCCATCGTCGCAGCCAGGCTTCGAGGCTTCAAAGTCGCCCAGATTGCTGAGCATGAACCGGAGGGTGTTGCGGATTTTCCGGTAACTCTCCCCAGCGCTTGCGAAGAACGACTTGTCGGCCTTGATGTCATTCTCATACGAGAGCGATGCGACCCACCAGCGACAGACGTCGGCGCCGAACTCCTTCAGGAGGTCTTCGACCTCCAGTGTGTTGCCGAGGGACTTCGACATCTTTCGGCCGTCCTTATCGACGATGAATCCATGCGTGAGCAGCGTTCGGAATGGGCTCTCGCCCATGGCGCCGATGCCGCAGAGAAGCGAAAGCTGGAACCAGCCACGATGCTGGTCGGATCCCTCGAGATAGAGATCGATGGGGAACGCCTCGCCTGCGGTGCGCTCACGCATGACGGCGTTCCAGGAGCTTCCCGATTCGAACCACACATCGAAGATGTCGTGCGTCTTGCGAAGAGTCGCAACATCAACTCCATCCGGCGCATCGGGATCGCTCGCCGGGTCGTACGTCGAGAGCAGCTGCGCGGGCGACTCCAGGAACCAGGCGTCGGAACCGCGTTCTCGCATGGCGTCTGCAACCGCTCGGACCGAGGCGCTCGTCATGAAGACGTCCCCATTCGGACCTTCGAATGCAGGAATCGGGAGGCCCCACGAGCGTTGGCGACTGATGCACCAGTCCGGGCGCGTCTCGAGCATGCCGCGCATGCGATTCCGGCCCCATTCAGGGAGGAAGCTCACATCGGCGGCGGTGGTGTCGAGCGCCGCCTCACGGAGAGACTTGCCATTCCGCTTCATAGGTCGATCGACGCCGACGAACCACTGCTCGGTCGCCCGGAAGATGACGGGTGTCTTCCCGCGCCAGTCATGCGGATAGGAGTGCGAGATCATCTCGCTAGCGAAGAGGTGGCCGCTTTCCTGCAGATGCTCGCGCACGGCAGTGTTCGCGTCCCAGACGATCATGCCTCGCAGCCATTCCGGAACGGTGACGTCGTAACGCCCGTCGTGCATCACGGGGCAATAGATCGGGAGCTGCTCCCGCAAGCCGGTGAAGTAGTCTTCGGCGCCGTGCCCCGGCGCGGTGTGAACGAGCCCGCTGCCGTCCTCGATGGTGACGTAGTCGGCGAGCACGATTCGATGCAGATCCGTCGAGGAGCCAAGTCTCTTTGCGAGTTCCACGCTTTCGACGAACGGATGGCGATATCGAAGGCCGTCGAGCTTCTCGCCGCTGGCTGTTGCGACAACCGCGTGATTCTCGTTGCCGCCCTTGGCGGCCACGCGCTCAACAAGCGGGGTGGCGATGATCGAGATCGACCCGCCGAGATCGACGAGCGCGTATTCGACCTGTGGATGCACGGCCACCGCGAGGTTCGCCGGGAGCGTCCAGGGGGTCGTCGTCCAGATCATGAAGGTTGGCGTGCGATCGAGGGCGCCAGAGTCCAGGCCGAATGCGGATTCCACCGCGCCACGCTCAACGGCCTCGAACTCGACGAATACGGATGGATCTTCGCGATCGAAATACTCGAGTTCCGCCTCGGCGAGCGCCGTTTCGTTCGCGACCGACCAGTGCACCGGCTTGAGATCTCGGTAGACAAGGTCCTGATCGATCAGATGGGCGAAGACCTCGAGCACGGCGCCTTCGTAGGCGGGCGCCATCGTCTTATAGGGAGCGGCGTAGTCACCGATCGTCAACAGGCGCTGCATCTGATCGGCCTGGTGCTTGATGTACTTCTCGGCGTAGCTCTGGCAGGCGCGACGAATTGCAACTCGGCGAGCGTCGTCCTCGAGCGCGGAGATCTTGTCGATCTTGCCGCTCTCGACCATCTGCGTCATCACCATGTGCTCGATCGGGAGACCATGGCAGTCCCATCCAGGGACATAGGGACAGTTGAACCCCGCCATGGAGCGCGTGCGGACGACGAAGTCCTTCAGGCACTTGTTGAGAAGATGTCCGAGATGAATGGAGCCGTTGGCGTAAGGCGGGCCGTCGTGAAAGACATACGAGGGCAGCTCAGCGGACTGAGCACGGAGGCTCTCGTAGAGGCCGGCCTTGTCCCACCGCTTGCGGCTCGCCGGCTCGTTCTGCACCAGATTTGCTTTCATAGGAAAGCTGGTCCGGGGCAGATTGAGCGTCTTCTTGTAGTTGGGCCTGGCAGGCGCTTCGCCCGCCGAACTCTCGTTCATCTGATGCCGCTCGCTTCCCCAAGTGAGGTCTTGACTCATCCGCTAGAGGCGAGTGGATCCACGCGCCTCACGACCTGGGGTGCGATCCGCGCATTCCCAGGCGCGAGGGCAGCATAGCCGCCGAAGATGCGCGGTCAACGATTCGACCGGAGCGCGGCGACAGCCCTGGACTGTACGAAGCAGATGGTGAAATTCCGGACTGGCGTTCTCGAGCCTACTTGTGCTCGAAGATCGATTGGCTTCGAAGGACGATGCCGCCCTGCGCCAGGAGGTGATACGCCTGGGCGTGGACCTCCTGACGGAATCGCTGGATATCAATGATCGAGGCACAGGGGCCTCCATCCTCGTCCAGCCATTCGAACATCAGCGCGTCTCGCTCCAAGGCGAACCCGACCAATTCGCGATAGGTCGCGCCGTAGAGATTCTCCGGCAGCGACTCGGTCTGGACCGTCGTCAGGAAGTTGAGCTTCTCGCTGAAGGGGTGCTCATAATCCTTCTCACCCGCACACGGAATCGTGGTGACCAGACCACGGTCAGGGAGTTGGACGTCATCACACGTGATCACTTCCGTTGCACAGACGCCGCCATTCTGGAAGCGCATCAGATGGCCGCCCGGCGTCAGCCAGGCCTCGAACTCATAATCGCCATGGCTCAGAGTACGTCTGGCCTTGATCGAAAAGAGCTCCGGATGGAGCGCACGTCTATACAGGACAAGTCGATACGCCTGGAGAGTGGCGTACTTCGCAGGAGCGTTCATGGCTTACTCGATGCTTCCCAGAGGAGGAGAGGAGGCTATGTCTAACCCGGAAAATGAGGAGGAGGATAGTAGCCGCGAGGGCTACGCTGACAAGACTATTGTCAGAAAACAGTATGCCTTTTCAACTCAAAAAGCCGAAGAAACGTCCGGTAGTTTTTGCGCGTCCGGCCGTTTATGCGGCTTTTCCGGGCGCTTCCGGACACTTGGCGGCGCAGGAGGCGCTCGCTGGCAGGCGGGAGGATGGATCCTCATGCGTCACGTTGAGGAGCGTGTCGACTCTCTCAATCGACTTCCCCGACCTTGGCGGGTCGCGGCGCTTGCCGACACGCTTCGACATGCCGGCGATGATGAAGTCGCCTGTCTTGCGCGGACTCTCCTCGCTGAACTCGAAGGTCTCCCAGCGCGCTCCGTGCTCCTGCGTCGAGCCGATCGAGATCGCCTGATCTCGCGGGCGACGATGGCATTTGTTGAATCATGGGCCCGATTGACGCCGCAAACGAGAGCCGAGATTCGTCAGATCGCGGGGGACCGACTGACGCGAACACTCCATGAGATGGTCGGAGCCGATGAGGATCGCCTCAGAGAGGCGGCAGCCTTGGCGACACCGGACATGGGCTCGCCAGCCGCGATCGCTGACCTTCCAAGGTTGCTCCTCGACGAGAATCCCGAGGTCGTGCTCGCAGCGGAATCCGCTTTCGTTGAGATCAGCGGTTCGAACACATCGACAGGTGCGCTCGATGCGGCGTTTGATGAAGCGCTGGTGGCCGCCGCTCGCTCGTATCCGGAGCACCGGCGGCGAGGCGTGATGTATGCGATCGCCAGAGTCGCGACCAGCCCGGGTCCGGCCGTCGGCGCCTGGCTGCGGGATGGACGCGAGCCGGGGCATATGGCGCTCCGGGCGGTCATTCGTCAGGCGACAGATCCAGGAACTCGTGGCGATTGCATGCGCTGGCTCGGCAGCGACGCGCTCGCCCCTGCAGCGATCGATCGACTCACGAGGCCCGGAGGGCCTGCCGAGCATGAGGCCGCGCTCAGTCAGTGGCACCTGTTGCTCGTCCCTTCCCGGCGTGCGCGGCTCAGGACCCTCGACCGCCCTCGTGATGTTCTACCGCCCCAGGAGATTGTCGGATCGCTCTCCGACGCCGCACGGCGCGGACGACTCGAGATGCTCAGAGCATTGAGGATCGGCGTCGAGCAGCGCGCCGCGGTGATCGCGGATGCGCTCGGAGATCCAAACTCGTGCAATCGGCACGCGTCCGTTCGACTGCTCGCTGAGCGGCTTGAGCGGGACTCCGCCGCGAGAGGGGCGCTCGCGGATTTTATGTTCGACGCAGATCCGCGCATCGCCGGAACCGCGCTCCTCGCGGCGACGTGCAACGAGGCGACCCCGAGTGTCGCTCAACTCCACGCACTGGAACGCAGCGCCTCCGCGAGGATTCGATCTCTCGCTGGTCGATTGATGGAGAACTCCGGACCATGGCGGCGCACTCTGCCAATGAGCCGTAGAGCGATCGCGGGTCTCCTCATCCTTCGAGACGACGCCCGGGGATTTCTCGTCGAGGCTCGGCGCCGTCTGCAATCGCGTGAGGTTGAGGTTGTTCAGGACGCTGTTCTACTGTGCGAGCGTCTCAGAATACTGCCTGAGGTTGAGCTGGAGCTTCTCGCCGCCATTGCATCGGAAGACGCTCATGTCGTCGCGACGGTCATGCGAGCGCTTCGACATGTTGAGACATCCGCATCGCTCTCCGCGCGACTGGCAGGTCTTGAACACCACGATGCGCGCGTGCGGGCGAACGCGGTCGAGGCGCTTGCGGACGTGGATGCTCTTCGAAGCCTGATGGACGGTCTCTTCGAGGACAAGGCCGGCCGCGTTCGCGCGAACGCGATCCGAGTCGGGCTTGCAAGCGACTCGCCCGAGATTCCCGCTCGCGCCCTCGCGGAGATGCTGAGTGATCGACGAGTTGATCATCGGGATTCCGCGCTCTGGGTCGTCGAGAGGCTCGGTCGGGCAGAACTCGCCGAGCGCGTTGCAGAGATCGCCAGAGATGATGAGTACGAGCCCACACAGGCACGGGCAAGGCGATGCGCCCGAAGGCTCCTCGCCACGATGAGAGCGGATTGGTCGTCACCGGTCGACGTGACACCAGCGCTCGTTGGCGTAGCGGCCGTCTAAGCAAGGGGAGCAATGATCGTGGTCACCCTCCTCAATATTCTCGCCATGGCGCCGCAGCGGATTCACCTCCTCGATCCGACCGGCGCGCCAGGATCGGGTGGGATCTCCCTCATCCGTCTCGTGGCTCTGGCGGCCGGGATCGTCTTGCTGGTCGCAGCCGGCCTGCTCTGGCTGCGCCTCGCTCGCAACTGGATGGGTGGCGATCCATCAGCGCGCGCCTTCACGGCGCTGTGCCGCAGTCTCGGCGTCTCTAATGACCAGCGAGCGAGACTCAAGGAGATCGCCACTGCTTCCGACCTGAGCCCGACAGCGTTGCTCTTCAGCGAGCATGCCTTCTTCCGTGCGTCGGAGCATCCTGGCGCCCCGCGTCTCGATCCTCGCGAACTCCTGGAACTCGAGAGCGCCGTCTTCAGGAAGCGAGTCGAGCGACCATGATGGGCGGGGGATCCCACGTTGTCCTCATCGGATTGCGTGGATCCGGCAAGTCCTCCGTCGGCCGACTCGTGTCGTCGGCGCTGCATCGGCCCTTCATCGATCTGGACGAGCTGACGTTGCAGGTACTGGGCGTCGAGTCAGTTCAACAAGCATGGGATGATCTCGGCGAGCCTCGATTCAGGGAGGCCGAGTGCGTCGCGCTTGGGCGAGCGCTGGAAGTGGAGTCCCCCTCGATCATCGCATTGGGTGGAGGAACACCGACGGCGCCGGGCGCGGACGAGCGACTTGCCAGGGCGTCAGCAGGCGATCGAGCGATCGTGATCTACCTTGACGCGCCGATCGCAGTGCTCGCATCTCGGGTCGCCGCGGCAAGAAGCGATGGCGACGACTCACGCCCCAGTCTGACGGGCGTCGAACCGGTTGCCGAGATAGAGGAAGTTCACAGACAGAGAGATTCGCGATATCGCGCACTCGCACACGAGATCATCGATGCGTCCGCGTCGCCTGCGAAGGTCTGCGATGCGGTCATTCGTGTTGTGGAGAAACGCTAGCCCGCCGACTCGTTACGCCGCATACGCATAGCGACCGCTGTAAAGACGCTCGCGAAGGAGTTCTTCGTCACCGCTCTGGGCGAATCGCGTGAAGACTGCGGCCAGCTTCACCGGGCCGGGAAGATCTTCATCCTCCATCCAGACCACGTTGGCGAACGCGTAGACGCTCCGCCGCTCAGTGCTTCGCTCGATGGCTGTGTGCGGGAGATCGATCTGGATCGCGACCTGCGTTCCGGTCTCGATGCCTCGATCGAGTTCGAATCGAATGCCGCTCTCACTCACGTCGTACGCGTGTCCTTCCCACTCGAACTCATCGGAGTCGAGGAACCGGACACGGACACGGGAGTACATGGAGGGCATGACGAATCGATCATGCTGCCGACGCTCGCGACCTTGTCTCATTGGTGAGGCCTCCTGAGAGGTCGTGACGATCGCTCGGCCAACCCGGCTGAGCGCGTCGCAATCCTCATCGTCCGGCGGGAAGGTCCTCTTCATGGCGCGTCCGCAAAATCGGCGCAACGATGGTGCTTGCAGAAGGTCTTTCCGGGTTACGAATCTGGTCCGCGAGCGCTATTCGAAGTCGGAGGCGGGTTCATCCGCGACGAGTTCGATGTTGACGCGCGCGATTCGGACGCCCAGGCGCTCCTCGATCTCGACCAGCAACTCCTTCGGCATGGCATCGAGAAGCCTCGCGCCAAGATCTGAGGGAACATCGCAGAGTGAGCCGTCCGCCGTCGCGACATGGAGATGCTCACTCAGGTCCGCGTCAAAGCGGGCGCCGCCCTCAGTATTCGCGAGCTTGCGGCAGAGCCCATGTCGGCAGAACGCCTCGAGCGTGTTGTAGACCGTCGCGAGGCTCAGGTCGGCGCTCGTGCCCCGGGCCTGCCAGAAGAGCTCTTCCGCAGTCGGGTGGCTCTTTGACTCGGCGAGCACGGCGTAGATATCGAGACGCTGCTTCGTGCAGCGAAGGCCATGCCTTGCGAAGAGTGTCCGGATGTCACACAAGCGTCGCTATCCTCCGCGGCCACGCGGCCGACGGGTCATTATTGCCACGGCTCGTCGTCGAGGCCACTGACCCCGGCATCAGGCGTTGTCGCCATCCCGGACGGCGAGACGGCCGCCGAACGAGATCAGGCGCTTGAGCTCTGTGATTGCCCCCTCGACGGCCCCGGTCGCATCGAGCGCATTGAGAGCGTCGCCCGCGGCTCGCGTGAGCATGGGGAATCCATAGCCTCCAGCAGTCGTTCGGATCGCCTGGCAGCGGCCACGAATCGTCTGCATATCCGATTCCGCCATGGCGCTCGTGATCTGCTCACACGAGCGCTTGACATCGTGGATGTATCCCTGGACCAGACTCACCATTCCAGGATCGTTCGTCAGTTCGCTCAGAATCGGCTCCATGCCGTCCGACGACCGACTCGAGAGATAGACGGCGATCCTCGACGCAATGGCCGGGACCGACAGTTCGGTTTCCAGCCGGACGCATGTGCTCGGGAGAATCCGGGCAAGTTCGTTCTTCTCGGTGAGCGTCACCATGAGCCCCTCGAAGACACCGTCGCGGAGAGCCTTCACATCCGAGACCGCGATGCCGCTGTCGCAGTCGATGAGCACGACATCGAAGGGCTGCGTCTTCAGAAGATCCTTCGCCTCACCCGCACTTGCTGCCTCGACAACTGTCAGGCCGCAATGACGGAGCTGGTGGGCACGGGTTTTCCTTGTCGCCGACCTCATGTCAAGAAGCAGCAGGTCGCCATCGACAACCGGCGCATTCTCGGCGCCTTCAGGGAGTTCGAGATCGTGGTGTCTGTCGTCAACGAATCGGGTGACATCGATTCGCTCGCGGAACTGAACGCCGATCTCGTGCAGTGTGCCGTGGACAATCCGGCATTGGGCGACCACGCCGACAAGGTGCTGCTCATGCCCGTCTACGTCCGTGACTGATAGGTGAGCCTCGGCGCCGACGTGCAGGAATCCGCCGTGGAGAATGCTCATCCCGCCCTCGGAGATGTTCCTCGTGCAGACCAGGAATCGACCGACGCCTCCACCGGGGTGGACGACGAGCATCGGGACATTCTCGCGCTGATAGCTGAAGCGGACGCCCTTGCGGTTCTTCGCCCCGCTTGAGGCGACCTTGCTGGCGCCATCCAGACGTTGAAGAAGCCCTTCGCGCTGGAAGGAGGTCAGCTTGACAGTGTCTCTGAAGTGCTGGTGACTGCTCATCTCTTTCGGGCTCCGACGCGCGCCTCCTCGCCGGTGTCTCGGCACAGGCGGTGTCGACGCGGGCGGCCTCCCGGCAACGCATACGCGCGACCCCGAGATATCGGCGCCGGCGTCGACCCGCTGCAAGGGACCCGACGCGTCCGGCGACTCTCGCGATTCGGCAACTGCGCAGCCCGCACATTCGACGCGCCAATCACGACTTATGGGGCCTGGAGAGCATTCGCCGACCGGACGGAGCCGCCGTAGGATTCGCCGTCATGGCTGAGCGCAGGCAAACTCGGCAGATCCAGATCGGCGATGAACGCGTCGGAATCGTCAAGGTCGGTGGCGACGCCCCGGTCTCTGTCCAGACGATGACCGCGGGAGCCACGCATGACGTTGATGCCTGCGTCGCTGAGATCAATCGCCTCGCGGCCGCCGGCGCCGACGTGGTTCGCGTGGCGACGCCGGAGCGGAAGGACACGGAGGCGCTCGCCGAGATTCTGAACCAGACGCGCGTTCCGATCGTGGCTGACGTGCACTTCCACTTCCAGCGTGCGCTGGAGGCGATTGACGCCGGAGTGCACAAGGTCCGGCTGAATCCGGGGAACATCACGGATCGAGACCAGGTGAACGCGGTCATCGACGCCTGCAAGGAGCGCGCCCTTCCGATTCGTGTCGGAGTGAATGAAGGTTCGATTATCGAACGCAAGGACAAGCAGCGTCGCCGGGAGGAACTCGGGAAGTTCTTCGCAGGACATCGGCACGGGCACTTGCTCGCGCTGATGATCGCCAAGCTCGAGGAGTATCTCGAGATATTCCACGATCGCGAGTTCTTCGATATCTGCATCAGCGCAAAATCAATGGACGCCGCATTCACGATCGACGCCTATCTGGAGATTGCGAAGCGGTTCGACTATCCACTGCACCTTGGCGTGACGCATGCCGGCACGCGCGAGACGGGCTGCATCCGATCGATCGCCGCGCTCGGATCTCTGCTCTCCCAGGGCGTGGGAGACACGATCCGGATCAGCTATGCCTCGGATCCTGTGTTCGAGGTCGAAGACGGCCTCGAACTGCTCTACTCATTGGGCCTGCGCGAGCGCGTGGGGGCGGATCTGATTGCCTGCCCGACATGCGGCCGCATCCAAGTCGATCTCTTCACGCTCGTCCAGGAGGTGCGCAGCAAACTCGCGAACGAGATTGAGATTCCCATGAAAGTCGCCGTCATGGGTTGTGTCGTGAATGGTCCCGGTGAAGCCGAGGGCGCTGACGTTGCGGTCTTCGCCGGGGATCGTCGCGGGATCATCTATGTGCAGGGCGAGCGCGTGGCGAATGTGCCTGAACCGGAGATTCTCGACCGACTTCTCGCCGAGTGCCGCCTATTCCAGCAGCGGGTTCGCTCCGGTAAAGCGAAACTGGGCGAAAAGAGGGTCGAGATCGTGCCGCCAGACCCGATCGGTGAACTTGGATCCGGGGTCGCCAAGATCGCGTCGGGAGAGGTCGATCGCGTCACGCAACTCACGACAGGCGACACCTGAGCACGTGCCGATTCAGGCGCGCGTGTAGTGGATCTCCATCGACTTGTGCTCTGAGCCGTCGGGCATTGTGAAATACATCTCCATCGAGTGATGGTCGTTGTCCTTCAGCACGACGACGCTCCGCTTGCCCATGGGCTGGCCGGTCTCGGGATTCACGATCTCGCCGCGCATATCCCAGACTTTCTTTGAGGCGTCGACGTCTCCGACTTCGCTCATCATGAACGTCGAGGCGCTGTCGATCCAGAAGCCCTCGAACTTGCGCGTGACAGTGTTGAAGCCCCAGTAACCACGCCCCTGGAAGTTCGGGAAGGGCCCCTCCATGTCGTCGCCCTGGTAGCTCTGGTGCAGGTATCGTCCACCGAGATCCAGGGAGTTCGTCATGACGCCGGTCGTGACCATCGGGTCGCCAGGCCCCATCCACATTCTCACGGTCGCCTTGAATTCTCCGACGAACGGCTCGAAGAGCTTGTGCTCATCGGTCGTCGCGGACACGGCCTCGCAGGCGCTCTCCTGTGTTGCGTGCTCGCTCATTCACCCACCACCTTTCATGGCCTGGATTCGAAGATTGCGCCGGCGGATCGCTCGCAGATCCGCTCGTCCATCAGTGTAGATGAAGTCGCTTCTCAGGATGCGCTGGCGATGAGATCCCAGTCAACGTTCTGGTGATCGATTCGGGCTGTCGGTTCGATCATCGTCTCAGGGTATTTCTGTGCTGCGCCGGTGTTGAAGACAACGACCTCTTCGTCTCTCTGCATGCGTCCGGCCGCCACTTCCGTCGCAAGCGCGTCGAGGCAGATCGCCGTCTCCGGGCAAAGCGAGACACCCTCGAGGGACGCCGCAATCGTCATCCACTCCCGAATCCGGTTCTCACGTCCCGCCAGCGCTCGACCTCCGGAGGCGCGCACCGCGTCGAGAATCATGAAGTCTCCGAGCGCCTTTGGCACGCGCAAACCTGATGCGACGGTGTGCGGGGACGCAGGGGGCTCAGCGAACCGCTCATTGCGATCAAACGCGCTGACAATCGGAGCGCATCCGTCCGCCTGGCATGAATACATGCGCGGGCGTTCACGTCGCCCGAGCCATCCGACGGCGTCGAGCTCGGCGAACGCCTTCCACATTCCAATGAGGCCGGTTCCGCCGCCCGTGGGATAGAAGATCGCATCGGGAAGGCGCCAGCCGAGCTGCTCCGCGAGCTCCAGCCCCATGGTCTTCTTGCCTTCGATGCGATAGGGCTCCTTGAGCGTGCTGAAATCGAACCATCCCATGCGCTCGGCGCCATCGCGCACGACGGCCCCGCAGTCTGTGATCAGGCCGTTGACGAGGAACACCTTCGCGCCGAACAGGCTCGCCTCGACTCGGTTGATGAGCGGTGTATCCGCCGGCATGAAGACGAAAGACTCGATCCCCGCGCGTGCCGCGTAGGCCGCCATCGCGCCTCCCGCGTTGCCAGCCGTCGGAATCGCCAGACGCCGAATCCCGAACTGCTTCGCCATCGAGACCGCCATGCAGAGCCCACGCGCCTTGAACGAGCCGGTGGGAAGCTGGGATTCGTCCTTGATGAACAGCCGGTCGAGACCCACGTGCTCGCCGAGATGCGGGCAGGGAATGAGCGGGGACATGCCTTCCCCCAGTGTCACGATGGCGTCGTCGTCATCGACCGGGAGCAACTCTCGATAACGCCAGAGCGAAGGAGGCCGTGACTCCAGATCCGATCGAGAGACGCTCCGACTGATAGTCTCGAGGTCGTACCGCACCCAGAGTGGACGCCCTTCATGCGTGGTCTGGATCGTGCGCGCTGGAATCCGCGTGCCATCGATGGCCGCTTCAAGGTGTGCGACGAAGCTCATTGGTGATTCACCCAGTGTGGAGACGGGAAACCGATCATGAAGCCCGACAATACAATCCCGGCATGAAGCAGCACTCGCACCTGACAAGGACGCTCCTCATTCCACTCATGGCGGTCTCGGTTTTCATCGCCGTGCTGCCCGGGCGCTCTGCGATTGCCCAGGAGATCTGGACAGGAGGCGTTGTCGCCGCTGACCACCCCGATGCGTCGAAGGCCGGACTCGAGATGCTCGAGAAGGGTGGAAACGCTGTCGATGCGGCCGTTGCGACGAGCTTCTGCCTCTCGGTCGTACGCCCACTCTCGTGTGGAATCGGAGGCGGCGGCTTCATGGTGATCTATGACCCAGGCGGGCCTGACGAAGGCGGAAAGGGCGCCCAGGCGGTCGCGATCTGCTATCGCGAGCGAGCGCCAGCGGGGGCATCTCCTCAGTTCTTCGAAGACATGGAGGATCCGGAAGCAAGCATTCGCGGGGGAAGCGCTGTCGCTGTTCCAGGAACTGTCGCGGGGCTTCTGTCGATTCTGGAGAACTTCGGAACGCTCTCGCGCGAGGATGTCCTCGCTCCGGCGATCAGAGCGGCGGAATCGGGATTCGAGGTCGACGCTCATTATGCGAAGGCGGCGAGGAAGATCGCACGCACGTTCAACGAGCGCCCTGAGTTGCAGGAGCGCTTCCCGTTCATGTGGGAGCGTTTTCTCGGGAAAGGCAAACTCAGCGAGGGAGACACATTGCGCCTCCCCGAGCAGGCGCGAGCGCTCAGGATGATCGCCGCCGATGGCGTCGGCGCGTTCTACAACGGGCCGATCGGCGCCTCAATCGTCGGCACGATCCAAGCGGATGGCGGCGTGATGAACGCCGACGATCTCACGGCTTACAAGCCGACGTTCGAGCGTCCGCTCACGGGACGTTTTCGAGGCGACGTCGTGCTGACGATGCCGCCACCCTCGAGCGGCGGCGTGGCTCTGCTGCAGATGCTCGCAATCCTGGAAGCGTACGAGACCAAGAGCGCCGAACCGCTCAAGCGCCTCGGGCACAACTCGCCGCGTTATGCGCATCTCCTCGCGGAGGCCATGAAGTTCGCGTTCGCGGATCGCGCGATGCATCTCGCCGACCCGGAGTTCACTGATGTGCCGGTCAAGCGCATGCTCGACCCTGAGGCGCTCCGCGAGCGCGCGGTGATGATCAGAGCCGGAAGCACCCATGAGCCGGACTTCTATGCAGACGCCCCCGCGATGGCGGAGGACGGCGGCACGAGCCACATTTCCGTCATTGACGCCAACGGCATGGCTGTCGCGTGCACCGAGACGATCAACCTCGAGTGGGGGTCGTGGCTCGTCGTCGAGGAATTCGGCTTCGCTCTGAACAATCAGATGGACGATTTCACCGCTCGCGCCGGGCAGGCGAACTACTACGGGCTCGCTCAGTCGGATGCGAATCTCCCGGCGCCTGGCAAGCGTCCGCTCTCGAGCATGACGCCGACGATCGTTGTCGGGAAAGACAGACAGGTTCGCCTGATCGCCGGCGCATCCGGTGGCCCTCGCATCATCAATGGCGTTCTGCAGGCGATTCTGAATGCGACACTCTTCGACTTCGATGCCCTCCGCGCGGTCAGCGCGTCTCGCTTTCACCATCAGTGGAAGCCTGATCAGATCAGGCTTGAGCCCTACTGGGACATTACGAATGTCAATGGTGGGGAGATGAGCCTTGATGAACTGCAGGCGATGATGGCGCGCGTTGACAGCGTCCATCGATTCCGCAGCGGCCTTGAGTCACGCGGCCACAAGTTGGGTGAGATCGAGGCTGTCGGCGCCGTGCAGCTCGTAAAGAAGAACGGCGACGGCTATGAAGCGGCCAGCGATCCACGAAAGGGCGGCGCTCCTGCAGGCCGGAACGCCAAATAGGCTATTCAGCGTGATGCGCATGCCTGAACGAACGCAGAGGCCGCGGCCGGGTCAACGTCGTTCTGCCAATCGCTCTCGCGCTTCAAGGCCGACCCGACAATGATCGCATCAGCGATCTCGAGCAGCGGTCTTGCGCTCTGGGCCGTCGCGCCGGAGCCCACGACAACTGGAAGTCCCGTCGCGCTTCGAACCTCCATCAAGTGATCGGGATCGACGGGGACGCCGGTTGACGAGCCGGTCACGATCACGCCGTCGGCGCCGCAGAACGCGGCCGCCTTCGCGCTCTCGGCGAGCGAGATGTCACTGGTGATCGCATGGCTCGAGTGCTTCTTCTTGATATCCGCCAGAATCGCGACGCCGCTCGCCCCGATGGCCTCTCGATAGCGCAGCAGGGGACCGGCGCTCGCCTCGTCCATCAGGCCTTCGTCAGCGATTGCCGCAAACACGAAGTTCTCGGCGCGAATGAACTGAGCCCCGCAGGCTCCAGCGACCGCAAGGGCCTCCCTGTTGGCCCCGGCGAGCGTCTGGACACCGAGTTGCACATGGGGATGAGCTGCACGGATCGAGGAGCAGACACGCGTCATCGACGCCACGATCTCGGGTCCCACGGCGCCGCGCAGGTACGGCGCGTCGTGCATGTTCTCGACGAGGAGCGAGTTGAAGCCCGCGTCTACGAGCGTTGCCGCTTCTTCAAGCGCAATGCGCTCGATGCCGTCCACGCTGTGCGACGATCGCGGAGCGCCGGGCAACGCTCGGAGGTGAATCATGCCGATTGCCCGGTTCGAATCTTCAAATGCAAACTGGCGTGCGCTCATGAACGCGATGCCTCCGGGGGCGGAACAGGGACGTCCTGAGCATACGAAATCGCAGGGAGCAAGCGCAAAAAGAACCCCAGGTCGATCGTCGCGTGCCTGCCGACGCCTCCTCCGAAAGTCGGCAAGCTTCGCGTGTTCAATCGACCTGGGGCGACGCGGCTCGAAAGCCGCGTTTCTCTGGACGTCGTCAGTCGGCGCGCTCAGTGATCGGTCGACCCGATGCTGCGCCTCCTGCGACAAATCGTCTTCTGTTTGTGTCCACCCGGCTCGCCTTGGAGCCTCGGAGCATAACCCTCACGGGCGTGCGTAAACTACCAACTCCTTGGCAGCCCGTCAGGCGTGGCTGGTCAAAATGTTAAGAAACTCGCCGACGAAAAAGGCCATCGTGAGATGTGCTCGCGACGGCCTGGAGTTAATCTGGGAATGCTGGGAGAGTCAGGTTTCGGTGTCCGTGAGGTCGAGCCCGTCTTCAAGCACCTGACGCGCGATCTCCACCAATGAGGTGCGGGTGCTTCGAGCGAAAACCTGAAGGCGACGATGGGCCTCCTGCTCGTTCATGCTCTGCTCTTCAACAAGCTTCCACTTCGCCTGTTCGACGGTGCGACGGTTGTTCAGATTGCGCGTGAGTTGTTCGACTCGACCGGCGTGTTCCAGGAGCGCCTGAGCGCGGCTCCATGCAACCGAGATCGTGACACGCAGGCTCACAGGATCAACCGGCTTCAGCAGATAGGCGAACACCCCTGCGTCGCTCGATTCCTGAACGCTCTCCGGATCGCTGTACGCAGACACAATGACAGTTGGTGTGCGCATCTCCTCCCAGAGAATGCGCGCGACTTCGATGCCGCCCATCCCCGGCATGCGAATATCGAGCATCGCAAGATCCGGCTTCGTCTCGCGGGCGATCTCGAGCGCCTGCTCGCCAGTGCCGGCAGGGCCCATGGGCTCGTAGCCAAGCGAGCGCACATTCGACACAAGTCCTGCGGCGATGAGATGCTCGTCATCAGCGATGAGAACCGTCTTCAGCTTTGATCGGGTGTCACTGGGCACTGGTCGATGCTGACTGCCGGAGGTCGGCGTCCCTCTGGTGCTTGTTCTTGTTGCGGTCGTCGACACGATAACCTCCCCGATATCGGCGCCCGGTGGGTCCGCCAGGACTACACCGGGGCCCACGCCAAGTCTATCACGATGCCTCTGTGGCCCGCAATCAGGATGTCGAACTCCCGTGACGAGCAGACTTGGCGTCAGTCGAGGAAGTCACCCTGCTTCAGCTTCATCGGAAGGTACGTCTCAGTGATGAAGCTGAAGTCCTTGCTGGAGAGAGCTTCGAGTTCGAGCTTCACGCCCTTTTTCAGCATGTGATCGATCTCCTTCTGCCAGTGACGACGCTTCTCGAACCAGGGATAGCGCTTGATCTCCTTGGCCCGCCTGACGTCCTGATCGGTGACACGGATCATGACCTCCCTCGAGAGATCGAAGGCCTCGGCGTCGAAACTCGACATCCCGACGAACTTCGCATCCGGCACCGCCATCCGGGGACTCTCGAACGCCAGATTGATCGAGCCCTGCTTCACGACGGAGTAGATGTAATAGCCCCACGGGTCATTATCGACGAGCACATAGACAGGCAGATTGAGCTCGTGATTGAGCCTCCAGAGCAGGCGCCGGACTCCTCGAGGCGGCTGACCGCCTCCGTGCACGATCATGCACTTGTGCTTCTCCCAGAATCGATCCTCGTTGAATCGCCGCCAGACGGCGCCCTTCTCGATCAGGAGCACGAACTTCGCAGCGTGCTTCCGAAACTGGATGATGTCTTCCTCGACGATCGACGGGATCGCGTATCCCCCGGACCCCATCTTCGAGAGTTCGATCACATCGCCCTGATCCACGATCGTCATCGGACCGACCATGGCGCCCTTTGGCTCAGCGAAGAGGCCGAGCTCCTCACGCAGTGACATCAGCGCGACCTCGAGGTCCTCGATGACGACGTCAGACTCATTCTGTTCGTCGAACGTGTTCTCTTTCGTGCCTTCGATCGTGTGCTTGCAGTGGTAGAAGAGGTCACGAATGGAGGTCGTCTTCGACTGGCGAATCAGCTCGGAGCACCCCGCTGCGACGAGCGTTGTCTGCATGAACTTCTTCGCCTGGCTGAGGTTGAAGAAGCTCCGGCGCTGCGTCGCGTCGCCCATCTCGATGATCCGATTGCGTTCGGAATACGCGACGTTGCTCAGGGCACGTGTGGGAATGTCGAGGAACGGGTCCTTCCCGCGCGACGCCTCGGTTGCGATGAACGACGCCAGATTCTGCAGACGGTCGCCTGGAGCGCCCTGGACGCGCTTCGAGCGTGAAGTCTTCTTGCGGCTCCGCGATGTCTTCTTCGTCGTTGCCTTCGAGGCGGACGCGACGACCTTCTTCCGAGTCGTCTTCTTTTTCGCCACCTTCTTCCGGACCTTCTTCTTGGCCATGATGTGTGCTGATCAGCGTTGCTCGCCGAACAGGCTCTCCTCCTCATCCGCCGCCGCCGCGGTCCGACGCGTGTTCTGTGACGGCTCCGCCTCCTCGTCCTCGGCACCGAGCGCGTCTGCGAGGATGACGGTGTTCTCGTCCTTGTCGAGGCGCCCGTTGCCGCTCGATCCGAGCGCGTCGTCGTCCGTCGTTTCATCCGCCAGCTCAGTGATGCTCGTTGCGACGGACTGGAGGTTTCTGGCGACCTCCTCCGTCTCGATCGTGTCATCGATCGTATGAAGCGCCCTCGCGACTTCCTGGATGTATCGCTGGAAGACGTCGCGTCGCTGTGATTCGCGCTTGATTCGCTGACGACGTCGAACATACGAGGCCAACTTCCTGCCGCACTCCTGCAGCGCGAGCCTCATCTCCTTGCGTATCTCGTCGTAGTCTGCGATCGCTTCCTTGCTTTCGCTCGTGAATGGGACCCACACGCTTGCCATGTGGATCATGATCACGATCGGCGCATCTGGCGCCGCGCCGCGCCCCTGCGAGAGTCCGTAGTTGCGCCATTTCGTCTCGAGAACCGCTTTGAAGAGAGCGCAGGCGGACTGCTGATAGAGAAGCGGGACGCGATTGGCGAATCTGATGACGCGCGCAAGTTGATCCTTCGGAAGATCGCCTCCGAATGCGAGCCCGACTTCGATCTGGAACGGGTTGCCTCGATAGACGGCAGGGGGTCGCGTCGAAGCCGTGTAGAACTCGGCGCGCACGCCCTTGAGAAGTCCGGCGAGGATCTGTTTCGTCCCTATCGGAGCAAGGCAATCCAGTTGCGGGCCCATGAGCTTCACGCCCTGGATCGCTTTGTAAATCGCCTCGGCCTCCGAGTGCCCGATGTTCTTGACCCAGGTGCGAGGTGTAATCCCGGCCTTCTGACAAATCTGCTGCGAGACCTTCGAGCTGACGCGACTGAACTCGTTCGTCAGGAATCCGCCGACCTGATTGTGCTCGGTCTGCTTGAGCATTCGGAGCAGCGTCCCGAGTTCAACGCCTCGGGGGTGCGGCTTGATCTCGCGCGGCTCTGGAGGGAGTTCGGGAATCGTGTTTGGATAGACGACAAGGTCGCCGAACTTCGTCGTGTGCTGGAGCTCACTGATATCGCTGCCATTCTCACGCCCTGGTATGGAGCCGTTCTTCTCGGCGTCCATGAGCGTTGGATCATCTGGATCATCAGCGCTGGCCTTCTGCGGCGGACGGAAGCTCAGGCGCGCATGCGGATTCGCGATCGCCGTCTGCTCCAAGTACTCGTCCACGCTGGTGCGCCCACGCGTGTAACGCCCCTCGAGCTCAATCGTGACGCGCGTTCCAGTGTGGGGCGGGAAGTCATCAGTCTCGACATCGACGGTGACCTCGGGCCGGTTCTTCGTTGTATCCATCGCAAGCTCGACATGATGCGCCGGCTTGCCCTTCTTCCAGCGCGTTGTGATGACCATGGGTTTTCCGGTGGTCATCAGCCCGTACATGCCGGCCGCGGAGATGCCGATGCCCTGCTGGCCGCGGGACATCTTCAGCCGATGGAACTTCGAGCCGTAGAGCAGCTTGCCGAAGATGTTGTCGATCTGCTTGCGGACGATGCCGGGACCGTTGTCCTGGATCGTGATGCGATACCTGTTCTCGTCGATCTCCGGCAGGTGATCGATCTCGACATGGATGTCAGGCAGGATTCCGGCTTCCTCGCAGGCGTCGAGCGCGTTGTCGACGGCTTCCTTCACCGTCGTCAGCATCGCCTTGCGCGGATTGTCGAACCCGAGCAGATGACGGTTCTTCGCAAAGAACTCCGAGACCGAGATTTCGCGCTGCGACTTGGCGAGGGTCTCGGCGTCACGGCTCTTTCGCACCGCCACACGCTTCTTGCCGCCCGTCCGTGAGCTGACTTTCTTTCTCTTCCCTGAGGTCATCATGAGGAAATACTAGAAAAACCCCTGCTTCCGTGTTGATTCAAGACGCATCCGTTGCATCGGTTGATCGGGTGTTGGCGCAAGAATGCAGGCCATGAGCCCGCGGGAGCGTGACTCATGGCCTGGCAAGATCTGGCAGAGATTGTCGAGCTGAACGCGCTACTCGTCTTCGTCCGGGCGACCCAGGAAGTCGGCGAGATCAGCGGCGTTGATGACGCCATCGCCATCGAAGTCAAACGCGGAGTTGAACTGCTGGTCGCCGAGGCGTGAGCCGAATGCCTCGAGCAGATTCGAGAGACGCTCCTGACGCGTCGGCAGCGCATCTGTCGCAGTCTCAGCCGGCGGACGGCCAAGGAGCTCTGCGAGGTCATGGGCGCCGACCCGGCCATCGCCATTCAGGTCGAAGCGTGCGTTGAATCGCTCCTCGCCGGCGCTGGTTCCCCAAGCCGCGAGCAGGTTATTGACATCAGCGGCGGTGGGAGGAGCATCCTCGACTGGCTCAGCGAATGGAGCCTCAGCGCTGAAGTTGCCGAGCAGCTGGGCAAGGTCATTCGCCCCGATGCTTCCGTCGCCATCCAGGTCGTATTCACTCGCGAATCGCTCCTGACCCGAGACTGTTCCCCATGCCTGGAGGAGAGCATCAAGATCCGCCTGACCAAACACAGGCTTCTCGGCGTTGAGTGTCTGTGCCTGCGGCGCCGCGTTGTCCCGAATGGCCGAACTGACCGTCGTATGTGCTGACTGGGGGTGCAAACCCTGCGCGGTGTTCGCGTAGATCTTGCGCGTCAGAGCGGGATTGTCGTATCCAGCCGTGATCTCATTCGGTTTGGCCGGAGCGAAGGAGTCCGTTCGCGCGATCTGAGTCTTCGTAGGCGGCGTCGTCGCGGCGGTGCTGAGCGAGCGGGCCTGGGGCTCCGTTCGCAGGGAGCGGGCCGCGATGGCGGGATGGAGCGTTGTCGTTTCGACAGGCATGGATGAGGTCCTTTCTCTGCATGAGATCTGGGCCCGGAGGGCCTGCAGATGTCTCGCAACTGGGGCGCCAGTCTTCCCGGACATCGCCCACGAATCTCGGACGCGGCTCTTTCCCAGTCCTTTCGATCGCGCAGGTCGAGCACGGATTCACAGTTCGGCTCTCTCGCGCCCAACGCCGGCCCACCGGCGGGCCGATTTGGAACCGGGAGAGAGAACGCGTCCGGACAGGAGACGCAACAGCCATGCACAATCGACGCTCATCAGTGTTTTGTCAGGATCGCACCCGCATCGCGCCCCGCGCGATCATTGCGGGCGCATTCGCGATGTTTGTCAGCGCCGCAAGCGCCGTCGCCGCGCAGTCATTCTTCGTTCGGGTGGGAGGGAACGACGACGCGTCTGGTCTCTCTGCGGAACAGGCCTTCGCAACGGTGCAACGCGGCATCAACGCGCTCGCTGATCCGGGCGACACGCTCATCGTGGGGCCGGGACGCTACCCCGAGGCACTGGACATCGGCGCCGACGCCGGTGAGAACGCCATCGATGGCACAGTCGATCAACCATGCCTGATTCTGGCGGATCCCTCCGGCGCCCTGACGGGTGAGGCCCCGGGGCAAGTCGTGATTGATGGGGAGAACGAGCACAACTTCGGTCTGCGCGTCCATGGTCGTCATCACTGGCGTGTCGATGGCCTGGAGTTCCGAGGTCAGAAGCGATACGGCGTCGCGGCGAAGATGTCACAGGGTCTTGAGATCCGAAACTGCGTGATCGAAGGGCCCACGCACTTTGCGGTGCTCGGCTATCGCTGCCGGGATATGCGCCTGGAGGGCAACAGAATTCTCCGTGACCGCGAGTCCGGGCATTGCGTCTACGTCTGGGTCGAGCAGGGACAACTCGACGTCGTCGGCAACGACTTCAGTCTTCGGGACAACGCGTATCTGAGCACGCCCTTCAAGGACGGGGCGCGCAAGCGCCGTGAGCATGGGCTCGAAGCCGGCGCGGTCTTTCCATATGGCGTCGTCGCCGTGGGTTATGGCGGAAAACGCGTCGACATTAACTTCGAGGGAAACACTGGCAGCGACTGCTACCTCGGCATGTTTGCCTACGGCATCGGCGAGGAATCAAGCCTGACGATGCGCTCCAACACGCTGACCGGGTGCTACTACCCGCTCTATGTTTATGGGTTCAAATCACCCCGGGTCGTCATCGACGGGAATGTGCTCACGGACTCGTTCTTCGGCCCCTCCGGATACGGCGCGGAGGCGAAGATCACCCGGACCGTCGTCCACAACATCGCGAGGCCCGGACGCTTCTCCGGCGCCAGCGTGAACCTGGAGGCCTTCGTGGGGGATCCGCTCTTCGCTGATGCTCGTGCAGGAGATTTCACGCCGGGGTCGCCCGAGGTCATGGCGGCGCTCACTGAGGATGTCAGTGAGGACCTTGCGGAGAAGCCGCGGCCACAGGCCCCACAAGGCAGCCTGCTTGCGGACCTCCGCCAACGCCTCGAGGAGGAGGCGGTTGTAACGCAGGCGCCGGACGCCGATCCAGACGATCACTAGCGGGCATATCCGGGTTGGAATCGGACGACAGCGACGCTCGATGCAGGCATCTGGCGATGTCAGCGAGCGTCGCTATTCTACGCGCCCGATTCACGAATCAGACACGAGGAGAACAGCCGTGGAGACGACCCTGATCATTCTGAAGCCGGACGCCGTGCAGCGCGGACTCATGGGCGAGATCATTAGCCGCTTCGAGACGAAGGGCCTTCAGATCGTTGGCGCCAAGCTCATGACGATCTCCAAGGATCTCGCAGCGCGCCATTACGAGTCCCATCAGGGCAAGCCCTTCTACGACGGCCTCGTCGGATTCATGACGAGCTCGCCTGTTCTCGTCCTCGCGGTTCGCGGCATGGATGCGATCGCGATCAGCCGGAAGATGATGGGAGCGACGTTCGGCTCGAAAGCAGAGCCGGGGACGATTCGTGGCGATTACGGCGTTTCGAACTCATTCAACCTGATTCACGGTTCGGACAGCCCCGAAGCCGCAGAACGGGAACTCGGACTTTTCTTCGCCGATGGCGAGGTTCAGCCCTTCAATCGGGCGGTCGAGTGCTGGGTCTATGACATGACCGGCGGCTCACCTGAGTAGCGAGGGCTCGTCGAACGGCGCGCCCGGTTCGAGTCGTGAGAGCCGGAACGACCAGACAAGCTGCAATCCGGCCGCGAGCATGAGAATGCCGCCGAGTGTCTGGTGGGCGGTGGCGACAGCGACGCCCACGACACTTGTTTCATGCTCGCTTGTCACGGCCCAGAGCGCGATTATTCCGAGCACGATCATGAGGCCCGCTGTATGGGCGGTCATGGCGCCGAGAATGCGCAAGGGTCGGAAATCGCCGGCGAGACGCATCGCGCGGAATCCCAGCACCTGCGCCAGGATGAGAATGACGACGGCAAGGGCGATGTGCGTCATGATCGAGTGCGAACTCACACCGAGATGCCTGACAACGGCGCCGATGCCGACCTGCAGCGTCATGACGATTGCAAATGCGATCGCCAGTTTGCGCTGAACTCCATCGGTGACGCGCGGAGTCTCCGCTGATCGCCAGCGCGCGCCGAGGCATGCGGCCATCATCGCCGTCATCGCCAGGAATATCTGGCCAGTGACGCCATGCACGAGAGCGAGCGCAATCTCATTATTTACAACGCGCTTTCCGCCGAGAATCCCCTGCGCAATAACGAATACGAGCAGGCCGATCGCGGCGAGGCGGACGCTCGCCCGTCGATCGACGCCGAAGACTCCCACGAGGAGGAATATCGTCAGCAGCCCGATCAGCGAGCCCCACAGGCGGTGGGCATGTTCGAAGAACACGCCGCCGGTCATTTCACTGACGGGGAACAGGAACATGTGCATCTCGAACGTGCGCGGCCAATCCGGCACCGCCATGCCGGTTTCAGTGCTTGTCACGATGCCGCCGGCGATGACGAGCAGGAACACCGCGGCCACGAGCAGTCGGGCCAGGCCGGCGACCCAGTCTGCGGCGTCGCGCGGCTCAGACCTTGAGCCTCCTCCACCGATCGCGGCGCCACTTGCCATGAGCAGGGCACAGGCCACGATCCAACCGGCGACCAGCAACAAGCCTGCCGAGCCCACCTCGCCGTTTCCCTGAGGCTCGCTCAGCAGCGAACCGAACGCCATGAGATTGATGAGCCCGGCCAGGACACCGCTGAATGCGCCGTGGATTGCTGCCTCTCTTCGAGACCGCCCTCGACCGACGATGACGCCGCAGCCTGCGATCACAGCAATGAGCAACGGGCCGAGGAGCTGCGGAGGGAGCTCGATTCCCGGCATGCGACCCAAGTAGGCGATTGTCCACAGAGTGAGCGTTGTCAGCGTGGCGGCATGCAGCCCAGCCAGGACTCGAGTTCCCATCGAAGTGCGAGCTCCGAACAATGATCTGTGCAAATCAGGACAGGAGGATAGGCCGAGATCTCGTTGAGACTTAGTCTCAATTGAGATTCACACCGCTGTGCGACTTGACAGTGTACGCCAAAACCGCAACGAATACTGTCCTACAGCAATTCTGCCCGTCGCCATAATCTGGGCGAGGTCCGGAAAACTAGCCGATTCTCAACCGCATCTGGCGTGTCTTGGGCCATTTGTCCCAACGTACACGTCGATCTTGGTTTCCGTCTGACGCGAATTGAACGTGGCTGACGCCCGGTGTGCATGTCGTTCTGACCCAGTCGAGCACCGAGCGTATCCATCAGACCAAGCGAGAAGCGAACGGTGTCAACGCTCTTCCCGAAGTGGACCAACGCAATCCCGCAGGTTCTCGGTGCAGGACTTGTCTTTGGATTGATCGCGGTGACTGCAGGCGCGTGGTACTGGATGACGCCTGCCTACCTGGAGGTCGGCTATCAACCGACGCAGCCCATCGCCTTCAGCCACCAGACTCATGCCGGACTGCTCGGCATGGACTGCAGGTATTGCCATACGAACGTCGAGGATTCGCGCCACGCGAACATCCCGACAACCACCACATGCATGAACTGCCATACGGTCGCCGACAATCTCGGCGGCTACCTCGCGAAGGCCGTGAGCATCGACGGTTCGAGTTCGTCCGCGCACTGGGACAGTCCCGATCTGCAGTTGCTTCGTCAGCTTCACGCGGAAGGAAAGCCGGTGCCGTGGCGGCGTGTACACAAGCTGCCTGACTACGTCGCCTTCCCGCATGCGGCACACGTAAACGCCGGAGTGAGTTGCTACTCATGCCACAAGCGGATTGATCAGATGCCGATTGTCTACCAGGCCGAGAGTCTCGGCATGGGGTGGTGTCTTGAGTGTCACCGGGCCCCCGAGAATCACCTGGTGGATACGAATGATGTGTCCGTGACGAATCTGCGAGACGTGCAGGCGCTGCTGAATGACTCGTCGTACTCGGCGACCATGGGCGAGCAGCTCAAGAGCCACCTGCAGCGCAATCCGCCGCAGACGTGTGGGGCTTGTCACTACTAGCAATGGCCGCCGCAGCGTCGTTCACTACGAGTCAGAGTCTGAAGACCCCGGATGGGTGATCTCGAATGAGCAATACGAAACAGTGCCCCTCGACAGTCGATACGAAGTCGCCGGATGCCGGTGAACATCGCCTGCCGCTTAATGCGTCAACGGGCAAGACGTACTGGCGCGGTCTCGAGGAACTCGCGAATACGCCTGAGTTCCAGGAGCGACTGCAGCGGGAGTTCCCCGCCTTCGCGTCCGAGTTGATGAATGGCTCGCGCCGGACATTCATGAAGCTCATGGGCGCGTCATTCGCGCTCGCGGGTGTCTCCGCGCTGCCGGGATGCCGTCGACCGGACCACAAGATCCTCGCCTACACCAAGTCGCCGGAGGATGTGATCCAGGGCAAGGCGACGTATTACGCGACTGCGGTGCCGACGCCGAACGGAGGCGCCGAGGGCCTGCTCGCCGAGACCTTTACCGGGCGCCCGACGAAGCTCGAAGGGAATCCGCTCCATCCGATCAATCGCGGGCGATCAACGATCCACTCACAGGCGGAAATACTGAATCTCTACGATCCCGATCGGCTGATTCCGGCCTCGAAGAAGGGCCCGAACGGACGGCAGGCGGTTTCCTGGCGCGACTTCGAAAACTTCGCTCCGGATCATTTCGCGCGATTTGACGCAACCCGCGGTCGCGGACTCGCGTTCCTTGTCGAGAAGACCGAGAGCCCCTCGCGAGACTCAATGCGTGACCGAATTCGCTCTCGCTGGCCGGAGGCGCGTTGGCTTCCGTATGAAGCGATCGACAGCGATGCGCGCCGTCAGGGCTCACAAATCGCGTTCGGAGCGATGCAAAGAGAGATTCCTGATCTCTCGAAGGCGAAGGTCATTCTCTCGATCGACTCTGATTTCCTCGGAACTGACCCAGTCTGCATGGGGCCGGCCGGTTCGCGGACATTCTCTGCAGGGCGACGCTTGACGGCGACGCAGGGTCCGGGCAGCGAGATGAATCGTCTCTATGTCGTAGAGTCGATGATCAGCAGCACCGGCGGCTCGGCTGACCACCAGCTCAGCCTTGCACCGTCGGAAGTGAGCGCGTTCTTTGCAGAACTCTGCCGCTCTGTCTTGCGTCAGCTCGGGGGTACAGCCAACACGCGGATTGCCAGCGCCCTCGGGCGATTCGAAGGAAGCATGGCCGAGCATCGCGACGCCGCGCACTGGATTGAGGCGATCTCGGAGGATCTGCTGGCGCATCGAGGCGAGTGCGTGATCCTCGTCGGCGAAAGTCAGCCTCCGGCCATCCATGCCTTGGCGCATGCCCTGAATGCAGAACTGGGCAATGCCGGGCAGACCATCAGCTATGCGCCGCTCGCCGAGGATCTCTCCGCGAGTTCGATCGCGAGTATTCGCCAGGTCGCGGCGGACATTGCGGATGGTTCGCTGGACACGCTTGTGGTGATCGGCGGCAATCCATGCTTCGACGCTCCGATCGACCTCGACTTCCCGGCGCTCTACTCGCGCATTCCGACAACAATCCACCTTGCACTGCATGAGAACGAAACCGGCATCGCGTCGACATGGCGGTTGAATCGAACGCATTTCCTCGAGGATTGGGGTGATGTCGTCGCGGCCGACGGCACCGTCAGTCCGATCCAGCCCATGATCGCCCCGCTGGCGTACGAGGTCGGAGGTGGCGAGCCCGGAAAGAGTGATCTCGCCCTCCTCGCGATTGTCGCCGGCGATTCCACGCACGACTCGTATGAGCTCGTTCGGCGTTCGTGGCAGGAAGGCCCCCTGGCTGATGTCACGGACTTCGAAGCGACGTGGCGCCGGTCGCTCCACGACGGACTTGTTGGTGGAACGGGTGCGCGAGGCCGCGCGGTCCGGATCAACACCTCCGACGTCGAGCGTGCATGTGCCAATATCACGGCGTCGCAGGGAGCGAACCTCGAACTGGTGTTCCAGCCGTGCTCGAAGGTCCATGACGGCCGCTACTCGAACAACGGCTGGCTTCAGGAACTGCCTGACGCCGTCACGAAGCTGACCTGGGACAACGCGCTCTTCATCAATCCGTCGAAGGCGAAGGAACTCGGCCTTACCGATGGCGACATTGTTGAAGTGTCTGTTAGTGGGTTTTCCCTCGACATTCCCGTCTGGCGGGTGCCCGGCGTCGCGCAGAACGCGGTTGTGGTCACGCTCGGATACGGACGGACACAATCAGGCCATGTCGGCACGGGCGTGGGTTTCAACACGTACGCCATCCGCACGAGCGACGCCATGGAGGTTGCGATCGGCGCCAGTGTCTCGAAGGTGGGCGGATCTCACGACTTCGCCTGCACGCAAACCCACTGGTCCATGGAAGGCCGAGACATCATTCTCGAGTTCGATCTCCCCGCCTGGCACAAGCACGGGGACAAGGCGACGGAGGATCTCGACCACTACGGTCGCCAACGACGGCTCAACTTCGCGGAGAAGTACGACACGATCTCGCACGCGCCTGCGATCGAGAGTCTCTACGGATCCGTCATCACCGAGAACCAGACGCATCGCTATGACACGAGGCCCCAATGGGGCATGTCGATCGACCTGACGATGTGCAACGGTTGCGGCGTTTGCACGATCGCCTGCCAGGCTGAGAACAACATCCCGGTGGTCGGCAAGCGCGAAGTCGCCAAGGGACGCGAGATGCACTGGATCCGCGTCGACCGGTATTTCGGCTCGGCAGATGACCCCGGCAAGGGTGAGTTCTCAAACACGTATGGCGACGCAGGTCCCTACACCGGCGGGCGTGTCTCCGGCGCAGTTGATATGACAACGATGCCGGTGCCGTGCATGCAGTGCGAGAACGCACCGTGTGAGACCGTCTGCCCGGTCAACGCGACGATTCACGATGAGGAAGGCCTCAACGTGATGGCCTACAACCGCTGCATCGGAACGCGCTATTGCTCCAACAACTGCCCATACAAGGTTCGCCGATTCAACTACTTCGACTACGCCACGAAGAAACTGGGCGGCGAGTTCGTCGGCAAGGAGGTTCTTGGCGGCATCGTCAAGAGTGAGCATTGGGTGCCGCCCCGTCTGCGTGAACGCATTGACGAAGGCGCCGGCGAACTGCGGACGATGCAGTCCAACCCCGATGTGACGGTGCGCGAGCGTGGTGTCATGGAGAAATGCACCTACTGCGTGCAGCGCATCAATGCGGCGCGTGTCGAGAGCAAACTGCAGGATCTCGACCACATTCCCGACGGGTTCTTCCAGGTGGCGTGTCAGCAGGCATGCCCCTCCGAGGCGATCGTGTTCGGTGACCTTCTGGACCCGGAGAGCGAAGTTCGCAAGGAACACGACAGCGGCCTGAGCTACGGCCTGCTCGCCGTGATCAACACGAGGCCGCGCACGCGATATAAGGCGCGCGTTCGCAATCCGAACCCGAAGATCAGACCGCCTGTCGTGGATCCATTCGAGCATCATGGCGGTCACAACGGGCATCACGATGACCATGGCGGGCATGGCGAGGAGAGCCATGACGATGGCCACGTGATGAGCCTTCCCATTCTGACGGAGACTCGAAGCGCGCTGGCTCAGGCTGCTAGCGGCGTTCTTGGAGGTCTGGCATGAGCGCATTGAATCCAGACCAACAAGTGGCCGAGCAGCTCGCGCAGGGAGGAATCGGCGTCGGGCGCGACGCCCAGTACGATCCGGAGACCATCGACGGCACGATCGTCGATGACCCGTCGATCCGTGCACCGCTTGTGCTTGGCGGGCGTGACTTCCACTCCGTCACCGAGACGATCTGCAGCTGGAACGAGGATCGAACACCCAAGTGGTGGCTGCCGGCGTTCGGCGCCTCGGCGACCGTCGCTGGCATCGGCACGCTGATGATCCTGTACCTGATCATCACGGGCGTCGGAGTCTGGGGACTGAACAACCCGGTGAGCTGGGGCTGGGCGATCGTCAACTTCGTCTGGTGGGTCGGAATCGGCCACGCCGGAACGCTCATCTCCGCGATCCTCTGCATCTTCAAGCAGAAGTGGCGCACGAGCATCAACCGATTCGCCGAGGCGATGACGATCTTCGCCGTCATCTGCGCCGGCACGTTCCCGGGCATTCACGTCGGACGTGTGTGGTTCGCGTGGTTCCTCTTCCCGGTTCCGAACTACAACGCGATCTGGCCGAACTTCCGAAGCCCACTGCTCTGGGACGTCTTCGCCGTCGGCACGTACTTCACGGTCTCGCTGCTCTTCTGGTACATGGGCATGATTCCCGATCTCGCGACGCTGCGGGATCGAGCGATGAAGCGCCTGGATGCGCGAGCGGCGCTTGGCCCGATCGAGATCGCCATCGGCAAGATCGCGGCGTTCGGCTACGGCGTCATGGCCATGGGCTGGCGATTCAGCTTCCGCGGCTGGCAGAACTATGAGAAGGCGTACATTCTGCTCGCCGGCATCGCGACGCCGCTTGTGCTCTCCGTGCACTCGGTCGTGTCCTTCGACTTCGCGGTCTCGATTCTGCCTGGCTGGCATACGACGATCTTCCCGCCGTATTTCGTTGCCGGCGCCATCTTCTCCGGCTTCGCCATGGTGCTGACGTTGCTCCTGCCCGCCCGGGCGCTCTATCCGGGCATGAAGGACTTCGTCACCGCTCGCACGATCGAGAACATGTGCAAGATCATCACGGTGACCGGCTCGATGGTCGGATTCGCCTACACGATGGAGTTCTTCATCGCGTGGTACAGCGCCAGCCCCTATGAGCAGCAGGCGTTCATCATTCGAGCGTTCGGGCCGTACTGGTGGGCGTACTTCACGATGTTCTTCTGCAACGTGATCAGCCCGCAGGTCTTCTGGTTCAAGTGGGCCAGGACGACGCCGTGGTTCATCTTCGTGATCACGATCTTTGTGAACATCGGCATGTGGTTCGAGCGATTCGTGATCGTCTCGACGCTCTCAGCGGATTTCTTGCCGTCAAGCTGGGGTTACTACGCCCCGACCATCGTCGACATTCTCACCTTCGTCGGCAGCCTCGGCATCTTCATGACGCTCTTCCTGCTGTTCATGAGGTTCCTGCCGATGCTCGCCATCAGCGAAGTCAAGAACGTGCTGCCGCAGGCGGATCCGCATGTTGATCCCGACGCGCCGCACGCCACGGAGGGCCACTGACATGGCTGCTTCAAAGAAGCCGACCAATGAGTCCGGCGAGGCCATCTGGGGAATGATGGGCGAGTTTAAGTCGCCGTATCACATCACCAAGGCCGCCGAGATGTTTCGGGACGCCGGATACAAGAAGTGGGATGTCTACACGCCCATCCCGATCCATGGCATGGACGAGGCGATGGGGCTCAAGACCAGCAAGATCGGGCCGATCGTCGGCATAATGGCGATCGTCGGTGTTGTCAGCGCCCTTGCGCTGCAGGGATGGACGAGCGCCGTTGATTACCGCATGGTCGTCGCTGGCAAGCCCTACTTCGCGTGGGAACAGTTCACGCCGGTCACATTCGAACTCGGCGTTCTCTTTTCTGCGTTCGGCGCCATCTTCGGCATGTTGGCGCTCAACAAACTTCCCATGTGGTATCACCCGCTGATGAAGAAGGACCGCTTCCTTCGTGTCAGTGATGACCGTTTCGTCATCGCCGTCGAGGCGACGGACGCGAAGTTCAACGCGGAGCAGCTACGAGCGTTCTTCGAGAAGGCCGGCGGCTCCAATATCGAAATGGTGGAGGAATGAGACCGATGCGTAGCCTCCACAGCACTCTGCGGCTGGCCGCGATCGCCGTGAGCGCCTGTGCGATTGCAGGTGGACTCGCCGGTTGTCGCGGCGAGCGGACGGACAAGCCGCCGCGTCAGTATTTCCCGGGCATGGATGATCAGGCTCGGTATGACGCGCAGTCCGAGTCCGCGTTCTTCGCTGACGGCCGCACGATGCGAGAGCCGCCTGCTGGCGTCGTCGCGTATGGCTGGCGCAGCGAACTCTCGTATGGCTCGACACCGGAAGAGGAATCTCGGGCGGCGCGAACTGTAGCGCTCGAGCGGGCGGACATGCTCCGTGGCAGCCAGGCCGCGTACTACGGGCGCAACGCCGACGGCACGTATGTCGAGCGAATTCCCGTGGGCGATCTCTTCGGACTTGAATCCGGTCAACTCGTTCCTGCCGGCGAACTTCGCGAACTCGTGAATCGCGGCGAAGATCGTTACATGGTCTTCTGCTATCCGTGCCACGGCGCGCTTGGAGACGGCAAGGGACCAGTCGGTACACGATGGTCCGGCGCCGGCCCTGCGAATCTCCTCCTGGAGCGCCTCGCGCATGGAGGCGAGAACGGCCAGGACGGCTACATGTTCGACATCATCCGCAATGGCCTCGCGAACGCCCCCGGGCAGTTGCCGGCCTATCGCATGATGGGATACGCGTCGCAAATCAATGAGCGCGACACCTGGGCGATCGTGGCGTACATCCGCGCCCTGCAGCGATCGCAAGCGACGCCGCTCAGTGATGTCGCGTCCACCGCCGAGCAGGATCGACTGCGTCGATCACGCCCCGCCGCTCCGCAATCCAGCAGTGAAGAGGAGGGCGACTCGTGAGTCACGCCCACGTTGACGTCGACAAGCTGATGAGTCGGGACAACACCGCCTTTCCGGCGGGCGCCGGCAAGATCCTCTGGATCGGGCTCCTTGCGGCGGGCGTGGTCTGCGCCGCAATCGCCATACTCAAGGCGAAGAACACTGAGGGGCTCGCCGGCTTCCAGTTGGTCGCCTCGTACCACGCAGGCCTGATGGCGGCGGTCGGGGCGAGTCTCGGCGCGCTCTTCCTTGTCATGGTCTTTCATCAGACGAACGCCGGCTGGTCAGCGCTGATCCGGCGCCAGGTCGAGAATCTCACTGCCTTCTTCCCGTTCATGATTCTCCTCGGGCTTCCGCTGATCCTCTTCAAGTACGACATCTGGGAGTGGATGAACACGAAGTACGTGGAGAGTGATCCGCTCTATCAGTCCAAGGCGTCGTTTCTGAATGAGAACTTCTTCTGGATGCGATCGATCGCCTATTTCCTGATCTGGTTCTGGCTGGCTCGCAGCCTCGTCGGCTTCTCGAAAAGGCAGGATGAGACGGGCGACAAGTGGCTCACCGCCAAAGCGCGCCGCCGCTCGAGCTACGGCCTTCTGCTCTTCGCGATGACGACGGCTTTCGCCGGCTTCGACTGGATCATGACGATGGACTACCACTGGTTCAGCACCATGTGGGGTGTCTATTTCTTCGCCCAGGGCGTCGGCGCCGCCCTCGCGCTGACGTTGTTGATCCTGCTGATCCTGAACATGCGAGGAAAGCTCGATGGATTGGTCACCGTCGAGCACCACCACGATCTCGCGAAGCTCATATTCGGATTCACCGTCTTCTGGGCGTACATCGGGTTCAGTCAGTACTTCCTAATCTGGTATGCCAATATTCCGGAAGAGACGGCCTGGTTCGCGCTCCGGAGAACTGGTCCCTGGATGAACTACTCCATGGCGCTCGCGGCCGGGCGTTTTATCGTCCCCTTCCTGATCCTGATGCCGCGGCCATTCCGCCGGAATCGCATGATTCTGATGTTTACCTGCGTCTGGATCATCGCTTTCCACGTATTCGATTTGCTCTGGGTGATTCGCGCAGAGGCGCACGATGGGGCGCACGGCCCGGTTGCGCTCAACGCGTGGGACGCCCTCGCCTTCGCCGGTCCGCTCCTCATTTTCGCCGGCGTCGTTGTGATGAAGATCGTCTCGGGACCCCTCGTCCCGCTGAAGGATCCGCGCTTCACGGAGTCATTGGGGCATAAAAACTATGTCTGATCCACACGCTGAAAACACGGCGACGGACTCCGCCTGGGCGGACCCTGATCACACGCTCGAGACTGATGACGAGTGGCATGAGCACACGGGCGAAGAGCCGCCGCAGGTCGCCCATGGCTCGACATCGCCGGGCGTCATCGCGCTCGTCGGCGTGGTGAGTTTCGCGTTGATGGCCTTCACGGTGTGGGTCATCTTGGTGCTCTTCAACGGTTATCTCGCCGGTGAGGATTACAGGAAAGAGGATCTTGCCGATCTGGGACGTGACACGGCCGCCGCCAAAGCGGAGGCAACGAGCATTCTCAGCACGACAGGCTGGACGGACCCGGCCAATGATCTGGTGCATGTGCCGATTGAGGACGCCATCGAGCACATCGTGAAGGAGTATCAGGCAGTCCAGTGACACAGGTCGTCTTCACATATCGCGGTCCAAGACTCACGCTGCAGCTCTTCGTTGCAGCGCTGGCTCTGTGCGCAATGAGCGTTCCATCCAGTGCTCAACTGCTCCGAGACACCCATCCCGCCGAGGATCTTGGATCGGCGATCCATGATCGTCGCGGTGAGTCCATCCCGATGGACCTGATGTTCACGGATGCGATGGGCAAGCCCGCCGCGATTTCGAACTACTTCGATGGCGAGCGACCGGTCGTCCTGATTCTCGGCTACTACGACTGTCCGCTCCTCTGCACGCTCGTCTTCCAGGGCGCCTACGAGGCTTTCGCCGAGGTCGACTTCTCGATCGGTGAGGACTATCGCGCCCTCGCAGTGAGCATTGATCCGACGAACACACCGGCGGACGCAGCCTCCAAGCAGGGGGGCTACCTGGCGATGTATGGCCGGGACGCCGGTCCTGAGGACTGGGCGTTTCTCGTCTCGGACGCTCGCAGCGTTGAGCGCCTGGCGCAGGCCGTCGGATTCGAATATCGCTATATGCCGAAGTCGGACGAGTACTCGCACGGCTCGGCGATCTTCATTCTGACGCCCGAGGGCGTCGTCTCGAATGTCATCAAGGGTGTCGAGTATCCGCCCAAGCATCTTCGACTCGCGCTCATGGAAGCCGCTGACGGGAACATGGGCAATCTCCTCGATCGCATCGTTCTCTTCTGCCACATCGTCCAGCCCGACGGCCAGTACACGCTGGCTGCGTTCCGGGTGATGCAGGTGAGTGGTGCGCTGACCGTGCTCGTGCTCGGCGTCGTGATCGGCGGGCTCTTCCTGAGCGGGCATCGAAAGGCCCGTCGCCTCGAGAGAGGCGCCACAGCGCCTACCCTTCGTTCCCCCAAGACTGCAAGCGCCTGAGGTTTGATTAGGAGGGCTGTCGCCCTCAGTGGACACAGATATGACGATCCTGACGCACACACTGACGCTCGCCCAGGAGCGAGGAGCCCTCGACAGGCTCATCTTCGGGAATCAGGTCGGCAACTCGAACTTCGTCGAGTCGCACGACTGGTTGTTCATGTTCATCTTCTGGTTGTGCGTGTTGATGTTCGTGGTGTTGATGGGCGCCGCGGCGTACTTCACTCTTAAGTACCGCTACAAGCCAGGCGTGCCGCAGCAGCGCAGCGCCTCACACAACACGCCGCTCGAACTTGCCTGGTCCATCGGGCCGCTCATCGTCATGGCGTTCCTCTTCGTATGGGGATTCCAGGGCTTCATGGACGCCCACGTGGCGCCGTCCGGCTCTGAAATCGTCAACGTCCAGGCGCAGAAGTGGGCGTGGAATCTCGAATATGACAACGGCGCCACAACGCGTGAGTTCACCACTGATCTCTTCGGTGAAGAGGGACAGGGCAAGCAGGTCCCGGTCTTCGCTGTGCCTGCAGGCAGGCCCATCAAACTGCAGATGATCAGCTCGGACGTCATCCATAGCTTCTGGGTGCCTTCATTCCGAATGAAGTTCGACGTCTTCCCGAATCGCTATACGACGATGTGGTTCGAGGCGCAGACGCCGACTGGGCCGGATCCGAAGGATGGGCTCTTTCTCTTCTGCGCCGAGTATTGCGGCGCCGAGCATTCGCAGATGGCGGGCATCATCAAGGTGCTTGATCCGCACGACTACAACAAGTGGAAGCAGGAGATGGGCGTCGATACCCGTCCGCCGGTCGAGAAGGGCGCATCGCTCTATGTGACGAAGGCCTGCAACTCCTGTCACTCCGTTGACGGCACGCCCAACACCGGGCCGACATGGCTTGACCTCTTCGGCAAGGATCGGGTCTTCACGAATGGCTCGACTGGCGTCGCAGATGAGAACTACATCAGAGAGTCCATTCTGGAGCCGGCGAGGAACATCGTCGAGGGCTACCCGAATCAGATGAACAGCTACCAGGGTCAGCTGACCGAGGCGGAGATTCGGAGTCTCATTGCCTACATGAAGACGCTGAGCGAGGCGGGCCGCGCGGCGCTTACTCCTGAAGAAACAACAAGCAGTGAAGAGTCCGAGGGCGCCGAGGAGCCAGAGAGCGGGGCGTAGTGCCGCGCAAGGTGCGATCATGAGCAGTACACACAACGCTACAGCCGACGCCCACGCGGGCGGACACGACGATCACCACGACGTCAGTTATCTCAAGCCCAAGGGCGGGATGATGGTGACGATCTGGGATTGGATGACGACGATTGATCACAAGAAGATCGGCGTCATGTATCTCTTCGCGTCGCTCTTCGCGTTCTTCCTGGGAGGCGTCTTCGCGCTCCTCGTGCGACTCGAGCTTTTCGCGCCGGATGTCGCGACGCTCGACGCGGCTGGCAATCCAATCATTCAAGGCCAGATCTTCAACCCGGACCTTTACAACCGGTTCTTCACGCTTCACGGCGCGATCATGGTCTTCCTGTTCATCATTCCTGCGATCCCTGCAGCACTGGGGAACTTCTGCCTGCCATTGATGCTCGGCGCCAAGGACGTCGCCTTCCCGAAGCTCAATCTCACGAGCTGGTACATCTACGTTGTGGGCGCCATTTTCTCCGTCGTCGCCATCGCTCTGGGTGGTGTCGACACGGGCTGGACGTTCTACACGCCCTACAGCCTTGATACGCCCGAGGAACACTGGCAGGTCACCTTCATGACGCTCGGGGTCTTCATCCTCGGATTCAGTTCGATCTTCACCGGGATGAACTTCGTCGTGACCGTCCACAAGCTCCGCGCGCCGGGGCTTGGGTGGTTCGACATGCCGCTCTTCGTCTGGGCGATCTACGCCACGGCCATCATTCAGGTGCTTGCGACACCTGTGCTGGGCGTGACGGTTCTGCTCCTGGCGCTC
The DNA here is from genome assembly GCA_028279375.1 of Phycisphaerales bacterium. Lineage (GTDB taxonomy): Bacteria > Planctomycetota > Phycisphaerae > Phycisphaerales > UBA1924 > JANQNW01. The sequence continues at coordinate 93,526 of JANQNW010000018.1, forward strand.
GAACGGATCTTCAAGATCGGAATCTTCGATCCCTCGCTCGGTGGAGACCCCGTGCTCTACCAGCACTTCTTCTGGTTCTACTCACACCCCGCTGTCTACATCATGATCCTGCCCGGCATGGGCATCATGAGTGAACTCATCGGCGTGCACTCGAGGAAGAAGGTCTTCGGCTATCGGGCGGTTGCGTTCTCGAGTCTCGGCATCGCGGCGATCAGCTTCATCGTGTGGGGCCACCACATGTTCACGTCGCAGGATGCGCTCATCGGCGCCATCTTCTCAGCGCTGACGTTCCTTGTGGCGATCCCCTCAGCGATCAAGGTCATCAACTGGATCGCAACGCTCTACAAGGGCTCGATTCGATTCAACACGCCGATGCTTTATGGCCTGGCGTTCCTCTTCACGTTCTCGATCGGCGGCCTGACGGGTCTCTTCCTCGGCACGCTCTCGACGGACATGCAGCTCCACGATTCGTACTTCGTCGTCGCGCACTTCCACTACGTCATGATGGGCGGCGCCGCGATTGCGCTCTTCGGCGGCATTCACCACTGGTGGCCGAAGATGTTCGGCAAGATGTACAACGAGCCTGCCGCGATGCTCGGCTGCGCGCTCGTGTTCATCGGGTTCAACGTCACCTTCTTCACGCAGTTCTTCCTTGGCACGCAGGGTATGCCCCGTCGCTATTCGACCTACGTGCAGGAGTTCACCACGCTCCACCAGATCAGCACGATCGGATCGTGGATCCTCCTCGCGGGCTTCCTGGTTCATCTGGCGACGTTCATCCACTCGTTGATGGCCGGCAAGCAGGCGCCTCCGAATCCCTGGGGCGGACTGAGCCTCGAGTGGGAGACTGCGAGCCCTCCCATCGAGCACAACTTCCACCACGAGCCTGTCGTGCATTACGGACCGTATGACTTCGACGACGCGGTGCCGCCGTTCTGTGACCCGGCGGATTACCCGCTGCCGGATCCGCTTCCGCCGGGCGAGAAGTCGCACTGACGCATTCCCTCGATCATCTCACTGAGCGAATTGACGATGACAACTGCCCCGACTGACATGACCGGCGACGGCGCCTCCCAGACTTACTGGGAGCGATATCGCCATCAGCCGCACTGGCGGAACAACGACGATGAGTACACGGCCGCCAAACTCGGCATGTGGCTCTTCCTGACGACGGAGCTTCTGCTCTTTTCAGGAATGTTCGTCGCGTACACGATCTACCGGATCCTGCACGCGGACGAGTTCGCCCGGGCGTCTCACTATTACCTCGACTGGCGTGTCGGCGCCGTGAACACGGCGGTCCTGCTCATCAGCTCGTTCACGGTGGCGATGGCAATACGCAATGCGCAGCTGAATCAACAGTTCTGGCTGAAGATCAACCTCTTTATCACGATCATCTGCGGCCTCTTCTTCCTCGTCGCAAAACTGGCGCTCGAATACTGGCCGAAATATCAGAAGGGTGAAGTTCCAGGCGGCTTCTTCAGTTATCCGGGCAGTCACGGCTATGTGCCGAGCGACTACGACCCGCTCTTTCTTGGTGTGTACTGGGTCGCGACTGCGATTCACGGCTCCCACGTGCTCATCGGCGTCCTACTGCTGGGTTGGTGTCTCTGGAGGGCTCAGAAGAGGCACTTCGGGCCGCGTCATTTCACGTCGCTCGAGAACGTCGGTCTTTTCTGGCACCTCGTCGATCTGATCTGGATCTTCCTCTTCCCGCTGCTCTATCTCGTTGGGTGACTGAATCATGAGCTCTCACGACGCACACGGACATGACGGCGGCGGCCACCATGTGGCTCCGAGGAATCTTCTGCTCGGCGTGTTGATCATTCTCCTGATCATGACGGTGCTGACGGTCTACACCGCGCTGTATGTCGATGTCGGCGCCGTCGGCAATCTGATCATTGCGCTCTTCATCGCGATCTTTAAGTCCGCGCTGGTTGTCGGCTTCTTCATGCACCTGCATTGGGACAACAAGTTCAATGCGGTGGCGCTCCTCTATTGCCTGCTCGCCATCGGCACCTTCATGCTCTTCACGATCACGGATATTGGATCGCGATCAAAGATTGAGCCGGTGCGCAATGAGATCATCCCATCGACCCAGGTCCGGGACGCAATCAATGCCTGGAAGGAGGAGCATGGCGAGGAGGCCTACGAGGCGCGAATGGCCGTGCACGATGACGACCATCACGGCGATGATCATGGCGATCACGAGGGAGATGGTCACGGCGATGATGATCACGCTGGCGACGACCACGGGAACGACGAGGATCACTGACCTGCCATGTTCGTAAGTCGCACAAGGACGATCGGTATTTCAATCATCGCGATCTCGGTCGCGGCGATCGCTGTCGGCATGACGGAGATGACGCTCCGGCTCAAGGAGCGGAGCGAGACCACACCATCACAGCGCTGGCATATCAAGCGGATCAACGATCAGAAGTTCGAGTTCGCCGGCGATCCTGTTGAGATCCGGACGATTGAGGGCGACGAAGCGCGCGTGGAACTCCATTGGCGCGATAAGCAGGCCTCGATTCCTGTCACCGGGCGCGATGATCCGCGCCTCAAGGAGCTCACGCGCCATCACGAGTGGCTCCGAGTCCTCATCATGGTTCAGGTCACAGGCGGAGAGACCGCCAACGAGGCTCTCGAGGCAGGACGAGGGGATCCGAGGCTCGTGCTCGTCGGTCGTGCCCACGCACCGGGTTACGACTCAGAGACGTGGGGCAAGATCCACCGCAAGAAGTGGGTCTACAACTTCATCTCAGCAACACCGGACGGACGTGTCGAGCGATCCGAGAGCACCTTCAAGGAACTCGAGAAACGCACCTGGCAGTTCACGGCGGCAATGATCACGACCGACGTCAACAAGCGGAAAAAGGCGACCTTCGTCGATGACGGATTCGAAGATCTTGGCTGGTCCTGGGCCGTCGCGCGCTCAGGCGTTCTCGGCCTCGTGATCGGCCTCATGGTCTTCGGGGCGTCCTTCGTCCGGTCGCCGCGAGAGCCTGAACCCAGCCTCGCGTGACGGGCACACCGGAGGAGGCCTATCCTCCCGGGCGTGCGTCTCTCAAATCCAAATCCTGTCGCTGAGGCGGTCGCCGTCGAGGTGGACGCTGTCTCCGCCGTCGACGAGCGGGACGCGAGCCTGAATGGTGTCGTAACGCCAGTTGAGACGTCGGCAGGAACTGCCCGCCTCACGAGGATTCGATATTGGATCCTCGTCTCGTCGCACGCCATCACGGACATCTATCCCGCGTTCATCTTCTCGCTCATGGTCGCTCTCGAGGCGAGGCTCGATCTGACAAAGGCGCAGACCGCATTCGTCATCGCGATCAATCCAATCGTCAGTGGGTTGGCACAGCCGTTCTTCTCCTGGTTCGCGGACCGGTTCAACACGCGCATCTTCGGCCCCCTCGGCCTCGCCATGGGCGCTCTCTGTCTTGGGCTGATAGGTCATGCCCGAACCTTCGATCAGTTGATCGCGCTGCAGGTCATCGGCATCGCGGGCATCGGGGTCTACCACCCGATTGCGTCGGCAGTCGCCGGACGCCTCAGCCACGAGCGCGGCAAACTCATGGAGGGCAACCTCCGCAGGGCGCGCGGGCAGGGACTGTCGATCTTCTTTGCGGCAGGGATGATTGGCGGCGTACTAGGGCCACGCGTGGCGACATTCGTCAACGAAGCATCCTGGCTCGGACTCGAGCGCCTCGACCTGCTGATCCTCCCGGGAGTGCTCTTTGCGGTCGTGCTGTGGCTCGCCATTCGGCGAACGCCGCACAAGGACGAATCCGTTCCTCAGACAATCTCATCCAGCGCCGATCGCGTTCCTGAACTTGGTCGCAAGCGATTCACGATCGGCGTCCTGTTCTTCGTGAACTCCTGCCGCTTCCTCGTGAATATCGGCGTCATCTATCTCTTCGGACGCTGGGCCGAGACAATCCATCCACAGAGCGTTCAGCAAGCGACCACGCTCCACGGCTACATCCTCTCCGCCTCGGCGGTCGGAATGGGAGTCTCGGCGCTGGTCGTGGGTCGGTATGTCCACGCCGGTCAGGAGAGAGGCGCGATGATCCTTGTTTCACTGCTCACTGCCCCGCTGATCTTCCTGATGCCCTTCGCGGGTCCAATCTCAATGGCGCTCCTCGGATTCCTGATCGCGTTTGGCTACTTCGGCCTGGTCCCAGCCTCGATCTCGCTCGCTCACCGTCTGCTCCCCGGTGCGACCAGCGCGACAGCCAGCCTGCTCCTTGGTTGCGGATGGGCAGTCTCGGCGTCGGCGCCATTTATCGGTGAGGCCCTGATCGAGCGATTTGGTCTCTTCGAAGCATTCGCAGTCTTCGGCATCCTGTTGGCGCTGGCCGGCGTCCTCTCGTTCTTTCTGCCTGCGGATCTCATCAAGTCGACGGCGGATGACTAGGGAGCGGGCAGCCGCCCGGGGTTGATCGCCTTGGCGGCGCGTGTGGACAAGCTTGCGGAACATGTCGGCTCCTGGCGGGGACTGTCGTCGGCTGTGATTCACAGGACGCGCAGGTATGATCCGCCGGTCAACGGATTGGCCCCTTGTCCACGGAAGCAGACACCGCCATGAGCAGCCTCAAGAGCGATCGCGTCCTCGAGACGAAGACCGCGTCACCTACCCGGGTGCCCTCTGAAACGAAGTTGATCGACCTGATGGACGGCGCCAGCCGCCACGAGATCAAGGTGCATGACCACGGATTCGTGGCGCTCCTCGATGTCATGCCGAGACTTGTTCCCGAGGGACAAACCGCGGACCAGGCCATCGTGCAGGCGGCGCGCGTCTCGTACGGCGCTGGAACGAAACGCGTCAACGAAGACCGCGGCCTTCTCCGATATCTGCTGCGACATCGCCACACAACGCCATTTGAGATGGTCGAGTTCAAGTTTCACTGCGCCATGCCGATCTTCGTGGCTCGACAGTGGATCCGTCATCGCACGGCGAACGTCAACGAATACTCCGCGCGCTACTCGATCATGCCCGACCGTTTCTACAGGCCGTCGATTGAGAACGTGCGCAAGCAGTCCACGACGAACCGGCAGGGGGGAGACGAGCCGATCGACGTGTCGACGGCTGAGGAGTTCCTCGACTACCTCGAACGGGCCGAGAAGACGCACGCCGAATACATGGATCTCAATGAGAAGGGTGTCGCAAGGGAGTTGGCTCGCATCGGATTGCCGCAGAGCCTCTACACCGAGTGGTACTGGAAATGCGACCTCCACAACACGCTGCGATTCCTCTCGCTGAGACTGGATGCGCATGCGCAGCAGGAGATCCAGGACTTCGCAGCCGCGATGCTCGAGCTGATCCGGCCGATCATCCCGATCACGATCGAGGCGTTCTGGGACTACGAGAAAGAGTCGATGCGACTGACACGCCTTGAGATCGAGGCGATTCAGCGTGGTAGCGCAGAGATTGCGAGCGACAATAAGCGAGAGCAGCGTGAATGGGCCGAGAAGCGTGAGCGCCTCGGTCTCACCGACTGATCTGGACTCAGGGATCGCGTGATGGATGATCGGCCTGTCCGAGGCGCTCACCGATCAGGCGGAGCTTGCGCTTGTGGAGCTCCTGCTTCTCCTTCTCAGTCAGGCCCTGCTCGTCGAGCGAGGACCGCACGGTGAGTGGCGCGTTCCGGAGCGCCTCGGCGCGAAGGCGTTCCGCTTCGGCCTGGTCCCTGGAAGCGCCAAGAATCACCTGCTGGCCGGGCCGCGGCTTCGACGCAACCGCCTCCAGACCGAGCTGCTCGGTGAGCGAAGTTGTCGCGAGGCCCTTCCCCTGCAGGCTTCCGAAGACCTTCTCGAGGATGTCAGGAAGCTGCCAGGCCGCTACGGCAATTCCAACCATGAAAATGATCGGACGGATCATTCGTCGCTTGTTCATGCGAGCGAGATCGGTCCGACTCCGGTGCGATTCCGCGACCGTTCGAGAGGCGTCACAATATTGAGTCAGGCTGAGCCGACTGCCCCTCCTGAGGAATAGAAGCGGATCAGGAGGCTCCGGGAATACCCGCGCGCCTGACTATTCGAATTGCTTTCGGGCCTCCACGGCCATCCTGTCGCACAGTTCGTTCTCCGGATGGTCGCTGTGGCCGCGAACCCAGTGGAATCGGAGGTCGTGCTCCTGGGCGAGGGCGTCCAGACGCCTCCAGAGATCCTCATTCTTGACGGCTTTTTTCGCGGACGTGCGCCAGCCATTGCGCTTCCAGTTGGCGAGCCAGTCGTCCAGCCCCTTGAGCACGTACTGGCTGTCGGAATAGAGATCGACGCTCGTCGCCTCTGAGAGTGCGCTCAGCCCCTCGACAACGGCGATGAGCTCCATGCGATTGTTGGTTGTTCTTGCCTCACCACCAGAGTCCGTCCGCTCGGCCCCGGAGGCGGGATGGCGCAGGAGATAGGCCCAGCCACCCGGGCCCGGATTGCCAGAGCAGGCGCCATCGGTAAAGAGCTCGACCGCTGCGGACTCCGCCATGACGCAGAGTTTAGACGCTCACGCGCGCACGCGGGTCATTCGCGCGCGCGAGCATCCCGGACTAAGTGTCAGTCGCCACCGAGAAATGAGAGGACGCATCATCGCTTTCGACGGAATCCTCAGAAGCAGCGGACGCATCATCGGCGTGCCACGTGATAAGACCTGGAACGAACGGAGTCGCAAGTCGACCATCACGAGGAATCACACGCACACTGAATCCGTGCCGACCGCTCTGAGCCGTGCTGAACTCACCGGTGTATTCATGCCGTCCATGGTCAAGCGTGCGGACATGACGCATCTCCACGGCTGCTGCTCCGACGAGATCTCCCATGGCCGTGACGTTGCCGTGGTAGAGCTGCACGCTGACTTCTTCAGGCGTGAGTTGCCCCAGAGAGACGACGGCCTGCACTGGGACACTGCTTCGAACGGCGGCCTTCTGCTGGACGGGGCTCGTTGCGTCCAGCACCGAGACCTCCTGCCAATGGGCCATGTAACGCTTGAGATGGTCGCTCAGGTCTCGGGACTGCTCGAGATTATCGTCTGACATCGCGTGCCCGTGCAGGTGCACCGGCTTGTAGTAGGCGTCGTGATACTCGGCCACCATGCGATTCGTATTGAACGCAGGTGTCAGGTTTTGGATGCAGCGCTTCATGCGAGCGACCCAGCGCTTCGGCGTACCGCTGACCTCGCGCGTGTAGAACTCAGGGAGAATCTGTCGCTCGAGCAGATCGAAGAGCGCCCGGCTCTCGATCTGATCCTGGAGCGAGCTGTCGTCGTAGGACTCGCCGCGTCCGATGGAGAATCCGAGGGCGCCGTCGAATGCCTCGTCCCACCAGCCATCCATCACCGAGAGATTGATGACGCCGTTCATCGCCGCCTTCATGCCCGACGTGCCTGACGCCTCGAGCCCACGGCGGGGGGTGTTCAGCCAGATGTCGCATCCGGTCACAAGGCGCCGGGCGACGGAGATATCGTAGTCCTCGAGGAAGACGACGCGATCAGCGCGATGCGCCTCCTTCGACAGGTTGACGAGTTCCCGAATGAGCTCCTTGCCCGCCGTATCCGCAGGATGCGCCTTGCCGGCGATCAGGAACTGCACGGGCTGCTCGTCGTTCTGAAGCAGTCGAAGCAGGCGTTCCTTGTCCTGCAGGAAGAGGGTGGCGCGCTTGTACGTCGCGAATCGACGGGCGAATCCGATCGTGAGCGCATTCGGATCCAGCGCGCTCGCCGCCTTTTCGATCTCGGCCGGGCCGACACCCCGCAGGCGAAGCTGCTCGCGGATCTTCTGGCGGCACCATCGCACGAGGCGCTGGCGCTGATCGACGTGGATCTGCCAGAGTTCGTCGTCGGGGATTTCGGAGACACCCTTCCAGGCTTCTCTATCTGTCGGATCCTCGAGCCACGCCGAGCCCATGTAGCGGTCGTAGAGGCGCCCGAGGTCCGGTGCGATCCATGAGCGCGCATGCACACCGTTCGTCACATGGCCGATCGGAAGCTCTTCCTCCGGCACGCCAGGCCAGAGGTTCTTCCACATCCGGCGGCTCACCTTGCCGTGAAGCTTGCTGACGCCGTTGCAGTACTGCGAGAGCTTGAGAGCAAGCACCGCCATCGAGAAGAACTCGTTCGGGTCGTGCTCATTCTCGCGCCCGAGGCCGAGGAGGTGCTCGCCGCTGATGCCAAGCGGACCATGCCAGCCCTCGAAGTAGCGCGCCACGAGCTCCGGACTGAATCGATCGATGCCCGCAGGCACAGGCGTGTGTGTCGTGAACAGATGCTGCGCCGAAGCGCATGAGAGGGCGGTGTCGAAATCGATCCCATGGCGCTCACGGAGCATGCGAATGTGCTCGAGCCCGAGGAATGCCGAATGGCCCTCGTTCATGTGATAGACGGAGGGTTGGATTCCCAGTTTCGCCAGGGCGCGCATGCCGCCGACGCCGAGCACGAGCTCCTGCTGGATGCGCGTTTCGACATCGCCGCCGTAGAGATTGCGCGTGATCTCGCGGTCATGCGGAGCGTTGCCCTCGATGTTCGTATCAAGGAGATAGAGCGGCACGCGTCCGACGTTGCAGCGCCACACCGCGATGTGCAGGTCTCGCCCGGGAAGCGCAACCGTCACTCTCATCTGCTCGTTTGTCTTGGGGTCGATGACCCGATGCACCGGCTGATTGTGGTAGTCGAGTTCGGGATACGTCTCCTGCTGCCAGCCGTCCGCATTCAGATACTGATGGAAGTAACCGCAGCGATAGAGAAGACCCACGCCGATCAGCGGAATGCCGATCTCGCTCGCTGACTTCAGGTGGTCGCCGGAGAGCACGCCGAGGCCGCCGGAGTAGATCTGGAGACACTCGGTCAATCCGAACTCGGCCGAGAAGTACGCGATCGACATATCGCCCTTCGCGGCGAGTTCCGGATGGTGCTGCTGGAACCAGGAGTTGCGCGTCATGTGCGCCTGCAGACGCGAATGGACGTGCCCCAGGGCGTGCAGATAGCTGCGGTCCTCGGCCGCCTTTTCGAGCTTCTCTTGAGAAACGAGTCCGAGGAGCATGACCGGGTTGTGATTTGTCGTGCGCCAGAGCTCACGATCGAGGCGTCGGAAGAGCGACGCAGCCTCGGGGTGCCAACTCCACCACAGGTTGTGGGCGATCTCATGCAGCGGCTCCAGCGCCTTCGGCAGCGATGGGACCACTCGGAATGACTGGATACGGGCGTGGGTCGACTTCAGCATGGCTGATGCGGTCCTCGAGCAATGAACAGCGATCGCGAACGGGGCTCCCCGACTCGACCTTCTCCCTATCGGACCGGCCTCCGCAGGCAGTTTATCCCGCCCCTCGAATCAGGCCTCATCTTTCGGCTGACGTTCCATCAGCCAGCCGAGTTCCGGCCGTCTCGTCACATGAGCGGCGCCGCCATAGATGAGTCCGCCGGCGGCGACCAGCGCCAGGAGGACGACAAGACGGCCCGACCAAGCGCCAGGATCCGTCGCTCGCCCGGCCAGGAGGTCAATCACGATGAGGATTCCTGCCATGAGTCCGGACGTTGTGATTGTCCAGAGGGCGAGCCCGCGCACATCACCTGCCGGCGCGACCTGATGTCTCGATCGCAGGATCCGAGCGAGGATCAGGCACTGGGCGATCGCGCAGATGGATGTCGACCAGGCGAGTCCCGCCTCTCGCAGCCACCAGATCAGGATGAGATTCAACGCCGTATTCACGATTACGAATGCAATCGAGACGCGCATTGGAGTTCGCATATCGCCCAGTGCGTAAAAGGCGCGTGTGAGGAAATGAGTGAGCATGTACGCCCAGATTGCCGGCGCGTAACCGAGCAACACGTTCGAGACGCGCTCAAGGTCTGCAGTCTCGAATCTCCCGCCCAGAAACGCCGCGCCGGCGAGCGGCTCGCGCACGATCGCCAGTCCAACGGACGCGGGCACGCCGATGAAGAGACTGAGTCGGACGCCGCGCGAGAGCGTGCCGCGAAACGCCTCCCGATCGATCGTCTGACGTGCGAGCATCGGGAAGGCCGCGGTCGCCAGTGCGATCCCGAATACGCCGAGTGGGAAGTGATAGAGACGCTGAGCGAAGAAGAGCACCGCATTCGACGACTCGTCGAGCGGATACGCCACGACGCCGCGGCCCGGGATCCAGAAGTCCGGTCCGACCAGCAGCGGCCAACTCGCGATCAGACCGTCGAGCAACTGGTTGATCTGCAGTGCTCCAAGCCCAATGAGCACAGGCCCCATCTGGCGGAGCAGTTTTTGCACCGAGGCTCCGGCGCCGCGCAGCTGCGTCGTCCACCGCACTGATCCGTGCAACGCATGCAGCGCCCAAGCGACCTGCAGGAGGCCGGCGACCACCACGGCGACGCCGACCCGGCCAGCCGCGAGCTGCAGGTCTACGTCCGGCGCCATGCCCCAGATGAGCGCGGCCCCGATCATGCAGATGTTCAGCACGATGGGAGCGGCGGCCGTTGGCGCGAAACGACCGTGCGTCTGGAGCATGCCGCCAAGCAGCGCCGTCATGCAGACCAGCGGCATGAATGGGAGCATGATCATCGCCAGCCGGATGGCGAGCGCACCCGAGTCGGAGAGGTCGAGCGCAGAGAGCGTGTACCAGAGCCCCAACTCAATCAGTCCGGTGAGGACCAGGAGACCGGCCAAGACCATCGTAACGGTCGCCGAGGCGAGTCGATCCGCCTCGGTCACATCCTGCTCATGCAGCTGCGCGTATTGGGGGATGAAGGCCGCCGCCAAGGCGCCCTCGCCAAAGAGCCGTCGAAAGAGATTGGGTATCAGGAACGCAAGCGCGAAGGCGGACCAGACCGGACCGGCGCCGAAGACGCGGGAGCACACGACATCGCGCGCAAGTCCAAAGACTCGACTCAGCAGCGTGAGCCCTGCGACGACACGCGCCGAGGCGACGAAACCACTCCGCGTAGGCGTCTGCCGCGGCTCGAGGTCGGAGGTCATCTGCGGCTGAGGATCCATCCGCGTCAATATCGGCGGGATGACTTCCACATGGCCTCAGGGAGCCACGATTAAATGACAAGAACCGGCCCTGCCCGTGAGGGCAAGGCCGGTGAAGGAACAGTACAGGTGCTCTGCGGGTCCGCGCTTTAGCGGCGGCGACGGATGCAGAGGAGGCCGCCGGCGGCAGCGATGGCGAGGGTGCCCGGGGTCGGCACCGTCGAGCCGGTGATTCGGAGGCCGAAGACGAAGGGGGATCCCTCGTCGAAGTTGTAGTCGATGCTGGCGACGCGCTGATCGCCGACGCCCTTGGCGTACTGCGCCGAGCCCTTGTCGCCGACGTTCTCGGTGACCGGATCGTTCTTCAGGGCGTAGCTCCAGTACGCGCCGAAGATGTCATCCGAAGCGAGGACCACGTAGTACGTGCCGGAGTCCAGCGAGATGCCGGTGACGTCGAAGTCCTGCCAGCCACGCGTGCCGAGGGCGCCGCCAGGGCTCGTGTATGAGCCGGACTCCCAGACAATGCTGCCGGTCGGAACCGGATCATCCGCGTTGGCGTCGCCGACGAGGCCGACGTCCTTCGTGAGGTAGACGTGGACATCCGTCGCGCTGCCGAAGAAGGACAGCGTCTCCAGATTCGTCGCGGCGTCGATCTCGAACTCCTGGACGAGGTTCGTCGACAAGTCCGTTGTTCCGCTGAGGAAGGCTCGCTCAGTGGCGCCGTTCACCGATGGCGTCATCGTGTTGACGACCAACTCAGAATCGCCAGCGGCGGCGGTGCCCGCGAGTGCAACGATTGCACAGGCGGCGATGCCGTTTCGGCTCACACAAATCTTCATCTTATTCTCTCCTGCGGCGACTCTTGTGCGAGTCGCGACTCCCTGCGCATCAGCCGTTGTGCAGACGGCCAACACTCTGATTCCCTGTACTCTGGACAACCGCTGTGCGGGCGGCCGTCCGTTCCTTTACGCAGTTTCAGGAATAACACGGACTTACGGCGCGGTCAAGGTCTTTTGCCGCGATCAAATCGCGAATCGGGCAAGTTTCTACGACGTCCGAGAATGGCCGGGAATCGTCGGACCAGCAGGAGCCCCGACAGCACGCCGACGACGTCAGCGACGAAATCCCAGACGTCCGGAGAACGATTCAGGCACGGGATCCCCTGGGTGATTTCGTCGAGCCCGGCGAATAGAACGCCCGAGAACGCCGCCAGGAGCCAGCCCGACTTCCTCTCGAGCCACTTCGCTGGCATCGCCCTGAGCAGGATGACCGCCCAGAGGAGGTACACGAGGGCGTGGACGGCCTTGTCCTGCCAGCTGATGACGGGGGGCCCGAGAGCCGGGAGCGGAGCGTGTGTGGCCGTCAGCAGGAAGCCAGAGAACCCAAGGAAGGTCAGAACTCGGATGGTCCTGAAACCACCATGGGGAGACGGGGTCACCCCGTCATCTCTGCCGCGGCCGAGGGCCTCACGACGATCTCAGCGGTTGTGTCCTCCGTTGGCTCCTCCAGGGCGTCGCGAGGGTCCTCAGGCGCCTGAGCGATCTCCTCTGCTTTCACGGACTTCCTGGCGTCCCACTCCTCAATGAAGCTCTTCGCCAGGGCTCGATAATCGAGGGCGCCGGGGCACCACTTTGAGTACTCGAAGATCGTCTGCCCAAAGCTCGGGCACTCCGCGAGCTTGATATTCCGTCGCACGGGCGGTCTGAAGACCTTCGCGTCACTCCAGGGGGCGCCGCCCTCGCGCGAAGCGTGGAAGAACTCGTCGAGATCGGCCACGACCTCCTTCGAGAGCGTCGCCCGTTCCTCGTGCATGCAGAGAATGACGCCGGCGACGACGAGATCCGGATTCGCAGCCTGGCTTACCAACTGCACCGTCTCGAGGAGCTTGCTCACACCCTGAAGCGCGAAGAAGTGCGCCTGCAAGGGCACCAGCACCTCGCCTGACGCTGCGAGCGCATTCAGGGTCAGAATCCCGAGCGACGGCGGGCAGTCGATGAACACGAACTCGTACTGGTCGGAAAGCCGGTCGAGGATCCGGTGCAATCGGTCCTGCCGATCCGCCTCGCCGACAAGCTCCGTCTCAGCCGCGGCCAGATGCACCTCCGCGGGAAGCAGTCCGAGGTTCGGTCGACTCTCGATGAGGGCTTCTGTCGCCGGCAACTCCGGATCCAGCAGCAGGTCGTAGATCGATCGATCGAGGCCGTCCGGGTCCACTCCGAGATGCAGCGTGGCGTGAGACTGAGGATCGATATCAACGATCAGGGTCGGTCGACCCTGTTCGGCGATCGCCGCCGCGAGATTGACAGTGGTGGTGGTCTTGCCGACGCCGCCCTTCTGGTTGAGCAGAGCGACCCGTCGTGTCTGCCGTGCATCCCTGCCCGGCGTTTCGTCGCGAATTGCAGCCATTCGACGCATGCCTCCGTGCGAAGTCCGAAGCGCAGTGTACCGCTCCTGCACCGGAGTCGCGCGAATTGCCCGGGCTATAGTGCGATCTCGTGCGACCTGCCGCACGATCAGGAGCACACTGATGCCTCATGATGTGTCCGTCCCGCGCCGCATTGACCGAGACCGGCTTCCTTTTTTTGTCGGCGGGATCCTGTCATTGGCATTGGCGGGCGCCATCCACGCTCAGAATGACTATGGAACTTCGTTCGAGGCGAATACGGACGGAGAGGAGACGACGTTGTCTGAATCAGCGCCCACTCACTCGAACAGGCTCATCGACTCGACGAGTCAGTACCTCCTCCAGCATGCGCACAACCCAGTCGACTGGATGCCGTGGGGCCAGGAGGCCTTCGACCTCGCGCGGGAACTCGACAAACCGATCTTCCTGAGCGTTGGATATTCGACGTGCTATTGGTGCCACGTCATGGAGCGCGAGGTCTTCGAGAATGAAGACATCGCGGCCATCATGAATCGAGACTTCGTATGCGTGAAGGTGGACCGCGAGCAGCGGCCGGATGTGGATGAGCTCTACATGATGGCCACGCAGATCTTCAGCGGGCACGGCGGCTGGCCGAACAGCGTCTTCCTCACGCCCGACCTCAAGCCCTTCTACTGCGGCACGTACTTCGGGGCGGAGGACATGCCTGGAGGACGCCCGGGATTCCCTCGGGTGCTCGGGGCTATCGCGAACGCGTGGGCGCATCAGCGTGATGCGATCGAGAAGCAGGCGACAGATCTGGCCATGCGTGTTTCCACCTATCTCGGCGCCGAGAGCCAGACACCCGTCGACGTCCTGTCAGCGACGATCGTCGATCGTGCGATCGATGACCTGAGCCGCACATTCGACGACGCCCACGGCGGGTGGGGGATCGCCCCGAAGTTCCCGGGCGAGACCAATTTCACGTTGCTTGCGCGTGTCTACCGTCGCACGAAGGACGCGTCGCTTCTGGATATGGCGCGCGTCAGCCTGACGCGCATGTATGAAGGCACGATCCATGATCAGGTCGGCGGCGGTTTCCATCGGTATGCGACCGATCAGGAATGGCGCGTTCCACATTTCGAGAAGATGCTCTACAACCAGGCGCTGCTCTCGATCGCCTTTACCACATGGCACGCCGAAACTCGCGACGAGCTCTACGAGGATGCGGTGCGACGCGCGCTCGCATTCGTACAGTCGCATATGACGAGTCCTGAGGGCGGCTTTTACTCCGCGCTGGATGCGGAGACCGACGCGACAGAAGGCAAGTTCTATCTCTGGACGGAGGAAGAGCTAGAGGCAGTCCTTGGCGACGTAGATTCGAAGCGGTATCGAGAGATATTCGAGCTGGCGCCGGTTCCGAAGATCCCCGGTCACGCGCACGCTCCAGGCGGAGGAGTGTTCTGGCGAGAGTCCGTTGCCTCAGTCGCGACGACTGGTGAGAAGTCTGTAGCTGCGCTCCTTGATGACTTGCGACCACTGCAGTCGCGGCTTGATGCTGCGAGATCCAAGCGTGAGCACCCGTTGCTCGACACAAAGATCATCAGCGCATGGAACGGCATGATGATCCTCGCCTTCGTCGAAGCGGCGATTGTCCTCGAGGATCAGTCGTACGCCGAATCCGCGATCCGAGCGGGCGAGTTCGCTCGATCAAACCTGACCCAGTCCGACGGCAAGCTCTGGCGCGTATGGCGAGAGGGCGTCGGTGAGATTGATGCGTTCCATGACGACTACGCATGGATGACGCGTGCGTACATCGCGCTCTTCCGGCTGACTCAGGACAGGGCCTGGCTCAATCAAGCTGTCGCGCTGCAGGGACTTCAGGACAGTCTCTTCTGGGATGAAGCAGGAGGAGGTTACTACTTCGCTGACCTGCGCCCTGATCTCTTCGCTCGGACGAAGAGTCCGAATGAAGGCGCGCTCCCATCCGGCAACGCTGTCGCGCTTCACAACCTCCTCGATCTGCATGCGCTGATTGGCGACAATCGCTTTCTTGCTCGGGCTGATGAGATCCTGCTCTCATTCGGCGCGCTGCTCGACAGGAACCCGGGCGCGTACGTTCACATGGCCGAGGGCCTCGAGAAGCGTCGAGAGATCCCCATGCCGATCGGCAAGGTGAATCGGCGTCCCGATGACTTCATCGACCGGCCGGGCGCCGACACCGGCTTTGGCGGCGTCGCGCATGCGCCCGCCGCCGCTGGCAGCCCCGTGCGTCTGAGCGCGCGCCCGGCGGTGGCGAGCGTCCGTCCCGGCCAGCGATTCGGCCTGACGGTGACCCTTCAGATGAAGGAGGGATGGCATGTCAACTCCAGCGAACCACGCCAGGCGAACCTGATTCCAACGCTCGTCGATCTGCGATCCGACACGGGTGTGAAGGTCGTGGAGATGAACGCGCCGACGCCGACATCGATAGTGACTGCGTACGAAGATGAGGAGATTTCAGTCTTCGAGGGCGCCGTGGAGTTCAAGGCGGTGTTGCAGGCGCCGCCCGAATCACCGGAAGGCGGACGACACGTCATTCGCGTCGTCTATCAATACCAACCGTGCAATGACACCTCGTGTCTTGCGGCGGTGACAGGGGCGATCGAGGTCGCAGTCGGCTCCGAAGCGGCAGTGGGTCGCTGAAGGTCGTCTATTCCACGCCGGCCACGCGGCTCGTCAGCCAGTTGTCAGCAACGAGTGCGACTTGCTCCTGGAACTCCTTAATGCGCCGGATCGGCATATCGCGCGGAATGTCGTTGACGATGACGCTGAAGACCAGAGCGCGGCTATTCGACTCGTTCGTCACATAACCTGACAGCGCTGAGACTCCGTTCAGGTAACCCGTCTTCGCACGAATCAGATTGGACGGTTTGTTCTTCCGAAACCGCTGACGAAGAGTCCCCGATGTCGCTGCTTCGGGCAGACTTTCGAGATACGCATCGCGGAGCCGATCGTCCGTGTGCATGTCTGCGAGCCATGCGGCCATCAGCATGGGCGATACCTGATTACCCCGCGACATTCCGGAGCCGTCGGAGATCGTGACCGCCGCGGTGAACTCGGCGCCGAGTCTCTCCTGTATCACCATGCGCAATACCGCGGCGCCGCGCTCCCATGAGCCGGGCAGACCCGTCATCTCATGCCCGAATCGCTTGAGAAGACACTCAGCGTAGAGGTTGTATGAGTCCGAGTTGCATCGATCGAGAACAATGCTCAAGGGCGTTTGGATGACGGAGATCACTTTGCCGCGCACCGGCACGTCGTTGGCGCTCGCGACCTCGACCACCGGATCTCCCAGTCCTTCCCGACTCAATCGCTCTCGCAGGAGTCTTCCAAGGAGAGAGGGCATGTCGTGCATCGCGACGGGCACCGGCTCCTCCGTCGCCCAGCGGATGTTCCCATGCAGCTTCATCTTGTTGTCGCCGGGCGGACGGGCGACCCAGAGCGTGTTTGGGCCCTTCTTCACGGTCCGGGCGACATTTCGGATATGCAGCCAATGGGCGTTCGGTTCGATCCTGATGGTCGGACTGAGGCCGGGCTGTCCCGGGGACGCAAAGAGATCGATTGTGTTGCCATGGAAGTTGAGCCCATGCACCTCGGCGCAGTACCAGCGATTCAGTTGATCGGTCGGCCACATCGGGTGGATTGACTGATCATCGAAGACGCGAGCGTCGATCACCACCTTGCTGATGTTCGTCACCGCCGCGGTGCGAATGTCCTTGACCCACGCCCCGAGAAGGTCGTCAACATTGACGCCCATGCGCTCCAGGAGTTTCGGGTCCGCGAACGCTGGATCACCGGAGCCGCGCAATACGAGCGTGTCGCCCGCCAGTTCGAGCGTTGTCTCAAATGTGAACTCCTCTCCAAGCACCGCGAGCGCAGCGCCGCTCGTCAGGAGTTTCATGTTTGAAGCCGGAATAAACGACCCGTTCTCATTCTTTGAGGCGAGGACCTCCCCGGTCTCCGGATCCATGATCACGACGCCAAAGCTCGCGCTGCCAAGCCTCGCGTCTGAAATCACGCCCTCGAGATCGCGCTGCAGCGCTTGGGCGAAGGCGCCGGCCGCTGTAAGCAGGGCTGCGCCGATGGCGAACAGTCTTGGTACACGCATATCGACTTGCATCTGATCGGATCCTCTCGCAGCGATTCGCTTGCGCCCCGGCAGGGTCGTCCGGTGGCCACACAGGGTATCGGCCGACCTCTCACCGGGTCTCCAGCGTCGGCGCCGACGTGTCCTCGCCGAACGTCCCAATCGGTACACTGCGTCCCCGCAACAGAGAACAGCACCCGACAGGAGCCCGCGTCGTGGCCGAATCCAAGCCGATGATCTCGTTTGAAGAGTTCGCGAAAGTCGACCTGCGTGTCGCCAAAATCACGCACGCTGAGGCGCATCCGAACGCCGATCGGCTGATCAAACTTCAACTCGATGATGGCGCCGGCGAGCCTCGCCAGATCTGCGCCGGCGTGAAGGCGCATTACGAGCCCGAGTCACTCGTCGGCAAGCAGATCGTGATCGTCGCAAATCTCGCGCCGCGCACCATTCGAGGCGAAGAGAGCCGGGGCATGTTGCTCGCCGCAAGCGATGCGCCGAAGGATGATCCGCAGGCTGAACGAAATGTCGTGCTCCTGACGCCGATGTCGGAAATTGCGACCGGTTCGATCGTCTCGTAGCAGTCAGACGCTGGCGGCTGTTCTTTTCTTCTTGCGCGACGTTTTCTTCTTCGCTCTCGTGGGCGTCTTCGCGGGCTTGAGCATGCGCTCGAGGTATTGGCCTGTGTACGAGCGCTTCACGCGCGCGACCTTCTCCGGCGTCCCTGTCGCAACAACTGTGCCGCCGCCGTCCCCACCCTCCGGACCGAGGTCGATGATCCAGTCGGCGCACTTGATGACATCGAGATTGTGCTCGATGACGACGAGCGTGTTGTTCTGTTCCGCGAGCTGATTGAGCACCGCCATCAGCTTGCGGATGTCTTCGAAATGCAAGCCGGTGGTTGGCTCGTCGAGAATGTAGAGCGTGTGACCGGCGGCGCCATTCAAGCCGCGCCCCTTTGCAAGCTCGGTGGCGAGCTTGACGCGCTGCGCCTCGCCGCCGGAGAGCGTCGTCGAACGCTGGCCGAGTTCGATGTAGTCAAGCCCGACGTCACGCAGGCATTCGACATATCGAAGGATCCTCGGGTGATTCTCGAAGAACGAGCAGGCGTCCTCAACGGTCATTGAGAGGATGTCGCTGATCGTCTTTCCACGGAATCGGATTTCGAGCGTCTCGTGGTTGTATCGCTGTCCGCGGCAGACCTCGCACTCCACGAAAACATCGGGCAGGAAGTGCATCTCGATGCGTTTGACGCCCTGGCCCTGACAGGCCTCGCAGCGACCGCCCTTGACGTTGAATGAGAATCGGCCTGGCTGATAGCCGCGGATCTTGGCCTCGCGCGTGCGCGCGAAGACCTTGCGAATCTCGTCAAAGAGATTCGTATACGTCGCAGGATTGGATCGCGGCGTCCGGCCGATGGGGGACTGATCGACTTCGATCACGCGGTCGATACGCCCGAGCCCAGTGACGCGCGTGTGCTGGCCAGGCTTGACGCGCGATCCGGTGATCGCTTTTCGAGACGCCTGAAGCAGGATGTCATTGACGAGCGTGGATTTCCCAGAGCCGGAGACTCCGGTGACGCAGACGATCCCGCCGAGCGGAAAGGCGACGTCGATGCCCTTGAGATTGTTCTCGCGCGCGCCCTTGACGACAATCGCCTTCTCTTCGGCTACTTCGCGGCGCGACGCGGGCGTCTCGATCGACGCGGCTCCACTCAGGTACCGGCCAGTGATCGACTGGTCAGATTTCGCGATCTGCGCCGCCGTGCCCTGGGCGACGATGCGCCCGCCGTGCACTCCCGGACCCGGTCCCACATCGACGATGTGGTCTGCCGCGCGAATCATGTCTTCATCATGCTCCACGACGATCACCGTGTTTCCGATGTCCGTCAGATGGCGCAGCGTCGAGATCAAGCGCGTGTTGTCGCGCTGATGAAGACCGATGGTGGGTTCGTCGAGCACGTAGCACGCTCCCACGAGGCCTGAGCCAACCTGCGTCGCGAGTCTGATGCGCTGAGCCTCGCCGCCTGAGAGTGTGCCGGTCTTCCGGCTCAGCGAGAGGTACTCGAGACCGACGCTCGCCAGGAAGCCGAGCCGGCTGCGCACTTCGCGGAGGATCGCTTCGGCGATGAGGTGCTTCTCCTCCGAGAGATCGACTGCCCCAATGACGCGGACGGCGTCCGCAATCGTGAGTTTGGCGAAATCCGCGATCGAGAAGAGATGCGGATCAGGATCGATACCGTGGGCGGCGCGCATTCGGAGGACATGCTCAGGCAGCTTCTCTTTGGTTCGAATCAGGACACTCAGCGCTTCAATGCGAAGTCTGTCGCCGCCACAGGCCGGGCATGGAGTCTGCATCAGGAATCCGCTGAGCCATTCCTTGACCCCCTCATTCTCGGTCGTGCGCCACCATTCGGTCACGTTGGGGATGACGCCTTCATACTTGCCGCGCCTGCTTCGACCCGCTTCCGGAATCCCGAAGAGCAACTTGCGCCGCGTCTCCTTGTCGAATGTCTTCACGGGCTGATTGAACGAGACACCGGTCAACTTGCAGAATCGACGCAGTTTCCTGTTGAACCAGGCCCGGATCGGCCCGTTCTTCGTCCACACCGCCACGGCGCCCTCGGCTAGCGAAAGCGACTCATCAGGCAGCACAAGCGCTTCATCAAACTCCGTGACGATTCCGAGGCCATCACATTCCGCACAGGCGCCGAATGGAGAGTTGAACGAGAACAGACGCGGTTCGAGCTCTTCGATCGAACACTCCGGGTGCTCAGCGCAGGCGTGCTTCTCCGAAAAGAGATGGTCTGTCCACGCGCCGTCCTTCTCCACCGTCAGGATCACGACGCCATCGGAAAGCGAGAGCGCCGTCTCGATCGACTCAGCGAGACGCTGCCTGATGTCAGGCTTGAGCACGATGCGATCAACGACCGCCTCGATGGAGTGCTTCTCATATCGCCCCAGACCGAGGGGATTCTCGCTCTCGTCCTTGAGCGCCTCGCGGAGATCCGTAACCTCGCCATTCACACGCGCGCGGATGAAGCCGTTGCCCTGGAGATCCTCGGCGACCTCACGGTGATGCCCCTTCTTCGCCCGGACGACGGGCGCCAGAACCATGAGACGGAGGCCCTCATCCCACTGAAGGACGGCGTCGACGATCTGTGTGGCGCTGCTGAGTTTGATCGGGAGTCCGCACCGCTTTGCGACACCGCCGCCTTTGCGTTTCTTCAGAGGATGCCAGCATGTCGGCTGCCCGCAGCGCGCAAAGAGCAGGCGGAGATAGTCGTAAATCTCCGTGCTCGTCGCGACAGTGGAGCGCGGATTGTGCCCGCTTGATCGCTGTTCGATGGCGATCGTCGGGGGCAATCCCTCGATGTCGTCGATGTCCGGCTTCCGGAGTTGCTGTAGGAACTGACGCGCGTACGCGGAGAGCGACTCCATGTACTTGCGCTGGCCCTCCGCGAAGATGGTGTCGAACGCCAGCGAGGACTTGCCGGAGCCGGAGAGACCCGTCACGACCACCAGTTCATCGCGCGGAATCTCGACGTTGACGCCGCGGAGGTTGTGCTCACGGGCGCCGCGCACTCGGATGGACCGTTCGGAACTGCTGCTCTTGCGCGATGGCACGTCGATCGTCTCTCCAGCGGGCGCGATGGACAAGACGCCATGATAGGCGCCGGCAGGAGTCGCGTTGAACAAGGATGGCCTTCGGCTCAGGCCGCGCTGCGCAGGCGACGCTGCACCTCAGTGAGATGGCGATTCAGCGGCTGAAGCTGCCGCACCATCTCACGTTCCGTCGGGAAGGGGATCGCCATGATACCGATACGGGCTGCCGTCTCGTCGAGCACGGAGCGCGACTGCCGGATCTCCGTCAGCAGTTCGACTTCCTCCGGATGGTCCGGAAGCGCGAAGCGGACGAAGAGGTAGTCGTACATCTTGAACTGGCTCGCCGACTGCCCGTCGATCCGTATCCCAAGGCCGCCGGCGGAGGCGTCGACGAGCGTGCCGATGAATCGTCGCACGTCAATAGGAGTGCAGTCCGGCTGCTCCGAGGACGTCAGATGCATGAAGACCGAAATCGGATCCTCGTGAATCAATCGTGTGCGGAATGAATCTCTCCGCTGCCCCGGCACAACGTCCTTCGGGCGACGAATCGCCCAGCCCTCGATCACCTTGTCGTTATTCAGGCGGACCGTGCAGCTACATGAGATGATCTCCGCGCGGAAGCGGAAGATCGTGTCGGAGTAGTTGAAATAGGCGTCGACAGAGTCGCCGGCGTGAATACGCACGGCCCGTCCAATTGTCTGGGCAGTTTCGAGGTAGATGTGCTCGTCGTCCATGCCGAGCATGCGCGCCCGAGCGGCCGGAATAGACGCATCGCCGGTCACGCGATGCAGTTCGAGCGGGAGATTCCGCGCGATCGCTTCCGTGAGCAGTTCGTCCGGCTCAGGCGCCTTCGTGTTCCGGTCTTGCTCGGCCATTACTCTCCGCCAGCAGGGCATTTCCCGTGGTCGATCTTGATTCGGACCGGGACCGCGCTCGCTTGACCGGTAACGGGCTGAGACGGAATCGGCGAGTGAAATATGTTCATGGTGCGCCCGATAACGGCGATCTCATCCGCTACGCCCGCCTCCGCCGCTTCTTCTTACCGCCCCGCGGCCGAGCGCCGGGCATGCCGGGAGTGGGATCGGTGCGCTCGCCAGGTCGCTGCTTGCCCTTCTCCGGTCGGACGGGTGAGCCATCCTTCAGCTGCTTGATTCGATCGCGAAGCTCAGCGGCGGACTCAAACTCGAGCGCCTCCGCGGCCGCCAACATCTGCTCCTCCATGTGTCGAATCAGCTCGTCTCGTTCGTAGGCCGCGTCATCGGCCTGGACGGCGTCGCGCGCCACACGACTGGCATTGAGTTCCTGCTCGATCCCGCGACGGATGGATTTCTCGATCTGCTTCGGCGTGATCCCATGCTCCTCGTTGAACCGAATCTGCTTGATGCGACGTCGCTCGGTCTCGTCAATCGCAGCCTGCATTGCGGACGTCATCTTGTCGGCGTACATGACGACCTTGGCGTTCACATTTCTCGCCGCACGCCCCATCTGCTGAATCAGGCTCGTCGGACTTCGGAGGAAGCCCTCCTTGTCCGCGTCGAGGATGCACACGAGCGAGACTTCCGGCAGGTCCAGACCCTCGCGGAGCAAATTGACGCCGATGAGCACATCAAACTCACCGGCGCGCAGATCGCGGAGGATTTCAATTCGATCCAACGTGTGGATTTCGCTGTGCAGGTAGCGCACGCGAAGTCCCTGTTCGTCGAGATACTCGGCGAGATCCTCACAGAGCTTCTTCGTAAGCGCCGTGACGAGGACGCGCTCCTTGCTCTCCACGCGCTCCTGACACCTCTCCAGAAGATCCTGCACCTGGCCGCGCGCCGGACGCACCTCAATCTCCGGATCAACCAGTCCCGTCGGACGAATGACCTGCTCTGAGACCTCGCCTCCAACGATGTCAAGCTCGTAGGGGCCGGGCGTCGCGCTGACGAAGATCGTCTGCGGCACAACCACTTCGAACTCCTCGAATCGGAGGGGCCGATTGTCGAGCGCGCTCGGGAGCCGGAAACCGTGATCGACGAGCACACGCTTGCGCGCCTGGTCGCCGTTGTACATCGCCCGAATCTGAGGAATCGTCACATGGCTCTCATCGATGATGCAGAGCCAGTCCTGCCTCTCCGGTCTCGCGACGCCCGCGATCTCGCCCGTCGCAATTCCATAGTCAAAATAGTCCAGCAGCGTGTACGGCTTGGCGCCCGGCGGCCGCCCATCGAGATGGCGCGAGTAGTTCTCGATGCCTGAGCAATACCCGACCTCCTGAATCATCTCGACGTCGTAGCGCGTGCGCGCCTGCAAGCGCTGCGCCTCCAGAAGGCGTCCCTGGGACTGGAGGTTGATGACCTGCTTCTCGAGTTCCTCCCGGATGCCGTCGATCGCGGTCTCCAGGGTGTCTTCCGGCATGACGTAATGGACTGCCGGGAAGATGAAGAACTGCTTCTCATCCGCAAGCTTCTCGCCGCTGACCGGGTGAACCAGTTCAATGCCCTCGATCTCGTCGCCGAAGAGTTCGATGCGAACCGCGTACTGCTCATATGCAGGGAAGACCTCGATCGTATCGCCGCGCACCCGATAGCAACCGCGGGTGAACTCGATGTCATTCCGCTCGTATTGCATATCCGCGAGCGCGAGCAGGAATTGCCGCCGGTCCATCTCGGCGCCGCGGGTGACACTCATCACCTTCTGGCTGTAGTTTCCCGGAGAGCCCAGTCCGAAGATGCACGAAACAGACGCGACGATGACGACATCACGCCGACTCAGGAGATTGCTGGTGGCTGCGAGACGCAGTCGATCAAGCTCATCATTCCTCGAGGCATCCTTCTCGATGTAGATGTCCCGCTGGGGAATGTACGCCTCCGGCTGGTAGTAGTCGTAATAGCTCACGAAGTAGCTGACGGCGTTCTTCGGAAAGAGCTCGCGCATCTCCTCGAAGAGTTGGGCGGCGAGCGTCTTGTTGTGGCTGATGATGAGGGTCGGCTTCTGGACGCGCTCGATCACGTTCGCCATCGTGAAGGTCTTGCCGGTGCCCGTCGCGCCGAGCAGACACGAATGGGCAGCGCCGCGACCGATGCGATCAGCAAGTTCCTCGATCGCGCGCGGCTGATCGCCCATCGGTCGGAATCCACTGACGATCTCGAATGGCCTCGATTCCTGCGTAAGCATGCGTCTCTATCGTAGAGCGCTCTTCGCTCGACAGGCGGGCGTCAACGCGCCGCGAGGAGTTCACGCGGGGACCGACGCGCCAGCCGGAGCGCCGCGGGAGTTCCGGCAAGAAGCGCCAGCGCAAAGACGACGACGCACCCGATCAGTATCGCCAGCGCCGACGGCTGCATCCGAACGTCCAGTCCGAGGATGAGACGCTGGAGCCGCACTCCGGTAATCGCCAGTTGATGACCCATGAGCAGACCGAGAACACATGCGGTTGTCGCAACGACGAGGACCTCGGCGACGACGATCCGGGCAAGCGTGCCGCCCTCGGCGCCGAGCGATCGCAGCACCCCGAATTCGAAACGGCGCGCGTCGATGCCGGCGACCACGGTGTTCGCGACGCCGAAGCAGGAGATCGTGATCGCCGCGAGCGCCAGCGCAGACATCATGCGAAGAAACCCGCCGCCAATGGAGTTGATCGAACGCTTGATTTCCCGCCCGGAGACGATCATCAGAAGGGAACCGCCCAGCGCCTGCCGAATCTCCTCGACGGCGACCTCGTCCTCGATGTCCTCCGCCAGAGAGAGTTGGATCATGTTGATCGCGTCATTGCCAAAGATGCGTTTCATCTCCTCGCGTGTCCCGAAGACGGCGTGCGCTGCCTGGCGGCGGTACACCTCGCCCACCGAGAAGAACTTGCTGACAATCTCAAGACCGGGCGAGTTGATGACGCCGACGATCTCAAAGGCGTGCTTGCGGCCGTCGTGTTCGAGCTCAACGAACTCGCCGACACCCTTGTTCTGTGCGTTGAGAAACTCGCGCGCCACGATCACGGCGCCCCCGCGCTCCAGAGCCTGGCGCGCCTGTTCCTGATCGCCCTCGACCCATTCGAGCGAGGTCATGCGGAAGAACGGCTCAACCTCGAAACCGATGAAGGTCGTATCGAGCGGGTTGATGCCCCGAATGCCAAAGGATTCAACGCCCACAGTCTGCATCGTGACCGCGCAGCTGTCTTCGACATAGGGAAGGAGATCAACCTGCCTTCGCTGGTCCTCGGTCAGTCCGCCAAGTCCATTGACGACCGCGTCAGGGAAGTTCATCGAACCGACGTAGTCCCGAAGCGCCGCGGCCCCCTGGGTCCAGATAGCGATCATCACGCTTAGCCCCGCCATGAGCGAGCCGGCCGTGAATCCGTGCTTCAGCGGCGTGGAGCGAATCGACCGGACCACGAGCCTTCGCGGCAATCCGAGCGCTCGCTCAATCGGCCTCCCGATGAGCATCGAGAGGAGCAGCACGATCGGCACGCCGAGCAGGGCATACCCGATGAGCGTCATCGGGAGTCCGGCCATCGCATGCGACCACCAGACAAAGTCGCCATCGTCTGAGATCCAGGTCAGCGCCATGTGTCCGAAGACCAACGCCAGCCCGACGCATCCAAGCATCAGGATGGTGCGGGATCGCACCGTTCTCGCCCGGACAGCAAGACCCTGCAACGGGGACATACGAGCGGCTGCGAGCGCCGGCCAGCCCGCTCCGATCAACCCTGCGACCACGGCGCCGACCGCCGCCAGCGCGATTCCGACCGGTGGGACCGAAATCCCGGTGGGCAACTGCTCACGAAACACGACGCCGCCGACATACGCAACGAGGACTCCGAGCGGCGCTCCGACGACACCGCCCATGAGACCGAGTCCACCGCCGATCAGCATCTGACTCGCCGCCAGCTGAGCGCGCGAGCCGCCGATGCACCGAATGACGGCGAGTTCACGCTCGCGCTCGACGACGCCCGTCGCAAGTCCGGTCATGATGATGAAGCTGGCGCACAGGAATGTGAAGATCGCCATCACCAGCATCATGATCCGCGTGGTTCGCGATCGATCTTCCAGACCGGACGCGACTCGCGCTGTCGGCTCCATGACAACGCCAGGGGGGACCGAGGACGCATAACGCTGCACGAATTGCTCGGCGTCAACACCGCGACCGAGCACGACATCGATCTCACTGATCCCCGTCACCTCGCTCGATGCTTCCTGCAACGTGGCGCTCGTCATGAATCCGCGCGCCCGTCCGATGAGACCGAGGGGCGGCGATGCGGCAATGCCGACCACCTTGAACTCGAGCGGCGCGCCCCAGCGCTGCACGAGCACGGCGTCGCCGACTGCGACATCCAGCTCTCGTGCGGCCTTCTTCTCAAGGAGAATCTCGCCATCGCGTTCGATCACGCGCCCTTCGAGCACTTCGAGAGGCCTGAGATCGAAATAGGTCTCGAGATCGACACCGACGCCCACGACGACCGTCGAGTTGTCGAACATCATGTGCCGAAGCGGTGTCGGCGCCTCATAGATCGGCGTCGCCTCGCTGGTCTCCGGCCATGACCTCACGAGTTCGATTGTCTCGTTCGGGAATCGCGCTTCGCCAATGTGCTTCAGCTTGAGGTCAGCGGCCCCGACGGCTCGGCTCATACGCATCGCAATCGCATGATCGACTGAGGACGTTGTGCAGATGACGACGGTGATCAGCGCGGTCGATAGCGCGACAACACCGAGCATCAGCGCGGTGCGCGCCCGCCTACCCGACAAGCTGCTGGTAGCGAGCCGCAATGCTGCTCGTGTCGTGGCCATCCGTCTCGATGCTTCCTCGAATGACGCCGTCGTTGAGCACATACACCTGCTCACAGTGCTCGGCGGCGTTGAGTTCGTGCGTGACCATCAGGATGGTCATCTCCTGCTCACTGGCGATCTCCGCCAGGAGCGTCCAGAGCGCTTCACTGGATCGCGAATCCAGGCTTCCGGTTGGCTCATCCGCAAAGAGCACGCGCGGCGCGAAAAGCAGCGCCCGCGCGATGGCGATGCGTTGTTGCTCGCCTCCTGAGAGGGCATCAGGTCGATGCTCTGCGCGCGGAGTGAGACCCAGACGCTCGAGCAACTCGCCGCTCCGCTCAGCGAGCCAGACGCCGGACTCGCCAGCGAGCAAACCTGGAAGTTCGATATTCTCGCGCGCCGTGAGCGTTCCGATCAGGTTGAACTGCTGGAAGACGATGCCGATCTCGCGGCGCCGAAAGAGGGTGAGCTCTCGCTCAGACAGATTCTCGATGCGCTGGCCGGACACCTCCAGCGTCCCCGAGTCCGGGCTGTCGAGCGCCGCGAGAAGGTGCAGGAGCGTCGACTTCCCACTGCCGGATGACCCCATCACGCCATAGAAACCCGGCGTCAGAATCTCCATGTCGAGGCCCTTGAGCACCTCCACCTTGCGATCACCGACTGCGAAGTGCTTCCTGACGTTCTCACAACGGATCATGGACGCTCCATAGGCGTCCGCTCGCAAGAGCGGCGCATCGAAGGCGAGCAGCCTCTTGTGGGGCGGATGCCTCTCTCGATTTCATTACGACTCTGAGTCTGCCCGGATTCACCCGACGGCATGTTTCTGGTCGTAGGTATCCGCGTCCATCAGGCCGTCCAGAGGCGAGGCGTCCGTGACGCGCACCTTGACCAGCCAGCCTTCGTTGTACGGGTCGGAGTTCAGGATCGAGGGATCCTCGTCGAGACGCTCGTTGATTTCGATGATCTCACCGCCCACGGCGCTGTAGACCTCGCTCGTGGCCTTCACGGACTCAATCTCTCCGACGGATCCACCCGCCTCAATCGTCGTCCCGACGGGTTTGAGCTCCACGTAGGTCACGTCCGTCAACTCATCGACGGCGAACTGAGTCACGCCCAGCGTGACAATCTCGTCATCGCTTCTGTGCCACTCGTGCGAATCCGTGTACCGGCAATCTGCGGGGCTGCCCATGCGCTTCACCTGCGTTCTGGTCCTGGGATGAGTCTCTCGGCCCGCGAACAATGCAGGCGATGCGGCGTCATGCTACTCACCGCCTTGGGCGCGGGCTAGCCGCCGCAGGCGTCAAGCGAGGCCGCTTGATCGTGTGGAGATTTGCCCTCCCCGTGATGGGCGTTAGATTCTGGCAGGACCAGATAGATGCTGCTCATTCTCTCGGCTGCCTCATATCGACAGGCGATCCAGTCCAATGGCTCAAGCATGGGGCTGGACGATCTTGCGCCGCATGCCCACACCGTCATCGGGTTGCGGGGGCTGCTCGCGACGACTGACCTGCTCAAGGGCGCCGACGCCGCTGCCCTGGATCGATTTCGCGATAGCGCTGACAAGGCCGGATGCCCGTGCCTCTTCCTCGTGGAGGAGAATCCTCATCCACTTGGAATGGATGACGCCGCCCAGGCAGCCCGCTCGCTGGAGCGATTGGAGAATGTGCTCGTCGCGGCCCAGCGCCTCGGATGCAGTTCAGCCGCCTGCGCCATCTCTGGTCCAGCCGGTTCAGAGAAGGCCATGGATCTTGCCGCGACGCGCTTGAAGAAGCTCTCGTCGCTCGCTGAACGTCTCGATCTCAATCTGCTCCTGCGACCTTGTGAGGGGCTTACGCAGACGCCATCCGGACTCACGGAGCTCATCAAGAAGGTCGGCGGATTCCGGCTGGGCTCGCTCCCGGATTTCTCGGCGGCGGCGAAATCCGGTGACGCCGTGGACTATCTCCGCCGCCTCGCGCCCTATGCGCCGGTGGTGATCGCCTCGAGCGAGGAATTCGGGAAGAGCGGCGATCACAAGCCGTTCTCCCTCGTAGAGTGCGCAGAGACATTGCTTAGCGTCGGATACGACGGCGCGGTCGCCGTGGAGTATCGCGGCAAGGGAGATGTGGATGAGTCGATTCGTCTCACCATCGAGACGATCGCGCCGGTGTTGATGCCTGAGAAGGATTCCTAGGCTCGAACGCTCCAGGAGAGCAGGTGAAGGACCAGATGATCGTGAGCAAACAGGTCGGGAGAACGCCAAGGTCTACACCTCCGCAGGACCACCTGATCGTGACGATCGACGGCCCCGCAGGCACTGGCAAGTCCTCCGTCGGACGCATGCTCGCGCTTCGTCTCGGACTCGAGTTTCTCGACACCGGCGCGATGTATCGGGCCGCGACCGCCAGAGCGATCGACGCTGGCGTCTCTCTCGAGGATGAAGACGCGGTCGCCGGCCTTGCGCTGGAGGCGGACTTCCATTTCGACTGGCAGACTGATCCGCCGACGCTGCTTGCAGGAGGCAAGCCGTATGACGCGCGTCTGCGTGATGACGACGTGACGAGGGCGGTCTCCGGGGTCTCAGCGCTCGCGGCGCTTCGCGAAGTTCTCGTGCGAAAGCAGAAGCTCATTGGCGCCCAGCACCCGCGACTTGTCTCGGAGGGTCGCGATCAGGGCTCCGTCGTCTTCCCTGATGCGAACATCAAGTTCTATCTGCATGCCTCAGCTCGAGTCAGAGCTGAGCGACGCGCGGCGCAGCTGCAGGAGACGGGTCGCGCCGTCGACATCGATGCGCTTGAGCAGGAGCTCGACGACAGGGATCGCTCAGACGCCGGCCGCGCAGTCGGTCCGCTTAAGAAGCCCGAGGACGCAATCGTCATCGACACTTCGAGCCTGTCCTTCGAAGAGGTCGTCGATAAGCTCGAAAAGGTCGTGCGCGCCCAGGTCACGCTGGACGCACCCGCCGGCGGGGAATGAGCGCCCCGGCCACCGAGAGAGATCTGCGAAGGACGTTCTTCCAGCGCCGTTTCTATGCCGTCTGCCGAGCGATCGTGCATGCCGGGCTGCTGATTCTCTATCGCGTGCGCGCACTGAACCTCGAGCGCGTCCCGAAGTCAGGGCCGCTGCTCATCGTCGGAAACCACGAATCATTCATAGATCCTCCGTTGGTCGCAGTCGTCATCAGAACCCGCCACATTCACTTCCTCGCGCGCGCGACGCTGTTTCGGAACCGCATCTTCGGCTGGATAATTCACTCGTTGAATGCTTCGCCGATCGAGGAGGGGGGCAAGTCGGACGCCAAGGCCATCCGCAAAGCCGTCGGAATCCTCGAGTCGGGCGAGGCGCTCCTTATGTTTCCGGAGGCGGCGCGATCGCTCGATGGGAAGATGCAGCCTTTCAAACGCGGCGCCGCCGTGCTCATCAAGCGAGCCGCATGCCCGGTGCTGCCCGTTGGAATCTCAGGCGCCTTCGAGGTCTGGCCACGTTCGCGCTCGCTGCCGAAGATGCTCTTCGCGCCACAGCTCCGTGTCGCATTCGGAGAACCGATCCAGCCGGATGATCTCTTCAGGGACGGACCTGATGAAGCGCTCCGACGTCTTGAGAGAGAGATCGCGGCGCTCGTTGAGCAAGCTTCACCCGCTTCCGACGACTAGCTGACAGTCGATGCCGCTGTTCCCAGAGAGAGGAAGTTGCGGAGCAGGCGCGGCCCTTCGGTGGTGAGGAAACTCTCCGGGTGAAACTGCACGCCCTCGAGCGGCGCGGTGTTCACATCCGAAGGCGCCCAGTTGCGCCGTAGTCCCATGACCACGCGCTCGCCGTCCTCATCCAGCCATGCAGAAACCTTCCAGTGATCCTGATTCACGGAGTC
The DNA here is from genome assembly GCA_028279375.1 of Phycisphaerales bacterium. Lineage (GTDB taxonomy): Bacteria > Planctomycetota > Phycisphaerae > Phycisphaerales > UBA1924 > JANQNW01. The sequence goes on from JANQNW010000018.1 coordinate 124,156, forward strand.
GATCGGAATCACAAGGCTGTGGTAACGGGTTGCAACGAAGGGATTGGAGAGTCCTGCGAAGAGCCCTTCACCGTCGTGATGGACCTCGCTCGTTTTGCCATGCATCAGGCGGGTGTGGCGTGACACCTCACATCCATCTGTGAATCCGATGCACTGATGCCCGAGGCAGACGCCGAGCAGCGGCAGGCGTCCGCCGAACGCTCGCACAACACCATTCGAGATTCCGGCCTCCCGCGGCGTGCAGGGTCCCGGTGAGATGATGATGCGCTCTGGCGCCAGTGACTCGATCTCGTCGATCGTCACTTCGTCATTGCGCACGACTCGAATCTCTGACGCCGTCCCCAGCTCGCCGAGGCGCTGGACGAGATTCCAGGTGAAGCTGTCGTAGTTGTCGATGACGAGAATCACTCGCTCACTCCGGGAACGCGCAGAGACATGCGCCCTGTCGAGCAGGGGGCGTCCATCATAGGCAGTTGAATGCGGCGCCCGTCAGGCCGCGCGAGTTCCGGCCACGCCATCGCGGGTGACGAAGAACATGTCAGCGGTGATCGGATAGGGGAGCCGGCGGAAGTCCCGATCGACGCGGTCCTGCACACGCTCCAGGAACATCGCCGGATCGGTCGAGAGCGCGAGGAACATGTCGCGGGCCGGCGTTGCGACGTAGAAGTCGCCGCCCAGCTCCGGCGCGAGTCGCGCGTGGAGTGATGACAGCAGCAATCGCGCCGCGTCATACCCGTCCTGCTCGGCGAAGAGAATCGCCTTGCCGCCCTCATCGGACTCGAGAAGCTGCATGTCGAGCTCGGGCTTGTACCGCTCGAGGTTCGATCGTGCGATCGAATCGAGCTCGTCCGCATCAATGCCCCACTTGATGACCTGTTCCGTCGTGATGCTGACCGTCATGTTCGGCATGTCGATGACGTACAGGACGTGCGTTCCGTTTACGTAGGGGGAGTGTGCGACAAGCTCCTTCGAGAGACGGTCGAAGATCGCCTCATGGTGGATCCGCGGCATGATCATCGTCCGAGCGACATCGAACGGCAGCGCCTCGAGGCGCATGGCCTCCGATGCGAAGAGATGATCGATGTACTGCTCGACGATCTCACTGCCGCGCTCCGGATCATGCGCGACGAGCCTGTAGAGGTTCTCCAGATCCAGATGGCGCCCGTCAATGAGCGCTTCGCGCGGGCCGATCAGATCGACCTCGAGCTCAGGGTGTGCGCGCCGCAACATCACAATGACTTGCTCGGCGAAGGCCTCTGGTTCTCGCGGCATCGCTGCCATGCAGTGGCGCCCTCCAGTGCGTCCCACAACCCTGCGTCAGTGGTCCACGTTGGGCTATCGGCCGACGAACCGTCGAACGTGAACGTCCGATCGTGATTGCGGCCCGACAGCGAAGCATAGGTCGGCTGACTAGACTGCTTCTCATGCCAATTGAGTGCCAGGTCGGCGACCTGACCATCTCGACCAGCGGTCCACTCACCATTATTGGCGGGCCCTGTCTTCTGGAATCGCATGAACTGGCGCTGCAGATCGGTCGCACGCTGAAAGAAGCATGTGACGCTCACGGACTCCAATATGTCTTCAAGGCGAGTTTCGACAAGGCCAATCGCACGAGCGTTTCATCACCGCGCGGTCCGGGCCTCGAAGACGGCCTGTCGATCATCGCCCGAATCAGGGACGAACTCGGTGTTCCCGTGACGACGGACCTGCATGCGCCCGAGCAGGCTCCGGCTGTCGCGCGAGCCGCCGACCTGCTGCAAATTCCAGCATTCCTGTGTCGTCAGAGCGACCTGCTTGCTGCCGCGGGCGCGGCCGCGAAGGACGAGCGTCGCGCCGTCAACATCAAGAAGGGGCAGTTCCTCTCGCCCGGAGAGATGGCCGGCCCCATCGGCAAGCTCCTTCAGCAGGGTTGTGAGAACATCATGCTCACCGAGCGCGGCACGACATTCGGGTACGGGCGTCTCGTGAACGACTTCCTTGGCGTCGTAGACATGATGGAGTTGGTGGTTGATGGTCGAGGTCCGTGGCCGGTCTGCTTCGACTGCACGCATTCCACACAGCTTCCCGGCGCCGGCGCCACGACAGGCGGCAGGCCCGAGCGGGCGCCAGCGCTTGCCTGCGCCGCGCTCGCCGCCGGTGCGTCAGCGATCTTCCTCGAGACGCATCCGGACCCGGCTCGAGCTCAGTCCGACGGCGCCACGATGATCCCGCTGGATCAGGCCCGGACGCTGCTTTCCCGTCTTTCGAAGATTCGCGCCGCCATCGCCGATGCAGGTGATCTCTGAAGACTCGTTGACCCAGCCCGGAGCACGCCCATAGCCTTCGGTATCTCATGAAATGCGACAACTGCGACAACGAGGCGACCGTGCACGAGGTGACCGTCCGGAAGGGCAAGAAGATCGAGAAGCATCTCTGCGAACAGTGCGCCGCGGGCGAAGGACTAAGTGTCCAGGCTTCGCTGCCGATCAACACGCTGCTGTCGAAGTTCATGATGTCGACGCAGCTCGAAGAAGAGTCGGAGACGGTCGATCACTGCCCCGAATGCGGCATGACGTTCGCTGAGTTCAGGCAGAGCGGCCTGCTCGGATGCGCCGCATGCTACGACTCATTCGAAGATCAACTCACGTCCCTGATTGAACGCGCTCAGGAGGGACGCTCCCGCCATGTCGGGCGCACGCCGGCCTCCGGTCCCAAGTGTCTCGATCGCGAGAACATCATCGCGTCGTTGCGGCAGGAGCTGGACGAAGCCGTGGCGTCGGAGCGATACGAGCGCGCTGCGCAGATTCGTGACGAGCTTCGCACCATCTCTGAATCGGCAGACGCCGATGACGACGACGGCGACTGATGCCACACGAGGACCCGATCAATCCTGAGGGCGGTGTTGAATGGCTCCGTGCAGACGGCCCGCAGACGGATGTGGTCATGAGCTCTCGCATCCGCCTCGCCAGGAATCTCGAGTCGTTCCCATTCCTCACGAAAGCGACGCCCGACGAGCGCCAGCGGATCGTCGCCATCGCCCGCGAGCAGACGCTCGCTGCGGCGCTCGCCGATCAGATGATCTGGGTCGATCTCCGTGAGACGCCCAAGCTCGAGCGCAATCTCCTGGTCGAGCGTCATCTGATCTCCAAGCAGCATGCCAAGGGCGACGCCCCGCGCGCCGTCGCGGTCTCGAGCCCCGACGAGCGCCTCGCAATCATGGTCAACGAGGAGGATCATCTCCGCATTCAGGTCATGCGAAGTGGTCTCGATCTGCAGGAGGTCTTCCAGCAGATCTCGGAAGTCGACGACAAGCTCGAGAAGCGCATGGACTTCGCCTTCAGCTCCCGGTTTGGATTTCTCACGGCCTGCCCGACGAACGTCGGAACGGGAATCCGTGTCTCCGTCATGTTGCACCTCCCGGGATTGAAGCTCTCGGGTGAACTCGAGAAGGTGCGCCGCGCCGCCAAGAGCATGTCGCTTGCGGTTCGCGGCTTCTACGGCGAGGGGTCTGACGCCGTCGGCGACTTCTACCAACTCAGCAACCAGACAACGCTCGGAAAGACCGAGGAGCAGATTCTCGAAGAGTTCGAGGGCAAGATGCTCCCGAAGGTCATTGACTACGAGCGCCACGCGCGCAAGAAGCTGCTCGCAGAGCGGCGCAAGCTCATCGAAGACCGGGTGCACCGAGCACTCGGCACGCTTCGCCATGCTCGGCTGCTGGCCGCGAATGAGTCGCTGCAACTGCTCGGCTATCTCCGCCTCGGTGTCGCGGCCGGGCTCATCAAGGACGTTCCGCTGCAGACGGTGAATCGGCTGATCCTGCTGACGCAGCCCGCGCACCTGCAGCGCGCGTTGCAGAAGGAACTCGATCAAGCGAAACGCCGCGTCGAGCGAGCTGATCTAGTCCGTGCACAGCTCGCGGGCTGATCACAGCTGGCAGGAGCCGGCGCCATGAACACAGTCGATCAATCTGGTCCCCGGCATCACGGATTCACCTGGCCGCCGCGCGACGCCGGGCATGAGGATGTCATTCCGGCGACTGGCCGCGAGACGAAGACGCGCCCCTCTCGCGCTTGTCAACGCGGGTGGGGTTCGACGCTTCTTGCAGCGGAGCGTTATTGGCTGGGTGGCGATTGCCTGACAATCGACGATGCGCGTCGTGCAGGACACTGGTCCCCCGACGCGCCCGGGACATACTGCGATCGCTGTGGCGGGACCAATGGCGAATACGAAATGGACGAGTTCGGCTGCGCGCGCTGTCGCGGAATGACCATGCCATGGGCCAGATTTGTCCGACTCGGTTCGTACGAGGGTGAGATGGCGCGATTCATTCAGGAACTGAAGTTCCAGCGACGACGAAGCCGCGGCGTCGGGCTCGGGCGCGCTCTCGCCGATCAACTCGAGCGAGCTGGGGTCCTCGATGGTCCTGGGCAGCGGGTTTGCGTCGCGCCCGTTCCGATGACGTGGAGGCGTCGAATGGCGCGCGGTGTCGATCATGCGCTGGCGCTCGCGCGGAGCGCCAGTCGATCGCTCGAAATCGATTGCTGCAGGCTTCTCTCGGCGCGTTATCGCCCGAGTCAGCGATCGGTCGCCGCGTCGCAGCGCAGTCGGAATCTACGTGGCGCATTCCGACTGAGACGGGACAGGAACCTGGCGAACTGGCGTGTCGTGCTGATTGACGATGTGAGCACCACCGGCGCCACGCTCCGAGCGGCCGCCAGGGCTGTGCTGGCCGGGGCAGGGGGATCGGGCGACGCCCCGGAGATCTGGGTCGCGAGTGTCGCCGTCACTCCCGATCGGGACCGGCGAACCCCGGGTGATCAGCCGGCGTATGACTGTGCGAACTCGCTGGCTGAGTCAGCCGGATGAGAGAAGCTGGAAAAGTTTGGGGACAACTCCGAGGCGAGTTGACAGGCCTTTGGAGGTTGCTAACATTGCTCCCTCGCTCGCTCGGAGGGCGGACAGGTGTCGTATCGCCTGTACGGTCCCGAACGGGTCTTCTTTGACAAGTGAACAGTCGGTACGCCGCGAGAATGTGAGGCGAGATCACGACGTGCACGCGTCGCCCCTTTGCCGGGGAGATCTTGCCCAATCCCGCTTGGTTCGGTGTCACAGCACTGGACCAGTGGACATTCTCGTGCCCTTGTGAATGTCTATACACAACGCCGGGATTTGCCTCCCGGCGCTCGGGTCTGCTTCGGCGGATTCGAGAGACCGCCGGCTCGCCGTTGGAACTTCGGTTCCGGCCTGCGAGTCGGAACAGGCAAACCTTCATTGACCACATCTGGGCGAGGCCTTCGGGCGTCGTCCGGATCAATGTAAATCAAGTGAAGAGTTTGATCCTGGCTCAGATTGAACGCTGGCGGCATGGCTAAAGCATGCAAGTCGAACGAGAAGCGGGCTTCGGCCCGTGGACAGTGGCGAAAGGGCGAGTAACGCGATCGAACGTACCCCGAGGTGGAGGACAGCTGTGGGAAACTGCAGGTAATACTCCATGAGCTCTACGGAGGAAAGGCTTCGGCCGCCTTGGGAGCGGCGATCGTCCTATCAGGTTGTTGGTGAGGTAACGGCTCACCAAGCCGAAGACGGGTAGCGGGTGTGAGAGCATGACCCGCCGCATCGGGACTGAGACACTGCCCGGACTCCTACGGGAGGCTGCAGCAACGAATATTCCGCAATGCGCGAAAGCGTGACGGAGCAATGCCGCGTGCAGGATGAAGCGGCTTCGCCGTGTAAACTGCTGTCAGGGTATAGGAATACTGACCATACCCAAAGGAAGGGCCGGCTAACCTCGTGCCAGCAGCCGCGGTAAGACGAGGGGCCCAAGCGTTAATCGGAATCACTGGGCTTAAAGGGTGCGTAGGCGGGCCCGTAAGCGTTCTGTGAAAGCCCTCGGCTCAACCGAGGAACTGCGGAGCGAACTACGGGTCTTGAGGTAGGTAGAGGTCGTCGGAACGCTAGGTGGAGCGGTGAAATGCGTAGAGATCTAGCGGAACGCCAAAGGAGTAATCAGGCGACTGGGCCTTACCTGACGCTGAGGCACGAAAGCGTGGGGAGCGAACGGGATTAGATACCCCGGTAGTCCACGCCCTAAACGATGTGCACTAGATTGGAGCGGCTCTGACGTCGTTTCAGTCGTAGAGAAATCATTAAGTGCACCGCCTGGGGAGTACGGTCGCAAGGCTAAAACTCAAAGGAATTGACGGGGGCTCACACAAGCGGTGGAGCATGTTGCTTAATTCGA
>JANQNW010000024.1 GCA_028279375.1 Phycisphaerales bacterium
GACTTCACCGGAGAGCACCACTGCGTCTGCGCCGTCGAAGATCGCGTTCGCGACATCGCTGGCCTCGGCGCGAGTTCGGGAAGCCCTGCATCGTGGCGACGCAGATGCTCGTGTCGATGATCGACTCGAGCTCCCCCACCCGCGCCGAGGCCAGCGATGTCGCGAACGCGATCTTCGACGGCGCAGACGCAGTGATGCTCTCCGGTGAGACGGCGGTCGGCAAACACGGTCCGAAGGCCGTCGACATGATGCGGCGCATCGCGCATGCGACCGAATCGCGACTTCGCGAGATCCCGCGCGAATCCACACCGAGCCAGAGACACATGGATATCCGTCATCGCACGGCCGCTCTCGCGCATGCGGCCTGGCACCTGGTGTACGACCTCGACCTTCCGGTCGTCGCACTGTGGTCCGAAAGCGGTGGAACGGCGCGCTACATGAGTCGCGTCGGCATCCAGACGCCGATCATGGCATTCTCATCCGACGCGCGCGCCGTACGACGCATGAGCCTGCTCTACGGCGTCGTGCCGGTGCTTACTGAGACGCTCCCGGTTCATCGCTCCGAGTTCGGCCGCATGATCGACGAGCACCTAATGACGCGCGGATATGCGCAGGCGGGCGAGCGCGTCGCCGCCCTTGCAGGCAAGCCCTTCGGCAAGTCGGGCCGCGTCAACACGCTTGCGGTGCGCACCGTGGGCTCTGACGAGTAGACGTGCCTGGTCCGGAGTTCCATCGCCGCGTTTCCATTCTCTCCGTCGGCGATGAGCTTGCGCTCGGGCAGACACTGGACACGAACAGCCAGTGGATCTCAGGCGAACTTACAGGCGCCGGCGTCAATGTCATCGAGCATCGCACGGTTCGGGACGACGCTGAGGCCATCACCCGAGCGATTCGCGAGATCGCCGAATGCAGCGACCTGCTCGTGACAACAGGCGGGCTCGGTCCGACGAAGGATGATCTGACGCGCAAGGGTCTTGCGGACGCGCTCGACGCTGAACTCGTCGAGGATCCCGAGGCGCTTGCGTCGATCCGAGCCTACTTCGAGCGCTTCGGACGCGAGATGGCGGAAGCGAACGCGCTCCAGGCGTTGCGCCCGACGATCGCGCGATGGCTTCGAAATGACGAGGGCTCGGCGCCCGGGCTCGCCGCGACAATGCACAACTGCGATATCTTCTGCCTGCCGGGTCCGCCGCGCGAGATGCACGCGATGTTCGCGCGAGAGATCGCGCCGACACTGCGAATCGCGAGCGCCGATCAGACGGCGACACACGCGCTTCAGGTCTTCGGTTTGCCGGAATCTGAAGTCGCCGGGCGTCTCGGGGCCCTTATGCAGCGCGGCGCCAATCCGGTCGTCGGCACGACGGCAAGCAACGGCGTCATCACCTGTCGAACGCGTTTCAGCGGCTCTCCCTCGGAGGGAGATGGCGCTCTCGCCGAGGTTGAACGGAGCATTCGGAATCAACTCGGTTCCTATGTCTTTGCGCCCGCAGGCGTGTCGCTCGCAGGCGCCGTCATCGAACTTCTCAACGAGCGCTCCGAGCGCCTCTGCGTTGTGGAGTCGTGCACCGGCGGCCTGCTGGGCTCGATGCTTACGGGCGTCTCAGGTTCGAGCGCCGTCTTCATCGGCGGCTGGATCACCTACGCCAATGAGATGAAATCCGGCGAAGTGAGCGTTCCGGATGCGATGCTCGTCGAACATGGCGCCGTCAGCGCCCCCGTCGCTCGTGCGATGGCTGAGGGAGCGCTTGTCTCGGCGGCAGCCGGAATGGCGGACCATGCGCTCGCGATCACCGGCGTCGCCGGGCCGGAAGGCGGGACGGATGAGAAGCCGGTGGGCACGGTCTTCATCGCCCGCGCATCGCGCGCCGGCGATCGCGTCGACATCCGGCGATTCAGATTCGGGGGCGATCGAGAGACCGTGCGTCATCGATCGGCCTTGTCGGCGCTGGCGATGCTGCGTTTCCACCTGATCGGGAAGAACGACCTCGAGTTGCTCAGCGAGGTCGAGCGCGCAGGGGCTTAGTCGCCGGTCAGCGCGAACGTCTCGCCGCGCTCAATCGACTTCGGCAGATCCATCTCCCGAAGATCTCGCGGGCTCATGGCCACGAGCGGACTGATCTCCAGCCTGCAATCCGGCGATCCCTGCGCATCTCGCGGGATTTCAACGCCGGCCTGTTCGAGCCAGCGCGCAGCTCGTTCCGTCTGAATCGCCGCGCTGGTCACTGCGGAGTCCTCGCCCTCGGCGTTCTTGATGGGCGCGAATTCCTCGATGCGATCCGTTTCAAGGAGCACTGACGATTCACACTCGGCCAGCGCATCGAAGACGAACGTCTCCAGCTTGACGCCATTCGGCTCCGTCGGCTGCACGAGTTCACCCGTCTTGCGATCGATGAACGGCGTCTTCTTGTCGGCACGATGAAATGGCAACGCGGCGCCCGAGTCGGATTTCTGATTCAGGCGCATGACGAAGTCCACGCTGATCATGTGAATCGCAGGACTCCCGGCGATGTACCGGAGCATGCCGCGCTCGTCAGTTTCAGCGGCCATTTCCGCGCTGAGATCGGAGTACTCGGCGATCATCAGCTTTCCACCGCCTGTGCAAAAGACGCCCACCCGCTCCGAGGCGTCCCGCTTGGCGACCATCTTCGAGGACATCTCGCCGGAACTGTCGTCAGCTTCCGCGTGCAATCCGATGAACACCGGATCGATGACGCGCACTGACGGGTTGTCGATCTGAACATAGCTGAGGTGTTTGACGCCCCGCGCCTTCATGTCCTCGAGCGCGCCGGTGACATAGAGCGCTCGCAGCGAGCCGCCATGCCCATCAGGATTGGTCGCGATGCGATCCCTCGCAGCGAGCAGAATGTCGCCTGTCTCGCGATCGAAAGTCGGCATCATGCCCTGCTTGAAGAGCATGACGTTGTGCGCTTCGAGACCGAACCAGTTCTGATCCCTGAAGAACGCGAGCGTCACATCGTGATTCGCCTCGCTTGTCATGATGTACCAGGGGATGATGCAGTCATATCGGCGCTGCGCCGCGAGTATCCACTCGGCGACGCATCGGAAGAGCGGCTTGCCCGTGACGGGCGTCGCGGGATAGCAGCCCTTGGGGCCGTCGTACCCGAGTCGCGTGCCCTGACCGCCCGCGACCGTGAAGACCGAGACGGCGCCGGCGCGCAGCAGCTTCTCGCCGGCCGCCCTGTACCTCTCCCGATCCCACGACCGCACAGGCGACTTGGGATCCGCCGGGTAGTACGGCGCCGGCGCGAGATCCGCAGGCGGCGCGAACGACGGCTTCGACTTCACATAGCGCTCCAACCATCCGGGCACGGCGTCGAGGTCGATGCCGGCGATGGACGCGATGAGACGCTCACGCTCCTCCGGTGCGAGCTTAGCTTCGAACTGCAGAACCGACTCCTGACCGATCTCGCGGAGCTTCGCGCGGATGGCCTCAAGGTCGATGGGTGACTCATAGTCAACTGAAAGTGGCATGCGCTGCTCTTGCTCTTCCCTTGTTCTCACTGATTTCCCGCGCGATCAGGCGGGATTCTCGGGGGACGTCCAATGTCCCTCGGCGTGCCGGACAATCTTGCCGGTCGCGACGTAGATGATCTGTTCGGCGATGTTCGTGCAGTGATCGTCGATTCGCTCCATGGCCGCGGCCATACCATTGACCGCGAACGCGAAATCGATCGCCACGGCGCCCTCGGCGAGTTCCTCGTGCATCTCCCGAAGGATGGCGCTCTCGAACTCATCGACGAGATCGTCCGACGCGAGCACGATCTCCGCAAGCTTGATGTCGGCGCGCTCGAAACACATGGCCGCGTTCTCGACGATGCCGATCACGCTGTTCGCCATGACCCTGAATCGCTCGGGCGGACACTCGTCGAGTTCGACGAAAACCCCAACGCGCTCTGAAATGTCAACCGCGAGATCCGCGATGCGCTCCAGCTCGTTATTCACCTTGACGATCGTAAAGAGCCAGCGGACCGTGTCAGGGTCCGACTCGACGACCTGCTCGCACATCTCGTTGACGATCTTGACGGCGGCGCGCTCGATATCGACATCGACCTTGTCGATGACCGCGTCCATCTTGACGATGCGCTTCGCCGCGTCGAGATCATGTGAAAAGACAGCCTCGACGGCCTGCTCGACCATCTGCAGCACGCGCCGCCCCTGCTCAGCCAGATCGGCCTTCAGGCGCGAGATGCGCTGGGCGAATTGCTCGCGTGGACTGTCCATCTGACGCTCCGTCGTGAGACTCCGGTGAACGATAGCAGCGGGAATACCCGCCGCAACCGCCGACGTCCGCGACTCATCGATCGCGACGCCCCCGGACGCCCCAGGGCGGCGCGGGTCCCGGCGATCGCAGTCTGTATCATCGCTCAGCGCGGCGTCCCCCAGTGAATATTCGCCGCGCCCCGGAGCCAAGTCATGCCTTTCGAAATCGACGCAGTTCACGCCCGCCAGGTCCTCGACTCGCGCGGGAATCCGACGCTCGAAGTGGACGTCGCGCTCGCCGGCGGCGCCCTTGGCCGGGCCGCCGTCCCGTCCGGCGCCAGCACCGGCGAGCACGAGGCAGTCGAACTGCGTGACGCAGACAGCGGGGTCTATGGAGGCAAGGGCGTCCTGACGGCCGTCGAAAATGTGAATGAGCACATCGCCGGCTCGCTCTACGGCCACGACGCGCGTGACCAGGAAGGCGTCGATGCGCTCATGCGAGAGATCGATGGCACGGAGAACAAGGGGAAACTGGGCGCCAACGCCATCCTCGGCGTCTCCATGGCGGTCGCCAAGGCGAGCGCCGAGGGCATGGGCATGCCCCTCTATCGCTACCTCGGCGGGACCGGCGCCAAGGTCCTGCCGGTCCCGATGCTCAACATCCTCAACGGCGGGAAGCACGCGGACAACACCGTGGACTTCCAGGAGTTCATGATTCAGCCGTGGGGATTCGACACCTTCGATCAGGGGCTTCGGGCCGGTGTCGAAATCTACCACCAGCTCAAGAAGGTCCTCGGCGAACGCGGGCTCTCAACGGGCGTCGGCGATGAGGGCGGATTCGCGCCCAATCTCAAGGACAACGAAGACGCGCTGAAGGTCATCGAGGAGGCCGTCGACAAATCGGGCTACACCTGGGGCGAGCAGATCTTCGTGGCGCTGGATCCGGCGACCAGCGAACTCTGGAATGAAGCGGAGAAGCTCGGCAAGCAGGGTTACTGCTTCTTCAGCTCATCGAAGGAGGTCGTCTCGAGCGATGCGCTGATTGACCTCTGGGCGGACTGGTGCAAGCGATACCCGATTCGCTCGATCGAGGACGGGCTGGCCGAGAATGACTGGGAGGGCTGGGCGAAGCTCACCGCGAAGCTCGGCGACAAGGTCCAGCTCGTCGGCGACGACCTCTTCGTGACGAATCCGAAATTCGTTCAGCGCGGCATCGATGAGCGGTCGGCAAACTCCGTGCTCATCAAGGTCAATCAGATCGGCACCCTGAGCGAGACCTTCGACACCGTCAACCTCGCCCATCGAAACAGCTTCTCCTGCGTCATGTCGCACCGTTCCGGTGAGACGGAGGACGCGACGATCGCCGATATCGCCGTCGCGACCAACTGCGGGCAGATCAAGACAGGCGCCCCCTGCCGCAGCGATCGGAATGCGAAGTACAACCAGCTGATTCGCATTGCCGAGGAGCTCGGCGAGGACGGCGTCTATGGCGGCGGCCTCTGGCGACTCGGCTGCGGTTGTCGCTAGGACCAGGCGAGCTCCGTCGCGGCGACGCGCGACGAGATCGCATGGCGCGTGAAATCGACATCCGGCTTGTTCAGATACGGAATGCGGATCTTGTGACTGAATGAGTTGCCGCCGGCGGTGTCCACAACGAGTGTGGACATTCGCCATCGCCGATCGAACGGCGACTCGTCTTCGGACGCTGATTGGATGCGATCAAAGCTGGTCGAGGCGCGATTTCGCGTGAAGACGCCGTCGCGGAAGAAGACGCCGTCGCCAGTCACGGCCCAGGTCTTCGCGCGCGCATCAGCGCGCGAGATCCAGACGAGATACCACATGAAGAGCGGCGCGCCGAGCAGCACGAATGGATTCGCGCTCACGAGCGATATCGCGACCGCGACACCGGCGACCAGCGGACTGAACTTCAGAGCGCGACGCGTCGCGCGCCGGA
>JANQNW010000002.1 GCA_028279375.1 Phycisphaerales bacterium
TCCGCACGCTGGGCGAGACCGCCGCCGCCGAAGTCGTCGTCGTCGTCATCGCCGTCGACGTGCTCATTCAGGCGAACCTTGAGCGTGTAGCAACCGCACACGCCATGCTCCGGCGGGCAGGCGTACTCCGGATACTCATCGAAGTCCTCACGGGACAGACGAATGAGCTCATCCGAAAGGCTGATGTCCTTCGTGGAGGCGCCGCTGGCGTAGTTTTCACCCTTGGTGACGTTGTTGTCATCCAGGATGTAGCCCTCTTCCTCGAGGAACTCGAGGTACTCCTCTTCGAGCATGTCGTCGAGGCCATTGAAGTTCAGATCGAGGCAGCCGGAGATCGCGAAGCGGATGTGACCCATGTCGTCCGCGATCACGCAGAGCTCGGGATACTCGGGAACGTTGTTCGCAGCGCTGGACTTGGCGATGCCAAGAGGGCCACCCTGCTGGTTACCGTTCTTGTCGAACCAACCGAGCGCGGTGTCCGTGGCGTTGCAGTCATAGTCCTTGCCGCCGACCTGCGTGATGCAGTACAGCTCGCGAGGCTCGAGGCCCTGCACCCAGTAGAAGTCGTGGTCGTAGCAGACTTCCTTGGTGCCGGTCGAGTCATCGCATTCAACGATGGCTGCCGACGCGCCGGGGAAGACGTATGCAAGACGAAGAGCCTCGCGGCCTTCCTCGAAACGGAAGACGTAGGACTCGGTGGCGCCGACGTCTGGAATCACGGTGACGGTGACCTCACCGGTGTCGTCGTGCAGACCGTTCGAGAACAGGCCGTTGAGCGTGCCGTCGAAGCAGTCGAAGACGGAGGTCACGCCGATGCGAAGCGTGCCGTCGGAAAGAACGGTCGCCGCGAGCGTGCCGCCGCCGTTGAAGACGTCCTCAACCTGCAGGACTTCCTCGACCAGACCGAGATTGCGGCCGGAGCTGTCGAACGCGGTCAGCGGCTTGCTGAACTCGACGAGGCAGCACTTCGGCTGACGATCCCAGATGCAGTCCTTCTGCAGCTTGCCGGTGATATAGAAGCACTCGGAGAATTCCGACGGAGTGCTGATAATCTCGGCCCTGCCGAATCTGTCGTTGCTGAGAGAAGTGTTACCCTCGAGTTCACACCAGGTGTACGTCGGATCCGGCAGATCAACCGCCAGAGCCGCCGACGCGCCGGCGAGCGCCACGCCCGCAAAGCACGTCATCAGTCCACGCGTCTTCGTACTCATCACAGTCCTCCCTGGGAAGCCCGCGCGACGAGCGCGTCATACTGGGCCACCGCTCCATGAAGGGCTCACGACCGGAACGACAAGTCACGGCGACAGTGAACCCAGCTTTTCTCACGAATCGGCGGCGCGGCCTCTCGACCGCGCCGCCGCGATGCTCAAATCAATGCCGCACAGCGCTTACTGCACCGGGCCCCAGAAGCTGAGCAGCATGGCCAGATCGACCGCGTCGACGAAACCGTCGCCGGACATATCCGCACGCTGGGCGAGACCGCCGCCGCCGAAGTCGTCGTCGTCGTCATCGCCGTCGACGTGCTCATTCAGGCGGACCTTGAGCGTGTAGCAACCGCACACGCCATGCTCGGGCGGGCACGCGTACTCCGGATACTCATCGAAGTCCTCGCGGGACAGACGAATGTCGTCGCCCACGCCGTCCTTCGTGCTGTTGCCCGGGATGTAGTTCTCACCCTTGATGACGTTGTTGTCATCCGGGATGTACTCTTCATCCTCGAGGAACGTGAGGTAGTCCTCTTCGTTCGCGTCGTCGAGACCATTGAAGTTCTCATCGAGGCAACCGGAGATGGCCACGCGAATGTCGCCGAGATCGTCCGCGATCACGCAGAGCTCGGGATACTCGGGAACGTTGTTCGCAGCGCTGGACTTGGCGATACCGAACGCGCCACCCTGCTGGTTGCCGTTCTTGTCGTACCAACCGAGGACGGTGTCCGTCGCGTTGCAGTCGTAGTCCTTGCCGCCGACCTGCGTGATGCAGTACAGCTCGCGGGGCTCGAGACCCTGGATCCAGTAGAAGTCGACGTCGGTGCAGACTTCCTTGGTGCCGGTGTCGTCACGGCAGACGACCTCAGCGGTCGAAGCGCCCGGGAAGACGTACGCAAGACGAAGAGCCTCGCGACCTTCCTCGAAGCGGAAGACGTAGGACTCGGTGCCGCCGGTGTTCGGGGTCACCTCGACGGTCACCTCGCCGGTGTCGTCATGAAGACCGTTCGAGAACAGGCCGTTGAGCGTGCCGTCGAAGCAGTCGAAGACGGACGTGACGCCGATGCGCAGCGTGCCGTCAGAGAGAACGTTCGCGTTGAGCGTGCCGCCGCCGTTGAAGACGTCCTCAACCTGCAGAACTTCCTCGACCAGACCGAGATTGCGGCCGGAGCTGTCGAACGCGGTCAGCGGCTTGCTGAACTCGACGAGGCAGCACTTCGGCTGGCGATCCCAGACGCAGTCCTTGTGGAGCTTGCCCGTGACATAGAAGCACTCAGAGAATTCGCTCGGAGCGCTGACCGTCTCGGACGAGTCAAACGTGTCGTTTGAACTGCTGTAACGGTCCTCAATCTCACAATACGTGTAAACCGGATCCGGCAGATCAACCGCGAGAGCGATTGAAGCGCCGGCCAGACCGATTGCGGCGAAACAGGTCGCCGCAGAGTGAACCTTAGACATCACTGTCCTCCTCACTACTACAACCAACGGATTGTCCCGTGGAACACACACTGTCCCGCCGCGCTACATTGCGACTGATGACATGTCACAAACTATCGAGTCCCTAGAACCGGTGCAAGCTGAAAGACCCGTTCATTAGAAAATCTTTGAATGTAACTATTGATGACCAAGCACCTTATAGGGCGCCCGCTCGAGGGCCGACCGATAGTGCGAATATGGCCGCGCGCACTCCACCTCAGGCGGTGACCAAACGCGCGCTCGATACGCGCGCAGTCTCGATGCAATCACATCTGCGGCCAGTCAGCGCGCGCTGAGTTTCAGGTTAAGGTCCTAGAAGATCCCTCAGCAGAATTCGTAATCGACGGACCGAACCATGTTGTCAAACTGAGCGCCGAGCGCTCCGCCCGATAACAACTCATGATACGAATCGCGAGGAAGACCGCAAGTTCGCACACCCGATTCAGGTGGCGTCCCGCGAAACGCCCCGATTCCTCGGCGAACGCCGAGTCTGTCGCGATCGCAAGTGCCGTCTCTTAATGAGGTTGCGCCGAATCATGCGCGGTCATCGAGGCGCATCGCAAGCGGCATGCGCCATCCGGTTCCGAACGCCACATCGGAGACCTTCAGACCCGGCGCCGCCTGGCGACGTTTGTATTCGTTGACTCGAATCAACCGCACCAGGCGCTCGACGTCCGACGCCTCGAACCCCGTCTCTTGAATGATCCGCGACGCCGACTGACGCCCTTCCACGTAGCGCGCCACCACCTCATCCACGATGTCGTAGTGCGGAAGCGAATCCTGGTCTGTCTGATTTGGTCGCAACTCCGCCGACGGCGGCTTCTCGAGAGTCTCCGGCGGCACAGGCGGTTCCATCGCGCCGCAGGACTCCGAATGCTCATTCACCCACCGCGCCAGTTGATACACCTGCGCCTTCGTCAGATCGGCGAGCACGGCGAGCCCGCCATTCATGTCGCCATAGAGCGTGCAGTACCCGACCGCGATCTCGCTCTTGTTGCCAGTGGTCAGAAGCAGCCGCCCCAGTTTGTTCGAGAAACCCATCAGCACGACGCCGCGAAGGCGCGCCTGCACATTCTCCTCGGCGACACCGAATTCTTCGGGAGCATCAAGATCTCGGAACGCGGGCTGAAGCAAGCCCTCGACGGAAGCGTGCGCAGACTCAATCGGAATCGTCTGGAACGCGATGCCCAGCCGCTCCGCAAGTGACTCCGCATCATGGCGCGAGCCCTCCGACGAATATCGGCTCGGCATCGAGACGCCGAGCACCCGATCCCGCCCCAGCGCCGCGACTGCGACGCACGCAACGAGCGCCGAATCAATCCCACCGGAAAGGCCGACAACCACGCCACGATCAAACCCGGTCTTGAGGCAATAGTCGCGCACACCGAGACGGATCGCCGAGAAGAGCATCGCAGAATCGGACATCGCTTCCCGCGAACTGTCTGCAGTTGACGCAATCACACGCCCACCCTCGAGGGCGAAGCGCAAGGGATCGCCCTCGAATCCGACGTTCTCCCCGACGACGGAGCCGCTCCCGCCATCTGCCGCCTCGAGGGCGACAGCCCGTCCGTCGAAGACGAGTTCGTCGTTGGCGCCATGTTGATTGACCATCGCCAGCGGCACGCCCAGACGCGCCGCCTGCTCCGCGAGAATCTGATCCTGGCGCGTCCGTTTGGCTGCTGAGAACGGGCTCGCCGATGGATTCACGACGAACTCGGCGCCGGCCTCCACGAGCGCCGCGAGCGGATCGACATGGCGCCGATAACGAGGGCTGATTCGCGCATCCTCGCCGCGCCACAGGTCCTCGCAGATCGAGAGACCGACACGCACACCGGCGCATTCGATGACGCACGTCTCGGCGCCGGGCGTGAAATACCGATCCTCATCAAACACGTCGTACGTCGGGAGGAGGCGCTTGTCATACCGCCGCGTGATCACCCCCTTCTCGACGACGAGGATCGAGTTGCGAAGCGTCGCATGGCCCTCGGCGTCCTCGTCGAACCAGGGCGTTCCAAAAAGCACTGTCGCGCTCGGAAGCCGGGCAGCCAGGGTGGTCGCCACGCGCATCGCCGCGTCGACGAACCCCTCCTGCAGCAGCAGGTCGCGCGGCGGATAGCCGCAGAGGGAGAGCTCCGGGAAGACGATGAGATCTGACTCGCGCTCGGCCTCGAGCAATGCGAGCTCGAGGATCGACTCCGCGTTCGACTGCAGGTCTCCGACAGTCGGATTGAATGGCACGAGCGAGGTTCTCACAGGTCCTGATCATACGATCGCAACGACCCCGCGAGGGCGTTGACGCCGGATGAGAATGGAGCGTCCGGAGGCTAGACTCAGGGCCGCCAGTCGCTCGCCGCAGGGACCACCTGACTCTTCAACTCACGGAACCCAACTGATATGCACCATCGCGATTCGCGACCCCAACGCCTGCATCTCGCACTTGCCACGACGCTCATCGCGCTCGCGACGTTGTTCGGCTCACTCGCAGGCGCCGCAAGAGCGCAGTCCGCCATCGTCACCGACGACAGCCGATCGTGGGAGTACGACCTCTCACTCGATGTTGTCGTGCGACAGGATCAGCAGCTCGCGCGATTCGTGCAGGGTGCGCGACTTCGTTTCGAGTTGGATCGGCCCGCCGGCGATCGGGGCGTCGCCGTAGTCACCGGGAAGTTCGACACGCTCAATGTCCTTCAGAACACGCAGGGCCGGCAGGTCGAGTTCAACTGGCGATCGGGACAGGATGGCGCGAGCTCGAACGACGCGTTCAAGGCCATCTGCCAGTCCCTCGCGAATGCGACGCTTCGCCTCCATATCGGATCCGACGGCAGTGTTCTTCGGGTTGACGGGTTGTCCGACACCCTTGACGCGCTTGCTGCCGACAACGAGTTTGACGATCGGGTGCTCGGAATCTTCGGCCCTGATCAGATCATCGACGCCCTCGCGCCGATCTTCACAGGCGACGGCGTCGCCCATGTGGCCCGTGAGAAGGGCGACGGCTGGCAGTCCGCGATGACCACTCCCCTCGGCCCCGCGGGTGAGATCGAGTTCGTCACCGATTGGTCGATCACCGAGAGGGCCGGTGAATCACTCTCAATCAAGGGAGTCGAGTCCTTCCAGCACAATCGGCCTGCGACGCCGGACCCCGCGGCGCCATCAATGGCCGCGACCGAGCACGCGGGCGAAACCGACACCGTCTGGAACTTCGATCGCTCCATCCTCGTCAGTCGTCTCTCGCAACGAACCATGGCGGCGGAGTGGTCGCTCGGCGACTTCGCGATCCAGCAGCGCCAGAGTTCGACCTATCGGATCAATCTCGCGCCGGGTCAGTAGCCGCGGAATCCGACTTCGACCCGCGCAAGACAATCCAGGCGGATGGCCCGATCAACGCCAGCAGCGTCGCAAGCTCAGTCGCGGAGATGAGCAGCGCCATGGAGGCCAGGTCCGCGCCTGAGACGCTCACGCTCGGTGCGATCACGCCGAGGCCGATGACAGCGCCCTCACGCACGCCGAGAGAGCCAGTCGGGGCCGACGCGCCGATCACGAAGTAGGTGGCGCCCAGTAGGAGCGCATCACTGACCGCCAGATCAACCTGTAGCGCCGACGCCGCGAGCGCGAAGCGCGCCGAATGCGCTGCGACATCCGCAACGCGGAGCGCGAAGTTGCCGAAACACACGCTCCACGATCCGAGCATGTCGCCGGCGCCGAGTGAGAGTCCCCGCAGACGAACGCTGCGCTCGAGGACGCGCCCGGCTCCCACGCAGACACTGGCGCCGAGACCGCCGCACACCAGGGCGACGACCCACCAGAGATCGCCGATCCTGGCCGCTTGAGTCGCCGCCAGCGCCACCGGCGCCAGACACGCGGCGGCTAGAAGTCCAACTGCTGCGAACCACGCGAGGATTACCTTGTAGCGCATCTGATCCCATCGCCGGTGGATCATGATTCTCGCGACCGCGCCCAGCTTGAAGGGAAGCGGCGCGAGGAACGTCGCAATCACGTTCACGCCCAGGAGGCGCGCGAATGGAAGTCGATGCGCACGCAGCACCGTCACCCAGAACGCGCCCGCATTGAGAGTCACGCTGATCGCCGAAAGCGCACAGAGCACGCCCAGCCAGAGCGCATCGATGCCGAGAAGGCGGTCCAGCGAGGCCCGCGGCGAGTCACCGAGCGCCAGACGAGCGCTCCATACGAGGATCGCGACGCCAATCAGAAATCCGACACTGTTGACGATCCAGCCCACGAGGCTGCGCCGCGCCGGCGGCTCGACCAGATCGAGCGTCGAGTGATGAGGCCCGCGAAGTCCATCGCGCTCGGCGCCTTCAGATCCAGGAGAGTCGCTCATGGTTCCGACTCCGGGCGAGGCGATTCAGGATAGTCAAGACTCCGACAAATCCTGCGATCTCCAGTGTTTGCGAGACACGTCACACACTAGTTTTCGGTCGATTGGCCATTGGACGTCCGCTAGTATCCCGATTCTGGGGAAGGGCCCGTGAAAGTGATGGGACGCGCGACAGCGCCTGACGAGGAGAGCACCACATGACTTCCGTTCGATCTTTGTGCGCGCTGGTCGCAGTCGCGCTGGCCATGGGCCTCGCGACCCCCGCGCCGGCATCCACAGACGCCGAAGATCGGAATCGCCTGATCGAAGATCTCATCGCCGTCGCGCAACTCGACGAAACCGACGCCTCGACGCCGATGCGCCTCGCCCACATGCTCCGAGACGCCGGACGCCACGACGAAGCGGCGCACTGGATCGATGTCGCCATCAAGCGAAATGACGAACTCGCCATCGACATCCTTGCGCCCGATCCGGATCTTGACCGCGGCGCCATGCCCATCTCGTCCGGGCCCGACGTCATCGTCGGCGATATCACGCGACTGTATCGGTGGGGAAAGCAGGGCGATATCACCGCGTACTCGATCGGAACCACCTCTTGCAACGCCGGCGATGAGAATCTGAAGTGGGAGGCGCAGACGAAGTTCCACCCGGTCATTGCCCAGCACGCCTATCGAATCAAGGACGGGCGCATCGAGATGATCGGCCAGTCGTTCGTGAAGCATGGTTTCGCCGCGTTGACGGGCTCTCTCTGTCAGACCGAGTTCGGCTATGGCTGCAGTGGCCAGGGAGGGACCGTTCTTGGTGTGGGCTGCTCCGATCCCTACTCGTCGAATCTCAACGGGAGTTACTCCTGGTTGGGGCGCAAGCTCGAAATCAACGCCACGACCGGGGAGTTCCCGTTCCCTCCCACGCGCGTCGCCTCCGGCGCACCGATCGGGCAGCGCCTTCAGATTCGGGATGAATACCTGGATCCGGCGCTCAATCAGGATGCGACCTACTTCGTCGAGGCGCTCTACATCGCCTCGGATGACGCGGCGGCGGGAAACGCCGAGAACAACGCATCGCATCGACGCGTCACGGTGCGCGAGAACGCTCCGACCACGCAGGCCTGGATCATCGATCTGACGGACGAGCCGACAGTGCGCACCCAACCGGCGCTCTTCGCGTGGCAAGCGCAGAATCCAGACGTGCTTCTCTCCGAAGGGCACGACCCGGATGGCGGTTACTTCATCGTCGGAAGCGCGGCCTACGCCAATGGTGATGGAACCTGGCGCTACGAATACGCCGTCTACAACATGACCTCCGACCGCTCTGGAAGGTCTTTCACCGTCATGCATGGAGAGGGGACGCACATCGACGATCTCGACTTCCACGACGTCGACTGGCACACCTTCTCGCCCGTTGACGGAACGGACTGGACCACGCGGTCGCGGCCGCGCTCCACAGAGTGGAAGACCGACTCATTTGACGACAACGAGTTCGCAAACGCCCTCCGCTGGGGAACGCTCTACAACTTCAGTTTCACCGCGAATAGGGCCCCTGATCTTGGCTACGCGCAACTCGGGCTCTTCAAGCCAGGACAGGGGAGCGGGGTCCGATTCGTCGTCATCTCACCCGGCGACGGGCTTCCGTCATGCCCCTGGGATCTCGATCACGACGGCTTCGTCAATTCGAAGGACATCGCCGCGTTGCTCTCGAACCATGACCGCCCGTTCAGCGCGGATCGGATCGGCGATCTTCTGAGCGCATGGGGCAGATGCTCGAGACCTGAGTAGCAGGCCCGGAAACGTCGCCCGAACCCTCTGGGATCCCATCGACCTCCCCATAACCTCAGGGATGGGACCTCGGAAATCTGCGAGAACCTCGTTTTTTCTCGCTCAGAGGCCACCCATCATGTACAGTGGCGTGTGGAACCATTGACTCCACGGGCCGCGCCCGCCCGTGCGCGCGTGCATGTTGTGCCCTACGCGGAGAGGAGACTCCTTACAAATGAAGAAGTTGCTTGCGATCGGAGCGCTAGCCGCTGTCGGCTCAGCGCTGGGTGTGGCCGAGTATCAGGCCGTTGCGTCAAAGGCTGCGCTCGACGGCGCATCCGCCTCGGAGATCTGGATTGCCGGTCTTACCGAAGCGGCTCAGAGTGATCCGAATGACGTTTCGTCGCGTCTGAAGCTCGCCCGCCTCCTGACTGAGCACAACCGTCTGGATGAGGCGAGCCAGTGGTTCGCCGAGGCCTACGCCCTCAATCCCGACCTCGCCGACGACGTGCTGCTGACGTCCCCCGTCAAGCAGGCGCCCGTCGAGCGAATCGATCCCAACGCGGCGGGCGCCGAGCGCACGCCGACGGACCCGCCATGGCCCAATGCCGGTCCCGACATCGTTGTCGGAAGTCTGCATGAGTCCGGCCCCAACCGCTACGGCCGCTCGGGCAATATCACGGCGTATTCAATCGCCACGACCTCGTGCAACTTCGGCAATGTCAACGTCGAGTGGCAGGCCAGCAACAACAAGCATCCGGTCATCGCGCAGGCGCTCTATCGCTTCCTGCCAGCCGGGCCCAACACAAACGACTACGACACATTCGAGATGGTCGGTCATTCATGGCTGAAGCACGGCTTCACCGCCCTCACCGGCAGCCTCTGCGCCTCGCAGGTTGGCTACGGCTGCAATGGCTCCGGCGGATCTGTCCTCGGCGTCGGCTGCTCCGATCCTTACGGATCGAGCCTGAACGGCTCCTACAGCTGGCTTGGTCCGAAGCACGAGATCGAAGCGACCACCGGGTTCTTCCCGTATCCCTACGGCAGCTTCTCGAACAACAGCCCGATCGGAAAGCGCCTCCAGGTGCATGACAACGACATCGATCCGGGCCTCGCCTCCAACACAGGCGCCCGTTACTTCGGCGAAGGCCACTACATCTCCTCCCACGACGCAGCGTTCGGCAACGACAACAACAACGCCTCTTACCGTGAGTGCGATGTTGATGAGCCGAGCAGCAACAACTTCCGCCTCCGCTGGAATGGCAGCAGCACCCAGCGCGAGAAGTCAGGCATTGAGGCGTGGGCGGACATCAGCCCCTCCGTCACCCTCGTGAATGTTGAAGATGACGATGGTGGCTACTGGCAGCTCGCCTACGAGGTCACGGACCTCGGCGACGGCACGTGGCACTACGAGTACGCCGCGTACAACATGAACTCCGACCGTTCGGGCCAGATGTTCACCGTGCTCCTTCCGGACAATGTGAACATCTCGAATGTTGGTTTCCGTGATGTCGATTGGCACAGCGGCGCCCCCTACAGCAACACGGACTGGACGCCGACGGTGACGCCGGGTGTCAGCATCTCGTGGGCGACCCAGACGCACGCGACGAATCCGAATGCGAACGCCCTTCGCTGGGGCACGCTCTACAACTTCCGCTTTGATGCGGACACGCCTCCCACCGACGACAGGGCGATCATTACGAAGTTCAAGCCCGGCGCCGGTGGCCCGAACGTGCTGTTCAACGTCGCCGTGCCCTCCGCCGGCATCGATCCGTGCCTCTATGACCTCGATGGCGATGGCAGCGTCGGCTCGACCGACCTCGCTGAGCTCATCGGACTCTGGGGCGCCCCCTACGGCGCCGCGGAGCTCGCCGAACTCATCGGATCCTGGGGCCCCTGCCCGTAAGATCCAGCGAGTCGCATCGCGATTCTCTCGAAGCACATGACAACCGCCCGGCTCGATCGCGAGCCGGGCGGTTCTTCGTTGACTCCTCGATTCGTCGTCGATCGCGTTAGTGAGGCACTTCCTTCACCGCGTTCCGGTTCCACGCCGGCACGCGCACCACGATCGGTCCGTCGCCCTCGACCTCACACTGGCAACTCAGACGACTGTTGATCTGCAGACCTGGGGCCTCCTCCACGCGATCCTCCTCCGCCTCCGTGGCCTCGCTCAGGTCGTCCATCCCCTGCTCCACGTACACGTGGCACGTCGAGCAGGCGCAGACAGCGCCGCACGCATGCTCAATGTTGATGCCGTGCTCCACGGCCACCTCGAGGAGATGCTCGCCCTTGGCCGCCATCGTCCGGACCTCGGTCTTGTCCTCGTCGCCGGTCAGACCGACCGGGTCCTCAATGTGAAACACGACCTCGACGGTCGCAGGTCCATGATCATGATCCGAGTGCCGAAGGTGCATCTGGCGCCATCTCCAGGTCTGATGTGTATCTGAATGCCCGGCGCGGACTGCCGACGCCGGTCCGGGGGAACCCGAGCCACATCCTAGGCAGATGAGACCCGGTCTCAACAAATCCCGGGAGGCCGACTTTTGCGAGGCCCCTCGCGTGGACGATGATGGGACCGTGAAAGTCTACCTCGATAACGAGCTCATTCCCGACGCCGGCGACTCCCTTCGCGACGCCCTCGGGATCGCCGTCGCGAAGTCCGACACCGCGGGTCGCGTCATCGTCGAAGCCGTCGCCGACGGCGTCGCCGTTCCGGGCGATCATCTCGCTGATCCCCCGGAGCGTGCGCCGTACGCGGGTGAGCTCCGTCTGGTCTCCGTCGAACCGAGGTCGCTCGTGCGCGACGCATTCCAGGAGGCTGGCAAGGCGCTCATGGAGATGCGATCGACGCAGCGGAAGATCGCAGAGTCGATCCACGCCGGCGACACCGCCAGCGCGATGAACAACCTCCAGGACGTCGTCTCGACGTGGAGTTCAACAAAGACGGCCACGGAAGATGGGTGCTCCCTTCTTGGCCTCTCTCCCGACGAATTCTTCTCGACAGAGCCGACGAGCGGGCAGAGTCCATTCAACTGTCTTCTCGAGTGCCTCGGTGAGCTCAAGCGCGCCGTCGCAACTGAAGACTGGCCGGCCATCGCCGACACGCTTGAGTTCGAACTAACGGAGCAGGCGGAAGACTGGAGCGCCAAGCTCGAGTCCGCGGCCGCAAGACTCGCCTGAAGCCGGAAGAAGCCATGGAGAGGAATCGCGTGAGCGCAACGACCTCCTCGAAGCAGGACCAGAAGATCGACGACCTGATGGAACGGGCCTCCGCCGCCCTGGCGGACACCGACTATTTCGGCTGCGCGCAACTCGCGACAGAAGCGCTGCACGCCGCCGCGCGCGCCGAGTCCTGGGAGCGCATGGCGCGCATCGTTCTGCCGCTGCAGGAAGCGCGTCGCCAGATCCGCCTCGCCGCGATCGACACAGGGAAGATCCACAAGCTCACCGGCGACGAACGCACCGAGATACCGAAGGTCAAGCCCGGTTGCTGGTACGTCGAGCCGCCATTCGTCGGCGCCGACGGCCGGGCGATCAAGGAAGAAGCCGAAGCGCGCCGCGCGCCGGTCATGGTTGTCGTGCGAGAGCCTCTCACGAAATCCGGCGCATGCCCCATCGTCATGATCGGCCCTGAGACCGTTCGCGCCTATGTCGAGCCGCCGAAGAAGGTGACGATGGACTGGATGATCGCCGCCGCAGAAGCGCTCGGAGACGCGGCGATCGAGCAGGTCGATATGGGTCTGGCGCCGGAAGCGATCGTCACCAAACTCCTGGCGCGCCTGCAGACGATTCCGGATCACGAGAAGCTGCACCAGGCGCTCGAGGCTGCCTGCCTCCAGGCGGCCGAGTCCTCCTCCTCGACCTGACCTCGGGACCTTGCGCTCTCGAATGCGGAAATGGAATGCGCTAGGCCGCCGGTATACTGTTCGCGGTCATGCGGTTCAGTAAAGCCAATCGCGCCCTCGATCTCACGCTCCCCGCCCTCAGGGTCAAGGGGGAGCATGAGCGCTGGCTCTCGCGAGCACTGGCCATCGGTGAGGAGGCCTTCCCGCACATCCCGGTGCGCCGGGTCGACGATGGCGGCTTCAGCAACCTGCTCGATTCGCCGGGCGGCGCCGAGCGCGCGGCGCAGTGGTGGTTCGAGGCGTTCGAGACGCTCGAGGAACTCGATCTCGAATAGCGCCGCTCAACCGCCGGCCCCGATCATTTCGATACTCTGTGTGACTGGCTGGGGCGCCCCCCGGCCACGAACACGATTCCCCGGAGCCAGGCGAAAGCAATGATCCAGACCACGGTTGGCAAGCAGTGGAAGATCAAGATGATGATCTTCATTCTCTTCGGCGTCGGCATCGGGCTCTGGGGCCTCCTCGACGCGACCATCGTCTATCCGGCCCGGGGAGAGCGCCACGCCAAATGGGCCAAGCTCGCCTATCTCCAGGCCTCCGAAGCCTCCGGCCGCCTCCAGTTCGCGACCATCGATGACCCACGGAGCGACTACGAGCGCCTCAAATCAGCTGCGCGCGAGATCGAGACCGAACTCCAGGAGGCGCAGGCGCGCAGTCTCACGCGCGTCGAGTACGAGAAACAGCGCGAGCTCGCCCTGCTCGGGTGGCTCACTGCCCTGGCCCGCATCGGTCACCTGCAGCCGGAGTTCACAACGATTGACGATCCGCGCGCCGACCTCGAAGCGCTGACCGAAGAGCTGAAGTCGAAGAATCCCCCCAAGCCGCTGGCTGCCTACGACATCCCGACGCAATGGCTCATCGTCGTCGCCGGACTCGGCCTGGGCGGCTACCTGATCTTCCTCTTCATGAAGGTCTCGCGCATCTCGTTCGGCTATGAGCCCGAGACGAAGACTCTCGCCCTTCCTGATGGCCGCAAGCTCACGCCCGCTGACATCCGCGAAGTGGACAAGAGGAAGTGGGACAAGTTCATCGTCTTCCTGCAGCTGAAGGAACGCGACGAGGAAATCCGTATCGACCTCTACCGCCATCATCCGCTCGAGGAGTGGATCCTCGACATGGAGAAGGACACCGAGGGTTACGAGCCGCCGGAAGAGGATGAGGCTGACGACGAATCTGAAGAGCCCGTCGGCGCCGGCGCCGGGTCAGACGCGAAGGACTGACTCCGCCAGGAACGACGTCACGCCGTCCATGAGGCGCTGAAGCTGCACCGACGGCGGCGCCATCGGATCAGCCGGGTTCTTCGTATTGAAGACGTGATCGCAAGCATCGATCAGGAGTGTCCGCTGGTTCGGGCACGCCTCGCCGAGTTGCTCCGCGCACACAGCGGGAACGGTCGGATCGTCCTTTCCATGTGCGATGAGCACCGGACATGTGATCTGCGCGCAGAGCGTTTCCATGTCGAAATCCGCCGGGCTGGCGAGTTGCTCTTCCAGCCAACCAAGGCCGACGTGAAGCTGTTGACCGGTGCGCCCTGAAGGGGAGACCATGTGTCCCTTCTCCCGCATCTCCACCTGCTGCTCAGGCGTGATCGTCAGCGAACGACTCGGCGCCGCCATCGCCACAACGCCTGCCGGCAGCGGCTGGCGCCCGTCGCGAAACCGCCGGCCTGCATCCACGAGCACATCCACACCGCCGCGGCTGTGACCGAGCAGCGTCAACGGAAGCCCGGATGGAGTCGCCTCGAGTTCGCCCTGAGCTGCACGCTCGATCAAGGTGTCCAGGTCGAAGACCTGCTTGTTGCGCGTCGCCTTCTCGAAGAGATCCTCACGCTGGAAGGTCGAAGGATCCTCGCCCATCCCCGAGTGCGAGAAGTTGAAGCGATGCACGACGAGCGGCAGCGACGACGCCAGATGCTCCGCCAGAATCGGGATGAACCCGTAATCCTTGTAGCCTTTGAATCCATGCGCCAGGAGCGCGACGCCTCGCGCTTCGCGACCGGGATCGAGATGCGTGTTGCCGCGAATGGCCTCGCCGTCGGCGCCGGGGATCGTCCATTCCGCCGTGCAGGTCGCGCTCATGTGTGCCTCACCCGTTCAAGCGGTCGATGATCGCCTCAGCGAACTCCCGCGTCCCAAGCTCGCCGCCGAGATCTCGCGTCTTCTGACCATCCTCAAGCGCCTTGTTGTACGCGTCCTTGATCTTCACGCCCGCGGCGCCCGCCGAGTCATCCTGGCGCGTCGCGCTGATGTGATTCAGCATCATCGACGCTGACATGATGATCGCCAGCGGATTCGCCAGGTTCTGCCCGGCGATGTCCGGCGCCGAGCCGTGCACTGCCTCGAAGACGGCGTCCTTGTCGCCGATGTTCGCGCCCGGCGTCACGCCAAGGCCGCCGACGAGTCCGGCGCACAGATCGGACACGATGTCGCCGTACAGGTTCTCGCACAAAAGAATGTCGAACTGTGTCGGATCCTGCACGATGCGCATGAGGGCCGCATCGATGATGACTTCCTCGTACTTGATGTTCGGATAGTCCTTCTCGTGAATCTTTCGCGCCTCATCGATGAAGAGGCCGTCGCCGAGCTTCATGATGTTGGCTTTGTGGAACGCCGCCACCTTCTTACGCTCGCGATGCGTCGCGTACCGGAAGGTGAATCGGGCGATGCGCTCGCACGCTTCACGCGTCGCGACCTTCATCGAGACGATGACGCCCTCCGTAATCAGATTCTCGATGCCGCTATAGAGACCTTCCGTGTTTTCGCGCACGATCACGAGATCTACGTTCTCGTAGCGCGTTTTCACACCAGGCAGACTCCGCACCGGACGAACCGCCGCGTACAGATTCAGCTTCTTGCGAAGCGCGACATTCACCGAACTGAAGCCGCCGCCGACAGGCGTCGTGCACGGCCCCTTCAGCGCGATTCCATGCTCACGCACGGCTTCGACCGTGTCCTGCGGCAACACATCGTCAGCGCCTCGATCCAGCGCCGCGACACCCGCGTGCCGGTCGATGAAGCTCACCGGCGCCTCCGCCGCCTCCAGCACCATCTTCGCCGCGTCCGTCACCTCCGGTCCGATCCCGTCACCGGGGATCATCACCACCGTATGCGTCGTCATCTGCTCTTGCTATCCCTTCTTCATTCTCTTGAGGTGCGCGGCGTAGTCCACCATCGCCTCCACCGGATCATGCGACGGACTCCAGTCAAGCCCATCCTGCGCCGCGCTCATGTCAGCGCAGGTGAAGTCCTGGTAGAAGTCGCGCACGTTCTGCGGCATTTCGAAATAGTCAGTCGGAAGATCGTCCGCGCTGAGGCCGCAACCCCGGCGCACCGCGTCAACGATCTGATTGAAACTCGTGGTCTTGCCTGAGCCCAGGTTGTACACGCCCGGCGTCGCGCCCGGGGCCGCCGCCGCAATCGTGCAGTCGACGACGTCGCCGACATACACCTGATCACGCGCCTGCTCGCCGTCCGTGAAGATCCGAGGTCGATTTCCGTCAAGCACCTGCATGGCAAGCTGATACACCATCGACGCCATGTGCGCTTTGCGCGATTCGCCAGGGCCAAAGACGTTGAAGTAACGCAGCCCCACGATGTGCGGCTCAGCTTGAGTCTGCGCCTCGATCAACTCGGCGACGCGCCGGTGGATGTTCTCCATGATCCACTTGCTGAAGCCGTACACGTTGTTCGGCGCGCCGGCGATCGACTCTCGGAACGCGACGCGATCGCGCGCATCTGGCGGCGACCCATACGTCGCAGCGGACGACGCGTACACGACGGGGATCTCCCGCGCGCCCGCCTCGATGAGAAGCTCCTCGAAACCCTCGGTGTTGTCCGACATCATCGCCGCTTCGTCCGCAACCGTTGTGTCGGTATTGGCGCCGATATGGAAGAACCGGCTCGGCTCGAACGCGCTCAGCAGATCGCCCCAGCCGCCTCCTGCGAAGCCCTGCAGCGCGTCGGCAAGGAACCTGCCCGGATAGGGCCCGACGCCCGTGCGCTCGCACGCTTCAACGAGATTCGCGAAGGACCCCGAACTGCAATCGTCGATCGCGATCACATCTGTATCAGGCTCGCGCTTCAGAAGCTCGGCGACGAGATTCGAGCCTACGAATCCCGCGGCGCCGGTCACGATGATGGGGCCGTCGCTGCTCAACGCATCTCCAGATCAGTCGGAACGCTCCGACGCCGAGGGTCGCCTTACGACTCGCCTCCACGTGGGGCAGGCGGAATCTTCAGGACCATCCCCGGCCGGATATTCGTTCCTTCCGAGTTCACCTTGTCGCGATTCGCGTCCCGGATGACCCGCCACATGCTGGCCTTCCCATACAGACGCTTGGCGATGCCGCTGAGTGTATCGCCTCGGCCGACCCGGTACTCGGTCACCTCAGGCTCCGGAGGCGTCGGCTCGCCCACCTTTTCGCCCGTCTGCGCGTCCACGAGGATGCCCTGGACGTTCTCAGGATCGAGCGGCAGCTTGATGACCACGCCCGCACGCCATTCCTTCGGGTCGTTGGGATCGACCGTCGGGTTGAACTTCGAGATCGCCTGCCAGTGGCGCTGCCTGCCGTAGACGCGCACCGCCAGGCTCATGATGTCCTCGTTCTTGCGCAGCGTGTACTCGCGCCACGCAGGCTTCGCGACGATCGGCGTCGAGCCCTCCATCAGCGGATCGCGCGGCGTCGCATCCTCCTGCGTCTTCGCGCCATTGGTCATCGCGAACTCGGGATCCACGTGATTCGCCGGATCCTCGAGATCGGCGGGGTCCACCTGCTCCTCGGGAACGCGAACCGTCCCGACCAGCCCGGTCATCGTCTCGGCTTGCGCAACGGACAGGCCCGCCGGCGTCGTATCGAGCGTCACACCCGGCTCCGACTCGCGCGGATTCCACACCCAGTAGGTGATGATCCAGATCAGGACCAGCACGAGCGCTGCGTTCACGAATCGATGTGCGCCGTCGTTCATGAGACTCACTCCTGCGAAGACTCCGGGCCGGACACGCCGCCCCCCTCCCGCCTACATCGGCAGAATGGCGCATGCCCTGACAGCCCGGACCACGCAGGGTCCGATCAAACCGTCGCCAGCGACTCCGTCCCCGTGGCCGTCTCAGAACGAGCCTCACGCGGCCGAGCCGACGGAGGCGTCTTCTTCGAGTAGACCATCGGCGACGCGATCGCCACGGACGAATACGTGCCCACCAGCACGCCGCAGAGCAGCGCGTACGTGAAGCTTCGAATTCCCTCGCCGCCGATCACGTACATGATCAGCACCGCGATGAGGGTCGTGCCGGATGTGATGATCGTGCGGCTGAACGTCTGATTGATCGACTTGTTGATCACATCCGCGCTCGCGTACGCCAGCTTGCCGCGATTCTCGCGAATGCGGTCGAGGATGACGATCGTGTCGTTCAGCGAGTACCCGATGATCGTCAGGAGCGCCGCGATCAGACCGAGGTCGATCTTGAAGGGCTCCATCAGCAGCCTGCTCGCAAGCCCCGGCGAGAACTCGTAGAGCACCTCCGCAAGCGCGATCAGGCCAACCACGGCGATCACGTCGTGCAGAATCGCCACGATCGCCGCGAGCGAGTAGCGAAGCGACCCGAATCGCACCCAGACGTACACCAGGATGCCCAGGAAGCTCAACACGATCGCAGAGATCGCCTGCGCCTTGAATGTCTGGGCAATCTGCGGACTGAATGACTGCACTGCGGCAGTCGTCGCCGGTTCAGTCAGCGCCGTCTTCACGAGCATCCATTCGCGCTGCGCCACATCCGTACGCCAGCGGTCTTCATTGCTGAAGAAATCCACATCCGGATCCAGCGCGACGTACGCTGCCTTCGTCGCCTCGCCGGCGGCGTTCTGCTCAAGGATGATCAGATCGGAGCGACGATTCATCAGGTCGCTGAAGTCTGGCTGCTGTCGCATCTGCTCGATGCGCGTGACCAGCAGATCCCGCTTGATCGCAGGCTCAATATCCTCGATCAGCACCGCGACGCCGCCAACAAACGGCCCGATGTCATTTGCGAACTCGGGCTTCCCGACGCTCTCGCCGAGGGACGCATCGAGCACACGGAAGACCGGAGCCTTCTCGAACTCGTCCCAGACGGATCCGTCGAACCGCAGCGCCGGGCTCGATTCGATGAGATCCGAGAGCGACTCGATGATGGCGCCGGCGACCGCTTCGCGCGCCTCGGCCTCCGTTGCGCCCGTCTCCGAGGTCGTCGAAACCGTCTTCACCTGGAAGCGATTCGACGTCACACCGTCGGATTCCGGCGCCACCGCCAGCACCTCGGCGCTTGCGAGCGAACGCAGGGGAGAATCCGCCGCGACGCCCTCGCCGAGCGGCTGGATGCGATCAAGAATCTCCGAGCGCGTGCTCGTCAGACCTTCCTTCAGCTGCAGCGAGACGCTCAGGCCGCCTCGGAACTGGTGACCGAACATCGCCGGGCCCTGCTTGATGGCGAGGCCGATGCCTGTCGCAAGAAGCACCGCCGAAATGACCACGAAGAGCGGTCGCATTTTCAGCCAGTTCAGATTCGGGCTCAGAATGCGCTGCAGACCCGGAATTATCATCGGGAGTTGACGCAGTCTGCGAACGCCCACGCCCTCGACCATCAGGCTGAAGATGACGCGGGAAATCACCAGCGCCGAGAAGAGCGTCGCCACGATTCCGATGCCGAGCGTGACTGCGAAGCCGCGAATCTCAGGCGTCGCCGCGCGATAGAGCACGACGCACACGATCAGGTTCGTCACGTTTGCGTCCACGATCGTTGAGAGCACCTTGTCATACCCGAGGCGCACGGCTGTCTTCAGATCGACACCCGTGCCCAGCTCTTCTCGAATACGCTCGAAGATGAGCACATTCGCATCCACGGCCATACCGAACGTCAGCACGATGCCCGCGATGCCCGGAAGTGTGAACGCGGCCCGATTCAGGCTCATCGCGCCGAGGATGATGATCGCGTTGCAGAAGAGCGCAAAGACCGCGACGAATCCCGACGTGAAGTAGTACACCGCCATGAACGACGCGACCGCAATCAGGGCGACAACCGCCGAGAAGAAACCCTTCTGGAGGTTGTCGGCGCCGAGTTCGGGGCCGAGGATCTCTTCACTGATCGGATCAGGATTCAGCTTCGCCTGCAGCGAGCCGGAGCTCAGCGTGCGGACGATGTACTGAATGTCCGTCAAGGAGAAGTTGCCCATGATCTGGCCGCCGACCGAGATCGGGCCATTCAGATTCGGGGCCGTGTAGACGCGGTCATCGAGCACGACCGCCATCGGACGACCGACATTCGGGCTGGTGAGCTTGCCGAGAAGGCGAGCGCCGAGGGGATCCATCGTGAAGACGATGTTGGGTCGACCCATCTCGTCCGTGCCCGGGCCGGCGCTGGAGACGCCCCAGTCGCCGTCGGCCTGCGTCATCGCGAGGCCGGGCGCGTCGTAGAGCAACATGTAGTACAGACCATCGCGCTCTTCGACGACGTATCGGCGTCCTGAGAAGAAGACGCCCGGGTTCGCCTGAATCAACTGCAGTTCGGCGAGGTTGTCGTACCAGGCCGCGATGTCCTGCAACTCGAACCAGCGCGCGTCGTCAGCGCTGGCGGCTCGAGCGCCCTTCTCTCGAAGGTCCTGACGCAGGCGCTGTTCCTCAGGATGCTCGCCCGGCTGCACGGCGATTCGGAAGTTGAGCACACCGGCGCCGCGCAACATGCGCTTCAGATCCTGCGGATCATCCAGACCCTTGCGCTTGCCTGCGTACTCGTCGTACGAGGCGACGATGTCGTCGATCGCGCCCGCAAACGAGGGATAGCGCTCCTTCAGTCGGTCCAGTCGGAGCGATCGCGGGCTCGGGAGCTCCACGACCTCGCCGTCGTCGCTCTCACGAATGCGGCGCTCGTCAGGATCCAGCGCCAGCGCCGCCTCGATCTCGGCGCCGCTCAGTGACGTCTGCGTCGCAAGCTCGCGCGCGTTCTCGTATGCCACCTGAGACTCACCGGCGCGCACCAGCAGGTCGTCGATGACCGCCTGCGGCGCCTCCTCGCCGACAGCCTCGTTGTACGCCAGGAGCGATTCCTGATACGTGCGATACGCGCTCGCCGCGTCGCGGAGCTTGCCGGCGATTTCATCGGAGCCCGAGGAGAGCAGTTCGACCTGCGCGTCGAGCTCGCCGCCTGTCAGGCGGACGATCCGATCAATCGCATCGATATCGATGGTCGTCAACTCGAGCGCGTCGATCTTGTCGAGGTACGCCTGCTTCAGCGCCTTCACATCATCCGTCGGCAGCGGCATCGAAACCACGAGACGGTCGCGACCGGATCGCACCATCGCGATCTCGTACAGACCATCGGGGTCGACACGTCGCTTCAGCACGTCGATCATGTTGTCGACGGTGCCCGAAACGTCCGACACGCCCTCGAGGTCGATGCTGTAAACCAGCGAGACGCCGCCCGCGAGGTCGCGACCCTTCCGCAGATTCGATTCCGGCGGATAGATCGACATCGCAGCGATGCCCAGGACGATCAGGATGAAGATGACATTCCGAGTGATGTGTTGCATGGTTCTGGAAACTCACCAGCCCGCGCTGGATGCGGGTGGTTGATGGCGGGCGCCTGATCGAGGCGTCAGCCCTGACTGACTCCGTGGTTACGCGCCGATTTTTTCCGGCTCCGGCATCTCAGCGGTCTCGCTGGTTTCCGGCGCCGTGCCGCGCGCCGCGCGGAGCACCTTCTGGACCGATCCTCTCGAGAATCGCAGCTTCGTGTTGTTCGCCTGATCGACCTTCAGCGTGATCTCATCATCACTGATGCTCGAAATGGTCCCGATGATCCCGCCGACCGTCTGCACCTCATCCATGCGCCGCAGGCTCGACAGCATCTCGGCGCGCTTCTTCTTCTCCTTGCGACCGCCGAAAGCGGTGAAGACAAAGAGAAGCAGCATGAGCATCACCAGCATCGGGAGCATCTGGCCGAAGCCGCCGGGTGGAGGCGATGTCGTGCCAGGCTGGGCGCCGCCGCCCGCCGGATCCACCGTGCCGGATTCGCCCAACGGACGACCCGCCACCGGAGGCGCCGCGGCCAGCGTCAGAAAATCGACGCCGCCGGCGCCGAGATCAGAAGTCGAGATCTCGAAGTTGCTCATCAATGCAGCTCGCTCACACTCTTGAAACTGTTGACAGACTGTGCCCGCAGACCTGTCCCAGGGCTTCCGAAGGGGCACGATCCACACCGACGAGACGGATTTCCGCCACGCGATCGACTGAGCTACTGCTGGTCGGGATCGTCGATACCCTCGGCCGCCACGGGCCAGCGCCGGGCAAACGCAGACCACGCATCATCGCGGATTGTCTGCCGGATGTCCAACATCAGGCGCTGGAAGTGCCTCAGGTTGTGGATGCTCACCAGCATCGGACCCAGCATCTCCCCGGCCATGACCAGGTGCCGGATGTACGCCCTGCTGAAGGGCCCCCGCGCGGGCCCCGGGCCCGCCCCACCCCCTGAACAGGCGAGGCAGTCGCATTCCGGGTCGATCGGCCCGTCGTCCTCCGCAAATCCGGCATTGCGCAGCTTGATCTGGCCGGTCGGCGTGAAGGCGTTCGCATTCCGGCCATTCCGGGTCGGAAGCACGCAGTCGAACATGTCGCATCCCGCCCGCACCGCCGCGACGAGGTCGCGCTCGTATCCGACACCCATGAGGTATCTGGGCTTCTCCACCGGCAGCAGCGGCGCCGTGTGACGCACCACGCTCACGATCTCCTCAAATCCCTCGCCGACCGCCACGCCGCCGATCGCATAGCCCGGCAATTCGACCGAGCACACGCGCTCCGCCGACCAGGCGCGCTTCTCGAAATCCGTCCCGCCCTGGACGATGCCGAAGAGGGACTGGATCTCATCCCGTCCCGAGGACGCATGGGCCTCGGCGCAGCGCTCCAGCCAGCGAATCGTCCGCTCATTCGCCAGGTCCAGTCGCTCCGCATGGTCATACGCGTCGCGATCGCGCTTTGATCGCTGCGCCGTCAAGCGCTTGCGCGTCTCATTGAACGTGCGCGGATCGACACTCGGCGGACAATCGTCGAACGCCATGATGATGTCGGCGCCCAGCGCGTGCTGCACCTCCATCGATCGCTCCGGCGTCAAGCGCACCTTCGAGCCGTCGATGATCGATTTGAAGACGACGCCGTCCTCGTCCACCTCGTTGAGATCACCCATCGAGTAGACCTGGTAGCCGCCCGAGTCTGTGAGGATCGGGCCGTTCCAGTTCATGAATGGATGCAATCCCCCGCGCCGTGCGACGAGTTCATGCCCCGGTCGAAGCAGCAGGTGATATGTGTTCGCGAGAATGATCTCGGCGCCGGTGTCAGCCACCTGTGACGGGAAGACACCCTTGACGCTCGCGCGCGTCCCCACGGGCATAAACGCCGGAGTCTCAAACGATCCGTGCGCCGTCGTCACGCGTCCGGTGCGAGCGTTTGAAGTCGCCGAGCGCGCCTCGATGTCGAAAGTGAGCGCCATGCAGGCCGGATCGTAGCGAAGCGCTCGATACCGGGCTTCCTAGCGGCGCGACTCCGTCGCCCGCCGCAGCGCCTTCCGCTCTGCATTGCTCAGGCTGTGGATCCCTTCGTCATTGACCTTGTCGAGGATTCGATCGATCTCCTCGGCGCTCGGCGAGCGCCGCGGCAGCCGACTCTTCTTCGGCTTCTTCGAGCCCGCCTTCTTCGGGCGCGGCCCCTTCTCTCCGAACCCGAAGAAATCAAGGAAGTCCCGGAGCAGATGCGTGTGACGGATGAAGTAGTACCCGGCGATCGCGCCGCCGAGATGCGCCGCGCTGCCGCCCGCATTCACACCTGCGAGAATGAAGACGTCGATCGCCGCAAACGCGACCATCCCGTACGCCGCCGTGCGTACGCGCATCGGGATCACGAAGAAGAGCAGGATCGTCGTCATCGGCGCCAGGAAGCCCACCGCCATCAGCACGCCAAAGACGCCGGCCGACGCGCCGATGAGCGGCGTGAAGATGTCCACAGTCAGCGCGCCCGGCATCTTGATGTTCAGATAGTAGACGCCAAGGAATCCGATGAGATTCAGGAAGAGGTACGCCACGGCGCCGAACATGCCCGTGATCAGGTAGAACGCCAGATACCGTTTCGACCCGAGGTACCCTTCGACAATTCCACCGAAGAAGAAGAGCCCCAGCATGTTGAAGAGCAGATGCGCCAGGCTCCCGTGCAGGAATTGGAATCCAATCAGCCGCCAGATCTCGAGCTGGAAGAACGCCTTGCCCGTCGAGAAGTGCAGCGCCGCCTGCAGCGGCGGCATGTACATGATCTCCTGCCGACCAATCTCCACGCCCTGCTTCGGATCGATCAGCGGCCAGAACGGCTTGCCCTGGTGATAGAGCTCGATGATGCGACCCTGATCGTCGCGTGCGGGAATCGCACCGTCGATCTGCAACGATGTGGCGTCCGACTTGAAGAACTTGGCGCCCTTGACCGGAATGATCACACCCGAACTAACCAGCGCCGCATCGAGAATGAACACCGTGATGCAGATCGCGATGATCCAGGTGTTCATCGACCAGGCGCGCATCGTCTGACGCACACCGACCGCAGGCATGAAGCCTCCCGACCCGCCGGACCCGCCCTTCCTCACATAGTCTCGATCGTAGATGCCCATCTGGCGTCCTGGTTGTCTTTCCGAAGGGTGAGCCCGCGATGATCCCGCCGCCGCATTGCACTATCGGGCGACTGGCCGCGCGGGCAGGACAACCTAGCCGTCGCGGCTCTTGTCAGTCGCACGCTGCAGCGTGCGTTGCTCCGCCTTCGAGAGGCTCTGCATCCCGCCCTCGGAGATCTTCGCCAGGATCCGGT
This sequence comes from Phycisphaerales bacterium, assembly GCA_028279375.1. GTDB lineage: Bacteria > Planctomycetota > Phycisphaerae > Phycisphaerales > UBA1924 > JANQNW01. The sequence continues at coordinate 24,538 of JANQNW010000002.1, forward strand.
CGAGCTCCTCCTGCTCCTTGGCCTCCCGCTCCAGCTGCTTCTTCTCGCTGCGGCTGGGTCCCCGCTCCGGCTCGTCCTCGAACTGGTCCATCGCCGAGGCCGCGTACGGGCTGACACCGTAGCCGCCTTCCGCCGTCTCCATGCGGAGGCGCTGTCGCTCCATCCAGCAGATGGCGCCGCCGAAGATCGCGACCCCGAGAAGCATGACCTCGCTGGAGACAAGAGCGAAAACACCAACGATGCCCGCGACACCGAGGCCGAGCACGACCGAGATCTCCATCGACCGTCGCTCGCCCTTCCGAGCCCAGAGAATCGCCTGGATGATCCTGCCGCCATCGAGCGGGAACATCGGGAAGAGCACGTTGAATCCGAGAATCACGATGTTCACCAGGTGCGTGACCCACAGCGCGTAGATCAGGATCGTCCCCTCTGCTGGAAACGTGGGCGCGAAAGGATTCACCAGAATCGAATCCGCATTCCCTGTCAGCAGCAGACCGACTGATGTCAGTGGCAGAATCAGCACATTGACCAGCGGCCCGCCGATCGTCGTGATCAGGTTCGCCTTCCACGTATGCGGCGGCGCGCATGACGCGAGACCACCGAGCGGCCACATCAGGATGTCATTCGCTTCGCCCTTCACCATCCGGCACGCGATGCAGTGGCCGTACTCGTGCAGCAGGACGACGACGAAGAGACTCGTCATCGAGATCGCCGTGAATGTGATGCCCCAGGTGTCTCGCGGCAGCGACCACAGCAATCGCGCAATGATGAACACAACGAACAGAAGGTGGATGCGAACACGAATCCCGGCGAGTGTGTAGAGCGTCAGTGACCAGCCCAGCGGATTCTCGACATCACCGAAGATCCGACCCAGGATGCGGCGCGCATTGCCGCCGCGGCTTCCCGGCTCGTCGAACTGTCGGTCGCTGAATCCCACTGACTCGTTCCGGCGTCTTCCTGTCGCGTCGCTCTCGGCCTCCGGCGGCCGATCCTACTCACTCTAGGTTCGACCGATCCAGCCCCCGCGCTCCGCCAGAAACAGCGCGAGCATCGACTTTCCATCGCGCAGACGCCCGTCGCGAGCCATGGACAGGGCCTCGCCCGCGGGCGTCGGCCGGACCTCGATCAGCTCCCCCTCCTCCAGCGCCTGCCCCACGAACGTGAGACCAGTCGCCACGAACGCGTGCATCAGTTCATTCGTCATACCGGGAGTCGTGAAGAACGTTCCCAGGGCCTCGATCTGCGTCGCCCGGTAGCCCGTCTCCTCGATGAGCTCGCGCGCCGCGCACTCCTCCGGCGCCTCACCCTCTTCGAGCGTTCCAGCCGGCAACTCCGTCAGCGTCTCGCCGACTGGTATTCGATGCGTCTCGATCAACAGCACGTGACCATCGTCGAGGATCCCCAGAATCACGACCGCCCCGCCGTGGCGCACGACATCACGCTCCAGCTGCGTCCCGCCTTCCGTCTCGACGACGACGCGCTCGAGGTCGAACTTCGCGCCGCGATGCAGCGTCTCTCTTGCGAGCTCTCGCTTGACCTGATCCATCACCCGCGATCATACGCCGAGGCGGCCACAGCGCAGATTGGGGTCAAACTCGCGATGATGGTCGTATGGCGGGCGCTGGAGGAAAGAACGACCAGGGAAGACTCCCATTCGATCCGGGGCGCATGAGCGGACCGGCCAGACCGGCGCAGCGCCCGCCCACCGAGCGTGAAGACGCACTCTCCGTCACCCAGGTCACGTCGCTCATCTCGAGGGCCCTCGCCGACAATCTCCCTCGGACGATCAAGGTCGTCGGCGAGATCAGCAACCTCAGCGCGCGTTCCCACTGGTACTTCCAGCTCAAGGACGAGGACTCCGTCGTCTCGTGCGTGATGTTCGCCTCCAGCGCGTCACGCGTGCAGTTCACGCCCGAGAACGGCCATGAGGTTCTCGTCAGTGGACGGATCGAGCATTACGCCAAACAGGGTCGCACGCAGCTCTACGTTTCCACGATGAAGCCGCTCGGCGCAGGCGCGCTCGAGCAGCAGTTCAGAGCGCTCTGCGAAGAACTCCGCAAGCTCGGCTGGTTCGCCGAAGAGCGCAAGCGCCCCCTTCCGCTCTTTCCGCGCCGCGTCGCCGTCGTCACATCGGAATCGAGCGCTGCGCTGCAGGATGTCCTCGACACCCTCCGTCGACGCAGCCCCTTCGTCGAGATCCTCATCTGCGACGTGCGCGTACAGGGCGACGACGCCGCCCCCTCGATCGTCCGCACGCTGAACAGCCTGACCGAACGTAGGTCTGAACTCGGCATCGACACGATCATCCTGACGCGCGGCGGCGGGTCCATGGAAGATCTCTGGGCCTTCAACGAACGCGTCGTCGCCGAGGCGGTGATCAGGAGCGGGATACCTATCATCGCCGCGATCGGCCACGAGACAGACACGACGGTCGCAGAACTCTGCGCCGACCTCCGCGCCGCGACCCCCACGCAGGCCGCCGTGCGCGTCGCCCCGGATGTCGACTCCCTCACCGAGCAACTCGACCACGCAGCCTCGAGACTCAACGCCGCGATACGGCGCCAGCTCGCAGACAACGCGCAGCGCATCGGGGCTGCCGCGCGGTTCTGGCTCTTTGCCCAACCCAGTCTCCTGATCGAACGCGCCCGCCAGCGAGTGCAATCGCTCGACCGCGCGCTTCGCGCCGGCGCCGATGCCCGCCGCCACAAGGCGCGCGCGAGGCTCGACCGCGCTGCCGTGCGCCTTGCAGAGCTCCGCCCGGACGCAGTCACGAACGCTCGGAGAGTCGCGCTCGTTGAGCTCGAAGCGCGCCTGCGACACGCCATGCAGGATCGCATCCGGAGAGTCGATCTGGAGGGACGACGCGCAAGCCTCCAACGCGCATGGCGCCATCGATTCGACCTCCAGGGCCGGCGGATCGAAGCGCTCGAGCGGTCGCTGCGCATCGCAGGTCCTCACAGCGTCCTCCAGCGCGGCTTCTCCGTCACGCTCAACCAGCAAGGCAAGGTGATTCAACGCGCCGCCAGCGTCTCAACAGGCGACCTCCTGACCACGCGCCTCGCCGATGGCGACATCCTCTCCATCGTCGCGCGCGATGATCAGGGATCCGCGTCGAAGAAGCCGGCCAGGCGACGCAAGACCACCCGGGGCGACGACACCGATGCGCCATCCCTCTTCGGCGACTGATCGATCGACGCCATCGCGCCGTTCCGTGTACCTTCAACACCGTGACGAAGAAGACCTCGACCAGCAGGAAGAAGACCGGCGCCTCGAAGGAGACGCCCTCCTTCGAAGAGGCGCTCGAGAACCTCGAGGCGATCATTGACCGCATCGAATCCGGCGAGATTCCGCTCGAGCAGTCGATCCAGGAATATGAAAAGGGCATGAAGCTGATCAAGCAATGCCGCGAGTTCCTGGAGAAGGCTGAACAGCGCGTCAGTGAACTCTCGCTCGACGATGGCGCGACGAAGGAGGATTGATGTCCTCACTCGACGCATTGCGATGGTCGAGTTCCGTCACGGGCCTCTTCTTCCTCTTCGCCTTCGGCGCCGTCGTCGGTTCATTCCTTAATGTGCTCGTGTACCGACTCCCGCGCGGAATGAACGTCGTGACGCCGCCCTCCGCCTGCCCCAGCTGTGGCTCCCGACTGACCTGGCGCGAGAACTTCCCGATCTTCGGCTGGATCTTCCTCAAAGGGCGCTGCAAGTACTGCAAGTCGCATATCTCGCCCGAGTATCCGATCGTCGAGTTCACTGTCGGAGCAATGTGGGCCGCGCTCTTTGCGCTCTGGTTTATGCGCCCTTCGCTCTTCGAGCTCTTTGGCGCCAGTCAGTCGCAACTCAACGCGATCAAACCCGAGTGGGCCGCCGAGGGTTTCGCCTTTATGTGGCCCGCGTTCTTCCTCGTGCTCTTGCTCATCAGCGCGCTGATCGCGATGACGCTCATCGACGCCAAGACGTACACGATCCCGCCCATCCTTCCATGGGTCGTGATGGGCATCGCCCTCGTGGTGCATCCGCTGCATGCGCTCTGGATCCAGAGCGCTCACCCCCAGGTGCTCGCATCCGCTCGCGACTGGACGCTGCCGCTTCCCGACTGGTCGTGGATCGGCGTTGCGCTCGGCGGAGGGGTGGGTCTCATGCTCGCCAACATCCTCCTGGCTGTCGGCGTAATCCCGCGCAGTTTCGACGACTACGAGGAGTGGGAGAAGGCGAATCAGCAGCCCGCACGCGATGAAACGAGCGCGACGGACTCGGAACACGAGTCGAACGCGCCGGCGTCGCAGGACATGAACATCCGGCTGCTGCTCATCCGTACAGCCTTCTTCACCGGCCCCGCGGTCGCCTTGATGTTCCTCGGCTTCGCCCTCGGCGCCCGCATCGGCAAGGGCGTCCAAGGCATGATGGTCGGAATGGCAGTCGGCCTGCTGATCGGCATCCCACTCCGCCGACTCGCCCCAGCAGGTGAGGACGCCGCCAGCGAGGAGCCCATCTGGGTGCAATACCCGTTCGCCCGGCGCGAGATCTGCAAGGAGATGATCTTCCTCGCGCCCGTCGTCGCCCTCGGTGTGCTCGGCTGGTTCCTCGGGCGCTCGTACGGCGACCCACAGGGTTTCGCCCCCACGACCGGGCAGATCATCTGGGCCGCCGGAACACCGAAGCTCTGGCTCGGCGCCCTCGCCGGGTCCATCCTCGGCGTCATGTCCGCGGGAGGCATCGTCTGGTTCTTCCGCATCGCCGGCACGCTCGGCATCGGGAAGGAGGCGATGGGCCAGGGCGACGTGCACCTCATGGCCGCCGTCGGCGCCGTCCTGGGCTGGGTGGACCCCATCATCGCCTTCTTCATTGCGCCTTTCTTCGGGATCACCTGGGCCGCGCTCTCGGTGCTCGCGAAGGGCATCTTCCAGCGTCATGGCAGCGCCCTTCCCTACGGCCCTCATCTCGCCGCCGCGACCGTGCTCATCATCTACGCCAGGCCGCTCGTCGATCTCGTTCTTGAAATCCTCTTCAATACGCCGATACAGGGCCCATAGGCGTCCACGATCCGCCTGCGCTTCGCTGCGCCGCCGGCGCCGATACAATCGCGACCGAACCAGTGGGGCGCCGAACAGCCCCCGACGAAACTCATGGAGGCGTTTCGATGCATGTGACCCCGGCGCCAACTGCCCGACTCAGAAGGTTGCTCCCCGTTCTCATCGCCGGGCTGCTCCTCACCGGCTGCGCTGACGACGCGAAGAAGAGAATGTCGCTGCTCGAGCAGGAGAATCTCGATCTCCGCTCGCGCAACGAGCAGCTCGAACTGGCGCTCTCCGACGCAGAGACCCAAAGGCAGCTCTCCGCGAGCGAAGTCCGGGCCCTCCGCGCCGAGAACGACCAGCTCCGCATGTCCGGACCCGCCACCGGATCCTCCGGCTTCGAGGGCATCTCCGGCGTCAACACGACTGTCACCGGCGGCGGCGAAGTCATCGTCGATGTCGCGGGCGACGTCCTGTTCGCCTCTGGACAGGCCAAGCTACGCGCGTCAGCTCGCAAAACGCTTGACGAAGTCGCCAACGTCATCAAAGACCGCTACTCCGGACGCGTCATCCGCATCGCCGGACACACCGACTCCGATCCGATCAAACGAAGCAAGTGGAAGACGAATGAGCGCCTCAGCGCCGAGCGCGCCCTCGCCGTCGAGGAGTACCTCGTCAAGAAGGGCGTCGACGCACGTCGCATGTATGTGGCCGCGTTCGGCTCCAGCAATCCGAAGTCCACCAAGAAGGACTCAAGGCGCGTCGAGATCGTGATCATGGCGTCCGGCGGCTGACAGAGACTCCGGCGCTCAACTCCGCATTTCGATCCTGAGCCTCCCGGCGCGTATCCTGCGTGTGTGGAGGCTCAGTTGCTGCTCACGTCGCCGATCCGCTTTGCGCCGGGCGTCGGCCCGCGCCGCGCCGACGCCTTCACTGCGCTCGGCGTCACGAATATCGGCAGGCTGATCCACACGCTGCCCTTTCGCTACGAGGACGAGGCCGCAGAATCCGGCGTGCGGGAACTCGATCTCGGTCGCACCGGCGCAGCGCGCGGCGAGGTCACCGCCACCCGTGTTGCGGGCGCCGGACGAAAACGCAGATTCGAAGCGGTGCTCATCAGCGAGGGTGAACGCCTCGATCTCGTCTGGTTCAACGGCGCCTACCTCCAGAAGAAGATCCATCCAGGCATGCGCCTGCTTGTGCAAGGGAAACCACGAACCCGGGGCGCCGGACTTCAGATGGCGAACCCGGACTGGGAGATTCTCCATGAGGACGCCGAGGAACCGGAGCGCCAGAGCGCCCGTCTCAGACCGATCTACGCGGGCTCCGCGGACCTGACGACGCGCCAGATCGAGAGCGTCATTGAGAAAGTCCTCGACGAGGCGCTCCCCCAGATCGAAGATCATCTCCCCGAGACGTATCGCCAGGAGCGTGAACTCATCGAGCTGCGCGACGCCTATCGGTGCATTCATAGACCGCACTCACGCGAGGAGATCAACGCGGCGCGGCGCCGGTTGGCCTTCGACGAACTCCTGCTCCTCCAACTCGGTGTGCACATGAAGCGCGCCTGGATGCGCACGCACGTACAGGCGCCGGCGCTCACATGGTCTGACGAGATCGACAAACGCATCAGGAAACGAATTCCATTCGAATTCACCGAAGGACAGAACGCGTCGGTCGCCGAAATCGCATCAGACCTCCAGGACGCCTGGCCCGCCAACCGGCTGATCCAGGGCGATGTCGGATCCGGCAAGACCGTCGTCGCGCTTTACGCCATGCTCATGGCCGCCGCCTCCGGACATCAGGCCGCGCTCATGGCCCCCACCGAACTCCTCGCTGAGCAGCATTACGGCACGATCACCGAGTTGCTCGAGGGCGCCGACGTCGAGGTTGCGCTGCGAACAGGCGCCCTCAGCGCCGCTGAGCGCGCATCGATCGACAAGCGCCTCGAATCCGGCGACATCGATCTCGTCATCGGCACGCACGCGCTGATCTCGGAGAACACGAGGTTCCACTCGCTCGCCGTCGTCGTCATCGACGAGCAGCATCGCTTCGGCGTCGAACAGCGCGCCGCCCTGCGCGGCAAGGCCGGCGACAACATGACGCCCCACGCCATCGTCATGACCGCGACCCCCATCCCGCGCACGCTCGCCTACACCGTCTTCGGAGATCTCGATGTCTCCGAAATCAAGGGACTCCCCCCCGGCCGCATGCCCGTCGTCACCCGCCTCGTCACACCCGAGCAGTTCGACGAGGTCTTCGACTACGTCCGAACGCGCCTCGATGGCGACGAGCAGGCGTATGTCGTCGCGCCCGCGATCGACGCCGAAGGCGACCTCCGCGATGTCCGAACGCTCACAACACGACTCGAAGAAGGACCGCTCAAAGGCAAGCGCGTCGCGACGCTCCACGGTCGCATGCGACGCGACGAACGCGAACACCTGATGGGCCGTTTTCGCGCAGGCCTTATCGACGCGATCGTCGCGACGACCGTGATCGAGGTCGGCGTCGATGTCCCCAACGCCACAATGATCGTGATCGACCACGCCGAGCGCTTCGGAGTCGCACAGCTTCACCAGCTTCGAGGTCGTGTCGGGCGCGGCGGCCGGCGCGGACTCTGTGTCCTCATGGCGGAGGCGCCCTCGCCGGAAGCCGAAGAACGACTCAACGCCGTCGTCAGCACGACCGACGGCTTCGCGCTCGCGGAGAAAGACCTCGAGATCCGCGGCCCCGGCGAAGTCATCGGCGCCCGCCAGTCAGGAGAAGCGCCCTTCCGTGTCGCCGAGTTTCCGAAACACATGGACCTTCTCATGCTCGCCCGGCGCGACGCCGCCGAGTGGATCGCGCAATCGCCGATGCTCGATCATCCTGACGAACAACTCCTCCGCCAGCGCCTCATGAAGGCGCACGGCAAGTCACTGGGACTCGTGGACGTCGCCTAGACTCAACGCAATCGCCATGTCAACGAACAAAGAACTCGCAGCCTCTTTCAAGGACATCGCCAGCCTGCTCGAACTCACAGGCGCCGACAAATTCCGCGTCAACGCGCATGCGCGCGTGTCGCGCGTCATCGCTGATCTCGCGGAGGACGTCGCCGAACTCGGGCAGGATCGCGACGCGCTCCTCGCGCTCGACGGCGTCGGCGCCAAGGCCGCAGACAAGATCCAGGAGTATCTCGAGACCGGCGAAATCTCCGAGCGCGCCGAACTCCTCGAGCAGGTCCCCTCCGGCCTGCTCGAAGTGCTCAAGATCCCCGGCCTGGGCCCGAAGACGGTCCGTCTCCTTTGGCAGGAGAAAGAAGTCACGAATCTCGATGAACTTCAGAAAGTCATCGACGATGGCTCCATTCTCGAACTGCCGCGCATGGGCAAGAAGACTGTTGAGAACATGAAGAAGGCGATCGAGTTCGCCCGCCAGGCGGGGGGACGCACGCCCATTGGCATCGCCGCGCCGATCGCCGACGACATCGTCGCGGTCCTGAAGAAGGAGCATCCGAAGGCGAAGTTCGAGGTCGCCGGCTCGCTCCGGCGCGGGGCCGAGACCATCGGCGACATCGACATCCTCGTCGCCGCGAAGAACTCCGAAGATGTCGCCGAAACGTTTCGAACGCTGCCGATTGTCGATCAGGTGCTCGCCGCGGGCGCGACGAAGTCGTCCGTGCGCCTGAAGGCGAAGGACAGCGCAGGCGCAACGCACCTGCTGCAGGCGGATCTCCGCGTTGTGCCCGCGGAGAGCCTGGGCGCTGCGCTCATGTACTTCACCGGCTCCAAACACCACAACGTGCGATTGCGTGAGCTCGCGCTCAAGCAAGGTCTCACGCTCAATGAGTACGGCCTCTTCCCCGACGACGAAGACGAGACGCCGCCGCAGCAGCGAGGCGTCAAACCAGTCGCAGGCAAGACCGAGAGCGATGTCTATGAGGCGCTGGGGGTCGCGCTCGTCCCACCGGAGCTGCGCGAGGATCGCGGCGAGATCGAGATCGAGAAGAAACGCCTCGACAATCTCCTCAAGCTCAAGGACATCAAGGCTGATCTGCACGCCCACACGACCGCTTCCGACGGCGTCATGTCCATCGAACAGCTGGCCGAGGTGGCGAAAGCGCGCGGCTTTCACACCATCGCCGTCACCGATCACTCCAAAAGCCAGCCTGTCGCCAACGGCCTCAGCCCCGAGCGACTCCTGAAACACATCGAAGCAGTGCACGAGGCCGATGAACGCGTCGATGGAATCTCGATCATCGCCGGAAGCGAGGTGGACATCCTCGCCGACGGCGTGCTCGATTACGACGACGAACTGCTCGAGAAGCTCGACGTCGTGGTCGCCTCCCCTCACTGGGCGCTGACGCAGGATCCCAAGTCAGCGACCACGCGACTCCTCAAGGCGATCGAGCATCCGCTCGTCCACATCATCGGGCACCCGACCGGACGACTCGTCAACCGACGCGAGGGGCTCAGCCCGGCGATTCCTGATCTCATCGCCGCCGCGAATGAGCACACGACAGCGCTGGAGATCAACGCACACTGGATGCGACTCGATCTTCGAGACGTCCACGTCCGCGCCGCGTCAGACGCCGGCTGCCTCATCGCCATCAACTGCGATGCGCACCGCCCGGACGATTTCGACAACCTTCGATTCGGCGTGCAGGTCGCCAGGCGCGGCTGGCTCACGCGGGGTCTCTGCGTAAACGCCTGGACGCACAAGAAGCTCCACAGCTGGCTGAAGTCGAAGCGCTGAGATCAGGACCTCCATGTCGCGTACAATCCCGTCATGGATCTGAATCCCATCGCCTCCGGCTCGGACGCCAACAACCTGCACGTGACGGAGCCGCTCTGTGCTGTCTTCCGTCGCAAGCTCAAGGACGAGGGCCAGAAGTACACGCCTGAACGCGCCCAGATCCTCGACACCATCATCCAGCTGGATGACATCTTCGATGCCGAACAACTGCAGGCGGAACTCAAGGGCGCAAGCATCCGGGTCAGCAAGGCCACGATCTATCGCACGCTCAAGCTCCTGCAGGAGGCCGGCATTATCCAGCAGGTGCTCGTCGATTCAGAGCTCGCTCGCTATCAGCTCGCTTACGGCCGCAGACCGCGCGATCTCCTGATCCGCCTCGACACCAATGAGATCATCACGATCGACGCGCCGGAACTCATCGATCTTCGCAACCGGATCTGCAGCGCCCACGGACTCAAGGCCCAGGGACACCGCTTCCAGGTCTTCGCCGCCGAGGGCTGAGCGCCCTAATCCGATTCCTCGAGGTCGGACTCCTCGAGCCGACGGCTGATCCGGTAGTCACCGCTGAACCAGCGCCCAAGGTCAGCCATCTTGCAGCGCGACGAACAGAACGGATACGCCGCGGACGATGCGTCAACATCGCCCCCGCACGATGGGCACGCTCGTGCGCCGCTCTCCGTTGATTCCGCTCCCGATTCGTCGTTCGCCATCGACCGCGATCTTACTCGCCGCTCTCGCCAGCGCCGCGCTCAATCCTGATTTCGCGCGTTGCGTCGCCCGTGTGCTCGATGTTCACACGAATCGAGCGCGCCGGCAGCGCGCTTTCCACGCGCTCCGCCCACTCGACCGCCAGCGCCGCATTCTGCGCTGCAAGATCCCCGAGCCCGAGATCCTCGAACTCCTCGGCCCCCGAGAGGCGATACGCATCCACATGCAGCAGTGTCAGTCCGCCCTCGCCGCCCCCATACTCCTGCATGAGCACGAACGTCGGGCTGCTGACATGCGAGGCGTCGATACCAAGCCCCTCCGCGAGCCCGCGCACGAACCGAGTCTTCCCCGCGCCGAGATCGCCATACAGCGCGATGACGTCGCCGGCATGAACGACCCGCGCAAGATCCATGGCGATCCCACGCGTCTCATCCTCAGTCTGCGCCGAATGCCGCTCACTCATGATGCGCCATGATTCCAGCCCATCGACGCGATATCAATCTCCGCGCCTTGCGCATCGAAAAGCACGCACCCGCTTCCGCCCGTGACCTCGCCGATCTGCGTGATCGACACTCCCGTCTCGTCACACGCCCTCGGCGCCGCTCCCTGCGCCGTGAAGAGCAGTTCATAGTCCTCCCCGTCCGAACACGCGCCGCGCCAGTCCGCCACGCCTTCATGCAGCGGAATCACAGAGCCCTCGAGCACGATGCGCACGCCTGACGCCTCCGCGACCCTGGCCCCGTCGAGTCCAAGCCCGTCAGAGAGGTCGATCATCGCGCCCAGCCGATCGCCGAGCGCCTCGCTCAGCCAGGCCCCCTCTCGCACGCGCGGCTCGAAAGCGAGATGGCGCCCTGAGGCGAGTGAGCCACCGAGTCGACCCGTGACATACACCCCGTCGCCCTCCCGCGCCTCGGAACGCAAAACCGGCCCACGTGCCGTGCGGACTTCTCCGATCACGGTCGCCGTGAGCGACAGCGGACCATCTCCGACGGCGATGTCCCCGCCCACCATCGGACAGCTCCACGCCCGGCTCCGCTCCGTCAGAGCCTCGAGAAGCGCATCACCGTCGTCGAATCCAGGCGGAAAGAGCCCCGTGACCAGGCTCAAGGCGGGTGAGCCCCCCATCGCCGCGATATCAGAAACACTCCGCCCCAGAGCCTTGTGGGCGACCTGCCCGAGCGTCGCGGACTGAATGTCGAAATGACGCCCGCCGACCAGCTGATCGACCGTCAGCAGCGTCTGGACGTCCCCGAACGCGACCACCGCGCAGTCATCGCCCGGCCCAACCTTCACCTGTGCAGGAAGGTCACGCGCTCGATCGCGGATCAGTCTCAGAAGCTCCAGTTCATTCATTTCCGCTCGGCTTTCCTCCACCGTCCGAGACGATAACGTACCTCCTCCCATGGTCCCCTTTGACTTCAACCTGTCGCCGACCATGACGCTCGGTCATGTCGGCTTGCAGCGACCTCCGCTCGGGTACAGACCATTCTGGCTTCAGTGGTCCAAGCGAGTCTGGGGAACGCCGCCGGCCATGCGCAACGCCGATCCCGATGATCGCTTCCATCGAGCAGCCGTGGAGGCCGGCGCAACCCATCTGATCGACAGCACGAATGACGTGGCGCTCGCCTGCCGGATCATCGAACCCAAAGGCCTGGCCGACCCCCAGGGCGTCGTGCTGACGCTTCACGGGTACGCCGCCGCCGGCTCCATGGAAGACGCCAATCCATGGACCGAGCGCGGTCTTCACGTCGCGCGCCTCCGCATCCGCGGCTTCGACGGATCAACGAACCCGCCGATCGATGAGGACGAGCCGAACGCCGGCTGGATCACGCGCGGGATTCAATCGACGGAGACTTGGATCCTCCCCGGCGCCGTCGCCGACGTCGTCATGGCCTTTCGCGCGCTCCGCGAGCACTACGGCCCCGACATGCCGATCTCGATTCACGGCGAGAGCTTCGGCGGCGGACTCGCCGTTGTCGCCACCAGCCAGATCATCGGCCATGATCGCGTCCATCGTCTGGCGCTTGGCGTTCCCTCACTCGGTGACTGGCCATGGCGCCTCAAGAACTGCTCCTGCGACGGCGACGGCTCAGGCGCCGAGATCATGCGATTTGTCGAGCGACACCCGAGTGATCGGGAGCAGATTGAACAGACGCTTCGCATCCTCGACGCCGTACTCCACGCCGATCGCGTGCTGTGCCCCGTCCTCTGCAAGCTCGCGACACGGGACGACATCGTCCCCGCGCCATCTGCCGCCGCGATCTACAACGCGCTCGGAACTAGCCCCAGCATGAAATGGCGGTTCATCACGCAGTTCGCGCACTTCGATGGCGGCATGGCGGACCTACGGCGTCACGCGCTCTTCGAGCGCCTCGTCGGTGAGTTCCTCGATCCCGACACCGACCTGATCGATCTCATGCACCGATGGGCCGAACGCCTTCATACGGGCGACGATCCGCCTCGCTGATCGTCCGGGAGTCGCCGCATTCATGGCCCTTCGAATCGTCCGTCTTATGAGACGGCGATCTCCGCCGAGGTCCCATCCGAAGTCAAATCGCGTCGTCTGATCGCGCCGAATCGCCTGTGACGGTCCGAATGCGCCGGCCGTTCGCCTCCGCGCCGATCTTCGCTTGGATCTCGGCGGAACGGTTTCGATGTTCCCCTGTTGGGCCTACGGCGAGTGTCAAGGATGGCCCGTTGGAGGGAGAGTCATGATCGGACCGTTCAATCCGAACGCGCTCAGCGCGCAGCGCATTCTCAACAACAACCTCATTCAGACCCAGAATTCCTTCGTGAAGCTCGCGACTGGTTTGCGCATCAACACCGGCGCCGATGACCCCGCGGGTCTCATCGCCGGTGAGTTCCTGAGCGCCAAGCTCCGCGAACTGGAAGCCGAATCCCGCGCGCTCGATCGCGCCGAGCACGTCGCGACCACCGCAGACGGCGCGATCGGTGAGGTCTCGGAACTCCTGGGTGAAGCGCGCGCGCTCGTCGTCGCCAACGCCAACGGCGGACTCACCGACGCAGAACGCGAAGCCAACCAGATGGAGCTCGATTCCATCCTCTCCACCGTCGATCGCATCGCCGGGACGACGCAGTTCAACAGCGACAACCTCCTTGATGGATCCGCTGACATCGTCCTGCCCGACGGTGTCACCAAGCACATCGACAGCGTCGCCTCAACCCATCTCGGCGAATCCGAGATCGACGGCGAGACGTATCGACTCTCAGACCTCGGCTCAGGCGGCGCGCTCAACGCCGTCAGTGGCGATCTCTCGAAGGCCCAGCAGGTCCTCGACGCCGCCCACAGCCAGGTGGCGCGCCAGCGCGGCGAACTCGGCGCCTTCACGAAGAACACCATCCGCTCGCGCCAGGCGAACGTCGGTGTCGCCATCGAGAATGTCACTTCCGCCGTCAGCGCGATTCGTGACACGGACTTCGCGTTCGAAACGTCGCGCGTCGCCAGCCGCCAGTTGCTCGCGGGCAGTTCGCTGATCGCGCTGAAGCTCTCGAACTTCCAGGCCGGCGTCGTCCTTCGCCTCGTTGGCTGACGCCCGCGCCTGCGGCGCCCCCCCGCCAGCCCCGCTATCATTCGTGCCCCAATGGGCCGGGAGACACGCTCCCGACCCCTCCGGGCGCATAGCTCAGCTGGCTAGAGCGCTGCCGTCACATGGCAGAGGTCACTGGTTCGAGTCCAGTTGCGCCCATTCAGTCGACTCCCCGCGGCAGCGCATGAGTCGATGCGCTGGACCGGTGTGCGCAGCGCGACTGCGAGTGAGGGTCCCGGCCGAAGGCCCGCCTTCGATGAACGCATCGGACGATGATCGATGGCAGACGGCCAGTCCAGGAGATTGAGATGACTTCCGCAAAGACCTTCGTCCTCGGAATGATCGCAGGCGCTGCGGTCCTCGCCTGTGGCATCGCGCTCGGAGGCATGGCCCAGAGCGGGAGAACCGCGCACTACACGAAGCTCACCGTCGATGAACTCGCCGTTCTCGGCGGCGACGGTGAAGAGGTCGTCTGGATGAAGGGCGACGACACCGGCGGCGTCGTGGCCGTCACCGATCTTGAAGGCAAGCCGTCGATCGTCCTCGACAGCCTCGAGTACGGCGGACGACTCAGCTCGTACACGCGCGACGGGAAGAACATCTTCCGCGCGGGCGCCGACAAGGACGGCGGGTTCATTTACGTCTACAACCAGAATCGCACGCTCATGACCGTTGTCGGCGCGAACGAATACGGCGGCGCCATCCTTGCGTTCAATAAGGAAGGCGTGCCGGTCGCGACCATGTCCGCAGGCGATGGAGGGGGCGAGATTCTCACCTTCGGAAATGAAAGCCGCGCTCCGACCTCGCGCATGCCCTAGCGCGCATCGCTTGAGAGCTTCGAGAGCCGTTTCCTGAGAAATTTGGCGCTCGTGAGATTCGCCGCCTCCGGTAGAATGCCCGCTGTCCCATGAGGGGGGCGCCGAGGAGACGTACACATGCGAGCGAACCGCGCCACGAATACGCAACGGTGCTCTGCGGCATGCCTCGGCATCGCCTCGTCAATCGCGCTGGTCCTCACGGCCTCTATGTCGATCGCGGAACCGGCAGGCTGGTCGATGGGAGGTGGGCCACTCGATGCGCAGGGAGAGCGACCCGCGTGCATCTCACCCGAACAGCGCGCGGCAGTCGAAGAGGAAATCCGGCAGTTCCTTGAAGATCATCCTGAGCACGCGACCGTTCGCGGAGGCCTCGGTCCCTCGATCTACACGTTCTTCCCGCTCGGCGGAACGGTCTATCAGGACCTCTGGGGCAACAACTTCGTCGACCTTGATCCGACTGCAGGCATCCTCGACTGGGACTGCACGAACTTCACCTACAACGGCCATCAGGGACACGACGTCGGTCTTCGCAGTTTCGGTGAACAGGTGATCGGTGTTCCGATCTACGCCGCGCTCGATGGCACGGTCATGGCCACGAACGACGGTGAGCCGGATATGAACACCGTCTGGAACAACCAGACAGCCAACTACGTCATCATCAATCATGGCTCCGGACAGATTGGCTACTACTGGCACATGAAGAACGGCTCTGTCGCCGTGAACCCCGGCCAGACAGTCAAGGCCGGCCAGCAAATCGGGCTGGTCGCATCAAGCGGCGTCAGCACGGGCCCGCACCTCCACTTTGAAACCGCAACCGGAGCCGGCGTCCTCGAGCCCTTTACCGGCGCCTGCAATCCGGGCGACTCCGGCTGGACAGATCAGATCCCGATTCGACGCGACATGTTCGCGCGCGATGTCGGCGTCACGCACGAGGATCTCGCGAGTCACCCCGGGCTTCCGTTCGAGTTGCCCGCAGATGGACAACTCGCGCTGACCGATTCGGTCTTTTATTTCTGGGTGCGCATGCACAACATCTCCGCGTTCGCCAGCTGGGGATTGCGCATGCAGCGCGAGAACGGCACGTCGTTGTCTCTTGGAAGTGGCAACTTCAACAACCCGGATCCATACCGAGTCTCCTGGTGGTGGTGGTCTCGGAGCGTCACGGAGATGCAGACGACTCCGGGGGTCTACACCATCATCCTGAGCATCGACGGCGAGGACGTCGCGTCCGCTCCTGTCGAGGTGCGCCCGGAGCGCACCCCCGATTTCAATCGGGCGCCCGCGGATGTCACCGTCGCCCTTGACCCACCGATGCCAGAGTTCGGCGACGTCGTCTTCTGCAGAGTGACCGCTGATCTGCTTCTGGACGATCCGGACTTCGACATCGTGCGATTCAATTACCGGTGGGAAGTCGACGGCCAGACGGTCCGCGATGTCGTCACCGCCGGCCATGCCGACGCGCTCCAATGGGATCTTCTGTCGCCCGGTGGACTGGTTGAGTGCTTCGTGACGCCAAGCGACGGCGCGCTGACCGCAAGCACGGTCTCAGCGTCTTCGATGCCGCCTCCGATCTGCGACGCCGATCTCAACGGCGACGGCATGGTCGGCTCAGGCGATCTCGCCATCCTCGTCGGAAGCTGGGGTCCGAATCCCGGTCATCCAGCGGACTTCGATGGCAACGGG
>JANQNW010000007.1 GCA_028279375.1 Phycisphaerales bacterium
GGCGTCCTGCGTTTGCTGCGGCATCTGGATAAGGAGCGCCCAGAATCCCGCCTCGTCCGGACCGGGTGACGGGGGACGCTGCGCATTCGCGCTCCAGAGCAGACCCGGCTGGACCCAATGATGCTCCGCGGGCTGCCACTGCTGGAGGGGCTCACCCTGCCCGCGATACCAGACGAGTTCTGTCGGGAGCGGATCGCCTGACACGAGGCGCACGTCGGGCATCGCCGGCTGGCCGCCGCGCACACCGATTGGCGCGACGAATGTCCGGCCCGGAAAGGCGAAGAGGACCTCATCGACGAGCGCCACGGCCTGGCCCTCGGCTGTGGGTGTCTCCGTCCGGGTCGAGTTCGACGCGCACGCCGGGAGCGCGAGGAGCGCGAGCGCCATCAGGAGGGGGGGCGACGGGCGGCGTCGAAATCGGCCTGGGATGCGGAGAATCCGGCGAAGATCGGCGAGGAGCGCCAAAGACCCGCGAGCGGTGCGCCGATACGACAGGAAGCGCTCCGCCGGATCCATCGCCGGGTCGGTGAGAGTCGAGTTCCAGCGCGTCCGGAGATGAGGCATGGTGAAGTTCGGTCAGGCGGGCGATTGCGAGTTCAGGCTGTATCTGCCGGACGCTCGCAGTGTGCAGCTCGTTGGCGACTTTACCGGATGGCAGGAGCGCCCGATCTCGATGCTGCGTTCCGAGAGCGGCTGGTGGACGACCCGCCTCTCGATGTCCCCGGGCGATTATGAGTTCCAGTACCTCGTGGACGACGTCGCCTGGCTCGCTGATTTCGCGGCCAGCGGGGTCAGCCGCAATGGGTACGGGCTCTGGGTGAGCCAGTTGCATGTGCCGGCGGCGAGCGTCGCGCCGGCCCAGGCGATCGAGGGGAAGACCTCGGAGGCGGCGGCAGCGGAGACAAGCGTCCGGAAAACGGACGCGCTGCCCGCTGCGGCCTAGCCGGGACACGTCAGCACGGAATCCTCGCCTTAAAACCCTTGCCCCGTTCTCGGACGTCCGTTTGAATGGAGTCGGAGTAGGATCTCCTGCGCGAGCGGTCTGGGATCGTTTCGCAGGGGTGATTGGATGGAGCGAGAGGCTGACGGTGTGGCGTCGGCTTATTAAGGAACAGGAAGACATGTCTTTCAATAGGTATGCGCTTGTCGCGTTGGGTGTGTGCGCTTCAGTTGCGCACGCGGGCGTGACGACGATCGACTTCTCGACCGACGACGGCGGCAATGTTCTTGTCGATGGACAGGACATCAGTTCGCCGCCGGAGTTCGGCAACATCATCAACATCAGTTCGTCCGGTCCGAACCTCGGCGCTGCGATTTTTGATTCGGATCCGCTTGGTCCGAACATGGGCGGGCCCGATCCGGATCTGCTGGTTGATCTCGGGAACATTCTGATCCTGCAGAGCAACGACAATCCGACGCAGACTGTGCCGGGCATCTTCGACACGCCCAATGACGATCTCAACGGCGGCGTGATCACGTTTGACTTCAAGCTCGATCTCGAGTTGCTGTCGATCGATCTCGTTGACATCAACGGCAACAACCAGAGCGCGCTGCTGACGCTGACGGACGCGAACAACCTGACGCGCGTTTACGACGTGCCCAGCCTCTGGACGAATGACATCTCGGTCGGCGGGCCGGACGGTTTTCAGACGCTTGATCTCACGACGCTCGCCGATCAGCTCGGCGAGGGAGGCTCGACGGCGACGGCGAGCGAGGATCTGGGCTTCGATCCCACCAGCGTCACGCAGTTGACGGTGGACTTCGAGGGATCGGCCGGTCTTGACAATCTTGTGTTTATCCCCGCACCGGGCAGCGCAGGGCTCTTGGCTCTCGCTGGTCTGTGCGCTGCGAGGCGTCGGAGAGTTTGATCTGACAACATCCACGTCTCCTCGCGAATGACGTGAGCATGAACAGGCCTTCGGACATGTCCGGAGGCCTGTCTGCGTTTTGGAGCGGCGGGACTTTCAACGATTCCGGCGATGTTGCGACAATGGGCAGTGGGAAGGACACTTGGGGCTTCCACCCCTGAAGGAGACACGCTTCATGAACAAGCTCACTGCAGGATGCATCGCTGAGTTCATTGGTACGTTCGCGCTGACGTTCTTCGGCGCCGGCGCCATCATTCTGACGACGACGAATCCCGAGTCCGGCGCGAATCTGCTGACGGTGGCGCTCGCTCATGGACTCGTGCTGATGGTCTTTGTTTCGGGCGCGATGTACATCTCGGGCGGACAGTTCAATCCGGCGGTGTCGATCGGCGTTCTTCTTGCGGGCAAGCAGGATGCGAAACAGGCGGTGGCGTTCATCATCTCGCAGTGCCTTGGCTCGGCGTCGGGGGCGGGCATGCTGGTGCTCTTCCTCGGCACGGCGACGGCCAACAGCGACGCCGCCAATCTCGGCGCCACGCTGGGTTCGTTCACGACCGAAGGCGCCGACACGGTGAACCTGATGGGCGCGTTTGGTCTCGAGGTCATCACGACGTTCGCGCTGATGTGGGTCATCCTGACGTGCCTGGTGGATGGACGGGCGCCGAAGCTGGGCGGCATTCCCGTCGGGCTGACGGTTGCGATGTGCATCCTGGTGACGGGGCCGCTGACGGGCGCCTCGATGAACCCGGCGCGCAGCCTCGGCCCGGCGCTCTACGGCCACTGGGACTTCCACTGGCTGTACTGGGCGGCGCCGATCCTGGGCGCAGCGATCGCGACCATCCTGTGGAAGATGAGCATGGAGGCGAAGGAAGGGGACGTCTGAGTCTTCGTCCATTCGGCTCGCAACTGAATCAGGTTGTCGATTCGCTCTCGTTTGCGAATCCGGTGTTCGTCGGCTGCCGGCGGATGCATGAGGCGGAACTGCGCTCTTGTGGCGCAGCTGATCGGCAGGCTGCCGGGCGCTGATGCGCTGGAACAGGTGGAGGTCGTTGCCTTCTGCGCTGGTCGCTTCGCCTGAGCTCCGCCTCGGCGTTTGTGTCAGTCGGCGTCTTCGGCCACCGGTGACTTGCCGCCGATCAGCTCGGGGTTGGCGCCTTTGCAAAAAGCGCGGGCCTCCACCCTTGGCGCGGGCGTGCGCGTTTCGTGTGCGGAATCGGCGAGATGCGCGCGCGGGGATTTGCGTAAGTCTTTGCGGGGACTGGCGCAATAATTTTTTGACGGAGTTGTGATTTTCGATTCGGCGAGGTCAGTTTGCGCACATCGGAGGCGCATGTGCGCGAATCTGCGCGCTGTCGGCAGCACGCGTTGAATCGCAGTGCGGCAACTCGTACTGTCTTGATATGCCCAACATCAACACATTTCTGACGTTCAATGACCAGGCTGAGGAAGCGGCTCGCTTCTACACGTCGATCTTCCCCAGCTCAGAAATCACGCGAATCGTGCGGTACCCGGATCTCGGGCCCGAGTCGCCATTCGAGACCGGCGGCGTGATGATGGTTGAGTTCACTCTGGACGGGCGCTCGTTTACGGCTCTCAATGGCGGGCCGCAGTTCGAGTTCAGCATGGGGATCTCCATCGCCGTGCTCTGTGATACGCAACAGCAGGTGGACGAATACTGGGACAGGTTCGTCGAGGCGGGGGGCACGCCGCACGCATGCGGCTGGATTACCGATCATTTCGGTGTGTCGTGGCAGATCGATCCGAAGCTCCTGATTGATCTGCTTGCCGACACTGACGGTGCGAAGGCCGCCAAGGCCATGCAGGCGATGATGTCGATGGTGAAGATCGAGAGCGCGCAGCTCAAGCAGGCAGTCGGCGGGTGATTGAATACCTGTGAGAGCCACACAGGCGACGGGGAAGTCGGCGCGTGCTCTTGCGTGCGCTGCTGGTCGTTGAGGGTCGGAGGAGGAGGAATTTGGGGAGGCCCTCACCCCGGCCCTCTCTGGAAAGCGGGAGAGGGGGGCGGAGTCGCTGTTCTATCGACGCGTGACGTCGAGCATGACGCCGTCGAGGGGCTTCGTTGAGACGCCGGCGCGTTCGAGGTTCTCGTCGTTTGCTGCTTCGAAGCGGAAGAGCTTGACGAAGGCGCCGACGACGAGGGCGACCTCCATCTGGCCGAGGCTCTTGCCGGGGCAGAAGCGGGGGCCGTGGCCGAAGCCGAAGTGGAGGAGGTCCAGGCCTTCGTGGTTCTGCTCAGCGATGCGCTCCCAGCGTTCGGGCGCGAAGTCTAGCGCCGGGTAGCCGGTGACATCGACGCCCCAGTGATCGTCGTGGCGATTGGCGTGCCAGACATCCATGAGAATGTGCGTTTTCGCTGGGATGCGCATGCGCTTGCCGGCCGTCGTCTCGATCCAGGTGTCCACGGTGGCGCGGCGGGGATGGAAATAGAGGGAGGGTGTGAGGCGGAGGGTCTCATCGAGCACGTGGCCGAGGCAGATCAGCTCGGCCAGCGCCTCGGGCGTGTAGTCCTCGACGTCGCACACTTCCTTGTAGACGCGCTCCTGCATGTCGGGGCGTCGCGCCAAGTGGGCGATCGCCCAGCTCGCGTAGGAGGTCGTGGCTTCGAGGGCGCCTGCGAGGAATACGCGGATGTTGCTTCGCAGCGCATCGTCAGGCGCATCGGATCTGAACTGCGCCCAGAGGCCACGTCCTTCGGTCCGCCCTTCGATCGCCAGATCCGTCAGCTCTTCGAAGACGTCGCTTGCAGACTTCGCCTTGGCGATGCCCTTCGTGAAGTTCGGCATCCGGTGGAGCGGGCAGCCGACCTTGTTGACGACGGTGTCGCGCACGATGTGTTCGATGACGTAATCGAGGCCGGGCACGTAGCGATCGCGGATCTCTTCGTAGGAGATCGAGGCGCCGAAGAAGTTGTTGACGAGCATCTCGAGCATGACCGCCTTGATCTCCGGCTCGAGCGAGATGCGATGCGTCTCGCCGGGCTGATCGATCAGGCGATCGAGGACTTCGAGGCGCTGCACGGCCGTGTTGCGAAAGGTGTCGGCGAACTCGCGGAACTGCTCGGGCTGGAAGAGCGTGGTGCGCGCGAATGCGGGTGTGGCGAGTTTCTTCTGGCGTTTCCAGCTTTCGCCATTGGCGTAGAGGAGGGAGTCCTCGCCAGTGGCGCGGGCGATCCCGCTGGAGGGGAGCGTGTCGCGATCGAACTGTCCCGGCTTGGCGCCGGTCGCGGTCGAGATCGCTCGAATGACGCCGGGGTCTCTCGTGACGAGGACGGGCGGGAATCCCGGCACGTCAAGAAAGCGATTGTGGCGCGCGGGTCCTTCGTCGCGTTCCGCTTCCCAGAAGTACGTTTCGAGGATGCGGATCGGTTTCCAGTAGTTCCAGGGATGCGGGAAGGGGAGTGTCGGGCGTTTTGATCCAGGCGCAAAGAGCGGGACTCTTGCGGGGATGATGTCGCCTTCGAAGGGATTCTTCCGGAGCAACTGCGCGGGGAGCCGTGTGAGACGGCGCACTCCGGGGATTCGATCGCGCAGTGGTGGATGTTCCTCGCTTTGCATCGGAGGCATCGTAGTGGGCGGTGAGGTGTGAGGCGGCCACTCTGAATCGGGGGCGCAGTCGTTGTTGGGTGGTGTGCGCGTTGGTCCAGCGCGGGTTGTTGTTGAGGGATGGAGGAGGGGTAGGTTGGGGAGCCCTCACCCCGGCCCTCTCCCGTTGGCAACGGGAGAGGGGGCGGACGCACGCGTTGACGTGGAGTGTGCGCGTTGTTGAGCGCGGATTGGTTGTTGAGATCTGGAGTATGGGTAGAGGTGAGAGCCCTCACCCCGGCCCTCTCCCACTCGGCTGTGCCTGCGCGGGGGAGGGAGGCGGAGTCAGCTTGCTTCGACCGGCAGCGTTTCGCAGATGTTCGTGACGATGTCGTCGGTCGTCATGCCCTCGGCTTCGCCTTCGAAGTTGAGAATCAGTCTGTGGCGGAGCGCGGGGAGGGCGATGTCGCGGATGTCGTCCATGCTGACGGCGGCGCGGCCGTCGAGGAGGGCGCGGCACTTGCCGGCGAGTGTGAGCGCCTGGGCGCCGCGGGGGCTGGCGCCGATGCGCAGGAACTTATTGACGAGCGGCGTGGCGAACTGGCCGCCGGGGTGGGTGGCGAGCGTCATGCGCACGGCGTAGTCCTGCACGCGATCGGCGATTGCGACGCGCTGGACGAGTCGCTGGTGCGCCTGGATGGTCGGGCCATCGATGGTTGGTTGGGGTTCGATTTTCTTGCCGCTGGTGGTGCGATTGAGGATCTCGGCGAGCTCTTCGCGCGATGAGTAGCCGAGCTGGAGCTTGAAGAAGAATCGATCGAGCTGCGCTTCGGGGAGGGGGTAGGTGCCCTCCTGTTCGATGGGGTTCTGCGTCGCCATGACGAAGAAGGGGCGTTCGAGGTGGTAGGTCTCGCCCTCGATGGTGACGGAGCGCTCCTGCATGGCTTCGAGCATGGAGGACTGCGTCTTGGGCGTGGCGCGATTGATTTCGTCGGCGAGGACGATCTGCGCGAAGACCGGGCCGCGCTGGAAGCGGAACTCGCGCTCGCCGTCCTGGTCCACGATGATCGTGGTTCCGGTGACATCGGCGGGCATGAGATCGGGCGTGAACTGGATGCGGCTGAAGGAGAGCGAGAGCGCATCGGCGAGCGTGCGAATGAGGAGCGTCTTGCCGAGGCCGGGGACGCCTTCGAGGAGTGCGTGGCCATTGGCGAAGAGGCAGGTGAGGACGCCGTCGATGATCTCGCGCTGCCCGACGATGACGCGCGCGATTTCATCGCGGACGCGCGTGTAGTCCTCACGGAATCGCGCGACGGCGGCCTGGACTTCTTCCGGGGTCTTCGGGTCTGGTGGGATGTCGGCTGGCATGGTGTTGGGGGGAGATGGTAGAGAACTGGAACACCGATTGCCTAGGGGAGGGAGTGCCACCTTCCACGAAAGAGCATGATGGGGATAGTGGGCTCGGGGGCGCCATCTGGCGCCATCAGGGCGAGAGCGAAGCTCGCCTCCGGTCTGGGCGGGCCCATTCGATGAGTCGGCGGTCCAGGCCCCAGTGATCTTGACGAGAGCACGAATGGCAGCCCGGTTATGGGCTCGACGGATCGTTCGGGCTCCACTGCCTGCTCGAGATTCTCAGGAATGCGGAGATGGTCGATGAGGTAGAGCTCGACCGAGAGCGCAACGATAAGCGATGCAATCGTGGTCGCATTATTCAGTCGCGTTCGTCCTTCGGGGCGAAGCGCGAACTCCCGGTCGGGAAGAAAATCAGAATCTCGAAATTGATGCGGGAACGAGCGTTTTAGTGTGATGGATAGTGTGTGATCCAAGTCGGGCGGGTTTAGTCCGCTAGATGATTGCGCAGTAGCTATGTGAGTGTCTATCGACTGTGACCGGAATTCGAAGCTTGGGCGAAGCAGCGAGCGAACAGCGTCTAACCGAGTGGAAGTTGAAGCTGAAGATTCCGATGCGTCTGATAGAAAAGGCAGCCCATCTGGATGGCGCTCCGTCCAGTGAATGGGCAACCCGTCAGCGCTATGCGATGCACGGACTCCCGCCCGAAGGTGAATCCAATGGGCTCTACGTTGCGCCTCTGTCGGCTCGAGAAGTTGCTCATAGTCCATCAGCACGCCGAGGACTCGCTCGCAGCCTTCTCGTGTAATGATATTCCAGCAGATGATCGTGCGCACCGTCCAGCAGGTAGCCACGACTGCGCCAGTGAACGATCTGCGAATGTCCGGGTCGACGGAGCGTTCGGCAAGACTTGCGAGATGTAGAGACCTTCTAAACAGGATCTCAACCTGTTGCCAGTCATAAATGGGTGGGTACGATCGAGCATCTCGCGACTGGTGTATTGCGTATCCATAGAGCGCGTAGATGGCCTTGATCTGATCGCGATCAATAAACGGTTCGGGGACGCCGGTTCGAGTCCGCTGGACACTCAGGTGCGTGCAGTCGTCGAGTTTCTCCAGAATCTCGAAGACAGGCTGAGCCAGGTCGAGCGTGTCATGTCGAGCACCGGTGATTGTGCCGCGAAGGCCGCGCTCAGCTTCGCGTCCGAGTCGGATACCGAGAGAGTTATCGATCTCGTTCAAGGCAGCGGTGGCTTCGGCAAGCACGTACGCGGCGTTCTCTCTATCTGGACCGGCATTCAGCGCCAGAGCATTGAGTTCCTCAATGTATGTGGCGTCTGGCGCCGGATCTGCGATGACGAGCCGCACGCATCGGTGCATGACGCCGAAGAGGACGAGCGACCATGCCGCGAGCGCGGCGAGGAGGATCCGCTGGTTGCGCGAGAGATTCGCGAACATCCGGAGAGTTGTTCGCTGGCGCCCTCGGGTGGTTCCCTGAGAGGGGGAGAGTCAGTTTGACTCTTGATCTGATTGTGTCGGTGGGAGCGGGCGGGGGTTGTCTGTGCGTTCTCTGAACCTGATCGGGCGCTTGATATAGCGATTACCTCTCCCGCTTAGGTCTTGAGATGCCGCACGGATGATGAACCCGGCGCCCTTTGGGTGAGGATCGGTTTCGAACCGAAGTTCGCCGCCGTCGACGGGATCTACCCGGTCCTCTGGTGGGACTGCCTCAGCAAGAGTCCTGGGTAGTCGTCCATGTCTCAGTTTGAACTGATGAACATGAAGCCCAGCGATCAGGGGCGCCACCTGTGAATTCGTGCGATAGGGCATGGCCAGAGTCAAACTAAGGGCGGGTTCCAACTCCCTAAGGCGCGCATTGGGGCGTCTGCGCAACTCGAAGGAACGTTCGCGGACGCGCAAGGGCGAGATCGTGTCGCTGCGCAGTTCCCGCGGGCCCGTGAAGAACTTCAGTTCGTAGTCAAAGCGATCGTCGCTCTGGGCGTACCAGGCCGCGGTCTTGTCGAGGTAGTTCTCAAGTCGCGCAGCGGCTGTTTCGTATCGAATGACGCTGAATCCCCGGATAGAACGGAGGTGCCCCAAGAGCGTCAGGTTGGGGCCGAACGCATTGCGCGCCGCATAGACAGCGTATCCGTGATCGTCGTATTCCTCTGCGAGGCGCGCGTGGGCGATCCTGCGATTCGCCTGCAAGACGGCGTCTGTGGGTCCGGTGTATGGACCGATGGCGCGGAGCATCTCGATCAGTTCTGTGGCGACCTCTGCGGGGTATCGATCTTCAGCGATTCGCGCTTGAATCTCGACCTCGATGAACAGCATGATCTCCACGCCGCTCGACAGTTCGAACAGCTGCGGCGAATCTCGGGACAGGCTGAAGAGGCCGATGGCGCGGTTCATGTGATTGAGGTAGGCCTTCCAGTCGTTGTCGCGCGCCGCGATGCGGGCGGCGAAGATTTGGGTGAGGCCGAGTCTGCGCATGTTCAGAGCGGAGGAGATAGGACGGTTTCGAATGCGATCGACGACCCGATCCTGTCCGTGCGGGATCTCCTGAAGCGCTTTGAGGCGAGCTTCGTCGTCGAGATCGAATGCGAGGAGCGGGAACTCCACCGCGCGATCGAGGAGCGGGAATGTGAGGCGGACCGAATCGACGAAGTCGCGCGCGTGGTCGAGGTCGCCTTCAATCCAGCGGAAGTAGTCATCCGGCGATTGACGGTCTTCTGTGGCGCGGACGGTCTCGATCCATGCTTCGAGGATGAGCGGGGCCGCGTTGTCTTCGGGGGCGATGCCGGCGTGCTGGATTTCGTTGAGGCCGGTGCGGTCGATCTTGGCGTCCCGCGGGACTGCCGTGACGAGCATGACGCAGGTGTGGGTGAGCCAGTAGAAGGCGATGAGCCAGGCGGTGAGGAGGAGGAGCAAGGACTTGGAGCATAGTTGGCGCACGTATTCAGTCTATTCTCTTGCTCGCATGCACTCTATTCGGCTCGCGCCGCTCTTCTTCGCTGCGCCACGCCGAGGGTGATGGCGAGGGCTGTCCAGGTGACGCCGATGGGGACGGCGACGAGGGCGATTGTCGCGGGCGAGAGTTCGAGGTTGATCTTCATGATGTTGAAGAGGCGGGCGCCGAGGACGTCGGCGCCTCGGTAGACGACGGTGTCGATGAGGCTCTTGGCCTTGTACTTCTCGTCGCGCGAGACGACGGTGTAGAGGACTTCGCGCGCGGGGCGGGAGACGCCGTAGTTCATGGCGCGGCGGCTGGCTTCAAAAAGGATCAGCACGAAGAGCGCCGGGGACATGTTGAGGATGAGCGTCTGTGAGTCTTCGGGGAGTGAGAGCGTCGCGAAGAGGCCAGTGAAGCCGAGCGTGACGACGAGGGGGAGCGCGGCGAGGGCGGCGCCGACTCCGATGAAGGTCATGATGCGCCCGGTGATGAAGAGCTGCATGCCGAATGTGGCGATGTTGGTCCAGAAGTCAATCTGGGCGAAGGTGCGCTGGCGGTCTGCGGCGGATTCGAAGACGACTTTGACGACGTGCAGTTTCTCGAAGTAGATGATCGTGGAGGTGAGCGCATAGAGGAGCATGAAGGCGCAGATGCCGAGGAGGTAGGGGCTGCGGGCGACCTGGACAAATCCGGTCCAGGCGCTGCCGCCGATCTTCTTGTCACCCCTGTGCTCGGCGAGTTCGGGCGCTTCGGGGGGCTGCTCCTCATCTTCGAAGCGTTCGCCGAGTTTGTTGACGATTCGCGTCATCTGCGCGCCGAATTCGATGACGACGGCGCCGATGACGAGGCAGACGGCGAGGGTGAAGGTCTCGTCGCGCGCTTCTGTGATGCGGCTGGCGACGTGCTGGGCGAAGGCGCTGCCGGCGATGGCGCCGAGTGTGCCGCCGACACTGAGGATGCCGAAGAGGCGCTTGCCCTGCTCGTTGCGATACGTGTCCGCCATGAAGCCCCAGAAGAGGGAGACGACGAAGACGTTGAAGACGCTGAGCCAGACGAAGAAGGTCCTGCCGAGCCACATTTCTCCGACGCCGTCGAGCAGGGGGATGAGCGCGACGAAGGCGAGCATGTTGAGGGCGAAGAAGCGGAGGGCGTAGGGGATGAAGCGCTTGCGGGGGTATTTGGCGACGAGGAGGGCGAAGATGGGGTTGAGCACGAGCATGGTGATGAACGTGCCGTAGTAGAGGCGCTCGAGGTTGATGTCCGAGCCGCTGATGCCGATGGTTTCACGGAGCGGTCGGAGGATGTAGTTGATGAAGAGGAGGCAGAAGAGGAGGGCGCCGGCGCAGATGGCGGGCGTGAGTTCTTCTCTGCGCATTTGAAAGAGCAGCCAGATCGGTGATCGGCTGCTCTTGTCGTGTTCGTGTGTGTCGTTCGCTTCGGTCACGGCGCTTCAGAGGTGCGCAGCTTAGTGCGGATGATCGTGGGCGCCGGAGTCGTCACGGTTGTCCCAGGCTTCGAGGACCTCGGCTTCCTTGTCGGGGGCGAGCCAGGGCCACTTGGGCGCCGCGCGGCGTTCTTCGGGGAGTTCGTTCCACCAGGCGAGGGTGTCGCGTGTGGATTCAGCGACGGAGCGGAAGGCGAGGCCGCTGGTGATCGCCTTTGAGCAGTCGATCTCGGCGAAGCCCAGGAAGTCGCCCTCGGCGGGAATGAACATTGGGAGGTTCTGCCAGGCGCTGACGCCGTGCTGGGCGAAGAACTCCTGATCGACCCATTCGATCTGCGTGTCGCCCCCGATCTCGGCGTGCATGGATCTGAGCATCCTGCCAAAGGTCAGCTTGTTGGCGGGGCCGGTGGCGTTGAAGACGCCGGTGATCTTCTCTTCTGTCGTGTGGACGATGAAGTTGGCGAGGTCGCGCGCGTCGATGAACTGGACGGAGGCGTTTCCATCGCCAGGGGCGAGGACGCGTCCGCCGCGCTGGATGCGCACTGGCCAGTATGTCCAGCGGTCGGTGTTGTCGCGCGGGCCGACGATCAGGCCTGGGCGGATGGTGGTGACGCGTCCGGGGAGCATCTCTTCCGCGGTGCGTTCGCAGAGGGCCTTGAGGACGCCGTAGGTGGAGCCGGTGATGTCCTCGATGGACTCATCGTCCGGATACTCGATCGGGTCGTTTTCGTTGAGGCCGATCTTCGGGAAGGTGGGGTAGACGGAGATGGTCGAGATGACGACGTATTGGTCGATTCGATCGCCGAGCGTTTCGAGCGCCTGATAGACGGCGCGCTTGAAGTAGGCGTTAGTGTCGATGACGGCGTCGAAGGACTCGCCTTCGAGGGCCATGAGATCGCCTTCCTGCCGGTCGCCGCGGAGCTTGCGGAGATCGGGGAAGAGATGTGTGTTGGTCTTGCCTCGATTGAAGAGGGTGACAGTGTGACCGCGTTCGATGAGGCGGTTGACGATGTGGGGGCCGAGGAACCCGGTGCCGCCCATGACGAGGATGTTCTTCGGCTTCGCTGCCTTGCCGCTGTGGTTGGGCGTTGCGCGCGTGAGGGATGCGGTGGCGCCGAGGCCGAGTGCGGCGCCGGCGAGCGCTGAGGTTCGGATGAAGTCACGTCTGCGCATGGTGCCTCCCAACGGGTGTGTGACGCGCACGGGATATCAGAGGGCCGCGGCTTGTCCGGGGTCCGGTACCGGGGCGTCGCGGCTTGAGTTGCGTGGGTCTGTCGGCGAACTCAGAAGAAGAGGGTGAATCCCACCTCGAAATAGGGCGTGGGATCGGTTTCTTCCTTATGGAGCTTGCGGCCGTCGTCGCGTTGACGGGTGTACTCCTGGTAGAGGACGGCGCCGGCGCCGAAGTAGAACTCCCACTCGCGCGGCTTGTGCCAGCGGAGGCGCGTGCCGAGTTGGAAGGCTTCGTCGGTGATGACGGGGTCCTGCAGATCTGGATCGTCGCCGAGGTCGTCAAGGCGGAACTCGCGATAGTCGTATCGCGCGGAGAGTGAGAGCTCGAGGTCGTCCTGGATCGCGTGACGGAGGCTGAGACCCTGGAAGGCGTCGTAGGTGAGGCTGAGATCCTCTTCGATCTTCCAGTCGAGTCCGAGGTAGGGGACAACGATCGCGTCGCGCTCGAGTCGGTCGATGACAAGGACACCAAACGAGACGTAGAAATCGGGGTTGTGCTGGTATCCAGCCGCAAGGAAGCCGCCGCCGACGACGGAGTCATCGAAGTCGGCATCGGATTCTCCGGCGTACCTGATGACGCCGCCGCCGAGAATGGACCATTCGTCGTCGATGAAGTAGGTGAAGTTCGGAATGAGCGTGACGATGAAGACGTCATCCCAGGCGCTCGAGGATTCGGGGCTCAGCTGGTCGGCGCCGCTGAAGTCGTAGTTGGACCACTCGTTGGAGATGGTGACGCCGAGCTCGGCGGTGTCGCCGATGGGCGCGGTGATGGAGAGGAAGTTGAAGAGTCTCGAAATGGAGACATCGCCGTCGTCGTCGAGATCTGCTTCGAGGTAATAGCTGAAGTTCGTGTTGAAGACGAACTTGAGCGCGTCGGAATCGTCATCGGCGGCGATGTCGTCCGCCTCGCGCATTTCCATCTGCACTTCTTCAGCGGGCTCTTCGATACTCGTATCCTGGGCGAGCGCGTGTGAGGGTGCGGCAAGCGCCCCGACGAGGGCGAGCGAGCCAGTCAATACGAGTCGATTCCCCAGCATGGCAGTCTCCCGGGCGGTCATTCGCCGGGCGGCAGGGTACCGGATCAGATTCGCATCCGCCAAGCGAAGGCGAGCCATTCGATTGTGAGGAATGCGAGCGCGGCGATGACGAACCAGTGCCAGATTTCGCTTGGCGCGGAGTCCTCGACGCCGGCGCCCTGCAAGTCTCGCCCGGCGATCTCAACGCGATCGCGCGTGGCGATCGCTGATTCGCGTTCGCTGAGCAGATTGACGGGGAATCGGGCGTGGTCGTCGAGCGCGGGGCGCAGCGTGTAGAGGCCTGCGATGGCGAGGGGGCCGAAGCTGACGCGTCCCGTCGCTGAGGTCGAAAGCGTGCGCGAGAAGTCACGCGGACCTGTGAGCACGAGTTCGCGCGCGCCGGGCGGCGCGGGTGCGCTGACAACGTCGCTCGTTGAGAACGACAATCCGGCGGCGGCGCCTGGGCCAACGCCGAGTCGATCGACGAGGTTCGATACGAAGACGACGAAGCTCGGCAGGAGCGGCCAGTTGGACTCTTCGATCTTGAAGGCAGTAATAACGCGCCGCGTGGCGCCGAGTTCTTGTTCGATCATGAGCGGGCCATCGGGTCCCCAGGCGAGCTCTGTTGTTGATGACAGCCGCGCATCGTCGTCGGGCGATTCGGCGACGGTGATGCGATCTGCGCCTTCAACGATGACGCTGTCGAGGTTGACGCTGAGCATGAGCGGATGGCGGCGCTGCCAGGCGCTGAACCTACGGCTTGCGCCTTCCTGCGCATCATCGCGCACGAGCGCGATGCGCGACTCGGGTGGCGCGACGCCGAAGAAGAGCGCGGGGCGGTCGACGGGCGCTGCCGGGGCGACGCCGTCGAAGATGAGGAGGTCGTGGGCGGGGAGCGCGGCGGTGGCGCGCCGACGTTCGTACTCGTCGATGTCGTAGATGATTGGCGGGATCGTCGTGGCGATCTCGAGGACGCGTTCGAGGAGGTTGATGGCGAGCGTGCGCTGGCGACTCTCGAGGACGACGAGGGTCGTGACATTGGATGGCGGCGCGATCGCGACGCTTGCGGCGTCGTCGGCGTTGAGTTCGTCGTCTCCGGCGAGGGCGACGGTGAGCACGCCTCGGCGATTCTCGCGGAGTTCGAGGATCGTCGGCGCAAGACCGGGCTGGTTTTCTTCAGCGGGCGGGACCTCGACGGACTGGCTTCCGATGCGCTCGGCGTTGAATGAGTAGTTGAGCGCCGCGGTGCGCGGCTCGGCGGCGGTGTTGAGGACGCGCGCGAAGACGCGGAGGAGTCCCGGGTCTTCGAAGTCGCGCTTGGCGCTCAGGGCGACGACGCCGAGGTTGTCGAGGGGCGCTCCCGGCGCGGGGCCGACGCGCACGAACTGGAAATCGGCGTCGCCGAGTCCGGCGCTTGCGCGTCCGGCGCCTGTGAGGATATCGCCATCGGAGAAGAGCAGGACGCGTGTGCGCTGCGCGGCGGCGGACTCATCGAAGCGGGCAAGCTGCGCTTCGATGAGCTTGAGGGCGCCGTCGACGACGCCCTCCTGATCGGTCTGTTCGACGGCTCGGATGGAGCGTTCGAGCAGACGGATATCTCCTGAGTAGGTCGCGACGATGCGCGCGCGGGCGGCGAAGGAGATGACCATCGCCTCGAAGCCCTCGGATGCGGAGCGGCTGAAGCGTTTGACGGCGTCGATGGCGGCGTCCTGCGCGTATTCGAGGCGCGAGAGATTGCCATCCTGCGAGGTTGCGTCCATCGAGGCGGAGGCGTCGATGACGATGATCATGCGTCCGACGCCGGCGCCTTCGGCCTGGATTGCGGGGCGCGCGAAGGCGAGGAGCAGGCAGGCAAGCGCGGCGAGTTGAAGGAAGAGGAGAATCGAAGGGCGCAGGATTCGGAAGGGCGTGTTGACCTGCAGATCTTCGACGGCGCGCGTCCAGAGGAGGGTTGAGCTAATGCGGACGGGGCGACGGCGCAGCTTCAGGAAGTACAGAAGCACGAGGAGCGGCGCCGTGATGGCGGCGGCGACGATTCCGGCTATGGGCGCCAGGAAGGTCATGGTCTACTCCGTCCGCGCCGCGATGTAGACGACGTAGTTCTCATCGAGTTCGTCAGGATCGGCGATGGGGAGGGCGTGGACGTTTCCCTCGTCGTCAATCGCGCTTCCGAGGCGGTCATAGATCTCGACCGTCGTGAAGCCTGCCTCGACGAGCGCGTCGGTGAGTTCGGGGAGCGACCAGAGGCGCCAGTGATAGACGAAGGCGTCCTCGAGGCGCTCGCCGCTGGGGAGTATGAAATGCATGGCGTTGACCACTTCGCCGGTCATGGGATTGGCTTCGCGCTGTTCCCAGACGTAGGTGACGTCGTCGCGGAGTTCTTCTTCGGATTCGCCGAGGATGAAGGCGTCGGCGCCGCCGTAGAGATCAAGGACGAGGAGCCCGTGATCCTTGAGTCTGGCGCGGGCATGACGGAGATAGCGCAGGAGGTCTTCGCGCGATCTGATCTCGCAGATGGAGAAGTTGAGGACGGCGATGAGATCGACGGGATCGGCGCGGTCGAGCACATCCGACTGGTGGATCGCCAGCGCGTCGCAATCGCCAGCGAGCGCGCGGAGGCGCTCGAGCGGTTCGGGGTCGATGTCGATGCATATGGCGGCGCTTCCCGGGAACGCATCGATCCAGGCGCGGCTGATGGCTCCGGCGGCGGAAAAGTCTTCTCCGAGCGTGAGCGCCTGAGCGCGCGGCGCCTGGTGGAGCGCGCGGAGGAAGCGGGCCTGCCTTGCCGGTGATTGCGCGGCGCGCTCGTAGAGCGCATATCGATCGCGGGTGATCGACTCGGCCCCGTCGTTCATCTGAGGGATACGAGCATGGACTCGAAGGCTTGCGTGTTGGCTTCGACGGTGACGCTGGGGCCGGTCATCTTGATGTAGATGGGGCCCTCGGGGCCGCCGTTGACGATGGCGCCATAGAGCGTCCATCCGGCCTGCGGCCCATCGGAAGACATCGCCATGCCGGCGCTGAAGACGCCGGTGGCCCTGAGCGTGTGGATCTCCAGTGCTCCCTGCGTCCAGCTTGCGCGGATGGGCGGGCCTTGTGGGTTGGAGACCTGTCCGGCCCATCGCGCAATGTTGCTTTCCGTGTCGCCGGCGCCTTGCGGCCCGAAGTGTGTGATGACGACGCCGGCGGCGTCGTCGTCGTCGTCACCGGGAGCGAGGAACTGCGCAACGCGCATGGACGACGAGGGTTGTTCCTCTGTCCACGTATCGGGGAGGTTGGCGGTGACGCCGCGGAGGGTGACTTCGAGTCCGGTCGCGGGCTCAACGCTCGGCGCTTCGCCGGTGGGGGCGGCGTCGGGGGCGTGCGTGTGGCCCGCGTGCGGATGCGCGTGGCTGTGGCCTGCATGGTCGTGGCCAGCGTGGCTGTGTCCGGCGTGCGGATCGGAGGCGGACTGCGCATCGGAGGCCTGGCCGAGGTAACGGGGCTCGGGCGGCTCCTCCTGGCAGGCGGCGAGGAACAGGATTGCGCCGGAGGCGGCGACGGTGCAGATGATGTTCTTCGAGGTCATGATGGACCATGCTAGACCAGTGGGTGCGGCGATGCGATGCGAGCGTGTGACAGATGTGAACGACGAGCGCGTGTCCCTCTTCCGGGACGTGCGGGACGCCGATCTGCGCGGTCGCGACGGGCTGTTCATGGCGGAATCGGAGATGGTCATCCGGACGCTGGTCAAGCGCGGGCGGTTCGGAGTGCGCTCGCTGCTCCTGAATGAGACGCGCGCCGAAGCGATGGAGGATGTCGTGAGCGCGCTGCCGGAGACCACACCGGTGTTCGTGGCGGCGCAGCCGGTGATGGATGTGATCACGGGGTTTCATATTCATCGCGGGGCGCTGGCGCTGTGTGATCGTGGCGAGGCGATGGGCGCCGAGGCGGTGCTTCGTTCGGCGCACGACGACGGTCGTCATGTCGTGGTGCTGGATGAGATCTCAAATCATGACAATGTCGGGAGCGTCTTTCGCAATGCTCGGGCGTTCGGATTCGGCGGCGCGCTGTTGACGCCGACGTCGTGTGATCCGCTGTATCGGAAGGCGATCCGCGTCTCGATGGGGGCGTGCGTGACGACGCCGTTCGCGACAGTTCATGCGCTCCCTTCGGGGATGGAGACGATCTCGGCGCACGGGTTCGTGACGATCGCGCTGACGCCGCATGGGGACACGATTGATCTGAATGCGTTGGGCGGCGCACTGGCGCCGGGGGCGCGGTGCGCGTTAATCCTGGGCGCCGAGGGTCCCGGGCTCTCGCCTGCGGCTGAGGCGCGGGCGGATGTGCGTGTGCGCATTCCGATTGCGGAAGGGATGGACTCAATCAACGTCGCGACGGCTTCGGGGATTGCGATGTACGTGATGCAGTCGCTGCCGTCGTGAGTCAGCCGAAGGGCGCGTCGACATTGCCACCGAGCTCTTCCGGCGAAATGGCGCCGGTGCGCAGGACGCGATCGGGGCGGTCGGGATCCAGCGAGACGAGAAGGACCGTGGATTCGACGGCGAGCGCGTCGTGTTCGGCATCCTCGAGGATGAGGACGGGATCGCCAGCGAAGGTCGCTTTCGCTTCCTCGATCGAGGTGGCGGCGGGCTCCGTGTGCTTGTTGGCGCTTGTGGCGGCGATGGGGCGCTGGAACTCCTCAAGAAGCGCGCGCGCGGTCGGATGCGAGGGGCAGCGCAGGCCGACGGTGTCGCCACCTGCGACAGCGCCCGGGGGGACGATTTCAGAGCGCGGCAGGATGAGCGTGAGCGGGCCGGGCCAGAAGCGACGGGCGAGTTCGTCGGCGCGCTCGGGCCACGCGCTGACGAGCGGCTTGGCCGCTTCGACGCCCTCGATCATCATGGCGAGCGGGACATCCGCCGGGCGGCGTTTGAGCTTGAAGAGGCTGTCGATCGCGGTGGGTGAGGCCATATCGGCGCCGAGTCCGATGACGGTCTCGGTGGGGAAGATGACGCATCGGCCTGCGCGGAGCGCCTTGGCGGCGTGCTGGACTTGCGTGGCGGCGCTCATCGTGCGCCGGACGCGGCGCCGGGCGCCATCGAGCGCAGCTCCGGCGTGATGGCGTCGTTGGCGGAGACGCCTTCGAAGTCGCCGACATCCGGCACGACGAACTCGATGTTGTTGCGATCAAGCGCCGTGCCCATCGCGGCGTAGTAGTCGGCAAGGGCCGTGGCGTAGTCGGCGAGGGCGGCGACCTCTTCGAGTTCGGCCTGGGAGAGCGCTTCCTGTCGTCGCAGCTTGAGATCGAGGAAGTCGGGCGTGAGGGCTCTGGTGTTCTCTTCTTCGACTTCGAGTGTTCGCAGGTTCTCAGCGGCGGCGAGGCGCGCGGTGCGCGTCTGGAGGATGAGGCGGTAGTTGGTCGCGACGTTGCGAAGCGCGGTCTTGACGTCGAGGACGACCTGCTGCACGGTCGCGCGATAGACGATGACGG
The DNA here is from genome assembly GCA_028279375.1 of Phycisphaerales bacterium. Classification (GTDB taxonomy): domain Bacteria; phylum Planctomycetota; class Phycisphaerae; order Phycisphaerales; family UBA1924; genus JANQNW01. The sequence goes on from JANQNW010000007.1 coordinate 18,879, forward strand.
ACTGAATGCGCTCGAGCCTGCGCTGACGTGAGAGGGCAGTCGCGGCGCGATTTCCGATCGCCTGTTCGAAGTCGAGCCCGATGAGGTAGTCGACGTAGTCGGCGTCGCCGATGTCCTGGTACGCGCGGCCGGCGTCGTCGTCGAGGCCGTTGTAGTTGGCCTGGAGCCTGAGATCGAGGAGCGGGAGTTCGCCGTTCTCGGCGACGAGCTGGCGGATCGACGCGTCATCGATGTTCAGGATGGCGGTCTGGATCTCGGGTCGATGCGCGAACGAGGTCGTCAGGCTGTCGAGCAGGCTGAACTCGATGGGCGCATCGATCGGTCGATCGATGGAGCGCAGGACCGTTTCATCGCCGACGGGGAGGTCGGGATCGTTCATGAGCTGCTTGAGACGATCTGAGGACTGGCGGAGTGAGTTCTGGGCGCGGATGACGTCGGCTCTTCGGCTCTCGACCCGAGCGACGGCGTCGGAGTATTCGGCGGGCTTGACATCGAAGTCGAGGCGGCCCTGGAGGACGTCGCGCGTCTCGATGCCTCGCTCGAGCAGTCGAGTCGCGATGAGGAGCGTCATGCGCGCCTGCCTGAGGTCCCAGTAAGCGCGTTCGGTCTCGGTGACGATCGCGATGAGCTGGCTCTTGAGGTCTTGGATGGCGGCGCGTTCGGCGTTCTGCGCGAGGCGGACTTCGGCGAGATTGACGTCTGATCCGAAGCCGCGAAGGAGCGGTTGATTGAGACCGAAGGTGAGGTTCGTGCGGCGCGCGGGGTCGGGGAAGAAATCGGTGCCGCCGCCTTCGTTGTTGTTGATCTCGAGTCCGGTGTCGATGGAGACCTGTCCGCCGCTGACGAGCCTGCTGCTCACACCGGTGTTGAATTGATAGATCTGGCGTTCGTTGACGGCGGAGCCGACTGGAATTCCCTGGACGACCGGGACGACGTTCGGCTGGTCGACCCAGTTGGCTTCGAAGCCTGCGCTGAGGACCCAGTCGAATGCGGCTTCGGCGGCGACGATCTGCGCCTCGGTGATCGACGGCGCGAGATAGGCGATCTGGAGATCGAGGTTGTTCTGGACGGCGCGCCCGACGGCCTGCTCGAGGGAGATGCCGATGGCGGGGTTGTTCTCGCCCATGAGATCCTCGCCCATCTCGGGAAGGACGCTCTCGTAGGCGCGCGGGCCGGCCATTTTCTCGAGCTCCTCCATGCGCTCGGGCGGGAAGGAGATCTCGGGCGCGGTGCGCTCGGTGAGGATCGGATCGGGATCGAGTTCGGCGGCGGAGGCTTCGCGGCGTGCGGACTCCATGACGGAGCGTCCGAGCGCTGCCGTGGATGAGGTCTTGAAGTCATTCGTGCAGCCGGCGAGCAGTCCGATGAGGAGTGCGGGCGCGATTGCCTGGCGTAAAGCGCCGGTGCGTGCGATTCCCATGATCGGTGAGAGTACGGGGGGGGTGTGCTGCGGTCAAAGGGACAGGACGGGTGGATCACCCTCTGGGGGAGGCGTCGGTCGGCTGATTCGGCTGTGTCTGACGTCGAGTGGAGGTGGCGGTATCCTTCAGGCCGATGACATCTGTTGGCGAGCGCTTTGTCCCGCTCGGGGCGGATGTTCGGAAGGAGGCGACAGGATGGATTCGAATCCTCTGAAGTCGATGGCGAGTCGAGTTGGCCTGCGAGCGATCGCGCTCGCGGCTCTCGTGTGCGCGGTGACGCTGGGCGGAGGCCGGGCGAGCGCTCAAACGGTGCCGATCGACCCGATCTACCTGACTGTTTCGGGTGAGAACGTCATTTTGCGATGCTGCCCCTGGAGCTTCGGCTATCCGGTGGGGTATCTGAGTCGCGGGCAGGTGCTGCTCGCCGACGGGCGGACGGACATCGCATTTCGCGTGCAGTATCCGGACAGCGTGCCGGCGCTGGTGGACGTCGAGGACGTGACGTACGACGCGGATCGCGGCGTGGCGACGTTGATTAAGGAGTCGCGTCTGAATGCGTACAACGTCAGCAAGAACTCTCCGGAGAGCTGGAAGTCGCTGCTGAATCGCGGGCTGGATGTCGGCGTCGAGTTGACGGTGCTCGAGGAAGTCAAGAACGCAAGCGGCGTGGTGACGGGTTTCTTGGTGATCGCGCCCTCCGAGGCGCGCGGGTATGTCGATCAGCAGTTCGTCCGCCAGGCGACCGAGCAAGAGATCGTGGCGTTCCGTCGCGGTCCGCTTCCGGTTGAGGAAGCGCCGGTGCAGACGGCTGACGCCGCAGACGCGCCGACTGATGAGCCAGTCCAGACGACGGCTGACGCGACGGATCGTGACACCGACGAGCGCGCTGCGACTGAGATCGCTGATGCGCAGACGAATGACTCAATCCCTGCAGCGACGGCGAGTGCGTCAGCGGAGACGCCGACCCTTGCCGCCAATGAAGGTCTGCGCGACCCGGCGCCGTCGATGACGCAGGAGGCGGAGCCCGAGCCGCTGGAGACGATCGCCGCCACGATGGAGGCGGACGACCAGGAGGTCGCAGCGCGCGATGCGGCGCCGGCTGAGGCTGAGCGGGAAGAGGTTGTCATCAATCGACCGATTCCGACGCGCGAGCAGCTCGATGAGAGTTTCGACGCGTTGCTCGAGGTGGACATTCTCGAGGCGGAGATTCGGCCTTTGATCGGCGAGCATCGTCGTCTGCATGAAGCGACGCCTGACACCGAGGAGAACGTGGCGCTTCGCAATTACCTGTTGGCGCGGATCGAACTCCTGCTGATTCGCGCGGATCTGCAGCGGGATATGCGTGAGCTGGCGCAGATCGAGAACTCGGCGGAGCTCGACGCCGAGGAGATGCAGCTACGTATCGCGGCGCTGAATCGTCGGCCGGATTACGTGGTCGTCGGCCGGTTGTTGACGAGCACGCTGTACGACGGGCGGCGACTTCCACGGATGTATCGCCTGGAGAGCATCGAGGCGACGGCGGGCCGAACGATCGCATACGTGATGCCTTCGGAAGAGGTCGATCTGGATGGCGCGCTGGGGATGATTGTCGGCGTCATCGGGGAGCGTCAGCTGGACAGCAATCTTCGGCTGAGCGTGATTCGTCCGACGCGTGTGGATCGATTGACCCTCGGCGAGTAGCCACGAGGTTTCACAGTCAATGACTGATAGCCGCCCTCTCGCAGTTGATGCGGAGGGCGGTTTTCTTATGCGCCGGACTCGAAGACGATGCTCATGCAGGTGAGTCCGGCTTCAGCCTTCGCGAACTCGGAGATGGGCGTCGTGTGCACTATGAAGCCCTCGGCGCGGAGCATGTCGGCTGTCTTCGGGCACTCGGCGGGAAGCACGAGCAGTTCTCCGATGCGCAGCGCGTTGGCGGCCCAGGGTTCATCCTGCGGCGTCTCGATGCATCGATAGTGTTGAAACCTGCGCGCATCCACCCAATCGGGATTGAGCAGGATCGTGCCTTCGGCGACGCAGGATGCGCCCGTCGAGAGGTGCAGGCAGCCGGTCACGTGCACGGCGGTGACGCGGTAGTCGTGGCGCTCGGCGACCTCGGCGAGCGCGCGCAGGCCGCGCTCGTCGGAGCGCGTTGACAATCCGACGAAGATCTCGCGGCCGGCCATGAAGATGTCGCCGCCTTCGAGGCGCGCTGCGTCCTCGAGTCGCACGACGATCTCGCGGAACTGGGCAAGCGCATCGTGAACGACATCCTGCTCGCCTCGGCGATTGTCGGCGCCCATCGGCGCGATGATCGCGAACTCCGGCGTCACGAAGGCGTTGTCCTCGACGAAGACGGCGTCTGGATGCTCCTCGGATGCGGGGAGATTCATGACCTCGGCGCCGAGTTCGGCGAGAAGGGATCGGTATGCGTCATGCTGCTCGCGCGCACGCGCGTCGTTGATGGGCTCCCGCTCCATATGGGTGAGGAGACAGTTGGCCATATTGGCCGCCGGAGATCGTGTGATGGCGTACAGCATGCGGGCGGGCGGAGAGTCTAGATAGGAACGCGCTCGCCCGCCTCTTTGATGGCGTCGATGCAGCGCTGGATATGCTCAGACTCGTCGACGTCCATCTCAGCGAGTCCGACTCGGATGTCCTCTCGGCTGACGGCGGCGGCGAAGGCCTTGTCCTTCAGCTTCTTTCGAACGCTCTTGGCCTTCATGTCGTCGATGCCGGTGGGGCGCACCTTGGCGCAGGCGACGATGAAGCCGGCAAGTTCGTCGACGGCGAAGAGCGCGCGCGCCATCTGTGAGTCACGCTCGACGCCGGAATACGTGGCGTGGCCGAGAATGGCGCGACGGATGTCCTCATCGACGCCGATCTCTTCCAAGTGTTTGACGCCGACGAACGGGTGTTCCTCGGTCGAAGGATGCTTCTCGTAGTCGAAGTCGTGCAGGAGACCGGTGACGATCCAGCGATCGACGTCGCCAGGGTCGAGTTGGCGCGCGTAGGCCTGCATGCAGGCGGCGACGGCTTCCATGTGGCCGCGGAGGGCGTCGCTCTCGGTCCACTCGCGCATGAGGGTGCGTGCTTCTTCAGGAGTCATGCGCACAGGATACGGGCTCACGCGCGGAGGATCTCAGGCGACCCTGGCCAGCTCGACGATGAGTTGATCGTCATCGGCCCGGCGCGTGTTCGCTCGCCGGAGCATGTCCGTGACTGTCTCAATGAGGGTCTCGTTCGGCGCAGGAGCGCTCTCTTCGATGAGTTCCTGGAGCGCGGGGACGCCGATCATGGCGCCGGTTGCGTCAGCCGCTTCCGTGACGCCGTCGGTGTAGGCGAGGAGTCGGTCACCGGGCTCGAGGATGACGAGTTGTTCGTCGGGCTCGAAAAGGCCGGGTTCAAGAACGCCCAGCATGGTGCAGGTCGAAGAGAGTCGCTCGACCTTGCCGCCGACGCGCCGCAGGAAGACGGGCGGGTGTCCCGCGTTGGCCCAGCGGAGTTTCCTTCCGGAGCGTCCGAAGCGGAGTGCGACGCCCGAGGCGAAGAGTTGATTGCCATGGAGCGTGAGATGGATGTACTCGTTGACGCCCCGGAGGAGTTCATTGGGTGTGGCGGCGGGATTCTGTCCGAGTTGGCGTTCGATCTCGCCATGGATGCGATTGACGGCGAGGGCGGCGCCGACGCCGTGACCGGTGACATCGAAGAGGATGACGACGAGATCGGGCGCACCTCGACCTGGCGCAGTGACGCGTCGCATGAAGAGGAAGTCGCCGCCGACCATGCGCATGGGCTCATACTTGTACATCGCGCGGATGGGACCTTCGGTGACGGGGTCGGGGAAGAGCGCCTCATGCACCTCGCGGGCGTCCACCAGGTCGCGCTGCAACTCGGAGATGAGCTTTCCGGCGACGCGGAGGTGGAAGCGTTCGCGCATGCGAGATGATTTCCAGCGGCAGAGCGCGACGCCGGGCGCGCCTGCGACAAGGACGAGCGCCAGGAGCACGAGCTTGACCCACCAGGCCATGGCGAGATCGGGAATCGAGATGATGGCGACGAGCACGAAGATCGGGATGAGGGGGCGAATCGCCTCGCGCATGGACCAGGGGAGGAAACCGCAGGCGAGCAGGTGCACCCAGAGCAGGCTGAGCGCGGGCATGACCGAGAGTCTGCTGAGGTCTTCGGGATCGACGTAGATGCGCACGGCGCCGCGAGAGAAGAGCGTGAGCGCGCTGAGTCCGACGACGAGCCAGAAGGCGAGTCCGAGTTGTCGATCGGCGTCGTCTTCCGAGCGGTACGAGAACCAGGCGACACTGGCGAGCATCGTGAGCTGCACGAGGCTGAAGACGAATCCGGTGCCGGCTTCCACGAGTTTGGCGTCGGCGCCGTTCTCAAGCAGCCGGATGATGGTCGTGAATTGCGAGAGCTGACCGCTGGCGAGCATGAGCTGCGCGAGCGTGAGCACGGCGCAGAGCGCGAGGAGTCTTGAGCGGAGGATGCCGGCGCGCTCGGTTTCGTATTCGCGATGGTGTTCAGTTGCGACTCCCTCATTCAGGAGCGCTTGCATGCCCGATTTCGCCCATTGCATGGGGGATGGAATGGAGATCGGGAGGCGCATGCACTCCCTATCGACTAGGGCCGGGGGGCCTCTTTGGGCCGATATGGCGCCAGGTCCGCATCGAGTTCCACTCGGGCGCCAGGCGTGAGTTCGTCTGGAGTGATGGCGTCGTAGAGCGCGAGGGCTTCCGCTGTGCGTGCGTCGGCTTCTGCGCTTTGACCGCCGGCCTCGAGCGCCTCTGCGATCGCGATAACGACGCGGACGCGCCGTGCGGCGATCGATGCATCGTCTGGATTCTTGCCCGCCAGCAGCGCCAGGTCTTTCTCGGCGCGTTCGAGCGGCGGGATGGCGCCGCCGGCGCCGTGGAGTTCGGATTCGACCTCTGCGAGCAGGCGGAGCGCGTCGGCGCGTCGGGATCTGGCGAGGGCGTCTTCGAAATCCTCCTCGAGAAGACCGTCCAGAAGCGCGATGGCGGACACGAGGTCCGAGCGCGCTGATTGTGCGTCGCCTGAGGCGAGTCGGGCGCTCGCCACCTTCTGCTGGGCGAGCGCCAGGTTCCTCGTCGAGCGTGCGCTCTCGGGATTTCTCTCGTAATCGGTTCGCGCTGATTCGAGCGCGCGCGTGAACTGAGCGCGGGCGCCGAGCACATCGCCGGAATCGAAGAGCAGATCGCCGTGTTGACTCCAGGCGGCGGCGCGCTGGCGTTTGAGCGTGCGATTCTCCGGGTCCATGGCGATCATGCGATCGGCCTGACGCTCGACTTCCGAGTAGAGATCGAGGGCGGCCTGGACATCGCCGAGATCGCGCTCGACATCGGCGCGGAGGTCGAGGGCCAGGAGTCGGTCGCGCCGGGCGCGTGCGTTTTCGGGATCGGCCTCGAGGAGCGCCTGCGTGAGTTCATCGAAGCGTTGAGCATGCGCGCGAGCGGCTTCGAAATTGGCGAGGCGCCGTTCGCTGCGCGCGACATACATGCTCGCGACGCCGACATCGCGCTGGGCGCGTCCGCTCTCGGGCGTTTCGACGAGGATCTCCTCGCGGAGGCGCAGGGCTTCGCGCCGATTGGTCCTTGCGCGCGCATGATCGCCGGTCTGCTCTTCGAGATCGGCGATGGCGATCAGGCCGACGCTCAGGTCTCGCCTCGGCTGGATCTCTGTCGGCGCCTGATCGACGAGGATTCTCCGGATGCCGAGAGATTCTTCGTACGCTTGGCGCGCGGCGCCGAGATCGCCGAGTCTTCGGTGCGCGTCTGCAAGCTTAATCTGGGTCACGGCGAGCGAACGCCGGAGCGATGCGTCGTCAGCATCGTCCTGCAGGATTCGTTCTGCGGCGGCGACCGCGCTCTGATATCGATCGGCGGCTGCGGCGTCGTCGCCTATGCGCGCGAGGACGTCGCCCAGGCGCAGGTGGGATCGGAGGAGACGCGCATCGGAGGGGCGAGGAGCGCCGGGCGCATTCTGCAGCGCGGCGCGGACGCTCTCGGCCTGTCGATAGCTCTCGATGGCGCCCTGCGTGTTCCCGAGATTGCCGCCACGGATGCCGGCCTGAATGTCGCCGACGCGGTCGTAGGCGTCGGCGATGTCCTCGAGCAGGGCGGGATCATCCTGTGCGTCCTCTTCGAGCGCACTGAGATAGGCGAGCGCTTCCGTGACGAGGAGTTCGCGCGCCGGGGTCGAGCCTGCGAGGGGCGCGATCTCGTCATGGAAGTCGTACATGAATACGCGCGCGAGATCGCGGACCTGGTCGAAGCGTCGCTCAGCGCGGTCGCGCTGCATGCTCGCTTCGTGCGCCTGCCATGAAGTGCCGATGACGCCTGCGGTGAGGCTGAGCGCGATGAGCGCGGCCGAGAAGCTCGCCGTGCGATTGCGCCGAACGAATTTCCCGAAGCGATACACGACGGAGTCGGGACGCGCCATGACCGGAAGGCCGTCGAGGTGGCGACGGATATCCTCAGAGAGCTGCTCTGCGGTGGCGTATCGCCGGTCGGGCTCCTTGCGCATCGCCATGAGAACGATGTCGTCGATATCGCCTGCAAGCTGCCTGCGCAGTCGATCGGGTTTGCTTGCGCGTGTGGTGCTGACGGACTCGGGCGTGATGGGCTTCGTCGTGGCGCCACTCGGGGCCTTCTCACCTTCGAATGTCTCGACCTTCGAGATGGCGGTGCTCGGTTTCTCGGGATTCTGCTCGCAGATGATGCGCTCCATCTCCTCCTGGATGCGCGAGCGCAGTCGGTAGGGGCGTCGGCCCGTGAGCAATTCGTAGAGAAGAACGCCGAGCGAGTAGATATCACTCGAGGTCGTGACATTCTCGCCGCGCACCTGTTCGGGGCTCGCGTACTCGGGCGTGAGCAGGCGGAGATCGAGTGCGGTTGGATCCTTGAGGATGGGCGAGAGCGCCGGGTTGAGCAGTTTGGCGATGCCGAAGTCAACGATCTTGGGTACGCCGGCGCTGGTGACGAGGATGTTCGAGGGCTTGAGATCGCGATGCACGATGAGGTTCTGGTGCATGCACTGAACGCCCTCGCAGACCTGCCTGAAGAGCTTGAGGCGATCGGCGGTGGAGAGTCGTTTCTCGTCGCAGTAATCGTCGATGGGTTTGCCGTCGATGTACTCGAGGACGAAGTAGGGGAGTCCGTCTTCGGTGGCGCCGCCGTCGATGAGTCGGGCGATGTTGGGATGATCGAGTGCGGCGAGGAGGTGTCGCTCGAGTTCGAAGCGCCGGACGATGTCGTCCGTATCCATGCCGCGCTTGATGACCTTGATGGCGACGCGCTGTGTGAAGCCCTCGGCGTCGCGCACGCCGAGGTAGACGGCGCCCATGCCGCCGCGTCCGACCTCAGAGATGACGCGATAGGCGCCGATGCGCGCGGGCGGCGCGTCGGCGGCCATGCTCATGACCTGTTCGCGCAGTTCGGAGCCGAGGAGCGGCCTCTGCATGAAGGAGACGGTGGCGTCGTCCTCGTGCGCGAGGAGTGATTCGACCTCGCGTCTGAGATCGGTGTCGCCGGCGCATTCCTTCTCGAGGAAGGCGTCGCGCTCTTCGGGCGCGAGTTCCTTCGCGTTGAGGAAGAGCGTCTTGACTCGCTGGTGCCTGTCGTTCGTCATTCGTCCTCGTCGCCTGAAGCGAGCTCGCGCTTGAGCCACGCGCGGGCCATGCTCCAGTCGCCCTCCACCGTGCGGTCGGAGACGCCGAGCGTTTCGGCGGTCTCTGCGACCGTGAGTCCTGCGAAGAAGCGCAGCTCCACGACCCTGGCCTGTCGTTCGTCGAGTTCGGCGAGGCGCGAGAGCGCGTCGTCGAGGGCGACGAGATCGAGCTGGCCGTCGGGCGTGATCGCGTGCTCGTCGTGGAGCGTCGCGGGTGTGTTGCGTCCGCCTCGTTTCTGGGCGTCCCTTTTGCGCGCGTGATCGATGAGGACGCGTCGGATCGCCTTGGCGGCGACACCGAAGAAGTGCGACCTGCTCTGCCACGCGACTGGCTGCTTTCCGACCATGCGGAGAAACGCCTCGTTGACCAACGCCGTCGCCTGGAGCGTGTGCCCAGGCCTCTCGTTTCGGAGGTATCCGGCCGCGAGCGACCGGAGCTCCGCTTCAAGTAGCGAGAAAAGCTTCTCGGAGGCGCAAGGATCTCCTTCGCCGACTTTTCTGAGCAGGGCGGTGACGTCTTCGGTTGGAGGCATGTGGAGGGATCCTCTGCGGGACTCTTGCGCCGATTCTAATCGGACTGCGCCTCTGTCCGGTGCGAAGCGCTGTTTTCGCCACTGGATTCGGACAGGCAACACGGCCCTTCCAGCGAGGTTTTTGATGTAGGTCCTGGACCGTGCAGCGTTAGGATGGTCTCCGGGCGAGCGTCGCCGGCGATCGGGCCTGCGGGTCCTTCGATCGCGACGGCGAGTGGGAGCGAACACATGACAGGCCAGCTTGAATCAGGATCGAAGAGGCGCTGCGCCATCGCCGCCGGCTCGATGCTCGTGACGGGCCTTTGCGGATCGGGGGCGGCCCTGGCGCAGACGGACAATGTCTGGTCGGAGCCCTCGGGCGGCTCGTGGATCGTCGGGTCCAACTGGTCGCTGGGTCAGCCGGCGAACCTTTTGCACCAGGCGGTGTTCTTTGAGGATTTCCCCTACACGATCACGCTCGACACGGCGCTTGCGATCACGCAGGAGTTCGAGATTCGCGGCGAGGACCAGGTGACGCTGGATCTGACGGGCGGCGTTCTCGACCTGCAGGGCAACGGCATGCCCTCCACGCGCACCCTGCTCGTAGGTGAGACCGCGCCTCTTGCACAGGCGGCGCTCATCGTCCGCAGTGGCGAACTTCGCACGGACAGCGCGGAGGTCGGTGTCGGCATGGATTTCAACTCGAAGCTGGCGATCAGCGCCGGCGGCACGGTGAAGGTCCGGCCGGGAGCCGTGATGCGCATCGGCAATACGCGCGGCGAGGGACTGCTGGAGATTGGCGTCAATGGTTTCCTTGACGCCTTCGGCGCGGAGCTGTGGATAGGCAAGCTGGGGCGCGCGGAGATCATCGCCGCGGATGGCGTGATCAGCGTGAGCGACATCCGGCTCGACGGCGAGTTGGGCGTCGTCTTCGGCGACGTGCTCTGCACGGAAGTGATCGGGGATCCTGCTTCGGTCGCGACGTTCACCGGCTCGAGCGCATCGCTGAATGCGACGGTTGCAGACTTCGGAACGCTCACGGTGCAGCTTGGCGCCGATGTGTTCATGGTCAGCGGCTCGGCGTCGAGCGGTCTGGTGCAGCAGGCGGGGAGTTTCCTGAGCTGCATCACGACTTTCGACGTCGGGAGCTTCGAGCTGGTCAGCGGCGCGACGACTTCGATCGGTCACACCGATGTGGCGACAACGCTTTCGATCAACGACTCGGATTCGCGATGGCTCTCGGGCTCGATGACGCTCGACGACGGGGCGACGCTCTCGCTCACCGATTCGGGCGAACTCAAAGTCAACGATCGTCTGGAGCTGACGCGCACGGCGATGGCGACGACGGACGATGCGCGCATCGACAATGATCTGAGCGGCGTCGGCCCGGGATTGCGCGCGGGGCATCTTTCGATTGGCGCCGGCGGGCAGCTTCTCTTTGAGAACTCCTATGAACAGTGGCCAAGCGCGGAGTTGCGTCTGAGCCTGGATAGCGACGCGAGCGAGTACGTGCTCGGCGGCGTCGGGTTCAACACGGCGACGCTCGCGGGCGCGCTTGCGCTTGACGTGGCGCCGATGGCGTCACTTGGGCTCGGGCTCGTGATGCCGATTCTGACGACGGACGCCCTCACAGGCGCCTTCGATCTCGTCATCGCGGAGTCGCTCGGCGATCATCGATTCCTGGAGGTGATGTATCCACTGCCCTCACTGCGCGGAGGGCCGAGCACCGTCACGGTCAACGTGCAGGTGTTGCCGGCGCTTCCGGCGTATGCGTTTGAGAGTTTCGGCGATTCGATTCCATCGGGCACGCCTGTGGCGATGGTCGCCGCCGACTATGACGACAACGGGCTCGACGATCTTGCGGTGCTGGTGAACACGGGGCCGGCGTCTCCGGGCACGGTGCGCGTGTACTTCAATCTCGGTGTCGATCTGATGGGCGACTGGCTGGGATTCTCGATGCCGGAGATCGTGGCGACGGGCATCGATCCGCGCGACATCGATTCGATCGACCTCGAGATGGATGGAGATATCGATCTCGTCGCGACGAACTTTGGAAGCGACTCGATTTCGCTCTACTTCAATACGATGACATTGCGCGGCTTGGGGACGAACTTTGCGCCGGGCATGCCGTTCAACTCCGGCGACGGGCCGACCAACATCGAATCGGGCGATGTCGATTCGAATCCGGGCGAGGATGTGATTGTCGTCAATGAGCTTGACGGCACGACGGTCGTCTTCCCCAACGACGGCACGGGCGACTTCGGGGACGGCGACCCGCTGAATGGATCGAGCGATCCCGAGGATGTCGATTCGGGCGATGTCGACAACGACAAGGACACGGATGTCGGCACGACAGGCAAGGACAACCTGCTGCGCGGCGGGCTGATAGGGAAAGTGCGCGTTTTCGAGAATGACAACGGCACGCTGATCGGTCCTGATGAGTATGTCGTCGGCGGCGATCCCGGCCCGATCGTCATGGGCGATCTGAATGGCGACAGCGCAGTTGAGATCGCGGTGATCAATCAGGCGGATGACACGATTTCGATTCTCGTCAATGACGGCTCGGGCGCCTTCACGGTGCAGAGCCCGATACCGGTGAATGCGGGCGCCGACTGCCTGCTGATGATGGACGCCGAGGGGGATGGCGATCTTGATCTGTTCATGATCGCCGACGACGGGATGAGCGGCCGTTCCGTGCAGTACCTGCGCAATGACACGACGGGCTTCAGTTCGCTGACACTGACGACGCCGAACATGATCGCGACGGCGACGGATCCGCTTCTGATTGAAGAGGGCAACGCCGACGGCGACGGGCTGGACGATCTCTTCACGATACAGGAGCCGCTGCCGCCGCTGCTTTCGCGCAAGGGGGGCGCCGTCGAGGCTGTTGCGTCCGTGGACTCAGGACTTGGGGCGACGCAGCGCGGCGCGTTGCAGCAGGAACTCGTGGGCGCGCTGATCAACGAGAGCTTCCCGCTGCTTCCCGGCGATCTGAACTTCGACGGCGTTGTCGGCGCAGGGGACCTGGCGAACCTGATCGGTCGCTGGGGGCCATGTCCGCCGAAAGAGGATTATTGCGTGGGCGATCTCGACGGCGACGGTGTCGTCGGCGCTTCGGATCTCGCAATTCTGCTCGGGTTCTGGACGTAGAGCGGGACGCGTACGGGGTTACTTGTCGTCGTCCTTCTTTTCGTCGTCCTTGTCGCCTCCAAGGAGGCCGCCAAGTCCCTTCGTGGCGTCTTCGATCGCGCCGCCGACGTTCTTGTCGAGCGTCTCGCTCAGATCGTCGCCGAGCTTCTGGAGTTGTTCCCCAGCGCCGCTGGCGAATGAGACGCCCATGTCGCCGAGTGACTCGAGTCCGCCAAGGCCGTTCTTGAGTCCGCCCATGATGTCATCGGGGAGGATGCCGCCGCCCTCTTCGAAGATGGCGGTGATGAGCGCCTGCATGAGAATGGCCGCGAGCTTGTCGGCGGTGATCGTCTTCTTCTCACCGACGTCCTTGAGCTCGATCTTGTCGATCTTCATCGAGACGCTGGTGAGATCCCCGCCGCCGGCGATCATGTTCGCCTTGACGTTCACATCCGTGATGTTGACCTGGCGGATGACAAATGTCTTTTCCGGCTTCCCAGACGGAGCGGGGTCTGGCTCCTTGTCCTCTTCCTTCTCGCCGCTGATTTTCTTGAGGTTCTCGAGAATGACCTCGTAGTTCGCGCCGCCCTTTTCCTTGATGAGTGTGACGTTGATGGCGTCGAGATTGAGCTCGGGGAGCTCGATCTGCTCCTGGCTGAGAGATTCGAGGGTGATTGCGACCTTCCCGTCGCCGAGTTCAAGGAAGTAGGGGTCCTTGAATCCCTCGGGGTTCTTCACGGAGAGTCCGGCCAGCGCGAACCTCCCCGAGAGCGGGCGCACACTGGCGCTGTCGAGGCGCGTCTCGACGCCGAGGGCGTATGTGCCGCCCTTCTCGATGGCGCCCTTGGCGATGGAGTCGAGCGAGATGACCACAAATCCAATGACGAGACCGAACAACAGCGCCAACAGCAGGAACGCAAGCAGCGCGATCTTGACCATCTTCGAGCCCATCTTCTTCACCTTCCCCAGATCGCCCCGGAATCGGGCTCCCTGTCTTTCTTTGGTCTTCCTTGTCGAACTACCGTCTAGGATACGCGGAGCGGCGTGTGGCGCCCCACACGCGTTTCGAAGAGGAGCGGGATGGCGGTCCCGGCGGGATTCGAGATGAGGATGTCCATGATCAATCGACGAGGTGTGTCTCGATGGAAGCATCTGGCGTTCGTCGCCGGTGGAATCACGCTGGCGGCGGCGGCTGGATGTGAATCGCTTTCGTATGAGGGCGAAGTCGGCGGCGTTCCGGATGAGCGCGTGATCACCCGGTTCTGTCTTGACGACGGCGACCTCGAGCAACTGCGCGCCGACGCAGGGTTGTCGAATGAACAGATCATGGAACTCTCGGGACCGGTGGTCGCCAAGACGCTCCGGGATTTGCGGGAACCCAAGGCGACGAACGCGGGCGACGCAATCGCGTGGCGTCATTTGCGGCGCGTTGATGAGAACGGGGAGATTCCGGACGGGGCCCTTTTGCGCGCCAAGGCTCAGCGGGATCTGATGGTGTCGAGTCTCCGGGGCGCCGAAGGGCTTGCCTGGGAGTGGCTGGGCCCTGGCAACATCGGCGGGCGCACCCGCTCGATCGTGATCTCGCATGAGAATCCGCAGGTGATGTACGCCGGCGGCGTCGCGGGCGGCGTCTGGAAGTCAACGAACGGCGGCGCGTATTGGCAGGCGCTGAACGACTTCCTGCCCAGCATCGCGATCGGCTGCATGGTGATGGATCCGACGGACGCCGACCGGATCTACCTCGGCACGGGTGAGGGCATCTTCGGCGCCACATCGCCACGGGGCGCCGGCATCTTCGTGACCGAGAATGGCGGAGCGTCATTCGAGCAGTTGCCATCAACAGCCAACTCCTTCTTCCATTTCGTCAACCGAATCGCGATCTCGCCGGATGATCCGGATGTGATTCTGGTAGGTACGAACACCGGTCTTTATCGATCGGATGATCGCGGCGCCACGTTCACGGTCGTGCTGGTGTTCAACAGAGCGCTGGATGTCGACTTCGATCCGACGGATGGTCAGAAGGCGATCGTCGAGCGCGACAACGGCGTCGTGTACTCCACGGACGGCGGGATCACGTGGTCCGGCGCGACGGGATTCCCGTCAGGCGCCGGGCGGATTGAGGTCGCGTATGCGCCGTCGAATCCATCGATCGTCTACGCGGGCGCCGCGAACTACGGTCTGTATCGGTCGGTCGATGGCGGACAGAGCTTCGCGCTCGTGAGCGATGTGAGTTTCTACGGGCAGTCCAACGGCGGCGGCGGTCAGGGTTGGTATGACAATGCGCTCTGGGTGGATCCGACGAATCCGGATGTCGTTGTCGTCGGCGGCATCGATCTGTGGCGCTCGACCAGCGGCGGCGTCGATTTCACGCGCATCAGTCAATGGCAGTTCGCCCCGAGTTCGGCGCATGCTGACCAGCATCTGATCATCGAGCATCCTGACTTCGACGGCGTGACGAATACGACGGTCTACTTCGGGAACGACGGAGGTGTCTACTGCACGGATGACATCTACAGCGTGCTGTCGCTCTCGGGCTGGCAGGAGCTGAACAACAACTACGGCGTGACGCAGTTCTATACGGGCGGCGGCAACCGGTCGGGCAAGGTGCTCGGAGGCACCCAGGACAATGGAACGCTCATCTACCAGGGCGACACTGAGACGTGGACGGCGATGATCGGCGGGGACGGCTCCGCGGTTGGGGCCGACAACGTGCATCTCGACACGTTCTATGCGGCGACCCAGTGGGGCTACCTGTTCCGTTCATTGGCCGGCGGCTCCTTCCCGCAGTTCATCTGGGAGGGCATCGAGGATCTGGCGCAGCCTTACAACCCGGCGCAGTCGAACTTCATTACGCCGTACATCCTTGATCCAAATCAGAACACGCGTCTGCTCTGGGGCGGCGCTCGGCTGTGGCGAACGGAAAACGCGCGCGCTGGGGAGGTTCAATGGTCAGAGATCAAGCCAGGGGCGGGCGTCAACAATTTCATCAGCGCGATCGCCGTGGCGCCTGGCGACTCGGATGAGATCTGGATCGGCCATAACAACGGAGCCGTGTATCGCACGGAGACGGGGACGAGTGTGTCGCCGGTGTGGGCGCTCGTCGACGGCAATCTCCCGAACCGAGTCATCACGAGCATCGCGATCGACCCGGATGACCATGACCGCGTGTACGTGACGATGGGCGGATTCACGCAGCAGAATGTCTGGCGCACGACGAATGGAGGCGTCACATGGAGCGCGATTCACGGCAGCGGTCTGGGCGCGTTGCCATCGCTTCCCGTGAACTCGATCGTCATCGACGAACTCAACGAGGACACGCTGTACATCGGAACGGAACTGGGCGTCTTCAGCTCGGACAACGACGGCTTGAGCTGGACGACCAGCAACATCGGGCCCGCGAATACGATCGTGGACCAGCTTTTCTGGTGGCGCGATCAGGACAACGCCCGGTGGCTGGTGGCGGCGACGCATGGGCGCGGCATGTACCGCGCGGCGACAGGCGCTCCTTGTCGCGCGGACCTGAATTCCGACGGTCAGGTGGGCTCGGCGGACCTGTCCATACTGATCGGTTCGTGGGGATCAACCAACCTGATCTATGACATCACCGGTGACGGCGAGATCGGAAGTTCTGATCTTGCGGCGCTTATCGGCACCTGGGGGCCGTGTCCATAGCGGAAGCGCAAGCGCGTACACTACGCGCTCATGCCGACGAAGTCCCGAGAAGAGTTCATTGCGCAGGTTGAACGCGTTCGCGCCGAGTCCGACGTCGGCGACAGGACGATTGTCGTGCCTGTGGGCATTCGCATGCTCAGCGATCAGTTGACGCCGGTGCTCGCGTATCGACGTCTCGTGGCGCCGGATGAGCGCACGGCTCATTCCTTCCTGCTCGAATCAGTTGAAGGCGGCGAACGCGCGGGTCGCCATTCGATTCTCGGGGCCCGGCCGCGTCTCGAGGTGCTGGCGAACCACCGCAGTGTTCGTGTGGACCAGCGCGATGGGGCGCCGTCAGGTGAGCTTGCGGACGCGGATCCATTTGAAGTGCTTCAAGAGATCACGGAGTCGCTGCATTTCGTGGCGCCGACCGGTGACGAGCGCCAGGCGGGTCTTGCGCCTTCCTGCGTCCTGGGCGGCTGGTTTGGATACGCAGGGTATGACACCGTGCGATACGCCGAGCCCGTCAAGCTCGATCCGTCACGCGCTCCGGTCGATGATCGGAGGCTGCCGGATCTTCATTTCGGCCTCTATGACCAGGTCGTGGTCTTTGACCATGCGACGAAGGTCGTGCACGCAGTGCAGCTTGTGTTCGTCGAGGAAGGGGCTGACTCGGGCGCCGTCTATGACGAGGCGGTGGTCGCACTGGAGAGACTGGCGGGAGCGTTGCAGACGCACAGCAAGCCGCTTCCTGCGGGGCGCATCGATCAGTCAGGCGAGAGCGTGACGCCGGCGGGTCTCGTGTCGAACATGACGCGCGAGCAGCATGCTGCGATGCTGGCGAAGGCAAGCGAGTACATTCGCGCCGGGGACATCTTCCAGGTTGTGCTGGGCCAGCGATTCGAGCGCGTCAGCGAGGCTGATCCCTTCGATGTGTATCGAGCGTTGCGCGCGGTGAATCCGAGTCCGTACATGGTGTACCTGCAGGCGGAGGGGTGCATTCTCGTGGCGTCGAGTCCGGAGATTCTCTGCCGCGTGCGTCATGAGGATGGAGATGGCGGGCGCGTTGTCACGAATCGTCCGCTGGCGGGCACGCGGAAGCGCGGCGCGACGGAAGCCGAAGATCAGGCGCTTGCGGAGGAGCTTCTGGCGGATGAAAAGGAGCGCGCCGAGCACATCATGCTCGTCGATCTCGGGCGCAATGACGTGGGGAAGGTGTGTGAACTTGCGAGCGTGAAGCTCGAGCGCGTGATGGAGATCGAGCGCTACAGCCACGTGATGCACATCAGCTCGACGGTGACGGGCGAGCTTCGGGCGGAGTCATCGTGCTGGGACGCGCTGCGCGCGACGCTTCCGGTGGGGACGATCTCGGGGGCGCCGAAGATTCGCGCGATGCAGATCATCGACGAACTCGAGCCGGTGCGTCGCGGGCCCTACGGCGGCGGGATGGGGTACGTGTCGCTCGATGGCGATATGGACATTGCGCTGGCGCTTCGCACGATTGTCACGCCGACGGCGCGATATGACGGCGCACGGTGGACGTATCACCTGCAGGCGGCGGGCGGGATCGTGGCGGATTCACAGCCGGACGCTGAGTACGAGGAGACGGTGAACAAGTCGGCGGCGCTTGCGCGCGCGATCACACTCGCCGAGAGGGCCTTCGACGGCTCGAACTCAGCGGAGGGCTGAGAATCGCGATTCTGAGGTTCAGACCCTGAGCGAGTCCTTGAGGGACTGCGCCGGCTTGAATCCGACCGTGTTGGAAGCCTTGATCTCCATCGGCTCCTTGGTCGCCGGATTGATGCCCTTCCGCGCTGGACGGTGCTTCTTCTCGAAGGATCCGAATCCGACGATCGTGACCTTGCCGTCCTCCTGCACTCCGGAGCTGATGCTCTCGAGGACGGCTTCGACGGCGCGAGCGGCTTGAGCCTTGCTCTCATCCATGCGCGACGCGACGGATTCGATCAGATCGCCTTTGTTCATCTCTGATTGCTCCTTCGATGACCCGCTGTGGTGAGGAGATTCGCGGATCAAGTTCTCATGGATTGCACGTTCCAGCGGCGCTGGACTCGGTGTACAATCGACGTCGAACATACCGGCCGATAAAACTTTGTCAATCACGATGGCAAGGGGGTTTGCGGCCGAATGGGAGCGGGCTGACAAGACAGCCTACGATGATGTCATGGCGCAAGCGACGCTCGAATCTCGACCTCAGGCAGCGCCTTCTGAGCCACAGACTCAGAAGCCCAGGCTCTGGAATGTGGTGCTCCTGGATGACGACGATCACTCGTATGAGTACGTGATCCGGATGGTGCAGGAGTTGTTCCATGCGTCGAAGGAGCGCGCGTTCAAGATCGCCGAGTCCGTGGATGTTGACGGACGAGCGGTGTGCATGACGACGCACCTGGAGCTTGCAGAGCTCAAGCACGATCAGATTCGATGCTTCGGCCCGGACAAGTTGATCGCGGGCAGCGCCGGCGCCATGAGCGCCATTCTCGAGCCGGCGGAGTTCGGCGGCGACGACGACTTCGACTGAGCGCTTTCCGCGCGTGGAATCGCATGACCTCGCGCCCCTGCGTCATTCTCACTGAACCGATTGCGCACGAATGCCGCGCGTGGCTTGCCGAGCGCGCCGAAGTGATCGACGCGCCAGCGCCGCAAATCGAGCTGCTCCGACGCGCCGAGGCGCTGATTGTCCGCACGTACACGAAGGTGGACGGCGATCTGCTGGCGTCGGCTCCTGGACTGAAGGTGGTCGGTCGCGCAGGGGTCGGTCTGGACAACGTGGACCTCGCGGCATGCGCGGCCCGGAGCGTCCGGGTGGTGCACACGCCCGATGCGAACTCCGAGGCCGTCTGCGAGCTCGTCTGGGCGTTGATTCTCGATGAGATCCGCCCTCGCGAGCGGGTGCGCGAGGCGCCGGATGATCAGTCGTGGCGAGAACTGCGAGCGTCGCTGGTCGGAGACCGGCAACTCTCGCGACTCACGCTTGGGGTGTACGGCCTGGGTCGGGCCGGTAAACGCGTTGCGCGGGTCGGTCGCGCGTTCGGAATGGAGACGCTCTATACCGATCTGCTGGAGATCCCCGATCATGAGCGGCAGGGCGCACGCCCTGTGGATCCGGACGAGTTGCTCGAGAAATCCGATGTCGTGACGCTTCACGTGGACGGGCGGCCTGAGAATCGGCATCTGATCGACGCGGAGGCGCTCTTACGTCTCAAACAGGACGTGATCTTCGTGAACGCCTCGCGGGGATTCGTCGTCAACGAGGCCGCGCTTGCGGAGCGGCTGGTGGCCTGTCCGGCGATGCGCGCGTGTCTCGATGTTCTCGATCCCGAGCCTCCGGAGGTCGGCAATCCGCTCCTGGGGCTTCCGAATGCGCGCGTCACGCCCCACATCGGGGCGGCGACGCGCATCGCGCACGAGAACATGAGTTGGGTCGTCAGGGACGTGTGGCGTGTTCTGCAGGGAGCGTCGCCGGAACACGAGGCGCGGGTCGCGGGCGCCCCGGCGCGATAGACGCAGAGGGCGTCCCGTACACTGCTGGGGTATGGCCACGGAGCGCATCATTACGCCGGACGCGGTATCACCCGTCGATGAGCAGGCGAACTTCTCGCTGCGTCCGCGGGCCCTGACTGAGTTCGTCGGCCAGGCGGAACTCGTCGAACGGATTCGGATCGCCGTTGAGGCGGTGAAGCAGCGCGATGAGCCGATGGATCACGTGCTGCTCGACGGACCTCCCGGGCTGGGCAAGACGACGATGGCGCATCTCATCGCCGAGGAGATGGGCGTGCGCGTGCATCTGACGTCCGGGCCGGCTCTTACGCGCGGTTCGGATCTCGTCGGCGCTCTTACGAAGCTGAACGCCGGCG
Source organism: Phycisphaerales bacterium (assembly GCA_028279375.1). Taxonomy (GTDB): domain Bacteria; phylum Planctomycetota; class Phycisphaerae; order Phycisphaerales; family UBA1924; genus JANQNW01. The sequence goes on from JANQNW010000007.1 coordinate 39,144, forward strand.
ACGTGCTTTTCATCGATGAGATCCATCGGTTGCCGCCGGCGGTCGAGGAGTTCATCTATCCGGCGATGGAGGACTTCCGGATTGACGTCTCGGTCGATTCCGGGATGCATGCGCGCACCCTGTCGATTCAGCTCAAGCCATTCACGCTGATTGGCGCGACGACGCGCTCGGGTCTGGTGAGCGCTCCGATGCGCGGGCGATTCGGGATTACGCACCACCTGCGCTACTATGACGCGGAGGAGCTCTTTGAGATTCTGCGTCGTTCGAGCAGACGGCTCGAGCTCGAGAGCGCCCCGGAGAGCGCGCTTCGCATTATCGCGGGACGTTCGCGCGGGACGCCGCGGATCGCGAATCGCTTGCTGCGGCGCGTGCGTGATTACGCGCAGGTTCGCGCCGATGGCGACTTCGTCGATGACGTGGCCCATCGGGCGCTCGCGCTCGAGGGCGTGGACGAGCATGGGCTGGATGAGCTTGATCGGGCGTATCTGCGGACTATTTCGGAGACGTATCGCGGCGGGCCGGTGGGGCTCGAGGCGATCGCCGCGACGATGGGTGAGGATGCGGGCACGCTCGGGGATGTTGTCGAGCCGTACCTGCTTCAGAGGGGATTCCTCGCACGGACGCGCCGCGGCAGGGAACTGACCCCGCTTGCGGCGGAACGCTTCGGATTTCATGTCAATCCTGGATCCGAAGCGCTCTTCGAGAGCGAATAATGAGTCGCGAGGAAGGGATGGTCGGGCAAGAGAGGTCTGGAATGATGCACAGAGTCGTACTCGTTGCGGTGGCCGTTCTGCTCAGCATCGGAGTCTTTGCGCCTGCCGAGTCGCTGGCGGGCGTCAGCGTCGATGTGAATGGTCGCTACGAGCCGAACTACAACGAGCCGGCGCCCCTGGAGAATCCCTCGTCGCGCCAACTCTCGCGGGCGCCGATGAGCCAGGGGAGCGCGGTCTTCCGCGCCACGGACGCAGCGCTGGCGATCGCGCCCAAGGGTGTGGTCATCGCAACGGGCATCGCAACGCGCAAGTTCAACGTCGTGTACCAGGTGGACATCATCCAGAAGCGCCGGCGCATTCTCTTTAGCCCGACCGTGGAGCCTGCGGCCACCGGCATCTACACGGATGATCGCGCACCATACGGCAGGCCGGAGTCGCGGCGTTTGACGGAGCTTCGCAAGGAGATTGAGGAGAGTGGGCTCGACATCGATGACGCGATCCGCATCGTGCGCGAGGAAGTGCCGGATACATCGATCTACTACGTCGAGTTCTTCCTCGACAACCGACGGCTCTTCATCGGGGCGGACGTTCGCGACAGCGGACGGAATGAGCGCTTCACGTACAACGTCGCGACAGGCGAATCGACGTACACCGGTGATCCTGCCAATCTGCCGGAGTTCACGACGAATGAACTGGTCATGCGAGCAATCTCGCTCGCAGAGCAGGTGGAGCCGGATGGTGAACTCGTCAGCCTGCGCCTTGTCAGCGGCAGCGGATCGACATTTCGGGGTCGCATTTCGCTTCGCGGTGGACAACTCGCCAAGCAGCTCTTTCTGAACGCGGCCGGCGAGGACTCCTTCGGCGCCGAGGTGCTTCGCATCGGGCCCGCGCTTTCGGTGAGTTCTCGCAACCTGCACCAGCGCGTCAGTGCGCCCTCGTCGAGTCTGCGGCAGGTCTTCGGCCGGCTCGAGGAGTTTGATGCTTCGATTGACTTCGAATCGATGTCTATGCGACTTTCGGGCTCTGATCTGGTTGTAGACGCGACGGTTGTGGAAGAGGGCGTCACACGATCGGCGACGTTCGATGCAATGACGGGCGAGGAAGTCGTTGAGGATCCGACACCAGAGGACGCCGGCGCTGATCCGGCATCGCTGGCGCAGGCGGCCCGAGTGGCGATGTCATTTGAGCCGTCGGCGCGTTTTTTGGGCGTTGAAGAGGTGCAGCAGGGCGGTCAGGATCTGCATGTCGTGCGCATGATTCATCGCAAGGGGAAGAGGTACATCACCTTCGTGATGAATCCTGAGTTCGGGTACGCGTTCGACAAGTCGTCGCAGAAGATCCCGAAGGACGAGAAGAAGGCGCTCAAGGAGTTCCGGAAACTCCTGAAGAAGTATCCGGTCGACGTGCACGCGGCGATGAACGCTGCCGTCGCGGCGGTGGACGGCGATCGCGCGTATCGCGTCGAGGTGATCGACGATGGCGACGGCCTTCTCATTGCGATCGACATGCGCTCCGAGGAAGACTCACATCGCGTTCTCATTGACGCCGTGACTTACGAGGTGATATCAACAGGAGGAACGGCCTCGCCGTGCGTCGGGCCCGTCGACTTCTGCGGGCCGATTCCAGGCCTGACGGCCTTCGCCATGGGAAGCGCCGGCGGCCAACCGATTTTGATCGAGCTCGTCACGGGCGAAGTCGCTCTGATTGAGTCGCTGACGCCGACGCCTGGAATCGTGCAACGATCATTCATCCTGAATGACAATCTCGAGGTTCTCGATACGTTCGAGGAACGGCGCGCTGCGCCTGAGCGAGTCGCCGACGCTGTGATGACACAGGCGCTTCTCGGAGACCGGCGGATTGATCTCACGGGTGAACTCCGGCGCGTTCGGGCCTCAGGTTTCAGCGGCGAGCTTTTGCGCGTCGAACTGACTGTGGACTCGAACAGGCTCGTGCTGGTCGCGACGATCGAGCGGGGCGGCGACGCCTTCGAAGTGTGGCTCGATCTCGAAACGGGGCGGGTCACGAGCGTTCGCTGAGAATCACGCGTTCATTCGAATCGCGCAATGAGAAGCGCCCGAGGCCGAAGCCCCGGGCGCTGTCGTTCATTGCATTCAGACTGGACGCTTAGCTGCCGGGCAGCGCGCCGGCGACGCCGGGCACGAGCTCGGCGCCCTCCTCGACCTGGATGCTCGATCCGTCGAAGGCCTGATCGACGGGCTCATATCGCCCACCGAGGTGTTCGGCGAGGAATGCTTCGGTGACGGCGTTGAACGCGAGGTTGTTCTCCGGTCGCGCCCAGCCGTGCCCCTCATCCGGGAAGACGACGTAGGTGACGGGGATCTTGTTCTTCCGCATCGTCTCGACGATCTGGTCGGACTCGATCTTGGTGACGCGCGGGTCGTTGGCGCCCTGGCCGATGAGCAGCGGCTTGACGATCTTGTCCGCGTGCGTCAGCGGCGAGCGGGCGAGCAGCTCCTTGCGACCCTCTTCGGTGTTGACGTCGCCGACGCGACGATTCAGCACGGGGCTGAAGGGTCGCCAGTAGTCAGGGATGTTCTCCATCAGCGTGACGAGGCTCGAGGGACCGACGATGTCGACACCGCAGGCGAAGAACTCGGGCGTGAATGTGAGGCCGGCGAGTGTGGCGTAGCCGCCGTAGCTTCCGCCCATGATGCCGACGCGCTCGGCGTCCGCGATTTCGCGATCGACGGCCCAGTCGACGGCGTCGATGAGGTCGTCATGCATCTTGCCTGACCACTCGCCGTCCGCGGCGTTGATGAACTTTTTGCCGAAGCCGGTGGAGCCACGGAAGTTGACGCTGAGCACGGCGTAGCCGCGATTGGCGAGCCACTGGTGATAGGGGTTGTAACCCCAGGAATCGCGCGCCCACGGGCCGCCGTGGACGAAGAGGACCATTGGAAGCGCCTCATCAGGCCGGCCATCGCCGTCGGGGTCGGCGCCGACGGGAAGCGTGAGGTAGGAGACCAGGCTCTTACCATCGCGCGAGCGGATGATCTCTGGATGCATCCGCGCCAGCGGCAGGTCTTCGAGGGCTGGTCTGTTGGTGAAGAGGAAGTTGGCCTTCTTCTTGGTGCGGTCATAGTGGTAGTAACGGACGGGGCCCTGATCCATCTGATAGACGACGATCCACTGTGTGTCGTCGAGGGAGCGTGCGCTGACGCTGAAGTCGCCGTCGGCGACGGAGCGCAGCTTCTCCATGTCAGGACGGATGGCGTCATCGAGGACAACCCACTCGACGCGGTCGTAGTTGAATGCGACCGCCTGGACGCGATCGGTGTTCGGATCGGCCATCGCATTGCTGACGTCAGCCTTGTAGTTCTCAGCGACGACGATCGAGTCGCCGGTGCTCATGTCCGTCGCGGTGAGAGCGCTGGTGTTGCGCCCGCGACTGTCGACCATGTACAGGAGTTTGCCGGACCGGTCGATGCCCGCCGGGGCGGTGGTCATCATGTCCTCGGGGTCGATCTCCGCGTAGGACTCCCAGCCGGCGTCGGTCTTGCGCAGGATTCCGGCGCCGCCGGCGGGATTGATCGTGTACGCGAAGTGCACGTCATAGTCGCTGTCGGTGACGAAGTTGGCGACGAAAGCGCCTTCGATCATGCCCGGATGCTCCTGGACGAGCGTGCGCTCGCCGGTTCGGACATTGATGCGATAGAGATCGTGGAAGTAGGAGACGCGGTCGTTGAGTCCGATGAGGATTTCGTCCGGATGCTCCGGGCTCACGGAGGCGATCTGCGCCGCGACGCCGTCGAAGGGCGTGAGGTCGATGGTCTCTCCGGTCTCGACGTCGGTCGAGTAGACACGCCAGTTCTCATCGCCGTCGGTGTCCTGCAGATAGAAGATGTGTCCGTTGTTGAAGGACCATGTGTGATTGCGCACGCCACGGCCGGTGTCGGACGTGATCGCCCTGGCGGCGCTGGGGTCGTTGAGTGGGGCGACCCAGACATTGAGGACGCCGTCAACGGGCGCCAGGAACGACAGGTACTTGCCATCCGGGCTGATGCGCGCCTGGGCGCGCTCCGGATTGCTGAAGAGAACCTCTCTGGCGATCATGGGCGTCGAATCCTGTGCGATCGCCGGCGCGGCGAACGTCGTGACGGCGCAGGCCGCGGCCAGGGCGAGGGTGGCTGATTTCATCATTGGAGTCTCCGGGAATGGTCTCTCGGTCCTGCAGCCTCGTCCGATGGGGCGGAGGACCTCCACGAGTTGCTCGTGTTGTACCGAAGATTTCACTCAGGGGTGCATGAGCCCGGCGGGTGCGGCCGGACCGTGGTCAGCCCGGCGTCGATCGTGCTCGAGGCATTGAAGCGAGACACGCGGACGACACGCAGATCGCCAGGGCGCCGAGTGCGCCCGGAGCGACGACGCAGAGCCATTCCATCCTGCTCATGCGCACGCGCAGTCCGCTTGGAGCGGACGTCAGTTCGAAGATCGCCGTGAAGGGAGAGAGCAGACTCATCCACTGCGGCGCGGCGTGGCCGAATCGATGCAGAAGCAATGTGGCCAGGGGCGCGAAACCCACGAGCAGCAGGCAGGAGATCATCCAACAGGTGCGTCCGAGTCCGGGCGGCGTCGCCGATCCCATGAGCACAAGTGCGCCGACGAGGATGGTCCACGAGAGAAGCATGACGTCGAGTCCGGCGATGACCTCCCAGCGCCAGCCGGTCGGGAGCTTCAGCGGCGCGACGACCGCCTGCGTGAGGACGCCGAGCACGAAGAGATCAACGATCGTCGCGCGCACGGCGCTGCGCGGCGAGGCCTGACTGAGTCTGACGAGCGGCCACAGCACCGTGAGGCCTGCGACGAGCAGCACGAGAAACGCGGTGGAGGCCGGCCGGAAAAGGCGCGCATCAGCGCTGCCCAGCACGCGCACGGAGAGGATCGTCACAGCGGCCCCGACAAGGAGATAGACAGACCAGAGGAAGACGAAGAGGCGGGGCTCGCCGCGGCGATGCGCAAATCGTTCTCGCCTGATGCGCGCGCGCTTGGCGCGTTCGATCCGTCGCGCCTCGCGCAGCTGCGCTTTGGTCAGGGCCGGAGTCTCCGGAGTTGGCTCCGGCTGATCATCCACCGGCTGCGCTCTCATCGATGTACATGTACGGCGTGTAGAGCTCGATGGGAGGCCTTCCGGCGTTGATCCAGGTGGGATCATGGACGAGGCGCTCGAGCCTTCGGAGTTTGACAGCGTCGGACTGCTCGCCGGGATGCAGTGATCCTGGCGCACCGCCCCAGACAACGCGTCCGCCTTCCGCGATGAGCACGCCGAGCTTGCCGTTGCGACGGTGTGTGGAGACGTCGACGCCGACAACGCTCTCCCACGCATCAGACTTGCGCAGATAGCCAATGAGCGCGAGCGCGGCGCTCACGTCGCTCCCGACCCAGGGAGCGCCGTATTCGAGACCGCCATCGGCGCCGGGCGGGGGGCCTGCGAACGCCCCAGTGATGACGCGCAGACCGCCGGCGCTTCCTGCGGGGTATTCGAGTCGAAGCAGTTCGCCGCCAGTCGCAACGAGACGGTCGGTGGCGCCATCGCGCACCACGGCGCTGGGGACGCGCCAGTCGCCTTCAATCTGGATGACGCCGCCGGGCTTGCGCGTGATGCGCACCTGGCGCTCGAACCATCCGGTTTCCTGCATGGTGCGCTGCGCCTGCTCGAGTGAGTCGGCGTCGAAGGGATCCGGCGAGACCGTCGCCTGGACGATCTGCTCGAGCTGCCACTGCTCACTCTCCGGCATCCATGTCTGGCCTTCCAGCGACGCGTCATCGGTGAGATTCAGAGCCGGCCAGTCGAACCGGACGATGAGCGGATCGGCCCGGACCGCTGCGGCGCGAGCGCGGAGCGGTTTCAGTCCAAGCACGCCGCCCGCGACGACGGCGATGAGCAGCGCCAAGGCCCCGCCCCGCATCGCCCATCTGCGGACCTGATCCCGATCTTCCATGAAACTCGTCAGCGTCATGAGCTGCTTTCCTCCTGCGTCCCTGCCAGGGTGGTTTCTGTCGTCTTGCTCTTATTCCCGTCGCGCAGCGCCAGATTGACGAGCCTGCTGCAGAGCGTCGGCATGTCGAGATCCGGTCCGGGCGTGGCCGCGGCCGCCGCCATCGGGAAGAGCGAATGATCCGTGAATCCAGGTGTCGTGTTGACCTCGAGTATCCAGGCGGTTCCGTCCGCATCGAGGATGTAATCGAGCCTCGCCAGGTGGCGCACGCCAAGGCGATCGCACAATGCGATCGCGCGCTCGGACATGGACTGCGCGAGGCTTGGCGGCACATCCGGATTCACGAGGTAACTCGTGTCGTCGCGCTGGTACTTGGCCTCATAGTCATACAGGCCCTCGGCGGCGGTGATCTCAATCAGCGGAAGCGCTTCGCCGTCGAGCACGCCGAGTGTAAGTTCGCGCCCTTCGATAAAGGGTTCGATCATGCAGGCGCGTCTGCTCCGCGCGCTCTCGTCGTGCGCCGTGAGCCAATCGTCATGCGTGCGGCACACATAGAGTCCGAGCGTCGAGCCCTCGTGGATCGGCTTGATGACCACCGGGAGTGGCAAAGGGCACACCGGATCGGCCGCGTTCAGCACGCATGTCGGCGTGACAGGGATCTCGAGCGCGGCTGCAATCGTCTTCGTGGCGACCTTGTCCATGGCGAGCCGGGCCGGGCCGGGCAGGCAGCCGGCAAATGGTCTGCCATCGGCGACGAGCAGGTCCTGCAGCGCGCCGCCCTCGCCCCACGGTCCGTGCAGCATGGGGATGATCACATCGCCGGGGATCGTGCGGAGCGCATCGACGCTGAGCTTGTCGATGATCTCAAGACGCACGTCGTTTTCCTGTGTGCGCTCAAGTGCGCGCGCCACGCGCGTCGCGGAGTCGACGCTGACTTCGCGTTCGCCGTCGGGACCGCCTCCAAGGACCAGGACCATCATGATTGGCCCCCCCGTCGCCATACGACGATCTCGCGCTCCAGACGCACGCCCTTTGTCTCGAAGACGACAGATTCAACGTGATTCAGGAGCGCGAGGATGTCGCGCGCCGTGCAGCCCTGCTCGGTCACGACAAAATTCGCGTGCATATCCGAGACGCTGGCGCCGCCTTCGCGCATGCCTCTGCATCCGGCTTCGTCGATAAGACGGCCGGCGCTGACGCGTTCGCCTTCGATGGTTGGGTTCTTGAATGCGCAGCCAGCAGAGTTCTCGGCCAGCGGCTGCGAGTGCTTCTTGTGCGCCATCGCGTCCTTGAGTCTTCGGCGGATGGCGTCCGTATCGTCCGCTTGAAGCGCGAACTCGGCTGTGAGGACGATCTGGTCGTCGAGGCCGGAGCGGCGATAGGTGAAGTCGATCTCATGCCGTTCGAGGCGAGAAGCGCGACCGTCCCGGTCCATGACGCGGACAGCGCGGACGACATCGGCGATTTCTCCCAAGGCGCCGCCGGCGTTCATGCGCACGGCGCCGCCGACACTTGCAGGAATGCCGCCAAGGCCCTCGAGCCCGGCAAGACCGTCACGCGCCGTCTCGACGATGAGTTTGGGGAGATTGGCGCCGGCCTCAGCTTCGATCAGGCCGCTGTCATCGAGACGTCGCCACGCGTTGAGTTTCCGGAGGCTGATCACGAGCCCGTCGACGCCGTCGTCATCGACAAGCAGATTCGCGCCATCGCCGAGGATGCGCACCGTCGCGTGCGCCCGAACTGCGTCCGCAAGCTCTTCAATCGAGCTCGGTTCGGCGTACGCGTCCGCGCGGCCACCGACGCCGAACCAGGTCGGGATCGGCGCGTCCTTCTGAATGCTCAACGTGGTCGCTGCGGCGTTCATTGTCAGCCGCTCCCTACGCGCGCGCCGGAGCATGCGCCGGCGTCTCATTCGAATCGCGCGTTCCGATGAAGCCATGCGCGACTTCCCAGACAGGGCCGGCGCCCATGACGACGAGAAGATCGCCGGGTCGGCAGATATTCTCGAGTTGCTCGACGATCGCTTCGAACGGGTAGAGATGCATCGCCTGCACGCCGCTGCGACGCAATCGATCGACGAGATCGCCGGCGCTGACTTTCGTCTTCTCGATCTCGGAGTCGCGCACGAAGTAGATATGCGGCACGACGACGATGTCCGCCTGGCTGAATGACTGCGCGAACTCCTCGAGCAGGAATCGCGTGCGGCTGTGCTGGTGCGGCTGGAAGACGCAGATGAGGCGGCCGCCGTGACGCTCCGGACGTTCGAACTGACGCAGAGCACGGAGTGTGGTGTCGATCTCGGTGGGATGGTGGCCGTAGTCGTCGTACACGCGCACGCCGTTGCGATCGCCGAGGAACTGCACGCGACGATCGACGCCGCGGAATCCCGAGAGCGCCTGTCCTGTCGCGTCGGCATCGGCGCCGAGCGTGATCGCGAGGGCCGCGGCCATGGCGCTATTGAACGCGTTGTGCTCACCCGGCAGCGGCGCAGTCCACACGCAGACGGCGCTGCCGGCATGCGAGAGCGTGATGCGTCTCTCGTCGGTGGCGATCTGCCAGTCGGCGGCGGGGCTGAATCCGATCGTCTCAACTCCGCAGTCGAGTCCCGCGGTCACCTCGCGCCGGTGGGCGCCGTCGTGGCCGATGATGAGCGTCCCTCCCTGGTCTGCAGGCGGGAGCAGGCGCGCGAAGTCGTGGAATGCCTCGACCACGGCGTCGAGCGAACCGTAGATATCGAGGTGATCCGCTTCGACGGAGCCGATTGAGGCAATCGTCGGTCTGAGGTGATGGAACGAGCGATTGAACTCACACGCCTCGCACACGAGCGCGCCGGGTTCGCCGGCGCGCCGGCCACTTGCGATCTGTCTGGCGCCGAGGCGGAATCCAGTGGAGGTTGCGCTGTCGCTGAGTTGTCGGCACGTGGCGCCGACGATCACGGTTGGATCGATGCCGGATTCGGCGAGCGCGACGCCGAGCATGGCGGCGGTCGTTGACTTCCCGTGTGTCCCCGCGATCGCGACACCAGTGCGGCCCTGCATGAGATGCCCGAGCGCTTCGGCGTAACTGATGATCGGAAGCCCGCGGCGCTGCGCTTCCAGGGCCTCCGGGTGGTCCGCGGGGATCGCAGCCGAGGCGACAACGACGGAGCAGTCGTCCGGTATCGCTTCCGGTCCTTCGACAGGCGGCCCGACTCGGACGTTGACGCCTTCTCCTGTGAGCGACTCGGTCACCGCGCTTCCGACCTGATCGGAGCCGGCGACCTGCACTCCGGAACCGGCGAGCATGCGGGCGAGCCCGGACATGCCGCAGCCGCCGATTCCGAGAAGGAAGGCGCGAGCGCCGGGGGGGAACGGATCGGTCGTCGGCGTGGATGCGGGGGCGGGGTTCATCTTTGCAAAGGGTATCGGCGGGCGGTGAGTCGGGTGTGCAAAGTGGCCTGCCATGCGGGTGTCCGGGCGATTCACTCCGGGTATGGTGTCCCGCCGATGCTCGACAAGAACTTCCCATATCGCATCGCCACACTTTGCGACCTGCGGGATGACCGGGAGCGGATTCTGCTCATCCGGCGTCTTCAGGAGCCGAACTTCGGACTCTGCTCTCCGATCGGGGGCAAACTCGACATCGAGAGCGGCGAGAGCCCGGCGCAATGTGCCCAGCGTGAGATCCTGGAGGAGGCGGGCATCGAGGTGTCCATCGAGGATCTCCGCCTTGTCGGTCTCGTGAGCGAACAGGGGTATCGGAACGAGGCGCATTGGCTCCTCTTCATCTATCGCGTGATGTCGCCCGTTCACGTCGAGCCGAAGACGATCCGAGAAGGGGCCCTGGAGTGGCATGAACCTGAGGCGGTGGCGTCGCTGCCGCTCCCGGAGACGGACCGCAAGGTGATCTGGCCGCTTCTCAATGAGCAGCACGGGCGATTCTGCAGCGTGCACATCGATTGCCGCGGCGACGAGATTCGCTGGACGGTCGAACAGAGGGACTGAGTGTCCCCCGACGCGGGCAACTCAATGGGTTCTCACGAGCCGCCGGATTTCTGGGCGGCCTCTGGCGACGAACTTCTCGCGTGGGTGCGGGGACGCGTTCCATGCGAGCGCATGGTTTTCTGCCTCTCACGTCTGGATCAGCCATGCGTGGACGAGGTGATCGCGTCGGCGGGCGTCGACGCGAATGACGTCAATCACTGGCTCGAGCATCTTCCGAGTTCAACCGAGGCGCTCCGAGAGGCGCTGGATCGCACGGGCGCCGCGGCGCCGAGCGACGCATTGGGACTCGGGACGATGGGTGGGGAGGCGCTGCTCTGTGTGCGGCCAGAGTCAATTCGAGCTCCTCGATTCTGGATGCTGCTCCTGCATCGAACCTCGAAGCGTTTCACGGGCACGGAGTTGCAGATGGCGAGCCAGGCGCTTCGCCTCTGGCAGGGGAGCTTCAACGCGCCGAGGCGGAGCGTCGCCGGGCGTCTGATCGCTGGACACGACCTTCGTCTGTTGCGTGCGGATCCGGGGTGCTCCATGACGCTGCTTCAGAACAACGCGTCGGTGCAGTCGCTGATTGACCGAGTTTCGTCGCTTGTGCGTCAGCGCTGGCCGCGCAGCGAGGTGGGCCATCGCATGGAGGTTGTGCAGGAGATCGGCGCACGAGCGCTGCTCATCGTCGCGCATTGGCGTCAGGCGCTCGAGGCGCCGCGCGCACGGCAACTCCGCATCGAGCTTCGCACGATGGAGCATGATGCGCTCCCGGTGGTGGGTCGTCTGGCGGACGATCGCATCGCACACGCGCTGGCGTTCATTCATGATGAGTTCGACAAGGGGCCGGAGATCGCTGACATGGCGTCTCAGGCGCATCTGAGTCCGTTCCACTTCCAGCGTCTCTTTCGAAAGCAGGTGGGTGTTTCTCCCAAGCAGTATCTGCTCCTGAAGCAACTCCAGGAGGCCCGATGGCTGCTCAGGACGACGGGCCTCCCGGTGCAGGAGATCGGGCGTCGGGCGGGTTTTGCGACGAAGGCTCACTTCGGGGCGACCTTCAGGAAAAGCGTGGGACGTACGCCTACTGATTACCGCGAGCAAAGACAGGACGTCTGAGAGCCGACCTATACTTTGAGGACATGGATATCCGCGTGCGCATCGCATCCCTGGCGACTGGAATGAAGAACTTTGCCTCCGAGCGTCCCGTGAGCCCGGTGGCGATGCTCTTGGTCTGGATGCTGTCGATGACGCTGATGCAGCCGGTTGTCGTCGCGGCGGAGGCGGAGCTCGAGGCCTCGCCTGCCCGGACGGACATCGTGCCCGCGGCCCGTCAGGCCAACAGCGTCGCGATCATCACGATCGAGGGCCCCATCGACCGCTGGACGGTGCTGAGCGTCGAGCGCCGCATGAAGAAGGCGGAGTCCATCGGCGCTGATGCGATCGTCTTCGAGTTGAATACGCCCGGCGGCGAGGTCGGCGCGGTTCTCGAGATCTGCAACGCGATCAAGAACTCGCCAATTCCCAACACCGTCGCATGGGTGCGCCCGGATGCATATTCAGGCGGCGCGATCATCGCGCTGGCCTGCCGGGAGATCGTGGTCGCTGAATACGCGACGATGGGCGATGCGCTTCCGGTGATGGCGTCGCCAATCACCGGCCTGCAGGCGCTGCCGGCTGAGGAGCGTCAGAAGATCCTGGCGCCGCTGCTGGCGGAGGTCGTGGACTCGGCGCGCCGTCGAGGATACGACGAGAAGCTCGTGCAGGGTTTTGTGATGCTGGGCGTCGAGCTCTGGCTCGTCGAGCATGTTGAAACCGGCGAACGCCTCTTCGTTGACGAGTACGAATACGAACTGCTCGTAGGTGAGACGCCCGAGCGGGTGCGCCCGACGATGGCGTCCGGCGCAACGGCAGGGGAACGCTTCCAGTCAACTGTGAGCGATGATTCGATCGCGCAGCTCAAGGAGGAAGTTGACGCGAATGTCTCGACGCCGAGCGCGCGCCCGGTCATCTCCGGCGATCAGCGCGGCAAGTGGAAGCTCGTCGAGTACGCGACCGATGGCGCCACACCACTCACACTCAAGACGGCTGAGCTCGAGCGCTTCGGGTTCTCAGCAGACACGATTCGCAACGACACGGAACTGATCGAGTTCTTTGGCGGCGCGGATTCACGGCGTTTTGATCGCACGTGGTCCGAGACGCTGGCGCGCTTCCTTTCCAGTCTTCCCGTGCGCGGGCTGCTGATCGTGGTGCTGCTGCTCTCGCTCTTCCTCGAGATGGCGTCTCCGGGGCTGGGCGTTCCGGGCGCAATTGCCGGCGGAGCGCTGCTGGCGCTCTTTGCTCCGGCGGTCATGGTGAACGCCGCCGCCTGGTGGGCGCTGGCCGCGGTGGTCACCGGCATTCTGCTAGTGCTGGTCGAAGTCCTGGTGATTCCAGGGTTCGGCGTCTTCGGCATTGGCGGGTTGATCATGCTTCTGGGCGGGTTGATCGGGCTGCTTGCCGGGCCCGATGTGCTTTCGCCTGGTGAGCCCGGCGCGGGATCGCGTCTGGCGTGGGCGACGGCGACGATCGTGCTCGCGCTCTTCTCTTCGATCGGCGGCATGTGGCTCATCGCGCGACACATGGGGTCCGTCCCATTCATGAATCGTCTCGTTCTGACGACCCAGGGAGACAACGGCTCCGGCTCCTCGATGCTCGCTGCGATGGGAAGCGCTCATCCGCAGATCGGCGTCGAGATCGGCGATGTGGGCGTCGCGCATACCTCGCTCCGGCCGTCGGGATCGGCGGAGTTCGGTGATCGACTCGTGGATGTCGTCTGCGAGTATGGTTTCATCGAGGCCGGCTCGGCGGTGCGGGTCGTCTCGGTGACGAAGTATCGCGTGGCCGTAGAGCCGGCAGAGAGTGATGGGGCGCAGGCGTGACGGAATCTGTTCTCTTGCTCTGGGCGATCGGACTCCTGGGAGTCGCCCTCGTGTGCGTCGTCGCGGAGATGTTCCTCCCGACCGGCGGTCTTGGCGGCATTCTCGGGGCTGCGGCGGCGATCGGCGCGATCGTCTTCTTCTTCAAAGTGTCACCCACGTGGGGGGCGCTCGGGACGCTCTTCGTGCTCTTCGCGGCGCCGACGTGCCTCTGGATGGCGATCAAGATCTACCCGAATACACCGGTCGGCAGGCGGATGATCCTCTCGAATGACGAAGAGGCGCTCGCTGCGCAGCGCATTGCGCGCGCTGAAGAAGAAGAGCGCATTCGGGAGACGCTCGTCGGGGCTCGAGGGGTCGCCCAGTCGGACCTGCGTCCCGTCGGAATGGTCTCGATCGAGGGCGAGCGCGTCGAGGCCCTGGCCGAGGGCGGGGTCATCGAGGCAGGATCGAGCGTGCGTGTGACCTCGATCGAGGGGAATCGCCTGCGGGTCCGCCGCGACGTCTGAGACTCGATCTCACCTCAGAATGTCTCCGATTCGCCGACTTCAGACATGAAGTTGCGCGTCGATTGCTCGGCCACCGGGATTGGGCATAATGTTCTCTCTCTGGGGCCATGGCCTCTCGCGGCCTCTCAACGCACAACAGTTGTGGAGATGAGATGAATCCAGTTCTGCTGATCTTCCTGATCATTGCCGGCGTTGTGGCGCTGGCCGCGATCGTCGTTCTGGCGCAGTTCTTCAACCTCTGGCTTCAGGCCTGGCTCAGCGGCGCGTATGTCGGGCTGCTCGAGCTCATCGGCATGCGCTTGCGGAAGGTCGATCCGCGGACGATCGTCTTCAGCCGCATTCGTGCGGTGAAGGCGGGCATGGAGATTCCGACGCGCCAACTCGAGACGCACTATCTCGCAGGTGGACGCGTGCCGAGCGTCATCAACGCGCTGATCGCGGCCGACCGCGCACGGATTGAGCTTCCATGGGATATCGCCTGTGCGATTGATCTTGCCGGTCGCGACATTCTCGAGGCCGTGCAGACGTCAGTGAATCCGAAGGTGATCGACTGCCCGAGTCCGCAGTCCGCGCGTCCGACGATCGACGCCGTGGCGCAGGACGGCATCCAGCTCAAGGCCAAGGCGCGCGTCACGGTGCGTGCGAATATCGCACGACTGGTTGGCGGCGCCACCGAAGAGACGATCATCGCGCGTGTCGGTGAGGGCATCGTGACGACGATCGGCTCCTCGCAGACGCATAAGGACGTGCTCGAGAATCCGGACCGGATCTCCAAGACGGTGCTCTCCAAGGGCCTCGACGCCGGGACGGCGTTCGAGATTCTCTCCATCGATATCGCGGATATCGACGTGGGCGAGAACATCGGCGCCAAGTTGCAGACTGATCAGGCCGAGGCGGACAAGGAGAAGGCGCAGGCCGAGGCTGAGAAGCGTCGCGCGATGGCCGTCGCCGTTGAGCAGGAGAAAAAGGCGCTGATTCAGGAGAATCGGGCCAAGGTCGTGCTTGCAGAGGCGGAAGTTCCCCTCGCGATGTCCGACGCGTTCCGCAACGGCCATCTTGGCATCATGGATTACTACCGCATGAAGAATGTCATGGCGGACACGGATATGCGGAGCACGATCGCCAAACCGGGTGGCGGCGATCAGAACCGAAGTTAGTCGCGCATAGAGCAGCGTGCAGGAGACAGCGACCCAATGAGCTGGAGCTGGAAGCATCTGCGCGCCGGCGCTTTCAAGCTTGATGGCGGCGCCATGTTCGGCTTGGTGCCGAAGCCGCTCTGGCAGCGCCTCGTCCAGCCGGATGATCGAAATCGCATCGCGCTCGACACCAACTGCCTGCTCGTCGAGGGTCACGGCAAGCTGGTCCTGATCGAGGTTGGCCTCGGGGACAAGTACACCGACAAGCAGCGCGACATCTACGCGATGGAGTCGCGCTCGATTCTTGACGCGCTGCACGAGGTCGACTGCCGTCCGGAGGACATCGATGCGATCGTGCTGACGCACCTTCACTTCGACCACGCCGGCGCCCTGACGCGATACGCAGACGACGGTGAGAGCGCTGTTCCGAACTTCCCGAATGCCGAAGTGATCTCCCAGAAGACGGAGTGGGAGGACGCGCTCGCGGGCAAGTCCACGATGCACAGCACGTATCTGCGCAATCACCTCGACCCGATCGCCGAACGCGTGCGCACGGTGGAGGGCGAATCCGAGGTTCTGCCGGACATGAGCGTGTTCCCGGCGCCGGGGCACACCTGGGGGCAGCAGGCGATCCGATTCGCTGATTCGTCGGGCCGGACGATCGTCTATCCGGGCGACGCGTTGCCGACGGTCAATCACGCCGGGCTGACATACAACATGGCGTACGACGTGATTCCCTACACCAACATGGCCACGAAGAAGTCGCTCCTGACGCGCTGCCACGACGAGGGCTGGACGATCGCCCTCGACCACGATCCGGAGACGCCCTTCGTCGAGGTGGAGCCCCATCCGAAGCGGGCCGGCGAGTTCGTTCTGAGTCCGGCTGAGATCACCCTCTGAGACCCTGGAAGGGGGGTTGGGCGACTGATGCGTTCGGCCCAGCGCCCGGCTAGAATGGCCGATTGAGCGGTCCGGAGAGGGCCGCGGCACGAGCAGAACGACAGGCCCACCAGACATCATTTGAACTCGACGACGATCGAACGCGCTGAGATGGACGCGGTCGAAAAGACCCCTGCTGTCACTGCGCCAGTCGTGGTCGAGTCGCCTGAAAGCCGCCCGATTCGGAAGGACAAGCCGAAGATCCGCCGGATGGAGGCTTTCCTGACGAAGCTCTCGGCTCGGGGCGGGATCTGGCAGCGACTGGCGTCGCTCGTGTTTCTGCCGTACGCATTCCGTTCGGGCATTCGCATGAAGCGCGTGGACACGACCACGTTCACGGCGGTGCTGCCGTTCAAGCGATTCAATCGGAACTGGTACAACGCGATGGCGGGCGCCGCCCTTCTGGGCAACAGCGAGATCGCCTCTGGGATGTACCTCTTCGGCGAGTGCGGCGGCGGCTACAGCGTTGTCTGCAAGGAACTGCACTACAAGTTCCTGCGACCCTGCCTCGGGCCGGCGGTGTATCGCGTGCAGCCGAATCCGATCATTCGAGAGAAGGTCGACGCAGGCGAGGAGTTCAACGTCGAGTTGACGATCGACATCCTGCAGCAGATCCCGTCGAAGCCGGGCAAGGAGCGACGCGTCGGACAGTGCACGACGACGTTCCACGCTACTCCCAAGTCTCTCCTCAAGTTCAACAAGTCGAAGACGCGCCGCAACGGCAGGAAGCGGAGCTGAGCGCGGCACGTGGCTGATTCCGGCGACTCTGCGCGCATCAGACCGACGACTGCGATTCTGCGCGGAGCGTTTCTCGCGTGCTCCTGGACGTGGTGCATCGGCATGTTCCTGCCGGTGCTGCTGATTCACGATTTCGGTCTCGGCGGCTGGCTCGTCTTTGCGATTCCGAACGTCGTCGGCGCTGCGATGATGGGCGTCGCGCTGCGATCGCGCCAGTCCGCGGATCGATTCGTGATCGATCACCCGGTGTGGACGACGCTCTTTTCCTGGGTCGTGCTGGCGTTTCATGCGTTCTTCTGCGCGTGGATGGCGGCCACGTGGCTGACGATCGAGCCGGGCGCGACGTACGAGCTTCCGCCAGGCGCGCGCGGGCTTGCGATTGCCGTAGTGCTGGTGATTCTGACGCGTCCGGCGCTCGTGGCCTTGCTTGCGCTTTCACTTGTCTTCGCGGGCGGGATTGTCATCAGCCGACTCTCATTCCGGAGCGCGTGTGCGACGGCGCTGGTGCTCTGGGGCGTGTCGATCGGAGTTGTGCTGAATGCGGCGTCGCCCGTGGCGGGTGAAGCGGCGCTGTCGATTCCCGCGATGACAGGCAGCGCGGCGGTCGCTGATCTGCTGTGGATCGTGCCGATCTGCGTTTTCGGGTTCGCGTTGTGCCCGTATTTCGACCTGACGTTCCTGCGCGTGCGCCGGGAGACGCCCGGGGCGACAGGCGCCGCGGCGTTCATCATCGGTTTCGGTGTGCTTTTTCTGGCGATGATCGGGCTGACGCTTCTCTACGCCGAGGGAGTTGCGCGGACGTGGCGCCTGCCGGCGATGGTGGCGGCGCACATGCTGATCCAGATGATCTTCACGGTGGGCGTCCATCTCCGAGAGATCACTGAGATGCGGCGCGAGCCGCGGGCGCTTCCGGGGGCCGTGGGGCTCGTGCTCGTCGGCGCCGGCGCGGTCATTCCGATCGCGGGCCACGCCATGGATGTCGGGCTCGTGACATACAAGAGCTTCCTGTGGTTCTATGGCCTCCTTTTCCCGGCGGCGATGTGGATCTGCGTGCTGGGAGGCCTGCGACAGCGCGTCCCGGCGCGCTTGCGCCTGACGCTTTTCGTCGTGAGCGTGGCGCTGGCGACCCCGATGTTCTGGGGGGGATTCATCGAGAAGGACTGGTGGATGCTGGCCCCGGGTGTGCTGATTCCGATCTCCGCGCCGCTGCTGTTTCTCGTGGTCCGAGGACCCGCGCCGGAGGCGTCGGCTTCCGGCGTCTGAGCGGGCCGGCGAGGCGGAATTCGACTAAAATACGAGCCTGACAAAGCCTCCCATGCAGGACGTCGCAGCGAGCGACCGGGAAGCGAACTCCCTCTGAATATGACCTGACCCGGAGCAGCGAACGCATGTCCGACATGATCGATCCGCAGAACGACGGCCAGAACCCGGAGGAGTCCGACTCGGCTCCGATCGGCACGGTCATCGAACAGCAGATCGAGCGCGAGCTGCACAGCAGCTACCTCGTCTACGCGATGAGCACGATCATGGATCGTGCGCTGCCCGATGTGCGCGACGGTCTGAAGCCCTCGCAGCGTCGCATTCTCGTCGCGATGAACGATCTCAACCTGCGTCCTGGGCGCAAGCACCTCAAGTGCGCCAAGATCGCGGGCGACACGTCGGGCAACTACCACCCGCATGGCGAATCGGTCATTTATCCGACGCTCGTCGGCATGGCGCAGCCGTGGCGCATGCGCGTGCCCATGGTGCATCCGCAGGGCAACTTCGGATCAATCGATGGTGATCCGCCTGCGGCGATGCGATACACCGAAGCGCGGATGGCGCATGGCGCCGTCGATCTGCTCGAGGACATCAACCTCGACACGGTCGACTATCAGCCGAACTATGACGATCGCCTGCAGGAGCCGACGGTGCTCCCGGGCAAGTTCCCGAATCTGCTGATCAACGGCGGCGTCGGCATCGCGGTGGGCATGGCGACGAGCCTGGCGCCGCACAATCCCAATGAGATCTTCGACGCCATCGTGGCGCTGATCGACAACCCCGATCTCGAGCTCACCGATCTGATCGAGATCGTGCAGGGGCCTGACTTCCCGACGGGTGGTCGCATCATCGGCAAGCGCGGCGTGATCGAGGCCTACGCGACCGGTCGCGGGCGCGTCACGGTGCGCGGCAAGCTGCATGTCGAGGAATTCAAGGCGAATCGCCAGCAGCTCGTCATCGACGAGATCCCATACCAGGTTGTCCAGAACAACCTTATGGAGCGGATCGTCGCGGCCGTCAAGGATGATCGGATCAAGGACATCACCGACGTCCGCAATGAGTCCGGGCGCAGCGCTCGCACGCGCATCGTGCTTGAGCTTCGACGAGACGCGGATCCGGCGGTCGTCGAGAATCAGCTCTATCAGTACACGCCGCTGCAGCAGACGTTCTCGATCATGAACGTTGCGCTCGTGAACCGGCAGCCCCGCACGCTGGGGCTGAAGGATCTCATGCAGCTCTACATCGATCACCGCTTCGAGGTGATCACGCGGCGCACGCAGCACCTGCTCCACGAGGCGCAAAAGCGCGCCCACGTGCTCGAGGGACTTGTCTACGCCGTTTGCGACATTGATGAGGTCATTCGGATCATCCGTGGTTCGCAGTCGCGCGATGAGGCGATTCGCCAGCTCATGGAGAAGCGCTTTCGGATTCCGGCGGATCATCCGGCGGCGCCGCAGATTCCGGATCGCCTGATCGAGCAGGCGCGGGCGAACGAGACGGATGGCGGCACGCTGCTGACGCGCGTGCAGGCCGAGGCGATCGGCGCCATGCGCCTGATCCAGCTCGTCGGTCTCGAGATCGAGCGCCTCGTGGGCGACTATCGCAAGCTTGTCGTCGAGATCGAGGAGTACGAGTCGATTCTCGCTGACCGTCAGCGCGTGCTTGACATGATCAAGGACGACTGCGCTCAAATGAAGGCGCGCTACGACTCGCCGCGCCTCACCGGCGTCGAAGAGGCTGAGTCGGACATCGACATCGAGGCGCTGATCAAGGAAGAGGAGATGGTGGTCACCATCTCCCACGATGGCTACGTGAAGCGCATGCCGATCGACACCTATCGCTCGCAGGGTCGCGGTGGTCGCGGCATTCGGGCGTCCGACTCGAAGGACGATGACTTCATCGAGCATCTCTTCGTCGCGAGCACGCACGACGACCTGCTCTGCTTCACGGACACCGGCCGCGTCTTCAAAATGAAGGTGTACGAAGCGCCGCAGATGTCACGGACGTCGCGCGGGCGATCGATCAACAACCTGATCGAGCTGCGCGCGGGCGAGCGCTGCGTCGAATTCATGCCCATCTCCGACTTCGAGAAGGGTGAGAACTTCCTCGTATTCGCGACGGCGCAGGGGAAGGTGAAGCGCACGAGCCTGAAGCTCTATCAGAACGTCAATCGCGGCGGTCTGATCGCTGTCAACCTCAACGACGGCGACACGCTCGTCGGCGTGACGTGGACGAGCGGCTACGACCACCTGCTGGTGGGAACGCGCAATGGCATGGCCATTCGGTTCCAGGAGCAGGATGCGCGGCCGATGGGTCGCTCGGCGGCAGGCGTGAAGGGCATTGATTTGCGCGACAGCGACGCGGTCGTTGGCCTCGTCAAGATCGAGATGACCGAGCCTGATGAGCATGGCCGGCAGGATCCGGTGCATCCGGACAATGATCTGCTCACGGCGACGGTCAACGGCTACGGCAAGCGCACCGACCTCGCGGAGTATCTCGTCTGGCGGGAGGGCGCCGACCACGGCGAGTGCCAGGGTCGCGGCGGCAAAGGTCGAATCGACATCCGTACGACGGACCGCAACGGACACGTTGTGGCGATCATGTCGCTCACGCCTGATGAGGACGTGATGTTTATCACGCAGGGCGGGCTGCTGGTGCGCATGCCGACAACATCGATCAGCCGCATGGGTCGCGCGACGCAGGGCGTGCGTCTCGTGAATCTCAAGGGCGACGACAAGCTCATCGCCGCGGCGCGCATTGTCGAGGGCGATGACGAAGACGCCGCGACGGGCAGTGCGCCAGGCGACGCGTCCTGATCACCGGATCCATGGCGAGATCCACGGAATCGGCTGCTTCCTCGGAGCGAGGCGGCGTCTGTTATCCTGCACACAGACGGGGCGCGATGAGGCGCCTCTGCAGCGGAGAATCGACTGAGCCATGGCGACTGACTGGTCGGACAAGATCGTGATCTCGGAGCTCGCCGACGAGCCTGCGCTGTCTGATGAGCTCAATTCGGTCCATGATCGTCTGGCGAGTCTCGGCGCTGCGCAGTCTCCGCACCTCGTGCTGAACCTCGCCGGTGTGACGTATCTCAACTCGTCGAACATCGCGCAGCTGCTTCGCCTGCGCAAGCGGATCTCGGAGATTGGGCGCACAATGATCCTCTGCTCCGTCAGCGATCAGGTCTGGTCGGTGATGCTGCTGACCGGGCTGGACAAGGTCTTCCGGTTCACTGAGAACCCGGCCGCCGCGATCGCGTCCATTCAGCTCGAAGAGCAGGGCGCCGGAGAGCTCTAAGGCGCCAGCGGTATTCCGCGCAGTGTGTGTGACGCCGCCGCAGATGTGGCCGCTTCCCGCCACCGAATGATTCCTCGCCTGTAGACTCCATCGATGTTCCGTCCGGAAGAGCAACCCATGGCGCTGACCAACACCGCGCCGGCGCCTGTGGCCGAGCTTCGCGGCGTGTGGAAGACCTATTTCCGCCCTGACGGCGGCGTCCTGGTCAACGCGCTCGCCGGAACTGACCTGATCATCAACCAGGGTGAGTACATCGCGATCATGGGGCCTTCGGGCTCCGGCAAGTCAACGCTGATGAACATCCTTGGATGCCTGGACCAGCCCACAGAGGGTGAATACCTGCTCGACGGGCGCGATGTCGCTGATCTCGACGATCAGGCCCTGAGTCTCTTCCGGGGTCAGAAAATCGGATTCGTATTCCAGGCCTTCAACCTGATCAGTCAGCTCACGATCGAGGAGAACGTCGAGACGCCGCTCTTCTATCAGGGGCGCTCACAGCAGGCGCGAAGGCGATCGGCGCGTGAGAAGCTGGCGCTTGTGGGTCTCTCCGACAGGCTCGGGCACCGGCCCAGCGAACTTTCGGGCGGGCAGCAGCAGCGCGTGGCGATCGCCCGGGCGCTCGTGGCCGATCCTGTCGTCCTGATGGCGGACGAGCCCACCGGCAATCTCGACAGCGCGACGGGCGAGTCAATTCTCTCTCTCATCGAGGATCTGCACGCGCAGGGGATGACCATCATCATGGTGACGCACGATGACTCGGTCGCGGATCGCTGCGAGCGTGTCGTGCGCTTGCGTGACGGCCTGATTGAAAGCGATGAGCGCCTTCGATCCCTCGGTTCAAGCGCTCACTGACACGCGCGAAAAATAAACCGGACCGGCGTCCTGAAAGGTCGACCGATCCGGCTTCCGGGGGCAAAGTTGCAGGTGTCGAGTATAACGGAGCCCCTCGGCGCTGTCGAGGATTCATTTGCCGACAGCCGAAGAGAGAGAAGCGGCGTCAACATCTGCGTGATCGTCCATTCTGAGCGGGAATCGGCGATCACAAGGGCATGAGGGAGCGAGTCGTGCGTGTCCTCGGGATCGATCCAGGCTTGCAGATCACCGGCTTCGCATGCGTCGATGCGCAGGCGTCGCGTGAACCGACACTCATTGAAGCGGGCGTCATCCGACTGAAGTCGGGGGCGAGCGTGTCATCGAGGCTGCGCGAACTCGAGCACGATCTCGTGGGGATCTTCGATCGACTGTCGCCGACACACGCGTGTGTCGAACGCCTCTTCGCGCACTACAAGCATCCGACGACGGCGATCACGATGGGACACGCGCGCGGCGTGACGCTCCTCGTCATCGAACGCTCCGGGGCGACTTTCAGCGAGCTCGCGCCGACAGAGGTCAAGAAGTCGCTCACGGGCAACGGCCATGCAAGCAAACGCCAAATGCAGGAGTCGGTCCAGGCGCAGCTTGGGCTGGCTGAGGCCCCAAGCCCGCCGGATGTCGCTGATGCGATCGCGATCGCGCTGTGCGCCGTCCGCCGCGCTGCGCCCGCCGCTGCGCCGCTACACTGACATCCCATGGCAGAAGTCACGACCGGCGCCGACCTGCCCCGCGCGCAGGTGCTCATCATCGACGACGAGGCGGATCACGCTGACGTCATGGCGGAAGCCCTGCGCCGGCCCGGACACATCTCCACAATCGTGACGAACGTGGATGACGCCTTCGAAGAGCTCAAGGGCGGCGCCTTCGACATCATCGTGACCGACCTTCGTATGCCGACCTCCGCGGGTCAGCATGGCGTCGAAGCGGACGGCGCCAACGCCGGCATGGTCATTCTCGAGGCGGCGCAATCGCATCAGCCCGAGGCCGAGACGATCATGGTGACGGCGCATGGCGACGTGGCGACGGCGCGATCCGCATTCAAGCACGGGGTCTATGACTTCGTCGAGAAGCCGCTCGACCTGGAAGTCTTCCGCAGCGTTATCAATCGGGCGGCGGAGACGGTGCTCCTGCGCCACGAGAGCGGCGAGTTGACGGATCTCGTCCAGCACGACGGATTCGAGGGGATCATCGCCGGCTCCGAGCCGATGCGCCGGATCCTGCACACGGTGGCGACGGTCGCGAAGTCGACGATCAGCGTGCTCATCACCGGTGAGAGCGGCACGGGCAAGGAACTCATCGCGGAAGCCGTGCACAAGAACAGTCCGCGCGTCAAGAAGCGCTTCGTCGCATTCAACTGCGCGGGCCAGAGTGAATCGCTCATCGAGGATCAACTCTTCGGTCACGTGCGCGGCGCCTTCACGGGCGCTGACAAGGATCGCGAGGGCGTCTTCGAGTACGCCTCCGGCGGCACGCTCTTTCTCGACGAGATCGGCGACATGCCGCTGACGATGCAGGCGAAGCTCCTTCGCGTGCTCGAGAGCGGAAAAGTCGTCCGGCTCGGCGCCAACGACGAGCGTGATGTCGATGTTCGTTTCGTCTCGGCGACGAATAAGGATCTCGAGGCCTCGATCCGGGCCGGTGAGTTTCGGGAAGATCTTTACTTCCGCATCAAGGGCGCGCATGTGCATCTGCCCCCGCTGCGAGAGCGTCGGGAGGACATCCCGCGCATCGTGCAGCACGCGATCGCGCGATTCAGCGCCGAGATCGCGCCGGAAAAGGCGCCGCCAGAGATCACCGAGCCGGCGATGATGCGCCTGGCGTCATTCAGCTGGCCCGGCAATGTGCGCCAGCTTCTCAATGTCGTGCAGAACATGACGGTCATGAGCGCCGGCGCCGGGGAGACGCAGATCGACGTGCGCGACATCCCGCCGGGGATCAGCGTCGAGGACAGCGATCTTGACGACGCGGGCGGCGCGGGCGGCTCGCTGGCCGGCGCGAGCCTGCAGCAGCTCGAGAAACGAGCGATCCGTGAGACGTTGCGTTTGACAGGCGGCAATCGAGAGCAGGCTGCCAGAATGCTGGGCATCGGCGAGCGCACGCTGTATCGCAAGCTCAAGGAATATGGCCTTCGCTAGGCCGCGACTACGGCGTCGCGGCTCCGGGCGAGTCGATGCGCATCCGGCCCGACGACGAAGATGAACTCGCGATTTCGCAGTCGCCCGACCTCGCCGACTTTCTCACCTTGCGGGTTGTGAATGCCGATCCGGGCGCCCACGTAGCGCGGATGCGCGCGTTCGACGACGCCGACGTCGCCGCGTGACGAGAGCAGCTCGATCATCTCGCTCTTGGAGATGAACCCCTCGTCATTGAATGACACGATCATGTGTCGCACGTCGAGGCGCTCGACGACCTGGCGCATCGCATCGAGCGCCTCGCGCTTGCGGTTGAAGGCGCTCTTGCGCGTGCGGCAGTCTTCGCGCTTGCACGCGACGCCGTAGTGTTCGGGGGTGTCCCAGCGCACGATCGTTTCCCAGATGTGATAGTTGCCGAGATAACTGTGCTGGTTGTACGGAGGATCAATATACGCCGCGTCCGCGGACAACTTCTGCGCTGCAACAAGCGCATCGAGTTGATGCGCCTCACCTTTGCCGAAGCGCGCGCGATCAAGAAGATCAGGAATGCGCATCTCGAGCGCGTTGTAACTTCTTGGCGCCCACTGCTTGAGAAACGCCATCTGCACGCCTACAGTCGAATCCACTCGATCGGCTGCTTCGAGAAGCGAAGTCAGAAGGACGGCTTCGAGTTCCGGATCAAGTCTTAGATCCGCGATGCGCCGTCGGATGGCGTCGATGCGTGCTCCATTGTGTTCCTGGAAGTACCTGCTCTGCCTGCAGAATGTCTCGGTGACGTATCCGGCTTCGCCAGGGAGTTCATTGAGATCATCGACGAGACGCTGCGCATCGTTGGCGAGATCGCTCCGATCGGCCTGCACATAGCAGGTGGCGAGTGCGCAGGCGTATGACATCAGGTCGTTCGAGAGCACGCGGAATCCCGCGCCCTTGAGCGCGTGGCCGACGCGTGACGTGCCGGAAAAGAGATCGACGACGCTTCGAACGTCGTCGAGCGACTGAAAAAGTCCGACCAGCGCCGGAACGAGCACTCTCTTCGAGCCGATGTACTTGACCATCCGTGGTCCGCTCCCGTGGCGGTCCTTCGCCACGCTCGCGTCCGCTCGTATCGGCGTTCCGCCGTCGATCGCTGGAGCGATGCCGGCCCTTCCTGCGCGATTGGCGGGGCTGATCGAGCGCTCGTATTCTGTGATGACCGGCCCTGTCCGCCGGCCCCGGACAACCGACCTGAAGCACTCTGAGGAGCCCCTCGATGGCCTCTGACAGCAACCCGTTCAACGCGCGATCATCCTTTTCGACCAGCCAGGGCGAGATGGGGTTCTACGACCTCGCCGCCCTCTCCCGGCAGGGCATCGGGCATGTCGATCGCCTGCCGTATTCGCTCCGTGTGATCCTCGAGGCCATGCTTCGGAACGTCGACGGCTTCATCGTGACGGCGGATGACGTCACGGGGCTCGCCAACTGGAGCGCGAAGAAGCCGGAGATCTCCGAGATTCCGTTCATGCCCGGACGCGTCGTCCTGCAGGACTTCACCGGTGTCCCGGCGGTCGTCGATCTCGCTGCGATGCGTTCGGCGATGGTCCGCCTCGGCGGCGATCCGGCGATGGTCAATCCCCAGGTGCGCTGCGATCTCGTCATTGATCACTCGGTGCAGGTGGATGACTTCGGCGCCGCGACGTCGCTGACGATCAACGCCGAGAAGGAATTCGAGCGGAATCAGGAGCGCTACGAGTTCTTGAAGTGGGGGCAGTCGGCGTTCGACAACTTTTCCGTGGTGCCGCCCGCCACCGGCATCGTGCATCAGGTCAATCTCGAGTACCTCGCCGATGGCGTCCTGAAGCAGACGGACGAGGTGACCGGCCAGACCATCTGCTATCCCGATTCGCTCGTCGGCACCGATTCGCACACCACGATGATCAACGGCCTCGGCGTCGTCGGTTGGGGTGTGGGCGGGATCGAGGCCGAGGCGGTCATGCTCGGCCAGCCCATCTATATGCTCACGCCGGAGGTCATCGGTTTTCGTCTGACCGGCGCGCTGCCGGAGGGCGCGACGGCGACCGATCTCGTGCTCACCGTCACGCAGATGCTTCGTGAGAAGGGCGTCGTCGGCAAATTCGTCGAGTTCTTCGGCGCCGGCATCGCGTCGATGAGCGTGCCGGATCGCGCGACAATCGCCAACATGGCGCCCGAGTACGGCGCCACGATGGGGTTCTTCCCGATCGACGAGCGCACGCTCGAGTACATGCGCTTGACCGCGCGGGACGAAGCGACGATCGAACTCGTCGAGAAGTACTGCAAAGCGAACATGCTCTTCTGGACGCCCGATGCGTCCGAGCCCGAGTTCACGGACGTGCTCGAACTCGACATGGGCACGGTGCAGCCCTCGCTCGCCGGTCCCAAGCGGCCGCAGGATCGCATCCTCCTGAAGGACATGAAGAGCAAGTGGCAGGCGGATCTCAAGGATGTCTTCGGCAAGAGCGCGCCGGACTCCGCCAGCGTGACGCGCGCTGGAGAGACGTTTGACCTTACGGATGGCGATGTCACGATCGCCGCGATTACGAGCTGCACGAACACGAGCAATCCGGATGTGATGATCGCCGCGGGTCTCGTGGCGAAGCGCGCCAGTGAACTCGGCCTTCGCGCCAAGCCCTGGGTCAAGACCTCGCTGGCGCCCGGTTCGAAGGTCGTCACCGAGTATTTCGACAAGGCGGATCTCACGAAATTCCTGGAGGCCGTCGGCTTCTACACCGTCGGCTACGGCTGCACGACATGCATTGGCAACTCGGGCCCGCTTCCGGACGAGATCGTCGCCGGCATCAACGAAGGCGATCTCGTCGCCACAAGCGTGCTGTCGGGCAACCGAAACTTCGAAGGGCGCATCAGTCCGCACATCAAGGCGAACTATCTCGCCAGTCCGCCGCTGGTCGTCGCGTACGCCCTGGCGGGGACAGTGAATATCGACCTGGCGACGGAGCCGCTCGGAAAGTCCTCCGACGGCAAGGACGTTTATCTCAAGGACATCTGGCCGTCGCATGACGAGGTCTCGAAGGTTCGCGCGAATGCGATCGGGCCGGATCAATTCCGAAAGGAGTATGGCGAGGTCTACACGGGAAATCCGACGTGGAACGCCGTGCCCGTTTCCGGCGGCGCCAACTACAACTGGTCGGATGAGTCCACGTACATCCAGGAGCCGCCCTTCTTCATCGATATGACGGAGGAACTGCCGGGCGCGCACGCCATCAAGGGCGCGCGCGTGCTGTGCAGCCTGGGCGACTCAGTGACGACCGATCACATCTCGCCAGCGGGCGCCATTGCGCAAGACGGCCCCGCCGGGAAGTTCCTGATTGAGAAGGGTGTGCCCGTCTCGATGTTCAACAGCTTCGGCTCGCGGCGCGGCAACGATCGCGTGATGACGCGCGGCACATTCGCCAACATCCGCATTCGAAACCTGATCGCGCCGGGCACTGAGGGCGGCTGGACCACTGACTTCACCGATGGGCAGGTGAAGAGCGTCTATGAGGCTTCGCTGAACTACAAGAAAGCGGGGATCCCGCTCGTCGTGATCGGCGGCGTTGACTACGGCATGGGCTCGAGCCGTGACTGGGCCGCCAAGGGATCCAACCTCCTCGGCGTCAAGGCGGTCATCGCCAAGAGCTTCGAGCGCATTCACCGTTCCAATCTGGTCTTCATGGGCGTGCTGCCCCTCGAGTTCAAGTCGGGTGAGGATCGCGAGGCGCTTGGTCTCGACGGCACGGAGACCTTCGACATCGACCTCCCGTCGAGCATCACGCCGGGAATGGATGTGGATGTCGTCGCGAAGCACGAGAACGGGACAGAGACGAAGTTCACCACCGTGTGCCGCATCGATACACCGGTCGAGGTGGATTACTACTGCAACGGCGGCATCCTGCACACGGTGCTCCGGCGCATGCTCAATGACTGCAAGCAGGGAGCCGGCGTCTAAGCGCTGACAGACTGACCACGTGCCGAATCTCCCGCCCGACAACGATCCGAGTCGTCAGGACGACGAACTGCCGACGATCGACTCGCCGAGTTCCGGCCCCGGCTCAACCGGACACAGCGGCAGCGAATCGTCCAGCGCATTCCGCTCGAGCAGTGTCAATGAGAGCGCCCGCTATCAGCCCGGCCATCTGGTCAACGAGCGCTATCGCATCACCGGATTCATCGGCAAGGGCGGGATGGGCGAGGTCTATCGCGCCGACGACATCAAGCTGCATCAGGAAGTGGCGCTGAAGTTCCTGCCGTCGGCGCTCGCGGCTGATCCGGTGAGATTGCAGAAATTCCACGCTGAGGTGCGCACGGCGCGCCAGGTGTCGCATCGCTCCGTTTGCCGCGTCTATGACATCAGCGAGACGAGCCCAGAGGCGGGCGGCGAGCCATTCATCTCGATGGAATACGTCGATGGCGAGGACCTTGCGTCGCTTCTGCGCCGCATCGGCAGGCTTCCCGGCGACAAGGCCGTCGACATCTCTCGCCAGATCTGCGCCGGCGTGGCGGCCGCCCATGATGCAGGTGTGCTTCATCGGGATCTCAAGCCCGCCAACATCATGCTCGATGGGCAGGGCAACGTGCGCATCACGGACTTCGGCCTCGCCGGTGTCGCAGAGGAGATCGCACAGCATGAAGTGACCGCTGGAACACCGGCGTACATGGCGCCGGAGCAGATTGAAGGGCGCGAGGTCACGCCGCGCAGCGATATCTACTCGCTGGGCATGGTGCTCTACGAGATCTTCACAGGAAAGCGACCGTTCGAGGCGTCGACACCCGGTGAGTTGCGCGCGATGTACCAGACGGAGTCGCAGACGCCATCGATGGGCGCGTCGAGCCCTTCGAGCGTCGTGCCGGATGTTGATCCGGCGGTCGAGCGCGTGATCATGCGCTGCCTGGAGTGGGACCCTGCGCGTCGCCCCGATACGGCGATCGCCGTCGCGGCTGCGCTCCCGGGCGGTGATCCTCTTGCCGCGGCGCTGGCCGCGGGGGAGACGCCTTCACCAGGGCTTGTGGCGCAAACC
>JANQNW010000008.1 GCA_028279375.1 Phycisphaerales bacterium
GCAGCGGGAGGACGCGCTCATCGAATGGGCCCCCGCCCTTGCGGCCGAGCACGATCGCGTAGATCTCCTCGACCTGGTCGGGCGTGCGATTCGGCCTGGCCGCGAGGGCGGAGGCCCATTCGATGAGCGCGTCCTCGCGCTGCAGTTCAATGGACCGGCGATTCCGGTGTCGCCGGCCACCCGTGCAGATCTTTCGATCGCCGCCTACGCCGGCCCGACAAGCTCCACAAGCATCGCGAAGTCGCCGGGCCCCGACCTCGCCGGCCTTGATCGCCTTGTCATCTACAACTTCGGCGGCCCCTGCGCCTTCTGCACCTTCCAGTGGCTCACGCAGATCCTTCTCTGGTTCCTCAACTTCGTCCACTCCTACATCGTCTTCGACTGGGCGCTCTCGATCATGCTCCTCGTGCTCGTGGTGCGCTCGATCCTGCACCCGATCACCAAGAAGAGCCAGATCGGCATGCAGCGCTTCAGCAAGCACATGCAGGAACTGCAGCCGAAGATGGAGAAGATCAAGGAGCGCTATCGCAACGATCCGAAACGCCAGCAGCAGGAACTCCTCAAGCTCCAGCGCGAGGAAGGCATGGGTCTTCAGCACATGCTCGGCTGCTTCCCGATGTTCCTCCAGACGCCCGTCTGGATTGCGCTCTATGCGATGCTCTTTTTCGTCTTCGAGCTCCGCCATGAGCCCGCGTTCTTCGGTGTCTTCCAGGCGATCACCGGTGGACGCTGGAACTTCCTTTCCGATCTCAGCGCACCGGATCAATTCATCAGCTTCGGACGCAGCATTCTCACGATCCCGCTCTTCGGAGACATCGAGTCGATCAACATCCTGCCTTTCTTCCTCGGGCTCGTCTTCTTCCTGCAGCAGAAGTACCTCACGCCGCCCACCACGGCCAACCTCACGCCGGAGCAGAAGTCGCAGCAGAAGATGATCAAGATCATGATGGTCATCCTCTTCCCGGTGATCATGTACAACGCGCCCAGCGGCCTCTCCATCTACTTCATCACGAACTCCACGCTCGGCATCCTCGAAAGCCGCTACATCCGCGCCCACATCGATCAGATGGATCTCACGCCGCAGAAGAAGCAGCCGCCGAAGAAGAAGGTCGCCAACCAGGCGGTTCCGGCGTCGCCGTTCTCGAAGAACAAAGACCCCAAGGGCGGCCAGAGCTACAAGCAGCGCCGGAAGAAGTGAGATGAAAACGGGCGACACGATCCTCGCCCCCGCCACGCCGCCCGGTCGCTCGGCGCTCGCCATCATCAGGCTCTCCGGACCCGGCGTTCCCGACATCCTGCGCGCGCGACTCACGACACTCTCTCAAGAGCGCGGTCTGCACCGCACAAGACTCAGACTCTGGAATGACCTCGAACTCCCCGTCGGCCTGCTCCTCGCGCCCAAACCCGCCTCGTACACAGGCGAGTCCATCGCCGAGATCCTGATCCCGGGCAATCCGCAGCTCATGCAGCGCCTCAGCGCATTCCTCCTGCGCGAGCACGCCCAGCTTCGCCTCGCAGAACCCGGCGAGTTCACGGCCCGCGCATTTCTCAATGGCCGGATGACGATCGAACAGGCTGAGGGCGTGGCGCTCGCAATAGCCTCCGAGAATGACGCCCAACTCGCAGCGGCCCGCGCACTGCTGGACGGCGACGCAGGCGACTCCCACCGCACGGCGGCCGAGGAGATCGCGCGCCTGCTGGCGCTCGTTGAAGCAGGCATCGACTTCACCGACCAGGAGGATGTCGTACCCATCGCGCCGGATGATCTCGACGCCTCGATCGCAGCGCTCTGCGCTCAACTCGACGCCAACCTCGCTGGCGCCGCACCATCGGAGAGCCTGCAGGAATTGCCGCGCATCGTGCTCGTCGGACGACCGAACTCCGGAAAATCCACGCTCTTCAACGCGCTCCTGGGAAGAACGCGCGCCGTCGTCTCCGAGACGCCCGGTTCAACGCGCGACGCGCTCGAAGAGACGATTCCTCTTGGTCGCCCTGAGGACGGCTTCGCGATCCTCATCGACCTCGCCGGACTCGACGAATCGCTCGCTGGCCGGAGCGATGTCGAACGCGAGTCACAGGATCGAGCGAGAGCGACGATCGCCGGCGCGGACGCCATAATCCACTGCGACCCATCCGGACGATTTCAGCTTCCGGATCTGCCGGCGCAGACGCCGATGATCCGCGTGCGCACGAAAGCCGATCTCCCGAACGCCACGAGCGATGCCCACGGCGATCTCAGTGTCTGCGCGCTCGATCAGTGGAATCTCCCGGCGCTGCGCCGCGCCATCGCCGATCTCGCAGGCGCCTCCCGCGCAGGCGAGCGCCTCACGCTCCTGCCCAGGCACCGAACGGCTCTCGAAGAAACGCGCGATGCGCTCCTCGGCGTTCACGAAACGCTCCACGCGCAGTCCCAGCGCCGCACGCTCGAACATCCCGAGCGACTGGCTTTCGATCTTCGCCGTGCGCTCGACGCGGTCGGACAGATCGCAGGTGATGTCCCACCCGATGACGTCATCGGGCGCATCTTCGCCTCATTCTGCGTTGGCAAGTAGACTTAGACGCTTCGCTGCGCAATCTGCAGCGCCGCTGCGTCCATGAAATCCTCGAGATACTTCTCGATGAACTTCTCGACGGACGCCACGGTCGATTCGTGATCCATACCCCAGCAACTCACCAGGCAGTCAGTGAACTCCAGGTCCATCTGCACGATCAGATAGTCATCAACGACGAAGACGGAGTCGAGCTTGTCCGCAAGGTACGCGGCATACGCATTGACGCCCGGTCCGCCGATGCTCACCGTCGGACAGTGCGTCAACTCTTCGTTGTTCATCCGCCAGATGTCGGAGCAGACGACGACATCGAACGCAGGAGCGTCGGAGCCGCTCACCGGATCAAGATGCTCCTCGCGCCAGCGCAGCATCAGATCGCGCACGTGATACGCGAGCGGCCGGTCTCCCGATTCCGAACGCAGGTGCGCGCCCGTCACCACGAGTATCAGCCGGTCCGAATCAATCTGTCGCAACTCATGCTGGCTCATTCCTCGCCCCTGCCTAATCGTAGCCGCCGTCAGGCGCGCTCGGCGCGATCCCGCAATGTCTCGATCGCCGCCGGAAGCTCCGCCGTGAGCTCCATCGCCAACAAGCCTCCCGAAGCGCCCCGGCGCACATGCCACTGCTCGCCGGCCAGGGCGTGCGCCTGCACCGCGAGTCGGGCGCAATCAAAGAGCGTCAGCGGCGCCTCGCCCTTGCCGTAGAACTGCGCCACGAAGGACGCCGCAACGCCAGTCAGCACGTCTCCGACTCCCGCTGTCGCAAGCGCCGCATTCTCGATGCGGCAGACCCAACTTTCTCGACCATCGCTGACGACCGTGTTCGCGCCCTTCAGCACGACGATCGCGCCAACCTTCAAGGCAAGCCGCTCCGCGGCGATGGTCCGCGTCTTCGCGTCCTTCGCGTCGGCGTCGATCTCTCCCGCCTCCGCGAGACGCGAATACTCGCCCGGGTGCGGCGTCAGAATCGCCGGCGCCTGGATCTGGTTAATGGCGTTCGGAATCGAAGCGATTACATTCAGCGCGTCCGCATCGATCACCACCGGTGTGCGCCGCTGGGCAAGACATCGCAATGTCGCCACACTCGGACCCTGTCCGAGCCCAAGGCCCGGCCCGATCGCGATCGCATCCGCCTCGAGAATCAGGTCGTCGATCACGCCGGAGGCCGCATGACCATTGATCATGTGTTCGTGATCCACCGGAAGCGCGACGCCCGTCGCCGACGGGACAACCGCAAGACCCGCATGCAGCAGCGGCTCCGGCATCGCCAGGCGCGCAAGGCCGCATCCGGATCGAAGCGCCGCAACCGCCGAGAGGCATGGGCCCCCGACCATCACGACGCCGTCGTGCATACGCCCGCCGATCACCGCAACGGTGCCGAACGTCCCCTTATGACCACGAGGATCGCGAGCAGGCACGGCTGGCAGGGGGCGTTCCTCGCTCGTCATCCGCCCGCACCCTCACTCGGAGGCGCGTTGGCGTCCCGGAACGTGCCGCGCTCGACGAACGCGACCTTCGGACGCCGGATGCCGACATCAAAGAGCAGATCAGACAAATTGCCCGGCGTGATGTACACGAGCACGCCGGAAACCTGAAAACGCACGCCGCTCTGCACGAGCTCATCCGGCGAACCTGCGTAATCTTCGTGACTGATCGAGGCCGGGAGCTGAAGCGTCTGCGTGCCATAACGCGGCAGCGTCACCTCGGCAGAACGCACGCCGTTGAAGACCGTCTTCCCATCAAGCAGGACTCGGTACTGCACGGCGTGCAGCGGCAGCGGCTCATCGTTGGAGTTCTCGCCCTCGAGCGTGAACGAGATCACGAACCCCTCGTCGCTCTCATCCGTCACCGACGCGCCCGTCACGCGCAGCGTCGGCGCCGCCCACTTCGAGCAGCCTCCGCCGAGACCGACGACGCAGAGCAGGAAGATCCCCGTCAGCGCGCGCTGGAGTTGAAGCTCTGAACCGCTGCTCATGCGCTCAGGGTACCCGGTTCAGGAGCGCTTCGTCGCGACCGCGGCGCTTCGGGTCGTCACCGTCGCGTCTGTGGATGACTCATCGAGCGGCTGGTCGCCGGCGTAGTCCTGGAGAGCCACCGGAGACCAGTCGCCCGCGCGGATCGCCTGGATCGCTTGCACCATCGCCGCCGCGCCCGTCGCCGTCGTCATCATGGGCACGCCCATGCGCACCGCCGTCGCGCGTATCGTCCCTTCGTCCGTCGCCCAGCCAGTCCGCGTCGGCGTGTTGATCACGAACTGGATCTCACCATTCATGATCATGTCCACGACATTCGGGCGCGCGCCCTCGGCGATCTTCTTCAGGGGCATTGTCTTGATCGACTGGCGCGCCAAATACGCCGAGGTGCCCTCGGTTGTGTAGACGCCGAATCCCATCGAGACCAGCGTCCGCGCCGCCTCCACGATGTACGGCTTGTCGATCTCGCGCACCGAGATGAACACGTTTCCTTCGAGCGGCATCACCGTGCCCGAACCCATCTCCGCCTTCGCGAGCGCGATCGGAAGCGCGGGATCGAGACCCATGACCTCGCCAGTCGAGCGCATCTCCGGTCCCAACACGAAGTCCACACCCGGGAACTTCTCGAACGGGAAGACCGGCGCCTTCACCGAGTAGTACCCCGTATCCGGCTTCTCCTTGACGCCGAGTTCGGCGAGCGTGGCGCCCATCATCACCTGCGCCGCGAGCGAGGGCCACGCCACGCCCTTCGCCTTGCTGACGAACGGCGCCGTGCGCGACGCGCGCGGATTGACCTCAATGATGTAGAGCTCATCACCCTTCACGGCCAGTTGCACGTTCATCAGACCGTTCACCCGAAGCTCCCGCGCCAGCCGGCGCGAGACGTCGCGAATCTCAGCGTCCATCGCCGGCGACAGCGACCGCGGCGGTATCGTGCACGATGAATCACCCGAATGCACGCCCGCTTGCTGAATGTGCTCCATGAGACCGCAGACGATCGCTTGCCGATCACCGGGTTGCTCCTGAGCCTCGGGTTCAAAATCGGCGACCACATCGACATCAACCTCGATCGCCTCGCTGAGGAACTTGTCGATCAGGATTGGCGCGTCCGTCAGGTCGGAAACGTCGACCGCCTTCGACATGTACTCGCGCATCGCGCGCTCGTCTGAACAGATCTCCATGCCGCGCCCGCCGAGCACGTAACTCGGCCGCACGAGCACCGGATACCCAATCCGCTGCGCGATCTCGACGGCTTCCTCCAGCGCAAACGCGATCCCACTCGCCGGCTGCTTCAATCCAATCCGATCGAGCAGCGACTTGAATCGCTCGCGGTCCTCCGCCAGATCAATCGAATCAAGAGATGTCCCGATGATCGGCGCGCCCGCGGCATGCAGACCGTGCGCCAGATTCAACGGCGTCTGCCCGCCGAACTGCACGATCGTGCCCATCACTCGATCCGCCGCCGCAGCGCCGTGATCGCCCGGCCCATTGAGGCGCTCGATTACATTCAGCACGTCCTCGAGCGTCAGCGGCTCGAAGAAGAGCAGGTCCGACGTGTCATAGTCCGTGGACACCGTCTCCGGGTTTGAGTTGATCATCACCGACTCGATGCCCATGTCCCGCGCCGCGAAAGCCGCGTGCACACAGCAGTAGTCGAACTCGATCCCCTGACCGATCCGGTTCGGCCCGCCGCCGATGATCACCGCCTTGCGCTGATCCGTCACGCGGACTTCGTCATCGACCTGGGGCTCGCCGCCGATCGTCTCTACGGGCGTCTCATACGTCGAGTAGTAATACGGCGTCGCCGCTTCAAACTCCGCGGCGCATGTGTCAACCAGCTTGTACACCGGCGTCACGCCAAGCGATGTCCGATGCTGACGCAACTTCAGAATGGACGCGCTCGTAATCTCACCGAGATAGAGATTCGCAAGCTGCGGATCGCTGAAGCCCAACCGCTTCGCTTCAAAGAGCACGTCGCGCGGCGCGTCTTCCAGCTCTTTGAATCGGCAGAGTTCGTCCTCGAAGTCAACGATCTGCTTCATCTCGCGCAGGAAGAACTTGTCAATGCGCGTCAGCTCATGCACATCATCGACGCCCCACCCCATCTTGTACGCGTAGCGCACGTAGTAGAGCCGCCCCTGCGCCGGCACCGAGAGCTTCCGCTTGAGTTTCTCCTCCGGAATCGGCCATGGCGAATCGTCATCTGACTCCCCGCGCCGGTTCTTCAGCCACGCATCCTGCCGATCGAGACCGAGCCCGAAGCGCTTCACCTCCATGGAGCGAATCGCCTTCTGCAGACTCTCCTTCAGCGTGCGACCGATCGCCATCGCCTCGCCGACGCTCTTCATCTGCGTCGTCAGCGTCTCATTGGCCTCCGGAAACTTCTCGAACGTCCAGCGCGGAAACTTCGTCACGACGTAGTCGATCGTCGGCTCAAAGCACGCGCTCGTCGTGCCCGTGATGTCATTGCGCAGCTCGTCCAGCGTGAATCCCACCGCGAGTTTCGCCGCGATCTTCGCAATCGGGAAACCCGTCGCCTTCGACGCCAGCGCCGAGCTTCGCGACACACGCGGATTCATCTCGACGACGACGAACTCGCCATCCTCAGGATTCACCGCGAACTGCACGTTGCTGCCGCCCGTCTCCACGCCGACCGACCGCATGATCGCGAACGCCGCATCGCGCAGGCGCTGATATTCCTTGTCTGTCAGCGTCAGGATGGGCGCCACCGTGATCGAGTCGCCCGTATGCACGCCCATCGCGTCGATGTTCTCGATGCCGCAGACGACGACGCAGTTGTCATGCTTGTCGCGCACGACCTCGAGTTCATATTCCTTCCAGCCCAGCAGCGATTGATCGATCTGCACGCTGTGAATCATCGATGCGCGCAGACCGCGCGACACGATGTCCTCGAACTCCTGGCGGTTGTACGCGATGCCGCCGCCCGAGCCCCCGAGCGTGAACGCCGGGCGCACGATCGCCGGCAGACCAAGCTCGTCAAGCGCCGCAAGCGCGTCCGGGAGCGACTTCACCACGCGCGAGCGCGGCGTTTTCAGCCCGATCGACTCACAGATCTTGTTGAACTCCTGCCGATCTTCGGCGCGATGAATCACCTCGCGCGTTGCGCCGATCATCTCGACATTCAGCCGCGCAAGCTCACCCGAGTCCCAGAGGTGACACGCGCAGTTCAGCGCCGTCTGCCCGCCCAGCGTCGGCAGCAGCGCATCGATCGGATGATCCGTCTGCGCCTCCTGCTCGATGATCTTCCGCACGGCTTCCGGCGTGATAGGCTCGATGTACGTCCGGTCGCTGAAGCCCGGGTCCGTCATGATCGTCGCCGGGTTCGAGTTCACCAGGACGACGCGCAGTCCCTCGGCGCGCAAGGACTTGCACGCCTGCACACCCGAGTAATCGAATTCACAGCCCTGGCCGATCACAATCGGGCCGGAGCCGATGATCAAAATGGTGCGAATGTCTTCTCGACGAGGCATTCAGCACTCCGCATCGCGGGGGTCGTCATGGCGCAAACGCCCAGAGAGTAAGGGCCCCCGCACCGCCGGGCAACGCATCAACTCGTCGAATTCCGAATCTCGCTCGCCTTCGGCGCCGCCGCTACCCTGTCCGCGTGTCAGGGACGACCACCATCGCGATCGTGCTTCTTGCCTACCTTCTCTGGGTCGGCTTCGCCCAGTACATCCGGGCTCTCAACGTGCGCGCCGGCGACCCCGAGGACTTCCGCGTCGGCGTCGCGATGCTTGTCACCAAGGTGTACGCCCGACTCTTCCAGCGCCTCCGGGTCACCGGGCGTCAGCACATTCCGCGCGGCATCGACCCCGGCCCCCTGATCGTGGTCTCCAACCACACTGCAGGCATCGACCCCATCCTCATTCAGGCCGTCTGCCCGTTCGAGGTGCGCTGGATGATGGCCGAGGACATGCGCGCCCCCGCCGCCGAGCCTCTCTGGAAGTGGCTCCGCATCATCTTCGTTGATCGCATGGGCGAGCGCTCCGATGGCGCCATCCGAGACGCCATGCGCTGGGTCCGCGACGGCAAGGTCCTGGGTGTCTTCCCGGAGGGTCATATCGAGCGTCCCGGAGAGGCCGTCCTCCCGTTCCTTCCGGGCGTCACGCTGATCGCCGCGCGATCACGCGCCCGCATCCTCCCGGTCATCGTCCGCGGCACGCCGCGCGTCGATCCGGCCTTCCGAAGCCTCATCATCCGCGGTCGCTGCCGCCTCGAGTTCCTTCCGATCATCGAAGCTGCCGAAGCCAAGGCCATGGGTCGCGATCTCGCGCAAAAACTGCGCGAGCTCTACCTCGAGCACACCGGCTGGCCCGCCAACGACGAGCCGCCTCAACTCATTGATGGCGACTGGGTCTACTCCGAAAGCGCCCGAGCTGTCTCGAGAGCGCCGGAAGCGCGTTCATTCCTCTTCCGCGCCTGACGATCCGCAGCTTTATTGGCCGGACCCCCAAAGTCGCGCCCCCGATTCGCCGACCTCTCCTCCGCGCCGAGACTCATTCCACGTCCGGCCGCGTTCCGGGAGCGAGCGAAATACACCTCGTTCATGAGCGCGGATATGCAGGTCGGCCTCTCCGAACGCCGATTCTGGAGTCGGAAATACGGTGGAAGTCTCGGCAGGAAGGAGCCTTGCCGTGGCGGACACTCGCAGTCAGGCGGAGCAGGCGCTGATCGACTCTCGACGCCTCTTCCAGCGCCATCTCTCCACATGGGCGATGGATTGCCTCGCGTTGAGACAGCGCGGCCTCGACCGACCGAGTGCGCGCACGGGAATGTACCCAGCGCAGCCGGCGTTCAAGATCGCCGCCTGACGTTCGGGCGCTCTCTACTTCGCAAAGACCCGCCACCGCGCGATCGATTCGATCGGCCGTCGCGCCATTCTGCGCACGCGCCCGTCCGGCTGGAGATTCTGAGATGAGTGGCATCACATCAGGCGTTGGCATCTTTTCAGGCATCGACTCGGCGTCGCTGATTTCGCAGCTGCTCGCCATCGAGTCGCGCCCCAAGGTCGCGGCGCAGCAGCGCCTCCTCGAACTGCAGACGCAGCAGGGCGCCTACCTCGACATCAACTCCACCCTCCTCGGCCTTAAGAGCGCCGCCGACGCCTTCCGCGCGCAGAATATCTTCCGAGGCGCCACGGCCAGCACCTCCAACGCCGAACTCCTCACCGCCACCGCAAGCGCCGGCGCCACCGAGGGCTCATTCAAGTTCACCGTCGATCGCCTCGTCTCGACCCACCAGTCCATCTCCCGCGGCTTCACAGACCAGGACACCTCAGGCGTCGGCGCGTCGAGCTTCTCATTCGAACTCGGTGGCGGCGCCGTCACCAACGAGACGCTCCTCTCAGAACTCAACGGCGGCGCCGGCGTCGCCCGCGGCAAGTTCCGCATCACAGACTCTCTCGGTGGTTCCGCCGTCATCGATCTCTCCCGCGCCGTCACCGTCGATGACCTTCTCAATG
Source organism: Phycisphaerales bacterium (assembly GCA_028279375.1). GTDB lineage: Bacteria > Planctomycetota > Phycisphaerae > Phycisphaerales > UBA1924 > JANQNW01. The sequence continues at coordinate 10,004 of JANQNW010000008.1, forward strand.
CCGTCAACGGCGCCAACGGAATCGATGTCAGCGCTTCCGTCGATGGCTACGGCCTCAAGATCGCGGACAACAACGCCGGCGCCCTCACTGTCGCCGACGAGTTCGGATTCACCACCGCATCCAGCCTCAATCTCACCGGCTCCGGCGTCGAGGTGACCAGCGGACAGCTGCTCAGCCTGAACGGCTTCACGCCCCTCTCGTCACTCAACGATGGCAATGGCGTCTCCTTCGGTGAAGGCGGCGTCGCCGCGCCCGATGACTTCACCGTCACCGCGCGCGACGGAACCTCCTACGGCATCTACCTCGGCAAGGAAGAAGACGTCGATGGCAACGTCATCCGCAACGCCGCAACGACAATCCAGGACGTCATCGACCGAGTCGCCGATGAGACCGGCGGACACGTCGTCCTCCAGATCAACGCCGGCGGAACGGGCTTCGATGTTGTCGACACCGTCGGCGGCGGCGGCAATCTCACGATCGCGGCAGCCGCCACCGGCCGCTCAACCGCAGAGGACCTCGGCATCGATGTCGATGTCGCCGCGGACACTGCCAATGGCTCGAAGATCCTTGCAGGCATCAACACCGTCCTCGGCGCCTCACTCAATGGCGGCGCCGGAGTCGATGCCGGCGACTTCAATATCACCGGCCGCGATGGCACGCTCTTCAACGTCACCTTCGCAGCCGAGTCAGACCTCGCCGAGATCATCACGGCGATCAACGACGCCAGCACAGCCGCCGGCGCCAATGTCACCGCTTCCATCAACAACGCAGGCAACGGCATTCAGCTCAACGATTCAACCGCCTCCGGATCGATCATCAGCAACTTCATTGTCCAGGACGCCGTCGGCACGGCTGCCGCCGACCTGAACATCGAGACCGATGTCGCCGGCGTCGCCGAGAGCGCCGTCCAGTCCGGCAATCTTCAGATCAAGTACATCTCCAACGCCACGCTCCTCTCCGACCTCAACCTCGGCGCCGGCATCGGCGCTGGAACAATTCGATTCACCGACGCCAGCGGCGACATCGCCTCCGTTGATATCAACGCCGGCGTCAAGACCGTGCATGACCTCCTCGGGCGAATCAATGGCCTCGCCGTCGACGTCATCGCGCGCATCAACGACAACGGCGACGGCATCATCATCGAAGCCGACCCCATCGACCCGGGCTCGAACGCCATCAAAGTCGAAGATGTCACCGGCTCCGTCGCCAGCAGCCTCGGCATCCTCGGCGAAGCCGAAGATCCGCTGACGAGCAACACCATCGACGGCTCCTTCGAGCGCGTCGTCGATTTCGAGACCACCGACACGCTGCAGGACATCGTCGAGAAGATCAACTCCGCAGGCGTCGGCGTCGACGCGACCATCCTCAACGCCGGCTCCGGTCCCACACCCTTCAAGATCAGCTTCACCTCGGAGACAACCGGGCGTATCGGTCGCTTCATCGTCGACACCGGCGGATTCGACCTCGGCCTCAACACGCTCTCGCGCGGCGAGGACTCACTCGCCTTCTACGGCGCCGAAGACCCCGCCGACGCAGTGCTCGTGACGAGCTCGACGAACACGCTCGACAATCTCATCAGCGGCGTGACCATCAACATCTCCGGCGCCAGCGACGAGGTCGTCGAGGTCAACGTGCAGCGTGATCTCGCCGGCATCGAGACGACGATCGACTCATTCGTGACGTCCTTCAACGGCGCGCTCGATCGCATCGACTTCCACGGCCGATTCGACGCCGAGACGGAAACACGCGGCGTGCTCCTCGGCGATTCCACCATCAGCAATATCAAACGCCGCCTGCTCACCACAGTGCAGGGCAACCCGCGCAATGTCTCCAACGGAACCTTCGATCGACTCTTCCAGGTCGGCGTGAAGATCGGCAGCGGCGGCCAGCTCGAGTTCGATCGCGATCAGTTCCGCAGCGCCTACGAACAGGATCCGGAAGGCGTCGAGGCGCTCTTCGCCGCGTTCGAGCAGGAAAGCTCCGAAGACACCGTCATCTTCAATGAAGCAGGCGAGGCCATCGGCTCCACGCCCAATGATGAGATCGTCTCCATCACCGCCGGCGTCGCCGAGATCATCAGTGAGCTCTCCGAGCAGTTCACCGACTCGATCGACGGCACGCTGACCCGCCGGAAGAACCTGCTCGACACGCAGATCCAGCTCCAGGAAGACCGCATCGAACAGTTCGACGCGCTCCTGGAGATCAAGCGCATCCGTCTCGAGCAGCAGTTCGTCGGTCTCGAACAGGCCCTCGCCGGACTCCAGACACAGCAGGCTGCGCTCGGCTCCCTCAGCGCCGTCACATCGCCGCTTGGATAAGAACGACGGACGATAAGGAATCACGAAGGACGCTGAAGTCGCGTACGTGAACATCCGATATCTGGGGCCATATGGCTGACGCAACCACCAACGCATACCTGCAGAGCAAAGTCATGTCCGCCTCCCCGGCGGAACTCAGGCTTATGCTCATTGACGGCGCCATCAAGTTCGCAAGACTCGGACGCGAAGGCCTCGCCAACAAGGACTACGAGCAGGTCTACAACGGACTCTCCCAGGCGAAGAGCATCATTCTCGAACTCATCAACGGCATGCGCCCTGAGATCGATCCCGAACTCTGCAACAGACTCTCCGGCCTTTACACCTACATGTACCGTCGCCTCCTCGACGCCAGCCTCGAGAAGGAACCCGAGATCTGCGACGAGGTGATCTCCCTCCTCGAGTACGACCGCGAAACGTGGATCATGCTCATGGAGAAGCTCGCCGAGGAAGAGAAGGGCGCCGGCGCTCAGCAGGCGAACACGCCCCAGGCGACCGCTTCGGAGTCCACCGAGCCCCGCCCGACGATCTGCCTCGAAGGCTGATCCGCCCCTCCGACCCCCACAGATCCTGCGAAACACGCGTTTACGTCCGGGAATCGCCGCGCACCGCCGACTCGATGGAGAGCCGCATGCGGCGCGGCCGATGAATCCAGCATCATGGATCCCATCAGCACCTCCATCGCGTCATCGGTGGCCGGCGCCAAGCAGTCAGAGAACGCCCAGGCCCGCGAGTCCAAGCGCGCTGAATCGCCCTCCAAGCGTTTCCGCCAGCTCCTCGACAACGTCGAACTCACCGTCGAGGAGACCGAACAGGCGGACGCTGTGCGCAGCGCGAAGGGAAACGCTGATGAGGAGTCTCACGAAGATCGCCAGGAGCATGGCCACTACGACGCGCAGGGGCTGATGCGCCCAACCGATCCCGGCACGCTCGATCTCAACGGCTAAAGATCGAGGACTCGCCCAGAGTCATCGCGAGCGCACAACGCGCGATTAACGAGCTGCATTCCGGCCGACCATTCGAGGCGGCGCCAGGCGGCCGGTCGTTGAACGGTGAGGCGCTCCTCAACTGGAATCTTCGACTCTGTCATTCGACTCGAGCGCGCCAACGAGCACCGTCGGGATGTTTGCTATGAGTACGACGACACCCAGGAAGCCCAGACAGAACGTCACCGGATCAATACCCAGTGGGATGAGGTTCTTGGTTTCCAGCCAGGGCTTCGAGAGGACGATCAGCAAGACTAGTGAAAGGCCGAGACCGGACACGCCTTCGTTGATGGACTCGATAGTCGCGCGATGGCGCTCGGACTCTGCGTTGATCTCTTCATGGATCCAGGCCATCACAATCGGCTTGCCTAGTTCCTGACCGAATCGGCTGACGGCCAATGCGAGTGCAAGAACCAGGGTCGCTCCAACTCCAGTTTCATCTCGCAGCATGAATAGCACGAACATCGGAAGACCAATTATCACCTGCGCGCCCAGGAACGCCCGGTTTCGCCGATCGTCTTGATCGGAGCTCGGTATGCGCGCCGCGTATTCACTTCCTGCGACTCGAAACAGGATGAGTGCCAGCCACGCGAGGCTCAGGAGCGCCGTCTCCTGGGCTTCTGGAGCGGCGACTTTGATAGGCAACTGCCAGAAATACGCGATCGTGAGACCAAGTGTCCAGAAGATGAGATGAACAATCAGGATCATCAGGAGTCGACGACTGCGGAGAATGCACCCGAGGGACTCCATGAATTGCCTGAAGATATCGCGTGCCAGCATGAATGAGATGAGACAAAGGAGTGAATGAACACAAGCAGCAAGCGTCTCCGAGAGGCAGGAGAGTAAGCCGATTTCTTGCTCTTCATCTTCCTGATCGGACGAGAGCCAGAGAGACGACAACGCTGTGCAAAGAGCGCACGCAACTGTCCCCACAGCGAATGGGATCCAGAGCGAGAGGTCCCGGAGCGCGACAACTAAGACTCCGATTACGAGCCATGTCAGGTTCGTAATGAGGCGTCGACGCGCCATGAACTTCGTCAGACTTCCGACGTACCCTGCGCGCCGCACCGATACGACGAACCAGCTATTGAGTGAACCACTTTGTAAGGCGGTTCCCCATGCTAAGAAGATTTCGCCGATCGAAAGAAGTATCAGGAATGTTGTGTTGCTTTCGAGCTGAGATTCACCCATGAACACTGCGATGGCGGTGTACGTGAGAAGCTGAAGCAGGAGGAACACAGCGCCTGCTCGTACCGCCAGGTGGTGACCACGGCGGTCGGAGATGACCCCAGCTGGAATCTCAAGGAATGCCTCAAGCAGCATGCTCCCGGCCAGGACAGCGAAGATGCTCGTGGGGATCTTCCAACTACCGTCGCTTGCCGCGCTCTCGAACTGTTGGCCAACCAGTGCCACGAATGACAGCAAGTAGGCGATATAGCCTGCGCTGATGAGCGCGCTGATGACCAGATACGTCGTGAATACGTACCGTTGTCGAGCTTTCTCGAGGAGGGCGAGTGATTCATCGATGGGATTGGACATGCGGATTCAACGCCGGACAGCTGCATCGCTCTTCCGAGAACTCGAGATCGGGATCCGGGTTCGTGGATTTGTGGCAGCGAGCGCTCTCAGTCTCCTTCTGCCTCGCAACTCGAGTGCTTCTGCATCTCAAGCCGCTCGACTTCCCTTAACTGCTTCTCCCAGTTTCGATTCACAAGATCTACAAGTTTCCAGGCCCCAGCTGTCGCCGCTGCCGATGTCAGGAACTGCAGAAATGACATGGCGTGTTGCAACCACTGAGAGTCTGCAGACTGGATTGCCGACCGAATGGAGAAGGCGAACCAGACCGCAAACACGATCGTCGCGAACACTGTGACAATGAGCGCTCCGATACAGGCCCGGAGACTCCTGCGAAAGAAGCGCTCCATGTTCAGACGCGCGTCGCGGATGATTCTGCACTCTGTACACACACCGATCCCCTGACTGAAGACGAAATCAGGGCCTCAGAGTGCGACCCTCAGAGAGAGAGCAATGTGCTCAGGCTCGCGATCCGTCCAGAGGTGGTGAGTGAAACAGTCCGACGACGCCGGTGCAAGGCCCCTCCCCTGCCCAGGGGGGTCAGGGCGTCCGGCACACCGAGTGATCCAGATACCACCGCAGCGCGCCCGCCAGCGGCGCCAGTGACTGCGCCGGATGCGTCGCGCCGCCGCCGGAAGTCAGGCGCAACCGCGCCGTCTCGCCGGAAGCGAGCACGGCGATCATGCGAGAGGCGTTGACGAAAGACTCCGTCATCCGCACCGCAGACCCCGCCTCGTGCACGATCAGTTGCGTCAGCTGACTCTCCTGCCGCGCATCGCCGTTGGCGCCCACAGCGCCCTCATCCGTCACGCTCAACACGACACAGTCAAGACGATCGTGCCCCTTCTCGCGCCAGCTCAGCGCCTCGCGCAGCTCGCGCTCGTACGCCAGATGCGCATCGCGATCATCGATCGGCGTCGGATGCAGATTCGATTTTGGAATCCCGGAATGCTCGCCGAGTATCTCCTCGATCTCATGGAATCGACGACGCTCCGAAGCGTCATCGCCATGCGCATCCTCGACCATCCACACATGCGTCCGCTTCCACGGAAGATCCCGAAACTTCGGATCGACCATCAGCTGCATGTACAGCGGCGTCAGCGAGGGATCGCCCGACAGCGCCAGGTGGAAGTCGCCAAATGACCGCGTGCAATTCAGCGAGTGGATGTAGATGTCCGCGCACATGGCGTCGAACACATCTTCAACCGCAGGACGAATGATCGTCTCACCCGGAAGCTCCGGCGCCACCGGCTCCGGCGAGAGGTCATACGGATTGCCTGATTCGCCGCTCATGCGCTCGCTCCCGCAAGCGCACTGCCGTTCCGATGTTCCGCCGGATCGCGTCCCGGCATGAATCGCAGGCCGCCGGCGAGAAACTCGTCCAGCGCGCGGTGCACATCGCCGGGAGTCTCCGCCAGACGCAGCGCCTCCTTCAGAGGTTTGCAAGGCCCGAGCCGCTTGCTGAACCACGAGATGCGCCGCTGAACATGCGCCATCGCGTATCGCTGTGTCCGAAACTCCAGCATCAACTCAAAATATCGCCTGATCAGCGCAATCTTCTCCTCTTGCGTCGGCTCCGCAGGAACGCCCCCCGTCGTCTGCAGCGCCCAGCAGTCACGCAGCAACCACGGCGCCGAGAACGACCCGCGCCCGATCATCACGCCCGCGCACCCCGTGCGCTCCAGCATCTCGATCGCCTTCTCAGGCGTCGTTACATCCCCGTTGCCGATCACCGGAATCCGATCGACCGCGCTGACGACTTCCGCGATCCCCGTGTGACGCACCTGCCCTCGAAAGCGCTGTTCCGTCGTTCGCCCGTGCACCGTCACCATCGCGATGCCGACCTGCTCCAACGAGCGCGCCAGGCTCGGCGCGACAAGTCGTTCGTCATCCCAGCCCAGGCGCACCTTCGCCGTCACCGGAATCCGCCCGCCACTCGCGTTCGAAACCGTCTCAACGAGCGCCGCAGCCATACGCGTCGTGCCCTCTGGATCACACAGCAGCTTCGACCCGCCATCCTTCTTCGTGATCTTGTCAACCGGACATCCCATGTTGATGTCGATCGTGTCCGCCCCGTGATCGATCGCCCACAGCGCTGCCTCGCACAGAAGCTCAGTCTGGCATCCATAGAGCTGCATGCCGATCGGGGAGTCCGCGTCATTCGTGCGCGCCAGATCCAGCGACTGCGCCGTCCCGCGCAGCAGCCCGTGCGGGCTCAGCAGATCGGTGTACGCGACACCGACGCCGCCGCACGAGCGCGCAATCATCCGGAACGCGAGGTCGCAGTAGTTCGCCACCGGCGCCAGCAGCATGTTGCTCGAGAGATCGAGCGATCCGATTGAAAGCGGAACACCAATCATCAGATTGCCATGATAGGGGGCCAACGATGCGCCGCCCTCTAGCTGCACGAGCCCCATGCGCTCAGCAGAATCGCGAGATCCCCGGCGCCGACCCCGCCGCCATCCAGATCCGCCACAGCCTCCGACTCGCCCCAGAAACCCAGCAGCGTCGCGATGTCCACCGCATCGACATCCCCGTCCCCATCCAGGTCCTCGGCGCACGTCGGCGGCCCCTCGATGTCAGCCGCCGCCTCATACGCCCCAATGTCAGGCGTCGCCTGCCCATCAAGCGCCGTCCCCGAATCCGCATAGGAGACCGCGTCAATACGCCGATCGCCGGCGTCCAGATCCCGTGGCAAACGCTCCAGATCATCCCCGTCGCCATCGACGTCGAGCGCATCAGTCGGCAGAAGCGTGTCGCTCCCAGCGTCGATCGCGCTCGACCCAATGCCCAGTCGATAGTTGAGCGCGCCGGCGTCGGCGAACTGCGGGTCTCCATCTCGATTGCCCAAGCCCGGCGTCGATCCCGGCAGCGCCTGCACGACGCTGTAAGAAAACCCGAGCATCGCGCCGCGCGCCTGATCTTCGAAGACGCCTTCGCTTGGCGTCGCGCTGTTGCCCCACAGGATCGTGTTGTCGAGTTGCGCCGCGCTCTCATCCTCGAGCAGCAAACCGCCGCCACCGCCGACGCCAAAGCGGTACGACGCCTGATTCTCCGCGATCGTGCAGGCGCTGAACGTCGCGCTCGCGCTCCCGCTCATGAAGACCGCGCCGCCGCCGCCCGTGTTCACGCCTGTCGCGACATTCTGCGCAATCAGGCAGCCCGAAATCTGCGCGACGCTCGAGCCCGAGATGCGCACCCCTGCCCCCGGATCATCGCTCACATTCCGCACGATCACGCACGACGCCATCTCAAAGAGCGTGTCGCTCCCCGTGAAAACACCGCCGCCATTGCCGTCGAACACGCACCGGAGCGCGCTCGTCTCACTCTGCCCGCTCGTCAGCGCCCGACCGCCATTGCCCTCGAAGCGGCAGTCGCGAATCGCGCCGCTCGCCGTCCCGATCTCGACGCCCGCTCCCTCGTTTCCGATGAACGCACACCGGTCGATCTCGGCATGACTCCCCAGCGACGCGATCAGCACATCCGATTCATTCCCCGCGAACGTCGAGTCCTCGATCACAAGCGCCGTGCGCTGGCTCACGATGCAACTGAACCCCGTCACATTCAGCGTCTCATTCTCCTTGAGACTGCAGTCGCGAATCGTCAGCGTCGAGTCATCATCTGTAAACGCGACGCCCCCAGCGCCTGCGCGATTCCGCTCGAACACACTCGATGCGATCTCGATTTCCGCCTCGCTCGCGCGCACGCACCCGCCGAGCCGACCCTCGTTCTCGACAAACAACGAATCACGTGTCACGAGCGCGCCGCGATCGAGATTCACCGCGCCGCCCTCACCCGTCTCGAGCGCGCGATTCGCAGCAAACGTGCATCTTTGCAATGCAACATCACCCGTCAGGACATCGATCCCTCCGCCATCCGCTGTCGAAACATTCCCCGCGAAGACGCAATCCACCGCGTCGACGCTGCCGCCGAGCCCGGCGAGACCACCCCCTTCATTCGACTCGTTCAGGCTGACCACACACTTCACGAGCGACACAGTCCCTCCGAAGACGAACACCCCGCCCCCGGAAAGCCCCGAGCAATTGCGAATGATGCAGTTCTCGAGCGTCGGCGACGCCCCGAAACACATCACACCGCCGCCATTTGAATCCGGAAACGCCGCGCCGCTCGCAGTCCCACTGCGAATCATCACGCCGCGCACGATCGAGTCGGCGCCCTCGCCATTCCGGAAGACGAATCCCCGATCCATTCCTTGACAGTCGATGACGCACGTCGTCGGATCCTGCGAGACGGACTCAATGGTGATCGCCCTGCCTCCGAAATCGATGCCGCGATTCCCCGGCCCCGCATACAACGCCGCCGTCAGCAGCACGACGTCCCCGTCGACCGCCGCATCGACGCCCGCCTGGATCGTCGGCGCATCGCCCGGAACCTTGATCGTCTTCGCATGCGCAGAAGGCGACACGAGAAACACAATCGTGATGAGACACAGAACTCTCATTGGAAAACGCGGCCACCCTCCATCTGCAAAGGGTAGCCGCGTCGTTCCTTCTCAGATCAAACCAATCAGCTCGAAGCCGGCGCCGCCGCGCGAGGCACGATCGCATCCAGCATCGCGTCCATCCGCGACTCCAGAGCCTTCATCTCCGTCTCCGGAAGTTCATACGTCGAGAGCCACAGGTGCAGATCGTTCAGCTCGCCGCCGTCGCACGGGTGATCCGCACGCACGCGCAGGTACGCGTCATTCAGGTTCGTGATCACCGCCGCGAAATCCTGCGGCGAGTTGTGAATCACGACCCGTCCCTCCAGCGGATCGCCCGAAGCCATCGTCCACTTAAACGTGTCGCCCGGCTTCAGACCCGCGACGCTGCCGCCCTCTCCACAGATGCCCTTCGGACCCATGATCTTCTCCCACGCCTCCGGGATCGGGAACGTCAGCTTCCGCAGCGACTGGATCACGAACCGCTTCTTGCCGGCGAAACGCTCGAGATAATGCTTCAGCCCGTATCCCTCGAACTGCCACCCGCGCGTCACGCTGTCATACATCGCGTCCCACGCCGCGTCCTTCGTGAACCCCGAGCTCACGATGCGCACGCGCGTCTCGCCGTCGCCCTTCGCTTCGAGATAGAACTCATCCAGCATCTTCGTCGGGCCGGCCATCCACGCCGACTTCAGGTGATTCGGCGGATCCCAGATCTCGATCGTCGCCTCGCCCTCGATCTCAGAGCCCCAGCTGTAGAAGATCGACCCACCCGGCCCCGGCTTCACCTTCGCGAAGATCGGGAACCAGTTCATCAGCCCCTCTTCCGTGCTGACCGCCTCCCACACGTCCTCGATCGGCGCCTTCACATCGAACTCGCTCACGATCGGTTCCCGCAGTTCTGAATCGCTCATTGTCCTTCGCCTTTCCCGGATTCAATGCCGAATCCGATCAGTTCCCCGCCTCGCGCGCTTCCCGCGCGGCCTCTTCGTCACTCTTCGTAATCGCCGGATACGAACCAATCACGAAACGGAACGTCCGTCCCTCCGGCGCTGTTTCATCGTGATGCGCAGCCGCAAGCCGCGCCGCTTCATTCGCAAGCCCCTCCGTAAACGCATTCAGCGCCTCGGCGCTCGCGAATCGAACTTCCGTCTCAAGTGTGAACGTCGGCAGCGCCATCTTCACCGAGTCGGCCCGCCGGCGCAGAATGCCGACGTCCTTCAGCACGCGCGCCGCCGTCGCCAGCAAGTAAGCGCTCGAGAACCGATCGCGAAAACGCTCAGGCTCCGCGCCCAGTCCCCCGATCGCCTCCGGACTGATCACGTACGCGCTCGCCCGCGCACGCACGATCCGCTCCGTGCAGTTGCCCTTGCGCCGCTCCTCCTGCAGATCGACAAGCCCCTCGGCTTCCAGCTCACGCAGGTGATAGTTCACCTTCTGGCGCGGCAGCTTCATCCGCCGCGCCAAACCCGCCGCCGAATCCGGAGACTCAACCAACGCCTCGAGCATCTCCCGCCGCAGCGGATTGAGAAGCGAAGCAGCGCTCTCCGCGTCGTGCACCAGATCCAGGCTCGCAGGTATCGCTGACATGCCCGTATTCTCCACCGATCGTCTCAGATGTCAAGACAAAACGATTTGTCGGATGACAATTCTTCGTTTCTTCACCCCGGATCCGCCTCATCGCCCTCTAAATCAGCCCCCAGAGCCGCCGAAGCCTTCATCCGATGCCCCACGATGTAGATCTCCCGCGACGAATCGCGGCTCGCCTTGGGCTTGAACCCCTTCGCATGCTCGAACTGCCGCCCCGCATCCTTCAGCAGCTCCGGGTACGCCTCACCCTCGAACACCTTCATCACCACGTGCCCGCCCGGCTTCAGCAGCCGGCGGCAGAGCTCCAGCGCCCGCTCACACAAGTGCACGCTCTTGAAATGATCCCCACGATCGCCCGCCGTCTTCGGCGCCATATCGCTCAACACCACGTCAAACCGCCGCGCCTCCGACCCATCGATCTCAGCGGCAGCCTCCATCAACGCCGCCGGATCCGCCTCAAACGCATCTCCGACGATCGCCCGCACGTTGTCGGCGAACCCGTGCGAGACCTCATTCAGATCCACCCCCAGCACGACGCCCTTCGGCCCGACAACCCGCTCAGCCACCTGCATCCACGCCCCCGGGCAGCACCCCAGGTCCAGCACGCGCCACCCCCGCCGCAGCACCCGCTTCTTCTCGTTGATCTCCTCGAGCTTGTACGCCGAGCGCGCCAGATACCCCTCGGCCTTCGCCTGCTTGAAATACCGATCATGAAGCTGCCGCCCACGCGCCATGCCGAAGACTCTACCCGGAAGCGCCCCGCGCCCACGCCAAAGCAGGGGGCCTGAATCGCCACTCGGCCTGACCCCTTGACCTGAGCCTCCCAGCCACTACGCTTCCCCTCTGGACATCACCTTCAGGCCAACCGCCGAAGGGCCGATGCCACAACTCAGAAGGGGCCGTAGCTCAGCTGGGAGAGCGCTTGCATGGCATGCAAGAGGTCGTCGGTTCGATCCCGATCGGCTCCACTTCCTTGATCAACGACAAAGGCGCCGCACATCCCGCGGCGCCTTTTGCATTAATTGATTCGAAGACTCCGGCGCCCGGATTGACCCGTTCAACATCGCGCGCGCTGCCTACTGCAACACCGACGAAATCCCCTCCATCGGATCAAGAATCACCTTCGTAATCTTGATCTTGAACGTCGTCGTCAACATCATCCGCGCCAGCACATTCGCCGTCTCCTCGACCTCAGGCTTCCGGCGCTCCAGCAGCGCGGCCCGCGCGTCCTTGTCCCGCTTCAGCTCATCGTCAAGCCGCTTCGCCTCATCGGCAAGCTGCGTCAGCACCGGCAACGCGCGCTGCGCTTCGACCTCATCTTCGATCGCGCCAACGATCTCCGCGAATGCGTAGGTCGAACTGATGATGGCGCTCAGACGCTCATCTTCGGTCGTCGCCCGAGCGCTCTCCGCAAGTGACGGCTGCGCCATCGCGAAGAAGTCAACCGGCGCCGGCTGCTGCTGCGTGTAGAAGAAGATGCCGCCCGCAAGCGCGACCAGAAGACCGATGAAAACGAGCATGCCCCTCATGTCCAAAGTCTAGCCCGCGTGTTCGCGCACAAGGGGCGCACGCAGAGTCACCACGCATTGAGTCAGAAGAACATGGGGGATGAAGAGGGGGCATAAACCGCCCAGGCGCCCTAAACCCGCCCCAGAATCTCCTCGAACCGCGCATCCCCACGAAGCGAATCCAGATCCGGATCGCGCATGATCCACGCCTTTCCGCCGATGCCGAACGTCACCGCGTCGTCAAGACAATCAAGCGCCTTCTCCGTATCGCCCGCGTTCGCGTACACGCAGCACACGTTATAGAGCACGATCGGCTCCTCCGGCTCCGCGGCTCGCGCACGCTCCAGCCACTCCAGCCCGCGCTCGCGCTCGCCAAGCCCCACAAGCGCCTGCGCCCCGAAATACAACGCCCGCGCATCATCCGGAACAAGCTCGACCTGCTTCTCCGCGGCCGCGATCGTCTTCCGGTGCCAGCTCTCGACTTCGTCTTCTCTGCCCAGCTTGGAGCACACAAGACGCATGTGATTCGGCGTCTGATAGTCGTCCGGCCGAGCCTCGGTCGCGAGCTTGTACAGCTCGTAGGCCTTCTCGCTCTTGCCCTGCTCGAAGCACGATCGCCCGTAGTAGTACAACGCCTCGAAGAGATCCGGCTCGATCGAGAGCGCCTTCTCGAACTCCTCGCCCGCCTCGTCGAACCGATCAAATGAACACAGCGCGTTGCCGCGTGAAGCGTGAGCGATCGCCGAACTCGGATCCAGCTCCAGCGCCTTGGCGCTCGCCTTGTCCGCCTCCTCGCGATGCGCATCCGCTTTGCCGTACCACAGATAGAGAATTGAGCAGCAGTCCGCGATGCCCGCATAGGCGCCGACGTACTCCGGATCGATCTCCGTCGCCCGCGCAAACAGCTTCCGCGCCCGCTCCAGTGACTGGCGCTGGAACTGGTAACACGCCTGCCGCCCGCGCAGGTAATACTCGTACGCCTTCACGTTCTCCGTCGAAACGCGCTTGATCTCCTGGCGAGCCTTCTCCGTCAAAACGATGCGCAGCGCCTTGGCGATGTTCTCCGCGATCTCGTCTTGCACCTCGAAGACATCTTCCATCTGCCGGTCGAATGTCTCAGACCACAGGTGATACCCGTCAGAAACCTTCACGAGCTGCGCGCGAATGCGCAGCCGGTTCCCCGACTTGCGCACGCTGCCTTCAAGCACCGTCTGCACGTTCAGGTACTCGCCGATCTCGCGAATGTCCTGGTTCTTCGACTTGAAGACGAACGTCGAAGTGCGCGAGGCCACCTTCAGCCCCTCGATCTTCGACATCGCGTTGATCAGCTCCTCCGCAAGCCCGTCACTGAAGAACTCGTTCTCCTGATCCGAACTCATGTTCACGAAAGGCAGCACCGCGACGGATGGCGTCTCCTGCTCCTCGTGCATCGCCGTGGGCCCCGTCCCCGGCGCCGGCGTGCGCATGTCTTCAGCCGAAGGTCCGGGATGCGCCCCTGAAAGCAGCCCGCGCATCGCAAACGGTAGATCCCGCCCGGACTGGAACCGTTGCTCCGGGTTCTTCTCGAGACAGTGATCGATGATCCGCTGCAGCTCCGCCGGAATCGTCACGCCCGCCTCGGATACCGGTGGCGGCGCCTCATGCAGAATCGCCGCCATCGTCTCCGCCTGCGAGTTGCGCACGAAGATCCGCTTCCCCGTCACCATCTCATACAGCACGCACCCGAAGCTGAACACATCGCTCCGCGCATCCGCCGGCTGACCGCGCACCTGCTCCGGAGACATGTACTGCACAGTCCCCATGATCGCGCCCGCCTCCGTCGCGAAGACGAGCGTCGCAGTCAGGCCGTCATCATTCCCCGAGTCCGGAGACTCGATGCGCGCAAGACCAAAATCCAGGATCTTCGCGGCGCCCTCTTCCGTCAGGAAAATATTCTGCGGCTTGATGTCCCGGTGAATGATCCCCTTCGAATGCGCAGCCGCCAGACCCTCCGCGATCGTGCACCCAAGCTCAACCGCCCGGTGCCACGGCATCGCGCCGGTCACAAGCTCCTCGTCGAGCGTCTGCCCCTCGAGAAGCTCCATCACGGCGAACGTCGTCTCGCCATCCTGATCGATGTCGTAAATGGATCGAATGCTCGGATGCGACAGCGCCGCCACCGCGCGACTCTCTCGCTTGAAGCGCGCAAGCGCCGTCTCATCCTCTGCGAACTTCTGCGGCAGCACCTTGATGGCCACCTGGCGCTCGAGCCGCTCATCACGCGCCCGATACACCTCGCCCATCCCGCCGACGCCGAGAAGCTCGACGATCTCGTACCGACCCAGACGCGCGCCCGCCTCAAGAGTCATTGTTCGGGTCATTCAGCCGTCCTCAGTCAAGGAGAACTCGTATCAGCAGACCCCAAATATAGGGTATGTGGGGGATGAATGGGGGATTCCCTCCACGCGGCTCTGGTGAGATGCTCGGCGTCGCCATGTGAACCTCGTCGGAGGCGTCACCTCGTCGAGGCGAATCCAGCGTCGCTCCGGCGCGCATGTGCTCGATTGCGCACACGAAACTGACCTCGCCGAATCTGAAATTCGAGATTCCCCAAAACTTTTTGCGCCCTTGTGCACAAAGCACTTACGCGAATCGCGCAGCGCGCATCGCGCCGATCGCGCACACGAAACCCGTCGGTGCGCGCCAAGGGTGGAGGCCCGGTTCTTTCCGAGGCTGACCGACGAACGCAACGCTGATCGGCAGGCAGACGCGCACGACGGCCGAAGACGTCACGCGCATCGACAACTGCCGAGGTGGGGCCGCGTGTTCGGCCGGATCGAATCAGAAGGAAACGGGCGCATCCACCAGGCGAGGAAGCGCACGCCGAATCGCCGAAGGCCACAGCTTGCCGATCAGGCGCAGGGTCACGCCCCGCGCTCCCACCTCACGCATCGGCCTGCACCAACATGACGAGCGCGACACACAAGTCGAAGACGAAGGAGAGCACGACACAGAACACGCAGTCATCCCCCTGAACAGCGAGAAAACAGGGCGCACAATCCGCTCTGGTATACTCTCGCCGAACTCATGGGGATCCACGCATGCAAAGACGCATCCGTCGAGCGCCGCTACTTGCAATCGCAGGCGCCGCTGTACTTCTGACGCCGCTCGCTTCCTGCAACAGGAAGACCGAGCAGGCGGAGCTTCCCCCGCGCGCCATCCGCTGGCAGATCGTCTCTGAGGCGGCGCCGCCAAAGACGCGCACCATCTCCGGCATCGTCATGGCACAGGACGACACACGCCTTGCGTTCGAAGTCGCAGGCTCCGTCCTGACAGTCGATGTCAACCTGGGCGACCGCGTCGACGAGGGCCAGGCGCTGGCGCGTCTTGATCCCGAGCCTCTCGAACTCGCCGTGCTGCGCGAAGAAGCCGCCGTCGCCGAAGCCAGCGCTGAACTCGAGCTCTCGCGCCTCACGCTCACGCGAACGCAGCGCGCCGCCGACCGCGACGCCGCCTCCCCGCAGGAGCTCGATGTCGCCATCGCCACCGTCGAGGCGCTCGAGAGCCAACTGGCTGCAGCCCAGGCGCGACTCAACCTCTATCGGCGCGACCTCCGGCGCTCCGTCCTCACCGCGCCATTCTCCGGAACGATTTCCGTTCGCGATGTCGACCCCGCCATGAAAGTCGCCGCAGGCGAAACCGTCTTCGAAATGGACAGCGAAAGCGGCTTGCGCGTCGAAGTCCAGATGCCCGAGACGCTCATCGCAGATGTCCGCCAGGGCGACAGGGCGCAGATCTCCCTGACCTCGCTCGCGACGTCCGCAGATCAGCTCTACGAAGGACGCGTCTCCGAAGTCGGCACGCGCGCCGGCGACGGCAACGCCTTCCCCGTGCGCATCGATATCGTCGATCCGCCGTCGAATGCCCGTCCGGGCATGACCGCGGAAGTCACGTTCTATGTGCAGTCCGTCGCGCCGGGTCTCGAGAATCTCGACGGATTCGTCATTCCGATTTCCGCCGTTCTCGCCGACACCGGCGACACCTTCGCCGTCTTCGTCTTCGATCGCGATTCCTCGACGGTCTCCAAACGAAGAGTCCAGACCGGCGGCGTGCGCAACAACGACCTTGCCGTCCTCGACGGACTCGAAGAAGGCGAGATCATCGCCACCGCAGGCGTCTCCTTCCTCCATGACGGCCAGGAGGTCACGCTCTTCCGCGAAGCGAGGAACGGGGTCCAATGAATCTCACCGGATTCGCCCTGCGCAATCAGCCGCTGATCATGATGATCGTCGGCGTGCTGGTGATCTTCGGAGTCTCGGTCCTCGGCGACTTCCCGAGCCAGGAAGATCCGCCCATCACCGTGCGCGAAGCTGTCGTCACGACATTCATGCCCGGCATGGAAGCCGACGAGATCGAACTTCTCGTCACGCGCACCATCGAACAGGCCCTCGCGCGCATCCCCGAACGCGACCACGTCTTCTCCTGGTCGCGCGATGGCAAATCCGTCGTGCACATCGAGGTGCGCGATGAGTTCGAGCAGGATGATCTCGACATCATCTGGCAGAAGGTGCGCAACGAGGTCATCGACGCCACGCCGCTCCTCCCCGAGGGCGTCATCGGCCCATTCGTCAACGACGACTTCGGCGATGTCGTCGTCGTCAGCGCCGCGCTCACCGCCGAGGGATTCTCACTCGCAGAATCCTACAAGATCGCCAAGATGATCCGGGATCAGCTCTACCTGATCTCCGGCGTCAAACGCGTCACGCTCCACGGCGTCCAGCCCGAGACCGTCTGGATCGAGTTCTCGACAGCGCGAATCGCCCAACTTGGCTTCTCCGCTTCAACGATCCGCGAGGCGCTCGTCTCACAGAATGTCGTCCTTCCGGGCGGCGTCATCGACACCGGACAGCGCGAGATCATCGTCGTCCCCGATGGCGACTTCGCCTCCGTCGAGGACATCGAGAACACGCCGATCGAGATCCCCGGCTCCGGCGAGGTCATCCACCTTCGCGATCTCGCGACAGTGCGCCGTGGCTACGTCGATCCGCCCGATCCATCCTTCTTCTACGACGGCGAACAGAGCATCCTCATCGCCGTCAGCATGGCCGAAGGAAGGAACATCCTCGACGTCGGTCCGCGCATCGTCGAACGACTCGAGCAGATCGAGCAGAAACTCCCCATCGGATATCAGATTCGAATCGGCAACTACCAGCCGACGCATGTCGAGCGCGCCGTCGCGGCAGTGCGATCCAATCTCTTCCAGACGATCGGCATCGTCCTCGTCGTCATCGTGATCTTCCTGGGATTCCGCACCGGCATCATCGTCGGATTGCACGTCCCGCTCACCATGATCGTCACGCTCGTCGTGATGTACGTCATGGGCATCGCGATGCATCGCATCTCGCTCGCGACGCTCATCATCTCGCTCGGCCTCCTCGTAGACAACGGCATCGTCGTCGCCGAGGAGATCGGCAAGCGCCTCTCTCAGGGCGAGAGCCGCACCGATGCCGCGACCAACACCGGGAAGACCCTCTCCACACCGTTGCTCATCTCCTCGATCACGACCGTCCTCATGTTCATGCCGCTGGCGCTTGCGCCGGTCGCGGCAGGTGAGTACCTGCGATCGATGTCGATCGTCATTCTCATCTCGCTCACTGTCTCCTGGCTGCTCGCGATGACGGTCACGCCCATCCTCTGCAGCCGCTTCCTCAAGGCGCCGCCGGCTGAGGAGGCCGAGAGCGCAGGCGCAGAGCCGAAGGGTCTCTACGCGAAGTACGGCTCAACGCTCCGCGCATTCCTCCGTGTGCGCTCGATCGTCCTCGCCGCCACCCTGGGTGTGCTCATCTTCGGACTCTGGGTCTTCTCCATGGTCCCCCAGCAGTTCATGCCCAACTCCGATCGGCCGCAGATCCTCGTCAATCTCAAACTGCCCAACGGCTACGGCATCAAGGAATCCGAACGACGCATCAGGGCGCTCACCGACTGGCTCGAGGATGAGTCCGTCAACCCGGAAATCACGCAGACGCTCACCTACGTCGGCATGGGCGGCGTGCGCTTCTTCATCACGATCGCACCCGAGCCCAGCGCCTCGAACATGGGCTTCATCCTCATCACCGTCGAAGATGTCAGCGCCGTCGAGAGCGTGCTCGAGCGCGTGCGCACGTTCGCGCAGGAAAACTGCCCCGAGATGAACGTGATGGCCAAGAAGATGTTTCTTGGCAGCACCGAAACCGGTCTCGTCGAAGCGCGTCTCTCAACCCTCGGTCTGCAGGGGCAACGCGACAAGCTCATGGAGGCCGGCAAGGAAGTCGAACGCATCTTCTCCAGCGTGCCGCACACCGTGAATATCTACAACGACTTCGAGAATCGCATCGCGAACGCCATGGTCGAAATCGACCAGACGCGCGCAAGCCGCGCCGGAGTGACCAACGAGGAGATCGCCGCGTCCCTCTCCGCCGTCCTCGATGGCAGCACGGCGACCGTGCTCCGCGAAGGCGATGAGGAGATCCCCATCACCGGTCGCGCCCGCGCAAGCGAGCGACTCTCCGCGGATCGCATCTTCACCGCCAACGTCTTCTCGAGAAGCACCGGCGCCGCCGTGCCCCTCGTTCAGATCGCGACCATCCGGCCCCAGATCACCTTCGGCCTCATCTCACGGCGCGACCACGCGCCGACGCTCACCATCCAGGCCAACAGTGTCGTCCTGACGGCGACCGAACTCGAAGCGGCCGTCCAAGACCAGATCAACCAGCTCATGGATGATCTCGGCCCCGGATTCACCTGGGAGTGGGGCGGCGAGACCGAAGGCCAGACCGAAGCGCAGCAGGGGATCTTCACGTTCCTTCCCCTCGCCCTGCTCGGGATGCTCGTCTGCCTCGTCGGCCAGTTCAACTCAATCCGCAAGCCGATCGTCATCCTGCTCACGGTGCCAGTCGCATTTACCGGCGTCGCGATCGGACTTCTCGGCGCCAACGGCTACTTCAGCTTCATGGCGCTCCTCGGCATGCTCGCGCTTGTCGGCATCGTCGTGAACAACGCCATCGTCATGCTCGAGCAGATTGATCTGGAGCGCAAGGGCGGGCTCGATCACTACGCCGCGATCATCAAGGCCTGCATCGCGCGCATGCGCCCGATCGTCATGACGGCGCTCACCACGATCCTCGGCATGCTGCCCATCATCATCTCCCGTGACGCGCTCTTCTATGACATGGCCGTCACCATCGCCTCCGGCCTCGCCTTCGCCACGCTCCTGACCCTTGGCCTCGCCCCGGTGCTCTACGCCGTCATCATGCGCGTGCCGTCGCCGAAGGGAGCGAAGACTTGACGCGCGGGAGGAAGCTGCTGATTTCGTCGGGCCCGACGTCTGTGAGCTCCGAATAACAGCCTCGCTCCGATATCGAAAAAAAATGACTCGGCGAATCCGGGCGTCCTCGTGGCACGTATTCGCTCGGCAACTCATGCACCTGGGAAGGAGCCGGCGGCGATTGATCATCGCTATCTACCCGACCCATCTCTCACCTACTGAAGGAGCCCTGTTATGCGTACCCTCGATGTTGTTGTCGCCGTCTTGCTCGTTGTCGGAGGTCTGAACTGGGGCCTTGTCGGCATCGCAAACTTCGACCTGGTTGCCGCAATCGGCGGCGGAAGCGCTTCCCTGCTTTCGAAGGCCATTTACCTGCTCGTCGGCGCTTCGGCCATCTACCAGATCTTCAGCCTCAGGGCGATCCAGAAGCGCTGGAATGTTCGGCCGCGTATCGCCTCGGCGTAAACACACCATTCGATCCTCCTTTTCTGCAGCTGACCACGATCTTCAGTGGTGATGAGGGCCCTTTGCCCGGCGACATCTGTCCCGCGCAAGGGGTCCTCGTCATAATGGAGCTTCGACATCATGGAGACGCAATCGGACATTCCGGAGCAGGACAGCGCGCGGCGCGATCGCGGTGTTGTCTTGTTGACGGGCGCAACGGGTTACATCGGCGGCCGCTTGGCGCCCCATCTGCTTGACGCGGGGTGGCGCGTGCGATGCGTGACGCGCTCCGAGGCGAAGCTCCGCAGCCGCAGCTGGACGCAGCGTGAGGGCGTTGAAATCGTCGAGGCGGATGCGGCGAACGAAAACGCGCTGCGCGAAGCGATGCGCGGTTGCGATGCGGCGTACTACCTCGTGCACTCGATGATGGCCGCCGGCGCGTCGTATCGGGATCGCGATCGTGAACTTGCTTCGATCTTCGCCCGCGCCGCGAGCGAGGCGGGGCTGCCGCGCATCATCTACCTCGGCGGCCTGGGCGAGACCGGTGAGGATCTCAGTCAACATCTCTCGAGCCGACAGGAGGTCGAGCGCGCGCTTGCCAGCGGCGCTGCGGCGCTGACGACGCTGCGCGCGGCGATGATCATTGGCTCGGGTTCGGCGTCATTTGAAATACTCCGATACCTGGTTGAGCGTCTGCCCGTCATGGTGACGCCGCGCTGGGTGAAGACGGAGTCTCAGCCGATCGGTGTGCGGAACGTCCTCCACTATCTCGTGCAGTGTCTCGACGTCGAGGAGACGACGGGCAAGACGCTCGACATCGGCGGGCCGGATGTCGTGACCTATCGCGAACTGATGCGCATCATGGCCGAGGAGCGCGGGCTTGCGCGCCGGCTTGTCATTCCCGTGCCGGTCCTGACGCCGCGCTTGAGTTCGCTTTGGATCCACCTGGTGACGCCGATGAGCGCGCGAATTGCGCGGCCGCTGGCGGAGGGGCTTCGAAATCGCGTCGTGTGTCGTGACATCGAAGCGCAGCGCCTGATGCCGCAGCGACTGCTCACGGCGCGCGAGGCGATTGCCGCGGCGCTTGGGAAAGTGGAGGGACGCGAGGTCGAGTCGAGTTGGTCGGACGCGGGGAGGTTGCCCGGCGATCCGGACTGGGCGGGCGGAACCGTTTTCACGGATGCGCGTGAGACGATCGTCGGAGCGGGGCGCGATGAGACGTTCCATGCGGTGTGCGGTCTCGGCGGCGAGCACGGTTACTTCACGGCGAACTGGCTCTGGCGCTTGCGCGGTTTGATGGACAAGCTGATCGGCGGGCCCGGGCTTCGTCGTGGGCGACGCCATCCTGACGAAATCTCCTATGGCGATGCGCTGGATTTCTGGCGTGTGACGAAGATCGAGACAAATCGCGAGATCGAGCTTCGAGCCGAGATGCGACTTCCGGGCGTCGCGACCCTCTCGTTTGAGATCGATGAGCGCGGGCCCGGGCAGGTCACACTTCGGCAGATTGCGCGATTCAAGCCGAAGGGATTGCTGGGGATTCTGTACTGGTACTCGGTGCTGCCACTCCACGGCATCGTCTTTCGCGGGATGTTGCAGGGCATTCAGCGGGAGGCTGAGCGACTCGAGTCGCCGAGCGCGAACGCAGCGGCGTGACTGCCGGGCGGTAGAGTCTCCTGAACTCGGCGCGCAACGTGCGTTGGTCGGGTTCGCGGGGTTCCTGAGCGAGGATCTGAAATATGACGAATCGAGCCCACACACTTGTCGTCGGCGCCTGCGCCGCTGCTCTCCTGGGGTCGAGCGCGTTGGGTGGGGGGACGGACGCTGACGCCGTACGCCAGGTGGCGATTGACTATGCGACCGGCTTCTACGAGATGGACCCGGACAAGGTGCAGTCGACGTGCCATCCGCTGCTTGCGAAGCGCTCTGTGTCCGGCGAGTTCTGGGGGCAGCCGCATGAGTGGCTTCGCCCAATCACCTATGAGGAAATGCGTCCTCTCGCGCTGCGCTTCAACAAGCTGCCGGATCATGGATGGGATCCGGAAACGGCGCGCAAGGACGTCGTGATCTATGAGATCGATGAGCACGTTGCGAGCGCGAAGCTCACAGGGACAATTTGGTTCGATTATTTCCACATGGTGAAAGTCAACGGCGAGTGGAAGGTCATCAACGTGCTGTGGCAGAGCCTGACGCCTGATGGTGAGACGCCGGAGGGCTCGCCGGCGGAGGCGGACGCGATCACGGCTGTATGCCGTCAGTTCGTCGACGGCTTCTATCACAGCAAACCGGAGCTGGTTCGCGAGACGCTGCACTCGGGGCTGAGCAAGATGACGGTGAACACGCATCGCAGCGGCCAGGAGTATCTGCGCCCGATCGCATACGAGGAGCTCATCGAGAACTCAAAGGTATGGAACAGCGGCTGGCTGGATCCGTCGGAGGGGCGATTCGAGGTGGAGATCTTCGAGTTCACGAACAACTCTGCGAGCGTGAAGCTCGTTGGAGAGGTGTGGTTCGACTATCTGCACCTGGCGAAGATCGAGGGCGACTGGGTGATCGTGAACTGCGTCTGGGACATGCTGCCGGATCATCGGAAAGACGCGTCCTGAGAGAAGGCCTGAGACGGGGGCGCCACACTCGGGGGTCTATGACCTCTGCGTGGGGTGTAAATCGTTACAGGGCCGTCCGATACGCGTAATTGGTCTTGACTTCTCTCGGACCGAGGTAGATTCTTCGGAGTGGACGCGGTCTGCGCGCGGTGGGTTCGTCGCGGAGATCGCGGGAGATAGAGAAGAGCCTGGAGAGAGACCATGCGCAGAATCGCCGCAATCGCGATCGCCGCTGGCGTCATCGGCGCCGGGAGCGCCGTCGCCGAGGGACCGAGGGCCGGCTGGGTCGCCGACCTGAGCACGCTGGGCCATGGCGTGGACGGCTTCGTTCGCATCATCGATGAGGACACGATCGAGTTCTACGAGTTCGACTACGACGGACTCGGTTTCACGAATGGCGTGTACTGCTACCTGGCGCCGCGGGACGAGTACGACTCGTACCTGAATGAGGCGCTGGTGATCGGGCCTGATCTGCGCCGGGCGCAGTCCTATTTCAACGAGACGTTCCAGATCGACCTGCCTGAGGGCATGACGGTCGATGGTCTGTACGGCGTGAGCGTGTGGTGCGTCGCGCTGGACCTGAGTTTCGGCAACGGCCTCTTCGTGTCGCCCTGCCCGAGCGACGTCAATGGCGACGGGGTGGTGAGCGCCGTGGACATCGCGGAGCTTCTGAGCCGCTGGGGGACGGATGAGCCGCTGGCGGATCTGAACCAGAGCGGGGATGTGAACGCGGCCGACCTGGCGTCGCTGCTGAGCAACTGGGGCCCCTGCGAATAGGCTCTTCGAGACACGCTGAGAACATCTGAATCACGCGCCGGGCGGCATTCCGCCCGGCGTTGTCCTTTTCGAGCGGGTGTCGCGGGTGCGGCGCCTGTTTTCATTTTCAGATCGGAGTTCTCGGGAGAAAGTCCTTTGTGCGGATACGCATTCGTCGGATACTGCACAGAGCGCCCGATGGCGGTCTGGGCCGCGGCGCAGAGGAAGGAAGACACGTGAAGAGGATTGCGCTGATAGGAACGTGCTGCGCGCTGGCGGCTGCGCCGGCGGCTCGGGGTGTGCCGTTCGATCTGGTGATCGTCGAAGACGCGACGATCGGCGGTGGGCCAGGCTCCAGTGTGGGGGCGATCTCCCGTGTCGGACTGCTGGTCGCGACGACGGAGACAATTACGAATGAAGACCTCGCCACGATGGAATTCACGTCGAGCGCAGGAATGAGCCTGGGCGTAAGCCTCCCACCGCCTCCGCCCTTCCCGTTCGAGGTCCCGCCCGGGTGGTACATCGGGCCTCCGCCTGGGGTTGTTCGACCGGATCTTGCTTCGTTGCTCACGCCCGCGGAGGCGCCCAACTGGGTCCCCAGTAACTTTGCGATCCAGTTCATGTTCCCTCCGTTCGATTCACTGCTCTACGGCGAGTCGGTCACCGCAGAGCACACGATTACGATGGGCGAGGACTTCGTGACGTTCCAAGTCACGGCGCGTGTAGGCGACGTCAGTTCCTTTAGCGCCAGCAGGCATTCTTCAGTGCCGTCGCCGGGAGCTGCGGTGATTCTGGGCGCAGGCGGGCTGTTCGCGCTGCGTTGTCGCAGGCTTGACGGGTCCGACCTCTGAGCACTCCTGAGAGGGCGTCGCGGGTCGGATCAGAACTTCTGAAACACGCGCCGGGCGGCTTTCCGCCCGGCGTTTTCCTTTAAGGGATTGTGAGGATTCCGTTATCGGGACGCGGCGGCGGTGGTCACTTCGCCGACCGGGCGAGAGGCCTCTACAATCCCCGCCCCATGAGCGTGGAGGTCAAACTCACCGGCGTCACGAAGCGGATCGGGAGCATCACAGCTGTCGATCAGTTGTCGCTGTCGATCAAGCCGTCTGACCTGCTCTTCATCCTGGGGCCTTCAGGCTGCGGGAAGACGACGACGCTGCGCATGCTCGCCGGGCTGAGCGATCCGTCGGAGGGTCGGATTCACTTTGACGGTCGGGATGTGACTGACCTGACGCCGCGTAAGCGGAACGTCGGGATGGTGTTCCAGAACTACGCGCTCTGGCCGCACATGACGGTCGAGGACAACGTCGAGTTCGGTCTGCGCATGCGCAAGCTTCCCAGGAAGGAGCGGCGCGAGCGCGTGGCAGGCGTGCTCTCGCAGGTGGGCCTCGGCGAGTACGGCAAGCGCAAGCCCGGACAGCTTTCGGGCGGGCAGCAGCAGCGCGTGGCGCTGGCGCGAGCGCTCGTGGTGCATCCGGATGTGCTGCTGCTTGATGAGCCGCTCAGCAATCTCGACGCGAATCTGCGCGTGCAGATGCGCGAGCTGATTCGGGATCTCTGCAAGACGAATAACCTGACGGCGCTCTATGTGACGCACGACCAGGAAGAGGCGATGAGCATCGCCGACCAGGTCGCAATCCTGCGTGATGGACAACTCGAGCAGATCGGGCCGCCGGACGAGGTGTATGCGAAGCCGCGCTCTGAGTTCGTCGCCCGATTCCTCGGCGAGACCAACATTCTCAAGGGCGACGTCGCGTCGATCGCGGATGGACGTGTGGAGCTGAAGACGTCGGCGGGCGTGATCGCATCGACGAATCACTCGGGATCACCCACGGTCGGCGAGCAGGTTTCGTATTCGATTCGCCCGGAGTCGGCGCATCTCCGCGCGGCGCTGCCTGAGGAGTGTTCACTCTCCGGCCGCATCGTCGAGACGAAGCGGCGGGGCCACTGGCTGCGCCGGCGCATCGAATTCGGAGGCGGCGCGAGCATCATCGTGCAGGAGGCTCTCGGCTCGGAGCGGAACGACGGCGACAAGGTGAACGTGGCGATTCATCCACATGATGTGTCGATCCTGGGCGTGGGCGCGAACGGGACCGGCCATACGTGATGAAGAGGCGCGACGCCGGTCAATATGCGCTGCTCGCGTTTCTTTTCTGCGTGCTGGGCGCTTTCCTGGTCTATCCGATCTGGCTGACGGTGCGGGGCGGCGTCGCCTCGGATCCGGTGACGGGTCGCGGGTTCACGCTGCGCTATCTCGAACTCGTCTTTCGCGATCCGGTGATGCGCGAGGGCCTGGTGAACGCGCTGATGATCGCGATTGCGACAACCGCGTTGTGCATTCTGATCTCGTTGCCGCTGGGGTTGGTTTCAGCGCGATTCGATTATCGCTTCAAACGATTCTGGGATGTGGCCGTGCTGGTGCCTTTGATCCTGCCGCCGTTTGTCGGCGCGGTCGGTCTGAAGGCGATGATCGGTCGATACGGCGCGCTGAACTCGATGCTGGGAACGGAGTGGGACATCCTCGGCACAGCGCGCTTCTGGGGCGTTGTGGTGACGCTTGCGCTGCACCTGTATCCGATCGTGTATCTCAACGTGGTCGCCGCGCTCGCGAATCTGGATCCGTCGCTTGTTGAGGCCGCGAAGGTGGGTGGGGCGACGGGTTGGCAGCGATTCCGAAGGATCACGCTGCCGCTGATCCGGCCGGGTGTGTTCGCGGGCTCTTCGATCGTGCTCATCTGGTCGTTCACGGAGCTGGGCACGCCGCTGGTCTTTGACTACTACCGCACGACGCCGGTGCAGATCTTCAACGGCGTGAAGGAGATGGACGCTTCTGCGCAGCCCTATGCGCTCACGATCGTGATGCTCGGCGTGGCGATCCTGATGTACGCGACTGGGCGCTGGGTGCTTGGCTCTTCGAAGGCGTCGTCCTCGACGCGCGCGTTCCGGGCTGCGGAGACGCCGAAACTGGGCGGCGTCGGGACCGCGCTTGCGAACCTGATGTTCGGGTTCGTGGCGTTCATCGCAGTGATCCCGCACATCGGCGTGATCCTGATGAGCCTCTCGACGCCGAACACGTGGTATCGCACGATGGCGCCTTCGAGCTGGACGCTGGAGAACTTCCAGCTGGCGCTGGAGCGTCCGATCGTCTTCGGCTCGATTATCAACAGCCTGAGCCTGTCGCTGATCGCGGCGCTCGTGGATGTGGTGCTGGGCGTGGCGATTGCGTGGATCATCGTGCGCGGGCGCGTGAAGGGGCGGGCGATTCTGGATGGACTGGCGATGCTGCCGCTGGCGGTGCCCGGGTTGGTCATGGCTTTCGGCTTCATCGCGATGAGTCTGCGCTGGCCGTTCGGCAAGGGCGATCCGCTGGAGGGCGTGATCGACGTCGTGGGCGTGTCGCCGAATCCGATGCCGCTGCTTGTGATTGCGTACGCCATGCGCCGACTGCCGTACATCGTGCGTGCGGCGGTGGCGGGGCTGGAGCAGGTGGGCGTGGAGCTGGAGGAGGCGGCGAGCGTCTTCGGGGCGACGACGGCCCAGAAGTTCAGGCGAGTCGTCGTGCCGCTGCTGACAGGCAATCTGCTCGCCGGCGCGCTGCTCGTCTTCAGCTTCTCGATGCTGGAGGTGAGCGACTCACTGATGCTTGCGCAGCAGGAGCAGCACTATCCGATCACGAAAGCGATCTACGCGCTGACGGAGCGTCTCGGCGACGGCGTCGCAATCGCCAGCGCGATGGGCGTGTGGGGCATGGCGCTGCTGACGATCACGCTGACGTCTGTGTCGGTGCTTCTGGGCAAGAAGTTCGGCGCGATCTTCCGGGCGTAGCGCCCTTCAGCCGTGGCGGGCTTCACGCGCGAGGCGGACGACCTCGCGGTATTTCTTTCGAAAGAATGCGGCGTATTCGATCTGCAGTTCAGCTGCGCGCTGTCGGTCGCGCCACTCCTCGCGAATCTCGGGATAGGTGTCGGGCGTGAGTTCGAGCTGACGGCCGTCGAGCATCGTGTGGACGGGCATGGCGTAGAAGAGCTCTTCCATGCGCTCGACGAGTTCGGGATCGGCGCCGGCGAGGCGCGCTTCGTTCATGGCCGTCCAGGCCGCCTTGATCTCGCTGTGGAGGTCGATGGAGAAGGCGCCGAAGATGGGGCCGAGGAGTGATCGCCAGCCGCGGGTGGGCGCGGTGGAGGCGGCTTCGAAGGGGCGCGTCTTGTCGATGAAGAGATCGAAGTGCTTCTCGTACATGATGCGTCGGATGGGCATGCGCCGGAGCTCATACTCACGCGGTCCGAGCTCGGTTGGTTCGGCGTCAAGGCCGACGGCGCGAAGTTGCCAGATCGCCTGGCCCTGCTCCGTGAGCGCGAACTCGAGGAAGCGGCGTCCGACGGTCGGGTTGGGGCCGCCGCGCATGAGGGAGATGGGGTCGGGATCGACGTAGACGGAGCCGACGGGATCGACGTATCCGAGGCGCGATTCGCTTGCGGACTGGCCGGGCTCGCGCACGGCCTGGGACTGATATCTGCCGTAGAAATCGATGGCGACGCCTGCGACGGATTCACCCTGGCTGACATCGAGGACGACCTTCTTGGAATCGATGACGAAGCTGCGTGTGTTGGCCGCCATGGCGCGGAGGATGCGCCAGCCTTCGTCCCAGCCGTGGCTGTTGAGGATGGACTCGTAGGTGGTGGCGACGGAGCCTGACTGGCGTGGATCGCCGAGGGCGAGTCCGCGCACGTAGTTGTAGTCGGCGAGGTCGCGCCAGCCTTCGGGTTCGGCGAGCCCGCGCTCGGCAAGGGCGTCGCGATTGAAGAGGATGCCGAAACTCGAGAGCGCAACGCCGAGGAAGTACTGCTCTTCGTCGTAGAGGTTGACGGCGCCGACGCGGTTCTCACCGAACCACCGATCGATCTGCGCCTGGTCGAAATTCGCGGGGATGGATATGGGGACAGTGATCTGCTCGCCGGAGTCGAGTTCGACGCGCACGCCCTTTTTCATCTGGTCGTGTTCGTAGGTGCCGCCGCCAAAGAGCAGGTCGTAGGGCATGATGACGCCTTCCTCGACGGCGCCATCGGGACGGATGTCGCCGCGACGGACGGCCGCTTCGTAGATCGCCTTGATCTGCTTGCGGATCTCGCTGGTGCCGCCGGGTCTTCGGAAGTCGATGTCAACCGGCGCGCCGTAGTTCTCGAGGTGCCAGTCGGAGAATGCTCGTTCGAACTCGGTGCGGATCTGTTCGTTGTGGGGCGAGATGATGACAATGCGCTCGGCGCCGTCGCTTGCGGAAACGACCTTGGGGCGCATGGCGACGGGGATCGCGACGACCACGATGAGTCCGATGAGCAGTGATCCTGTCAGAGCGATCTTGCCGAGTCCGGGCACGGGAGCGCCTCCTTGGTTTGAGGAGGGGGAGTGTACCGGGACGCTGCGCGCGGGCGGTCAGTCGAGTGTGAGCGTTTCGTTGATTGCGGGGAGTGCGGGTTCGAGCCCGTGCTTCTCGTGGACGGCGACGGCGAGGGCGCGCCGGGCGTCATCTTCGCCGTGGGTGAGGATGAGCTTCGGCTTGTCCGCGGCGAGTGGTTCGAACCAGCGGAGGAGTTCGGATTTCCCGGCGTGGGCGGAGAGACCGCTGAGGCGCCTGATGGTGGCTCGCACCTTCACGTCGTAGCGATCGATGGAGACTTCCTTCGCGCCGTCGAGGATCTCGCGGCCGAGTGAGCCGGGCGTCATGTAGCCGACGGCGAGGAAGGTGACGTGGGGCTTCCAGAGGTTGTGCTTGAGGTGGTGGACGATGCGTCCGCCATCGCACATGCCGCTGCCGGCGATGATGACGCTCGCTTCGTCGAGATCGTTGAGTTCGCGCGACTGGGCGCCGGTCTCGATGAATCGCAGGTTGCGCAGATCCATGCGGAACTGTTTCTTCATCGCGAGCGCGCTGGCTTCCTCATCGAAGAGATCGACGTGGCGGCGATAGGCTTCGGTCGCCTTGATGGCCATCGGGCTGTCGAGATAGATCGGAAACTCGGGGAGCAGTCCCGTGCGGATCTGCTCCGCCATGAGATAGAGGATTTCCTGTGTGCGCCCGATGGCGAATGCGGGGATCAGCACCTTCTGGCGTTGCCAGATGGACTCTTCGAGCGCGTTATGGAACGACGCGATCGTGCGGTCGTAATCGGGATGATCTGCGTCGCCGTAGGTTGATTCGAGGAAGACGCAGTCGGCGTGTTCGAAGAGGACGGGGTCGCGGAGGATGGGCGCGTCCCAGCGTCCGACGTCTCCGGAGAAGACGATGACGCGTTGGGCGCCGGCGTCGTTGATCGTCATCTCGACGCTGGCGGAGCCGAGGATGTGGCCGGCGTCAACGAAGCGGATGGTGATGCCGTCGGCGACTTCTGCGGGCGTTTCGTAGCGGAGCGGTTTGGCGAGGGGCGCCAGGGCGGCGACATCATCTGCTGTGTAGAGGGGCTCGCGGAGGGGCTCGCCGGCGCGCTCACGGCGTTTGTTGGCGCGGCGCAGGTCGGATTCCTGAATGCGTCCGGAGTCCTGGAGGATGATCGTGGCGAAGTCGATCGTGGCGGGCGTTGCGAAGATGGGGCCCCGGTAGCCGTGCTTTGCGAGCAGGGGGAGTCTGCCGGTGTGATCGAGGTGCGCGTGCGTGACGACGACGGCGTCGAGGGCGTCGGGATCGACGGGGCCGAGATCAGCATTGCGTTCGTCGGTGGCGCCCTTGCCCTGGAACATGCCGAAGTCGACGAGGACGGTCGCCTTGTTTGACTTGACGAGGTAGCCGGAGCCGGTGACTTCGCCGCCGCTTGCGCCGCAGGTTGTGATGGTGATGGTCATCAGTCCGCGCCGCGTTTCGCTTTGAAGAGGACCATGAGCATGCCCAGGGCCGGGTCTTTGAACTGGGCGGTCTTCGCGACGTTGCGATGTTCTTTCTCGAGACGCTCGATGTGATTGAGCACGTGTTTGAGCGTCATCACGGTGAAGCGCGGGTTGGAGGACTTGGGTCTGAGCGTGCCGAATGAGAAGAGTCGGACGCGCGCTTTCCTGCCCGGCGTGATTGCTTCGCCTTTCTCGATGAGTTCGGCTACGAGTCTGTCGATATGTCTCGGGTTGAAGGCGCCGAAGCGCGTGAGCGCTGTGCGGATCACGAGTGGTTTCGTGGCGCCCTCGTTGAGCTCTGCGCGACCTTCCTTGACTTCGCCGATGACGAACTCGAGACGTTCATCGGTCACCTCCAGCGCCGGGTCCAGTTCAGTGAACTGGACGTCCCGATCGGTGTCTCCGGAGTTGCTTGGAATCAGGCGGCCCGCTCCCGGAAATCGGACGGCGAGAATGTCGAGATCCGTGACGGAGCGGTAGCCGCCTTTCTCCAGCGACTCGATGATCGGGAACTCGGCGATCGTGAAGAAGCCGTTGATCTGCATGTAGGCCTTGACGAGGGCGACGGCTGGATCCACTGGCAGTCCCTTGATGCGGTTCTCTGATGGCCGGCGACAGGACACGCCGTCGTCGGCGTTGAGGGCGGCAGTATAGTGGTGAGTCCGGAGGATTCGTTGGGAAAGGAGCTACAGATGTCAGGCAACGCATCATTTGAATCGCGTCTCGAGGCGGAGCTGAAGGAGGCGGACGAGCGCGTCAAGGATTTCCAGAGCCGAGCGGGCGATGAGACGCGTTCGCTGCTGGAGCGCTATGACCGATTCAGTGAGCTTCGGCAGCAGCTTCGCGCGCGTGTCTTCGAGCCGCGTCTGCAATCGCTCATGGAGAAACTCCCCGTCGCGCGCACGGAGCCTCGAAGTTCACGCGACGGTGGGGAGATGAAGATCGTCTTCGATCGCACGGAGGATCATCCGGCGCTGGTGATCATCGATTTCCAGTTGAGCCATGATGGGCGCGTTCGTCAGATGATCCTGGACTATCGACTGTCGATCGTGCCGTGCTTCCTGAAGTACAACCCGCACAATCGGCTGGAGCTTGATCTGGATGATGTGACGGATGAAAAGGTCGCGGAATGGCTGGATGACTGCCTGATCGAGTTCACGCGCTCGTTCCTAGAGATCGGGTTCATCGATGAGTATCAGAAGGCGCATATCGTGACGGATCCGGTGTCGAACATTCGTCTGACGAAGTCGCACGCGTTCGGGACGATCGAGGAGAAGGGGCACACGTACTACTTCGCGAGCGAGGAGTCGCTGCAGGCGTTCAAGGAGTCGCCGGAGCGGTACGCGATCATTTGATAAGCGCTCATCAGCGTGTCATTGCGCCTGGTTTGCGAGCGCGCATGACGATGGGGTGCGAGCCGGAGGCCGCCCAGGCCGCCCACGCGACGATCGTGATCATGAATGCGATCGCGAGTGCGGCGGCGAGACCGAACGAGCCATTGAAGTCTGTGTAGAGGGGTCGCACGAGCAGTGTCGAGAATGTGAAAGCGACGCCGACGATGACGACGAGGCCGAGACGGATCGTCGCGTACGTCGCCAGCGCGCTGGCCGGCACCATCAGGAGCATGCCATAGGGCGGCACGCTCGCCGCCGCCGGGCTCGTGATCCCGAAGAGGATTGTGGCGACGATCGCGGTGATGACGAGCTTCCTGAAGAAGACGTGCGCAATCCCGAAGAATATGCCCCAGATGCAGGCGACAAGGGGGCCCTTCATGATCGTCTCGATGAGCGCAGCCAGCGCGGAGCCGAAGCTGTCCGGGCGAAGCGATCTTGAGATGCCGCTGAACTCCATCGCTCCGAGCGGCGGCCGATCGAGCAGAACGATGATGAGATGAAGCATGAGCGTTGAGACGGCGGCGATGACGATTCCGACGAAGAGCGCCTGGCCGACGAGCGGATCGAAGAATTTCCCGTCGAAGAGACGCTTCCAGGAGACGAGGATGCGCGGGCACTGGCGTCGCACGAATGGCTCGAGCGCGAGGTAGGTCGTCCAGAGGACGACAACGAGCGGCGCGACGCGTCCGACCAGGCGCCACGCGGGATCTGAGAGCCACTCGCTCCGGGAGGCAAGAAGCAGCCAGGCGGTTGTTTCCGCTACGGCGATGAAGAGCGCCAAGCGCGCCGCGGTGCGGCGATCGCATTTTCCAAGACGCAGATGCCAGAATGCGATGAGCGGCGTGATGAAGAAGATCGTCGTCGAGACGACCTGGCCTGAGAAATCGACCCGGCTGATGA
Source organism: Phycisphaerales bacterium (assembly GCA_028279375.1). GTDB lineage: Bacteria > Planctomycetota > Phycisphaerae > Phycisphaerales > UBA1924 > JANQNW01. The sequence goes on from JANQNW010000008.1 coordinate 42,677, forward strand.
CGCTGACTCCCTCTTCTTCCTGCGGCGCGCGCGGCAGCACTTCAACAAGATGCACGCGTCCCTGGAACCACCCGATGCGCACAAGATCTTCGAGCGCGGGTTGATCGGTCGGCTCGCGTCGCCAGGTGCGCACTTCGTCGCAGAAGATCGGAGGCGGCGCGTTGTCGAAGGTCTCGCGGAAGTCTCTGAGGTCGAGTCCGGCGCGCTCGAAGATCAGGCTGACTGCCTCCGTCTCTGCGATCGCCGGCGCGGTCGGCTCACTGGGGCCGGCTGCAGGGATCACGACGAGCTCGCGCAGTTGTCCGTCGGGCTGCATGGCCACGCGCGACTCGCCCGGAATCTGCATTGTCGGTGTGTCGGCGCCGACCTGGAGGAGCCCGGCGGAGACGGCCGTGAGGTTGTAGCGCGCCGGGCTCTGGCGGAACCAGAAGGGGGTCTCGAATCCCTCGTCCTTCCAAGAGGGACGGGCAGTGGCGAGGTCGCCCTCGGTGTCGCGCCAGGGTTCGAAGAGGCCCAGGCCAATCGCACTGAATGGATGGTCGGTTGGATGACCGAGCTCTTCGAGGAGCGCATTGGCCTCGTTCTCGAGGATCACGGCGGAGGTCATGGCGTTGACGCGTCCGACGGCGGTCGTCGTGTTTCCGAGGATCGCGATGGCGCCGACGCACGCGAGGGTGACGAGCGCGAGCGCAGCGCTGATGGCGGGATGCCACGGCGCGCGGCCGCCGGATGCGGCGACGAGTTCGGGCGACGGAGTTTCTCCCGCTTCGATCGCGGCGGCGAGCGGGTCGCCACCGGGCATGCCTGCGAGCACAGCGAAGGCGCTCGGGGGGCGATCGGATGGGACGGGCTCGAGGCAACGCATGATGACGCGCTCGACGGCCGGGTCGATGTCAACGACGTGCTCGGAGGGGCGCGTCGATGGCGTCGATTCGTGCAGGCCGCTCAGATCCTGCGGGCGTTTCGCGTTGTGGGCGCGCTTGCCGGTGAAGAGTTCGTAGAGGACGAGTCCGAGGGAGTAGATGTCGCTTCGTTTGGTGACTTCCTTGCCGGCGAACTGCTCGGGCGCCATGTAGGCGGGCGTGCCAGCGCGGATGTCGGCGGTCTCCTTGAGGTCGTCGGCGAAGCCGGCGACGCCGAAGTCGGTGATGCGCGCGCGGCCGCGGCCGTCGATCATGATGTTGGCCGGCTTGAGATCGCGATGGATGACGCCGAGTTCGTGGGCCGCGGCGAGGCCGGCGCAGATCTGGCGGGAGAGTTCGATGGCTTTCTCGCCGGGGAGTCTTCCGATGCGGCTGAGGAGAACGCTGAGGTCTTCGCCGTCGATGCGCTCCATCGAGAGGCACCAGCGTCCTTCGATCTGCGCCAAGTCGTAGACGCGGCAGACGTTTGGGTGTGAGACCTGGCGCGCGAGGCGGACCTCGGCCTTGAGCCGGTTGAGGCGCGAGGCGTCCGACTGGAAGTGCGCTGGAAGGAACTTGAGGGCGACGGACTGACCGAGGGTGACGTCTTCGGCGTGGTAGACGACGCCCATGCCGCCCTTGCCGAGGAATGAGATGATGCGATAGCGATCGCCGATCATCTGGCCGGGCTCGAAGTCCCTGTCCGGCGCGATTGATGACGGGGGCGGCGCATCGCCCATGCTCGACGCAGTGACGTCTGGTTGGTCGGAGGTCACGAGGTGAGTCTACTTGACGCTCTCAGCGCACGAAAAAGGACGCCTGTTGGCGTCCTTCCTCGTGAATCAAGTGACCCCACGGGGATTCGAACCCCGGTTTCCAGGATGAGAACCTGGCGTCCTGGACCAGGCTAGACGATGGGGCCAGGAGTCCCGACGGGGGCCCGCCGGGAAGGAAAACTGTAACGCCCGGTTCGGCTGCGTCAACCGGGAAGAAGGCTTGTTCGAAGGCGTCCGCTATTCCCGCTGGAGCTTGGAGAAGAGGCGGAGGAACTCGAGGTAGAGCCAGATGAGGGTGACGAGGAGGCTGAAGCCGCCGTACCACTCGCCCCATGTCGGGATCTGGTTGCGGACGCCGTTCTCGATGAACTCGAAGTCGAAGATGAGGCTGAGCGCGGCGATGACGATGATGAAGACGCTGATGCCGATGCCGAGCGGTGTGGCGTCATGCAGGAAGGGCATCTGCGCGCCGAAGAATGACATGATCATCGAGGCGACGTAGAGAAGCATGATGCCGAAGATCGACGAGACAACGACGGCCCTGAGTTTCGCGGTGGGCTTGATGATCCGGAATCGATAGGCGAGGAGCATGGCGCCGAGGGTTCCGAAGGTGCCGAGGGCGGCGTTCATGACGATCTCGGTGTTGACGACCTCGCCGACCTTCGCGCTGAACTGGGTGGCGTATAGCGCCGAGATGCCGCCGACGAAGAGGCCTTCGAATCCGGCGTAGATAGGCGCCGTGATCATGGAGACCTGCGGCTTGAAGATGGTGATCATTGCGACGACGAGGCCTGCGATGGCGCCGCCGAAGGTGAGGAGCCCGACGGGGACTGTCCCCTTGAGGGCGAGCTCCCAGCTGACCACGGCGCCGACGACGCAGATGGCGAGGAGGAGCAGGGACTTGTTGACCGTTCCCTGCATGGTCATGAAGCCCTTGCGCTTGACGGCGAGGATGTCCTCGTCGGGGCCGGCGGATGCGCGACCGGGTTCCCAGGTCTCGGCGTCGCCAAAGACGTTGTTTCGCATCGCCGGGTTGCCTGTCCTGAACATGCTTGCGATCTCCTTCGCGTGCGCGTGGGTCGGAGTTGGTGACTGGGTGGATGGCGGGCGTCGCGCCTGCCGCCTCCTGTATCGGCCGGATTCTAGACCGGGATGGTGGATTCGAGCGAGCGAGTCGCCCGCATCCTCCCTGCCCCCGGGGAATCAGGGTTGTAGGATGTCTGCAAGGGTCCGTGCGCGCTCTCGCCCAAGCGGCGCGGGGGGCGCCGGAGGAGGCCCGTGATCCTGACCAAGAGGTCCTGAAGAATCAGGAAGGCAGGTCTGCAGGAATGATCACCGAGCAGGAATCACCGTCCGGCGCCGGGCAGCAGCTCGACGAGGTCGTCATCCGCTTCTGCGGCGACTCGGGCGACGGCATGCAACTGACGGGCGGTCAGTTCACGTCGACGTCTGCGCTCTTCGGGAACGACTTCGCGACGTTCCCGGATTTCCCGGCGGAGATCCGGGCGCCGAAGGGGACGACGTTCGGCGTGTCCGGGTTCCAGGTGCAGTTTGCGAGCAAGGACATTCACACGCCGGGCGACGCGGTGAATGCGCTCATCGCGATGAACCCCGCCGGGTTCAAGGTGAACATCGCGGACGTCGAGCCGGGCGGCATCGTGATCGTCAACGAGGACGAGTTCGAAAAGGTCAATCTTCGCAAGTGCGGATACGAGGACGGCTACAACCCGCTTGATGACGAGGAGATCAACGCGAAGTATCGCGTGTATCGCGTGCCAATGAGTCGGCTGACGCGAGAGTCGCTGGCTGAATCGGGGATGGGCGCGAAGGACATTGATCGTTGCCGCAACATGTTCGCGCTGGGCGTGGTGTACTGGCTGTATGAGCGTCCGCTGGAGACGACGATCGGCTTCCTCGAAGAGACGTTCACCAAGAAGAAGAACAAGCCGGAGATCGCGAAAATCAATATCGATGCGCTCCGCGCGGGGTATTACTTCGGTGAGACGGCCGAGATCTTCCCGGTGCGCTTTCGCATCGCTCCGATGAAGCGCAAGCCGGGGACGTACCGGCGCATCGGCGGCAATGAGGCGACGGTGCTGGGACTCGTGACGGCGGCGCAGAAGGCGAAGAAGAACCTGCTGTATGCGAGCTACCCGATCACGCCGGCCTCGGAGATTCTGCACGGCCTTGCGCGCATGAAGCAGTATGGCGTGAAGAGCTTCCAGGCGGAGGATGAGATCGCGGCGGTGTGCGCGGCGATCGGCGCGAGCTTTGCGGGCGACATCGGCGTGACAGGCACGTCCGGTCCCGGCATGGCGCTGAAGAGCGAGGCGATGGGTCTGGCGGTGATCCTCGAGCTTCCGCTGATCATCGTGGACGTGCAGCGCAGCGGTCCGGCGACGGGCATGCCGACGAAGACGGAGCAGGCAGATCTGCTGCAGGCGATGTTCGGGCGCGCCAGTGAGTGTCCGTGCATCATCGTGGCGCCGTCGGGGCCGGGTGATTGCTTCGAGATGGCGGTCGAGGCGGTGCGACTGTCGGTGCGGCACATGTGTCCGGTGATCTACCTCTCGGATGGGTACATCGCCAACGGCGCGGAGCCCTGGCTGGTGCCGGATGCGGATTCGATCGAGCCGATCGAGGTGACGCATCCGAAGGCTTCGGACTTCGCGGAAGGGTTCCTGCCCTATCTGCATGATCGGGAGACGCTGAGTCGTCCGTGGGCGCTTCCCGGGACGCCGGGGCTGGAGCATCGCGTCGGAAGTCTCGAGAAGGAAGACGGCACGGGGAATCTCTCGTACGACCCGGACAACCACGACGCGATGGTTCGCCTTCGCGCGGCGAAGGTCGAGGCGGCGGCGAAGTTCATCAAGCCGCTGGAAGTTGACGGGCCGGAGTCTGGCGAGGCGCTTCTGATTGGCTGGGGCGGGACGCATGGCTCGATTGCGACGGCGGCGGAGGAGCTGCGCAAGAAGGGGCGGAGCGTGGCGCACGCGCACATGCGGCATTTGAATCCCTTCCCGTCGAATCTTGGTGAGCTGATGAGCCGCTATGAGCACGTGATCATTCCGGAGATCAACCTCGGGCAGCTGAGCATGCTGATTCGTGCAAAATATCTGGTGGACGCGAAGGGGATCAATCTCGTGCGCGGGCGGGCGTTCCGGGTGGATGAGCTCATGCGGCGGATCGAGGCGGCGATTGAAGGTCGCGTGTTCGAGGAGGCGATGTCATGAGCGATTCGAATGGCGCGACGACTTCACTGCCTGTGTACAAGCCGAAGGACTTCACATCGGATCGCGACGTGCGCTGGTGTCCGGGGTGCGGCGACTACGCCGTGCTGGCGGGCGTGCGCAAGACGGTCGCGAACTTCGGGCGGCGGAAGGAGGACTACGTTTTCGTCTCCGGCATCGGATGCGCGGCTCGTTTTCCGTATTACATGGACACGTATGGCGTGCACTCGATTCACGGGCGCTCACTGGCGGTGGCGACGGGCGTGAAGGTGGCGAACCCGGAGCTCGAGGTGGTGATCGTCTCGGGTGATGGCGATCTGCTCTCGATCGGCGGCAATCACACGATTCACGCGATGCGGCGCAATGTCGATCTGACGGTCGTGCTGCTGAACAACAAGATCTACGGCCTGACGAAGGGTCAGTACTCACCGACGAGCGAGTTCGGGAAGGTGACGAAGTCCACGCCGATGGGGTCGCTGGATTTCCCGCTGAACCCGCTGGCGGTGGCCGTGGCGGCGGGTTGCACATTCATCGCGCGGTGCATCGACGTGGACGCGAAGCATCTGGATTCGATTCTCACGCGGGCGATGAAGCACAAGGGGCTCTCATTCATCGAGGTGTACCAGGACTGCAACATCTTCAACCACCAGGCGTGGTTCTATGCGTCTCAGAAGGAGACGAAGCCGGAGACGACGGTGCTTGTCGAGCATGGCAAGCCGATGATCTTCGGCGCCGAGCAGGACAAGGGGCTCGTGCGGAAGGATGGTCGGCTGCAGGTGGTGACGCTGGGCGATGGCGTCTCGGAGAGCGATCTTGTCGTGCATGACGAGTCGAACCAGAACCTGGCGTTCATGCTGAGCCAGCTTGCGCACCCGGAATTTCCGGAACCGATGGGCGTCCTCTATGTGGATGAGAGCAAGCCGACGTATGACGGGCTGCTGCATGAGCAACTGGACCACGCGAAGTCGAAGGGCGGGGCGCCGGATCTTGCGGCGCTACTGCGCGGAAACGAGACGTGGGAAGTCACGGCGTGATGTGAAAGATTGACGTCGCGTCCCAACGGACAGACTGATCTGTTAGCCTCTTGCCTCCCCAGGCCCTGAACTCGGAGGTGCGTGATCCTTCTCGGCGTTCCGAAAGAGAATCATCCCGGTGAGAAGCGTGTGGCGATGTCCCCCGAGGGCGTGCGCAAGCTTACGGATCTGGGATTCGACGTACGAATCGAAAAGGGCGCGGGCATCGCGTCCGAGTTCAGCGACGCGGCGCTTGCGGAGGCGGGCGCGACGATCGTTGACGTCGCAACGGCGATCTATTCCGAGTGCGACATCGTCCTGAAGGTGCGCCGGCCGACGGTCGCCGAGGCGCAGCAGCTCAAGGAGGGCGCGACGCTCGTCTGCCTGCTGATGCTGCAGGAGGATGATGAGCTTCGGGACGTGCTGCTGGCGCGCAAGGTGAACGTCGTTGCGCTGGAGCGCGTGCCTCGGATCACGCGCGCCCAGAAGATGGATGTGCTGAGCGCGATGGGGAACATCGCGGGGCACCGGGCCGTGATCGAGGCGGCGGGCGCGTACGGGGACTTCGTCGGGGCCCAGATGACGGCCGCGGGCGCCAGTCAGCATGCGAATGTGCTGGTGATCGGCGTGGGCGTGGCGGGTCTGGCGGCGATGGCGGCGGCCAAGAGTCTCGGCGCCGAGGTGCGTGCTTTTGACACGCGCCTGGCGACGAAGGACCAAGTCAAGAGCATGGGCGCCACGTTCCTCGAGCTGGAGTTCGAGGAGTCGGGCGAGGGCGAAGGCGGCTACGCCAAGGTTATGAGCAAGGAGTTCATCGACGCGGAGATGGCGCTCTTCCGGGAGCAGGCGCGCGAGGTGGACATCATCATCACGACGGCGCAGATTCCGGGACGGAAGGCGCCGGTGCTGATCACGCGCGACATGGTCGAGTCCATGAAGCCGGGGTCGGTCGTCGTCGATCTGGCGGCGGAGACTGGCGGCAACTGCGAGTGCACCGTGGCGGGCGAGATGGCGACGGTCGATGGCGTGCGCATCATCGGATACACGGATATGGCGAGCCGCATGTCGATGTGCGCGAGTCGCTTCTTTGCGACGTGTATCGTCAATCTCCTGAAGGAGATGAGTCCGAACGGGCAGTTCACGATCGATCAGGAGAACGAGATCGTGCGCGGGGCGCTGGTGATTTCGGATGGGAGGGAGATCCCGCCGCCGCCACCACCGGCGACGCCGAAGAAAACAGCAGCGGCGCCGGAGCCGGAAGCCAAGCCGGCGCAGGAACACATCATGGAGCCCAATCGCATCGCGTGGGGAACCACGGCGGGCGGGCTCATCGTGATCATCCTGCTCTTTGTCTTGAGTCGATTCGCTCCCAAGGAGTTCCTTGAGCACCTGACGGTGTTCATTCTGGCGTGCTTTGTCGGATGGCAGGTCGTCTGGAGCGTGACTCCGGCGCTGCATACGCCGCTGATGAGTGTGACGAACGCGATCAGCGGCATCATCATCGTGGGCGGCATGCTGCAGGCGGGGACGGGTGATCTTGATCTTGCGGCGATTCTGGGCGCCGTGGCGGTGCTGGTGGCGAGCATCAACATCGTCGGCGGCTTCCTGGTGACGCGGCGCATGCTCAAGATGTTCAGGAAGGACGCGGCGTGATGCTGGAGATATTCACGTCGCTGCTCGGCTCTGCGGAGGGCGGATCGCCCGGAGGCACGTTCACGATCGCCTATCTGCTGGCGGGCGTGCTGTTCATCTACAGCCTCGGCGGATTGAGCGCCCAGGAGACGGCGAGGCGCGGCATCGTCGCCGGTCTGCTTGGGATGACGCTGGCGCTGATCATCACGATCGTTGATGACCGGATCCAGGCGTACAGCCTGATCCTGCCGACTGTGATCGTCGGCGGTGTGATCGGGGCGGTGCTGGCGAAGCGCGTCGCGATGACGGCGATGCCGGAGCTCGTGGCGATTCTGCACAGCTTCGTCGGGCTCGCCGCGGTGCTGGTGGGCATCTCGAACTACATGGACCAGGCGCTGAAGGCCGCCGCGGACTTTGAGGCCCAGGACTACATTCACATGGGCGAGATCTGGGCGGGCGTCGCGGTTGGCGGCATCACGTTCAGCGGCTCGGTGATCGCGTGGGCGAAGCTGCGCGGTTCGGTGTCGGGCAAGCCGTTGCTGCTTCCGGGAAGGCATGTGGCCAATGCGCTGATGGGGATCTTCGTGATCCTGAGCGCGGTTCCGTTCATGCAGGTGGACAGTCCCTCGACACCGGGCATGGTGTGGCTGCTGGCGATGACGGCGATCTCGCTGATTCTTGGCGTGCATCTCGTGATGTCGATCGGCGGCGCGGATATGCCGGTGGTTGTGTCGCTGCTGAACAGTTATTCGGGCTGGGCGGCCGCGGCTGCGGGTTTCATGCTCGAGAATGATCTGCTGATCATCACGGGCGCGCTGGTGGGCTCATCGGGCGCGATTCTCTCGATCATCATGTGCCGCGCGATGAACCGCTCGATCATCAACGTGGTCTTCGGCGGTTTCGGCACGGGCGAGGGCGGCGCGGCGCCGGCGGCTGCGGGTGAAGCGCAGGGCGAGGTGCAGGAGACGACGGCGGACGAGCTTGCTGAAGTGCTCCGGCAGTCGGATCGCGTGATCATCGTGCCGGGGTACGGCATGGCGGTGGCGCGGGCGCAGCATCTCGTGCACGATTTCGAGCAGACGCTTCGGGATCGCGGCAAGGAGGTTCGATACGCAATTCATCCCGTCGCAGGACGCCTTCCGGGGCACATGAACGTGCTGCTGGCGGAGGCGGGCGTGTCGTACGAGATCGTCCTGGAGATGGACGAGATCAACCCGGACTTCGAGGAGACGGACGTCGTGCTGGTGATCGGCGCCAACGACATCGTCAATCCGAGCGCCCTGACGGATGAATCGTCCCCGATTTACGGCATGCCGGTGCTGGAGGCGTGGAAGTCGAAACAGGTCGTGATCTTCAAGCGCGGCATGGCGACGGGTTACGCGGGTGTGGATAACCCGCTCTTCTTCTACGAGAACACGCGCATGCTCTTCGGCGACGCCAAATCGAGCATGGAGGCGCTCGTCGATCGCGTGCGTCAGGGGTGACGCCTCGAGTGCACATGAGTTTGCACTTGCACCATCGCGAAGTAGTGGGAACAATAATGTGAGTTCAGCGCTTCGTCCTGCGCATGCTGATGGGCAGTGAGCATTCATGAACGCACTGCTGCTTGTTCTTGGTGTTGGCGCCGCGCTGCTGATTGCGTATTTCACTTACGGCCGATGGGTGAGTCGGCGCGTCTTCGGGCTCCGAGAAGACGCGCCCACCCCGGCCGTTCTTCATGAAGACGGTCGCGACTACTGCCCGACGAAGCGCGGGATCGTCTTCGGGCATCACTTCACATCGATTGCAGGGACGGGTCCGATCGTGGGTCCGGCGATCGCCGTCATCTGGGGCTGGGTCCCGGCGGTGCTGTGGGTGCTGTTCGGATCGATCTTCATCGGGGCGGTGCATGATCTGGGCGCCCTCGTTGTTTCGTTGCGGAACAAGGGGCGCAGCATCGGCGACATTGCAGGGGACATCCTCGGCCCGCGCGTGAGACTGATCTTCCTGGGCGTGCTGATCATGGGCTTGTGGATCGTGCTGGCGATCTTCGGGCTGGTGATCGCTTCTGTCATGCGCCTCTATCCGGGGTCGATCTTTCCGATTCTGCTGCAGATTCCGCTGGCGGTGATCATCGGGATCGTGGTGCACCGGCAGGGGCGCTCGATTCTGATTCCCTCGGTCGTCGCGCTCGTGGTGATGTATCTGAGCGTGATCTTCGGGAACGTGTGGCCGCTGAGCGTGTTCAACGAGGTGGCTGCCGGGCTGCCGCTGATTCTGTGGGTGGGCGGCCTGCTGGTGTATGCGTACATCGCGAGCGTGCTGCCGGTGTGGGTGCTGCTGCAGCCGCGGGATTACATCAACTCGCTGCAGCTGATCTCGTGCCTGGGCTTGCTGGTGGCGGGATTGATCGTCGCGGCGCTCTTCGGCGGCTACGGGCAGACGGTGGCGCCGGAATCGATGGAGCGCCTGCCTCTGGAGATCGTGGCGCCGGCATTGAACATGAACCCGGAGGGCGCGCCTCCGATGTTCCCGATTCTGTTCATCACGATCGCGTGCGGGGCGATTTCAGGATTTCATTGCCTGGTGGCCTCGGGGACGACGAGCAAGCAGGTGTCGTGCGAGCGCGATGCGCAGGTGGTTGGATATGGGTCGATGTTGACGGAGGGGTTTCTGGCGACGCTGGTGATTGCGGCGTGTGTGGCGGGGTTGGGGTTGGGACTCGTCAAGGCGCCCGATCGTATTGGCGGCGCCGCGTACTACATCAGTCTTCCTGGGGGAGAAGTTGAATTGGCAGACCATGTGAGCGAAGACGAGCAGGCAATCTGGGTGCAAGACAACCCGGGATGGGCGCTTGTGCTTTTTCGCCCGGGGCAGCGCATCGAATTGACAAGAGGCATCGTCCAGATGCGGCCCCGGATGGCGTTGCCGTTAGATGATCCCGACAGTGCATTCAATAGGGCTAATACGGCGAATGTTCATGTGCCATCAGGTGTGCAACTAACCGGAAATCTTGCGTACTCGAAGCAATACGAGTCCTGGTCCGCAGCCGGTTCGCTCGGATCGATGGTCGGCGCCTTCGTGACCGGCGCTGCGAACTTCATTCGATCGCTCGGAATACCAATAGAGATCGCGCTCGCTCTGATGGGCGTGTTCGTCGCATCCTTCGCGGCCACAACGATGGATACGGCGTGTCGCTTGCAGCGCTATGTGATTCAGGAACTCTCGCGCACTTTCTTGCCGCCTGCGGCTGGGCGTAACTGCGCCGGATGTGGTTACGACCTCTCAGGCCTTGAAGTCGGCATGGCGTGCCCGGAGTGCGGATCAGGCGCGCCGCCCGTGGATGGCAGCCTGGCTCTCAAGTCTCAGCGCGCGAAGGCTTCCTCCCTCAATCCATTCAAATGGCTCTCGACGACGCATGGCGCGACGCTCTTTGCCGTGGTGACGGCTGCGGGGCTGGCTTCGATTCCAGCGCCGGGGCAGACATTCAGCATCGAAAGCGCCGGGCAGGGCGGATTGATTCTGTGGCCGCTGTTTGGCGCGACGAATCAGATCCTTGCGGGATTGGCGTTTCTCGTGATCAGCGCGTGGCTGATTGCGACGAAGCGCCCGCGCTGGTTCATCGTGATTCCGACGGCCTTGATGATCGTGCTACCGGCATGGGCGCTGATCTGGCAGGCGTTCGTCGGCGATGTGCAGAATCCGTCGTGGCTGGCGTCGGGGCGCTGGCTGCTTGTGGGGACGGCGCTGGTGACATTGGCGCTGGAGGCGTGGCTAGTCGTCGAAGTTGTTGCGCGGCTGAATCGCGGTGTTGATCCGGGCGATGGCGGCGCGCGCTTCGATGGTTTTCCTGACGGCGAGGAATGTCCTGCGTGCTGACATGCGCAATGACAACCCCTCCCGTTCGCAGATGAACGAGAGGGGTTGAGGAAAGATCGGCAATCAATCAGTCGAGTCTCCGGGCGAGCTTCACTTCATGAAGACTGACCGATCTTCGAGCTCCGGCGACATCACGCCGGTGATGCTGTCGACGCCGGGATTGCAGGGCCCCCAGAGGCCGAGGAGCTGTGCGAGGTCGCCCGCGCCGACGACGCCGTCGCCGTCGATGTCGTAGAACGGATCGGAACCCGGTCCCCAGTTGCCGAGCAGCTGGGCGAGATCGGCGGCGTTGACGATGCCATCGCCATTGAAGTCGGCGGGGCAGGGAACGTCGGGGAACGCCACGAGGCGAGCGAAGGAGCGTGCGTTCAGGTCGAACGCGATGAGCGCCACGAGTTCACCTTCAGCGAGCGGACGGAAGAGCGGGATTGGGATCTCAACCGAGACGCCCTGCGCGATCGCGCCGCCAAGCGGTTCGATCGGCACGCCCGCCAGGTCCATGGCCCAGAGTTCGATGGGCACGCCCTGCGGGCCGTAGCCCTGCACCTGCAGGTCGCCGGGGAGCGTGGGAGCGTGTGAGAACGTGGGCTGGATAGGGATGAACGGATCGAAGGGAAGCTCGAGCTGCAGTTCGAAGAAGTTGTCCGGCGTCGGGTCCTCGAGGAAGAAGAGGGGGCCGTTGTCGGGAAGCGCCGGGCCGAAGTCGTCCTTGATCGGGTAGCCGATGATCGTGGGGACGGGCGCCTGGGGCTGGAAGTAGAAGGCGGTGTAGTCCCGCATCAGCGGATCGGGGTTGTTGATGGGCAGGCCGAGCTGATCGGGCAGCTGGTCGCCGTTGGTGTCGATGAACTCGAAGATCAGCGTCGCGAATGCGTCGTAGATGAAGTACTGATCGCTGTTGGGTTCATGGATGATCTGCATGTTGTCCTGCAGCTGCGGATGACCGGTGAAGATGACCTGCTTGGTGTGCTGGTCGAAGAAGAGGTCGCCGTCTTCGTCGAAGTAGAGCTGGAGCTCACCGAATCCGAAGGCGTCCTCACCGACGACGAGGAGACGTCGCTGGGAACCATCGACGCGGACGTGGAAGTCGCGGATGTCGATGCCGGTGTTGATGTCCGGGCCGTCGAGGTCTTCGAGACCGGAGAACTGCGTGAGGGTCTGCGGCGGGGCGATGGCGACGAAGCTGGGATGATCGAGCCATCCGATGTAGCGCTTCCAGGCGGCGTCGTTGAGCTTCTTCTCGAGCGCTTCCTTGTCGCCGTCAGTGATGAAGTTGCAGAACGCCATCTTGGCTTCTTCGTAGCAGGCCTTCACTTCGCCGTTCCAGTTGGCGTAGTGCTCCATGTGCTTCTTGAGCTTGGCGGCCTCGGCGTCACGCGTCGCCTTGGGCATGACCATGCGGAGCGACTCGAGGACGGCCTTGGTGGCGTCGTCGATATCAGCCGGAAGGTCCTCGTCGGGGTCATAGCTCTTGGGGTCGCAGAGGACCATCTTCATGCTGTTTTCCCAGTCCTGGCCGCCGCCATGCGCTTCGATTTCGTTGCAGGCGTAGACCTTGCCGAGCGCGGCGCGGGTCTGGGCGTCGGTGGGCTCGCCGGGAATGTCGGAGAGGTCCGGCTTGTAGAGTTGCCCGGCGTGCGTCGTCTCGTGGCGAATGAACTCCGCGAGGATGAGCATGCGCGAGTCGTGGCAGGGGATGTCGCAGGTGAGGATGTAGTCGATGTTGATCAGGATCTGCTCACTGGCGCGCTTTTCGGCTTCGCAGTCCTCTTCGTCGGACTCGCGATCGATATCCACAGTGGCGCCGACGGTCATGCCCCAGCCGACACAGATGTTGCCGGCCTTGGCCTGATCGAGGATCCACTTGGCGCAGTCCTCATCGTCGATCATGCCCGCGGCGAGCATGGCGGCCTTCTTCGCGTTCTCGCGAATGCAGTCCACCTTGGCCCATGCGTCGGCGGCGTCGGTGAGGCCGAGGCCCTTATCGCAGGCGTAGCGCTGAGCGCTGCCAGTCGCGGCCGGCTTCATGAGCTGGTCGACGAGCTTCTGGACCTCAGCCTTCTGCTCATCGGTGAGATCTTTGAGTGAGCCGTCTTCGTTGCATTCGAGTGGCCCGATCTTCATGCCCTTGGCGCCCCAGGCGTCGAAGCCGGCGAAGGCCAGCTGTCCGACGGCGAGTGCGGCAAGGGTGGCGGTCGATCGAAGCCAGGTTCCGAATCTGTTCTTTTCGTTCCTTCTCAGCATGATTGATTGCCCTTTCCCAGCCCCGGGCCGTGCGTTCGCGAATCAGGACCTTCCTGAGTTGTCGCGATTGGCTCGGGGCCTCTTTGGGAAGCGGCGCGTGGCTCAGAAACCGGCGCGATGCGGCGGTGTTTTGCGGCAGAAAGTGCACTTTCTGTGGGAAAGTCCGGGAATTCGCTGAGAGATCAACGCAGGGCGCCGCATTCGGGGCATGGGGCGGAGGCGTCGAGGCCGGACAGGTCGTAGGCGCACTTTGGACACACGCCGGCTTTCCGGCGTCGGCGGGCGCGGAGAGAGGGCCAGGCCACGAGGAGAGCGGCAGGCGCCAGGGCGCCTGCGAAGAGGAGCATGCCGGGACCGCTCCAGGAATAGACGCCCGCCGTTGCGGGACCAGTCTGAACGCCGACGACGAGCGCCATCTTGTGCACGCGGATGAGCAGGGCGCTGTTGCGGTGCGAGGTGAGCGGATCGGTCAGGTAGGTCAGGCGCTGGGTCTTCTTCGACGTCGTGTGCACCGCGGTTGTCTTGAAGCCGAACCAGTGATGATCGTTGCGGCGCGTCGTGATGATGCCCACGGCGGTCTCAAGTTGGTTCGGGAGCGGCCTGAGCGTGACGATGTCGGTGGGCGGCGCACCGGGGATGCGGAGCGGGTTGTTGGGCGTCGCGAGTTCGATGGCAATGACGAGAACGCCGATAAGCGCAGAGAAAAAGGCCGCGCCTGCAAGGAGCAGGGCGGCCCGTGTTCTCAGTTTCGCCACGCGAGAACGTGGCTTTCTGATGTCAGACGCTCCCGCGTTCATGCAGGAGACGATAGTCGTTCTAGAGCTTGGCCGCGGCGAGCGAGGCCAGGTCGCTGCGTTCGCTCTTGCTGAGCGTGACGTGTCCGACGATGCCTTCGGAGCGCATGCGTTCGATGACGGTGCTGAGGCCGTTGGAGGAGGCGTCGAGATAGGGATTGTCGATCTGCTCGAGATCGCCGGTCAGGATGAGCTTCGTGCCTTCGCCGACGCGGCTGACGATCGTCTTGACCTCGTGCGGCGAGAGGTTCTGGGCTTCATCGACGATCATGAACTGATGCGGGATGGAGCGGCCTCGGATGTAGGTGAGGGGCTCGAGGATGAGACGACCGTCGGCGAGGAGCTTCTCGATGCGCTGCTCGGTCGTCTTGGAGTCGGCCTGCTCGATGAATGAGCCTCTGGTGGAGAGGAGATAGTCGAGGTTGTCGAAGATGGGCTGCATCCAGGCGCTGAGTTTCTCATCCTTGTCGCCGGGGAGGAAGCCGATGTCGCGCCCCATGGGCATGATCGGACGCGCGACGAGCAGTCGGTCATAGCGCTCTTCCTGGAAGACCTTGTACATGCCCGCGGCCATAGCGAGGAGCGTCTTGCCGGTGCCGGCGCCGCCGGTGAGGGTGATGAGACGCACTTCGTCATCGAGCAGGAGGTCGAGCGCCATGGTCTGCTGGATGTTGCGCGGCATGACGCCGAAGATCGGCTTGCGCGATCCCGTGACGACGATGACGTGATCGGTGTCGGAAACTCGGCGCGCAAGGCCTGAGTGGGACTCGTCGAGGGCGTCGCGCATCAGGACGAACTGGTTGGAGTCCAGCTCGCGCTCGACGACCTTGTGATCGGCGGTCTCGTAGGTCAGGAACTCGCGAAATCGTTCGATGGGGAGCATGCGCTGCTCGTAGAGCTCGTCGATGAGCTCGCCGGGCGGCTCGATTGTGACGTAGCCGGAGTAGAGCGCGTCGGGATCGATCTTCTGATGCTCGTAGTCTTCAGCGCGGATGCCGAGAGAGTCGGCTTTGATCCGCGCGTTGATGTCCTTACTCACGAAGACTGTGGTGGCGCCTTCGCGCTGCAGTTCGTAGGCCACGGCGATGATGCGATTGTCCGGCGTATCCATTCGGATGGCGTGGGGCCGGTCGATGTCGGAGACCTCGATGCGCACGACGCCGGTGCGCTCGTCGGCGTCCTCTTCGCCCCAGGCGACGCCTCGGAAGAGGGGGCCGCGCTTGCGCAGGTCATCGAGGTGCCGGATGCACCTTCGGGCGTTCCGTGCGATGTCGTCGTTGCCCTTCTTGAAATGATCGAGTTCCTCGAGGACGGCGAAGGGCACAATCACCGTGTTGTCCTCGAAGGCAAAGAGAGCGTCCGCGTCGTGAAGAAGGACATTCGTGTCGAGCACGAAGTTCTTCATGCGTGGGTTTGCTGCGGTGTCGGGGGAAGCTGCTCCGCCCGCCGTCGCGAGCCCGCCATCTTTCTGTGAGTTCAAGCGGTGTCCTCCAATCGGAAAAGGGCCTGGAACTCTCGTTCTCTCTCGATAGGAAGAGTATCGGCGTGGGGGCTGTGGGCAAGCCAACCTCCGCGGCGGTTATTGCCTTGGAATCGGCGTCCGCGGGACGTTTCCGGCGGATCGGAGGGGGCCTGTGCGAGCGCAGGGCGGCCATTATCATTCGCTTGCGCGATCCTGACGGAACAGGCCGACAAAGGGCAGGAGGCACGAGTGCGAGTCGCAGACCTTATCGAGACGTTGGAGGCGATCGCTCCCCCGGAGTATGCAGAGGAGTGGGACAACGTGGGCCTCCTGGTCGGGGACAGGGAGCGCGAGGTCTCCGGGCCGACGCTGCTCACGATCGATTTCACCGAAGAGGTTCTTGAAGAGGCGCGGGGCATGAAGGCCGACTTCGTCGTGGCGTACCACCCGCCGCTCTTCCACGCGCGCAAGCGACTCACGTCGGAGGATGCGACGGGGCGCGTGCTGCTGGGAGCGATCGAGTCGGGGATCAGCGTCTATTCGCCGCACACGGCGATCGACGCGGCGCCGGGGGGCGTGACGGACTGGCTGTGCGATCTGCTGGCGCCGAAGGACTCCGAGGCCGGCGCTTCGATCGGCGATCGCCGAGCGCTGACGGCGCGCACGGCGCTGGCTTCTTCGCAGACGCACAAACTGGTGATCTTCGTGCCTGAGGAGCATGCGGACGGTCTGCGCGAGGCGCTGGCCTCGATCGGCGCGGGCCGGATCGGGGCGTATGAGCTCTGCTCGTTCGCGATCCCGGGGCAGGGGACATTTCACGCGCCGGATGGGGCGCAGCCGGCGGTCGGTGAGGTCGGGAATCTGGAACGCGTCAGCGAAGTGCGCCTGGAGATGGTGTGTCCGGGCAGATCGCTCGGGCTGGCGGCGGAGATCATCCGGCAGTTCCATCCCTACGAGGAGCCGGCGTGGGATGTGTATCCGCTCGGCGCGAAGCCGGAGCGATCGATCGGCGCCGGTCGGCGCGTGACGCTGGACCAGCCTGCATTGGTTGATGAGCTTGCGCTGCGCCTCAAGGATCGACTGGGCGTCAGCGCCGTGAAGGTCGCGACGGCGTCAGATGAGCCAGTCGAGCGCGTGGGCCTGTGCCCGGGCGCGGGCGCGAGTCTGCTCGATGCGGCGGTGTCGGAGGGATGCACGCTCTTCGTCACCGGAGAGATGCGCCATCACGAGGCGCTTGCGGCGCTGGCGCAGGGATGCAGCGTGGTGCTGGCGGGGCACACGAACACGGAGCGTGGATATCTGCCGCAGCTGGCCACGCGCATCAATGAACTGCGTTCGGAGGCGAAGGTGGTCGTCAGCAAGGCCGATCGCTCGCCTTTCCACGTGTGGTAGCGCTCGCTCAGTCGAGAACGAATTTGCGTTCTTCGTAGAGCTTTTCGAGGCGCTGGGCGATGGGTTCGATGTCGCCGAGGGACTTGCCGCAGCCGATGAGTAGGTCGACGAGTCCGTGGTAGTCGTCGACGCTGATGCGCTCCGGCGCGACTTCGGCGGAGATGTTGGACTCGCCGGATTGAGTCGCCGGCTGGACGCGTTCGAGTTCGGCCATGTTGTGATAGTTGCCGAGCGGGAGGCAGACGCAGGTGGCTTCGTAGCCCCATGCGCAGTAGGCGCTTGCTTCGCAGGCGCCGCCGGCCATGAGCTTGCGCTGCCATTTGAAATCAGGAATAGGGGCGTTCTCGCCCTCGCCCGGGTTCTTTTCCTCGACGTGGCCAAGTTTCTCAGCGACCTTGCCGACGGCGCGCGTCAGGGTCGGGCTGAAGATAGACATGCGATCGCCGACTCGAACGATGGGTCCGCCCCCGAGCGGAGAGTCGGCGAAGCTGCGCGAGTTCTCGAGCGCGATGACGCGCGCGTCGCGCGGCATTGTCTGATCCCGGCAGGCGGCGACGGCGCCGATGAATCCGACTTCCTCGGCGAGCGTGAAGAGCAGGCGCGTATCGCACGAGGCGTCATCGGATCTCGAGAGTTCATCCAGCGCGGCGAGGGAGGCGGCGACCGTCGAGAGATCGTCGCAGGCAGGCGCTTCGAGATGGCCATCGACGATGCGCGCCGGTGGAAGATCCCACGTGGCGAAGTCTCCGACTGCGATCTCCGGGGATCGGTCATCACCGGTTAATTCGATGACGCACTCCCGGAAGAGGCGCTCGGGGGGCGCGGCAGGCCTGTGTTCGAGGATGCGTCCGGTCGCGCGGACGCCGCCTGCGAGGTGGAACTGCACGCGGGCGTCATTGAAGTAGGGGGCCATGACGCCGCCCCGGAAAGCGCAGACGACGGTCGTGGGTGTGAGAACCTGCTCGACGACGAAGGCCGGGTGGTCGAGATGTGCGGTGAAATAGAGGGGCGAGCCGCCGATGGCTCTGAGGCGCGAGCTGGAGACGGTCAGGTTGCCGCAAGCGTCTCGCTCGAGCGCGAGATCGTCGCGTCGCTGGACCCAGTCCTCGATCCACGCGATGACGCGCGCCTCACAACCGGTCGCGGTCGGGATGCTCGTGACTTCGACAAGCCATTGTTCGTGCTCGGCCCTCGCGGCCGGGTCCACACTCATGCGGACAGCGTATCAGCGATCGGGGCGCTTAGCCCGGGAGGATCTGCTTGCTTCGAATGGCGAGCGCGACGCCTGCGGCGAGCAGGACGACGACGGCCAGCACCCACATACCGCCAAGATCTCCAGAGAATCCGAGGATGGTTGCGTGCGAGACGAGCGCTCCGCCCATCAGGCCCGCTGCGAGCAGGGCGCCGAAGACCGCGAGCTTCGGAATCAGCAGGAGCAGCACGGCGACGACTTCGAGCGCACCGATGCCCATGACGGCAGCGCTTCCGCCCGGCAGTTCGCTTGCGAGTTCTGCGGCGTTGCCGGTCAGCTTGGTTACGCCCGCCATACCGAGGATGCCGGCGGCGACAATCTGCGCAACCCACGAAACGATCATGGGGCCCTTCGGATTTGATCCAGGCCCTGTTGCATCCGGCGCCCCCGGCGCTTGCGTCGCGTCATTCATCTTCAGCGTCTCCATCGCGATCTGAGCCGATCGCCTGCATCGATCAATCGGACGAATGGACTGGATTCGTTGTTTATTCCGGTTGGCGGCGTCCGGTGAAGCTGCGCGGCTGGCGGGAGATGGCGGGATCGGCCAGAATCTGGCCCGAACCGGCCATGGCGCCGGCGAGCAACTTCCGGAGTCGCATTGATGTTCAGATTCGTCCCGTCGTTCTTCCTGTTGGTCTTACTCTCGCTCGCCGCGGTTTTCGGCGCTGCCTGTGCGCAGCAGCCGGTGGGCTCGACAACCCGCGCGTCTCCGGAGCCGGAGCCGGCGCTTGTCGTGGAAGTGGAGTTCGAGGCGCCGCGCGAGGTCGCGTCGTTCGAGTATTTCGGCGGTCTCGAGTTCGACGAATCGATTCCGACCCCTCGCGAGGAGCTCGGCTACGACATCGGTGAGCAATTCACTCGCCACCACGATGTTGTTCGATATCTGACGACGCTGGCGGCGTCGAGTGACCGACTCAACTACCGCGAGTACGGGCGCTCGCACGAGGATCGGGCGCTGACGGTGCTGACTATCAGCTCGCCGGAGAATATAAGCCGCATCGAGGAGATCCTCGCAGCGAATCGGGAGCTTGCGGATCCTGAGAATCTCAGCGAGGAGCGCGCGCAGGAGATTATCGCGAGCAATCCGGCGATTGTCTGGCTCAGCTACAACGTGCATGGCAACGAGGCCTCGTGCACGGAGTCGGCCATGCAGATGGCGTACACCCTTGCCGCCGCGCAGAATCCTGAGGTTCTCGACGTGCTTGACGATCTGGTGATCGTGATCGACCCGGTGCTGAATCCGGATGGCCGGGATCGGTACGTGAACTTCTATCGCGCGGCGTTGGGGACTTCAGGGCCGAATCCATCGCCGATTGCGGCGGAGCACATGGAGCCCTGGCCGGGCGGGCGCACGAATCACTTCTACTTCGATCTGAATCGCGACTGGATCTGGCTGACGCAGCCGGAGTCCGCGGCGCGTCTGAAGGTGTATCTCCAGGTGCTGCCGCAGCTGCACATTGACTATCACGAGCAGGGGCATCATTCGCCGTATTTCTTCGGCGCCGGCGACGATCCGTACAACCTGAACATTCCGGCGGCGACGCGCGAGTGGGTGAATCGCTATGGCGAGGCAAACGCGCTCGCATTCGACCGCGAAGGTCTCGTGTACGCGACGCGCGAGCGATTCGACTATCTGTATCCCGGATATGGCAAAGTGCTGCCGACGTATCACGGCGCCGTGGGCATGCTGTGCGAGAAGGGCGGGCACGGCCGCGCGGGTCTCTCGATCGAGCTGGATGAACAGAGTGACCTGACGCTCGCGGAACGCGCGTACCACCATTTCCTGACGGGGATGAGCTATCTCGAGACGACGCGTGAGCTGCGCGCCGAGCAGCTCGATCGATTCCGCAGGTACTTCGCCGACTCATTGCAGAAGCGAGACGGCACGCCGCTTGCATTCATCATCAGCGCCGAGAACGATCGCAATCTGCTCGAGAAGATCTGGCGTCTCTGTGACAGCCATGGCGTGCGCGTTGACGAAGCGACGGAGGCGATCGACCTCGGCGGCGCGATCGACATGTGGACTGGAGAGGCGCCCGAAGTTCGCTCGGCGCCGGCGGGGTCGTGGGTGATCTGGACGGATCAGCCGCGTGGGCATCTGGTGGCTGCGGCGTTTGAGCGCTCGACGTTCGTGACGGACATCGAGACGTACGACATCACTGGTTGGTCGGCGCCGGTGGTCTTCGGGATGCAGGCGTGGTCGATGGACGCGGCGCCGCGGGCGGATGTGCGCCAGATTCTCAGCTTTGAAGCGGAGGAGGCGAAGGCCGTCGGGGGCGGCGACGTCGCGATCCTGGTTGATTCAACGCAGCATCGGTTTCCGGTTGGCGTGGGCGTGGCGATGCGTCATGAGCTTACGCTGCGCAAGGCGGGGGCTGAGTTCACGATTGGCGGTCAGACCTTCTCGCCAGGCAGCCTGATCATCTACGCGAAGCGCAACCACGAGCGCGATCTGAAGCGCGTGCTGCGGGAGTTGCTGGATGCAGGACTCGATGCGCGGCTGGTTGACACGGGTCTCACGGAGACCGGCCACGTGCTGGGCGTCAACGACAACTGGCACATGGATCTGCCGAACGTCGCATTGCTGCGCGGCGATCCGCTGAACCCATACAGCTTCGGACAGACATGGCATCTGCTCGATCGTGAGATGCCGATCCCCCATACGGCTCTGAACATCATCGATGTGACCGCGTCTCGTCTGGATGAGTTCAACGTCGTCGTGATCCCGGACACATGGGGCGACCTTGATCGCTGGCTCGGAGAACACGGCGCCGATGCGATTCGGGATTGGGTCGAAGATGGCGGCGTGCTCGTGACGCTCGCCGGCGCCTCGGAGTGGGCGGAGAGCGAGGTTCTCGAATTCGGTGAGGACGAGGACTCCGACGAATCGGATGAGGACGAGGGCGATGAAGAGGATCGTCCGGCGCCGAGTGAACTGTCGTGGGAGGAGCGCGAGGATCGTGAGGTTGAGGACAACGTCCCCGGCGCACTGCTGGCGGCGACGCTCGACACGACGCACCCGCTGGCGGGCGGGCTGGGCGAACGCATGCCGGTGCTCAAGCGCAGCGATCGGATGCTCGAGGTCGAGGACGACACCTTCGTGCTCGTCCGATTCGACCCGGAGGAGCGCCTCGTCATCGGCGGCGTGATTTCAGATCGCAACGTCGCCCGCCTGGCGGGCACGCCGGCGGTGACGCATCACGAGCACGGGCACGGCGCCGTCATCTGCTTCTCGGATGATCCGACGGTGCGCGGTTTCCTGCACCGGCCGATGCGCCTGCTGATGAATGTGATCGTCTTCAGTCCGAGCCTGTAGTCTCGATCCAGCGATCGACGCGCTTTTCGAGGACGCTGAGCGGGAGGGCGCCGGCGCCGAGCAGCATGTCGTGGAAATCTCGGATGTTGAAGTCGTCACCGAGCTTTTCTTCGGCGCGCGCGCGCAGTTCGCGAATCCTGATCTCGCCGATCTTGTAGCCAAGCGCCTGGCCCGGCCACGCGATGTAGCGATCGACTTCATTGATGACGTTGGCTTCCGAGAGCGAGCTGTTGGCGAGCATGTAGTCGATCGCCTGATCACGCGTCCAGCCGAAGGCGTGGATGCCGGTGTCGACGACGAGACGCAGGGCGCGCCACATTTCGTAGGAGAGGCGGCCGAAGTCGTCGTAGGGATCGGAGTACATGCCCTTGGAGCCCGGCTCGCCGCCGACTTCGAGGCCGAGGCGCTCAGCGTAGAGCGCCCAGCCTTCAACGTACGCGGTGTAGCCAAGGAGCGTGCGCCATTCGTGCAGGCCTTCGTATTCGAGTTCCTGGGCGATCGCGATCTGGAAGTGGTGACCGGGCACGGCTTCGTGGAGCGTGAGCGGGATCATCTCGTATTTCGGGCGTTGATCAAGCTTCGAGACATTCGCGATGAACGTGCCGGAGACGCCGTTCTCGAGTGAGCCGGGGTAGTAGTACGCGGTGGGCGCAGACTCGGCGAAGAAGCTGGGCATCGCGCGCACGCCCCAGGAGAGGCGGGGGAGCCTGCCGAAGAGCGCTGGCAGTTCGGCGTCCATGCGCTTGCCGATGTCGCGATACGCCGCGAGCAGGTCTTCGGGATCGTCGAAGTAGAAGCGCGAGTCGCTGCGGAGATAGTTGATGAACGCCTGGAAGAGGAGGTCGCCCTCGAAGCGGTTCTTCTCCGGGAAGTCCGTCTGCTGGATGACTTCGAGCATCTCCGCCTTGATGCGCGCGACCTCGCTGCGGCCCATGTCGTGCACTTCCTTGGCCGTCATATTCGTCGTCGTGAAGTGGCGCACGCGGCTTTCATAGAAGGGAAGCCCGTTGACGCCGTCCCTGGCCCCGATGGTCTCTCGACAGTTCGGGAGATACTCAGTCTTCATGTACTCGCCGAGTTGCCGGAACGCCGGGATGACCCCGTGCTGGATGGCGAGGCGTGCGCGATTGGCGAGTTGGTCGTCCTTGCCGCGATTCTTAAGCGGCGCGTACATCGGATGACTGGTGGGATCCTCGAGTTGCTCGTCGGAGGAGATGGCTTCGATCTGCGCGGGCACGCCGCGGAGTGTGACTCCCGGAGGAGAATAGCCGCGCGAGAGGCCGAGGCGCATGTTGCGCATTGTGTCTTCGATGAGCTTCGGCGTCTTCTCGAGGCGCACGACGTAGTCGCGGTAGTGCTGTTCCTCGGTGAAGCTGAGGCGGTCGCCGAGCTGCGGCAGCCACACCTGTAAACCCCCCAGCGCGGACATCGGTTCAAGTTCCGGGCGGAATCCCCAGGTGATGAGTCGATCGCGAAGCTCGTAGGCGAGCAGCTCCCAGTTGAGGAGATCCTCCTCGCTGAGTCTCGAGCGGTCGACGGTGTAGAGAATGGTCTGCAACGAGGCTGAGCGCTGTCTGAAGATCTGCGCGGCTTCCGGAGATACATCCGGGAGCTTGTCGTCAAACCTGCGCTCGCCGGCGATCGAGGACGCCGTCGGGAATGTCTCGCGGAGATTCTGCAGATCGAGGTCGAGCAGCTCATCGACCTGGATGGTCATCGCCGGAGTCGCGTGCTCGGCGTTCGAGTTGGCGAGGAGCGTGAGGCGATCGATGCGCTCCTCGTAGCCGTCCTCGAGGATGCCCTCGGTGTGCTCGAACTTCGTCCAGTCGCGTTCCTTCTGTCGATCCTCGTCTTCGGCGCTTCCAGATTGGGAGGCGGCCGGGAGGGCGAGGAGGAGGGAGGCGACGAGCGTTAGCAGGCTGATTTCGATGAGCTTTCTCATGCCATCAGGGTACCGCCTGCGCCGCTCGCGGCTTCGCTCCGGCGCCTGTCCGGGGACGGGGCAGCGGATACCATTGACCCTGTGCTGACACCGATTCCTGAGATTCTGGAAGAGCTCAAGGCAGGCCGCATGGTGATCCTCATTGACGATGAGGATCGCGAGAACGAGGGCGATTTCGTCCTCCCGGCGTGCAAGGCGACGCCCGAGGCGATCAATTTCATGCTGACGGTCGCCAGGGGCTACATGTGCCTGAGCCTGACGGAGGCGGACTGCGACCGGCTGGACCTGATCCCGCAGGCGCCGGTGAACACGAGTGTGCGCGGCACGCCTTTCACGGTGTCGATCGACGGCCATCCGAAGCACGGCTTCACGACGGGCGTCTCGGCCTTCGAGCGGGCGCGGACGATCGAGATCGCGATCGACCCGAAATCGACGCCGGACGACTTCGTGCGACCGGGGCACATCAATCCGCTGCGTTCGCGCGACGGCGGCACGCTGGTGCGCATCGGGCAGACGGAGGGGTCGATCGATCTCTGCCGCATGGCGGGCTTGCATCCCTCGGCTGTGATCATCGAGATCATGCGCGAGGACGGCGAGATGGCGCGCGTGCCGGATCTGGAGAATCTCTGCGACAAGCACAATCTGAAGATGTGCAGCGTGGCGCAGATCATCGAGTATCGTCTGCAGCGCGAGACACTGGTGCAGCGCGTGGCGCCGGTTGGCGGCGAGCAGATCGAGACGCCGGCGGGGCCATTCAATCTGATTGCGTTCCGAAGCCTCGTGGACCCGCTGTCGCATATCGCGCTGACGGTCGGCGATGTCGGGGCGCTGGACGCCACGGGCCGTGTGATCGAATCGGATGAGCCGACGCTGGTGCGCATGCATCGGCGCAATCTGCTGGGCGATGTCTTCGGCGTGGGGAACGGAAGTCCGGCGTCACGCAATGCGCTGTACGAGTCGATGCGCGCGATCCAGAAGGAGGGTCGCGGGGCGATCGTGTATTTGCGCCCGGAGGGTGTCGGCGACACGCTCGATCAGCGATTGCTGGCGATTCATCGCACGGGCGAGCCGGTGCAGGACACACCGGATTTCGACACCGCGACGGCGAACGCGTCGAAGGCGGCGGGCATGCCGCTGCGGGAGTTTGGCGTGGGCGGGCAGATCCTCAGGGAACTGGGCCTGCGCAAGCTGCGGATTCTCTCGAACCACCCGAAGAGCTTCCCGGGACTTGATGCATACGGGCTCGAGATCGTGGAGCAGACGCCGATTGAGCCCGGCGACTAGTTCGCCTGCGTGTCGATCAGGTTGTAGGTCTTCGTGGCGAAATCGAACTCGAGTTTGTCTCTGTTGAGCCAGTGCCAGGCGAGGAATGCGTCGCGGAGGAGTTTCTCCTGCGCCGCTCTGTCGCCGAATGATCCTTCGTCCGGATCTTCCTCCGGCAGATCCGGAAATGGGTAATCCGCGAAGAACCTTCGAGCCATCTTGAGCAAGGTCGCCGGTTCGATTACTTGGCGGGGCCGGTCGCTCAGCGAATAGCCGTACTCTCGGTCATCGGCGATTCCCAGTGACGCCTCCGCGATCGCGAGATCGGATTGTCCGATTGCAAGCGCGGCGAAGACGAGGTCGGCGCTCAGTATGAACGTGCCGAAGTTGATCTCTCCCGCTTCGCGAACGAGATCGGCCGGACTCTTGACGACAGGGATCGAAGTCTCACCGAGCTCGGTGTTCGTGATCTGCTTTACTTGCGCGCCATCGGCCAGTTCGACCATGCCGCGTCCCAGGTCGAGATACTCCTGCTCCCCTTGTGGGCTGAAGTCGGTCCAGCCATCCTCGTTCCGCGGCGGATTGGGGATGGCGCGAAAGAGCGCCTCGTTCGCAAGCCCGGTGTAGCCAGCTACAAGCGCACCCCTGACTTTCTCTTGATGACCTGCGCCGTCGGCGAGAAGAGCTCCCAGTTCCATTCTTGCCTCATCGGGAGCCTGCTCAGCAGCCAGGGCCAGATACCACGCGGGCGCGCGGTCGTAGACGAGTTCGGAGAAAGACTCGAATGACTCAACCTCTGAGTAATCAACTGCTGATTTCCGGAGATGACGCAGGAACGCTGGTGTGATCGCGCGCGATGGCCATGCGTCGTTCATGTATAGATTCTCGATCAGCGGTTCGACGTCGTCCGTCGTGAGAGCGGCTGCGAGCACAATCGCGTCGGCGACTTCCGTCGGCTCACTCTCCGAGCGCGCGCTGAACCCAGATTCCGGGTCGCGCATTGCGATGAGAAGGTACGTGAATCGGCGCGTTCGGTCGGTTCCTTCATCGAGGGCGGCGCGGATGACCGAGTCGTCCGTCAGCCGCCAGTCTTCAGCGGCAATCCGGAGCGCCATGATCTCAATGTTCCGGTCACCACATGAAACGAATCTGCGAAGATAGGGCGCTCGTGTCGATGGCGATGATTCGTGGAACCAGTCGAGCGCTCGGTTGAGATCAACGGAAGTCGCCTTGTACTCCGGATCTCGAGAGTACGCGTAGCTGCGAATTCGTGATTGCACCGGCGCATCTCCGGCGACAATTCTCTCCCAGTCTTCTCCGCCCTTGAGGCGATCCACCAGAACGCCAAGTGAGTCGTCGGGAAGGCGAGGAATGGTCGTCGCGAGCGCGATGATGAGTTGGTCGCTGCTTATCCGAAGAGCCGGTGGCGCTGACTCGGGTTGCAAAAGGGCGTCGAGGGCGCTCTCAAGAGCTGCGGGATCAAGATCCGGAAGCGAATAAGCGAGCGCGATAGACGCTTCCTCAGAGAGTCCACGAGACACGTTGAGTGAGAAGTACAGCGCACCAACCGCCAGCAGCATGATGAGCACGATGGCGGCGACGACAGCTTTCATGTCGTCGGGATTCTAATCGCCGCGCGCTCGTGTCGAGCGAGCGGTCCTGTTCCAATCCACGCACGCCGCGCAGCGCACAGCACAACGACCCTGGACCAGTCGCCGGTGGCGAAACTCCCGTTGCCGGTCGGCCAGAGCGGATCTACGGACGCAGGCGGCGTCGTGGCTCTGATCTGCGCAAGCCCGCGTGTGTGTTCGGGAACGGGCTCACGCCAATCTGCACCTGTACACACATGTCTACGTCCGCGAATCGACTTTGGGTTCAACATGTCCCGATCCTGGGGGAGAAACCACCCGTTCCGGCAGGCGCGAATCGGCCGTGTTTTGTAGGAAACGGGGCCTGCGCCTACCATCGCCAGCCATGAATCGCTCGACGAGGGAGTCTGCGCCGGAGCCGCCGCGATCGAGCCCCTATCTCGATCCCTATCGCAAGGCGATCGATGAGCACGGCCCGTCCTTCGAGGCGACGCTTTGGGCGAATCGCGATTTCCAGACGAAGCGATTCGAGGTCTTCCTCGATCTTCAGGACTTCAGCGGACGGACGATCATCGACGCCGGCGCCGGGCAGGGGGGCTTCGCGGGCTGTCTCAGTGAGCGCGAGATCGCATTCGAGCGCTACATCGGTCTGGAGGCGATCGTCGAACAGGTCCAGCAGCACGCGGCGCTGGGAAGAGCGCGCGAAGAGATGCGCGTGGCGGATTTCGTCGCGGACGCGAGCGCGTTCCGGCTCGACGGCTCCGCTGATGGACCGAAGCCGGATGTGATCATCTTCTCGGGATCGCTGAACACACTGACGCCGAAGGCCATGCGCCGTACGCTCGCCAGCGCCTGGGAGGCGACGGGCGAGAGCCTGCTCTTCAACTTTCTGTCATCGCGCACGACGCGGAAAATCAGCAAGAAGGACGCCGGGCCGGCGCGCCGGTTTGATCCATTGGCGCTCGCTGACTGGGCGCTGGATCGCACGGCGCATGTGACGCTGCGGCATGACTATCTGCCGTACGGGCATGATGCGACGATCGTGATGCGACGGCCGCCGGATCAGAGCGCCGCGAACTGACGATCGACTTCGTCTGCGAACTCCGCGATCGTGCGAAACTCCATCGACGGCGTGACGCCCTCGACGCTCGGTGTGGCGTCGCCGCCGGCGTATGCGCGCGGGCGATTGATCCAGACGCTGGCGAGACCAAGTTCGGCCGCCGGGACATGGTCGTGGTAGAGGCTCTGGGCGACGTGGAGCCATTGATCCTTCGCAATGCCTCTCGTCTCGAGACGCCGCTGCACCTCATGGAAGTGAGCGTGATCAGGTTTGTAGGCGCCCACATCCTGCGCCGTGACGACCTCGTCGAACTCGACGCCGAGCCGGCGCTGCGAGCCGGCGAAGGACTCGTGATCGACGTTGGACGCGATGATCAGTGCGAAGCGGCTCGAGAGGCGCGCAAGGGCCTCGGCCGAGTCGGGAAAGGCCGGCCAGTCGCCGACGGAGGCGCTGAAGGCTCGGGCGGCGTCATCATCCGGCGCGATATCGAGGCGCCTGGCGAACTTGTGGTGGACGGCCGCGAGGATTTGCGGATAGGGGGCGTCCGGGTGTTCAGCCTCCGCCTCAGGTTCGAGCTGGGCGTGGAGATTGAGGATTGCGGCGTCATCGATCTCCGCGTTCTGCTCGTCGAGCCAGGGACGCAGGGCGTTGACGATGCCCTGCTCCCAGTCGATGAGCGTGCCGTAGCAATCGAAGCTGAGGGCTCGGATGCGCGTGAGATCGATCATGGATCAGCCGTGGTAGAAGTCCTCGCGGATGACCTTGCCGTCCTTCCAGGTCTGGAGGGCGACCTGCTTCTGCACCATGCGCTCGGCGCCCTTGGGCGTGAAGTCGAGGGACCACTCAACGGCAGACTGATCGCCATCGACGACGACGCGTCCGACCTCGGCGCCATGGAACTCGACGTTGTTGACGAACTGCTCTTCGTAAACGCGGCAGGCGGCCTTGCCGACGCGCTCATCGGCGCCGTTCTCAGACATGACGACGTCGTCGTGATACCAGGTGTCGAAGGTCCCGAGGATGTCTCCGGACAGGATGCCGTCGATGACGGCCTGGACGTTGTCTCCTGCGCTCATGCGTGTGACTCCATGCGAATGGGGGTGACTCGGCCGGTCGAAACGGGCGGATTGTAGGCGCCTGTGGAGACGCGTCGCGTAAGGAGTGCGCATGAAAAAGGGCTCACCCGGGTGTTACCCGAGCGAGCCCATAAATGTCGGCAATGACCTACTTTCCCGCAGAACAGTATCATCGGCGGCCCGGGCTTAACTGCTGTGTTCGGGATGGGAACAGGTGTCTCACCGGACCTATTGTCACCGACAAGCCGCGGCTTTCCGGTTGAGGAGAGCCGAAGCGATTGATTCGGAAACGATGTGAGGTTGTCACGTTGTTGTGCAACGAGCGTTGAACGCTTCTGTTGGTGAGAAGCATCGTTCGATGGCCTCAATCGTCAGAACGTTGCGTCGTCCAGCGGATGGCTGGGGGCGCGTGGTTCATATGATCAAGCCTTCGACCGTTAGTACCGCTCTGCTGAGGATATTTCGATCCTTACACACGCGGCCTATCAACCTGGTGGTCTACCAGGGGTCTCTCACGTCGAAACGCCAGCAAGTCTCATCTTGAGGTGGGCTTCCCGCTTAGATGCTTTCAGCGGTTATCCCTGCCCCACTTAGCTACCCAGCGATGGCGCTAGCGCGCCAACTGGATCACCAGGGGTGAGTCCCTCCTAGTCCTCTCGTACTAAGGAGAATTCCTCTCAAACTTGCAACGCCCACAGCAGATAGGGACCGACCTGGCTCACGCCGGTCTGAACCCAGCTCGCGTACCACTTTAATCGGCGAACAGCCGAACCCTTGGGACCGCCT